>NZ_QCZD01000035.1 GCF_003075045.1 Maribacter litoralis | reverse complement strand
TCCGTATTGGCGTCCGCCGGGTTTTCATAATCCCTTGCCACCATGCTCACCACTCCTGTTGTTGGGACGATTGTAAAATCCGCCGCATCATTGCCCGATAAAGTATAGGTCACCGAACCTATTGGCGCAGCTCCCGATAAACTTGGGGTCACCGAGGTGTATGCCGCATTTTCGTTGACGTTCGCATTGGCAATGGCATCAATGGTGAACGTTACTGTTTCGCTCACATCGGCTACGC
>NZ_QCZD01000034.1 GCF_003075045.1 Maribacter litoralis | reverse complement strand
AATTGAAATTGTGCAAATAGCTTTTCCTGGTAATCCTTTTTTCCCTGCATACCTAAAGTTAACGACCCAACGTTAAGATCACGTTGGCCCTATATGGTTTTTTCGTTAACTTGTGCAACAGGCACAATGGCTATAAGTAATTGCTTGTTCTCGCCTACTTCTGAAAATCCTCGCGAATTTTCAGTTTGGTGTGTACTTGCAAAGTTAAGTGCTAACCCACGCAACTACTCATAGGTACTGTGTCAAAAAACAAGTTTTTTCTTTAATAATTTAGGAAACAGATTGATTTATCAAACTGTTATCCCGCGCAGCAAGGGCTTCATGCTTTTGCTGCTTTTTTATTTCAAATTCAGCATCA
>NZ_QCZD01000033.1 GCF_003075045.1 Maribacter litoralis | reverse complement strand
CCGATACGTCTAAAGTAACATCCTTGAATACTGAATCGTCACCGCCCGTAATGTCTATTGTACTATCGGTCGATGAAATTGTTCCATCTGCGATTGCCGATTCATCAACTTCCAATGCTCCCGTTGTGGCGTTCTGGGCCAATCCCGCTCCCGCTACATCACCGTTTATTGTTGCCGCGTTTACTGCGTCTGCCGCGATATCCGAAGATTCCACTGCACCTGCCGCTATTTTATCTGTAGTTATTGCATTATCCGATACGTCTAAAGTAACATCCTTGAATACTGAATCGTCACCGCCCGTAATGTCTATTGTACTATCGGTCGATGAAATTGTTCCATCTGCGATTGCCGATTCATCAACTTCCAATGCTCCCGTTGT
>NZ_QCZD01000032.1 GCF_003075045.1 Maribacter litoralis | reverse complement strand
CCGTTATGCTGATCTCGTAAACGTTATCCGTATTGGCGTCCGCCGGGTTTTCATAATCCCTTGCCACCATGCTCACCACTCCTGTGGACGGATCTATCGTAAAGTCCGCCGCATCATTGCCCGATAAAGTATAGGTTACCGAACCTATTGGCGCAGCTCCCGATAAACTTGGGGTCACCGAGGTGTATGCCGCATTTTCGTTGACGTTCGCATTGGCAATGGCATCAATGGTGAACGTTACTGTTTCGCTCACATCGGCTACGCTAACCGTCCAGTCTTCCGTGTCATCGTTGCCATCACTGTCCGTTGCCGTTATGCTGATCTCGTAAACGTTATCCGTATTGGCGTCCGCCGGGTTTTCATAATCCCTTGCCACCATGCTCACCACTCCTGTGGACGGATCTATCGTAAAGTCCGCCGCATCATTGCCCGATAA
>NZ_QCZD01000031.1 GCF_003075045.1 Maribacter litoralis | reverse complement strand
CCTACGGGAGGCAGCAGTGAGGAATATTGGTCAATGGGCGAGAGCCTGAACCAGCCAAGTAGCGTGAAGGATGAAGGTCCTACGGATTGTAAACTTCTTTTATACGGGAATAAAGTTTCCTACGTGTAGGATTTTGTATGTACCGTATGAATAAGCATCGGCTAACTCCGTGCCAGCAGCCGCGGTAATACGGAGGGTCCGAGCGTTATCCGGATTTATTGGGTTTAAAGGGAGCGCAGACGGGAGATTAAGTCAGTTGTGAAAGTTTGCGGCTCAACCGTAAAATTGCAGTTGATACTGGTTTCCTTGAGTGCAGTTGAGGCAGGCGGAATTCGTGGTGTAGCGGTGAAATGCTTAGATATCACGAAGAACCCCGATTGCGAAGGCAGCTTGCTAAACTGTAACTGACGTTCATGCTCGAAAGTGTGGGTATCAAACAGGATTAGATACCCGAGTAGTC
>NZ_QCZD01000030.1 GCF_003075045.1 Maribacter litoralis | reverse complement strand
CCATATATCAGCCTTATCGTCATATCCATCTTGCTCCATGACTTCAGGAGCCATCCAACAAGGTGTACCAACAAATGTTTTTCTTACATCACCCTTCTCTGCTAAAGAACTTGATACACCAAAATCAGCCAAGAGTACTGTACCTTGTTAATCCATCAGAAGGTTACCAGCCTTTATGTCACGATGAATATTGCCATTTTTGTGCAAGTAAATTAAACCTTCCAAAGCTTGACGAAGAATAGTGGCGATAGAGATGTCATCCAAACCATCTGGAAATGATGTCTTCATGATATCCAAACAAGATCCTGCAGCCAAATAAGGTGTGACAATGTATAACTTGGATCCATTCACGAATGATCCATAAACTCTCAACACGTTTGGATGCTTGGATAAAGCCATCAAAGCTGTTTCTCGCTAAACATTACATGGTTTATACGTTTGAATTTTAGCCATGATTACAT
>NZ_QCZD01000029.1 GCF_003075045.1 Maribacter litoralis | reverse complement strand
GTCGAGATCCGCCGCTATGAGGCCTTCGCGCAGAGCCTGAAGAACTCCGGAGGTAGCAGTTTCTTCCGCTTCCCCTCGTCCGGCGAGATCCAGAACGACACGTTCGGCGAAGCCGGCAATGATGACAGCCTCTATGATTAAATGGGTTCTTTAATTTCCACTCCGGGTTGATGATTTGTGCTTTTTCACTTTGTTTTTAACACTGGGCCACTCGAACAGTCTTGGCAGAGTGTTCTTCTTACGCTTGAAGATCCATCCTGGGTAGATCGTTTTTTTTTTGTGATAGTTGAAGGGCCTGCTCTAAGAAACTGACCCCCGGTCCTTTTCTGTTGATTTGATCATGCCGGTCCTTTACCTTCTCACCGTGTGCCATAATCGCCATACAAGTGGAGCAATCTCTTATATTCTAAATTTGTTGTCTCTCTTCCCTAGTAAGTTTCTAGAGCACCTCCCTAGCACGTGCTAGTGG
>NZ_QCZD01000028.1 GCF_003075045.1 Maribacter litoralis | reverse complement strand
TCGAACGACTACAAGGGTATCTAATCCTGTTTGCTCCCCACGCTTTCGTGCATGAGCGTCAGTATTGGCCCAGGGGGCTGCCTTCGCCATCGGTATTCCTCCACATCTCTACGCATTTCACTGCTACACGTGGAATTCTACCCCCCTCTGCCATACTCTAGCCTTGCAGTCACGAATGCAGTTCCCAGGTTGAGCCCGGGGATTTCACATCCGTCTTACAAAACCGCCTGCGCACGCTTTACGCCCAGTAAGTCCGATTAACGCTTGCACCCTACGTATTACCGCGGCTGCTGGCACGTAGTTAGCCGGTGCTTATTCTTCCGGTACCGTCATCCCCCCGAGGTATTAACCCAGAGGATTTCTTTCCGGACAAAAGTGCTTTACAACCCGAAGGCCTTCTTCACACACGCGGCATTGCTGGATCAGGCTTTCGCCCATTGTCCAAAATTCCCCACTGCAGCCGCCCGTAGGTCA
>NZ_QCZD01000027.1 GCF_003075045.1 Maribacter litoralis | reverse complement strand
GTATTGTGCAGATGCATATGAAGTGGTACAAGCCTATCTCATTCAAGACTCAGTCAATCAAAGATGTATGCAAGACAAATCAGTGACATTGCACAAACACACAAAGAACAAAGATAAAAACTGAAGGGTAACAATGAACCCAGGTATAATGTGTATTGTTTCTTAAACTGTGGTAAATGCAAAAGGGTAATCGTTTGGTTATATAGGCTACTTGGAACTACGGAAGGTGGTAATATGGAACTCTGGTAACAAAGCAAGCACGGTTAGGTAATGTATTGTTCAAATAGGATGTGTAGTAAGATCAAAAGAGTAATGGCCATTATACTCCTAATTTATAAGGGAAACTCGCATTATACATTGGGTTGAAGCCTTTTTTATTCTTTATCATTTAAATGATGGCGTGTGTATTAAGGAAAGTCTCTAATGCTATTGGTAGACATAATAACCGCGACAGACAACTTGCATCGCGACATCATATGGCTGATCCTTTCTACAGCTC
>NZ_QCZD01000026.1 GCF_003075045.1 Maribacter litoralis | reverse complement strand
ATATTGATCTCTGGTTTACCTGTTGTTTATAGTATATAGTGTAGTTATACACTATATCGAATACTTATACTTAAGTATTTTGATTCTATAGGCATGGCAGGAAGGCTACATCAGTTAAAGATAAGTGTTGAAAGCATATAAACGCGAAGCAAACTTTATGATACTTTTTATACGTAGTAGAACACTACGAGTGTAATACATATAAATTTATTTTTATATGTATTAATAGGCTTTAGTTGTAAGAATGAAAACATTTTTAGATATAAAGTACTAATTATTTATATAATACTAGGTATTTTTATAATATCTTTATAATTGACGCCTTTTTAGCAGAAAAGTAATGCAACCGTTTTGTAATCGGTAGAAATTATTGCGATACTTATATTAGGCTTATATAGAATAATAAATAATTAATTTAGTTATTTTATTTTATAAATATTACATATAAAGACCCAATGGTCAAGTCTGGTTAAGACATAACATTTACACTGTTAGTGCGGGGTTTCAAATCCCCCTTGGGTTGTATATAATAATAT
>NZ_QCZD01000025.1 GCF_003075045.1 Maribacter litoralis | reverse complement strand
ATATTATGAGGTGTATGAATTTCTGAGAGGTATCAAGAGAGGTATGGTTGTGTAGCCAAAAAAATTAAGGAATCGAATAGTGCAACTTCCATGTCTCAAAGTAAAAAACAGCACTGGTAAAGTCGTTTTATTCATAGAAACACAAAACAGGTGAAAAGAGTAGATGGGGAAAAAAAAAGAAGATGGGCGTCAATCGTTTGAAAAAAGTATAAAAGAAGAGCAAGTTTACAGGTAGTTCTATCTGCATTCTTTTCTTACAAAAGCATACTCTCTCTACAACAATATACTATGTTTCTACTACAACTAAAAAGGTTTTTTGTATGTATTTCTTATGATTAAAGAAACAACTTTACTAATAATACTCATATACTGCACTTGGTTTATCGTTTTTGATATATAAGGTGTATATGTGAAGTGTTTAGTCGTCAGTGTCTGATGAGCATAAGAGACATCTATCCGCTTTCTCTACAGAGTGATATTGATGGTCAGATCGGTTATAAAACTTTTTATGTAAATTAATATATTTCATGGAGAACTGCGTATATAG
>NZ_QCZD01000024.1 GCF_003075045.1 Maribacter litoralis | reverse complement strand
ATGAAATCAATTATTCTTTTAACCGCTCTTTTCTTCACATGTTTCTTCGCTCAGGCACAGGCTAACGAAGAGAACGTTTCTTTAGAGATCGAAACTGTACAAGTAGAGATGGTTGAGACAATTGAAAGTAATGATATCGTTGTTCCGACTATCGAAACCGAAAACACGATCGAAGTTGCAAGGTTGTACAAGAATAAAAACAACAGAGTGATCAAGGCTTTAAAGTTCGCTACGAAATTGAACAGAGCTAAACTTTCTTAATAAAATTATCAAATTTCCTTTTCGCCCCCGATCTTCACCTACCCCATTTCTTACCGTAACCTACTTTACATTCAAGTTCAAGTTCAAAAATCAAATTCAATCTCAATCTCAAGATGCAATGACAGTACGCCAGTCATCGTACTTCTCTCTATAGTCTGCTTTATTACAACACAAAACTCAAACAACATCAATGCCTACAGCTACTACGCTTGTTTTCTTATGCTGATATACTAGAAATTCACAGTTCGCTCAAATTAATAATCGAACCCTAATTACCATTCGTCTATAGTTAAATGGTAACCGACGACGAGCGGCAAAATATGTTTGGTCTTGCCTGTACTTTAGCAGTGTAAAACAAATATTATGAAATCAATTATTCTTTTAACCGCTCTTTTCTTCACATGTTTCTTCGCTCAGGCACAG
>NZ_QCZD01000023.1 GCF_003075045.1 Maribacter litoralis | reverse complement strand
ACCCTCAGTACGCAAAACCATTCCCAACGCTTTTGCGTATAAGAAATGAAAGCATTGATGTCCAATTGGAATAAACTTAAAGATGAACCTACATTAAGGTTAATAGAAATGTTTCAGGACAATAAGAGCACTGAATCTCAAAAGGAAAATGCTTTTCACGCAATTTGTTACAGATTTAAGGATGATGTTTTAAGAAGAAGTGAAATAGTTTGTAAAAGGTTTGGTCACGACATTACGGTTGCGGAACAGGTTACAACAGTAACATTTACATCATACGCAAAAAAAGGTGGCTTTCTTATTCAAAAAGCTAACCAACAGGATGTAGATGATGCTTTTAAAAGTTATTTGTTTAAAATAGCAAAGAATGAACTCACTAATTATTATCGAGAAGAGCAAAGAAAAAAGAATTACCCTTATGATGGAACTGAACGTATTATCACAGAACTCCCAGTTTTAGAAGGGATGAAGTTAAGTATTGAACAGTCAATTATTTTAAAGGCAATAGAATCTCTTACTCCTTCTCAGCGAACAGTTTATCTAACTTATAGTCAATATGAGAAATTAGGGTTCAACCTTCCAAAAAAACTTTTACAGGAACTTCGCCAGCAACTTGGTGATATCTCGCAAACAACTATTCGCACTTATAAAAAAGAAGCTTTTGACAAGATTAAAAGCTTTACTGAAGTAATGAAGTTAACT
>NZ_QCZD01000022.1 GCF_003075045.1 Maribacter litoralis | reverse complement strand
CAGGCATTTCAGTTAGCCAAACTGGTGATGACTTTGCAGTAACCAATACGGCACCAGACCAAACAGTAAGTTTAGCAGATGGTGGAAACGGTAATGTAACAATAGGTGGAACATATCCGAACTTTACAATCGACGTACCAGATGCAACGGTAGATACGAATACGGAATACACCGCAGGCGATGGCTTGAATTTAACTGGCACGGAGTTTAGCGCAGAAGTTAGTAGCACGGCGGGCAATGCCTTAAGTATAGATGCGAACGGACTTTATGTTTCCAATGTGGATAACGTTGATGATGCTGATAATGATCCAACAAACGAATTAACACAAAGAGGTACAGGAGGTCCAACAGGTTCACCGGCAGAAGGTACCACTTATGTAGACACAGCAAGTGGTCAACTTTATGTATACGATTCTGGAGCATGGCAACCAGTTGGTGGTAGTGCTACACCAGGTGATGCTAGTGATACTAACGAACTTATAACTTCTTTCAGTGTTGTTAGTTCAAACCTAAGAATAACAGAAGCGGGAACTGATTTTGATGTTCCTTTGAGTGATCTAGGTACCGATGATCAAGATTTAGGTTTAGGTACTAATGGAGTAGCGAATCAGAGTGTAGAGGTAACCATTACTGATGGTGCTGCAGCTTTGATAGATATTCGCGATGCTGATAATGATCCAAACAATGAAGACCAAACCGTAAGTGCCGGAACAGGCATCAGTGTAAACCAAGTGGGCGATGACTTTGCAGTAACGAATACGGCACCAGACCAAACAGTAAGTTTAGCAGATGGTGGAAACGGTAATGTAA
>NZ_QCZD01000021.1 GCF_003075045.1 Maribacter litoralis | reverse complement strand
GTAACCGACGACGAGCGGCAAAATATGTTTGGTCTTGCCTGTACTTTAGCAGTGTAAAACAAATATTATGAAATCAATTATTCTTTTAACCGCTCTTTTCTTCACATGTTTCTTCGCTCAGGCACAGGCTAACGAAGAGAACGTTTCTTTAGATATCGAAACTGTAAAAGTAGAGATGGTTAAAACTATTGAAAGTAATGATATCGTTGTTCCGACTATCGAAAACGAAAACACGATCGAAGTTGCAAGATTATACAAGAACAAAAATAACAGAGTGATCAAGGCTTTAAAGTTCGCTACGAAATTGAACAGAGCTAAACTTTCTTAATACCATTATTAAATTTCCTTTTCGCCCCCGATCTTCACCTATCCCATTTCTTACCATAACCTACTTTTAAATTCAAGTTCAAGTTCAAAAATCAAATTCAATGTCAATTTCAAGATGCAATGACAGTTCGGCCGGGCATCCTACTCCATTCTATAGTTAGCTTTATCAAAACTCAAACTACATCAATGCCTACATCCGATACGCTTGTTTTCTTATGCTGATATACTAGAAATTCACAGTACGCTCAAATTAATAATCGAAGCCTAATTACCATTCGTCTATAGTTAAATGCCGCCCAACTATGAGCGGCAAAATATGTTTGGTCTTGCCTGTACTTTAGCAGTGTAAAACAAATATTATGAAATCAATTATTCTTTTAACCGCTCTTTTCTTCACATGTTTCTTCGCTCAGGCACAGGCTAACGAAGAGAACGTTTCTTTAGAGATCGAAACTGTACAAGTAGAGATGGTTGAGACAATTGAAA
>NZ_QCZD01000020.1 GCF_003075045.1 Maribacter litoralis | reverse complement strand
CGAAAATCGGCATTTAAAAAACCAAGATTATGAAAGTAGAAAAGAACAAAATAGTATTTGCAACAGTATTGGCGGTGATTTTCATATTCCTTATTTCCTATTCCGTAATGGTAATGGGCGATGATGAAAGTGAAACTGAAAATCTTAAGCAGACCTTAGTGCCAGATTTGGAAGAGGACCAAAAAGAATATGATTCCAAACTGGATGCGATTAACGATTTGAAGAAAGTTCGTGAAAACAATGCACCCAGCATCTATGATGAAAAGCTGATTGATTCCTTGGGGTTTTACGACCCAGATCTTCCAGAACGCGAAAAAGAGCGTATCGTAGATAGCATCTATGAAGCGGGTAAGATTCAATATTCAGAAAAGCGATACCAAAATTTGGGACAGAGAAGAACTGTTCGCCAAGTGGCATCAACAATCGATTCTGCTGAAGTGAAGCGGGAACAAAAAATTGAAGCGAAAGAATTGGGCTTAGAACATCAATTGTTCTTTGCCGCTTCGCCCAAACCCAATGAAGTTTCAATCATCGGTAATACTGATGAAACTATTTACGTAGTGGTAGATGGCGACCAAGTTGTAAAAGCAAATACCAGATTGCGAATGCGTCTGACCAAAACTGCTACTATCAATGGTAAAGTAATGCCAAAAAATACGCCCGTTTTTGGGTTTATCAGTTTTCAGCCTAATCGGGCTTTAATTGAAATTGAAAACATAAAGCATCATCCCACTAAACTTAAAGCTTTTGATTTATCTGATGGAAGCGAAGGTATCTACGTACAGAACAATTTTCGGGCTGAAGCCACCACCGAAGTCTTGGACGATATTATTGGCGATATCAACATTCCCACCGTACCACAAGTTGGTGGTATATCCAAAGTACTCAGACGTAACAACCGAAACGTAAAAGTTACGGTATTGA
>NZ_QCZD01000019.1 GCF_003075045.1 Maribacter litoralis | reverse complement strand
CGAAAATCGGCATTTAAAAAACCAAGATTATGAAAGTAGAAAAGAACAAAATAGTATTTGCAACAGTATTGGCGGTGATTTTCATATTCCTTATTTCCTATTCCGTAATGGTAATGGGCGATGATGATAGCGAGAACGAAAGCCTACAACAAACATTAATTCCCGATTTAGAGGAAAACCAAAAAGAGTACGATTCTAAACTGGATGCCATCAATGATTTAAAGGAAGTGCGTGAAAATAACGCACCCAGCATCTATGATGAAAAGCTTATAGACTCGTTGGGCTTTTACGACCCAGATTTGCCCGAACGTGAAAAAGAACGTATTGTGGATAGTATTTACGATGCTGGCAAAATTCGATATTCTGAAAAACGCTATCAAAATCTGGGACAGAGAAAAGTTGCTCAAAAAAGCACAAAACAAATCGATTCATCAGAAATCAAACGAGAACAAAAAATTGAAGCCAAAGAATTAGGCTTAGAACATCAATTGTTCTTTGCCGCATCGCCAAAACCCAACGAGTTTTCAATCATCGGTAATACTGATGAAACAATTTACGTAGTAGTAGATGGCGACCAAATAGTCAAAGCGAATACCAGATTACGAATGCGCCTTACCAAACCTGCAATAATAAATGGTAAGCAGATGCCGAATAACACACCAATTTTTGGGTTTATCAGCTTTCAGCCCAATCGAGCTTTAATTGAAATTGAAAATATAAAGCACCATCCTACTAAACTCAAAGCATTCGATTTGTCAGATGGTAGTGAGGGCATTTATGTCGAGAACAATTTTCGAGCTGAAGCCACCACCGAAGTCTTGGACGATATTATTGGCGATATCAACATTCCCACCGTACCACAAGTTGGTGGTATATCCAAAGTACTCAGACGTAACAACCGAAACGTAAAAGTTACGGTATTGA
>NZ_QCZD01000018.1 GCF_003075045.1 Maribacter litoralis | reverse complement strand
GCTGAAGCCACCACCGAAGTCTTGGACGATATTATTGGCGATATCAACATTCCCACCGTACCACAAGTTGGTGGTATATCCAAAGTACTCAGACGTAACAACCGAAACGTAAAAGTTACGGTATTGAATAATTATAAATTAATTCTAAAACCTAAATTATGAGCCCATAATGGGCATTTAAAAACACACTCTTATGAAAAAGTATATCATAATTTCCACTCTTGTTTTAAGTTTCGCTTTCGCGAAAGCGCAAACAACTACAGTCCTCGATACCATATATGCCAACGACACCAAAAACGTTGCATTATTCTTCCCTGAACCTATTCGGCAAGGTATAACCGGTTCAGATAATTTTGTTTTTACCTACAACCGTGAAAAAGAACAGTATTTTGGACTTCTTCAAGCAAAGCCTGGCAAAGAAAGTAATCTACTGGTAGTCAATAGAAATGGTTCAATTTTTTCGTATATTGTAAGATATAAAAAACAGCTATCTAAGCTCAATTATTTCATTCCGTTATCTAATAGTATAGGGAATGAGAAACCGATTAAGGTCGATTCGATTCTTGCTGAATCCTCTGAAGAACGTGTAGATAATAGAACGTATTACTACCAAAAATTCTGCTCGTATCTTCTTAACAGAAACCAGCGTATAGGTCGAATTAAAAAGCGAAATGAAGGTATCGTTTTGAGTGTTGAGAATATTGTTTTTGATAAGAAAGAACTCTACTTCGTTATCCAGATTGAGAATAATTCTACTTTGGATTACGATTTGAATTTCTTGAACCTTTCGATTGAAACAAGACAAAAAGGGAAAAGAAAATCGTTACAACGCCTGTATCAAGAACCAACGTACAAACACAATCTGCCTTCAAAAATTGCAAAAAGTGAGACGGTTCGCTTCGTTTATGTATTGCCCAAATTTTCATTATCTAATGACCGTAGGGCGATTTTAGAATTGAA
>NZ_QCZD01000017.1 GCF_003075045.1 Maribacter litoralis | reverse complement strand
CGCCAAACCAAAACAACATATATATGAACCTATTTCCCTAACGACTCCGACTCGCATCTTCCTCGTTTGCGGGGTGCAAATCTACAACCTATTTTCCATTACACAAGACTTTTTACATAAAAAATCGAAAGGAATTTCAAACCAACACCTACCATGCTGATTCAACGTTATTTACAGCCTAAGAAAATTACAAGATTATTGATGGGGATACATAATAGCCACTATTTATACCCTAGATTTTAAATAGGATAGAACAGAAGTCCGTCTTACTATATAAAAAATTCATGTTTTATTAGTGCGAAAAATATTAAGCAAAAAGGTTCCTAAAATATAAAATCATAAATCGTGACATCATGATTCAATGGAAAGACCTATAATATCATCAAAAAACCCCGTAAAAAACAAAAATTAAATGGATAATTAGCATCTATGCGGTCTACCAATTTTAGTTACCCTCTATTAAATAGCAGAAAAACTATTACCTAATTAAAATAACATAGTGTAAACAATTAGAAATATTAACCTTGAGCTGATTATTACGGATAATTAATAAAAAGAATACTGTACAAGTAAATAAAAAATCTAATTGCCCCAACTTACATTAAAGCATTAGACCAAACATTAAAAGATAAAATTCGTTTCAACTAAACATGGAAAAAATTATAGCTTCGAGGGTATAAAGTGCTCCTGTATAAATTCCATATCCACAAGACTCATTGAACTACCTAAGCTAACTATCAACCACCCAAAATACATATGACAAACTATATTAATAATGATGAAGTTACATCGAGAAAGCTCCGCTTATTAAGCTTATAATATAATAAACATAAACAAACTTAGCAGCTGTAGTAGTAGTAGTAGTAGTAGTAGTAGTAGTAGTAGTAGTAGTAGTAGTAGTAGTAGTAGTAGTAGTAGTGTATTAGTCACGGCAACCAAGTTCCTTGGTACTACAAGGGTATCCCTCTCTTCTAAAGCTTGAATTTTATGAATAAAAAAAGCCCCTTACATTACTGTAAGGGGCTTTCGAAAAAGGCGGCTACCTACTCTCCCACTTGGTATAGCAGTACCATCGGCGCAAACGGTCTTAACTTCCCTGTTCGGAATGGTAAGGGGTGGGCCCCGTCGCCATGGCCACCT
>NZ_QCZD01000016.1 GCF_003075045.1 Maribacter litoralis | reverse complement strand
TCATCATCGCCCATTACCATTACGGAATAGGAAATAAGGAATATGAAAATCACCGCCAATACTGTTGCAAATACTATTTTGTTCTTTTCTACTTTCATAATCTTGGTTTTTTAAATGCCGATTTTCGGCTCAACTATCATCATTCAGTTTTTTTAAAGTGTTTTCGAAGTAATTTGTAATTAGAAGTCCGTGCGGATTGTTGGGAAAGTTTCGGTCAACCATAATCAGGTTTCCAGTTGAAAACAGTTCGTAGGTGTCAATTATTGAACCTCTGTTAATTTCAAAAATGGTGGTGGTTGTAAAACTATACGAGCCATTATTTTCGTTTATCCTTGAGTCAATACTCAATACTTTTTGAACCAATGAATACTGAAGCAACCTGTTGTAAACACCATCGGCTTTTTTCTGGCGGTAAAGATTGTCCACAGAACTATTGCCTAACCAAAGTGCTTTTTCCAAATTCCTTTCATAGTTACTGGCATCGATGTTATAGAAGTAGTTGTGGAACAGTTCTAAATGTGCCAGAGCTTCGACTCTAAAATTCTCTTTTTGAGTTACGAGCTTCAGGGGAATTATACTGCCATCTGTATTGATGGCAAAAGCACTATTGAGCGCTTTTTGATTTGTATTGAATACCATCCAAACTGAAAAGGTACTGGACAGTAAGGCACAGACAACAACTGCCAAAACGATAAACCGATTCAATTTTAGGACGTTATAAATATTCTTGTATGGTGTTTTCATATTCTTATTTTTAATCTGCCTTAGGCAGTAAACAATCGGAGTGTAAAGGACGTTGCTCGTTTGTACAATTTGAATTTCAGGAAAACAATAAATGCAACAGAACCTAATTGAACCACAGGCGCAAAAAAGCCTTGACCTGTATCGGTACCAAATAAGTTAACCCAAAAATTGGTGTTGATTTCCGTATAAATAGCGTTAACAAATACATTGACTAAAAAGAATGCCGGCACTAACATATATACAGCAGCATACAACTTGAAGAATGTATAAGCAAGTGAACGGAATTTTTCAAATACTGCAAGGCTAATGACCAAAGGGAAGAACGCTTGCATTATCCCCAAAAGGAAAAAACGCTCTGCCAAGAATAGCGGATAGATGAACAAATCCAATATCCAGAGTATTGTACTTAAAATGAAAGCTAATATCTTGAACCCATATAAGGGTGTTACCAAGGCCTCATACAAAAGCGTCATTGCTGAACTCGCAGCATCAAAAAGACTTACATCTTCCTCTAACGGAATATCCTGCATCTGTAATGGCAATAATGCAGGTGCAGTCCCTCGATATTGACTTTCGATGGCCACTAAAATTCCATCGAAAAACCCTAATACCTGCGTTGAGAA
>NZ_QCZD01000015.1 GCF_003075045.1 Maribacter litoralis | reverse complement strand
CTCGGCTCGTATGTTTGGTTCTTAGTTTGAAGATACTATAATTATATAAATAAGGAGATTGATTAAGCGGTTGAGCTAGATACATTTTTTCGATGATGTCGTTTCATAGATTAACAAATCTTCTCAAGCTACTACTTTTATAAAAGTAGTAGCTTGAATTTTGAACAACAGCTAAAATAGGAGGGACAGAGAGGTCTCGGCTAGATACACTTTAGGGTGATATCGTTTCTTAGAAATCCCGCCCTTCTATAATTTTCTTGGAATCCGGACAGTACCTAGGTCCTTTGGATAGAGATCGAATCAAATGCGAGCAAGGATGATAAAGAGAGTTATAGCTTAAAAACCGAAGAAATGGAAAAGCGTTTAAAACAGAGTCTTGGCATCGATGTTTCCAAATTGAACTTGTCGTTATCACTAGGTTCCCTAAATGAGAAGCTGGTCAAGAAATTCGAGTACCATCCGGATGTCGCCAATGACTTAGAGGGCTACAAGGTTCTTTTGAGATGGTTGAGAACATCGGTCGACCCTGAAGTGGAACTGTTAGTTGTCATGGAGGCCACAGGTGTTTACCATCAAGGTATCGCTCATTATCTATACGAACTGGGCTATCGCGTTTGTGTAATGCAATCGGGCCGTGTAAAGCGTTACGCACAGAGTTTGGACCAACGTTCGAAAACGGATGCACTTGACAGTAGAATGCTCAGTATGCTGGGATTGGAAAGAAACATCCGTCTTTGGCACCCGCCCAGTGAAGAGCTGCAGGAGCTAAAAGGACTGAGCCGGGAACGCAGTTCATTGCTCAACGATAGGACCGTGGAGACCAATCGGCAAGGAGCGATCGCATCGAGCGTGCATAGCAATGCAAGAGCGCTAAAAAGGCATAAGGCCAGATTGAAGCTTCTCAATACACAGATAGCGGCAGTTGAACAAGAGATGCGGTCATTGATAGGGGACAACGAAGAATTGAAAAGGAAACTTGAATATTTGACGAGCATCCCTGGTGTATCTTTTATATCGGCAGCTACGGTGGTCGGGGAAACCTTGGGTTTTGAATCCATAGTCAATGGCAAGCAGTTGGCAAGTTACGCCGGTTATGATGTGGTACTGAGGGAATCGGGAAACTTCAAAGGAAAGACCAGGATCAGCAAAAAAGGAAACAGCCATATCAGGGCGGTACTGCATATGCCCTCGATGACCTGCGTACGCTGTAACCCGACATTGAAACAGTTCTATAATAGACTGAAACCGAACAAGGCAAAACCTTTGGTGGCGCTCGTAGCGGTTCAGAGAAAACTATTGATATTGATGTATACCTTATGGAAGAACGAAGAAAACTATGATGCTGAATTTGAAATAAAAAAGCAGCAAAAGCATGAAGCCCTTGCTGCGCGGGATAACAGTTTGATAAATCAATCTGTTTCCTAAATTATTAAAGAAAAAACTTGTTTTTTGACACAGTACCTA
>NZ_QCZD01000014.1 GCF_003075045.1 Maribacter litoralis | reverse complement strand
TTGTGCCTGTTGCACAAGTTAACGAAAAAACCATATAGGGCCAACGTGATCTTAACGTTGGGTCGTTAACTTTAGGTATGCAGGGAAAAAAGGATTACCAGGAAAAGCTATTTGCACAATTTCAATTGAGTGAACGCATCCCCAAGAACAATTTTTACCGGCGTTTGAAAGGCGTCCTAGATTTGGAATTTCTTTATATGCTTACTCGTCCCTATTATGGTGAGAGCGGCCAGAAGAGCATAGACCCCGTGGTCTTCTTCAAGCTCTGTTTGGTGGGCTACCTAGAGAACATCATCAGCGACCGAAGGCTGATGGCACATTGCGCTATGCGCCTGGATATTCTTTTTTTCGTAGGCTATGACATTGACGAGGAACTTCCCTGGCACAGTACGATAAGCCGTACGCGCCAGCTCTTCCCGGAAAGTGTATTCGAGGAGGTCTTCACCAAAGTCCTTGCCATGTGCGTTGAAAAGGGTATGGTCGCCGGCCATACACAGACCATAGACAGTGCACCGGTAAAGGCTAATGCGAGTATGGATACATTGGAGCTTAAAGTCCCCGAAGAGGAACTTGACGAGCATTTGAAAAAAGTACGTGCTATAAGCGCCATGGACAAAGAAGCGCCACACCGCAAGAGCAAGGGCGACAGGTCGGATAAGGGGCAACGAAGTGTTACCGCCAACGATAATGAGCTCTCCGCGATAAAGGGCCGTAACAAGAAGTGGGCGAAGGACCAGGACCAAAGGCCCGGTGCCGGCAACAAGGGAGCGAAGTATACGAGCAACAAGACCCATTACAGTCCTACCGACCCCGATGCCAGGATAAGCGTAAAGCCGGGCAAGGCAAGAAAGCTGAACTACCTTAGCCAGTTGAGCGTGGATACGGCACATCATGTAATTACCGATATCAGGGCGTACCATGCCGATGGCAAGGACAACCAGCAGTTACAGGATATCGTACAACGCCTACAAAGAAGATTATGGCAGCAGGGTCTCGTCTTTGAGAACTGCGTGGCCGACACGGGCTATAGCAGTGGCGAGAACTATGCCTTTTTGGAAAGCATGGGACTCAAGAGCTTCATACCCGCCCACGGGACGTTCAAGGGAGGTCCCGATAATTTCGTTTATGACCAGGGGACCGACAGCTACCTGTGTCCCCAAGGGAAAACGATACCGTTCACCAAGGAGTTCAGGGATCATCGCACGGGAACAAGAAAGAAGGAATACCGCGCACGAAAGCATATCTGCACCGGGTGCCCGATACGCAGTAGCTGCCTGGGCAAGAGCGCACAGGAGAAGAAGTTCGGCGTCACCTACTATCGGGCGGAATATTTTCGTAACATCGCCCGGGTGGAGAGCCCACTGGGGCGGTATATGAAGGGCAAGCGGCAGAGCACGGTAGAACCCGTTTTTGGAACCTTGACCCAGTTCATGGGACTGAGGAAGATAAATACCATCGGGCTCGCACAGGCGAACAAGGTCATGCACCTCTCGGCCATTGCCTACAACCTCAAAAAGTACCTGAAATTCGAGAACGAACACCCGAAAAGTGGGGCAGGAAAGCTTGCCTTGCCATTATTCGTAAAAATCATGGTCCACTACGTGAAAAGCCTTTCTCCGGCGCACGGAAAATTCACGTTCAACTTCTAGCTTAGCATAAAAAAAGCCCCTTAAAGAGGCTTATATCGTTTGTATTTGTTTCTGATCAACGACTTGTGCAACGGTTAC
>NZ_QCZD01000013.1 GCF_003075045.1 Maribacter litoralis | reverse complement strand
TCTTATTGTCCTGAAACATTTCTATTAACCTTAATGTAGGTTCATCTTTAAGTTTATTCCAATTGGACATCAATGCTTTCATTTCTTATACGCAAAAGCGTTGGGAATGGTTTTGCGTACTGAGGGTGGTAGTAACACGCAAAAGCAAAACTAACAAAGTTTTTAACAAATACTAATATGGCAACAAATAAACCAACAGGGGATAACGCTCGAAAAGGAGCTATAAGACAAAGGTCACAAGTACTTAATCCAAAGACAAACTTGTTTGTTAAGCGGAATGCTGAAAATGGTCAGTTTATGGACGTGAAAACGACCGGCGGAAAATTTAAAGGAGTCAGAAAAGAAAAATAGAAATATGATGAATACAATACCCAACCTACCCACTCTCTTTGCTGGAGATGTAATTCTTGCAAAAAAGCGAAAGGGTTTAGGACGAATTTTAAACCACTACATCGTTTATGTAAGTAATAACACTTTTGTGGGCAACTTGTCTGATGGCGTTAAAGAATTACATTATAACGAATTAATAAACCTATTGCAGGATTACGAGCCTACTGGAGTACGAAGATTTAGTGGCTCATATTTTCAGCGCAATCAAGCAATTAACAGAGCTTACTCAAAATTGGGAGAAAGTTACAGTCTTATAAATTTTAACTGCGAGCATTTTGCGAATTGGGTACAGTTTGGGAAAATTGAAAGTAGTCAAGTAACTACTGGTTTCGTCATTTTGGCAAGCGCTATTTTCTTAAAACTAGTTTCAAAGGATGAGTAAAGAATTGAGACGATTTTTTGGGTATGTGATAGTTTTTTTCTGCGCAGTAGGCTACCTAATTTACAGGTATTTTTATTTAAATCCTGTAACGGATTTTCATAAAGAAATTCTTGTTGCTGTTGCATTTGCAGTTTTGTCAACCTGCGTGATGGGTATCTATGAAACGATTAAATATCAAGGAAAATATTTTTGGATTTCATTGAGATGCTCATTATTTATTCCCAATAAGGAAACTTATGTATCCCTAAGCTATTTAATGAGAATTAAGCTTTCAGGTTCTGAAAGATATTTTCTTGTAAAAGGTTCAAAAATCGACCAGTATCAGCCTGTTGGTGGAGTTTATAAAACTATTGGGAATAAAGATATTTATAAGGAGTGGGAAGCACACCCGAAATCTGACAAGAAAAACCTTGATGATTTACGTTTTTTTGTAAAGGCAAAATACGTTCCAGAAATAATCCGATGGTTCAAGTCTCGAAAAGACAGAGAGACTGGAGTATGGCGAGAGTTTTATGAAGAACTGTTGGAATCTAAAATTGTAAGTCAAGAAAATTTTCAAACAATACGAGCTGAGTATTTGTGTTCGCACGAGAACATTCTTAGCAAGCAAAATAGGTTCAAAAGCGAACAATATCATACTCTTATATACGACATATTTCAGATAGAACTCAGTCCTGAGCAATTTGAAGAGTTGAACAAACTGCTGGCAAAAAAGACTTTTACTAAGCACTATGCATTTGTCACAAAGGACGAAATTGAAAAGGAATGCTTTAATGAACATAAATTAAAAATAGGACAGCACACCAAATTTACAATATAGATGAACTTTCAAGAATACTTATACAATCAAGGCTTCCAAAGAGAAGACCTACTCGCAAGAATGGCAGAATCACTTGAGTTGGACGATTCCCGATCCAACAGAATGGAATCTGCCTACAATGCCATTTACGATGTTTTAAAAGCAGACCCAGTATTTTTCTCAAAGGTCGATTTTGTGTTATATCCGCAAGGTTCAAAGGCAATAGGTACCACTACAAAGCCTTATGGTAAAGATGAATTTGATTTGGACATAGTTGTCCATATTAGAGATTTGTACTATAACTATACTTCCTCAGAAATTTACAATCATTTAATTCGAGTTTTTAGAGGCAATGATGTTTATCGTCCCAAGTTAATTCCTAAAAACAGATGTGCAAGAATAAATTATTCTGGCGATTTTCATTTGGATATCCTTCCAGGATGTATTGTTATTGAGAACGAGGATAAATTGATGGTGCCAGATCGTGAATTGGCATCTTGGACATCTACATTTCCAAAAGGTTATATAGGTTGGTTTTTGGATATAGCTAAAGATGTTCGCCAACCCATTTTATTAAGAAAGGCATACGAAAATTTTGTCACTTTAGCTGAAGCAAAAGCTGAACAGGAAGATTTGCCAGAGGAAGATTTTTATTCAAAAGAACCTTTGAAGAGAGCGGTTCAGCTAACTAAGCGTTATCGCGACATATTTTTTGATGATAGTGCAAAACACAGAACTTCAAGTATTGTTTTAACTACAATTTTTGGACAATTTTATGAAGGAGAGCCATCAATATATGAAACCATAGATAATGTTCTGAATCGCATTATAAGTAATTACTCAGACTATCAACTACTATTTGAAAATCGCGGAATTTACAAGAGAATTAAAGTATTAAACCCTGTGAATCCAGAGGAAGATTTTTCGGATAAGTGGGATAAGGATAAGGAGTTTTATAATCAATTTATTGCTTTTGCTAAAAGTTATAAGGAAAAATGGGAGCGACTTAAAAAAGGGGATTTTGGAGTAGCTGAAGAACTCTTTGGTAGTACAAGAACTAAAACTATTTTAAAAGCCCAGTTAGAAAATTTATCCAAGGGTAAAGTAGATACACTTGAAAAAGCTGGTCTTACAATTATGTCTGGAAAAAATCACGTAGACCCAAAGGGAAATATTACGAAAAACAATGGATATGAAAGCAAACCACATCGAAACTATGGTGGTATTGAATTGGATATTAAAAAAACCCACAACAATTTATCTTCAAAAAATTATATAGCTGCATATATCCAAAAAGAATTGGTCGATAAAAATTTTCCTTGGTTGCAAACAGTTGTCAAAGATGGTAAACTATTGGGTAAGGGTAAGATAAAACCAAAGGGATGCAAAAAAGAATATGAGATTTTAATTAGTTATGATATCAATGACACTTACAGAAAGGAAAGGGTTTTCATTCTTAATGATAGCCAAATCCAATTTGGAAAAACCCCACACTTATATCCAGGGAACAGTTTGTGCTTGTACTACCCAAAGGATATGCCACGAAATTTAGACTTGAACTTCGTAGATGTGGTTCCTTGGATATCGGAATGGTTAGTAATGTATGAACTATGGAAAAAATATGGTGTGTGGATGGCAGATGAAATAAAGCACTAAAGCAACACTTAGTTATTGTGTCCTGTCGTTAAGCTTCTATTGCTGTTCTTTTTTCCAGTTTCAAGATTCTTGGAGACTTATAGAAGGCTTACAAACCTATTCCCACAATTTAATATCATTATCTTTACTGTCCGATTTTATTTAAACAATGACCGAAACAAACCGTATAGAATACAAACGAGAACTGTCCGATGGACTTGAAAAAGAGGTCATTGCTTTTTTAAACTATCGTGAAGGCGGCATTATTTATATTGGTATTGATAAGGAAGGGAATACTTGCGGTCTGGCTGATGCGGATGGCGACCAATTAAAAATTAAAGACAGGTTAAAGAACAATATCCGTCCTTCAGCTTTGGGTCTTTTTGATATTGTGAGTGAGGAACGAGATGGTAATAATATCCTTAAAATCATCGTGGCGAGCGGTCCAGAAAAACCATATCATCTCAAAAAATACGGGATGAGCGAAAAGGGTTGTTTTATCCGCTTAGGTTCAGCTGCTGAGCCAATGCCACAAAAAATGATTGACGAGCTCTTTGCCAAGCGCACCCGAAATTCCATCAGCAAAATTAAGGCGGGTCGTCAAGATTTAAGCTTTAGCCAGTTGAAAATCTACTACGAGGAATCGGGTCATACCCTTGGTAAAGCCTTTGCAAAGAACTTGGAACTATTAACCGAAGATGGCGCATTCAATTACGCTGGCTATCTTTTGGCAGACAAGAATAATACCTCAATTAAAGTTGCCAAGTATTCGGGCAAAACCCGAACAGACTTGATAGAAAGCAACGAGTATGGTCACGAATGCCTGGTCAAAGCCACCAAGCAAGTGATTGATAAAATTGCGGTTGAAAACCGAACCAACACAAAAATAACCGCCAAAGAAAGGCAACAAGCCAATCTTTGGAATCCCATCGCATTGCGCGAGGCCGTCATCAATGCTTTTGTACATAATGATTATACCAATGAGATTACCCCAAAGTTTGAAATCTTTGCGGATAGAATTGAAATCACTTCGGCAGGTGGTCTTCCGGAAGGATTGAGCAAACAGGAATTTTTCGAGGGCTTTTCAGTTCCACGTAACAAAGAACTGATGCGGATTTTTAAGGATTTGGAACTCGTGGAACAATTGGGTTCTGGCATCCCTCGTATTTTGGAACACTATGGCAAAGAGAGTTTTGGCTTTTCGGATAACTTCCTTAGAATGACTTTTAACGCTAAAGAAACTGCTGTTGAAGAAGGTGGTCAAATAGGTGGTGTAATGGGTGGTCTAAAAGGTGGTCAAATAGGTGGTCAAAAGGATGCTGAAATTGATGATATTAAAGAATTAACGCATAGACAAAAGGAAGTTCTAAAACTAATTGCTTCAGATAACCGAATAAGCCGTTCAGGAATTGCAGAGGTTTTACACATCAACGAATCTGCAATCCAAAAGCATCTAAACAATTTAAAGAATGCTGGTTTTATAGAGCGTGTAGGTGGTACGAGAGGTTATTGGGAAATCAATCTCGATAAGAATTAAAAAAAGTCTTTTAAAAAGGCCCTTTTTCCCTTACACCTTTACTGGTCACTTTCCATTGACCATTTTCTTTAGCCAATTTAAAGATTCCTGTTTTCCCATCGTAGGTGGTACTGTATTTTACCCAGGCAATTTCGCCATCAACGGCTTCGTCTAAAATTTCTACTTCGATATCCTCATCAGAATCTGGCATCATATTCTGTACGGTAATCAAACTGGCATAGCCTTCAGAAGTGGTGTGCTTTTTTAAGGCTGATTCATCTTTTGAAAAAAAGCTTGACGCAACAACTTTGGCAGTTTCAGAAGGGGATTTTGTTGTGCTTTCTGAACAAGAAAGGAACAAAAGTACGAGCGAGTAAATGACTAATCTTTTCATAATAGTATTAATTTGGGTTATTGATATATCTATGTGATATTTTCATTTCTATATTGCGTTCGCCATCTTTTTCATTCAATTCTAAAATCGCCCTACGGTCATTAGATAATGAAAATTTGGGCAATACATAAACGAAGCGAACCGTCTCACTTTTTGCAATTTTTGAAGGCAGATTGTGTTTGTACGTTGGTTCTTGATACA
>NZ_QCZD01000012.1 GCF_003075045.1 Maribacter litoralis | reverse complement strand
TCTTATTGTCCTGAAACATTTCTATTAACCTTAATGTAGGTTCATCTTTAAGTTTATTCCAATTGGACATCAATGCTTTCATTTCTTATACGCAAAAGCGTTGGGAATGGTTTTGCGTACTGAGGGTAGTAGTAACACGCAAAAGCAAAACTAACAAAATTTTTAACAAATACTAATATGGCAACAAATAAACCAACAGGGGATAACGCTCGAAAAGGAGCTGTAAGACAAAGGTCACAAGTACTTAACCCAAAGACAAACTTGTATGTTAAGCGGAATGCTGAAAATGGTCAGTTTATGGACGTGAAAACGACCGGCGGAAAATTTAGAGGAGTCAGAAAAGAAAAATAGAAATATGATGAATACAATACCCAACCTACCCACTCTCTTTGCTGGGGATGTAATTCTTGCAAAAAAGCGAAAGGGTTTAGGACGAATTTTAAACCACTACATCGTTTATGTAGGTAATAACACTTTTGTGGGCAACTTGTCTGATGGTGTTAAAGAATTCCATTATAACGAATTAATGAACCTATTGCAGGATTACGAGCCTACTGGAGTACGAAGATTTAGTGGCTCATATTTTCAGCGCAATCAAGCAATTAACAGAGCTTACTCAAAATTGGGAGAAAGATACAGTCTTATAAATTTTAACTGCGAGCATTTTGCGAATTGGGTACAGTTTGGGAAAATTGAAAGTAGTCAAGTAACTACTGGTTTCGTCATTTTGGTAAGCGCTATTTTCTTAAAACTAGTTTCAACGGATGAGTAAAGAATTGAGACGATTTTTTGGGTATGTGATAGTTTTTTTCTGCGCAGTTGGCTACCTAATTTACAGGTATTTTTATTTAAATCCTGTAACGGATTTTCATAAAGAAATTCTTGTTGCTGTTGCATTTGCGGTTTTGTCAACCTGCGTGATGGGTATCTATGAAACGATTAAATGTCAAGGAAAATATTTTTGGATTTCATTGAGATGCTCATTATTTATTCCCAATAAGGAAACTTATGTATCCTTGAGCTATTTAATGAGAATTAAGCTTTCAGGTTCTGAAAGATATTTTCTTGTAAAAGGTTCAAAAGTCGACCAGTATCAACCTGTTGGAGGAGTTTATAAAATTATTGGGAATAAAGATATTTATAAGGAGTGGGAGGCACACCCTAAATCAGACGAAAAAAACCCTGATGATTTACGATTTTTTGCGAAAGCTAAATACATCCCAGAAATAATCCGTTGGTTCAAATCTCGTAAGGACAGGGAAACTGGTGTATGGAGGGAGTTTTATGAAGAACTTTTAGAAACTAAAATCGTAAGTCGAAAATTTTTTAAAACAATACGTGCGGAATATTTATGCTCGCACGAGAATATTCTAAGCAAGCAAAATAGGTTTAAAAACGAACAATATCATACATTAATTTACGACATCTTTCAAATAGAACTAAGTACAAATCAATTTCAAGAACTTAAAGAAATGATGGAAAACGATGTTTTCACAAGTCAGTATGCATTTGTAACAAAGGACGAAATTGAAAAGGAATGTTTTAACGAACATAAATTAAAAATAGGACAACACACCAAATTTACGATATAGATGAATTTTCAAGAATACTTATACAATCAAGGTTTTCAAAGGGAAGACCTACTCGCCAGAATGGCAGAATCACTTGAGTTGGACGATTCTCGTTCTTATAGAATGGAATCTGCTTACAATGCCATTTACGATGTGCTAAAAGCAGATGCCGTATTTTTCTCAAAGGTAGATTTTGTTGTATATCCACAAGGTTCAAAGGCCATTGGTACAACAACGAAACCTTTTGGTAAAGATGAATTTGATTTAGATATTGTCGTCCATATTAGAGATTTGTACCATAATTATACTTCATCAGAAATCTATAATCATTTAATCCGTGTCTTTAGAGGAAATGATGTTTATCGACCTAAACTTATACCGAAAAATAGATGTGCAAGAATAAATTATTCTGGCGATTTCCATTTGGATATTCTTCCTGGTTGTATTGTAATTAGGGATGAGGACAAATTGATGGTTCCAGACCGTGAGTTGGCATCTTGGACATCTACATTTCCAAAAGGTTATAGCAGTTGGTTCTTAGATATAGCCAAAGATGTTCGTCAGCCCATTTTGCTGAGAAAGGCATTTGAAAATTTTGTCACTTTATCGGAAGCAAAAGCAGAACAGGAGGATTTGCCAGATGAGGATTTTTATTCAAAAGAACCTCTGAAAAGAGCTGTTCAGCTAACCAAACGGTATCGGGACATATTTTTTGATAAAAATCCAAAACATAGGACTTCTAGTATTGTTTTGACTACAATTTTTGGACAGCTTTA
Source organism: Maribacter litoralis (assembly GCF_003075045.1). GTDB lineage: Bacteria > Bacteroidota > Bacteroidia > Flavobacteriales > Flavobacteriaceae > Maribacter > Maribacter litoralis. Next base: position 2,975 of record NZ_QCZD01000012.1, on the reverse strand, counting down.
TCAAGGGGAAGCTTCAATATATGAAACCATAGATAATATTTTAAACCGTATTATCGGTAATTACTCAGAGTACCAACAACTTTTTGAAAAACGGGGTATATATAAAAGAATCAAAGTGCTAAATCCTGTAAATTCCGAAGAAGATTTTACAGATAAATGGGATAAGGACAAGGAGTATTATAATCAATTTATCGCTTTCGCTAAAAGTTATAAAGAAAAATGGGAGCGTCTTAAAAAAGGAGATTTTGGAATAGCTGAAGAACTTTTTGGTAGTGCAAGGACAAAAAACATTTTAAAAGCCCAGTTGGAAAATTTATCAAAAGGTAAGGGAGATACACTTGAAAAAGCTGGTCTTTCGATTATTGCTGGTAAAAATTACGTTGACCCAAAGGGAAATATTACAACAGATAATGGATATCAAAGTAAGCCACATAGAAATTATGGTGGTTAATATTGATTTAAAATCAAAACTAAATATTATTATTAACAGAAAGTTTACAGCTGCATACATACAGCAATATCATATTGAAAAACATTTTCCCTGGCTAAATACAATCGTTAAAGAGGGAAAGCTATTAGGTAAAGGCAAAATCAAACCAAAAGGATGCAAAAAGGAATATGAAATATTAATAGTCTATGATATCAATAACACCTTAAGAAAAGAAAGGGTTTTTGTAATAAATGACAGCCAAATTCAATTCGATAAAACGCCACATCTATATCCAGATAATAGTTTATGCTTATACTATCCTGAAGATATTCCACAACATCTGGATTTGAATTTTATAGATGTAATACCGTGGATTTCGGAATGGTTGGTTATTTATGAGTTATGGAAAAAGTATGGTGTGTGGTTGGCAGATGAAGTGAAGCACTAAAAAGAAGCTTTTTCTCTTATTTTTTAGGAAATTTTATTATCTGCTTTTTCTAATTCATAATTATATTGCATTTCATCTCAGTTAGCAAAATCTATTTTCACAACTTAATATTATTATCTTTACTGTCCGATTTTATTTGAATAAATGACCGAAACAAACCGTATAGAATATAAACGAGAACTTACCGATGGACTTGAAAAAGAGATTATCGCATTTCTGAACTACCGTGAAGGTGGTATTCTATATATATAGGTATTGATAAGGAAGGAAACACTTATGGTTTGGCAGATGCTGATGGCGACCAGTTGAAAATTAAGGACAAGCTAAAGAATAATATTCGTCCTTCAGCACTTGGTTTGTTCGATATAGTGAGTGAGGAAAGGGACGGCAAAAACATTCTAAAAATCATTGTGGCCAGCGGTCCAGAAAAACCATATTATTATAAAAAATATGGGATGAGTGAAAAGGGTTGTTTCATTCGTTTGGGTTCAGCAGCTGAGCCGATGCTACAAAAAATGATTGATGAGCTGTTTGCCAAACGTACTCGAAATTCTATCAGCAAGATTAAAGCAGGTCGGCAAGATTTGAGTTTCGGGCAACTGAAAATCTACTATGAAGAATCAGGTTACAACCTCGGTAAAGCATTCGCAAAAAATTTAGAGCTGCTAACGGAAGATGGTACATTCAATTATGCTGGCTATCTTTTGGCGGACAAGAACAATACTTCAATTAAAGTCGCCAAATATTCAGGCACAACCAGAACAGACCTAATTGAAAGTAACGAATATGGTCACGAATGTCTGGTTAAGGCTACTAAACAAGTGATTGATAAAATTGCGGTAGAGAATAGAACGACTACAAAAATCACAGCCAAAGAAAGAGAGCAAGCCAATCTTTGGCATCCCATCGCCTTGCGTGAAGCCATCATAAATGCGTTTGTGCATAATGATTACACAAATGAGATTACCCCAAAGTTTGAAATCTTTACCGATAGAATCGAAATCACATCGGCTGGTGGTCTTCCGGAAGGATTGAGCAAGCAAGAATTTTTTGAAGGCTTTTCAGTCCCACGAAACAAGGAACTGATGCGAATTTTTAAAGATTTAGAACTGGTTGAACAATTAGGTTCTGGCATTCCTCGTATTTTAGAACACTACGGAAAAGAGAGTTTTAGTTTTTCAGATAACTTTCTTAGAATGACTTTTATTGCTAAAGAAGCTGTTGTTGAAGAAGGTGGTCAAACAGGTGGTGTAAAGGGTGGTCAAGAAGGTGGTGTAATAGGTGGTGCAATAGGTGGTGTAATTGATTCAACTGAAGCTCTAACTAGAAGACAAAAAGAAGTGCTTAAACTTATTGCAACCAATACTACTATTACTTATACTGAAATAGCTGAAGCTTTAGGTATCAATGAATCCCCTGTGGGCAAACATATAAACGCACTAAAAACTAAAGGCTTTTTAATAGGTCACGGTGGCACGCAAGGCTATTGGGAAATTAATCTCAAAAACAATCAGTAAAAGTCCTTTTAAAAAGGAGATTTGTCCTTTGAGCCTCTCGCATCCGCCAGCCACTTGCCATTTTGCTTAACCAGTTTAAAAAGGCCTGGTGTCTTATCATAGGCTGTCGTATATTTTACCCAAGCCACATCACCCATAATGGTATCCTGCAAAACAGTAAAGTTTGAATCATCCTTTACCGTCGCATTAAACATATTTATAGTATTCATATAATTAGAATATGCCTGTGGTGTTGAGTTGGCTTTTAAAGCTTCCTCATCCTTTTCATAAAAGCTTTCAATAACAATCTGGGCTGTAGCACTTGGCCCAGAAACTTTAGTATCAGAATCGGCACAAGAAAGGAACAACAGTACGAGTGAGAAAACAATAATTTTTTTCATAATATTTTAATTTGGGTTATTGATATATCTATGTGATATTTTCATTTCTATATTGCGTTCGCCATCTTTCTCGTTCAATTCTAAAATCGCCCTACGGTCATTAGATAATGAAAATTTGGGCAATACATAAACGAAGCGAACCGTCTCACTTTTTGCAATTTTTGAAGGCAGATTGTGTTTGTACGTTGGTTCTTGATACA
>NZ_QCZD01000011.1 GCF_003075045.1 Maribacter litoralis | reverse complement strand
CTGTAAGGGGCTTTCGAAAAAGGCGGCTACCTACTCTCCCACTTGGTATAGCAGTACCATCGGCGCAAACGGTCTTAACTTCCCTGTTCGGAATGGTAAGGGGTGGGCCCCGTCGCCATGGCCACCTAAGTTTTGGATCGGATATATCCGACCGCGGCCTTCGCCGCAATATCGTTGACATCAATGGAACAGGATCCTATAAAGGAAAGAAGCACTTATAGTATTATGTAAGTTTCGCAATAAAAAGAAAGAGGTTAAAGATCGTCGTGCGCCCCTCCGCAAGGGAAGGGCGTACGTATGCGCAAGCCTGACGGGCAATTAGTACTACTCGGCTACGGACATTACTGCCCTTCCACCTATAGCCTATCAACGTGGTCATCTCCCACGGCCCTTTAAAGAAATCTCATCTTGTGGCCGGTTTCGCGCTTATATGCTTTCAGCGCTTATCCGATCCCGACATAGCTACCCAGCGATGCTCCTGGCGGAACAACTGGCGCACCAGCGGTCGGTCCAACTCGGTCCTCTCGTACTAGAGTCAGATCCACTCAAATTTCTAACGCCCGCAGTAGATAGAGACCGAACTGTCTCACGACGTTCTGAACCCAGCTCGCGTGCCACTTTAATGGGCGAACAGCCCAACCCTTGGGACCTTCTCCAGCCCCAGGATGTGACGAGCCGACATCGAGGTGCCAAACCCCCCCGTCGATATGAGCTCTTGGGGGAGATCAGCCTGTTATCCCCGGCGTACCTTTTATCCTTTGAGCGATGGCCCTTCCATGCGGAACCACCGGATCACTATGCTCTTGTTTCCAACCTGATCGACCTGTATGTCTCTCAGTCAAGCGCCCTTGTGCCATTGCACTCTACACACGATTGCCAACCGTATTGAGGGCACCTTTAGAAGCCTCCGTTACTCTTTTGGAGGCGACCACCCCAGTCAAACTACCCACCACGCACTGTTCTCTCAGAAGAGAGTTAGGCCCCGGACAAGCAAAGGCTGGTATTTCAACAATGACTCCACCACACCTGGCGATGCAGCTTCAAAGTCTCCCAGCTATCCTACACATTGCTTGACCAAGGTCAATACGAAGCTATAGTAAAGGTGCACGGGGTCTTTTCGTCCCACTGCGGGTAACCGGCATCTTCACCGATACTACAATTTCACCGAGCTCATGGCCGAGACAGTGTCCAGATCGTTGCACCATTCGTGCAGGTCGGAACTTACCCGACAAGGAATTTCGCTACCTTAGGACCGTTATAGTTACGGCCGCCGTTTACTGGGGCTTCAATTCAATGCTTCGCCGAAGCTGACATCTCCTCTTAACCTTCCAGCACCGGGCAGGTGTCAGGCCCTATACGTCATCTTTCGATTTTGCAGAGCCCTGTGTTTTTGATAAACAGTCGCCTGGACCTCTTCACTGCGGCCCCCCATAAGGGGGCGACCCTTCTCCCGAAGTTACGGGTCTATTTTGCCTAGTTCCTTAGCCATGAATCTCTCGAGCGCCTTAGAATACTCATCCCAACCACCTGTGTCGGTTTACGGTACGGGCTGCTTCACTCGCTTTTCTTGGAAGTCGATATGCTGGATTATCACCTTGGCCGTGGCCTCGGTGTACTATCGGGGCATTGCTGCTCCCTTCAACGTACAATTCCGTCTGTACGCACCAACTTCTCGCCTCCGTCACTTTTAGCGTGAGCAGGTACAGAAATATTAATCTGTTGTCCATCCACTATCCCCTTCGGGTTCGCGTTAGGTCCCGACTGACCCCCAGCTGATTAGCATAGCTGGGGAAACCTTGGTCTTTCGGCGTGCGGGTTTCTCGCCCGCATTATCGTTACTTATGCCTACATTTTCGTTTGTAACCGCTCCAGCATCCCTCGCAGGTACGCCTTCGACGCAGTTACAATGCTCCCCTACCCCTCATATAAATATGAAGTCACGGCTTCGGTGATATACTTATGCCCGATTATTATCCATGCGGAACCGCTCGACCAGTGAGCTGTTACGCACTCTTTAAATGAATGGCTGCTTCCAAGCCAACATCCTGGCTGTCAATGCAGTTCCACCGCGTTATATCAACTTAGTATATACTTTGGGACCTTAGCCGGTGATCTGGGTTCTTTCCCTCTCGGACATGGACCTTAGCACCCATGCCCTCACTGCGCAGAAACATTTTATAGCATTCGGAGTTTGTCAGGAATTGGTAGGCGGTGAAGCCCCCGCATCCAATCAGTAGCTCTACCTCTATAAAACTATCTACACGCTGCACCTAAATGCATTTCGGGGAGTACGAGCTATTTCCGAGCTTGATTGGCCTTTCACCCCTACCCACAGGTCATCCCAAGACTTTTCAACGTCAACGGGTTCGGTCCTCCACTATGTGTTACCACAGCTTCAACCTGCCCATGGGTAGATCGCACGGTTTCGCGTCTACTACTACTGACTATGGCGCCCTATTAAGACTCGCTTTCGCTACGGCTCCGTTCCTGAAGAACTTAACCTTGCCAGTAAAAGTAACTCGTAGGCTCATTATGCAAAAGGCACGCCGTCACCCATATGGGCTCCGACCGCTTGTAAGCGTATGGTTTCAGGATCTATTTCACTCCGTTATTCACGGTTCTTTTCACCTTTCCCTCACGGTACTGGTTCACTATCGGTCTCTCAGGAGTATTTAGTCTTGGCGGATGGTCCCGCCGGATTCATACAGGGTTTCACGTGCCCCGCACTACTCAGGATACCACTATCTCAATGCTCTTTGCCTGTACGGGACTATCACCCTCTATGGTCGCTATTTCCAAAGCGTTCCAGTTCATCACATCTCGAATATCGTGGTCCTACAACCCCGCACATGCCGGAACATGTACGGTTTGGACTAATCCGATTTCGCTCGCCGCTACTATCGGAATCACTTTTGTTTTCTCCTCCTCCGGGTACTTAGATGTTTCAGTTCCCCGGGTTTGCCTCCTTGCGGATACTATATCTTCAATATAGTGGGTTGCCCCATTCGGATATCTACGGATCATATCGTGTGTGCCGATCCCCGTAGCTTTTCGCAGCTTATCACGTCCTTCTTCGCCTCTGAGAGCCTAGGCATTCCCCATACGCCCTTTTCCAGCTTGTCGCCAGATCTTTAATCTATTCTATCTTATTCGTACTCTTTACTTAATAAAGATTCGTGTTTCTTTCTTTTTTAGTCGATAATACACCTAAATGTATTACCTCCTGTTCCAATATGTCAATGAACGTTCAACAGTTAACAATTACCAGTCAACAATGAACAATTTAAAATTGTTTATCGTTAATTGAACATTGTCAATTGTAATGTGGAGAATATCGGAGTCGAACCGATGACCTCCTGCGTGCAAGGCAGGCGCTCTAGCCAGCTGAGCTAATCCCCCATTCCATAAGTCGGCAGTTGCCAGTTTACAGTTGACAGGTAGCACAACTTCTAAAATTTCCTTCAATATTTCAATATATGAACGTAATGCCCTACGGGCACCCTTTCCTTTTGTAGTCCCAGGCAGACTCGAACTGCCGACCTCTACATTATCAGTGTAGCGCTCTAACCAGCTGAGCTATGGGACTGTCCCTACTCCTTCCTTCCAGTATAAATACCTTATCGAAAAAGCAATTACTTGTATATCATGATTATGGAGATCATTTTTTTGAAACACTATTTAAAAGAAACTTGTTATTAAATCAAAAGACCGGGACCGTGGTTCCAATTCTTCGTTTCGCCAGGGACCGTCCTTAAAAGGACAATCTCTAGAAAGGAGGTGTTCCAGCCGCACCTTCCGGTACGGCTACCTTGTTACGACTTAGCCCTAGTTACCGATCTTGCCCTAGGCCGCTCCTTACGGTGACGGACTTCAGGCACTCCCGGCTTCCATGGCTTGACGGGCGGTGTGTACAAGGCCCGGGAACGTATTCACCGGATCATGGCTGATATCCGATTACTAGCGATTCCAGCTTCACGGGGTCGAGTTGCAGACCCCGATCCGAACTGTGACAGGTTTTATAGATTCGCTCCGCCTTGCGACGTGGCTGCTCTCTGTACCTGCCATTGTAGCACGTGTGTGGCCCAGGACGTAAGGGCCGTGATGATTTGACGTCATCCCCACCTTCCTCACGGTTTGCACCGGCAGTCCCGTTAGAGTCCCCATCATGACATGCTGGCAACTAACGGTAGGGGTTGCGCTCGTTATAGGACTTAACCTGACACCTCACGGCACGAGCTGACGACAACCATGCAGCACCTTGCAAATTGCCCGAAGGAAAATCTATCTCTAGACCTGTCAATATGCATTTAAGCCCTGGTAAGGTTCCTCGCGTATCATCGAATTAAACCACATGCTCCACCGCTTGTGCGGGCCCCCGTCAATTCCTTTGAGTTTCATTCTTGCGAACGTACTCCCCAGGTGGGATACTTATCACTTTCGCTTGGCCGCCCAGAACTCAAGGTTCCGGACAGCTAGTATCCATCGTTTACGGCGTGGACTACCAGGGTATCTAATCCTGTTCGCTCCCCACGCTTTCGTCCATCAGCGTCAGTATATAGTTAGTCACCTGCCTTCGCAATCGGTGTTCTATGTAATATCTATGCATTTCACCGCTACACTACATATTCCGGCAACTTCACTATAACTCAAGACCGACAGTATCAAAGGCAGTTCTACCGTTGAGCGGCAGACTTTCACCCCTGACTTATCGGCCCGCCTACGGACCCTTTAAACCCAATAATTCCGGATAACGCTCGGACCCTCCGTATTACCGCGGCTGCTGGCACGGAGTTAGCCGGTCCTTATTCTTACGGTACCGTCAGTAAGCTACACGTAGCTCTTTTTCTTCCCGTATAAAAGCAGTTTACTACCCATAGGGCATTCTTCCTGCACGCGGCATGGCTGGATCAGAGTCCCCTCCATTGTCCAATATTCCTCACTGCTGCCTCCCGTAGGAGTCTGGTCCGTGTCTCAGTACCAGTGTGGGGGATCCCCCTCTCAGGGCCCCTACCCATCGTAGCCTTGGTAAGCCGTTACCTTACCAACTAGCTAATGGGACGCATGGCCATCTTGTACCGCCCGAAGGCTTTAACCGTATCCCGATGCCGGGTCACGGTACTACGGGGCATTAATCCAAGTTTCCCTGGGCTATTCCCCTGTACAAGGCAGGTTCCATACGCGGTGCGCACCCGTGCGCCGGTCGTCATCTTGTGCAAGCACAAATGTTACCCCTCGACTTGCATGTGTTAGGCCTGCCGCTAGCGTTCATCCTGAGCCAGGATCAAACTCTTCATCGTTGTTTTGTAAATATTCGTCCCAACGAAA
>NZ_QCZD01000010.1 GCF_003075045.1 Maribacter litoralis | reverse complement strand
TTGAGAAGATTTGTTAATCTATGAAACGACATCATCGAAAAAATGTATCTAGCTCAACCGCTTAATCAATCTCCTTATTTATATAATTATAGTATCTTCAAACTAAGAACCAAACATACGAGCCGAGACCGTTAGGCATAATTAGTTGAAAATCGAATTAATAAACGTAAACAAACAAGAAGCAATAAAATATTAAAAAAGAGTTTTGGATGATTTACTCTCAACAACAACCATATCAAAATCTTAGAGATTATATAAGGTGTTACTGGAAAATTGAAAATAAGAAAGAAAATGTTCAACAGTATACAATTTTTCCTGATGGTTTTTTCGATTTATTAATTTGCTATCACAATGACAATCTACAAAATGTTTTTTTATCTGGTTTATGGAATCATAAAACCAATGTAATTATCTCACCAGAAACTACAATATATGGTGTACAGTTCAGATTGCTTGCTGTAGAAAATATAATTCAAGAGCATATTAGTTCATTGCTAAATAAAATAAAACGATTAGATAAAACGTATTTGAGAATTGATGAGTATCATGAAAATAACGACTATTGCTTATTTGAATACCTGAACAAATGTTTGTTATCGTGTATTGAAGAACAAAAGATAATAGATTCCAGAAAATCAGTTCTTTTAAAATCGATTAATCAAACAAAGGGAAATAAGACAATTGAATATTATTCACAACAAGCGAATTGGTCTAAACGACAAATAAATAGATATTTTCAATCTACCTTTGGACTTTCCTTAAAAAGTTATTGCAATATCCGTAAAGGAGCTACCACATATAGTCAGATAAAAAATGGAGAATTATATCCTGAAGAAGGTTATTTTGACCAATCACATTTTATAAAAGGAATAAAGAAAATTACAGGATTTACACCTTCTACATTGCTAAAAAATGAAAACGACCGATTTTTACAATTTTCCATCATCAAGAATAAATAGATTGCGATTATAGAAATCAAAATCTAATTATTATGGTATTACAAATTGTTACGTTGAAATCGGATTTACCAGAAGATGAGCTATTAAATAGAGCAAAAGAAAGAGAAAATAATTTTAAATCTATCTCTGGACTTCTACAAAAATACTATGTAAAAACAAGTAAAGACGGAGAATATGGAGGAGTATACATTTGGGACTCTCTACAATCTCTAAAAAATTACCAAGAATCTGAATTAGCCAAAAGTATTCCATCAGCCTACGCTATTAATGATATGCCAAATATTGAAATTATGGATATTCTTTTCCAATTAAAAGATTCACAATAAACTATGCCTAAAACAGCATATAAAGCAAATTATGTATTTGTAGATTTCCGAAAGCTCTGTTTTGCAAGGGGAAAACTCAAAAAATTAGTTCCTTTTGCTGCTCTGCTGGTCTCATACAATTAATTGTAAATAATGAATAATTACTAGTTGTAACAAAATTCAACTTTAACGTCTAACAGATATAAAACTTAGACAAATGAAAAACACACTTTACATTTTACTATTTATTTTCGGATCCTCTGCTCTAGTATTTAGTCAAGATACTTTATTGAGTCCGTCAAATAATACTGCTAATAAAAAACTTATTAGCTCTGAAACATCAGAAATGTCTTGGTTTATGCTTCAAGATACTCTCAAAATACAAATAGGAAGCATACAGACTCAAATTCAAAATGAAAAAGAGAAAACATATATTATCACAACTGTCAATATGAAACAGTCACCAACCAAATGGATTGATAGTACTATAGTTGAAAATCAATCATTTAAACCTATATATCATTCTTCATTCAATCAACAAAGAGATATTGTATTGGAATTTGGTGAAAAAATTACAGGCTATTATTTAGATAAACAAACTAACACAAAAACACAGATTTCAGAAAAAACAGACAAACCTTTTTTTGACAGTAATTTCTATCCACAATTAATAAGATTACTTCCTTTAGAAAATGGCTATTCCAATACTATTTCGATTTTTGACTATAATCCTAATTCAAATATTGGAGTAATTACAGCAACAATTAAAAACACGGAAGAGACAAGCATCAACTTTAATGGCAAAAAGACACAAGTTTGGAAAGTTGAAACTACTGATGATATTTCAAATAATACTGCCATAATGGTCTATTTCATAGATAAATCAACAAGAAAGATATTGAAACAAGAAATAGATTTTGGTGGCAGAAAAATGTTGATGGAATTAGTAGAATAAATTAAAATGACCAACAAAGTTTACGGGAAAATCGGGATGGCATCGCCAATAGTTTTTTTAACTACCTATGTAATTTTGTCATCAATGCGTCCTGAATATTCAATGTTTACCAAAGCCATTAGTGAACTTGGTTCGGTCGATGCACCAAAAAAATGGATTTGGAACAGTTTCGGATACATTCTTACAGGTTTACTTATAGCAATTTATTCTTTTGGACAATACAAAAATATGGCGATTGAAAAATCTAGCAAACTGCCTTTATATGGCATTTTATTGAGTGGTGTTTTTATGGCAATAGCAGGAATATTTCCTGGCGATTTTAACAATAGGGAATCAACAACAATGCTTTTGCATACAGTTGGTAGTTTCGGGAGTTATATCTTCTTTTTAATTGGAGCTTTTACCTATACCAAATTAATGAATAAAACGGAATATTGGAAAAGAGTAAAAAAACCAACTCTAATTTTCACATACTTAACTATTGTATTTGGTGCTTGGGCATTTATCTTTCCGAACATTCCCGCGCTAGGACAAAGAATTGTCTTCTTCTTTTACTTTTTATGGATATTTTACACAGCCATTAAACTCTTAAACCAGTCGAAAGAAAGCCCAGTTAATAACACCGCATAAAATTAATTGCAAGTTACAGCCTACTTACGAAAGGCTTACTGGCTTTCTCGGTTGGCAATTATGTGCTAAGTTAAGTGCATAAAAAACGTAACTGAACCATTCACAAGCACTTTGTATGTAATTTTAAGAAATGCAAATAATAATAACCAAAGGTAAAATTAGAAACACCTTAACTTGTAAAAGAATAGATGGAACCTTGACAAGTATAAATCTCGGACCTAATATCCCCAATCACGATATTGCACACTATGTTGTTGAAAAACAATTTAAATTAGAAAATGGTTTTTACGGAAAAGTTAAATCTGGAATGACCATAGAAGAATTATCCAATAAAGAAATAATTCGAAATTTGGGCTCTGAAACTTGGCTATCTGAAATTATGGCAAGAAATCTTCAATCTATTGGTTCTGGAGCAGCGAAAACTGAACAGTTTATTGAATTGGTAAATTGGGAAGCTAAAAACATCAGCGGAATTGGAGTTCCGATTATGAACTTAACAGATATTGAAATAATGAAATCGGAATTTGACCAACTGTGCGAAAAGTGGAATTTGATTCCTGAAAACGGAGAGTTAAAACTGATTTTTGAATAAAAACTATGCCTAACAATAGTAACCGTTGCACAAGCCAATAATTAGAAATAATTGTTATCGATAAAAGCCTCTTTAAGGGGCTTTTTTTATGCCATGTCAGAAGATGATCCTAAATTTTAGATGCAATGGAGAAAGGCTTTTCAAGTAATGAACCATGCTTTTTACGAATAATGACAGGGCGAGCTTTCCCGCCCCGCTTTTCGGGTGTTTGTTCTCGAATTTCAAGTACTTTTTGAGGTTGTAGGCGATCGCCGAGAGGTGCATCAGCTTGCTCGCCTGTGCGAGCCCGATGGTATTTATCTTCCTTAGACTTATAAATTGTGTAAGACCCACTTAATTTTAACAATAAAAAATAAAATGGTTGGTCAGTTCGCTGTTTTTAGTCATTTCTTAAGCAGACTTAAATAATCTATAGCCTTTATGGTTTTCCGTAATGGAATGTGCGTTGATAATTGTAGGTTTATTCTTTAATAGTATATTAGTGAGGAGAAAAACAATTGTACATATTCCTCGATAATAGGGGTATATGTGCAATTGTACACATAAACGATTGTTAGCCCACATTTTGAAATAGCTCTACAAACATTATAAACTAATTTAGAAAATGAAAAAATTTGAATATAAAATTATAACGATAAGTGTTTCTCACTTTAGAAAAAAAAATTTTCAAACTGAATTAAATAATAAATTTGAAAAATGGGGAAATGAAGGTTGGGAACTAATAAAAATGGAGCCTATTACTTCTGGTGGCATGATATTTCAAGGAGCAACGACAGAAGAATTTCTTGCAGTTTTCAAAAGAGATAAAGAAGAAATATAATTTCCTTTTTTTCAGAAATAAGTGTTTAATTTAAACGCTAATTTATTAAAATTACCAATCTAATTGGAAAAATTACGAGGATAGAATTACAAAAAACAAATGGACCCTTTCTCAATGCAACTGTTGAGCAGATGGACTTTACTCGAGCAGAATAAAAACGGCATATCAGTACGCAGAAAAACATGGGCTAACACAACCTAAACGTAATGCGGAGTTTAAAGCAAAACCGAAAGGTCTGTGTATATTTATAATGTCGCTAAATCTTATGGATTTAGCTTTGGACAAGAAAAAATAAAACTAAACAATAAGCTTTAGCTTCGTGCGCAGACGGAAACGAAAAGTTTCCTTGCCCCCGCACTACGCTTAGCCCAACCGTTAGGCATTATTTAAGAATACAACTCAAAAAAAAAATGGTAGAATTCATTACTAATCCATACTACGCTTTTACACTAATCATTGTGACAGTTTTAGTATCGTTAGGAATTTATAAATACTTAAAAAGACCTTCAAGTAATTTTTTTTTATGGAATGAGTTATTCCTTCTTGTAATAGCAATTATTGGAACTTTAGCTATTATCTCAAAAAATCAGGATTCAAAGAAAAAATTTGAATTGGAAAAAAAAGAAAATTGGATAAATGCCGATTTTAGGTTTGTAAAAGGACATTTGAATACAAATTATTATTGTTTACCATATACAAAGTCAAAATATTTATCTGACGAAGAATGGAATAATCGGAATGAAATACGTCAAAAAACTTGTGATTGGGTTAGAGAAGTAAAAAAAATATTGGAAAAAGTAGATATTTCTGAATTTGAAGAAATGCCTAAAATCCCATCAGTAACGGATGATATGTTAAACCAGTACAATGATATTGATGAAATTGAAATAGAATTAAGCAAAATCAATGAGCTAATTGACGAAAGAAATGAAATGGTAAAAGAAATTAGCGGAGTAAATATCCTTGGTAATATTGATGAAACTTTGGGAATTTTATTTCTTTTAATTGGACTTGGAATTAAGCTATCGGAATTGATATATAAATTAAATAAAAACAATGCCTAACAATGGTAACCGTTGCACAAGTCGTTGATCAGAAACAAATACAAACGATATAAGCCTCTTTAAGGGGCTTTTTTTATGCTAAGCTAGAAGTTGAACGTGAATTTTCCGTGCGCCGGAGAAAGGCTTTTCACG
>NZ_QCZD01000009.1:47205-47533 GCF_003075045.1 Maribacter litoralis | reverse complement strand
TTGAGAAGATTTGTTAATCTATGAAACGACATCATCGAAAAAATGTATCTAGCTCAACCGCTTAATCAATCTCCTTATTTATATAATTATAGTATCTTCAAACTAAGAACCAAACATACGAGCCGAGACGTTAGCAAACATATTGCCATAAAATTATATCGGTTCGCAATTAACCTGAATATTAAAAAAAAATAAGAGTTTGGTCCTGGCAAATCCGCATTTTTAAAATGGTTTCTTGAGGCTTGTTACTTTCTCAAAATTCAGATATTTAATTAAAAAATACCTTGCCAAAGTTCTCGCTCGGACGGACTTCACTCGGACGCAACTG
>NZ_QCZD01000009.1:18350-47105 GCF_003075045.1 Maribacter litoralis | reverse complement strand
GGTCCTGGCAAATCCGCATTTTTAAAATGGTTTCTTGAGGCTTGTTACTTTCTCAAAATTCAGATATTTAATTAAAAAATACCTTGCCAAAGTTCTCGCTCGGACGGACTTCACTCGGACGCAACTGTTGCGTGGACGGACTTGTCAATTTCTTGGATAAGTCTGCATAAAAACGATATACATAAATCCTTCTCTATTTGGTTTCGACGGACTTAAAAAAAGAAACCATTTTAAAAGAGTTCGGGAAATCTATCAGTGATCTGCGACAAGACCAAGGGTTTGCGCTGCAACACGTTTGCTAACAATATGTATAATCTATACTGTCCGATTTTCCGTCGGAAAATCTACGTATATTTAGAATGTAATCGTACGGCGGGAAATCCTACGGATTTCAAAACCGTACAGATCATACATTAGCCGTTAGCAAACATATTGCCATAAAATTATATCGGTTCGCAATTAACCTGAATATTAAAAAAAAAAATAAGAGTTGGGTCCTGGCAAATCCGCATTTTTAAAATGGTTTCTTGAGGCTTGTTACTTTCTCAAAATTCAGATATTTAATTAAAAAATACCTTGCCAAAGTTCTCGCTCGGACGGACTTCACTCGGACGCAACTGTTGCGTGGACGGACTTGTCAATTTCTTGGATAAGTCTGCATAAAAACGATATACATAAATCCTTCTCTATTTGGTTTCGACGGACTTAAAAAAAGAAACCATTTTAAAAGAGTTCGGGAAATCTATCAGTGATCTGCGACAAGGCAAAGGTTTGCGCTGCAACACGTTTGCTAACAATATGTATAATCTATACTGTCCGATTTTCCGTCGGAAAATCTACGTATATTTAGAATCTTATCGTACGGCGGGAAATCCTACGGATTTCAAAACCGTACAGACCATACATTAGACGTTAACGGTAATAAGCTATTAAAAAATTAGGGCAACTTCGGGGCTTTACCATTTTTTGCTTTTTACCTTATATTTTCTTCTCGGTTCGTAAGTTGTAACGTTTATCTGAAAAGCAAAAAATCTACGGTTCTTGTATTTTAAGTACGTCCCGTTCTTATGGTTCGGGCTTAAAAAAGAGCAGCTTTCGGGGCTTTTTCCTTTGCCGCCAGCACGCAATCTGTACGCAATCGTTATGTGGACGGACAGTTGGATTGTCACTATTTGTTCAGGTCTTTTAAGTTGACCATATGATGTCCATGTCCGCCAAAGTATGTCGGTGGATGGAAAATGCGGCAAAACTACGGGTATTGTCCCTTTGGCTTGTCCTTGGGGTCTGGTCCGCCCCGCTCAATACCGCTAACAGTACCTATAAGTAATGCCGGGCTTGCTGTTTTGTAAAATGGTTTGTCTATATTTATAAAGTCGCCAAATCAGTTTGATTTGGCATTTGAAAACATAAAAATAAAACGCAAACAAAATGTTTTGGCTTGGTGTTTTAAAGTAAGTACGGTACTTACTTGTTCAGCACTACTCATAGCTTTGGCGTTGTAGGTAATGCGAAAAAACACCTGAACTACAAACAAACTTCCTCAATTTGACAAATGTTCATTTTCTAACTTTTCTCGGATTGACGAAATTAAATATTCCCGATTTTCTGTTGCTTTTTCTAAAAAATCTTTTCCAGCTTCCGTTTTATCATCATAAAACCCACCCCAAACAATCATATCAATCAGAACAGGGAGCATATCAATTCCCTTCTTGGTAAGACTGTATTTTATTCGTGACTTTTTAACGTCATCCTCGCCTTTGGAAATGATTTTATTTTCTTCCAACATTTTCAACCTATCGCCAAGGACACTTGTTGAAACCTTTTCATCGGACTCGAAAAATTCATTGTAATGTCTTTTACCTTTGAACATTAAATCTCTGATTATTAACAAAGACCATTTATCACCGAAATGTTCCAGCGTGAAATTTATCGGACAATGTGAGCGTACTTTCATAAGACAAAGATAAAAAATATTTTCGTTTAACTTGGTTTTTCAAAGTTAATTCATAACTTTGCTTCGAAATTGCAAGTTAAATTAATAATTATAAAAATAGAAACAATGGAAAAATCACCAATGGAAGTATTTCAAGCATTTGGACAGGGCTTGATGTCAGACACAAATTCTTGGAAAGAAGTCGTCTCAAATGATATAACTTTTAACGGACCAGTAGATAAGACGAAAGGATTAGATGCTTTTGCTAAATTGAACGAGAGCTTTATGCCAATGATGAAGGGAAATGAAATGAAACAGATTATAGAATCTGGAAATTTCGTAATTACTCAAGTATTAATGAATATTGAAATGCCTTCTGGCAAGAAGATGGAATTAGATATGACAGAATGGTATGAAATCAAGAACGGCAAGATTCAGAATATCAAGGTGTACTCCGATGCGGAGGAATTCCGAAATGCCGTAAAAGCCCTCTAAATATGGGTTATGATGAACATATAGGTGACCGAATAAGACATATCCTAAAATCTAAAAGAGTCGACTTTTACGATAAAAAAATGATGGGTGGACTTGTTTTTATGGTCAACGAAAAAATGTGTTGCGGAATCCATATCGACAAAAAATATGGTGACAGCTTGTTAATGGCAAAAATTGGAACAGAAGCCTATGAAATGGAAATCGAAAAAAATGTATGTTTACCGATGGACTTTACAGGCAGACCTATGAAAGGCTATATTTTCATCATTCCAGAAGGATTTGATATGGACAAAGATTTGGAATATTGGATTGAAAAAGCATTGGATTTCAACAGAACAACGGAATGAGCACTACCTACAACAATGTATAAAAATAATAGCGGCTTTGGTGATTAATCGAAGTCGCTTTTTTATATTTACAGTCTGTCCTGAATGGAAAGTTTAGTGCTTCAAAATCCGCTACTATTCTTATACGAGACCGTTAGCAAACATTAAATCCACGACTAAAAAGAACCTAAATACTTTAAATTAATATTTATGAAACAACATATTTTTCTATTACTTATTTTATTTTCATTTACGCAAGTTATATATGCTCAAGACTTGGTAATCAACAAAGGCTCTGATTCATTTAAAATAGAAGGGATTGGCAGCCATCGAGCAGATTCTATAACTATTTTCTATCATAAACCTGAAAATTTTACTCGAAATTCAAAAATTTTATTGGTCATTCCTGGTGCGGGTAGAAATGCAGATGATTATAGAGATTCTTGGATTAATGCATCAGAAAAATATAGTGTTCTTGTTATTTCACCTTCCTACTTAGAAAAAGAATACAATTATGGTGATTATCACCTTGGAGGAATTGTAAAAGACTTAGACTTATCGAAAGGAATTTCATTCAAAAAAAGCACAAATCAAGTACATATTGACGAAAACGTGATTGAATTTAATGTAAACGATAATAGAGAAGATTGGATTTTTAATGATTTTGATAGAATTTTTAAACATGTCAAAAAAGCCACAAAATCAAAACAAAAAAAATATGATATTTTCGGGCATTCTGCTGGCGGACAAATACTACATCGATTCGCACTATTCTGCCCTAATTCAAAAGCTGATAGAATACTAGCTTCTAATGCAGGCACGTATACACTACCAGACTACAAAACAAACTTTCCGTTTGGGATGAACAATGTACCTATACCAGAAAAAAAGCTGAAAAAATCTTTTAAAAAGAAACTCATACTATTTCTTGGAGAACTCGACAATGATTCCGAAACCAGAGGTAGAATGTTAAGGTCAGAAACTGCAGATATCCAAGGTACGAATCGACTTGACAGGGGGATGAACTTTTATAAGACAAGTGAAAAATTATCAAAAAACTCTGGAATGGAATTTATTTGGAAGATTGAAATAATCCCTAACGTAGGTCACGATAAAAATAAAATGGCAACGGCAGCTGCTGACTACTTATATAGGCAAAAATAAATTAAGAAAAACGTTTGCTAACAATAGTAACCGTTGCACAAGTCGTTGATCAGAAACAAATACAAACGATATAAGCCTCTTTAAGGGACTTTTTTTTATGCTAAGCTAGTAGTTGAACGTGAATTTTCCGTGCGCAGGAGAAAGGCTTTAAAAAGTAAAGCATCTAAGAACAATCATTACAAACCCCGGTCAGCACACAATTTGCATTTTGCACCTCATAACCATTTGGAACTGAATACGCAACAGGTACTTGCAAACATTCGATGGTATCGCATAATAGACACCTAAAATGAAAATGATGGGTAACAACTTCTGAAGGATTATCACATTTTTCGCAAATAGCAAAATACTGTTTTCCGTCTTCCGCAACAATCTTATGCACTATACCATCCTCACAAAACCTATTTAAAACCCTGTAGATGGTTGCTCTATTTATTTTAATATCAAGTTGCCTTTCAATGGCATCTTGACTTAATGCTTTTTTAGAAGTTGAAAGCAAATTCAATATCGCTTCTTTTGTAGGCGTATTTCTTCTATTCATATTTTATTGCGAATAAGTTGCAATAATACAAAAAGATTGTATTTTTGACAATATTTACTAATGCGACATATTTGCATTAAATATCATAACCAAAAGAGAAACAATAAAATCAATTGGAGTTATAGGTGCAGTGCTAACACTAATTAAACCACTTACGCTCCTTGCTAAATACAATCACAAAATGGACAAAAAAGAATTTGAAGTCATCATAATAGGTGGTAGTTACGCGGGACTATCAGCAGCAATGGCATTAGGTCGTTCACTACGAAAAACATTGGTAATCGATGCAGGAAAACCTTGTAATCGTCAAACCCCACATTCACATAATTTTTTAACGCAAGACGGCAGTACGCCAAAAGAGATATCAGAAATTGCCAAAAGTCAAATAACTACTTATGACAGTATTAAATTTTATGACGGACTTGCAGTTAGCGGAAAAAGAAAAAACGGTGCATTCGAAATCTCCACCTTAAAAGGAAACAAATTTACTGCAAAAAAAATAATATTTGCAGCAGGAATTAATGACCTAATGCCCAATATTAAGGGCTTTTCTGAATGCTGGGGAATATCTGTTGTACATTGCCCGTATTGCCATGGCTACGAAATTAGAAACAAAAAAACAGCTATTATTGCCAATGGCGAAAGAGCATTTCATCTTGCTTCTTTGGTGAATAATCTTACCAAAGAAATAGCAATAATTACTTCGGGAGCAAAAGACTTTGAAAAAGAACAGCTCGAAAAATTAAAGCAACACAAAATACAGATCATTGAAAAAGAAATATCAAGCATTAAACACCGAAACGGTCATGTAGAAGACATTGTTTTTAAAGATGGTAGTACTGAAAATTTTGAATGTGCCTATGCCGCTATTCCTTTTGAGCTAAACTCAAACATACCTAAAGAGCTGGGTTGCAATCTTACAGAAGACGAGCTTATTGAAGTTAATTTTATGCAACAAACGACACAAGAAGGCATTTTTGCTTGTGGGGATAATAGTTCTATGATGCGTTCTGTAGCATTAGCTGTTTCTAGCGGAAACATTGCTGGAGCTGTTGTTAATGGTGAACTTACAAAAGAAAATTTTTGATATGGTAGAAGTGTTTATGACCAACGTAAAATCGGAAATTCTAT
Source organism: Maribacter litoralis (assembly GCF_003075045.1). Lineage (GTDB taxonomy): Bacteria > Bacteroidota > Bacteroidia > Flavobacteriales > Flavobacteriaceae > Maribacter > Maribacter litoralis. Next base: position 41,515 of record NZ_QCZD01000009.1, on the reverse strand, counting down.
CCATAGAAATTATTCAATTTTTAAAAATTCAATATCCGCACCTAAAAATCAATTTTGATTTGGAAGATTTCAACAAACCCTATCCGTGTGGGCATTCCATTTTAAGATGTGAAGGAGAAATAGTAGACACAAATGCAATCGTCTTACAGCTTAAAAACAGAGGGATTAAATGTAAATTACTAGAAGATAAAATTTGTTCATAATATGGCAGAATTCTGGGAAAATGCATTTAACAACAGGCAAGAAATGTGGGGAATGACACCTACAAAATCTGCTCAATTAGCTACTGAAATCTTTAAAAAGAATGGTATAAAAAACATATTAATTCCCGGCATTGGATACGGCAGAAATGCAAAACCATTTTTAGATAACGGAATACATGTAAGCGGTATAGAAATTTCTAAAACTGCCATAGAACTTGCACATAAACATTACGGAGAAAGATTGGACATCTTTAATGGCTCTGTTACTCAAATGCCTTTTAATGATAAAAAGTATGAAGGCATTTTTTGTCATGCCCTCATTCATTTATTGGACTACCAAGAAAGAAAAAAACTGATAAAAGATTGCTATGATCAACTTATTGAAAACGGATATATGATTTTTACCGCGGTAACCAAACAAGCACCTGAATATGGAAAAGGTGAATTATTGGGGAAAGACCGCTACGAAGTTCATAAAGGAGCAGCTATATTCTACTACGATAAAGAATCGGTGAAAAAAGAGTTTGAAGCATACGGACCTCTTGAAGTTATAGAAGTGACCGAAAATCAACCAATGTACCTTATTAAGTGTAAAAAAAAAGATTAAAAAACGACTAGAGACATTATTCAGATACAAATAAAATCAGCATCCCACCAAACAATACAATAATGCACTTTTACACCACTTAGCCCCAAAAAGTAGCAGCATTTTGCTCTATCGACCACAATTACGTGTTCTATCCCTATAAAGTTAGTTTCTAAAGGTTTAGCATCAACCTAAAAAGGACATTTTTGCCATATTTGACCCGAACCAAAAATCAAATATAAATGTCATTACTAACAATAATCTTAAACATTTTATTACCGCCATTAGCGGTATTCTTAAAACATGGAGTAAGCACAACTTTGCTAATCAGTATACTACTGACTTTGTTGGCATGGTTACCAGGCGTAATTCATGCGTTTATAGTAAATCAATAATTAATCCTAAAAAAAAAATAAGAATGAAGAAATTAATAATTCCAATTATGGCATTGGCCATAGTAAGCAGTTGTAACATTAAAAAAGAAGAAAAAGGTGAATTACCAGAAGTGGATGTAGATGTATCTGCAGACTCAGGAGAATTACCAGAATATGATGTAAACTGGGCAGATATTGACGTAGGTACTACTACAAAAACGGTTAAAGTGCCTAAGCCTATGATCGTTATGGAAGAGGAAGAAGTTGAGGTTCCGGTAATCGATTTTGATATGCCAGGAGAAGACAAAGAACAACGTACCATTATGGTAGAAGCAGAAGTTTCTGATAGTGAACACAATTTAGATATACAAGAAATTCGCGCTACAGAAAATCGCCTGTACGTTATTTCTAAACTTGAAAAGCTGGATACCGATTTAGGTGAGCAAAAAATGAGAATTCAAGATCAGGTAGAATTAAACGCACCAGATTTAGATGTGAAACATATTATTGTAGGTGAAAAAGCCGATAATATTTTGAACAATCAATACAAGTATGTTAATTCTATGAACGACTTGGACGATAAGATTAAGAACGCAAAAGTGATTTACTCAGATTCTTAATTAACTTTTAAGCAAAAAATACAAATGCCGATGATAGATTATCATCGGCATTTTTTTTGTCCTGTTTCTCCACATCATCTTACTTCAATACTTTTTTTTTACTCATTTACAACAAGTTAAGCTCGTTATTGGCTTAGTTATTGATGCATTCTTTAATCTGATCAATTCAATTAAATAACCAAAAAAAACACCGACCAAATGAAACATTTCTATTTTGTATGCTTAACTATTTTCTCCCTTACGATTTCAATACAGGCACAAGGTGAAAGCTCCCTTGTCGATGTTGGTGGGTATAACATGCATTTCAACATTATAAAAGGAGAAGGAGTTCCCATTCTTTTTGAAGCTGGCGGCGGAAATGATAGTTCTGTCTGGGCACCTATTTTAGAAAGCATTTATAACGTTACGGGTACTACATTGATTACGTATGACCGTTCTGGTTTTGGGAAAAGCGAATTGAATCCGGATTTAAAAAAAGAAACAGATTTTGGAATAGAGAATGGAATAAAAGAATTGGAAATTGCACTAACAAAACTAGGGTATGATAGTAAAATAATACTGGTCTCCCACTCTTATGGCGGACTTTACAATATGCTTTACGCACGTAAATATCCTGAAAAAGTAATTTCAATAGTTTCGATCGACGCAACTCCAAGCGAATTCTGGAACGAAGAATTACTTTCCATGAGAGATATGAATGTAGATATCACTACAATACCTAAACCTTCTGGCGATTATTACATGAATTATAATTATAATGCAACCATGCGATATGTTAGAGGCATGATATTCCCAGAAAACATACCTGTTACAAACATTTTTCCTGAGAATTCTTTTCCCGACTTTCCAGAAATACTGTCAACCAGATGGAGAAGATTACAAGAAGAACTTGGTGAAAAAAATGAGAATATTTATAACGTAATTGCTAAAAATAGCGGTCATGCCGTATTTCAAGATAATCCCACTTTGATTATTAATTCAGTTATTAAAGCTTATGCTAAAACCTTAGATGAAAATCAACATATCAACCTATTACCGAAGGTTTTGAACAATGCCATTGATTTATCGATACAATCAAAATACAACAACCGAACGGCGCATGATTTAAATACCTTGGGATATTCATTGATGGCAAACCAAGACATGGATAATGCCTTAGTAATATTTAAAGCAGCAACCCTTTTATTTCCACAAAACCCAAATGCCTACGATAGTTATGGTGAGGCTCTTTTAGCAATTGACAAAAAGGAAGAGGCTATTAAAATGTATGAAAAATCAATTGAGCTGAATCCAGAAAATGACCATGGAAAAAGTATATTAGAAGAATTGAAACGAAAATAATACCTTCAATCAATGAATAAAATTAGAGCTTATATTAACCAATTAGTAAACATCAACGATACCGATTGGGAAATATTTTCTTCTAAATTGATGAAAAATGAGCTAGGTAAAAAAGATTTCATTCTAGAAGCTGGGCAAATAGAGCATAATTTATCGTTCATTGAAAGTGGTTCCGTACGTTTATATATACCCAAAGAAGATAAAGATGTTACTTTTGGCTTCTGCTTTGAAAATCAGTTCGTAAGTGCTTATGATTCCTTTTTAACACGTATGCCATGTTCCTATTCCATACAAACCTTGACCAATGTAATACTGTGGCAAATTTCGTATGAAGATTTACAAAAGGTGTATGCTAAAAGCCAAATAGGAAACACTATCGGCAGGTTGGCGGCGGAAAGTCTTTTTCTAATTAAATCTCAGCGAGAACAATCATTATTGAATGAAACGGCAGAAGAAAGATACTTGTCTCTTTTTGAACAACGCCCTAAATTAATAAAAGAAATTCCCTTAAAATATCTAGCCTCATATATTGGTGTTACACCACAAGCATTGAGCAGAATCAGAAAACGAATTACACGATAATCGAGATTTATAGGTTCCACGTCTATCTCCCGGCAAGGTGGAATTTATTCTAATTCTTAAACATCTTTACTAGTAATGCCTTCGCAGTAGTACCAAAAGTTTAATTACTTAACCTAAGTTCATTGTTTAGTGACTTTGTAGAAAAGATCTTTGTAAAAAATAAAAATGAAGCCACTGGTAGTACTTATAACCGTTACATTGATAGCCTTTTTACTTATCAAAATCTTTTATGGTTTTTATGACATATCTCATTCTTCACGAATTGGTATGTCCGTCATGTTACTCTTCACAGCAATGGGACATTTTATGTTTCCAGATGGGATGACAATGATGCTTCCCGATGCTATCCCATTAAAAAAAGAAATAATATATTTCACGGGAGTAATTGAAATAGCAGCTGCAATAGGCTTACAATTAAAACAATTTCAAAATCTAACCGCTTGGCTTTTAATAGTATTCTTCATCATTATTCTTCCTGCCAATATAAAAGGAGCAATAGATCAAGTAAATTTTCAAAAAGGCACGTATAATGGTTTGGGCGTATCCTATCTTTGGTTTAGAGTTCCGTTACAAATACTATTTATACTTTGGGTTTATTTAAGTTCGATTAGATTTAGCTAAAAATAAGATTTCAAAGAGGTTACAAATACTAAATGAAAATGGCTAACTTTAGTAACCGTTGAATTTTAAATCATAAGCCATGAAAACACTATTTACCTCTTTACTTTTCGCCTCTGTATTAATTTCCTGCAACTCATCAGATAAATCAAAAGCCACATCCGAAGAAAGTACAGAAGTAGCAACCATTACCGAAGCAACAGCACAAACAAAAAAGCAATTAAAATCAATTGAAACGGATGACGATTTAATTGCAACTGCTTTAATGGCCGCACCAGCTGAAAGCAGACAAAACACCAAGGTAATTGGCTACAACATGGCTGGTGAATTTGTCACGTTAAAAGAAGGTGATAGTGAGTATATCGTATTGGCAGACGACCCAAAAAAAGAGGGTTTCAATGCCGCATGTTATCACAAAGACCTAGAACCTTTTATGGCTAGAGGAAGAGCTTTACGTGCAGAAGGGAAATCTGCCAAAGAAATTTTTGAAATTCGTGAAGCCGAAGTTAAATCTGGTGAAATTGAAATAACGCCCGGTTCTGCATTACACATTTACTATGGTCCAAATACGACTTTTGACCCTGAAACTTCTAAGGTAGAAGGTGCGAAGCTACGCTATGTTATATATACCCCTTTTGCTACGTCAGCATCAATTGGGTTACCTGAGACTCCTACAGCACCTAATCACCCATGGATTATGGATCCTGGCACACACAGAGCACATATTATGATTTCTCCTCTAGTAAATAAAGTTGAGTAATTAGGAGTTAGGAGTTAGGAGTTGGGAAAAAATAAAACTCAAGTTTAAGTCCAATACTAGAAACCGAAGAATTAATTGCTATGTGAAAAACTGTTACTTAAACACTCTTATCATTACTAACAATCAACCCTAACTAATCATAAGTAACTACTATCTTAGCACAATGAATACAATTGATATTAGAACAGTAGATGTTGTTCAATATTTACAGCCTTTACGTGAAGGTGGCTCTATGCCTGCTATTGTAAAAGCCGATGACGACTTCTTGTATGTGCTAAAATTTAGAGGATCAGGGCAAGGTAAAAAATCTCTTATTTCAGAATTTATTGGTGGTGAAATGGCACGAGCCATAGGTCTTAAAGTACCCGAGTTGGTATTTATGAATTTAGAGGATACTTTTCGTCAAACCGAACCCGATGAAGAAATTCAAGATTTACTGAAATTTAGTGTAGGCTTAAATTTAGGATTGCATTTTCTATCGGGCGCTATTACTTTTGACCCCTTAATTTCTACCGCTGATGCCATTACGGCCTCAAAAGTTGTTGTTTTAGATAGTTTGATAAGCAATATTGACCGAACCGCTAAAAACGCGAATCTTTTATATTGGCATAATGAGTTATGGGTGATAGACAATGGGGCCAGTTTTTATTTTCATCATAACTGGGAAACTTGGCAGAATCACCTCACCAGAACTTTCCCTTTTATAAAAGACCATGTATTATTACAACAAGCCACTGCCTTAAGTGATGCTGCTACCGAAATTAAGAAACACCTTACTACAGAAAAAATCAACGAAATAATTACCAACGTACCAGAAGATTGGTTGACAAGTGAATCTGATGTATTAAATGCGGATGAAAAAAGAGCTGCCTATATTCAATTTGTAACCACTAAGCTATCAATGATAGATGTATTAGTTAAAGAAGCTGAAGATGCAAGATAGACATACATTTAAATTTGCAATAGTACGCATTGTACCAAAAGTAGAACGGGAAGAATTCTTTAATGTAGGCGTAATTTTATTCTGTAAACGAACCAAATTTTTGGACATTAAATACCATATTGACCAAGAGAAACTAAAAGCATTTTCCCCGGAAATTGAATATGATATATTGAACGATTATTTAAAGGCCTGGAAATTGATCTGTGAGGGAAATAAAGCTGGAGGTCCCATTGGCAAATTAGAATTACCAGACCGTTTTGGGTGGTTAACCGCATGTAGAAGTACGGTAATACAAAGCTCGACCACCCGATCCGGACTTAGTACCGACCCAGAAAATGAATTGGAAGATATTTTCAATAAGTATGTGTTGTAAATCTTGATTAATTTATTAACCGAACGGAGTATTTGGTAAAAATCCTAAACCCATATTAATAAAAAAGGAACGCTATTGCATATACTATTCTTAAATATCGAGTTTAATAAGTAAGTTTATATAAATATACTGACTCACTCATCTCAAGTAAAAAACAAAACATTTTACGCTATGGAATCATCTCAACTTAAAACTATTATTCAAGGCATTCCAAAAGCGGAACTCCATCTACATTTAGAAGGTAGTTTTGAGCCTGAGCTAATGTTTGAGATTGCGAAGAGAAACAATATTACTTTACCTTACGATTCTATAGAATCGGTTAAAGCGGCATACAAATTCAATAACCTACAAGAGTTTTTAGACATTTACTATGCCGGGGCTCAAGTACTGTTATATGAGCAAGACTTTTTTGATTTGACCTGGGCTTATTTAACGAAAGTACATAGCGAAAATGTAGTTCACGTAGAGGTATTTTTTGACCCACAGACCCATACAGAGCGTGGTGTGGCATTTGATATTGTCATCAATGGAATTCATCGTGCTTTGGAAAAAGCCAAAACCGAATTGAATATTACGTACAAATTGATCATGAGCTATTTGCGTCATTTAAGCGAAGAAGCGGCTTTTGAAACCTTAGAAGCTTCCCTCCCATTTAAAGATATCATAGACGGAATCGGTTTAGATTCTTCCGAAATGGGAAATCCGCCAAGTAAATTCAAAGGGGTATTTAAGGCATCTGCAAAACAAGGCTATAAACTGGTAGCACATGCAGGTGAAGAAGGTCCGGCAGACTATATTTGGGAAGCCTTAGACATTTTGAAGGTAGTACGTATTGATCACGGTAACCGCTGCTTAACCGACGAAGCATTGGTAAAAAGATTAGTAGACGAAAAAATTGCTTTGACCCTTTGCCCTACCAGTAATGTTGCCTTAAAGGTAATTCAGAAGATGAACGAACATCCTGTTGCAAAAATGTTAGAAAAGGGAATTATTGCAACCATACATTCAGACGATCCTGCCTATTTTGGCGGATATATGAACGAAAACTATTACCAGACTGCCAAAGCCCTTAATTTAAGTTTAGGTCAAATTCAGCAATTGGCAATCAACGCATTTAAAGCTAGTTGGATGAGCACAGCTGAAAAAGAAAATCGTATTAAGGAAGTAAAGGATTATTTCAATTCTATCTGATTTTCCACGGGAATGAAAATGATAAATTTGGCACCTTCTCCCACGTTACTTTCTACCTGAATATGACCCTTATGGGTTGTAACTATTCTTTTAACAATGGAAAGACCAATGCCGGTACCTTGATATTCTTCATCGGTATGTAATCGTTGAAAAATTTCAAAAATCTTACTTTCATATTTTTGATCGAAACCAATACCGTTATCAGAAACTTCAATACAAGAGTAACGTTTATCCTCCGACAAGTCCAATTTAGGAAAATCTGCTCCGGAAACAATTTTGCCACTAACTTTTATAACCGGCTTTTCCTCGTTTTTACTATACTTAATGGCATTAGTAAATAAGTTGAACAATAATTGTTTGAATTGAATTGGACGAACAGTTATCTCACAATCTTTTGGCACCTTAAGAACGGTCTTATGCTCTTTAAGCTCTTCGCTCAAAACATCTTTTACGTCCATCACCAACCTTTTCAGAGATACACTGGTTAAACTGTTATCTATAGTTTCGGTTGAACCATATGCCATTAGATCTTGGATAAGATTTCGCATACGTGCAGCGGACAAGTCTATTCTTTCTAATTTATGTTTACCGGCTTCAGATAGGTTATTGAATTCGGTATCACTGACCTGGGAAATAAACATTTGAATTTTACGCAAAGGTTCTTGAAGATCATGACTACAGATATGATTAAAAGACTCCAAGTCATTGATCATCAATTCTAACTTTATCGTCTTTATTTCAAGTTGATTGGTACGCTGAAAAACCTTCTTCTCTAATTTTTTAGAGAATTTCTTCAACTTTCTATGTGCACGCTCAAGCTCCAGCTTATTTTTTCTAAGCTCCAATAAATTAATCACCTGTTCAGATAAAATATTCAAAGATTCTTTCTGACTCTGGGTCAATACTCTAGGCTTATTGTCGATTACACATAAAGTCCCTAAAGGCAGACCATTTGTATTTTTCAATGGTATACCTGCGTAAAAGGCAATATTTGGATCACCGGTAACTAAAGGGTTATTTTTAAAACGAATATCTTCTTTAGCATTCTCAACAGTAAAAATAGGCTCGTCTGCAGTAATGGCATGAGCACAAAAAGCATCTTCAATGGGAGTCTCAGAAGTTTCTAGTCCGTAATGAGATTTGAACCATTGCCGTTTATCATCAAGTAGCGTAATTAAAGATATTGGCGTCTGACAAATTTCTGCTGCAAGTTGGGTTAGATTATCATAATCTTTTTCAGGTAACGTATCTAAAATCGAATACGAATCAAGCAGAGCTAATCTTTCCTTTTCTCTAGGATGAATTTTGGCTTTCGTCATTATTTACTAAAGGGCGATGGTGGTTTATTTTTACAAATATAAGGAGCACCAGAACTTTATAAACTAAATATAATATAATCTTATGAAAGTCTACCGTGTATAACAGAACTAGAGGATTACAGCACAAGTACCCAAACAAAAAAAGTTGCTAAGGTGTATGGTACCTTGACACCTATAAAAGAAAAAAGCTCAACAATTATATTGTTGAGCTTTGCATTTCTGCGGAGAAAGAGGAACTATCCATAATCTACATTATCGCCTGTTTTCGGGCGATAAACAAACTCTTAATTTTAAGGTCCACCGAATTAGCCCCTTTTTAACAAAAATTTGGGTGTTTTGGGTTATCTGCCTTTAAATTAACGGCAAATAAGCTCATTTACGAAATTCTAATACGTAATCTACATTTCTAAAAAAGCAATATAATATCTTCTTTAAAATATAATACCATCCTTTATTTATACTTTACGAATTACGACATGGTGTCCTAACCCATCCTTTATTTGAACTTTATATATATTTCCCACAACAGGAGCATAAATCACCATATCTAAATTTACCATCAGTTCTACTGACGGGTTTTTTTTCTCGACAATAATTCCTAGGGTCATTTTTAGGATTATCGAAAAGTAGTTTGGGATTAATTTTCTTAAACGCCATTCATCCTTTATTTAAACTTTATGCCAAGATACCGTGTTCAATTCTTCCTAAAGCATACATAACCTTTTGTACGCCTCTTGCACTCTTTAAAAGTGATTCAGGGGTTATCCCGCCCAAGGCTTTTGACTTTGTCTTTAACCACTTTTCAAAGTTTGTTTTATCCTCGAAAACTGATTCTCCGTATTCTTTTAATCGAATTTGTTCTTTCATTAAGTTTTCCATTCTTTAATTTGACGGTTATGATTAACGACGTGGTGTCCTAACTTATCCTTTATTTGAACTTTGGTATTAATCTTCCTTCCTTAAATGTTTTATATAGTTATTCAAAAGCCCCTTTATTTGTTCAGCTGCAACTGGATTTGCAGAATGAACTTTAAAATTTAGATTTCTTAAGTCCAGTCCAGATTTATAGACAAGCCATTTCGCTGCGGCTAATCCGTCTGGGGCAACTTGCCCATCTTCACCTAATCCAAGATCATTGTCGAAACTTATGTAATTTGGAAGTCCATTTTTTTCTATGTATTCAACAAATTCATGATAAGTGCGAACAATATCGAACTCAGATTCCACTGTTTTATCATATTATACCATTTCAATGGTTCTTACATCATCTAAGAATAACTTCTTCAATTTTCATAAGTTTTATTTATACTCTTCAAATTACGACATGGTGTCCTAACTAATCCTTTATTTAAAATTTAATCTAGAAATCTAATAAGATCTCTCCCTCCGTATAAAACTCTTACAATTCTAATTCGGTCTTTTAAAATTCGGTAAAAGATAATGTGTGAAATATAAGGAAGACTTTTTAGACCTTTTTTGATGTCATTCCGTGTCCGACCTATGTGATAATTAGCGCTCAACTTTTCAAAATGCTCTTCAAGTCCTATTAAATATTTAATGGCTTGGTCATGTCCGAACTTACCTTCACTGAATTCATAGATTTCATCTATATCGGCTTTAGTTTCTTGAGAAAGAACATATGGGTATTTCATGAACTCTTCTTGGATGCTATTATCTGGCTCATAGACAAATTACTGTCTGGACCATCCCATCCTTTTTCAATTTCCTTCCTTAGATCCCGAATAACTTTTTCTCTATAAATACCGTGCAACCTTAGGGCATCTCGTATCACTTCGCTATTATTTTGATACTCGCCAGAAGCAACTTGCTCATTTATGTATTCTTCCTGTTTTTTAGTGAAACTAACATTCATATCTGAGATGATTTACATCTAAAATAATAAATAATGTCCAAATAAGCTATATTTGGATATAAAAAATTTTAAGATTCAATCTGTCCTTTTTTTGAACTTTTCCAATTACGACATAGTGTTCTAACTCATCCTTTAATTGAATTTTTAAACTTTCTTTAATTGGTGGACATAAATGTCCTTTATAAACGTTGACATATCCATCTTGAGTTAATGTATTTAATAATATTTTGGTTTTGTAAAATCCACTTATTGTATATCCTTTAAATCATTCCATGTAATCAACTCAATATTGTTTTTTTTGAGTTTCGAAATATTTTCTTGATCTGTAAAACTATCAAAGTCGATTTGTCTCCATTCAGAACCAAAATTAGGGTGATCGACCGTTATTCCTTTCATCTCGTTATCATTGAATGCGGGATGGATCAAAATGATATTTAATCCACTCACCAAATTGTCAAAAACATTGGCATAATAATCGCCCAACTTTCCAAACTCGAAATAATCAAATATTCCAAAATGTGCTTTTTCAATCAACAAATCTCCATCCTTTATATTTTCCTCAGGATTTAACCCTACCATTTCCATCAACTGTCTACTGATCATGATGGGTAGTTTATATTTTTTGCCTAAAGCCCTATATATTTCGAAGAACTCCGGTCTTGTTCCTACGCTGTACATATGTGAATCTATGTGAGTGGGTTTCAATCCGAATTTGAGGGCTTTCTTTATTTGTGCATCAAGTTCCTTTTCTACATCTTCTATGGATGCACTTTCTTTAAGATTTTCCCTTTTTTTATAAAAATGTCCATTCTCGTCAACCAAACTGCGAACTTCTGAAATTGGCAATACGGGACCAAACTTATAATATTCCCATTCACAGGTAAGTGTCAAATGTATACCATAGTCGAACTCAGGATTGCTTTTGGCAAAGCAAGCCATTTCATAATACCATGGGCATGGAACCATAATACTATATGAATTGACCATACCCATTTTAAGGGATTCAATTGTGGCAATATTTTCTGAATGGGATAATCCTGCATCATCCGCATGGATTATTAATAACTTGCTGTTTTTGGAAAAGCCCAGTTTGGTTGATAAATTCATTAATACTGATTGTTAGACCTCGAAAAAATAAATATAATTCTTTTAATATGTTAGTTTTTCAAACATTTGTAAGTATCCTTTATTTGAACTATAGGGTTACCTAAATACTCGATTATTAATGTTGATTAAGAAGGAATCATCTGAACCTTTATAAATAAACCCTGAAAATTTTATTTTCACCAGATCTCTTACTCTTTTGTCTCTAAAGTCTTGTAGTCTAATTTTTGGATTATATCCTTTTGCTGGTACTACAATTGTGACTTGCTCACTGTTCTTCCCGTCAGAATTTTTTAAATCAAAAAGAAAATCGACTAAAGTATTCTTCAACATAATGGTATTCTCTTCAAGAAGAATTTCAGACAAATGGTTCTTTCGTCTCTCCCCAATCCTAACTACATCAAATTTCACATCCATATCGTATCCTTTATTTGGACTTAAACTTAGCTGTTAGTGTTTTATTAATAACATGAATATAAGAAAAATCGCAAGAAGGTTTTATCTTACTATTCAACGCAACTAATGGGCAGAAATCTCATCTTAAAATAAAACGGTTAATGAAAATTTTTAGAATGCTCAGCTTACTATTTATAATTACGGCTATTTTTTCAGGCTGCTCTAATGATGATAGCAAGCCTGGTTGTTTTCAAGAAGATAATAGAAAAATATTGGCCACAATAAATAATATAGAAGGCACTATTTCACAACAATGTTCAGAAAATTTTATAATAATTCCAAATGAAAAAGTTAGTAATAACCCAGTTGGCTCTTTCTTTCCTTGTAATCTAAACGATGATTTCAAGGTAGAAGGAATACAGGTAGTCTTCAGTGGCTATATTTATGAATCTTTCGATACAGAGGATATATGTGCAGATTTTTTTGAAATAATCGAAATAAGGCTGACGGAATAAATAAATACTTAAAATTTAAGAATCATGAAATACATTTTGCTTTTACTATTTCTTCTGGCCCATATTTCATGTGAAAAAAGTGGTATTGAAACTCCAATTGGTTTTACGGTTTATAAACTTGAATCTATATATGGTGGCTTATCCGGTCAAACAATATTGGCTCAAGATTTAGATTTCAATGAAATGATAATAATTCAAAAGGATAGTACGTTTTTCAAGGAGAGGGTCTATTCGGATAGTACTATATCTTCAACAGGGGATTTTGAACTATTTATGCGAGAAGATGACGGACAAAAATTTTTCAAATTCACCTATGTCAATAATGATGGATTAATTGAAAATTGTAATAATTCATTGATTGAATATTATGTAATCCCAAATGAAAAATCTATTTCTAATGGCGGTTCCGTGCCATGTGATGGCCCAGGATACAACTACAGCAAAATAAGATAATCCTTTATTTGAACTTTAAACGGACTTGGCTCTTAATTTTACGAAATGATTGTTATTATTCAATATCCAAGCCCATTTCATACATATAAGCCTCCAAAGGTTTTAGACCATTCCATAATCGTAAAGAATCGATTATGGTCGTATCTTGAACTGGCCAAATATATCTTCGTTCAATCCAGCTGCCTGTAATAGAGTCAAATACTGTTTCCCTGCGTATTTGTGTTCCATAAATTTGAGGATGCCCACCGTGCATCAACACCCTATCATGATACATTGCCGCATAAGATTTGTTTAACTCAAAATTTTCAGCAGCTTTAAGAATCAAATCTAGATGTTTCTTCTGTATCTCAGGAGTTGAATGTTGCAATACGAAAAATGCTACTTTGCTAGCTGAATCACCCACTAAAGTTTTACCAGGATATCCGCCAACTTCCTTAATAATTTCCACTATTCTCAAAAGGTTCAAAGAGTCAATTTTATTCTGCGTATTGAGCATAACTTTCCATTTAATTGAATCTTTTGAGTTCTGAAAAGAAAAGCTTGATAACTCCAACCTGAATTTTTGATCCTCTAACATAATGCTATCAAGTTCCTTCGCCAATTGAACATAGTTAACTTTGGTATTAGGTTGACAATTTAGCAGTAGCAAAAAGAGTGAAGATACTATGAAGGATCTCAAAATTTTATAGTTGCATATAAGTGAGTATAAAACATAAATTCTATTTATTTTTTAAATATCAAGTTAAGAAATAATAGAAAAAGAATTTATTAACCGACTTTAATTAAACCTTTATTTGAACTTTAATCTGACTTTAAGAGCATAAAAATACTCACGACAACAAAAAATAGCACAATCCAAATATCCATAAAAATTGTAAGTTGTTCGGTTTAGATATAAATCGACCAAATTTACTTCGGCTCTTTTCCATAACAATTTGATTTTTTTAGATAAAAAAAATTTCTATGGGGCTTTTGCAAGGTGTTATGCCGCCCATGTGTTATTTAAACTTTCAAGAATTGGCCTAAGGTTTTTTATAGGAGCTAATGTTAGGCGGAGTATTGTCAATTCTGATTGGTTCCAATTTATAGCCTTTTTTCCGAAGTAGATTTATGACTCCTTCCTTTCCGCCCAAATGTTCCATTCCTACTGCTATAAAACTCCTGTCTTTTTCTATTAACGATTCAATATCGTTTAGCCAATTTTCATTTCGCTCGTCCACAAGAATACTCGTTATTGTTTCTCCAATTTGTATTGTTATACTATCCTTAAACTGACCAATTGATTCCTCCTTGTACATTTTTAGACTTTTTTGATAGTTAGAAAGAATTTCTCTTTTGATAAATGCGTTTTCAGGAACTTTAATGGTACTTAAGGTTTTCATCGTATTAAGGATTTCATCGATAGATTCAAGCCCTGTAATTTTTATTTTTGATTCCTGTGCTTTTTGGATAAGCTGACCTTCCATATTTTCAAGACTATCTCCGTATTCTGATACGATTGCCCTGTAACTTTCCAATAATAACTCCGGCATTTGAAAGTTTTCATACTTTCTTTGTTCCGCTTCATTGGTTATATCTCTTTCTAGGGCAAGAGTGTTGCAGTTTTGAAGTTTGGCAATAACAGTATCCGATAATATCAATTCTGATTTTGGGTATAAATGAATAGTACCAAAAATGTATGATTCCGTTCCGTTTTTGGATTCAATCCGCCATAGTAATCCATTTCTTATGTCCGCTGTATTCTTTTGAGAGCAAGCGGTCAAAAAAAGGAATAAAAGTAGTATGATTCCAAAAGCTCCTTTCATTGGACTCCTAACTTACGGATATAGATAAAGGTAAGTATACTTTTATTCTGTGAATACCTCAATACTAATTACCTTTTTAATTCTTTAATAGAATTTTACAAAGTAC
Organism: Maribacter litoralis; assembly: GCF_003075045.1. Taxonomy (GTDB): domain Bacteria; phylum Bacteroidota; class Bacteroidia; order Flavobacteriales; family Flavobacteriaceae; genus Maribacter; species Maribacter litoralis. Next base: position 26,353 of record NZ_QCZD01000009.1, on the reverse strand, counting down.
GACATGACGTCCTAACTCATCCTTTATTTGAACTTCATCTATTTTTTATTAGAACTGAATCCTCCGCTGCTCCAAAATAATACCAGACCCACTAAAAAAATTAGCATCATAAACCCAAAAAAACCATTCTTGCTTAAATCTCCAAATATGGCATTGATACCAAGTATTATTATAGCCACTACCATCAAAAATATTCCTAATGCACCCGTCTGTGAATTATTCATTATTTATCATATATTTGAACTTTACCACATTGTGCCCGAGCACTACAGGCTAAGAAAGTAAGGAAATACAGAGCATTGGATATCATTAAGATATTTTTATTTTGTTGATTCAGTCTTATACTTAATTTTAAATTTTCCATTGAAAACCCGATGATACACTGAACTATCATTATGCCGATTGTGGCCCGTTCCTATAATAGTGGCTTTCCCTCCAAATTCTCCTTCTATTATATTGTTTTCAATTGAGGTTATTGTTATTTTATTCTCACCGGATGGTAAGGCGAATATACATCCATTGTCGATGCCGCCGCAGTTTGGATTATTTTTAATAAGTAGATCTACTCTAGAATCAAACCAAAAGACACTCCCCTCGGATATTTCAAGAGTATAGGGCAATTTTATATTATGAATATCTATATCGTAAAATCGAATAGACCAAGATCCAACGCCCTCCTGGGCATCAGTATAAGAGGATGAGAGCCAAGTTGATTTATACTCAGTGAAATAGACGTTGGAATCTGACCCGTCAACATCAACTTGTGGGTATCTAAGCAACTTGTCGTCTATTTCACCCTCGATAAAAAAATCATAGTCCACAATCCCAGGGATAAAATCAGTCGTTTTATCGATTTGATATTTAGAACATGAAATCAGTGATCCCAGTAAAACTGCAGTGATGGCGAGTTGATTTATTTTTTTCATTTCTTAGGTTTACCAGAAGATGCCAAATGTCATGATTCGTTGCTTCAAATTGCTCCCATTTCACTGTTGCGGACCGTGTATATATGTTGTCCTCTGATTTATCTATCCTTTATTTAAACTTTAATTTTTCCTCAGTTTTTTGTTAGCAAGCGTTTTTATTTCAAATCAATGCTTAGTCGATTGAATTTATCAAAATAATCAACATTTAACTCTTCAAGTTCTTCATAAGTTACAACCTCAATACCATTGTACATTCGATTGAGGTCACTGGAAAATTTTTCTTTCATTTCAAGCTTTTCTTCTTTTCTCCCTGCTAGTAAAATATGGTCAAAGTTTTCTGTCCGATAACCCAACTTAGATTCTATTTCTGGTTCATTTTCTTTTTTACCTGAATACTCCCTATATCTCCAAACCTGTTCTAAATGAGCTAAATAGTTACTGCTCAATTGAGGTCTCTTGGTTTTCTTTTTGACATAAAAAGTTACATCTTCTTTTTTAACCTCGAAAAATGTTGTTTTTAAAAACTCTGGGAACTCTGTTTTAAGTATATAATCACATTCTTCATTAGTTTTCTCATTCAAATCATATAAGTTTTTCTCGTATTCAAAATCAATAAAAGCGTCTCTTAAAAGAATCATTTTATTCTGATTGAAAAAATCATGTAGAATAGTACGCTCATTATTTTTTCTATCATATTTGATATGATTATTGTAGGTAGAATTAAATTCTAAAATAGATTGTTCAATTTCTCTTCTATTTATTATTAGCCAATCGTAAACTAACGGTGTTGGTAGCTTAATGAATTCTTCCGATACGATTAAGGTTTTAAGTAAGAAGTAACTTTCTGAATTTTTAGTTACTCGATTCTTGTAATGAGTTTTATAGCAAGTTGATTCTTGAAAATTTTGAATGTTCTTATTTAAAATTCCTAAATTTTCTAAATCGGTTACTAATCCTTTTCGCCAAGTCCTTATAGCATTTTCAAATTCAGCAATAAATTTATCGTGTTGTCCTTCCTTATTTTTTTTAAGAATGGCTTGCCAATTATCCGCTGAAATTGTTCCTCTTGTTTCTATGTCAGTATATAGTATAACTGGGATAGAACTAATCCTAAAATTACCTTTTGAATAAGAAGTATTAAATCCATTTCTAAATCTTAAAATTTTGGACGCTTGCAAACTATCAATACTTTCTGCCGATGATTCATTAGTAATTATTACATCAATATGCAGTTTCTTATTTTCTAACTGTTCAATTATAAAGGATTTGGTTTTCTCGAATGAATTACAGAAAATTAATTCATTTTCTTCGTAGCCATAATTTTTGAAAATATTTTTATAGGTATCTTCTGCAGTTTTAAAGTCGTTTATTAATATTTTCATTTTTTGCTCAAATGCTTGCTAATAATTAATAGAAAAATATGTAACCAAGGACTATGAATAATCCTTTATTTGAACTTTCGTTGGGTTTTACTTTAATTTTATTGGTAATGTTGTTCCGTACCCCTCATCCGCTAAGATTGTAACTGGCAACTTAATATTTTCAGTGCTTATGATATCCCAGATAGATTTCACCCAATTACCAACCACATCTACCAGCACATCGTTTATATCAAAACTTGAATTAAATGGGTCCATCATCGGAACATTGGGTTCTAATCCTTGAGACGTATGTTTCACATTAAAGATGTCGGCTGTATCCTCAATCGCTTTATTAAGAACATATAAGTCAGGACCTGATAAGGAAACTCTGACCGAGAAGGTTCCTTCACCGTCTTGATCAGGAAAAATCATTAGCTCTATACTTTTCGTATTCTCTGGTAAAGATTTAAATATCATATCAAGTCTCTTTTCAACATTTGATTTGTGCGCATCCAAAACCTTCTTCAACTCAATTCTGTATTGGTTTTCTCCCATCGTTTAATTAGACTTATATATTGTTTGTGGTTACTTTTCTATTTCCCAATCGTTTAGTCTTTTTTGTATATGCATTTTTACAATTAATGATTCGGCATATCCAATAATGTAAAATTGTTCGATATCGTTAACATCATTATCCTTGAATTTCTCTGCAACTCTTACTGCTTCCGTAAAAGATTTAAATTGACATGCAAAGTCAATATTCATGTCGAAATATTTTCGTTTTCCTAGTTTATTCAAATAATCAAGCCGAGTAAGAAATTCATATTGGCTTATTATATTTCCAGACTTAAGAATAAAATAAGGTGATTGATAATGTTTAGGGCAGCCATCTTGTATAGCTCTATTGAGCTCAGTTAAATCAGCTATGTGCTTAACATTTACCTCTAATTTCATAAAATTTTTTATTGATATTCAATCCTTTATCTGAACTTTATTAATTGAATTTACATTGCGCTTAGTCTTCTACTATATTTTCTTTTAAAAGGTTGTCTATTTCGTTCAAGTCCGCAAAATGAGCGTTTGTAAGAAGTACAAAGCCAGAACCATCATTGATATTAAAACGGAACAAAGAAGAATATCCGACATTAGCCCCATCATGGCTTATAGCCTCAACTTTTTCATTTTTGTCAAATTTAATACCAACTCCTAAGCCATACCTATTTACTTTGCCATTTGATGTTTTTGTTGGGGTTGTCAACAATGAAATAGATTCTTTGGTTAGAATAGAAGAGTCTTCTTCGTTAAAGCCTGCCAAAACGGCCAGTAACAATTGTGAGTAATCGAAAGAAGTAGTCCATAAGGATGCCGCAGCTTCTTGTGTGTATACTCTATACCCAAATTTAATAGGTTTCCCTTTTTTATAGCCAAATGCTACATCATTCCAGCCATCAGGGGTTAATCCATAAAAACTGTTTTTCATATTTAAGGGTTGTAATAGCTCTTTCTGAATAGTATTCCTAAATAGCTCTCCTTTTGTATCTTTCATTGCTTTTTGTAGATAACAATAGCCACCTCCAGAATAGCTGAATTCTGTATTCACTGCTTCTTTCATTTTAATTTTAGGCTCCCAAATAAAAGTATGTTTGCTCTCAATTACATTTTCGATGTTAGGTATGATTTTTTTATTTGGTTTATAACCTAGGAACCCGTGAATATTAGTGCCCCCTGTATGACTGAGTAATTGAGAAATAGTAGGAATCACGTTGGGCTCTGTTTTAAAACCTTCTAACTTATTACTCTTTAAATAAATATTAATTTCATTATCAAGGTCAAATACCTGATTCTGAGAGTTTATAAGAAATAACAGTGCTGTGGGAAATTTACTTAATGACGCAGATTGGAAAATTGTATTTTCTGTTACGTTTTTTGAACCACTACTAATCCCAAAACCTTTATTATAAACAACATTCCCCTTTTTTAATATACACAAGCTTGCCCCAGGTATATTATTTATTACCATTAAACTATCAATTTTCTTTTCTTCTATTGCACTCAATTGGGAATTAACCGAAACGCAGGTGAGAAGAATTATAATTAGAGTAATCAATTTATTTTTCATCCTTTATTTGAACTTTGGTAACGATATAGCTTAAAATGGAACGGGTTAACACGAAATAATTTCCCTTCCCGCAATGAACTGAATCTTATTTTTTAATTTTAGTTTCTGCGCAAAACCTATTGGATAAGATTCTGCGACTTTATAAATATCGATAACACTTTCGGTTTACTCTAGCCCTTGTTTTATTATTAGGTATTGTTGTAGTTCGTATCTATTTCCGTTTTGTTAAAGTATAAATGTCTCCGATTGAATTGGTCAATCTAAGAGTATCGTTGGCATAACTAAAATCCCAAGTATCACTCAATATTAAACTCCAATCAAATTCGGCGGTCCAAGGACATTGATTTTCAAACTTTACCGTCCCGTTGGAAATTGTGTAATTACCATTACAAATAGCAGGAAATTTCACTATTTCACTTTCTCCAGAAAAATTGTTATCGTTCAATGTCAATTCCACATTTGAGCTGTTCTCCCCTCTTTGAAAAGTCCCGATGTATTGTCCATCAATATCATTTTCGACATTATCATTATTACAACTGAGTAATGTAAATACTCCAAATAACAAAATCAGAATATTCGCTTTCATATTTTCTTTTTCAACTAGATGAAATTCCTTTTAAAAGGTTGCCTCAAAATGTACTACAACAATTGAATATATAACATATGTTATATATCCTTCCAACACACAATATATAACATATGTTATATATCTCTTTTATATGTTCCAAGTTAAGAATTAATAGAAAAGAATGTAATCCGGGACTTTAAATAATCCTTTATTTAAATTTTGCTTTTTTATCGGCAATCATAGACATAGCATAAAAAAATGGATAGATATCTTCTTTATCAGCTAAATTAAAAAGTTCCAATGTTTCCTTGATATTAGTATAGTCCTTAAAATTAGTAATCAGGTAATCAATTTTAAGACCCTCATTTTCTCGATAAAAATAAATTATTATGCAAATTTTATCATTTTTGTATATACCGATTTTAGTCAAGCTTTCAAGTGAAAAATAATCGCTTTCAAAAAAATCACTTGCCATAAAAGACCCTTTTTCTCTACTTGATTTTTCCAACCATTCAATTGAAGGGTAGTCAAGATTAATCCTTTGAAACAAACTAATCATCTTACCTTCTATCAAATCATACTTGTTAGGAATACTCTTATTTTCAACAATTTGGTGTCTAGCCTCTCTGTCCTCAAATAGGACATCCTGCCCTAAATGGTTGTCAAATTTTTTTTTCCATTTTTCTTTTGATAAAGCTTCCTCCGCAACATCTTTTTCATGTCTAAATTTGTCCATAAACAGAATTCCTACACAAATTGCAAGGCATAATAAGAAAATAACCATATTAAGGAATTATTGTTTAACTGTGAATTTTGAGAAATTGTACTTTTATTTTCATAAAAACATCGCAGTAATTGCATTTAATCGTTTAATTATACTTTGTATTATTGGTTAATCAAATCCTTAAGTGAATACTTTCTAATTTCTCTGCTTTTCGATTTAGACAATTCATTTAGTTTGTTCTTATCTTGGACATCAAGCCAAAGCATTGGGTCGTTTCTGAATATTTTCCCGAATACAAGAGCTAACTCATGATTCAAGGAACGCTCACCTTTTATCAATTTACTTAGATTGGAAGGTCTAATCCCTATATACTCGGCAAATTTATTTTGTCTTATCTCGAACGCTGCCAAATACGCTTTAAGGAAGTCGCCGACCAATAAATGTTGTTTTCCATCGGAACGCAAATAATCCTCCATTTTGAATTTAAGTGACATTAGCTCTATCAAATTGTTCTGTTCTTTGGAACGTTCCTTTGATCTATTGAGCAGAATGGCTTGGAATTCATTGAACTCTTCTGTACCGGTCTCGGTCCTATCCACTAAAATTTGTGCATCCTTGAGATTCTTCATCATTCTAGATTTTAATTTAAATACTTATTTATAAGCATTAGCCCATTGACATCATCAATGAACATCCGCTGTCCTAGAGCTTGAATTGCCCCGTATTTACTTTTATATAGTTCGATAAGGTTGGTTTTTGATGTAAAAGTCAAATATCCCTTATATGGTCCCACAAGGTTAAAACTCTCTCTACACGCAAAGGCGATTAAACATCCGGCAACATAATCAAAACGTTTGTTGGACGAGCCATAATTATGTGGGGCATTTTCGATAACCTCCATAATGAGCATGCTGTTTTCGATTTTTAATTGAACCATCCCTTCAATGGTAAATGGAGAATTTTTTAATCGCAACACATAGATTTTGCTGTTTTTTTCCTTTAGAAGCTTGTTCCAATCAAACTTCCATCCATCTTTTTTGAGTGGCAATTTTCCTGAAGCCTGGACAATTTCAGCTTCGATTAAATCATTACTTGCTAAATCATAGATGTATATCATTAAGTACTAATATACAATATTATTGTCATATTTGTATAATTTTATTAGTTAATGTTGTCAATAAGGGAATTTAAATATTTCTAGTGTCGTAGGGTATTTTTTATTTAAACTTTGATAATTTTTTATCAATAATTTCATACCACTCTTTTTGCTTCTTATAGGTTCTAGGTAATGGGTGGTAGAAAGCGTATTCATGACTAGGTTTATTCCATCCAATACTATTTTCATCATTCGTCAATGCAATAGCTCTTTTTGCTAATTTTCTTAACCTGTAATTGACTCCCCAAGCATAAATAACAGGGATGCCGTTTATATAATATTTATTGAATTCATCTGTTCTCCTCTCTGTAAATAAAGAATGATTAATACCATTTAAATCCATTGGGGCTATTTCTTTATAAAAATAAGAACTCTTAGGCTCACGCAAATCTGACAAATTTAGAACTCTGGCGTATTTATAGCCACTTAATTCCATTACTCTTATTATTTGTTTCTGTGTTACATCTGGCTTAGCCTCAGTTTCTAATCTTCCGTTGTCATTTTTGTTAAGTGGGGATGAGCTACCTGGGTTCATCATTATAACCATTAAATCAGGTACACTACAACTATCTTTTTTTGATTTGATATTTAGATATTTTCGAAAATTATATTCCCCATCGCTATAATAAAAACCTGTAATAGCATAATCATTTAAATCAACACCCTTTAAGTATATTTTCGCTTTCGCCATTAGAATTTCTATCATATATTTGAACTTTACCACATTGTGCCCGAGCACTACAGGCTAAGAAAGTAAGGAAATACAGAGCATTGGATATCATTAAGATATTTTTATTTTGTTGATTCAGTCTTATACTTAATTTTAAATTTTCCATTGAAAACCCGATGATACACTGAACTATCATTATGCCGATTGTGGCCCGTTCCTATAATAGTGGCTTTCCCTCCAAATTCTCCTTCTATTATATTGTTTTCAATTGAGGTTATTGTTATTTTATTCTCACCGGATGGTAAGGCGAATATACATCCATTGTCGATGCCGCCGCAGTTTGGATTATTTTTAATAAGTAGATCTACTCTAGAATCAAACCAAAAGACACTCCCCTCGGATATTTCAAGAGTATAGGGCAATTTTATATTATGAATATCTATATCGTAAAATCGAATAGACCAAGATCCAACGCCCTC
>NZ_QCZD01000009.1:0-18250 GCF_003075045.1 Maribacter litoralis | reverse complement strand
TAATAAGTAGATCTACTCTAGAATCAAACCAAAAGACACTCCCCTCGGATATTTCAAGAGTATAGGGCAATTTTATATTATGAATATCTATATCGTAAAATCGAATAGACCAAGATCCAACGCCCTCTTGGGCATCAGTATAAGAGGATGAGAGCCAAGTTGATTTATACTCAGTGAAATAGACGTTGGAATCTGACCCGTCAACATCAACTTGTGGGTATCTAAGTAACTTGTCGTCTATTTCACCCTCGATAAAAAAATCATAGTCCACAATCCCAGGGATAAAATCAGTCGTTTTATCGATTTGATTTTTAGAACATGAAATCAGTGATCCCAGTAAAACTGCAGTGATGGCGAGTTGATTTATTTTTTTCATTTCTTAGGTTTACCAGAAGATGCCAAATGTCATGATTCGTTGCTTTAAATTGCTCCCATTTCACTGTTGCGGACCGTGTATATATGTTGTCCTCTGATTTATCTATCCTTTATTTAAACTTTTGCTTTTAATTGTAAAAATAACTTATAGAGGTGAGAGATTACGATATAATATAGCCTGTGGAATAATATTCTAATTACAATTTGCGAGAATTTCTGAAGAACTATTACAATTGAATGCATTTAATCTTATCTCGTTGTCCATGCCAGAGGCAAGATATTCGCAAACCACACTGATAGCACAAATTGAAAGCTTTGGATTTCGTGCTATTCCTAAATAATCAATTTCCTCGTTTATGTTAGATAGACCGGTAAGATTCTCTAGTTCATAGTTACTACTAAAAATAATGTCTGTACCTACAGAAGTTAGATTTTGAAAAAAATCGATATTCTTTATATAACTCTTTTTTATTTTTAGGCTGCCGCCTATGGATTTTAGCATTCCAAAACCATTTAGATTTGATAGGTTATTACCATCTAAATCCAAATCCCCGCCAATTGTAGACAAGATTGAAAAAGCTGGATTTACATTAATTAGTTTAGGATTGTTCAAAAGTTGTATATCTTCATGGACAGACATAATTTGATTAAACCCTGAAAAATTTTGAAGTTCGATATTACTAAAAACCCTTAAATTGTTTATTGAATTTGCTACCTCAAATCCAGATATATTTATCAAAGAAGAATTCGCTATAATAGCAAGTTCTCCTGAAATATTTGTAAGTTCAGAAAATCCAACAATTTCAGTTAAAATATTATTGCCGCTTATATCTAAGTCTCCATCAATATCGGTTATTGAGCTAATTCCACTAACATCCGTTAGTAATTCGTTGTTAGATATGTTTGCATTGCCTGTTATATTTCTTAGGCTAGATAGGAAATCTACATTTTCAAGCTCGTCTAGGTTTGTTAAATATAGACCCGAGTTTATTTGTTCTATAATGTTAAAACCGGAAACTAATTTTAGAGGAAGTTGTGCCAAATTTAATTCACCATTTAAAATCAGTAAACTGTTGAAGCCAGTTATATCAGACATTTCTTCTTCATGAATATTAATACCTCCCGAACTTTCAAGTAAGTTAAAGCCCTTCAAAATGGTTAGGTTATTTCTTCTAAACATAAGCGGGCCAGTTATTGAATTTAAAGATTCAAACAAGGGTATAATATTTAGTTCATCATTGTCTATTATTTTAAAATATTCTCCTCCGACGTTTTGTAGTTTTTCAAAACCTGTTATTTTTTCTATTTTCTTATTTGAACTAATTTCTAACCATCCATTTACTTCTGCCAAATTGTTAAAGCCACTAACATCTTCTAATAGCTCATTTTGATTTATCAAAAGATTCCCATTCAATATCAATGGACCATTAATACCATTGATAGAGATTAAACTATCGTTATTTTGAATAGTGATGTTTGAAGAATTAGTTAGACTTTCAAATCCGTTTATTGAATTGAGTTTAAAGTTTTCCTGAAATACTATTTCTCCTCCGATTTTCTCAAGTGATGCAAAACCATCAATATTAGAAAAACTGTTTTTATTAAACACAAAATCACCCTGAATCGTTTTGAGCTTATTAAAACCAGTCAATTCACCTAAACCATAATTTTCATTAGCTCGAAACTCTCCTCCAATATATTCCAGGGCGTCAAAACCTTTTACGTCTTTTACACTACTTCTTCCAATTCCAAAATTGCCCTCAACCTTGATTAAATTATCAAAAACCTGAAGATTGTCAACATTTTGGCTTACACCTGACAATAGAAGACTTCCATTAAGATATGTAATATTAGACACTAGAGTGTCTGGTATTTGTTGAATAAATTCAACTATTATCGTTGCATTAATTGTGTCACAATTTTTATAAGTAATCAAAAAATCCTTCAAGGAATCTATTGTCCTTAATTTTATAATTCCATTTTCGGGCACTAGACATTCCGCAATTTCTTCTGGTTCTATTATATCATTCTTCTCTAAATCATCTTCTGTACCGCACGAAATCGCTAACATTAGTGATAAAAATAATAAGCTAAATATTGATTTGTTCATTTAAAGTTGATTATCAAAGATTTCTTTTAATTACATTGGTTTTAGTATGTTTATTTCAATCTTCATATGGGTATTAATTTCAAAATTCATAATAAGAATTGAACAATTTTACTAAAAACCTGAACCCGTGTTTCTAAAACTTGTAAAATATCATACTTAATGAAACGCATACAAATGAGAAGTATTTTTTAAATAAAGTGATATCATAAAGCTTTAAAATTCTTGTAATAAAGCTTAGCTTATTCAAGTCTTAAAACCTTCGTTCTATCAAATTACTATTTAGTAACAAATAGAAAATGAAAAAATCATCTATTTGAATTTTTTACTATTATAAATTAACGACATGAAATCCATAATCATCTTAAACTCAAACACCATACCCTATTCCAAACATCATCATAAACCACAAGAAAAACAAACCCATTAACAATCCTACTCCGATAATTGAATAGGTTAAGATGTCGAAAATTTTTCTATCACTTCTCTTGATACCAACAGCAATCAATATGATTACTACAAAAGCCAATAAAACAAAAATTACAGTAGTCATCCTTTATTTAGACTTTATTTGTTTTATCTATTTCCTCTGATAAATATAGATTTCATTATTCGATATATCTAAATACAACTTATCATCCTTTAATTCAAATTTATAAGTAACACTTTCATTAAATGCGTTGCCTTCATCGTAGTTAAAAGTAACTTCGTTACCACTAACTACATACCAACCATTCCCACCATCATTTGGAAAACAACCAATTTGCGGATCAAAATTAACGATGCTATTTGTTACCCGTTCATCCGCATCTAATAGTAGCGATGTGTCCACTTGACATCTATTAAGTTCTTGATTAACATCATCAATTATTATTGAATGCAAGAGCCACCATCCAATAATATCTGTGTCAACCTCCAAAGGACTTTCAATTTCCTTTTCACAGGCAATAAAAAGAAAAGTACTTAAAACAACTATTAATATTTTTTTCATGCTTTATTTATAATTGATACAACATCTGCGAACGGTAAATTTTTACTTCAAATAGGAAATGATTGTGCTAAATTTTGAGTCTGGGCAGTTAAATTTTAAAAAAGTAAAAAACAATAGTATTTTCTTCATTGGTACGTTGTATTTATAAAATCAATCAACCTTATTAAAATAGAAAATCGGGCTTACTAAACTTTTTAACTCGCTTGGTATACCTGATAAAATTTCAAAAGTAAAATCTTCTGTATTTATAACACCCATTTGGTAAACCCCATCACTTCTTTGAATGTACTCATATTTTTTATCAAACGAATCATAAGCGTAGCTAGCGAAAATTCGAGAACTCCCAGTGTATTTACCAACCGCTATTTCACCTATTTTATTATCAAATTGATCGTACAAAACATCAAAAAGTTCATCATTAGCCTGAACATCCCACTCTATCATAAAATATTCGGTACTTGTGCCAAAAACTTTTCCATGTAATAATCCATTAAATGGTTTATATGTTTCATTATTTAAATTCATCGAAAGAAAATACGTTTCTCTTCTTGCCCCTGTTCTAAATATTAATTCTTCATTATCACGGAAATAGTATATGTCATTACCATACAAATCAGTAAAATGAGGATAAAAACCTAAAATTTCAGAAACTTTAAAAATTATCTCGCTGCTATTATTGGAAAATTTTCTTAAAAAGATATCACCTTCATCAGGATTAGAGTTCTCGACTTTATTTAGAGTAAATATGTTTCCACCTTGTGTAACAAAACCTTTTATAACCCTTTCATTGGTCGGCACATTTAGTACTTGTGATTCTACTAATTGATTAAATTCTGTACTTGCCATTATTTCATCAATGTTACATTTGTAAAGCAAATTATAACCATTAGACTTACCGAAAATGTAAACATTCTTGGAGCTATCATTAAAATAAAAATCAGCGCCGCTTTGAATAGGATGATTTTCACTTTGAAGACGAAAATTCTTTATTAATTTATGAGAGCTATCACCTAAGACATAACCTTCTTTGGGACTAGAAAAAACCAATTTGTATCGATTATCTTCAATAGAACTATTTGGAACAACAGATTCATTTTTGGAACAACTAATAAGAAGTATAAAGTAAAAGAATATTACTGATATAATTTTAAATTTTGAGAAAATTGAAATCATAGACGCTATTCATGTTTTGGTTATTCAAATAACTATATTATTTAAGATATCTTATTTAGACAATGGTTTAATTAAACTATTAATTTTCATCCAATTCAAACTCATTTATTAAATCCCTACACTTTCTTGAAAAAGGTTGAAATTCAGAATAGCTATGTATTAGTTCCCCATTGAGCCTAATTTTAAAACCATTTTCAACTTCCATATTTCTGTCCATGACACGGAAGACTTCCATAAAATGATTATGCTCATCATTTACAAATTGAATTCTTTTACCCTTCTTTACTCCAGTTAGATTCATCGTTTAAGTAGACTTTTCAAATCACCACCTGGTGTGTTAGATGACTTTATTCATTCTCAATCCAGCTTTGTAGTAGTATTGACGGCTTTATTACTGGAAGCAATAATCCGTTCCAAAGTGTTTTGTTAGTTTTTTCATAAATCATTCCTCTAAATGTAGAATATGAAATACCAGCAAGGGTAGCGACAAAATTCTCTTGAAAAACTGGAGTATCTTCTTCATTGTAAGTAAACATCTTATCCAAATTATCAACTTGGAAGTGAAAATTAACTCTGAAACTACACTCAGGTTGGTCTTGTATTTCAATAGCCCTAAAAACTACTTTCAAACCGAGTAAAAATAAATTTTCAGAAACATTAAAAGCACTTTTATGAGCAATTTTGGTATCAAATGAAGATACTGGTGTTTGATTTCCAATTAACTCTCCAATGTCAGCATATAGCTCCTCTATGTGCTTAAGGTGTATTTTGGAAGGGTCGATATGGTGTGTTTTTTTAGTCATTAACCAACTTTCCCAGGCATTGTTTCTTGATATTTCGCTTCGGTATATTCATTTACAGACTCTTGCCAAGTTCCCTTAATTAGACCTAAATGGACATATTCTTTCACAGGTTCAACATGCAGAAGTCGTTCCTCTAAAGCCAATTCCATCTTGATAATGGATTTTCCAGTAAAATTATGCGTTCCACTTAACCACTTGCTAATTTCAGAAGGAGTTTTATTTAGCATTTTAGCAAAGTCTTTATCGCTAAGACCTTTTTCGTCTAATATGTTTCTAACCTTATTGGCAATAGCTAGATTGCGTTTTACAAGGCGCTCAATGACTGGGTCATTATTCTCATTAAGCCATTCGTTAATAATATTGTTTTTTTTCATTCTTTGGTTTTGTAACTATAAATCTATTATGATGTCATCTTCAAAGGCGATATCTGAAAAATTGTCTATCCATCTAATATCCTTCTCTTTGATTGCAGTATCAATAGCTTTAGTCAATCGATTTGCTTCTGCAAAGTGTGGGTTTACATTTGGGCAATCTTGGGCATATTTTGCAGTCTTTACAGCACCTGAGAAAAGAATTACCACATGTTCGTTTAATCTGTAGCAATATAACCTTAAGTTATTTGGTATGTTTTTACCAGCTTCAGTATAAGTAGGTATTCTATTGGTACCTTCGGGCGGCAGTGCATTTGCTTCGCCTTGTTTTTGCTCATCTCTGAATAAATGTTTTTGTGCGCCATATCTTTCTCCAATTTCTTTTAACCAGTTAATAATATGGATTATCTTCTTTCTATTAACTTCACCTTGTGTTTTTAAAAAAGATTCATATAAGGAATCTTGGTCGTCAAAGGTTTCAGGGTCATCACCAACACAGACTGAATAGTAACTGACCTGATCATAATCTTGTATGTGTTTAAGCCGTGCAAAACTACTCATCTATTTGTAAATATAAAAATTAAATTCACTTATAAGTGAATTTGAAGGTTATTTGTTGTCAAAATGCAAATTTTAAGAGTATAAACGTTTTAATAAGAGCCATTCAGATTGTATTTATTTGTAAGATATTATCTTGTTACATATATTCTTTAGTAATTTGAAGGATTATAGTCCTTTTAAATTTACATAATTCGAGCCTTGAAATATCCCTTTCTTATAAGAGTCTTCAGATATTACTTCACCTTTTTCATTATAAATTATAAGTGTACCATTTCCATTTTTTAAAGTACCCATCTCTTGAGCAATTCCTTTAGAATCGAAATTAGAAATAACTGTCCAAGGAAAACCATTCTTATATATCCTTGCGCTCCAAATCTTACCGGTTGAATAGTAATAAACATACTTCCCATTAAATGAAGGTGCTAAATCAATAGTTTCTGTTATGAATTTAGCTGGTACTATTGCGGCAAAACCACCGGTTTTATCATTAATCGCACCATGTACAAGACCAACAATATCAGGGCTCATTCTAACTCGTTTATTTGAATATCCTTTATTTGAACTTTAATAAGTTAAGCCAATCCTAAGTAAAAACAGAGTATCCCTAGGGTGTTAAAAAAGCCATGTATCATAATCATAAACCACAAATCGTATTTGCGCATGTAGAATATTATAGATAAGAGTGCTCCGATAATTACTACAACAAGTTGCCCTGTAATACCTTGCTGCATGTGCATGTATCCGAAAAAACCACAAATTATTAGAATATTAATAGCAAGACTGATTTTACTGTCTCCAAAGAATTTGACGAACTGTCGCATAAGATAACCTCGAAAAATAATTTCTTCTCCAAATCCCGCAGTAGCCCACACTATTAATAACCAGACGATGGTTACCTCAAGGTTTCCTTCCAATTGGCTCATGCTGGAATAATCAATAGGAACTCCTGTTAGCATCTCGATTCCAGGAACCACTGCAAAGGCATAAAAAATAAAAAGTCCCAGTGCAACTAATGGAGCATGCACAAGTAGATTTTTTGCATTGAATTTTCCACGTTTAAACCCAAGCGCTGAAAATGGTTTTCCGTTGTATTCTATATAATTAGCTATAATGATGATAATAGAGATAATTATATTTTCAAAAGGTGTTCTGGTGATTGGCCCAAAGTACATGAAACAAATAATGGCAAGGGTGACTAATGGAATTACTATTTGTCGTAAGGTCATTTTCTTCATCGTTTTTGATTTTAAATTCTAAGACGAAGAAATGAACTGGATTCCCAAAAACCCCTTTAAATATTAATGTTTTTACTGAATGGTAGTAAATTGATAACTGTATGGTCGATTGCTTGTAATTTATTTTATTGAAACCAAGTCATAAATGCTTTTCGTTTATAACGACTGATGTTGATTTCGGTAATCGAATCATTTTCAATAGAAGTTTTTAACGTAATCCGCAACTTGCCATTTGCAATCTTTTCAATTTGGTCTACCGCATCTTTATGAATGATAATTTGACGATTGACTCTAAAAAACAATTGGTCGTTTATTTTTTCTTCGAGCTCATTCAATGTAAAATCGGTGCTAATTGTAGTGCCATCATTTTGAACAGTATATACAATTTTGTTTTCGCTATAGAAACATGCAATATTTTCGTAGGTAAGCTTGGTTATTTTCGCACCACTTTCAATAGTAATTTCATAATCTTTTATTGATAGCTTATATAAATTGTAGATGTCTAGGGAATATGCTAACCCTATGAGAATAAAACTTAACAACAAGGTAATTAGCAACCCAATTAATAAATAATAGAATTCAGTTTCTCCACCCGCAATTTTATTTAAGACAATACCTAACGGAAAATACATGACGGTAATATACCCAAGAGTAGAGACCATATACCATGAGATAGAGGCGATTTCTACTTTTTTAGAGAAATACTTTTTCTTATAAAATTTAAAATTAAGCTCTGCTATGATTCCAATAAGAATACACAAAGCAATCGTGGATAGAAAACCTTCTACAGGGAATCTATACGATTCACCATTTGGGAAACTCTCGGGAGTTGATAAATGATTTACGACTAAAGAGAAAATTATAAAGACTATTAATTTCTGAAACCAACTCCATAGAGAACTATGGTTAAATTTAAGCGATACTGTTTTTAATGCAGTCTTGGTTGGTTGTGGAGCACTCATTAATTAGAAGTTCTTTTTTAGTTAATCTATAGTAGGACGATGTGTTTTACCATTGTATATTATAGTTCGGCTCGCATGTTAATAATCGTTTATTTGAACTTTGAAAATACAACTTCTACAGCCAATACTTTTTTCTTATTTTTTTCAACTTCAAATTTCCTTCACATTTGTTTTCTTCAAGGTTTGAATAGTAGCTATCCAAATAAAGCGGCATATTATCCCAATTTGAAAACCTTTGATAATCTTTACTTGAATCGAATGTCTTAGAAACTTTAAGTTGTCCGATTACTTCAAATTCCGTTATGGCTTTCTTGAAGAATTGTGCTTGATACCAATGTATTTGCGCAATAGGAACGTATTTAGATGACAAGCTTTCGTTCTTAAAAGCTATCGTTTCTTCCATCGAAAAATGAACACCGGCATCTTCGAAGTCTTTTACAATTGGTTTGTTTTTTGATTTTATTCTCGTAGTAGCAATAAGATTTAAACCATATTCTGTCCCTTTTTCACTCTCGAGAACAAAGGCTCCGCAATAATCTCCATTCGATAGCTTAAACACCAAGCATTCTCCTTTTTCAAATATAGAGTCTCGGAACTTTTTTTTTACTCTTCTCCTCGCATTCTTCTTTTCAGTTTGGATTTTCAACAGAAATGCGTGCAGAACTTTCCGTCTTTTATTTAAATCACTCTGACTAGCATCTAACTCTTTCCAAAGTTCAATATCATTGTCCGAATCAACTATTGTTTGAACTCTCTCTAGAACTTTTGAATCCAAAGCTTTACACTCCCATTGAGCCTTTGCTATAGTTAACCAAAAATTGTTTTGATCCTCACGAGTTGCAATTAGTTCTTTATGATCAGTAATTAACTTTTTCGTAATTTCTGATACATCAATCCCCTGATTATACAAATCAAAAAACTCATAATTTATATCTTCATAAATATCGTTTGAAGAAATTCCTGTTCCCCAAGTTCCCATAGGCGATTTAAGCTGTTAAAATCATAATGTAATACATCCTTTATTTGAACATTTGATTAGCTCAGTTCTTTGTTAACAATAGTTATTCTGAATACAGTTGAAATTTCCGTGCTTGTCCACTTTCATTTATGACAACAATTTCATATTCTCCAACTCTGAGGGCAAGGTTTATAAGGTCCGATTTATTTTCGACCTCTACCATGTCCATTGGGATTCCAGTTTTTATTTCCTCTCCTTTTTTGTAAGCCAGTACCATTACAGGAAATGAAATATCAATATTATCTAAATCCAACTTAACGGCTTTATTTCCAATATCAAATAGCCAATCTGGCCTACCATTTAAATAGCTGGTATTGGGATGAAATATTGCTATATCAGTCCAGCTTTCTTTGTTTTTATATCCTAAAGGACTGTTGTTCAGTTTATTCATAAGAATACTAGGTTCTTTGACTTTGAAAACTTCTAAAAAGGGATTATCAAAATCTCTCTTACTTCTTTCACTAAATTGAGTCTGATTAATCGTCAAAGGATTTATTTTAGTAAACTCTTTTAGTCGTCCGGCCATGGCTTTGCCCCACGAATCGTAATTACCTTCATTAACGTGTGCGAATCCACAATGAATGAGGAATTTTTCATTGGGATTTTCATTAATTATTTTTTGAATATGTTTTGCTTGTTCAATTTCCCTTACTTTGCCGTCCGCTTGGGTAATTACTTCGTAGGGGAAAACGTTATATCCAATCTTCAATGCCGTTCTAACTAAATCTCCGAATTGAGGGTCCCAAATATAGTAACCACTACTAAGAATCGGATAACCGCGTTTATTCAACAGAGAATCTTTGTATTGCCCATTACTTAAGGCTTCCAATCCTAAATTTTTGTAGCCTTGGTCAAAAAGATTTTGAAGAAGAGATTTTGTGAATGCCCTGTGTTTAGAATTATGATGTGCTTCATTAATAATTATTACTTGATTTTCAGTTGCTCTTTGAAAGATATACTCTGTCGCGGATATAGGTCGGTAGGTTTTTTTTAGGGAATCTACTTGTCTTTTAGTAAATTTTTTTTCGAAGCTTTCAATTCCATAATCCCACATTCTCAATGCATTTTTATAATCTCCCTTCAACCCATAATCGTATGCTATATGTTGGAAGTTATCTCCATGATGACCATGGCCTGAACTAGAATCAGCGGTTATTTGATATTCAATTTCTGAATTGAATTTATAAGGTGCCGTAAATTCTATTTTTTCTATTTCTTTTTGTTTAACATCGCAGGATGTCAAGAATAAAATTATTGCTAAAATTAAAATGTTCTTCATCCTTTATTTGAACTTTTATTCTCCCTGTTTCATCTGGACAGCAATCTCCGGATTGATTTTGGTCATATGCTCTATGAACTTCTTCTTTTCCTTGGGGGAAATTACAACCCCAGTATATTTTCCCCAATTTACTTCGAGTCTGTCAAAGGACAATGCCGGGGCGCTCAAAAGACTTTTGGTCTCCCTGATACTCCTTACCGAATTGATATCGATTTTTTTATTGAAGATGATTCCCGACTTTACAATCAAAAACTCCCCGTCGATCACATAATAGGTGTTCAAATAAAGATGTAATACGAAAAGTACAACTCCCATATTAATTAAAAGGCCGGTCCAGACTGGTTTGGAAATCATTGGTACTGCACTTCCAGTCAACACTGCCAATATAAAAATAAGCAGGCCATAACTTATTTTCGAGTAGTACTTCTTCATACTTAAATTGAACTTTATGATTTACGACATGGTATCTTAACTAATCCTTTATTTAACTTTAATTGATTTAAAAAAGCTATCTCAAAATGTGCAAATTATATTTGAATTTTCATTCAAGTAGTCGATGTTTCGAAATTAACTCCCTCAGTTTATTTTCTATACATATGAAGTCCTTGGATATAATTACTGGCTTATCGTTCAGACGAATTTTAAATGCCTTGGACCCTTCCAATGTTCTGGAGAAGCTCACAATTACCTCCATGGTTTCATACTGGTCCTTATAAATATAGATTTCTCCGTTGTTCAGCTCAGTTTCCGTCATATAGTGATAATTCCAAATATCGAATTTGAATATGGTCTGAATCAGTTGGACCACATAATTACAACCAAAAATCAGTAATATATACCTTACTATTATTCAATAAAATTAATACTGGTCAAGGGATTGAACCCTAACAAGATTTTGCAAAAACAAGACCACTCTCTCTTGGTACTCCTCCGGAATCCGTCCCCCGATTATCCATACGTTCAAAGCGTATTTACGGCTAACTAGAGTAAACTCTTCCTTGAAAAACATAAGGGCCTTTTCTCGATTATCATTATCCAAATCTTTGAACAGTCTTCTAATATTTCCTATCATAACCCATAAAAAGTAAATATAAGATATTTACTTTTTATGGGTTTAAAATTGCTAATTGAAAAGAATTAAAAGATATTGAACTATCAACTATTCAGCACCAAAGTTTATTCGTTTCTTTCATTAGTCTTGAATTTAGTAACATTACATTCTTATGATTAAATGAAAATGATATTATAACACGGCGTATATTAATCAAGTCTAATTGCAGAAATGTAGATAATTACTTATTTATACTTTTCCACTAAAGCTTCATTCACTATCAAGCACATTTCTGAATTCTTGCCAAAACACTTTCGAAGTATAGGTCGGTTTTTCTGAAAGCCATGTAAGGCCAATCATGTTATCTTTAAAAAGTCTTTCGGTCATGCCTATTTTTTCTTTACTTGACTTGATTTGAAAAACCATATTCCAATGTTCAAAATGTCTCTGATTGGCAAACTCGCTTGCAAGCAATTCCACTTTCGAGTGCTTAGGGTCGTCCTTGATTCTGCAGAACAATTTTCTTACTTCTTCTTCTTCTCCTTCCAATATGCCCACAAATTTGAGATTATAATAAATTAAACACCCGGTAATATTCTTTTCATTGTTAAAATTCTTTGAGTTGTGCTGTAAAGATAAAACTACACTTTCATCAAAATTCTCATTAGCAATGGAGTTATAAACTAATTCAAAATACATGTTTATGGAGTAATTGTGTTAACAAACTAAATTATCAAATCTAAAACGAAGATAAAATGACATTTCTCAGTACGGTACTTAATTCGAAATTATCGTTTATTTAAACTTTATTCATGTTTCTATTCACAGGCACCAATTGTATAATCTTCAATACTATTGCATCTAGCAGACGAAGGGTTAGAGTAAGTAATACCATTACATCCGCATACAGGATTTATGTCATTTGTGACCGGGCAAGCATCTATAGCCACTTCTCTACATTCTTCGTTATCTCGTTCACATCCGTAAAGTATTGATACAAGAAGGACCAAAAGTAAAAATCTCATAAATTTTATCGTTTAATTGAACTTTAGAGTTTTGAATAGACATCTTGTCTACCAATAATGGCCATTATTTCAACTATGTCGCCATTAATTCTATAATAGATACTATCAACACCAGAAACACCACGTCGGTAACCGTTTTTGATGTAATCTACAGCTGGGTAGATCAAAGGGTCTTGTGCAATTAAATCAAACTGATGAAAAAACGCATGGTAGTACTTGTCGGCTTGATTAACGCCAAACTTATGCACACCATATAACCAAATACGATAAAGGTCCTCTTCCGCGTCGGGCGAAAGCTTATAAATCGCCATTGGCTTTAGCTTTTTCCTTAAAACCGTTTAAAATCTCCTCGGCTGATTTATTGACGTATCCCTTTTTATTGAGATTTTCTTCCGCCTTGATTAATTTTGCACGAATCCAATCAACTTCTTTTTGTTGTTCCCTTGCTTGACGAATAAGGTCATTTATCAACTCACTTTTACTGGAATATTCTTCACTCTGAACTTGTGATTTCAACCACTCATCATTCGGTCTTGTCAAGGAAATACTTTGTCTTGCCATGGCTAAAGATTTATTTTTGATGTAAATATACACCAATAACGAACCGTATGCAATTTTATTTTTGAGTTATAATTATCCTTTATTTAAACTTTGTTCATCCAAGTCAAAATCTGAATCGCCTCCAGATTTATTCCTATACCTGTACCCTAAAATAAGTATTATTATGATCGCTATTATAATAGGCTAATACTTCATCTTATTATTTGAACTTTATAGGACTGGACTAAGGTTTTTCATAGGAAGTTTTGCTGTGGGCAGTATTTATTCCACCATTCTGGGTCTTAACCCATCTTCGGCTTGCTCTAATCTTAGATATGCAAAATTCAAATTTTTCAATTCAGCATACTTAATAAGAAGAATATGTCCAATAATTGGATAATATTTATCTGAATTATCCGATTTTGCTCCGTCCTCATCTATTGTACTATCATCGGATAATTTTCTTCTTTGAGCATTTTTTAAGCTTATTGTTTCAAGGCCACCATCGCTTCTTAGTTCATAATCGACTAATATGCCATCATAGAGATATGATTCGCCACCGATTTGGACTATTGCGTCTATAAAAACTAATTCAATATCCTCTACTTCATCTGTTTCAAGTGCAATTTCTGCTCTTGGAAAATCAAAAAACTCTCCTTTCAAAATATAATGCCAAGAATTTTGATATCTGAAAATCTTAAAACGTCTGTCCCACTTGTTATTCCTAATTATTTGTTTCCAGTAATATCCAGAAATACCTGAAAAAAGGAATAATGATAAATTATAACCTAAAATTTTTAATGAGTTATTTTGAACATTAGAAAAAGTTTCTTCTAGAGGTTTTGCTGATACCAAATCCGACAATATATTTAAATCAATATGCTGACCTATTAATCTTGCCACGAAAAACCAAATTAATTGGAATATAAGGCTTGGAATTATAGTTGAAATGAAGACTTCAAAAAAAGTTGATTTAAAATATTCTCTAGAAAATTCTTCACTCTAATAAAATCTCCTAAAGAGTATTCCCGGTATTAGAAGGAAAAACAGCACTATTGTGGAGAGTGCAATGTTCACTATGCTTGCTGAAGTTTAATTCTCTCTTTTTCGATAAGTTTTTCAGTTCTTGGAGACAATTTGAAAGTAGTTTTACCTTCTCCTTTATGTCTAAGAGCACGAACAGCGTTTGCTAATTTTTTAGAATCAACAGGACTGCTTAAAATAATACTTACTCTCTTACTCGTTAATGAAGAATCCGAGTGTTTGTACGTAATTATTCGCTTCGTTATTTTTTCTTTTGACATGGACATACTCAAATATACTCGGTTTTTAAATCTATTCCAAAGACTTTCTAAAAAGGTTAACGTATTTTCCTACTGATTGTTCTAACTAAAAGTATGTTTTACATCACCCATAACAATTGGATATCATCATTGATGATATGTTGTATATATATCTAATTTAATAAATCGTAGAAAAAGAATCTTTCCAGCTAATTAAACAATCCTTTAATTAGCTTTTCAAACTACGACATGGTGTCCTAACTTATCCTTTATTTGAACTTTAATGAACTGGACTAGGGCTTTTCATAGGAGCCGTTGTTATGCAAAGTTATCTAATAATCCCTTTTCTAGCCCAAGATGGCCTAATTGAAATTATGTATTGTTTTTCTTCATCAGTTGGATTCTTTGGTAAATCTACATGATGTGGTCGAATATATTTCTCAGTATACTTACCCATGGAAAGAGCTGCAAATCTTCCAGAAACTATTGCGCTATCACCAAATTGTCTGTTCATTCTAAGAAGCCCTGCATCCATTAGGCCACCTACAACAGGATCATCATATGGCATTTCAATTGATCTTTGGCCACAAATCATAAATTCGCGAAATATTGCTTTTTCATGATCGTCTAATTCAGAAATTCTTTTTCTAAGTTTTCCTTTTGCCTGGAAAAAATGCCACTCGAAATTTATCTTTTTTCCAATCCAGATAAAAACATTTAAAAGAGTTAATCCAGCAGAAATTGCAAACACTAATCCAATAATGGGCCCATATGTATTTTTAATTGAATCTAATTGAATTTTTTCTAATAACAATTCATTTGCAAAAAGTATGAAGCCTGTAACTAAGGCAAATAAGACGAAGAATTTTGCTGGTAATTTAGATAAGTCAAATAATCCCTTAAACAGGTCCATATTGCTGTATTAATTTTTCATAACGGTTTTGTATATGATACGTTGCGTGGTTTAGCACGTAATTTAGCAAATAAAAACCGAATAGAAAATCCGCGAGGATTTTCGTAAGTAGGCTCTCACCAGCAATGGATTATATACGTCTTAAGTTTGATTCTCAGTAAATTGTTGATATAACTAGAAAGAACAAAAGAGAGAATTAAGGTTACTATATACGGTGAAGCTTTAGACTTCGGCAACATTGATAATCCTCTCTCTTTTACTACTTAAACCACGTTCAGTTCTGTGAGACCTTAGATCTCGTTTTCAAGTTGTTGTGAGCAGAAGTAGCCGGTTCTTTCGTAAAACATATCTTATGAATAAATATAAAGAAACTTTTGGAGTCGACATCAGTAAAGATGTCTTTGATGTACATGGTAGTAACAAAGGTCACGACCAGTATAAGAACGATGAAACTGGATTTAAGAAATTCCTTAAGGAACTGCCCAAATGTTCATTGGTCGTTATGGAAGCTACCGGTTATTATCATTATAGACTTGCCCAGTTTCTTTACAAAAATGGAGTAATAGTTTCAGTAGTAAACCCATTATCCGTAAAACGTTTCATTCAAATGAAACTGGCTAAAGTAAAAACGGACAAGAGCGATGCCAAGGCTATATGTGAATATGCACTGGTCAACGAGGTATCTATTTACAATGCCTTGACGGATATCCAGAGCGAATGTTTACAGTTGTTCCGGTTATTGGATATCTATTTAAAACAACGTACCGCGACCAAGAACAAGATACACGGAGAAGCTGTTCTGGGCATACCTTCAAAGTTTGTTTATCGTTCCTTGATACGTAATAAGAAACTGCTCAATAAAGAGGTAGCCGCTATCGAATCAAAGATTCTGTCATTGGTAAAAGAGGACCAACAGGAGCAATTGACCTTGTTGACATCGATACCCGGTATAGGTCAAAAGACTGCCTTGTTCCTAATAGTGGTCACCGATGGGTTCAATAAGTTCGAAACGGCAGCACAGCTTTGTAGTTATGTAGGTATAACCCCCACGATAAGGGAATCGGGGAGCAGTGTAAGAGGTCGTGCGCGAATAAGTAAGGTCGGCAATAGAAAGCTTCGTAATCTACTGTTTCTATGTTCTTTCAACGCCTGTAAACACAACAAGGCATGCAAAGAGGTATATGAGCGGATCGTGAACAAGGGGAAGAGCAAGAAACTGGCACTGATAGCCGTTGCCAACAAACTATTGAAACAGTCTTTTGCCATTGCAAAATCCGGTAGGCCATATGATGAAACCTACGTCTCTGTATTGCCTAGATAAATAGCGGATAAATTAAATAAAAAGAGCTCAGGAATCTGTTTTTTGAATCTATGAGCATAGGATAATATTGTCTCAGATTAAAGAAGAATTTGTTTGTTTTTTACCTCAGTTCTTTGTTAGTGGCAGTTTTTTATTTTCCGATGATTGGATAAAAAATACAGTAAGTCATTCCTAAATTAAACGCCATATGACATATTATTGCTCCTAAAATCGAGCCTGAACGTTTTCGGCAAACATAAAATAAAATACTTACAAAAAACATACTCAAAACCCATATCAAAGTCGGGATTAAAAGGAATTCCCACTTTTGGTTATGAAAAACTAATCCAAAATGTGAAATATGAACCGTTGCAAATGCTAAACTGTCAATTATTGATGCTTTTATATTTCCCAAGGAATTAGCAAAGCTTGAATGTACTATTCCTCTGAAAAAAAGTTCTTCTCCAAACGGACTAAATGTTATTGCAATAAAAGCTGAAATACCAAACATAATAAGTTTACTTTGCTCGTCGATTGTTTGAGGAATATTATAGGACTTTCCAATATAATTGTACCAATTTTCGTAAGAATTACCATATAAAATTTCTCCAAGGAAGTAAAGGAAAATACTAAAAATAGTACCAATTAAAAAGGCAATAATTAGCCATCGCTTTTTTGTGGGCTTTTTAATTCCGATTTGTTTTCTGCCGTATTTGCTTAAAAATACGAAAGGTGCAATAGCCATAACAAGCATTGTTATTCCAACAAATTGCATATTGCCAATTACGTTGCCGTGTAAGACTAAAATAATACGAGGAATACATAATAGAAGAATTAGAAAAAGTCCAAATTTCCAGTCGAAATTGAAAATTTTACTCCATAAGGGTTTTAATTCTGTGTCCATATTTTATTCCAAATGTTCGGTTTTCTCGATGGTTTTTTCAAATTGCCACTAACGTTTCGGCTAAGCGTAGTGCGGAGGCAAGGAAACTTTTCGTTTCCGTCTACGCACGAAGCTAAAGCTTATTGTTTAGTTTTATTTTTCTTTTCCAAAGCTAAATCCATAAGATTTAGCGACATTATAAATATACGCAGACCTTTAGGTTTTTCCCTAAAGTCCGCATTACGTTTAGGTTTTGTGCCTGTTGCACAAGTTAACGAAAAAACCATATAGGGCCAACGTGATCTTAACGTTGGGTCGTTAACTTTAGGTATGCAGGGAAAAAAGGATTACCAGGAAAAGCTATTTGCACAATTTCAATT
>NZ_QCZD01000008.1 GCF_003075045.1 Maribacter litoralis | reverse complement strand
TTGAGAAGATTTGTTAATCTATGAAACGACATCATCGAAAAAATGTATCTAGCTCAACCGCTTAATCAATCTCCTTATTTATATAATTATAGTATCTTCAAACTAAGAACCAAACATACGAGCCGAGACCGTTAGCATTAACTATGAATAAATGTCGTCTTTGTTTGAAAGAAAAGAAGCTTATAAAAGCTCACATCATTCCTGACTTTATGTATAGCGGAATGAAAGAGGAGGATGATAAAAATATATTTCTTGAAGTAACGTACAACTTAGATAAAAACACCAGGAAACAGAGAAAAATTCAAACTGGCATTTTTGACAAAAACATTCTTTGCGAAGATTGCGATAATGGAATAATTGGGGGGCAATACGAAAAGTATGCTCAGAATTCTATGTATGGAAAAAATATCGACCCTGAAATTGCTCCAATTTGCAAAAATTACAAGAATCCAAATGATGGATTCGAATATTCTATTTGTAAAAATATTGACTATGGAAAATTTAAAATCTTTCTTCTTTCGATTCTATGGAGAGCATCAATTACAGACCAAAAAATTTTTAAAGACGTTGATTTAGGAAATTCCCACGAAGAAAGTTTAAGAAGAATAATATTTGAAAATATGATTCCAAATGAAGATGAATATCCTATAATGATGACTTCATTTATGCGTACTGAGAATAGTCTGAAAAATTTTATTGGACAACCTAAAAGAATTCGATTTAATGATGGACTTAATGGATATGTATTTTTAATAAATAGTATTCAATTTATGTTTTACGTAAACTCAATAAATCATAAGTTACCTATATACTTGAAGAAAACAATGCTAAAAAAATCTGGAGAAATGACAGTACTACACTTACCAAATGGCAAGGAACTAGAATTTCTTAAATTACTATTGAACAAATAACTAATGCTAACAAAGGCAACCGTTGCACAACTCCTTTTATAAAATGAATAGATGCTACTCAGATGGTTTAACAAAATTAAACATCTAACAACCAGCTGATTATGATTTTGATAAACTTAAAAAAATAGGTTTTCAAGCTTATTTTATGGTTGTGCAACAGGCACAATGGCTAAAATTAATACGGTTTTTGGTACTTAACCCAAAGTTTAGTGCTTTTAACTAAGTCTGCCAAATCCTTTGATTTGACTTTAGAACAAAAAAATTAAAACAAAATAAAAAGATTTGGCTAGTGGCTAAACCGAAACTAATCGTTTATTTTCTGCCCAACTTGCCATATATTTAACGTAGTAAAAAAATTATAAAAACCGAGTAATGGCAAAATTTTTAGACACTACAGGTGTTTCATATCATTTAGAACAATTAATCAAAAATACAGAAGACCAATTGATTTTAATAAGTCCATATCTTCAGTTTCACAAAAGAGTAAAAGACAATTTAGAACATTTACACATTCAAAAAAAAGATATTCGAATTATTTACCGGGAAAACAAACTTCAAGTTGAAGAAAGTAATTGGCTTGAAAGTCAAATCGGCATTAGGACTAGTCTGTGCAATTCACTTCACGCAAAATGTTATTTAAACAAAAAAGAAGCTATTGTAACCTCTATGAACTTATATTCTTTTTCGCAACAGAATAATGACGAAATGGGAATTTATGTAACTAAAGAGGCGGACGAAGTATTATATAATGATATTAGAAAAGAAGCGGAAAGACTTTTAACAATAAGTGAAGAAATTCGGGTTTCAGTTAAAAAAGTTGACAAAAATATTGAAAGACAATCTGAAAAAACAATTTCAGAGATTGTTCAAACAAAAAATAACTCAAAGTCTAAACTTTTAACTACAAAGGAACTATCTCAATTGACTGGGTTGAGTAGTAGAAAAATAAATAGCTGGTTTACCGACAAAAAGCTGATGTATAAAAAAGAGGACGATTGGATTACAACAAAAAGTGGTAAAGAAGTTGGAGGAATGGAAAAAAGCGGTCAATATGGAAAATTTGTTGTCTGGCCAGAAGATATTGCGAAACACATTGTAGAATAAAACTATTTAAACTAATCTAATACACCATTATCAACCAAAAATGAACATCGAAAAATGGAATGAAATCTGCTTTTACTTATTTGAAAATATAAAGAGTGACATTAGTGAAAGTGATTTCGAGCAAAATGTAATTCAAGCATTAAGAGTACTAGATTGGAAAGAATTTTTGGGAGATATACAAATTAGACCTTCTTTTCAAATTGGCGCTTCAAATAGAATAATGCCAGATTTTGTTATCAATTCAACAGAAAAGAAAAAATTATTTGTTATTGAAATTAAGCAGCCCAGCTTACCGCTAAACACCAACTTTCAACAACAGCTTTTTTCTTATATGCGTCAATTAAAACTTCAGTATGGAATTTTAATTGGTCAAGTTATTCAAATTTTCTACGATGGAGACTTAACAGACCATGATGACCCTGTATTATTAGAAACTATTGAATTTAACACAGATAATCTTAGAGGCGAAAAGTTTGTTGAATTGTTCTCAAAAGAGGATTTTCAACTTTATAGATTAAAAGAATACACTTTAAATTCTTTAAAAAAATTAAACAGAAAGGCTGATCAAAAAAAACTTCAGCAGAAAATCATTTCTAGCGAATTTCAATCACAAGTTTCAGAATTGATCAAACAAAATTTTTTAAACCAATTTGATGCTGAACTAATAGATAATGTTCTAAATGAAATATCTATTAGTATCACCTTAAAAAATAAAACAAAGCCTGTCGCTAATAAAGTTCAAGATTTAATTAAAGAAAGAACTCAATCCATAAGTACGCGCGATAAAACGAAATACATCATTAATAATAGGGATCGTAGACTCGCTAAAAATAGATTTGTTTTAGAAGTAGTTAAACTATCGCTACTACAGCAACCGCGAGATTTTAATAGTTTAAAGAATTTATTTAAAGATGAACTTCAAGGTTCAACAGGTGTTATAAACAAACTTGAATCAGTTCTTATAAAGTATGCCAACAAAGGCAACAAAAGACATTTTATTGGAGACAATGAAATTTTAACAAGTAGTGATAAAGTCCAATTTGTTGTATCAACAGAATGGGGTCGAGACAACATCAAAAATATTGTTGATTTAGCAAGAGAATTGGGATTTGAAATTACAGAGGTTTAATTACAATGGTATACTAAAGAATATAATAACTTGTCTACTTAAATTGTACAAACTACATTAGACATTTATAAATCAAATTACTTCCAACAAACCCAACACATGACACAAGGCTCAGATATCATTGCGAACAGATACAAGAACTTTTTAAAAAAGGTTTGCGAGACAGGCATTGTTTATGCGCTGCAAAATCATGACGGGTTTGCCACCTCAGCCTCTGCGCATTATGAAAATGAACAGGGCAAACCTGTTGACATATTATGTTTTTGGGCAGAAGGTGCTAGAGCGAAATCTTGCGCTATAAACCATTGGAGCAACTACCAAATTACAGAAATAGCATTAGTAGATTTTATAGAAAATTGGGGTGTAGGCATGGAAAATGACGGAATCATAGCCGGCATTGCCTTTGACCAAAAAATGTTCGGCTACGAAGCCAAACCCTTAGATTTAATTCTTGCCTTAGTTGATGAAATAAAAGCGACCAAAAAAGAGCTACCGTTACAAAAATTTGAAAACCTTGCCGATTTAGAAGAACAGGCGAAAATTGCCAACGGGTAGTATTTAGAGTTAATAAAACTTTTAATCATAGCATCGATTTTAACGACAGGTGACTAATTTGCGCTGAACACCTAGTAAATTAATTAAACCTATCGTTACAAATTATGATGACCGCCATTGTTGTACTGATCGTAACCGGAGCACTTGTTATTGGTGCACTGTGGGGTCTGTACGGAAATTTATCAAAAAGGCTGGAAGGTTTTTTGGTTGCATTGGCAGGCGGTGCGCTATTGGTCTCGGCATTGCTGGAACTTATTTATCCGGCACTTGAAAATAACTCCGTCCCCATGGCACTGACCACGGTATTTGTAGGTGCCATTACGTTTACTGCACTAGATTATTGGGTGAAGGAAAAATGGAACTCTCAAAGTGGCGGTGGTTTACTTGCTGCCATTACCTTAGACGGCATACCTGAAAATTTGGCATTGGGTGTTTCATTGATCGGCGCAGGTCCATTATCCATCGCTGCGCTTTCTGGATCCATACTTTTATCGAATTTACCCGAAGCGGCAGGTGGGGCAAAAGAGATGGCGGAAAATGCAGGTTCTAAAAAGAAAGTTTTATGGCTTTGGATCGGTACCGCCCTTATACTGTCCGCCTCCGCCTTGCTTGGTCATTTTTTACTCGCCGATGTACCTACCAAGTATTTGAATTACATTAAATGTTTTGCCGGTGGTGCCGTTGCCGCATCACTAGCTTTAGAGGTTTTCCCCAAAGCTTTTAAAGAAGATAAGTATTGGACAGGTGTTGCTACAGCAATCGGTTTAGTTTTAGCGCTGTATTTAAATACCCTGGGGGAGTAATAGTCAATTACATATTATATTCCTAATTATCACAAACCAGTAGACCGATTACCCCATAACACCACTAAAACAGAACCGCAGAAAGTGCTTTTTACAAAAAACACTGAGAAGTGTCATAGTTTAGAGATTCGTTGTTGTCTACTATTGTAAAAACAATGGTATGCATAAAATATCTTTCACCAAAAATTTAGAATTTAACGACAAGAAAATTGTCACACAAGTGCTTTTAGAAACATCGTTCTCTAAAGAAATACGCATCTTATTGAAAAAAGGTCAGCTTATGAAAGAACACAAAGCGCCATTTCCAATTATAGTCCATATAGTAAAAGGCAGTATAGATTTTGGAGTGGAAGGTACTGTTCATGTTCTAGAACAAGGAGATATCATTACCTTAGCAGCCAATATTCCGCATGACCTTTTAGCGAAATCGGAAAGTATTGTTCGCCTTACCCTTTCTAAACTTGATGCCGCCGAACGGGTAGAAAAAGTCGTTGCAGATTCTTAAGCATAGCACATGACAAAAATTGCAAATAGAGAAGATGTAAGCCTGTTAGTGCATACGTTTTATGATAAAATAAGACAGCACGATATGCTTGGACCCATTTTCAACGCACATATTACCGAAGAGCAATGGACTGCACACCTCAGCAAACTCACCGATTTTTGGGAATCGAATCTATTCGGTGTCCGTACGTTTAGAGGGAGTCCGTCAAAAGCTCACGTTAAGGTCGATAAAAATCTCAACCATACGGTTTCTCAAAATCACTTTGCGCAATGGCTACAACTATGGTTCGAAACCATTGACGAACTTTACGAAGGTGAATTGGCAGACAGAGCTAAAGAAATGGCACGCAGAATGTCAACAGGGCAGTATATTCATATTTGGCAGAACAGACCGAGGGATTAGTTCTCAGTGGGCAGTGTTCAGTATCAGTGGGCAGTGTTCAGTATCAGTAGGCAGTATCAGCTGGCAGTGTATTAGCGAAATAGTTTGATAGTGAATAATTGCTATTGGCTATTGGCTATTGGCTATTGGCTATTGGCTACTTAAATATCAACAATTTAGCAAAGCTAAATACGATTCAATCAATATAAGTCCATTCTCTTACCTCTATATTCCATACTCTATTTTCTCTCTTCCAATTTTAAAATTCTCACTTAATACTTTGTACTTTGTACTTAATACTGATTCTAAGCTTCTGATAAAACAAGTCTATTCTCTATATTCTATTTTCTCTCTTCTAACTTTAGACTTCGTACTTAATACTTTGTACTTATTACTTAATACTGATTCCAAGCTTTTGACAAAACAAGTCTATTCTCTATATTCTATTTTCTCTCTTCTAACTTTAGACTTCGCACCTCGTACTTATTACTTTGTACTTTGTACTTTATACTCTTTACTCCAAACTAGCTTTGGGCGTATGGCGATTTACCCTTGACGCATAAAAATTTCTTACCTTAGTCTTTGGCGTATAAATCGATGTATACTACAAATACTCAATTCTATGGATTACCTATCCCCCACTTACTTTTTTGATTTTGAAAGTCAAGAAATACAAGCGTTTATTTCCGAATTTAAAGATACCGAACTATCACAGAAAGAAATAGCTATTGCTCTTTATACCAAGGTGAGAGATACATGGCGGTACGATCCCTACAACCTAAGTTTCAACAAAGAGAAATACCGTGCCAGTGAAATTGCAAAACGCACTAAAGGGCACTGTGTGGACAAATCGATCATTTTAGTTGCTTGTTTACGTGCTATGGGTATACCTGCACGAATTCATTTAGCGAAGGTGAAAAACCATATCGCGGTAGACCGATTGATAGAGAAATTCGGTTCTAACGAGTTAACGCCTCATGGTATGGTAGATGCCTATATTAATGGCAAATGGCTGAAGCTCTCACCCACGTTCAACGCTTCTTTATGCGAAATGCTGAATGTTGCCCCTTTGGATTTTGATGGTGAAAATGATGCCGTGCTACAAGCATTCAATGAAGATGGCACCCAGTTTATGGAATATTTGGAAGATTACGGGTATTTCGAAGATGTACCCGTTGCTTTTATGGCTCAGAACGCGCGTGAACACTACCCTAACATATTTGACACAGGAAACAACCAAACGGAGTTTCAGCTATAGGTTTTAACAAACTTTAATACTCCATAGCATTACAAACTTCTTTATGAATCGCTTTTTATAGTACTTTCGATTCAAAATTAGAACCATTGAAAAACATTCTATTCGTACTTTTTATAGCATTTTCATCAATGCCTACTTTCGCACAGGAACCGCTTGTGTGGAATCCTGATTATGAGTTACAGCTATGCGACTATCAATCGGCGGAATCGGAAATCAATCCTGAACTTACCTCCTATTCTATTTATTCTGGATCAAAAATCGACTTCAGTTTTAATATGAACTCGGTCTCGTTCATGTTTACCAAAAACTTCAATGATAAGGTAAAGGCTATTTTTCAAAAAAACCTTGCCGTGTTGGTGGCTCCGGATTCCCTTACCGCTAATCAACTATTGCAATTTGGGCGCTACGATTTTGACCTGGTAGAACTTTATGCTAGAAAAATTCGCAAAAAGATATATGAGGAGAAAGGTACTTTTAGTGATTCAAAATTATTTCAACCCATTTTCAATGAGCTACAGGAAGAAATGAATACCGTAAGCGCCCAAGTCTTTAAAGCAACGGATTTCGGAAAAGACACCGAGCTTCTTCTCAAAGAACACAACAAGGTGATTGATGAGATCAATGCCCTCTCCGATTTTTGTATGACGTGCAAACCTAGGAAGAATAGGTAATAGTTGTTCGTTGATGGTTGTTCGTTGATGGTTGTTTAAACGCTGCGCGTTTTTTGTACTAAGTATTAAGTACGGAGTATTAAGCCGTTCACGCTAAATTTTATTTCTTTTGACCTCTTAAACTTTGTACTCTGTACTTCTTACCACAACTCAGCACCCAAAACCCACAATTGAGAGACTATAATTATCTCTATAACGATAATTACTCCATCTTTGGGTAACGAAAAACCGACCGACCATGGAAAACATCATTAGCATCTTCATCTACATTCACGCATTTTTTGGCGGTGTAGGTCTTATTACCGGTATAGCAAGTATTATTGTAAAAAAAGGGCAACGCCATCATAAACGATTAGGTAAATTGTTTTCATGGTCAATGATTATAAGCTCTGCTATTTCTCTAGTAGTAGCACGTATGCCCAACCATATGAATACCTTTTTATTCTTGATCGGTATTTTTACGATTTACATGGTTATGGCAGGTAATAGGGCACTCACATTTAAATCGACCAAAAAAACAAAAGCGAACTTGACCGATATACTCGTTTCAGCAATTATGGCTATTTGCGCGCTCTTAATGATCGTCTTTGGTTCTACAGGACTTATACAAGGTTATTCTCACAGTATCCTATTTCTAGTATTCGGTCTAACCGGTCTCTCTTTAACCTTTGGCGACTACAAACTATTTAAGACCACATTAGAAAACAGAAAACTTTGGCTCATAAATCACCTAAGCAGAATGTTAGGTGCACTGATAGCTTCCATAACGGCATTTATAGTTGCCGGTATGCACCAAGATAATCTATGGGCATGGCTTACTCCGTCCGTTTTCGGTACCGCTTATATTATCTACTGGATTAAAAAAACAAAAGGTAAAAAGAAGTTGAAAACTGTTTAACCCTGATCTTTTAAATTTAAGTTTTCTGCGAAGTAGTCACAGAAATCTTTCATGGTAGCCGTCATTTTCTCGTCTTGCGTCGCTTTTAAGAAGGTTTCTGACAAAGAAACCAATGTTTGGTGAAAGAAAGTTTTCATTTCATCTACGGGCATATCCTTGGTCCATAAATCGATCTTTAGAGATTCTTGATTCTTGCTATCCCAAACGGACAACAACATTGCCTTTGCCTCTTCATTCTCAATGCCACCGTCTTGTGCAGACCAGTTTAATTTTTCAGGAACTCTATTCTCATCTAATCCTACGCGCAACGTAATCTCTGAAGTATGTAAATCTGCCATTTAATTTCTGGGTTTGTAATTTGATTTTTTAAATATCTCTTCTGCAGGCATGGTCATAAGTTGTTTTAACTCTACATCATTATTATCCATAAATGCACGAACAATTTGCCAACCTACAAATCTACCTAATCTACCTGGCGACTCATTATCCAATTCCAGTCCAAATTTTGAAAAGGGTGCCGGTTCTAAAAATCGCTGGTTCAACTTATTATCTGTACTGTACAGGTATTCGTTTTCAATAAAATTTCTCCACATCGGCTCTTCATTTGCCAAAGCCCAATCTAGATCTTCTTGCGAGTACCCTATCTTCTTGCGGTCTTCTACACTTGGCATTATCATATCTTTCAAATATAATTCTTTGCCAAAATAGATCATACGTGCAAGAAAAGAGCGATCTCTTGGTCTTGGCACTACCTGCTTCGCAAAAGAACTAGCAACATCGCTTACCAAAAAATTACGATCTAAAGTATGTGCAATATAACGCTGAAAACCACCATAGTACTTATGCTCAGGACCTAAATAATTATCAAGGCTAATGAATAACAAACTATCGGTCAAAATAATCCTGTTATTATAATCGACATCATTTGTTACCGTTATCACTTTTGGCACCGTGTATTCCGGGAAATAGTACTTAATGTGCTTAAACAATTGCACCAAGCCTTCTTCCTCGTCCTCAAAACTACGAAAGGCGTTACCTACTTCCTGAAATAGTTCTATTTGAAGGGAATCGTTCATTTTGGCGATCCAAACACTATCTGGCGCCGGAAATAAATATGGATACATTTTACGTAAGCTCGGCAAACCTTTCTCACCCGATGCCGCAAATTCGCG
The DNA here is from genome assembly GCF_003075045.1 of Maribacter litoralis. Lineage (GTDB taxonomy): Bacteria > Bacteroidota > Bacteroidia > Flavobacteriales > Flavobacteriaceae > Maribacter > Maribacter litoralis. The sequence continues at coordinate 97,605 of NZ_QCZD01000008.1, read as the reverse complement.
ATCAAATCGCGATATTTTAAGATCCATGGGGATCGCCGAAATCTCTTTGGCAACCTTATCACTATCATTACAACTAGAAAGAATGACAAAAACTGATAATAGTATAAAAATAGGTTTGACCTTGGCAAGTATTTTACAATACATTTTATTATTCACAGTGTTCAACTTATTTTTAAGGCAAAGTTAATTGATTTTACTAAATAATTAGAGCGGTATGCAAACTGAAAAGGTAATTGAACACATTGTAAAGTGGTTAAAAGATTATGCTGTTAATGCAAAACAAAAAGGTTTTGTCATTGGAGTGTCTGGCGGAATTGACTCTGCCGTTACTTCTACCCTATGCGCAAAAACGGGTTTAGACCTGCTTTGTCTAGAGATGCCCATTCACCAAGCCGAGAACCAAAGTGATCGCGCCTCAAGACATATTGATTGGTTAACAACGAATTTCCCTAATGTAAAAAGACAACCTGTAAACCTTACTCCCGTTTTCGATAGCTTAGTGGCAGCCCTACCAGCGGTTGAAAATGAAGAGGAAAGATTTATGTCTTTGGCAAACACAAGAGCTAGACTACGTATGACCAGTTTGTATTATTTTGCCGCCCTAGAACGCTATCTGGTAGCAGGTACAGGAAATAAAGTGGAAGATTTCGGGGTAGGATTTTATACCAAGTACGGCGATGGTGGTGTTGACCTTAGCCCTATTGCCGATCTAATGAAGACCGAAGTATATGACATCGCAAAATCTTTGGGTGTAAACCAAGAGATCATAGATGCCGCACCTACAGATGGTTTATGGGGAGATGATAGAACAGATGAAGATCAGATAGGTGCATCGTACCCTGAGTTAGAATGGGCCATGAATATGAAAGACGAAGGAAAAACCGTTGCAGATTTTGAAGGAAGACAAAAAGAGGTCTATACAATTTTTACAAGGTTCAATACTATGAACCAACACAAAATGTTACCGATACCTGTTTGTGAGATCCCAAAAGAGTTAAAATAACAACTCAACTAAGAATCAAGGTATTAAATCGAAAATAAAGTTGAAAATTATACGTTAATAATAAAAAAATGCAACTTTGACTTCTAATTTAGAATTTTATGCCTTACATTGCATGTTGTCTTTTCAGACAATAATAGGTTTTAAAATCTATAAAAAAATAATTTAATGATCAAAGTTTTAATAGCGGACAATCATCCTATCATAAGAATGGGAGTTAGGAAGGTTCTAGAATCCGCTGAGGGATTTGAACTGATCGATGAGGTAGCTACTACCGAAGAACTGTTTGAAAAACTCAAAGACACAACCCCCGATGTGGTCATGTTAGAAATGGATATTCCGGATATAAACGGAATAGCGGCATTACGCAAAATCAAGAAAGATTACGCGGACGTAAAAGTCCTTATGTACAGCGGTCAATCTGAAGATGTGTACGCCCTAAGTGCCATTAGAGCAGGTGCTTTTGGATATTTATCCAAATCATCTGGTGTAGAGTATATAACTGCAGCAGTGACCAAAGTAAGCGAAGGTAGCATGTTCATTACGAACGAACTTGCACAAAGACTTGCTTTTGATGAAGGAACTAAAAAACCAAGAAGGTTCTTTAGAAAACTATCTACTAGAGAAATAGAAGTATTAAAACTTTTAGCTAGTGGTAAGCGCAACAAAGAAGTTGCTTTAGGTTTAAACCTAAACGAAAAAACAGTTAGTACCTACAAAGCTCGTTTAATGAAAAAATTAAATGTTGATAATATGGTAGATTTATTACAACAGGCAAAAGCCCTGGAATTGTACTAAATTCTTACAACTGAAATCAAATAAAAAAAGACCTGCTGTTAGCAGGTCTTTTTTTATACGTTAATATTTTTTCTACGATAAAACCCTATTCAATTTTTGATTCAACAACTTATTCAACTGAATATAGTTCATAATCTCCTCAAGCGCCTCTCTATTATCTTTACCTGCCTCTTCTGTAGTTTGTTGTAATGCAGTCATTCTTTTTTTGATCAGGTAACAGCGCAGGGTCAAAATTGTTTCGCTTACCAGTTGAGACACCCCAATTTCTTTCTTTTTTGGAAAAATATCCTTCCTTTCCCAATTATGTAAAGTATAGCGTTCTTCCTCCATCAAAATAGAGGAGATTTGATTTGCCATATCTTGATCTAGTCCGTTTACAAAAGCGGTAATTGAAAAATCTTCGTTTTGGTTCAAAGCTTCGATCAGCCTGCTGTACATTTTACGAAAGTCTTCATTTGCCAATTCTATTTCATCTTCTTGAAGATCCAAATATATTTTTTCATACACCTTGATTTCAGCAGATTCTGGCTCTAGCACCAAATCTCCCGCATCATTTTCCTTCAATACCAAATCTTCAAACTCCTCTTTAAAATTGCCGTATAGCATGAGCGATTCAATGATTTTTCGCTCTAAGAGGTACTGTACGTCTACTTTCTCTTCTTTTTCAATATCGGTATTACGAACAACATCAAAGGCTTTCTGCTCTTCTTTCTGTTGCTTTTGTATTTCCTTCTCCTCTTTTTTCCCAATTTGGGCAAGCGTGTTATACAACACCGCCTCAGAAATATTCATAATCTGGGCACACTCTTGTATATAGATCTCTTGTTGAATACGATCGGGGATTTTGGCAATACTATTTACGATATCCCTAACCGTATCGGCTCTTTTTATAGGATCATTATCAGCCTCCTTTACCAGAAGAGAAGCCTTAAACTGAATAAAATCTTTAGCGTTATCATTTAGATAGGCCATTACAACATCCAACTCATTGTTCTTGGCAAAACTATCTGGATCCTCACCTTCTGGAAATGTACATACCCGTACATTCATGCCCTGCTCCAAAATCAAGTCAATACCACGTAACGATGCGCGTAAACCTGCCGCATCACCATCGAACAACACCGTAATGTTCTTTGTAAGTCTATTTATAAGCCTGATCTGCTCTGGTGTCAAAGCGGTACCACTTGAGGAAACCACGTTTTCTATACCCCTTTGTGCAAACTGTATTACATCGGTATAACCTTCTACCAAGTAGCAATTATCTTCCTTTGCGATCGCTTGTTTTGCATAGTAAATACCATACAACACCTTACTCTTATGGTAAATGTCACTTTCAGGGGAGTTCAGGTATTTGGCAGCCTTTTTATCATTTGTTAGTATACGTCCTCCAAAACCAAGTACACGGCCACTTAACGAATGAATAGGAAACATGACCCTACCCTTAAACCTATCGAATTTTCTAGCTCCATTAGGATTATTGGGATCCTCTTTTACAATGGTGAGTCCCGTTTTTTGAAGGTATTCCAGTTTATAACTTTTATCAAGGGCCGCTTTGGTAAAACCGTCCCACTGATCAAGGCAATACCCTAATTCAAATTTCTTGATGGTCTCATCGGTAAATCCACGTTCTTTAAAATAGGTGAGACCAATTGCCTTACCCAGCTCACTTTCCCAAAGCATTTCCTTAAAATGCTTTTGTGCGAACTCAGACACCAAATACATGCTCTCACGTTCGTTCGCCTGTTCTTTTTGTTCGCTAGATTGCTCTGTCTCCTCTACTTCAATATTGTATTTTTTGGCAAGGTATTTAATCGCCTCAGGATAGGTAAAATGCTCGTGTTCCATTAAAAAAGCAACTACATTTCCACCTTTACCACTACTAAAGTCTTTCCAGATCTGCTTTACGGGAGATACCATAAAACTTGGTGTACGTTCATCACTAAACGGACTCAATCCTTTAAAGTTAGATCCTGATTTCTTTAATTGTACAAAATCACCAATAACCTCCTCTAAACGAGCAGTTTCGTAAACTTGGTCTATAGTTGTTTTTGCAATCATAATCCTTCTTCAATCCCTTCAAAAGAAGGAAATTCTATTTTTAAATAATTTATAAAAGTATTAAAATTAAAGCGGTTGACATATGCTATCAAATATAGATTTGCATTTTAAATTCTGAAGAAAGCTTACCTATTTTATTAAATTAGTATAGCTAACCGTTGTGTGGAATACCAAAAAGTATTTGGAATACCAGTTCAAGAACTTCGTTTGGCACAATTTTAATTAGAAAAATCAATGAAATAAAAAACCATTTGGAACACGAGGCTTCTCGATACTAATTTTCTCGTACCTCCAAAATTCACTCGAAGTGACATCGAACAACAAATAGTAAAATAGCTTTATAAAAAAAATAATAAAACCTTATGATTCTATTCTTTGGCACTAGACCAGGAAAGCCAGAAACTAAAAAGCTTTTTCATAGCACATGCCCTTATTGCCAGCAAAAAGGCTCCTTAACCGCAATTACAATAAAAAACTATTTCCATATCTTCTGGATAAAGCTCTTTAAAATTTCAAGCCACACTACCATAGAATGTAGCCATTGCAAACGTGGGTATTATGAAAATGAATTTACCGAAGAAATGAATACCGAACTTTCTAAATAAAAAAACTGTAGCACTCTATTAAAAGTACCACAGCTAATTTGATTGATGAATTTCTTAATTAAAGATCGAACCTAAGACCTAGAGAGATGTTACGTTGATCTACCGCCGCATCTTTAAATATAGGGTTAAGATCATACTTCACATACAATAGCACCCCATCTACACCCGCATAGGCACTTAAACCATACACAAGATCATTGGTATTGTAACTACGCTTTAATTTGTCTTTTACCTTTTCGCCATCAATGGTATATTTTAATTTTTGACGCGTTCCTAAATTGAACCCTGCATAACCACCCAAACCAACTCTAAATTTATTATGCAATGAATACCTCATGGTTTTATCGGTAGTAGATAGCTTTGACGGACCGAATTCAAAATGCATAGGAAATACTAAATTATCCATTCTAAATTTCGATTTATCCAAATCATATTCAAACTCCTGTAATTCCGATTGTCCGTTTTCAAGAGAAACCAAATACTGATTATCCTTCGGTTTTAAGCCATTAAATTGAAATGAAAACCCATAATTGAATCGTAGAAAGTTTGTATTCTTAAACACCCTGGTGCGCCATTGCCATCCCATTTCAAAAAATCTACTTCCACCAATTTTATATGGAGAATCATTTAAGGACTGTCCTTCTATAATTGTATTATTTAGACCAACGGCCAAAACAATATCAGAATAGGTTCTTCTATCATAAACCGGCTCTTTTCTATATTTATTTTCGTTTATACGTATTCCAAACAGTTTGTCATCATCATCTCCTATTCCCAATTCAAAAGCAAACTTATAGTTTAAGGTATCCAGTTCTTTTACATCACCGTTATTTCTTTCTAGCAGAGAAATTTTATTATCGATAATGGCAATTCGCTCTTCTATATTCAAAGCTCTTTTCTCTGCCGCTTTCATTTTTAATGCATTGGACTCCTCTTCGGTAATTTGCCCATTTTCCAACTGTTTTACAATCTCTGCAATCTCAAATTTTAAAGCTTCCTTTTCTTGCCTGGTGATGCTTAACTTTTGCTCTTCTAAAGTTTCTATCTTCTCTTTATAACTCTCCTGCGCTACTAAACCTTGGGTTAACAAAAGTGTCAGCAACACTATTAAATACATTGTAATTGTTCTCATTTTAATTTTGATTTTTTTGATGAATAAACTCCGCTCCCTGTCCCTATAGCATTTTATAGAGATATAGGATAACACGATATGTGATTGATTAATTATTGCGGTCTGCCACAGCAGTACGCACTTTAATAAAACCGGCTTTTAGGGAATCAAAAATTTGGTCTCGGAAGGATTGATCAAGTTCATCTTCAACCTCTGTCAACAAAGCCATAGCATCAACAGATTTATTTTTATTAAATATTTTCTCTCTTAAAATTTCGTCTTGCGCCCGTTTTAACAAGGAATCTACCTCGGCATCGGTCACTGTACTGTTTTGTTCTAGAACATTTACCTGCGCCATAATAGCTGCCACCTTAGAGTCAATAATTTCATCAGGCACCAATTTCTCAATAGTTTCGGTAGTTGGCACTTGATTTACAGCTACTTCAATTTTATCATCCAGCACTTTAGACTCTTGTATTTTTGGTACTATAGATTCTTCAACTTTTACCTTTTCTACACTGGTTTTAGATTCTGATGACACCTCTACCACTTCTTCTTCACTTTTAAACGGCAAGGACTCTTTTATAATAACATCTTCCAATTTATTTTCCTTTTCCGTGTCTACAATTTCAGTTGGCAACTCATTGCTTACGGCACTACCATTAAAGTAAAACAGTGCAACACCAAGCAATACTACTATACTAGCCGCAACGCCCATCCATAAATACACGGGTTTCTTTTTAGATTCATCATCATTTAATTCTGATGCTATTTTTGCCCATGCATTCTCTGAAGGAAGAATTTCCCGCTCTTGAAATTTAGCTTTTATATGTTTTTCAAACTTATCGGTTTCCATACCCTATAATATTTTGTTGCCTTAATTGGTCTTGAAGCAATTTTCGGGCTTTTAATAATTGTGTTTTTGAAGTGCTCTCGGTAATCGATAGCATTTCTGCAATTTCCTTATGTTTATACCCTTCTACGGTATACAGTACGAAGACCATTTTATATCCTTGTGGCAAAGCATCGATCAATTGTTGAATATGCTCGGTGTCCAAATCTGTACTTTGCGAAATCTCGTCGGACTGATTTTTCTCGTATACCTCATCATCATAAACCACAAACTGTTGTTTTCTTAAATAAGAAATACTTTCTCTGATCATTATTCTACGTAACCAACCTTCAAAACTACCCTCGAACTTAAACGTATGTAACTTATTGAACATTTTAAGAAACCCTTGCACCATAACATCTTCTGCAAAATGAATATCCTTAATATACTGTCTACAGACACTCAACATTTTTGGAGCATGCTTTTTATACAAACGCTCTTGCGCATCGCGGTTACCCGATGATGCTTTTTTTATAAGCTGCTTTTCGTTTTTATAAAAAGGTATAATTTTCACAATATTGGTTTGGTCTTCTATTTACATAGACGCAGAAGAAGGAAATATAGTTGCCTGAGAAATAAAATTAATTAAAATAATTTTTCAACAACCTAAAAATCAATGTTTTAAAAATGTAAAAATTTACTTTTTTCGATCAACCACATAGTTTACCATGAGCTGCAAGGCACTTTTATATTCAGAATCCGGATACGTATCCAAAAGCTCTAGTGCTTCATTTCTGTATTGCAGCATTTTGCTAACGGCATAGTCCAAGCCCCCCTTTTCCTTGACAAAGGCTATCACTTCTTTTACCCGCTTTCTATTCTTATTGTGGTTTTTGATGGAGTTGATCACCCAACTTTTCTCTTTCTTCGAGCAATTATTAAGGGCATAGATCAATGGCAATGTCATCTTTTGTTCCTTTATATCTATACCGGTAGGCTTTCCTATTTTTTCGCCTCCATAATCAAAGAGATCATCTTTAATTTGAAATGCCATACCGCACAGCTTACCAAATTTTCTAAAAGTTTCCACATCGATACTTTCAGGCTTAACGGAACATGCACCCAAAGAACAACATGCCGCTATCAAGGTAGCGGTCTTTTGTCTTATAATATCATAATAGACCTCTTCGGTGATATCTAAGCGCCTAGCTTTCTCTATTTGCAACAATTCGCCTTCGCTCATTTCACGAACGGCGACGGAGATTATTTTAAGTAAATCGAAATCCCCATTATCAATGGACAGCAACAAACCTTTAGACAGTAGATAATCGCCTACTAAAACTGCAATTTTATTTTTCCATAGGGCATTAATGGAGAAGAAACCCCTTCGTTTGTTACTTTCGTCTACTACGTCATCATGAACCAATGTGGCAGTATGTATCAACTCTATAACCGAAGCTCCACGATACGTACGCTCGTTTACCTCGCCATTATTCAACAATTTTGCTGTTAAAAACACGAACATAGGGCGCATTTGCTTCCCTTTTCTATTGACTATGTAGTGGGTAATGCGATTGAGTAGCGCAACCTTAGAGCTCATCGAATCTCTAAACTTAGACTCAAACAACTCCATTTCCTGATAGACAGGTTCCTTTATTTGCGATACTATTTTCAGCTGCGGTTTATTAGAACGATAAAATTAGTCAAAAGCTAGGAAACAACAGTACCCGGAGAGGAGATAATGGTGTTAAAGGAATTTGGTTGTTGGTTGTTGGAAAAAATAAAATCAATTACAAGTTCAAGTTCAAAACTCAAGTTCAAACTCAAGTTCAAGCTCAAGCTCTAAAATGATTTTGGCTTTTGGCTATGACGCTTCGCGTTTTTTAGTAATAAGTAATGTGAATAAAGTACTAAGATATTATATTAGCAATTTCCCTAATAGTTCATTTTACTAAATACTCTATTTCTCAATTTCACCTTGGTATTCGTGACATAGCATTTCGTATTTCTTAAGTTTGGCTTTTGCTAATAGCAACAACAATTTAGCTTTGCTAAATTCAACACTTCGCAATAAGTCTATTTTCTAAATACTCTATTTTCTCTCTTCTAACTTTAAACTTCGTACTTACTACTTTATTCACATTACTTAATACTTAAACTACGACTTATTCGCTAACTGTCCGCATGCGGCATCAATATCCTTTCCTCTAGAACGACGAACGGTTACTACTATATTATTACGCTCCAAAGAATTTACATAACGGTCAATCGCAGCATTTGACGCTTGTCTGAATTCGCCATCATCAATAGGGTTGTACTCTATTAAATTTACTTTTGATGGTGCAAAACGGCAAAATTCCACTAAAGCGTCGACATCTTTTTGGGTATCATTGATTCCTTCCCAAACCACATATTCATAGGTAATTCTACTTTTGGTCTTGTTATACCAATATTGCAGCGAATCTCTTAGATCGCTCAATGTGAATTTAGCATTAAAAGGCATTATAGAAGTACGTATTTCATCAACTGCAGAATGTAAAGAAACCGCTAATTTAAATTTCACCTCATCATCTGCCATTTTTCGGATCAACTTTGGCACGCCAGAGGTAGAAACCGTAATTCTTTTAGGTGACATACCCAATCCTTCAGAAGAGGTGATTTTATCAATTGCCTTTAATACGTTGTTATAGTTCATTAAAGGCTCACCCATTCCCATAAACACAATGTTACTCAAAGGTCTGTCAAAATACAATCGGCTTTCATTGTCAATGGCAACTACTTGATCATAGATTTCATCGGGATTCAAGTTTCGCATTCGTTTTAAACGAGAGGTTGCACAGAACCTACAGTCTAAACTACACCCAACTTGACTTGATACACAAGCCGTAGTCCTTGATTTTGTGGGAATCAAGACGGACTCCACGATTAAATCGTCATGCAAGCGTACGGCATTTTTTATAGTACCGTCGCTACTACGCTGCATTTGATCTACCTTAATGTGATTAATGACAAAATTAGCCTCAAGCATTTCCCTAGTTTCTTTTGACAGATTCGTCATCACATCAAAAGAATACGCAGCTTTCTGCCATAACCATTCGTAAACTTGATTACCACGAAAAGCTTTGTCACCATTAGAAACAAAGAACTCCCTAAGCTGCTCTCTCGTTAGTGCCCGGATATCTTTTTTCTTTATTTCTTCCATCTATTAAAGGTAGGTATTACTGGTGATAAAAATCCCGCTTTGTCAACATATGGATAAAGCGGGATTTAAAAAATTTCCTTATTAAATAAGGTGATATATCAACTTATATAATCAACATGGCATCACCATAAGAATAGAACTTATAGCTTTCCAATATTGCTTCTTTATATGCTTTGTTCATTAAATCATGCCCCATAAATGCAGATACCATCATCAATAATGTTGATTTTGGTAAATGGAAATTAGTAATCATGGCATTTGCAATACTGAATTCGTACGGAGGGAAAATGAACTTATTGGTCCAACCTTCATAAGTATTCAATGTTTGTTTAGATGATACCGCACTCTCCAAACCACGCATTGCCGTAGTACCTACTGCACAGATACGACGTTTATTAACTTTGGCATTATTTACGATCTCAGCAGCTTTTTCATCAATGAACATTTCTTCACTATCCATTTTATGCTTAGAAAGATCCTCTACCTCAACTGGGTTGAATGTACCTAAACCTACGTGTAAAGTCAACTCTGCAAAATCTACACCTTTGATTTCTAAACGCTTTAGCAAATGCTTAGAGAAATGCAAACCTGCTGTTGGGGCCGCCACGGCACCTTCATGCTTTGCATATATAGTTTGGTAACGATTTTCATCTTCTGGTTCTACATCTCTTTTTATGTACTTTGGTAAAGGTGTTTCACCCAACTCCCTTAATTTTCTTCTAAAATCCAAGTATGCACCATCATAAAGAAAACGTAAGGTTCTACCTCTAGAGGTTGTATTATCTATAACCTCTGCCACCAACGTTTCGTCATCACCAAAATACAGCTTGTTACCAATACGTATTTTACGTGCAGGATCTACAAGAACATCCCAAAGACGTTGCTCCTCGTTCAACTCACGTAAAAGAAAAACCTCAATACGAGCTCCTGTTTTTTCCTTGTTACCGTACAAACGGGCAGGGAATACTTTTGTGTTGTTAAGAACCATTACATCACCTTCATCAAAATAGTCGATCATGTCCTTGAACATTCTATGTTCAATTTTTCCGGTATCTCTGTGGATCACCATTAACTTAGACTCATCTCTATTTTCAGATGGATGCTCCGCCAATAATTCTTTAGGAAGCTCAAAATTAAAATTTGATAATTTCATGTAGCTATTATATTTAATGTAGCAAATTGCGGCTGCAAATATACAATCTGCAGATAGGCCTTGTCAAGTAAATCCTTAATTATAATTCCTTTATACCGAAATCTAGTTGTTTTAGATCGTTCCAAAAATCTGGATATGACTTAGATACCACCTCTGCATCATTGATTATTATTGTGGTTTTCATAGCCAAAGGGGCAAAAGCCATTGCCATTCTGTGGTCATTGTATGTATCTATAGCAATATCTTCAAGAATACCTATGGATGGTACAATCGTTAAAGTCTTATCGGTTACAGCAATATTTGCTCCTAATTTGGACAGCTCAGTATTTAAAGCCTCTAAACGATCTGTTTCTTTGATTTTTAATGTATGTAGACCGGTCAAATAACAGCCAACCCCTAAACCAAAACAAGTAACGGCAATAGTTTGAGCAATATCTGGAGCATTTGCCAGATCAAACTCATTCTTAGCGTCTATCTTTTTATCGGTCTTTTTTAAAGTAACCCTATTGTTACTAAAAATTGTTTCCACTCCAAATGCGGTATAAATATCTGTAAGTACGCTATCACCTTGAAGACTTTCTTTTTTATATGCCGATAATGTAATCTCGGTTCCCGGTGCTGCAAGTGCACAAATACCATAGAAATATGAAGCAGAACTCCAATCAGATTCTACCACCAAAGTTGTTGGCGCTACTTTTGCCTTTGGAGAAACTTTAATCAAGTTACCCTCAAAAGAAGTTGCCACACCGATTTCGTCTAACAGTGCCAAGGTCATTTTTATATAGGGAACCGAGGTAATTTTACCGACCAACTCTAATTCCAGTCCGTTTTCTAAACTTGGCGCAATCAATAATAATGAAGAGATATACTGACTACTCACATTCGCAGGTAGACTCACCTTATCTTTTACAATACGCTGTCCTTTAATTTTTATTGGTGGATATCCTTCATCTTGCACATAAGAGATTTCTGCACCTAATGTTTTTAAGGCATCCACTAAAATCTCAATAGGTCTTTCGGTCATTCTTTTAGAACCGGTAAGTATTACTTCTTTTCCTTCTTGAGAGGCAAAGTATCCGGTTAAAAAACGCATTGCGGTACCTGCATGGTGTATATCTACAGTACCCTCAGAGATTTTCAATCCTTTTGCCATTACCTGGGCATCATCTGAATTGGAAATGTTCTCAATTTTAATATCAGAAAATAATGCAGCCAATAATAAACTACGGTTAGATTCACTCTTAGAACCTGTTATTGTAATCGTATCGTTAAGCTTTGTATTGGACGGACCTGTCAAGTGAAGTTTCAATGCGTATCGTTTTAAAAATAGAACGACAAATATAAGCCTATTTCAACTTTTTATTGTTGTGATGACGGTCATGATCGCGCTTTGTTTTTAAATCTAACTTTTTATCAAAAGCTTGTTGCAAATCGACACCTGTTTGATTGGCCAAACACAGCACTACAAACACAACATCTGCCAATTCTTCGCCCAAATCTTTGTTCTTATCAGACTCTTTTTCACTCTGCTCACCATAGCGTCTAGCAATAATTCTAGCAACCTCGCCCACTTCTTCTGTTAGCTGTGCCATATTGGTCAACTCATTAAAGTAGCGAACACCATGTTCTTTGATCCATTTATCTACTTCTAGTTGTGCGTTTTCAATATTCATTAATCTTTATTTTTTGTATCTATCAAAATAGTAACAGGTCCATCATTTAACAACTCTACTTTCATATCTGCACCGAATTCCCCCTTACCTACTTTTTTGCCCATTTTAGATTCCAAAGTGGCAATAAAAGCTTCATATAAAGGAATGGCTACATCTGGTCTTGCCGCCTTAATATACGAAGGTCGATTTCCTTTTTTGGTACTGGCGTGCAAAGTAAACTGACTGACCACTATTGCGTCTCCTTCAGTATCTAAAAGTGAGGTATTCATCACTCCTTCTAAATCATTAAATATTCTAATGTTGACAATTTTATTCGTAAGCCAATCTATATCTTCTTGTGAATCTTCATTTTCAATGCCTAAGAGAATCAACAAACCTTCTTCAATGGCACTTAATTTTTTATCGTTTACCGTTACGCTAGCTTTTGAAACACGTTGTAGTACTACTCTCATTTTTTATCGTCGTGTATATCTACCCTATAATTCTCGTCTTCTCCTTTAATCATCTGCAAATAACTATTATACCTACTCCAGGCGATATCTCCAGATTCCAATGCATCTTTTACCGCACATTTTGGTTCATCTACATGAATACAATTATTAAATTTGCAATCTTGTTTTAATTCAAAAAATTCAGGAAAATAGTCTCCTATTTCTTCCTTTTCCATATCTACAATTCCGAAACCTTTTATACCAGGTGTATCAATGATACGGGCATCAAAACTTAGGTCGAACATTTCTGCAAAGGTTGTGGTATGCTGACCTTGTGCGTGCTGTTGAGAAATTTGTTTTGTCTTAATATCTAAATTGGGCTCTAGGGCATTTACCAGTGTAGACTTACCAACACCGGAATGACCGGAAAACATTGAGGTTTTACCTATCATCATTTCCTTGACCTTATCTACATTCTTACCCGTAGCGGCAGAAATACCTATGCAGGTATACCCAATATTACGATACAGCGCTGCCAAAAATTTAATTTCATCCAATTCTTCGGGTGCATAGGTATCAACTTTATTAAAAAGTAGCACTACCGGTATTTCATATGCTTCTGCAGTAATCAAAAATCGATCTATAAAAACAGGATATGTAGGCGGATTGTTAAGAGTCACCAAAAGAAACACTTGATCTAAATTGGCGGCGATAATATGTGTCTGCTTAGAAAGGTTCACAGACTTGCGTATAATATAATTTTTACGATCTTCAATCTCATTGATAATACCGATGGTATCATCTCCAATAGTTTCAATATCAAAGCGTACCTGATCACCAACCGCTATAGGGTTAGTACTTTTTATACCCTTGATCCTAAACTTACCTTTTATTCTACATTCAAAAAATTCACCATTATCCGCTTTAACAGTGTACCAACTTCCCGTAGATTTATAAACAATTCCTACCATTTACCCTAAAATCCTTCCATTTATACAAAGTAACTGCTTTAAATATAAAAATTAACATAAATTTGAATTTAGAACTATAACAATAGATAATAACCAAAACAACGAAAATGAAATTCCTTAAAAAATCGATGCTATTTTTAGCATTATCAGCTTTTACATTTGGCGCCGCTCAAGAAACCATTACCAACGAATCTGTTATTCAAATGGTGGAACTTGGTTTTGACGATTACATGATCATCGATAAAATTAATACATCGGATGTTAAGTTCGATGCGTCTATTACAGCTTTAGGGCAAATGAAAAATGCAGGTGTTTCTTCTGAAGTACTGTCTTTAATCATGGACAAGTCTAAACAGAACACCATGTCTAAAACCGGTATCTATTATACAGATGCCAATGGTGAAGACAAGTTGGTTCAACCAAGTGTTTTTTCGGGATCTAATTCTAACCAAGTGGCACAAAAATTAGTTTCTGGATTGATCAACTCTAAGAAAAAGGCACAATTACCTAAAACACAATCGAACAACGTTATTCGCCAAAGTCAACCTGAATTCACTTTCATCTTCGACCCTAGCGTAACACAGGTTGATAATATGCAAAACAACCAAGGTGGAGATACAGGTATCTTTAACTGGTGGTTTAGAATGGCAAGCAACCCTAACGAGTTTGTTTTGGTTAAACTTACAGTAAAAGAGAAAAAGAACCTTAGAGAAGTTATTACCGGAAAAAGCAGTTGGATTACCAGCAGCAGCGGTATAGACCCAAAATACGCTCTTAATTTTGCTATCGAGGAAATTGAAGGCAACAAGTTTAAAGTAACTCCAGACACTTTAGAGCCAGGTGAGTATTGCTTTATTTATCAAGGTCAAGTTCCTCAAGGAAGAGAAAACCAATCTGTTTTTGATTTCTCTATTCAATAGAACAAAAACACATATTCTATAATTGGTCTCGATGCTTTTAGTATCGGGACTTTTTTTTGCCTACTGGTTTTCCTGTAGATTTTCTCTCATAGTTTTTTGTGATTTTACGTTGATATAAACCGCATTACTTTGCTTTCTTCATTATACCTTTTACTTTCACTGTGCAAACTTTAATCTTTTAAAAAACCATCATCATGAAAAAAATCATTTTATTTATCTTTTTCTCTTGTTTAGCTTCTAGCGCAATAACCGCACAAGAGTTTAAGGTTATTACAAGTGTAGAATCTATTGTACCAAGCGGGTTGGGAAGATCCAGAATTATTGATGCCAATGCCGATAGAGATTACCAAGAGTTTTCATCTACCCAAACCGAGGATGATAATACCAGAAACAAATCTAAACGCAGTGATATTCGAGTGAAGGACTTTGAAGAGACCAAATTGCTCAATTTTTATAATGTAACAGGTATTCGATTTCAAAACATTGCAGCAAACGATGCCCTTATTTCTTCTAAACTAAGTGATATGGCACAAAATGGATGGGAACTTGTTTTTGTAACTAGTGGTGTTGAAGCAGATGCCGGAAATACTGACGGTCAAGGAATATTCATTACCCGGTACATCTTTAAACGATAAACTAAAACCCATAAAAAAAGCCCGGTAAAAACCGGGCTTTCTATTTTAATCATTTCGACTATTGTGCTAAATTGATTTCCACACGTCTATTCTTTTGTCTACCATCTTTATACATATTGGTAGCTATTGGCTTACTTTCCCCATAACCTATAGCGGTTAATCTAGCCGGCGAAATACCACCATCGATCAAAAATTGTAATACCGCCTGAGCTCTTTTCTCTGATAATTTTTGATTGGTAGCTACAGAACCGATACTATCGGTATGTCCTTCAATAGTGAAATTGGCATTTGGGTATTCATTCAAAATACCGATAATATCTACCAAAACTGGCGTAGACTCATCTTTTAGTGTTGATTTACCTGTATTGAACAAAATAGTTTTAGCATATTCGTTCAAAGATTTTTGAACCTCAGCAGTAACAACAGGCTCTGGACAACCGTCATTGGCTACCGTACCCATTTCATCTGGACATTTGTCATCTTTATCAAAAACAGAATCTCCGTCACTATCTGGCCAAGGGCAACCATTATTTTCTACCGGTCCGGCAACATCAATACATTGGTCTTCATTATCTAATAAAGTATCACCATCGGTATCGACCCATGGGCAACCATTGTTCTCTACTGGTCCTGCTTCATCTGGGCATTGATCTTCATTATCCAATACAGAATCTCCGTCCGTATCTCCCCAAGGGCAACCGTTATTTTCTATAGGTCCGGCTTTTTTTGGACAACCGTCTTCTTTATTTGGTATACCATCACCGTCCGAATCTTTTGGCTGACCGTAATATACCGGCACTTTTAAACCTGCATACACATCTGCACCTTGAATTTCATTTTTTGTAAATGTAGAAATCAATGAACCCGACCCAATGTAAAGTGGCCCTGCACGTAAACCTGCCCCAACCTGCAAGCCACTATACTGATAGCTGCTTACCGGTAAATAGAAACTGAACCATTTACTTTCAAAACGAGGAGTCAACGAAAATACATTTGCAGTTCTTAGATTGTTTTCTCCTGCTGAACGCATTGACAAATCGGTATTAAAATTTAAATAGAAATGATTTTTAATATTCCAATCTGCATTAAAATGAAGCGCTGTTGGCAACCCTGCTTTTAAATCTTCGGTAGTTTGGGTGAACGTATATAAATTTTGAAGGTCATCTGAATCTTCAATATTATCATAATCATCTTGGGTTATGGTATTATTGATATTGTACGTATCTACCACGCTACCCTTATAATTTACAGCACCAATATCGGTAAGTGATAAACCAAACTTAAGCTTGTATTTATTTTTATCCTTCATGACGGATTTTTCTCCGTCAGCACCAGTTACTACGTAATCTTCATAATCTGGTCTCCACTCATAAACGAAACCTAGATCAAAACCAAACCCGTTTGCATCTGGCACTTCATAATCATAATCTTCAACATCATACTGATCAGCTCTACCATAAATTAGATCTCCTGTAGATTCCAAGGTTCCAATAGTTGAATTATCTGGTAAAGTTGCACCATCGGCATCATAATCTATAGTTACGTTTCTACCTGTTACATATGCGTTACCAAATCCTTTTAAATATTTGAACGTAAGACCACCCTTTAAGAAATGTTCTTCTTTGTTCATTAGTTCCTGGGCGTATGTAATACCCACTTCTGCCCAACCATGACCGGCTGCAAAGAAATCGCCTTCATTCACTAAAAAATCTTGACTTTCATCAATGCTATCATCAAGGTCATCTATACTTTCCCCATTAAATTCATTACCCGTTACAAAACTTCTTGCCCTGGTAAAAATGGCGATAGAAGATTTTTTACCGACATTGAACATAAATGACGGGCCTAAAACATCAACATTGCCGGAAAAGTTATTATTATCGGATAACGATAACATAGCGTCATCATCATACTCAAAATCGCTGGAAACCAAATCTGAAAACCCGACACCTACATAATCATTAGCAAGAAAACCACTTGCACCTATTAAATTGATATCAGTCTTAAAACGAGAATCAGCAATGTTCGCAGGGTTAGATATTACACTGTTAACACCACTGTAGTTATCTGTTAAATAGCCTAAATAAGATTGGGCCTTTACCGATACCGAGGCAATCAACATAATGGTAACTAATACTACTTTCTTCATATTTTTTGTTTGGTTAAATTGGTTCTTTAGTCCCCTAACGGTTCACAATTAGGGTTATTGCTTAAATGTGATATTTTTCTTACTTATTAAAAATTAGACATAAAAAAAACATCCGCATATTACGGATGTTTTATGTTTATAAAGTTAAGCTAACCTTAAGCGTTTACTATCTTCTCTTGGTGGTTAATAGACTCTTGATGAATGGCCTTGAACATACGAAGAACGAACTCCTCGCTAAGTCCTTTACTTTCCCCTTCTAGAATCATAGCACCTAAAATTTGATTCCATCTGTTCGATTGTAGCACGGCAACGTTCTTTTGCTTTTTAAGCTCACCGATACTATCTGAAACTTTCATTCTTTTACCTAGAGTCTCGATCAATTGGTTATCAATAACATCAATCTGTGCCCTAAGGTTACTTAATTGAGAATTGTATTCAGCTTCTGGATCACTTTCTTTTCTAATTTTAAGGTCTCTCATGATCTGAACCAATTTGTCTGGAGTAACCTGTTGTGCGGCATCACTCCAAGCATTATCCGGATCATGGTGAGTTTCGATCATCAGTCCGTCGAAATTAAGATCTAAAGCGGTCTGAGAAACATCAAATATCATATCTCTCTTACCTGTAATATGCGATGGATCGTTAATTAATGGTAAGTCTGGAAATCTATTCTGAAACTCGATCGCCATTTGCCATTCGGGTATATTTCTATACTTGGTTTTCTCATACGTAGAGAACCCTCTATGAATTGCCCCTAACTTTTTAATACCTGCAGTATGCAATCTCTCTATACCTCCTAACCATAAAGCTAAATCTGGATTTACAGGATTCTTCACCAATACAATTTTATCAGTACCTTCAAGAGCATCTGCCAATTCTTGCATAATGAACGGACTAACAGTTGATCTTGCTCCAATCCACAACAAATCTACATCATGTTCTAAAGCTAATTCTACATGTGCACGGTTAGCCACCTCTGTAGCAGTTTTCATACCTGTTTCCGCCTTTACTTTTTGAAGCCATTTAAGCCCCAAAGCTCCTACACCTTCAAAATTTCCTGGGCGAGTACGGGGTTTCCAAATACCTGCTCTGTAATAATTTACATCGGTATCTTTTAGGGAGTGTGCTATACCTAACACTTGCTCCTCGGTTTCCGCACTACATGGCCCTGCTATTACTAGTGGATGGTCAAGGTTTAAATCATCCAACCATGTTCTCATTTGTTTTGAATTTTCCATTTTTACTTATTCTATTTCTTGTTTAACGGTATTTCTTTTTAATATTCCTTTGATCTTATTCGTATTATTCATTTCATTATAAATGCCCTCGTAATCATCTTTCAGCAGCAATTCTTTAAACGCCGTAAGATTCTGTATGTACTCTTCTAAAGTTTCTACTACATTCTCTTTATTCTGTTTGAAAATAGGGGTCCACATAGCTGGTGAACTTTTTGCCAAACGCACCGTACTTTCAAATCCACTACCCGCCATATCAAAAATATCGCGCTCGTTCTTTTCTTTCTCTATCACCGTTTTACCCAACATAAACGAACTTATGTGCGATAAGTGAGATACGTAAGCTATGTGCTTATCGTGAGCAACAGGATTCATATATCTTATACGCATACCTATAGCCTGAAAAACCTTTAATGCCCTTTCTTGAAGCTTAAAGGCAGTTAACTCTACCTCACAAATAATATTGGTCTTGTCTTTGAACAAATCATGTATTGCCGCTGACGGACCAGAAAACTCTGTACCGGCAATTGGGTGACACGCCAAAAAGTTTCTTCTCTTAGAATGATTCTCCAATACCTTGCATATCATTGATTTGGTTGAACCCACATCAAAAACCACGCAATCTTCATGAACGGCATCCAATATTTTCGGAAGCTCGGTAACCATAACATCTACCGGTATACTTACAATGACCATATCTGCCAATTGTAAATCTTTATAGGTGGCCTTTTGATCAATAATGCCCAAGGACAATGCCTCTTCTAAATTTGATGCATTGGATTCTATACCATACACGGTAACATTGTCAAAAGCGGACTTTATATCCTTTGCCAAAGAACCTCCTATTAAACCGATACCTATTACAAATACATTCATCACACTAAAATCTTGCGATTGCTTCTTTTATTTTTTCTTCTGAAATACATAGCGAAAAGCGAATATAGCCTTCACCATTACTACCAAATATGGTTCCTGGTGTAATGAATAAATCTTTATTGTACAATATGTTATCTATAAAATCTTCTGATGCAGCACTACCTTCCGGTAATTTTGCCCAAACGAACATACCTACAGCTTTACGATCATACGTACAGCCTAATAAATCTGCCAACTTATAGATCAACTCTCTACGGACACCATATACTTTGGTCAATTCTTCATACCAATCATCACTACTTTCAAGTGCTGCAATGGCTCCCTTTTGTATACCGTAGAACATGCCGCTATCCATATTACTTTTCACCTTTAAAATAGCATTGATATGATCCTCGCCACCCAAAACAAAACCAACACGCCAACCTGCCATGTTAAATGTTTTGCTCAATGAATTAAGCTCTAAACAAACCTCTTTTGCATTAGGTATACTTAATATACTTGCCGGTTCAGCATTTAAGACAAAACTATAAGGATTGTCATTTACCAAAAGTATTTCATGCTTTTTAGCAAATGCCACCATCTTTACAAACTGTTCTTTTGTAGCCGTAGCACCAGTTGGCATATGTGGGTAACTTAACCACATAACCTTTACTTTAGATAAATCTTGCTTTGCCAGTTCTTCTAAATCCGGAAACCATCCATTTTCTTCGGTCAGATCATAATATGTAGGTACTGCACCTACCAATTTCGTAACCGATGTATATGTTGGGTAACCGGGGTTGGGAATTAAAACCTCATCGCCTTCATTTAAAAATGCAAGGCTAATATGCATAATACCCTCCTTTGAACCCATTAAGGGTAAAATCTCGGTATTTGGGTCAGCATTAACACTGAATTTCTTCTTATAGAAACTTGCGATAGCCGTTCTCAATTGTGGCAAACCTTGATAGCTTTGGTATTGGTGGGCACCGTTTTCGTGTACAGAATTCTGTATAGCTTTCAATACTTCTGATGACGGAGTAAGATCAGGGCTGCCAATACCCATATTTATAATAGGCTTACCTTCTGCCATTAAACCGCGTACTTCTCTCAACTTTTTTGAGAAGTAGTATTCCTGTACGGTATTTAACCTTTCAGCGGTACGTATCATTGTCTTACATTTTTATATTCACCCAAAATCTTAAAGTCCTCTGCCATGATGTTCAATAGACTTTTAGCCTTTGTAAAATCTGCATAATCAGCAAAAGTAACATCCACAAAAAACGCATATTTCCATGGTGTTTCTATTACTGGCAACGATTGTATTTTGGTTAAATTCAATCTACAATCGCTCATAACATTAAGCACTGCCGCTAAACTTCCCCTTTTATGGTCGGTTAAAAACCGTAAAGAAGCCTTGCTTATTTCTGCCTGGGGCAACGCATCGTTTTTTGTTTTTACAATGATAAAACGCGTAGCATTATTTTGTATGGTTTGTATGTCGTTCGCTACGATGTCCAACCCATATAATTCTGCAGCTACATTTGGTGCAATGGCAGCTACATGCTTTAATTTTTGCTCTTGTATACGCTTTGCCGTTTCTGCCGTATCAACATCTTCCACAAGTTTAATGTGCGGATATTGCCTAAAATATTCCTTACACTGCAACAATGCCATGGGGTGAGAACTTACTTCGGTAATATCTTCGATTTTCTGCCCTTTCAACACCATTAAATTATGATGGATGTTCAGGTAATACTCACCTATTATATGTAGGTTGTTATGATTCACCAATGCATAATTTGGGATAATGGAACCTGCAATGGAATTTTCAATAGCCATAACGCCCTGATCCGCTTCTTTAGACAACAACTTATCTACCAAAGCATCAAAAGAAAGGCATTCTATTAATTCAATATCATCACCAAAGCAATCTTTTGCTACTTGGTGGTGATTACTGCCCTTTATTCCTTGTATGGCTATTTTCAGACTCACTTTACTCAGTTTTAATCAAAAAAAAAGTTCCGACGTATATCGGAACTTAGATTCTATTTTATATTTAAAATATACTACAACAGTTCCGTACCTCTTTTAAAAAAGAAGTAAAAATAAAAACCGTTCCAGAAATATTGTTTTGTCATTGTTCTTGTAATCTTTGGCTAATGTAGTAATTATATTTAAAAATGGGTGTTTTGGATTTTATTTTTTTATAAAATTCAATTTCTATCTCAAAATGCGAAGGTTTTGTGTTAAAAATTGAATAAAATTAGAATTTCACCTATAAGTCCATTTATTGACTAGCACCGGTATTAGGCTGATAATTAAAAGGAATAGACCATGAAAACTCTTTTACATCACCTAAAGTTTTTGTGACCACTAAAGTATTATTGCCCTTCTTAAACAGCTCTTTATCTATAAAACCTATGATACCAAACTGCTCTGAAACGGCATGATCTTTCTTTAAAAAATCAATATTTAAGGGAGCGCCATTGAGCGCAACCTTATGATACTTTTCATAGCAATCAAGATAGAACCTCCTCGACTTAGTTCTATTCTCTTCATTTGACAAACTATCATCTTTCTGATATTCGCCACATGTAGTACCTTGATAATTACGTTCATGATGAAATACTGGAATAAATAATTTGACTGTTTCACCCTCAATTATGTCGGACTGTATTTGCGGAGTCAGCAAAAAAGACTCTTCAGAATTTTGATCACTATAATAGCTCAAATACATAAACTCTACATCATGGTCTTTTGGAAAAATCAAATGAAAAATATTTGTATCGGTGACTTTAACAAAAGTTAAAAACATACCAGAAACAAAAAACATCAGTACGAGATATACTAAGGATTTTTTCTTTTTAAAATTCGTTCCAAATACCATGGTTACTTGAAGTAAATTTCTGTATAGTGGACCATAAGTTACCATCGAAGCCAATCTTACAGTTTTGAACATCCATGTTTGGATACCAACATTGCTTTTGAACTTTTTTAAATTTCCTACTATCCCAAAAATCGTTTGAATTACTATAAGTCCTAAGATGAGAAAAAGAGGAATTAAAAGTATGTAACTCGGCACATAGTCCAATAATAAATTATAAAACAGCATGTACACACTCAGAAACAAAGACATATAGGAATAAATCAAGAGTATGGTAAATGCAACGGAGAAAATTACACTACATAACTCATCTACTTTCTGAATAGTTTCCTCTTGTTTTGGAAGTATTGCTAAAAACATCTCTGTATAAACTTTAGAGTAAGCGCTGTCCTCTACACTGTAATCTGGAAAGACCGAATTAAGCCCGACTAATCCTATCCAATAAGCGCGTAATATAAAATGAATTACGAACATGGACACCAAAACACTAATTGCAAGTAAACCGATAATAGTTATAATATAACCAAAGGCATGCTGCTCAATGGGTAGTAAATCTATTAACTTGTTTGTCACCCATTCTATAAACCCAAATAACTGAAACGTACCAAAAATGGCAATTGCAGAAACTAGTAATTCTGCTTCCCAGCTTTCTTCCTTTAGACGTTGTAGCCATGTAATGTTCTTTTTAGTCTCTGCAACTGGTGTGGATTCTGAAGGTAAACTCATACGTAAACTGTAGTCTCAATGGTTAGTGAGACTAATATACTCTTTCTTTAAATCTAAAAAAACATTAAATCACTAAGAATCAACCTCATCAAAAAAAGAGTCAATTACAACATCTAGGTCCTCTTGTATTTTGGGGTCGGTACTATTTACAAGAATTGAAAACACCAGTTGCTCTTTTGGATACACAAAAAAATTGGAGTAACCACCTATACCACTGCCTACATGCCCAAAGAACTTCCGTCCCTTAGCATCTTCACTCACCTGCCAACCTAAACCGTAGTAGGTAGAATTACCATTTACTTGTTGTGCGGTTAAAAATTGATTTAAAACAGCATCGTCGATATCCACTTTTCTATCTAAAAATGCTTTTCCGAATTTTGCAACATCTTCTGATGTGGAAAGATAACCACCACCTGCCAACTTGTAAAAATTATCAACGGGAACAGCCTTTCTAAACCCCGTTACCCCTCTTGTATAAAATGTGGTTACCTGATTTTGTTCTTTTGATGTAGCTATATCATTGACATCAGTACCAGCTCCTCTTAAATCGGTATCCAAATGACGTTCAGGACAGAACGTTTTCTGCATCCCTAACGGATTCAAAACTGTTTTTTGGACATATTCCTCAAAGGGAATTCCGCTTGCTTCTTGCATTGCGGCAGAAATCATTACCCAATCAAAGCTATTATACAGGTATTCGGTACCTGGTTTAAAAACCAATGGGTCATTTTCCAAAATAGACAAACTGTCCTTTATCCCAAAAGGCTTGTTCAAAGCAAATTCCTTGCCTTTATATACGCGAATACCTGCGGTGTGACTTGCCAATTGGCGAATAGTGAAATCCCACTTTTTCTTGGGATAATTAGGCAAATAGGTATAGAAAGATTCGTCTAATGAGATTACTCCTTCCTGAACCATATGCGCCAGTGCAGTAGCCGCAATAGGTTTTGATACACTTGCAATTCTAAATATCGAATTTTTAGGGTCTACATAATGTTTTTTATCAATATCGGTATACCCATAGCCTTTTTGAAAAATGGTTTTTCCCTCTTTTAAAACCGTAATTGCCAATCCTGGAAATTTGTCACTGGCGAACATATCTTGCAAAAGGGCATCCGCTTTCACTAATCCCGTTAAAGTAGGGTCATCACCCAACACCCGTTTGGTTGCGAATACATTTTTAAGATATTTTAAAATGGGATTCATTCCACAAAAATCAATCGTCCGTTATACAATTCTTCCACTTCTACTGTTGCCGGTCGGTTATAACTTTGCAGATCTCCCGTTCCTCTTAATACACCAGTAAGACTTTGTTGCGGATTCACTAAAATATCATTTGAACCTCTATGATTTATAGTTACCCGTTCAGCAACTAACTGTTCTGCCTCTATTCTAGAATCGCCTGCTGCAATACTAACATTAAAGCTTTCGGCTGTTCCTCTTAATTTAAAATAAGCAATACCGTTTACTGTTAAACTCAATGTTTCTACCGCTAAGTCCAAATCAAATTCTCCATCCGTAGTTTCAGCTTCGGGATTCGTAAAACTTTCCGACAAGAGACTTAAGCTTTCAAAAGCCAAAACGCCATTGCTTCGAATAGGAAATCCTGTACTGCTGCGAATACTAGTTAAATTTGGCGTTGTTACGTATACGGTAGTCGTAGCATAATCTCGTACATAATTACAATCGTTCGTATCGGTCAACAATAAACGACCATCTTCTACAACAGCTGAAACCTCATTTCTAAGATTTTCACCGGTTTCTATTTCTACTTTTTGGGTGTCTCCTTGTTTTATAACCAAAGTGATATTTTCAAATACGGTAATAGCAGTAAAATTGGCTACCATAACCTCTTCTCGTTCTATATCACCCGTACTCTGAAAACAATCGGAAGCATTTTCCGAATCGCAAGAAATACATATGAACAACAAAACTAACATAGAAGATAAGGTCAAAAGTCTTTGCCTACCATCTATCGATTTAAAGTCTATTTTCTGTTTTCTATTTTCTAACATCATATTTCTACAATCGTATTCCTATTCCGAATTCTACCGCTTCTGCCTTTGCGCCGTGAGACTTTAGGGTTACCGCCCCAAAAACTTTATCTCCAAAATAGCGTTTTAACCCAACACGTAAATATGTGCGCCCTTCAAAATCGAACGGATAATACACGTAGTACCCGAATTGAGAGATCACCGACATTTCATTAATGAACAGTTCATGACCCGCAAAGACCCCCACCCTTTTATAATCATCATCGGCATCTACATTATTTTCTGGAAAAGCAATACTCTGATACCGTATTAATTCTTTCAAAAAATTAGAAAAATATACATCCGTTCCTAATTGTAGGGCACTTTTTCTACCTACTCGTTTATCGGCATATGCTGAGAGTACAGCAAAGCCATACTGACCGGAATCTATAACATCACTTTCGTTCACCCCTGCTCTCAAGGCAAAATTGTAACGTAACGGCTCAGTTACTTTTTCTTTTTCGCGGTGTACATATTCAATATCCTTACCTCCATCTAAATCATATACAAAACCGGCATTAAAAGCCAAGGTATTAGTAGAGGTATTCGGTGCCCTAAAATTAGCGTTGGAATAATGGATTATTGAGATACCTGCCTTAAAACCCAGTCCTTTAAAAATGTTCTCTTTATGATAGTTCAGCATCAAATACGTTGAACTTAAAAGGTCCGAGCCATAAGCATTGTTTCTAAAGTTGGTTTCTTTGTCATAAGGGTTGGTTGCATAAGAAATACCCTGACCTATACGAAACTGCATATTGCGTCTAAAAAAATAAAAATTATAGTGCGCATACAATCCGTAATTATCCCCTAGCGTACTGTTATTTGAATTTTGATAAATAAAAGAAAAACCTAAATCGGGATAATTATATAACTCCTCCCATGCTTCGGTTCCGTAGGTTTTTCGATTATAGCTCAATATAACTCCACCAGGATGTGAGGTAATTAAATGAGATATATCTGGATTATGTAACATGATGGAACCATAAAACTGGTTGGCATCAAGCGTGTATCTTTTTTTCTCAGAAGCTTCTTGTGCAAAACAGAAACTTACCGATAGCATTACAATGGTTAGAAATTTGAAATTCATTGAAGGCAAAAATAGTTATAAGTATTAAGTACGAAGTATTAAGTACGAAGTATTAAGTAACGAGTATTATCATTAACGAGTACTTTGTACTTAATACTTTTTAAACCTTTAAAAAAGTGCTTCCGCTATCGCCTTAATATTATCAGACTTGCCCATAGAATAGTAATGTAACACAGGTACACCAGCTGCTTTCAGTTCTTTAGATTGTTGTATTGCCCACTCTATACCCACCTTACGTACGTCCTTATTGGTTGCGCAACCATCTACCGCATCTATTAAATCTTGAGGTAAATCAATTCTAAAAACCTGTGGCAATAACTGTAAGTGTCGTTTTACTGCAAGTGGTTTTATTCCCGGAATAATAGGCACGTTAATTCCCATTTCCTTTGCAGCTTCAACAAACTCAAAATACTTTTTATTATCAAAGAACATCTGCGTAACCACATAATCTGCACCGGCATCGACCTTTTCTTTCAATCGCTTTAAATCCGATTGTAAAGACGGAGATTCCAAATGCTTCTCCGGATAACCCGCAACACCAATACAGAATTCACTTGAGTACTCGCTTTCTATGGTCTCATGCAAATATTTTCCACAGTTTAAATCTTGAATCTGTTTTACCAAATCTATAGCGAAAGGGTGCCCGCCATCAGTAGGTTCAAAATACTTTTGTTCACTACGTGCATCTCCTCTCAATGCCATTACATTTTCAATCCCTAAGTAATGACAATCTACCAGCATATATTCAGTTTCCTCCTTAGTAAAACCACCACATAAAACATGGGGCACCGTGTCAACGTTATATTTATGTTGAATAGAAGCGCAAATACCCACCGTACCTGGTCTCATTCGGGTGGTCTTCTTATCTAAAAGCCCCTCTTTTTTAATATAAATAGTTTCCTCACGCGATGTCGTTACATCAATAAACGGAGGATTAAATTCCATTAACGGATCAATATTATTATACAATTCCTGAATATTTCGCCCTTTAACCGGCGGTACAATTTCGAAAGAAAAAAGTGTTTTTCCCTGTGCGTTGGTAATATGGTCTGTTACTTTCATTTTCAATTTTTTACTCTAATTATGAGTACATCCTTAATAGGTTTCGTTTCTAATTTTATTCTTTGGGCGTTCGGGCGGGCTTTACGCTATATTTTTTCTATTTATCCTGTCTTTGAACATCAGAGAATACCATTCAAATAGAAAAAGATGCCGCTTCGATCCCTAACGCACTAGTCTACTATATTTGGCGCCAGCCATTTCTCAGCTTCTTCGAACGACATTCCCTTACGATTGGCAAAATCCTTTACCTGATCTTCCTTTATTTTACCAAGTCCGAAATAACGTGCTTCAGGATTTCCAAAATAATAGCCACTTACCGATGCCGCTGGCCACATGGCCAAACTATCCGTTAATTCCACCCCAATAGTCTCCTTAACCTTCAGTATTTCCCAAATGGTCAATTTCTCTAAATGATCAGGACAAGCAGGATAACCCGGTGCCGGACGAATACCTTTATATGATTCTTTGATCAAATCTTCATTGCTCAAATCCTCATTTGAGGCATAACCCCAATGTTGGGTTCTTACCTCTTTATGTAAATATTCTGCAAATGCTTCAGCCAAACGATCTGCCAATGCCTTTACCATAATAGAATTGTAATCATCAAGATCTTTCTCGTACTGTTCCGCCAATTCTGCCGTACCAAAACCTGTGGATACACAGAAACAACCTATATAATCTTGCTTTCCAGATTCCTTAGGGGCAATGAAATCTGCCAATGCATAATCTGCAACACCTTCTCTACGATCCAATTGTTGACGTAACGTACGGAAAGTGTAGCTCTCTTTCGCTTCGGCTCCGCTCAGCGACCCAGTTTTCTCATCTAGATTTGAGCTTGTGTCAACTAAAATATCGTCATCGTTGATAGAGTTTGCAGGGAATAATCCGAAAATACCTTTTGCCTTTAATTTCTTCTCAGAAATTATCTTATTTAGCATCTCTTGAGCGTCTGCGAATAATTCTGTTGCTTGTTCTCCAACAACCTCATCGGTCAATATGGCGGGGTATTTACCATGCAGTTCCCAACTTCTAAAAAACGGGGTCCAGTCTATATAAGGCACAAGAACATTTAAATCTAAATCTTCTATAACTTGAATACCCAGTTTATTCGGCTTAACTATTTCTGAAGTTTTCCAATCTATTTTAAACTTATTTCTACGTGCCGCCGAAATGGGCTTATAGGTCTTACTAGATGACCTGTTCAAGAACTTTTCCCTAAACACATCATAATCATCCTTTATACTTTTCTTATAACCTGTAGCCGTTTCTTTCTGCAACAAATCGCCTACCACCGTAACCGCCCTAGAAGCGTCATTTACATGAACTACAGCCTCTTTATATTGAGGATCTATTTTTACCGCCGTATGTGCCTTACTTGTTGTCGCCCCACCAATCAACAAGGGAATCTTGAAATCTTTACGTTCCATTTCCTTTGCCAAATGCACCATTTCATCTAATGAGGGCGTAATCAATCCACTAAGTCCAATAATATCCACATTGTGCTCAATGGCGGCAGCAATAATTTTTTCTGGCGGTACCATCACTCCCAAATCAACAATCTCATAATTGTTACATGCCAGTACAACACCCACAATATTTTTACCAATATCATGTACATCGCCCTTTACGGTCGCCATTAATATTTTACCCGCATTATCGGAATCTCCTATTTGCGGATTCAATAACTTTTCTTCTTCAATATAGGGTAATAAGTATGCTACCGCTTTCTTCATTACTCGGGCGGATTTTACCACTTGTGGCAAGAACATTTTTCCACTTCCAAATAAATCGCCTACCACGTTCATACCGGTCATTAGATTCCCTTCAATGACTTCAATAGGTTTATCTGCCGCCAATCTAGCTTCCTCTACATCCTCAATGATATACTGATCAATACCTTTTACCAAGGCTCGGGTAATACGCTCTTGTAAAGGCTCTTCTCGCCAAGACAAATCAATTTTACTTTCTTTGGTTTTCCCTACTACAGATTCCGCAAAATCGAGCAAACGTTCCGTTGCATCATCTCTTCTATTTAGAATAACATCTTCTACATGCTCCAATAGATCTTTAGGAATATCATCGTAAACCTCTAACATACTAGGGTTGACAATCCCCATATTCATACCTGCTTTTATAGCATGGTATAAAAAAACCGAGTGCATTGCTTCACGCACAGGGTTATTCCCCCTAAATGAAAATGACACGTTACTCACTCCGCCACTTACGCTTACATGTGGTAGGTTTTCACGCACCCATCTTGTTGCTTCAATAAAATCGATGGCATTTAATTTATGCTCATCCATACCCGTAGCAACAGGAAAAATATTCAAATCGAAAATTATATCTTCTGGCGCAAAATTGACTTTGTTCACCAAAACGTCATAAGAACGCTTTGCAATTTCAATTCTACGCTCGTAAGTATCTGCCTGTCCAACTTCATCAAAAGCCATTACTATTACAGCGGCACCATATCTTTTTATCAGCTTGGCATGGTGCATAAATTGCTCTTCACCTTCTTTTAAGCTAATGGAATTCACCACACATTTCCCCTGAACAACTTGTAGACCCGCTTCAATGATTTCCCATTTTGAGCTATCTATCATTATAGGTACACGAGAAATATCCGGTTCAGAAATAACAAGATTCAAAAACTTGACCATGGCTTCTTTACCATCGAT
Organism: Maribacter litoralis; assembly: GCF_003075045.1. Taxonomy (GTDB): domain Bacteria; phylum Bacteroidota; class Bacteroidia; order Flavobacteriales; family Flavobacteriaceae; genus Maribacter; species Maribacter litoralis. The sequence continues at coordinate 67,504 of NZ_QCZD01000008.1, read as the reverse complement.
CAGACCATCATCCATATTAATATCAATGACCTGCGCACCATTCTCTACCTGCTCCCTTGCAACTGCCAATGCTTCCTCAAACTTCTCTTCTTTTACAAGACGTAGAAACTTTTTAGAACCTGCTACATTTGTTCGTTCCCCAACGTTTATGAAGTTGGTTTCAGGGGTTACGATTAGGGGTTCTAAGCCGCTTAGTCGCAAATATCTGGTTGCTGGTTGTTGGTTGTTAGTTGTTCGTATTTTAGACCTATTGCTCATTTAATCTATTTCACTTTTTAAAATAATTGATAAATCCATTTATCAATTTCTTGCAGCTAATAATTCTCTTATTAATAGCTTCAAAATCTTTACTCTCAATATAATTTAAATCTAAGGCTATATAAAGTTGAGTTTCCAACTCATATAACGACCCTCTTGAAATATGTAAAAACTGTATCGTGTCTGCCGCGGTCCTTCTTCCACATCCTTCAGCTATATTTGAAGGAATAGATACCGCACACCGTCTAAGTTGATTAGTAAGTCCGTAAGTTTCTTCTTTTGGAAACGATATGGTCAAATTATAAATATCCTTAACAAGAATTCGTGACTCCTTCCAAACATCTAATTCTGTATAGACTTTCATATTATTACTTTTTATCCAACAACTAACAACCGACAACCAACAACTAAAATTGACGTGGAGCAAAATTTTCCACAACCTCAGCTATTGCCGTAATATGTTCCGGAGTGGTTCCGCAACAACCGCCTACTATATTTACTAAACCTTTTTCTGCGTATTCTTTTATTTGTTCCGCCATTTGCGCGGGAGTTTCATCATATTCTCCAAAGGCATTTGGCAAACCTGCATTGGGGTGTGCCGAAACGGCATGATCACTTTTGGTTGATAGCACCTCTAAATGTGGCACCAATTGATTCGCTCCCAATGCACAATTGAAGCCGACCGATAAAATAGGAATATGAGAAATGGAAATTAAAAATGCTTCAGCCGTTTGCCCGGATAATGTTCTCCCAGAAGCATCGGTAATGGTACCGCTTACCATGATAGGCACATCTATATTTCGCTCTTCCTTTACTTCTTCAATAGCGAATAGAGCCGCTTTTGCGTTTAATGTATCAAAAATGGTTTCTACCAGTAAAATATCCGAACCACCATCTAACAATGCTTCGACTTGTTGCTTATACGCTATACGCAATTCATCAAAAGAAATAGCTCTGTAACCTGGATCGTTTACATCTGGCGACATGCTTGCCGTTTTGTTGGTAGGACCTATACTTCCGGCAACGAACCTGGGCTTGTTCGGTTCTTTCTTAGTAAACTCATCGGCTACCATTTTTGCTATACGTGCCGATTCGTAATTGAGCTCATACACCAAATCTTCCATAAAATAATCTGCCATGGCAATAGTTGTGCCCGAGAATGTATTGGTCTCAACAATATCTGCTCCTGCTGCAAAATATTTACGGTGAACGTCGGCAATTGCCTCTGGCTGGGTTAATGACAACAAATCATTATTGCCCTGTAATGGGTGTTCCCAATCTTTAAAGCGCTCTCCCCTAAAATCTTCTTCGGTAAACTTATAGCGTTGTAGCATAGTACCCATGGCACCATCCAATATTAAAATACGCTCTTTTAAAATTTCTTTTATATCCTTCATTTTACGCTGTAACAAATTCAATGTTCGCTTTAAAATATATGTGATATCAAGTAAGGAAAGGAAGGAAAAAAATGTTCTTTCTTTAGTTATCTGTCCTTTTGTACAGGATAGAATGTAGCACCTTCTTTTCCATTACGGAAAGGGTTGCCAAGGTTTCACAGGGTCTAGTCCCTCCACCTTTCTTGATAACAGTTCAATTTAATTAGGAACGAATTGCAAAGTAACGGCACTAACCGCTCTTTACCAAGATTTCAATGGTTTTTTTAGCCAACGAAATTCTTAAAAAATGTCATAAAAAAAAACCTCCGTACACCTAAGCATCCGGAGGTTGTACTAACCAAATAATATACTTTATGCTATACTTTGCACAACTTCTTTCTTTGCCACTTTTTTGGAGCCATCAAATCCTTCTACTCCTCCAACGGTTGTATATTTCATTACAAAACGTTTTCCTGGATTGATTTGTTGGTATGCATACTGGCACATTACCGCTGCTTCATGAAAACCTGAAAGTATCAATTTCAGCTTACCTTCATAGGTGTTTACATCACCAATAGCATATACGCCCGGTATATTTGTTTGGTAATCTTTTGCATTATTTACCTTAATGGCATTTTTCTGAATCTCTAAGCCCCAATCACCAATAGGACCTAATTTTGGAGACAGACCGAATAACGGAATGAAATTATCTACCTCTAAATAGGTATCCTCCTTTTCTTTATCGGTATGTTTAATAACTACCGCCTTCAGCTCATTTTCTCCATGAAGCTCTTTTACCTCAGCTTTAGTTATCAATTTAATTTTACCAAGCTTTGCCAATTCAGATGCTTTTTCAACAGAATCCAATGCGCCTCTAAACTCATCCCTTCTATGCACCAATGTCACCTCAGAGGCTACATCGGTCAAAAATATTGCCCAGTCTAAAGCCGAATCTCCACCACCTGCAATCACCACTTTTTTATCACGGTATACTTCTGGATCTTTGATCATGTAAGAAACACCCGTATCCTCAAAATTTACAATATTTGAAATAGGCGGTTTTCTTGGTTCAAAAGACCCCAATCCACCAGCAATAACTACAACAGGGGCATTATGCTTTGTTCCTTTATTGGTGGTTACCACAAATGAACCATCTTCTAACTTATCAAGAGTTTCCGCTCTTTCGCCCAAAGTGAATCCTGGTTCAAAAGGTTTGATCTGCTCCATTAAGTTATCTACCAAAGTACCTGCCAGTATTTCTGGAAATGCCGGAATATCATAAATAGGTTTCTTAGGATAAATCTCTGAACACTGCCCACCTGGTTGTGGCAAGGCATCTATTAAATGTGTCTTTAACTTTAATAATCCTGCTTCAAACACCGTGAATAATCCGGTTGGTCCCGCTCCTATAATGAGCATATCTGTTTTAATCATAATCTTCATTTTAGTAAAAAGTAATTGATATTCAGTACTAACTTGACATTATACCATTCAACTACTTTTTAGCTTCTTTTTAATTACACTTAGTCTCTATACTTTTCCTTTACTGGTACTCTTTACTTAGTACTTTGTACTTAATACTATTTACTCAATACTGTCTACTTCGCTCAACCTGACATTCTCCTTTAAATACCGGTTGGCTGCCTCTACCAGTGCATTACGATGTTTAACTACTTCGCCAATGATAATAATCGCTGGATTCGATAGTTTTTCTTTCTCCACTACATCTTCTATAGTATCGATAGTTGCAACACCCACTTTTTCGTTGTCACGTGTTCCATTTTGAATAATGGCAATCGGCATATCCGCCTTACCTTCTCCTTTAAACAACTCTACTATTTGAGGGAGTTTTGACATACCCATTAAAATGACCACCGTAGCACTGCTTTTTGCCGCTAGAGCAACATCGGCAGATAATTTATGTTCTTTGGTAGTACCGGTAATTACCCAAAAACTTTCTGACGAACCTCTTTTGGTCACCGGTATATTTTGATATGCGGGCACACTTAGGCTTGAGGAAATACCAGGCACCATGGCAACTTCTAATCCGTGAGATGCGGCATATTCCATTTCTTCCGAACCGCGACCGAATACAAAAGGATCTCCGCCTTTTAAGCGCACCACATGTCCCGCAGATTTTGCCCTACTGACAATAAGCTCGTTAATCTGCTCTTGTTGGTAGGCATAACAGCCTTTGCGTTTGCCCACAAATATGAGTTCTGCATTTTTAGCAAATTCCAGCAACTCTTCGTTCACCAAAGCATCATACAAAACCACATTGGCACTTTCTAACGTTCTGATCGCCTTTAACGTTATCAGCTCTACATCACCGGGTCCTGCACCAACAACAGTCAACCTCCCTCTATTCTTTAAGGGAGTATCAACTATTGAATTGATTGTTTTTTGATTGGATAAATTATTGGTATACATATTATGCCTCTGCTAATTCTTGTTGTCTGAATTTCTCAACAGTTTCTAAAAATTCCTTTGCATCTTTTATGTAAGATTGTGCAAATTCTTTTGTTGGTTCATTCTGATTTAGTTGAAGGACCATATTTTCAAATCCGCCAGCTACGTCAATTCTACCATCGGCTACAAATTTCTCATCAAAATCTTTAATGATACTTGCATGTGTATTTACTTTGGTATTTTCTGCAGTCAGCATCGCTTTTGCCGAATTCACCATAGAAGAATACGCGTGATAAATACTAGCAGACCATTTTTCCGCCTGGAACATTTCTTCCGCATTCTGTATTTTCTCTTCACTTTCAAAAAGAAGGGTCGCAATTAAATCGATTACAACTCCTGCACACTCACCTACTCCAATAGCTTTTTCATAACGCTCTGTATTACCCCAGTCAATAAAATCTTCTGGCGTTAAATCATCTGTAGATGAAAGGGGAGTAAGGAAATCATAGAAATACATTTGTCCTTTTTCCGCATAATAATCAGGGAAAGACAAGTCTCCTCCGTTAGTATCAAAATCATTTAAGATCAAACGCAATGCTTCCGGTCCTCTTTTACTTGGTACTTTCACCACTTTATCGGCAAAACGACCATTTCCATTTCCATCATTGCTACCACCCAACAGTACCTGCAGTGCGGGAGCCACTAATTTATCTTTTGTACGAACGGACATCCCTTGAAAACCAATATTTGCCATATTGTGCTGCCCACAGGCGTTCATACAACCGCTGATCTTTATAACAACATCATCGTTATTGATATAATCAGGATATTCCGTTTTTATAACTCTTTCCAATTCCTCGGCAATACCCGTACTACTTGCAATTCCTAAATTACAGGTATCCGTACCTGGGCAAGCCGTAATATCCAATGCTTTATTGTAACCAGCCTCAACAAAACCTAACTTTTCCAATTCCGTATAGAAAAATGCAAGACTTTCTTCTTTCACATACGGAATCAATATATTTTGACGTAATGACAACCTAAGTTCACCTGCAGCATATTTTTGCACCAGATTTGCCAATAGACGTGCCTTGTCCGTATAAAAATCACCCAATAACACCTTAATACCCAAAGCAACATAGCCTGGTTGCTTTTGAGGTATTACGTTGGTAGATTTCCATTGTTCAAATGCCTTTACATTACTTACCTCAACTGCTGGTGCCTCCAACTCGGATACTTCTACCTTTGGGTATGCCTCTGGGTCAATAGGAAAACTATCAAATGGTACCGCAGTTTTCTCTGCAGCCAATAATTCCTTAAATCCGTCAAGACCTAAATCTTTCAACAAGAATTTCATTCTTGCCTTAGCCCTACTTTTACGTTCACCGTAACGGTCAAAAACACGAACTACCGTTTCCATTAAAGGAATTATCTGATCCGCAGGTAAGAAGCTGTACAATTCATCTGCATGTCTTGGCTGAGAACCCAATCCGCCACCTAACATCACTTTAAAACCAATTTCACCATTTTGAATTTTGGCAATAAAACCTAAATCATGCATGTACGATAAACCAGTATCAGCATCACTTGCAGAGAAAGAAACTTTAAATTTTCTCCCCATTTCTTGAGACACAGGGTTTCTTAAAAAGTATTGAAACAATGCATGTGCGTAAGGCGAAACATCAAACGGTTCGTCCACATCAATACCTGCAGTCTCACTTGCCGTTACATTACGTACGGTATTACCACAAGCTTCCCTTAACGTAATTTCATCCTTTTCCAATTCTGCCCACAACTGCGGCGTTCTATTCAAATCTACATAGTGAATCTGAATATCTTGACGCGTAGTAATATGCAACCTACCGGTAGAATACTCATCGGACACATCGCAAATACGAAGCAATTGCTTAGAGGTCACCTTACCGTAAGGCAACTTTATACGAATCATTTGAACACCTTCTTGACGTTGTCCGTAAACACCACGTGCCAAACGAAGGCTTCTAAACTTTTCTTCATCTAGTTTACCACCGTGAAACTCATGAATTTTACGTTCCAATTCAAGAATATCTTTTTCAACTACCTGATTTTCTATTTCTGTTCTAAAACTTTGCATTGCTTAGTATTAAATGTTCAGTAAAAATACCGATGTAAATTATTACTATATTTTGCCTATAGATTTTATAGACTTAATAAAAACAGTCAATATAAAATTGACATGTTTCTATTAACTTATGAATCCTGCACCTACAGTACTGTTGGATTTTGTATCGATCAATATAAATGAACCGTTTGTTCTGTGATCTTTAAATTGGTCATAGAAAATTGGTTTGTTCAAACGGAAACTTACCTGGGCAATATCATTCATACCCAAAGACTCCGTTTTCTCATCTATACCAGAATAATCCGGTGCAATTTTATGATGTACCTGCTCAACTTTCGCCAATACTTTATTGACACCATGTTGAACTATATATTTGTTTCCTGCAGCTAATGGCAATGAATCCATCCAAGAGATTGTTGCTGTAAATTGCTTATCTACGGTTGGTAAATCATCAGCCTTCACTAACATATCTCCACGACTTAAATTGATTTCATCTTCTAAGGTAATCGTTACCGACGAACGCCTAGATGCGGTTCTATACTTCTTATCATGAAAGTAAATATCCTTTATTTTCGAACGTGTTTGCGACGGAAGTGCTACGACCTCATCACCTACGCTAAGTTCACCACCATATACTTTACCTGCAAACCCTCTAAAGTCATGATGCTCATCTGTCTTTGGACGGATAACATATTGCACCGGGAAACGTGGTGTACCTACATTGAAAATATCCTTTCTATCCAACGCCTCAAAATGCTCTAACAAAGACTGCCCTTTATACCAAGGTGTCTTATCCGATAGGTTTACTACGTTATCTCCTTTTAATGCACTAACAGGAATAAAAGTGATTTTCTGATCCTGATAATCCCTCTTTGCCATCAATGCCTCAAAATCGGCTTTTATTGCATTGTACGTTTCCTCGGAATAGTCTACCAAATCCATTTTATTAATAGCTACCACCACATCTTTTATGCGCAATAGGTTATTGATAAAAAAGTGTCTGTTGGTCTGCTCGATTACCCCTTTACGCGCATCGATTAAAATGATCGCGGCTTGAGATGTAGATGCACCTGTAACCATGTTACGGGTATATTCTACATGCCCAGGTGTATCTGCTATAATGTAACTTTTCTTTGCCGTAGAGAAATAGATATGGGCAACATCGATCGTAATACCTTGCTCACGCTCCGCTACCAGACCATCTGTTGCCAAAGAGAAATCTAAATAATCATATCCCTTTTGCTTACTGGTCTTTTCTATTGCCTCTAATTTATCGCTGGTAAGTGACTTTGTATCATACAATATTCTACCGATCAAGGTACTTTTACCGTCATCTACACTACCTGCTGTTGCTATTTTTAGTACTTCCAATTTCGTTGTTCGTTGTCGGTTGTTGGTTGTTAGTTTTATTCGTGATCTACTATCAACGAACAACTAACAACTATCAACCAGATTAAAAATATCCTTGTTGTTTTCTTTTCTCCATTGCCGCTTCTGAACGCTTGTCGTCAATACGTGCGCCACGCTCGGAAATGGATGAATCCCTAATTTCCTCTACTACTTTATCAATAGTTTCTGCATCTGAAAGTACGGCTGCCGTACAAGACATATCACCCACGGTACGGAAACGCACCAATCTTTCTTCTACAACCTCATCTTCTTCCCTAAATACGATGCCATCTTCTGCAGACCAGATCATACCATCCCTTAAGAATGTTTTACGCTTGTGTGCGAAATAGATAGAAGGGATTTCGATTTGCTCTTCTTTGATATAAGACCAAACATCTAATTCCGTCCAGTTAGAAATTGGGAACACTCTAACGTTCTGACCCAATTCTATTTGTCCGTTCAACATATCGAATAACTCTGGGCGCTGATTACGCTCATCCCACTGTCCGAAATCATCACGAACAGAGAAAATACGTTCTTTAGCACGTGCCTTTTCTTCATCTCTACGAGCACCACCTATACACGCATCGAACTTAAACTCTTCGATTGCATCTAACAAGGTCGTCGTCTGCAAGCTATTTCTACTTGAATACCTACCCGATTCTTCTTTAACCTTACCTTGATCAATTGAATCTTGTACATTTCGCACAATCAATTCAAGACCCAACTCTTCTACCAATCTATCTCTAAACTCGATTGTTTCAGGAAAGTTATGACCGGTATCAATATGCATTAATGGGAAGGGAATTTTTGAAGGCCAAAACGCCTTTTGTGCCAAACGTACCAATGTAATCGAGTCTTTACCCCCCGAAAACAAAAGAACAGGCTTCTCAAACTGAGCTGCAACCTCTCTAATGATATAAATCGCCTCATTTTCAAGGGCGTTTATATGAGATGTATCTTTTAAAAGGTCTAGAGAAGGTGTTACCTCCAATTCCGTGCTTGTATTACTCATTCTAATTTTTTAGATCAATTATCTTTATTCTTTTCTACTACCTCTAATTAACTGTGCAATCCACATTCCCTATTTGCCAACACTTTGGTAGGATCAAAATAGTTGTGCTCATTTGGTAGATCATATTTATTTAAATAGGTATCTAACTGCGTATCGTTCCAATGGTAAAACGGACTCACTTTTAAAACGCCGTCTTTACTTAAACTTAAAATATCCAAGCTATCCCTATGTGCGGTCTGCCCTTTTCTAAGGTTAGTAAACCAAACATCAGGTTTAAAATCGGTCATAGCTCTTTTAAAAGGCTCCAACTTTACTTGCTCAGTAAACTCGGCATGTCTAGGATCATCTATTTGAGGTATACCCATAACGGCATCCCTATGTGCAGTTGTTTGCTTAGGCACATATAATTTAACGTTTAAATTCAACCTATTGATCAACTCCTCTGCATGCTTATACGTTTTAGGTGTATTATACCCGGTATCGCACCAAATCACAGGAATATCTTTTCTTACCCCGGAAACAGCATGTAAAATAGCTACTTCATAAGGTCTAAAATTTGTTGTTACAACAGGAGTCTGAGCATGTTTTACTGCCCAAGAAATAATCTCTTCTGGTGGTATGCCTTTAAATTGAACGTTCAATTGTTGAACTTGTGCTTCTGTCAATGCCATAATCCTTTTCTTTTCTATTTACCCCACTTAACCAAATTCCAGATTCTTTCGTGAAAAAAGTACAATACCATTTTCGTTACAAAATCTATAGACGCAATGGAGGCTGCAAGTGATATTTTACCGGTTAACAAATAGGAAATCACCAAAGTATCCAAGGTACCTATTACTCTCCAACTAAATGCTTTAGCAATACTACGTAGCGGTTTCTCTGACGTTTTATCTTCCTTATAGGTCGTTTTAGACTCTTTCTTATTCAAAACAAGTTGATCTGCAATCATCTTTTTACGTAATTTTTATTACCCTACTAATTTAATAGAGTTTTCAAAAATAGTATATATTTTCAAAGTAGTCGCCAAAATTCTAGATAAATTTCCATTACCCTATAGATTTAGTAGATTATTAACAAATGGATGAGAAAAATTCATATTTCGCAATAGATTGATTATCAATAAAAAAGAAATAGAATAATTTTATGCGACTTAAGAGATAATATCTTTCAATGTATTATTTCTATAAACATCTAAGGCACTATCACGTACCTGAAGCATTAGTTTATGAACGGAACATGTATTTTCATCTGGACAATCATCACATGTTTCATAAAAATTAAGGCTAACACAAGGCACCATTGCAATAGGACCTTCTAACACTCTCATTACATCGGTCATAGAAATATCTTCGGGAGACCTTAGTAGATAATAACCACCACCTTTACCTTTTTTTGAACCTAAGAATCCTGTTTTTCTTAAACTCAGCAAAATGCTTTCCAAGAATTTTTGAGAGATATTTTCCTTCTCTGCAATTTCAGAGATTTGAATAGGCTTCTTGTCTGGTTGCGCCGCTAGGTAAGAAAGCGCTTTTAAACCATATTTTGTCTTTTTCGAGAGCATGATGCTAAGATAGCCAAATAATAAAATATGTATGAAATACTTAAGACCACAATTTTAACGTTAATAGTGGGCAACCTTAAAAACAAATCATGAAAAAAATTTTCTTTTCTACGCTATTGAGTGTATTTGCTTTGGCGTTCACATCATGTTCAAACGATGAAGATGCCGTTACAAATGCCAGTGAGGCTGAAATTGTAGGCACATGGAACCTTACCGCTCTTGAAACAAAGGACGGTAGATCAGACACCAATTTTGATGGCACTTCTATACCAACCACATTTACAGCCGTTGGCAAAGATTTTGATACCGTTGTTACCTTTTCTGAAAACCCTAACATAGTAACCAGTGAAGGTTCTTACACTACAGTGGTAACGACGACGGTTATGGGAGAAACTTCTACAGATGAAGAAACTGGTGAAGACTTTTTTGAAAGTGATGAATGGCGACTAGATGGTAGTACATTATATTTCGGTTCTGGTGAAGAAGAAGTAGGATTCACCATTACGGAACTAACAGATTCTAAAATGTCCCTTCGATATGAAATTGATGAAACAGTTGATTTCTTTGGCGCCACTACTAGTGTTAGCGCAACTTACAATATGACATTAAGTAAATAATATTCTCTCTAATACATAAAAAAAGCCCGGTTTGTACCGGGCTTTTTTGTTTCTAATACTTTTCGGATTATCCTAAAGCTTGAGCGATATCTGCAATAATATCATCTATATGCTCCAGACCCACCGAAATTCTTACCGTACCATCTGAGATTCCCACGGCAGCACGTTCCTCTACGCTCAATTTACTATGTGTTGTTGATGCAGGATGCGTTACTATAGTTCTTGAATCGCCTAAGTTTGCAGAAAGGGACAATAATTTAATGGAATCGAAAAATTCCCTACCTGCTACTAAACCGCCTTTAACCTCAAAAGCAACCACACAACCACCAGCTTTCATTTGCTTTTTAGCAATCTCGTATTTAGGATGTGATTTTAAGAATGGATATTTTACCCAATTCACTTTATCATTCCCCTCTAAGAATTCCGCTAATTTCAAGGCATTATCACAGTGTCGGTCTACACGTATAGCAAGTGTTTCCAAACTTTTAGAAAGTACCCAGGCATTGAAAGGTGATAACGCCGGACCCGTAATTCGTGAAAAACGGTATACTTTATCCATCAACGCTGCACTCCCTACGGTAATGCCCGCCAATACCCTGCCTTGACCATCCATCAATTTTGTACCAGAGTGAATAACCAAATCCGCACCAAACTTAATAGGCTGTTGCAAATAAGGTGATGCAAAACAATTATCGATTACCAGGATCAAATTATGCCTCTTTGCAATCTTACCCAGCTCTTCTAAATCCAACACATCAACACCAGGATTAGTGGGTGTCTCCGCATAGATTATTTTGGTTTTCGGTGTGATCAGACTTTCTAATTTGTCCAATTCATCAATCTTAAAATAAGTATGATTAATATTCCATTTTGGGAAGAAATTGGTAAACAATGAGTGTGTTGAGCCAAATATGCTTCTTGCAGACAACACATGATCACCACTATCTAACAAAGCTGCCAAAGTAGAAAACACAGCCGCCATACCCGATGCAAATGCGAATCCGCTTTCTGCACCTTCCATCTGACATACTTTTTCTATAAACTCAGATGAATTCGGATTCGAATATCTTGAGTATATATTACGCTCTTTCTCTTCAGCAAACGACGCACGCATATCTTCCGCATCTTCAAATACAAAACTAGACGTTAAGTATAGCGGAACTGAATGCTCCAAATTCTCTGTACGTTTCAATTGCGTACGTATGGCGTTCGTTTCAAATTTATTGTTGTTCTTGTTCATTGTACTAATTCTTTTCTATTCGAATTTCTTCTTTCATGTACTTCGCACTTTTGACTTTGTACTTTGTACTTGTCCTACCCTTTCTCCGCAATCCTCAATATATCTCCAAAAACCCCTCTTGCGGTAACTGCCGCTCCTGCACCTGCGCCTTGAATCACTAACGGATTTTCCCCGTAAGATTCCGTATAAATTTCAATGATGGAATCTGATCCTTTTACCTGCCCCAAAGCACTTTCTTTTGGTACGGAAATCAGTTTTACATCTAACACTCCTTTTTCTTTTTGAAGGTTACCATGTAAATCCCCTACATACCTAAGTACATGATCAGGTTTTTGGTTCTTTTTAATTTCATTGAACTTCGTATCCAAAACATCTAAATGTTCCAAGAAGAAATCAACATCTCCTTCTTGTAATTTTTTAGGTATTAAGTTCTCTATGTTAATATCGGCAAACTCATTATGTAAATCTAACTCGCGCGCCAATATCAATAATTTACGCCCTACGTCATTGCCCGATAAATCTTCTCTTGGATCGGGCTCTGTAAATCCTTTCTGCATCGCATCTTTTAGAATAGACGAAAACGGCACATCTACTTCTGAGAAGGTATTGAATATATAACTTAAAGAACCCGAGAACACCCCTTTAATTCTCGTAATATTTTCACCGGACAAATGCAACAACTTAATGGTATCTATTAACGGTAATCCCGCTCCCACATTTGTTTCGTACAAATACTGTTTCTGATTTTTTTGCAGCTCTTCACGCAACAGTTGATAAAAATCGTAACGTAAGGTATTGGCAATTTTATTGGATGAAACAATATCAAAACCGTGTTCAACAAATTCAAAGTAATTGGCTACAAAGTCTTTGCTCGCCGTATTATCAATAACGATTAAATTCTCTAAATGGTGACGTTTCGCAAAGTCAAAAACATCATCAATTTTATATGATTTCCCTTTTTGCTTTAATTGCGTTTTCCAATTTTTTGCAATGCCTTTCTCGTTCAGCAGTATATTTTTAGAGTTCGCTATACCAAAAACACGAAGATCCAAGCGCTTACGGGTTTTAATGGTTTCTGCAGATTCCAATATCTGGTCTATTAAGGTGCCTCCTACATTGCCATGACCGAAAATGAGGATATTTATTTTCTTACTAATACCGAATACCTGACCATGCATTACGTTCACAGCCTTGTGCAAATCGGACTTTTTAACCACCAAACTCACGTTATTACCAGACACCGTATTATTGAACAACAACGGCACTATTTGGTTTTTGATCAATGCATTGAACGGATTATGAAATGTACTTAAATCTTGACCAACAATAGAGATTATCGAAACATCGTCCATCACCGTAATCATATTTACATCTTTAGACTCAAAATCGTTGCTGAACTCATTTTCTAGCGCCAGTTTTGCTCTTTTTGCCTTGTCTTTCTTTACTACCAGCCCGATACCTCTTTCCGAAGAACCTTGAGAAATAATACTTACACTAATATTACTAGCCTGCAATGCCTTAAATATTCTGGCATCCACACCTACTTTACCTAACAGTCCACGACCTTCAATATTGATCATGGCAACATCTTCTATAACAGAAAGCGATTTAATACCTTCTTTACTAGATTTTGCACTGATCAACGTACCTTCATTATCATCATTGTAGGTATTTAAAATACGTAAAGGAATGTTCTTTTCAATTAGCGGTATTATGGTTTTGGCATGTAAAATAGTAGCCCCAAAATTCGCAAGCTCATTGGCTTCCTCATAAGAAAGGTTTGCCAATCTTTTCGCTTCTGGCACATAATCAGGGTTTGCGGTATAGATACCATCTACATGTGTATAGTTCTGCAACTCTTCGGCATCTAAGAAATTTGCTATCAATGCTGCGGAATAATTACTTCCGTTTCTTCCCAAGGTTGTTGTTTCCCCATCCAGGGTCGATGCTATAAAACCGGTTACCACGGCAACGGTATCCTTAGGAATTTCAGCAAATTTCAACAATACACGTTCTTTCGATTCCGCCTCCAACACCTTGGCATCGCCAAAAGTATCATCGGTTTTTATGAGCTCACGTGTATCTACCAGCTTCGCATTGATGCCTTTACCTATCAACAACTTCGTTACCAATTTCGCGGAGATCAACTCACCGTAGGCAAGTACCTCATCTTTAATTTTCGCACTATAATCACCCAATAAGGAAACACCTTCATATAACTTTGCCAACCCTTTAAATTCAGTAGACAAACTCACATTTTTATAAGCTTGGTTCTGATATTTTTCCAGGGCTTCAAAATCTGCTTTATAATCCTTTCCTTGGGCAGCTTTCTCCAGCATATCTTCCAACTGATCGGTTGCTTTTTCCCTAGCGGATACTACCATGGCTACATTCTCATTGTTCTTGACCTTTTGTGTAACTATATCAAGTACACGTTCTAAACCTTCGCCATTGCTCAGTGACTTACCGCCAAACTTCAAAATCTTGATTTTCTGGATATTACCATTGGTATTAAAAATACCCGTCAGCAATTTCTCCATTTGGTCAAATTCAATCAAAAATGCATCATGCCCGTGTAATGACTGTACTTCACCATAGGTAACATTACTTTTTGCCTGCGCCAGCTGCTTAAACGTATCTTTGTTTTCTTGGGCGGTAAAGAACATATCAGAATCCACCCCTAAAATATGGATATTGGTATCGCTATTTTGTAGTTTGATGAAATTCTCATCACCATCTCTAGTAACATCAATGGTCTTTAATAATTGATTCATCAATTTATAGGCAGATAACTGAAAACGTTCCTGCAGTTTATCGCCATGATGCATTAACCAACTCTCTACATTAAACACCTGCAATTCTTCATTGGTACTTCGCTTAAAGCGTTCTTTAAAGGAAGCCGGAGTTCTATAACACAACATGGCATGCATGCGTGCATCATGTACGGGCTGCTTAGAGTTTACCAAAAACTGTTCTTGAATTTGGCAATTGGCAATTAACCAATCGGTAGATTTCCAATCTGATGCTACAGGTATCAAATGCTCAGTTAAGGTTGGGTGTAAGGCTGCCATTTCCCACGCAATACCTCCACCTAAAGAACCACCGATCAAAGCGAACAAACGTTCTATTTTCAATTGCTCCAAGCCCAATAAGAACATTCTAGCCACATCACCAGCTACAAAATCCTTATAGTTTTCAATCACGAACTTATCATGACCGTTACCGGGAATATTAAATGCCAAAATGGTATACTTATTTGTATCAATACACTTTTCCTCCCCGATCAAGGAAGACCACCAACCATTTTCTCCGGTTACATTTGAGTTACCGGTCAATGCATGGTTCACCAAAATAATAGGTGCTGTATGTAGCTTTTTACCAAATACCTGATATGACAATTGTATATCTTGGGTGATACCGCTTAAGGTCTTATAATTTTTAATCTGTAGTTGATGTAGCATCTAATTTCAAATCAATTTGTGGCTTGGTTTCGGCTGGGTTCAGCCGAAACCAATATTCTTTTTTTCTTAAACCACCGATCACTTAGTCTCCGCTTAGCGACCGGTGGTTTCAGCTTTTACCGTTCCTAAATTAAAGGCTGGCAAATGCCTGTTCTAAATCGGCTTTTAAATCTTCTATATCTTCTAAACCAACTGATAAACGAATTAAATCTTGACCTACGCCCGCTCCTTCTTGCTGCTCTGCAGTCAATTGTTGATGCGTGGTACTTGCTGGGTGAATGATCAGTGATTTGGTATCACCAATATTCGCTAGCAATGAGAATATTTTAGTCGCATCGGTCAACTTCTTAGCAGCTTCAAATCCGCCTTTTACACCAAAAGTAACCAAACCACTTTGTCCTTTTGGCAAGTATTCTTTTGCCAAATCGTTGTACTTATTGCTCTTCAATCCTGGGTAATTTACCCATTCCACTTCCGACCTGCCTTCTAACCATGTTGCTAATTCTAATGCATTTGCACTGTGTTGCTTGATACGTACCGGTAAAGTCTCCAGTCCTTGTATGATTTGGAATGCGTTGAACGGACTCAAGGCTCCACCAAAATCACGCAAGCCTTCCAATATCAGTTTAAACGTAAATGCTGCTGCGCCTAATGCTTCGCTATATACCAAACCATGGTAACCTGCAGAAGGTTCTGTGAATTCCGGGAATTTTCCGTTTGTCCAATCAAAGGTACCAGCATCGATAATAGCACCACCTAACGAGGTTCCTTGTCCGCCAATATATTTTGTCAATGAATGTATCACCAAGTTTGCCCCATGTTCAATTGGGTTTAACAATGATGGAGTAGCTACGGTATTATCGACTATAAATGGAACACCAGCCGCTTTAGATTCTTTTGAGATCGCTTTCAAATCCAACACATCTAACTTTGGATTCCCTAGGGATTCTACGAAAAATGCCCTTGTATTATCTTGAACCGCTTTTCCAAAATTTTCAGGATCAGAAGCATCTACAAAAGTTGTAGTAATACCAAATCTTGGCAAGGTAACGTTCAATAAATTAAAAGTACCCCCGTACAAACTGCTCGACGCCACAATGTGATCACCTGCTTTTAACAAGGTCAATAATCCTGTAGAAATTGCCGCTGTACCCGACGCAAAAACAACCGCACCGATACCACCTTCTACGGCAGCCAATCTATCTTGTAATATTTGGTTTGTAGGGTTGTTTAAACGTGTGTATATAAACCCTAGTTCCTTAAGGGAAAATAAGTTTGCCGCATGATCTGTATCATTAAATACGTATGATGATGTTTGATAGATTGGCACTGCCCTTGTACCACCATTGGTAGTTGTGTCGTGACCTGCGTGTAAAGCGTTTGTTGCTAATTTGTGATTACTCATGATTTTGTTGTTTTTAAAAATTAATCCTTAGGCTACCCTTAGGATGCAAAAAATAAAAAGCCCATCCTAACCACACTTAAAGTGTGAGTAGGTAAAATCAAAAAGTTATAAGAAAGTATTTCGAGAAATTCGATTACTGTTATCCTTCCCCTAAGGGTAGAATGTAGCACCTTCTTTGTGTGGAACAAAGGGTTGCTAAGGTTTCAAAGGGTCTAATCCCTCCACCTTTCTTGATAACTATTCAATACGTGTGTGAACTTTGAGCTACAAATATAAAGGCAGAAAAATGTAAAAACCTAGTATTTTATGAAAAATATATAATTCTAAGCGATGTTGTTAGTTTTCTAAAGTCTTTAAAATTAAAACAAGTGTGGTTTAAAATATGCTACAATATCACTACAGATGAGTTTTTTAAGTAAAAAAAGAGGCAAAGGTGTTCCAAACCTGTTCTCGATACATTTTCGGACTCCGATACTCTGCGCCCAAAAACACTCGAACTGACAAAGCGCTCCATTAATTCAAGCCCTTTACGACTTAAAACGAATGTTACTTCTAGTAGTTTTAAATTGAAACTTTAGCTGTGTATTTAATGGTAAAAAAATATCCAAAGGCACATGTGTTCCAAATCTGCTCTCGATACATTTTCGAACTCCGATACTCTGCGCCCAAAAACACTCGAACTGACAAAGCGTTCCATTAATTCAACCCCTTTACAACTTAAAACGAATGTTACTTCGAGTGGTTTTTACGACCTCTTCGGGAGGAAAAATTGTATCGAGAAGCTTGCTTGCTATAAGTTATTTTTTAAACGTACAATATTTACAACCTGAATAATATAAGAGGTTCTCGATACACTTTCGACCTCATGAAAAATGAGGTCGAAAGCACTCAAACTGACATTCTTACTGAGCGCACCCAACAACCGACAACCAGCAACCAGCAACCAGCAACCAGCAACCAGCAACCAATCTTACTTAATCATCCCAGCACTCTTGTACTTCTCAATATATTGCTGATCTTGCTCTGGGGAGTCTTTGTATTTTTTGCGAAGTGCTACCAAATCTTTCTTCAGCTTTTTAACGGTATCGGCATATGCTGGGTCGTTATAAACGTTGTTCATTTCTTTAGGATCTTTAAGCCTATCATACAATTCCCATTCATCTACGTCATAGTAGAAATGCACCAATTTAAATTCTTTGTTCACGATGCCGTAGTGGCGTTTTACCATATGAACCGACGGGTATTCGTAATACTGATAATACACCGCATCACGTGTCCAATTGTCTTTTTCTCCTTTCAATAACGGAATTAAACTTTCCCCTTGCATATCACTTGGCGGAGTGATGCCTACCGCTTCCAACATGGTTTGTGCAAAGTCTAAATTCTGCACCATTTCATTTTCTACAGAACCAGGTGCCACTACATTTGGCCAACGTACCAATAACGGAGTTTTGAATGATTCGTCATATATGAATCGTTTATCGAACCAACCGTGTTCCCCTAAGTAAAACCCTTGATCAGAGGTGTAAATTACAATGGTATTTTCTGCTAATCCGCTTTCATCCAAATAGTCCAATAATCGACCTACATTATCATCTACCGAAGAAATACTCCCCAAATAATCTTGCATATAGCGCTGGTACTTCCATTTCATTTTCTCGGTATCGTTCATCTTTGGCCAATTGTTGTAGAAGAAGTCATTAATAGAATCTAACACCGGATCGTACAATGCTTTTTGTTCTGCAGTGGCACGGTTATACGGACCATAAAAGCTATTTGGAAATTCTTCTACTACAGGAAAAACCTTCCCCTCCATTTTCGCCAAGGTCTCTGGTCTAATTTTACTATCATGACTATACATCATGTGTGTCAACAAATTCATTTCTGCTGTTTTTGCTGCCGTACCCCTATTGCTGTAATCATCAAATAAGGTTTCCGGCTCAGGGAAAGTTTTTTGTGTAAACACCTTAAACTTATCCGCACGCGGCCACCATGGTCTATGTGGTGCCTTATGCAAGTACATCATCATAAACGGTTCTTCATTTGACGCTTCTTCTTTTAGCCATTCTAACGACACATCTGTAATAATATCGGTTACATACCCTTGTTTGGTAATGGTATCGCCATTGGTGACTATAAAATCAGGATTAATATAATGCCCTTGCCCCGGCAAAATCATAAACTCATCTACCCCTTTTGGGTTGTTCCCAAAATGTAGCTTTCCGAACATGGCTGTCTTATATCCGTTCTTTTTAAATATTTGCGGAAATGTCACCTGTGTAGTATCGAACGGAAAGTAATTATCCACTTTTCCATTAATATGCGTGTGCTTACCTGTTAGAATAGTAGCTCTTGATGGCGCACAGATAGAGTTGGTAACACTGGCATTGGTAAACAACATCCCTTCTTTTGCCAAACGGTCAATATTTGGAGTCTGGAGCAATTTGTCATCATACGCACTAATGGCTTGGTACGCATGATCATCTGACATGATGAAAATGATATTGGGTTTTTTCTTTTTGCTTTTTTGGGCTTTCGCATTAGTAGGTAGCAGGAAAAGTACGCCTGCTAGGACTAGAACTAGTTTTTTCATTTTGGTTGTTGTTGTTTGTTGTTGTTCGTTGTTCGTTGTTCGTTGTTCGTTGTTCGTTGTTCGTTGTTCGTTGTTCGTTAGTAATCCGGAAAAATTAATAATTATTCTTCTTCAAAAAAATCATTATCTAGCTCTTTAATTTCAGAAATATTAAATTAAATTTTCATTTGCTCAATTTGATTTTCTAAGAACATTTGTATTTCAACTTTATGTTTTACATTAACTTTCCCACTATACCTACCTTCCTTTTCCATTCTTTCCGTTTTAGTAAAATCATTGGGAAAAGGAAATCGTCCAGCCCATCGAGTATAGTCCTGATAATTACTTAATAATTCATTTTCTCTTTTTGAAATTTCAATTTTATAAAACTTTATAATATCAAAGTATCCATGACCATCACCTTTCTTTGGACGCCATTTTCTCATAAAATCCTGATAAGATTTAATATCACCTGACAAAATATTATCCCTTTCTTCATATAGTCCACGAGCTTTTAGTATCAGTTCTAAACTAACTCCATACAAAAGCATACACCCACGGAACAAACCTAAAACATGAATTCGTTGAGAATCATCCACCCTTACTTTATTCAATAAAATGGCTTGATCCAGTAAATCGTCTGCCGCCATTTTTAAACTTAAAGAATGCTCTCTATAAGTTTTATAGGAAAGTGACGATTTAATTTCATTATATCTTTTCATATTAAACTAAATGAACGGAATAATTATAATCCTAATCATTTACTGATAACAACTGAATTAACATATTCTTGATTTTTCATCTACTTTATTATGAATTTAAAGCAAATAAATGAGATAACACTCTACTCCAACACAGAAAACTCAATACTAGAATCTGTGAATACGGTATGCGTCTGCGTTTTAAAGTCTTGCTCATCAGCTTCAAATATATTGTCCACATAGGTCTGCGGATTTAAATCTATTAAAGGAAACCACGTACTCTGTACTTGCACCTGTAGCTTGTGCCCCTTTTTAATGGTATGGAACACATCTTGTAACTTTATGGTAACATCGGTCTTTTTATTAGGCACAAACGGCTCTGGCTCGGCAAAACTGTTTCTAAAGCGCCCTCTCAACACCTCGCTACGTACCATTAAATGGTAATTACTCATTTTCAAATGGTCTTGCATGCCTTCGTAGTTTGGTTCATCAGCAGGGTGCACATCTATGATTTTTACGATCCAATCTGCAGCAGAACCTGTAGTCGCTACTTTCAACTTCGCCAAAATATCACCCGCCAAAGTCATATCTTCTTCCATAACCTCGGTCTCAAATACCAAAACATCACCACGGCGAGCTGCAAAACGCTGATCGTCTGTCATATATTTTCTTGGTGTAAATACCGTTTTAATATCTTCAGAATAAGGTACCGGTTTTTTGATATCACTAATAAATTTTACTTCCTCTACTCCTCTGGGTTCAGCGGTCAGTTCTTGATCGGAAGACAAATACATGTCTTTTTTCACTACACCCGCCGGTGGCCATGTGTCATAGGTCTTCCAATCTTTTCTACCGGTATCAAAAACATAGGCTTCAGGCAGCCCACTATTTTTATCCCCATCTCCCTTTAAGAAATGATCGAAGAACTTTGTTTCTATATTTTCTTGGAAAAACTCAGAAATACCGTCACCAAAGTAATAATTACCCACGGTATTCTGCCCTTTTCTTCGTGCCCAGCCACCGTGATCCCAAGGTCCAAAAACTAAAGTGTTGTAATTTTCGGAATTATATTTTTCAATGTTCTTATAGGTTTCTAAAGGTCCGTACAAATCTTCGGCATCGAACTCGCCAGCCACCACCATAGTAGCTACAGTTGGTTTTACATCCTTTAAATGCTGAATCAACCCTCGGCTTTGCCACATTTCATCATAATTAGGGTGTTCTTTAAGCTCGTTCCAGAAATAATCATCGGTAACCCCTTCTTTTGCCATACGCGGCGTGTCAGCAGTTTCGTATTCAAAAAAACGGTCTAAATTCTTTAGCGGACCTTCATCTAAAAAGAATTGATACTGATCTTCAGTTGGTAAATCGGGCAATGTATACCATGCCGTATCTATCGGTTTATCTCCGTCCGGTCTTGGTGTCCCAAATAATGATGTAGCCCTAAAATAGCTCAACAAATACGCTCCGTTATGGTGAAAATCATCAAAAAAGAAATCGGCAATACTTGCCTGTGGGGAAGCTGCCTTTAATGCTGGGTGAGCATCGACCACAGCATAGGTAGAGTAAAAACCAGGATAGGAAATTCCCCAAATACCTACATTACCATTATTGTTTTCTACATTATTTACCAACCACTCTATAGTATCGTAAGTATCTGAACTTTCATCAATATCTTGTTCGGTTTTTTTATTGGGAATATAGGCACGCATATTCTCATAGTGACCCTCGCTTAACCAACGGCCACGCACATCTTGATAGACAACGATATAACCATCTTGCATCATATGGATATTAGGACCAATCTTTGTTTTGTAATTACCCTCGCCGTAAGGTTTAGAACTATACGGGGTTCTTTGCATGATAATAGGATATTCTTTTGAGGTATCTTTTGGCGAATAAATGGTAGTATGCAGTTTAATACCATCTCGCATGGTGATATCTACTTCCTTTTTGTTGTAGTTATCTTCTACATAAGTATCAGAGACTTCTGCATTGGCTGTTTTAGGAGCAGTTTTTCTACAGGAAATTAAAACTGTAGCTAATAAAATAAGCGTGAATAATTGTTTGATTGTAAACTTTGGCATGTCTTAAAGGTTTGAAGTCTTAAAGCTAAGAAAGTTTACCTGTGTACGGAATAAAATTGAACCGAAATATGTTAATTTAACTGTTGACCTTAACTGGCATATTTCAGGTTGAAACAATGCATGAAGAGATGAACCACAATAATTAAAAAAGGTGGTAACGTATATTAAAAATAAGTTTTGATAGGTGATTGGCCGTTTACTTCTTTCTATGGTGAAAAGAGAGAAGCAATCGCATTTAGATCATAAACAATTTTCTCATGAGCATGATTACGCCCGAGAAAAAATCGCTTTTGTATTCTTCAATAGTGGTCTCTTTTAGTAGTTGGTCTTTCATCAATATAGTGTTTAGTGGTTCTAAATTTAATTAGAAAAAGGAATTAAAACAACTGTTTCAATATTTTCTATAGATTTTTCAATTTTGAATTCCGGATTCACTTCTACGGAACGATATTCAAATTTTATAGTATCTAAAACTACAAATTCAGAAATAAGGTCTGTGTCTTTTGCACACGATTGAAACAATGCGCATAATAAAATAGCTAAGAGAAATCGGGGGATTTTAAGCATGGCATTCGTAGGTTAAGTTTATTATTTAAATAGGTTTTTAAAAGACAAAGACACTTTAAACAATGTGGAACATAAGCCGACTTTTGGGACTTCGACCAATATTTACATTGTATATTTCTTTGTTATTGTACTAGCATGACCTTCATCTTTTTTCTTGGTAAAATTTGGGGATTCACCAATAATTACATTTCAAATATATGTAATACTTTTCCTACAAAATAATTTATGTGGTCAACACACTATAAGTTGTTGTGAATGTGTGTTAATTGGTTTGTGAGAAAAATATAACCTACTTTACTCCTTAAACATTTCAAAAAGGCGGATATGATTTTAAATGTGGTATAGTCAATGGCGATAAAGACACACTTTCTACTTTAAATAGTATGATATTTCAATTGAAAGCATACCACAAAAAAAACCTGAGAAACTAGTTTCTCAGGTTTTTCCATTAATTAAAAATGTCTTCACAATTTAGAGACAATCAATTATTTTATGTTCTAATCTTACAATTCTAAAACTGCATTTTCAGAACCTGCATAATCATTCCATTGGTAACGATCAGCTTCACTTTCGTTTATATATTCTCCATCAACAATGTATTTGAATTCATATGAACTCTCTTTTGGCAGATCAAAAGTACCCTTAAACAAACCATTCTTTTGTTTCTTCAACGCACTCTTTTTAGCATTCCAATTATTGAAATCACCTACTACAGCTACCTTTTTTGCATTGTCCGCAGGTACTGTAAAAGTAACCTTACAGACTGGTTTTGTTTTTAAATATTTTTTTGCAATTGCCATGATAATGAATTTAATATTTAAAGCAAAACTAGCATAATAAACTACTCATTTCCAATGAGTAAGATATTTTTATCAAATCCTTATTATTTATACCTTTTAGAAACCAAGAATGAAAAAAAATCCTACAAAATTACTTTATTAATAATCTATATTATTCTTCTTTTAAAATTTTTACTATCGCATCTATTTCAGCAATTGTATTATAAAAATGAAAGCTTAAACGCACACCATCACCTCGCTGTGCACAGAATACATCATTGTCTTTTAATTTTTGAAAAGTAGCTTCGTTTGCCTTGATATTAAAAATAGTACTATGCTTTTTTCTCTCTACTATCTGATCGGACAATAGACCTAATTTTTCAAATTCAGCCTTGGCCTTTACCGATAGTTTTTTATTATGCTCGGTAATTTTATCCATACCAATTCTCTGAAAAAATTCAATGGAAAACTTTAAACTACCAAAATTCAATGAGGGAAGATGACCAGGCTCAAATTGTTTTGCGAACCTAATTGCGTCCTTTTTTTCATAATTTCCATCAGCGGCGTTGAAACCAATAGAATTCAAACTGATTTTATCCTTAATTTCATCAGAGAACAACATAAAACCATTTCCATAGCCTGCCAATAGCCACTTATAGGCACTAGCACCCAATACATCGATACCCGAATTATCAAAATCAAAATTAGTACTACCACAGAACTGAGTGCCATCGGCTATAATAATAAGTTCTGGAAACTGCTTTTTTAAATCTTTTAGAAAATCAAGTTCTATAGCAAAACCATCTAGCCACTGTACAAGACTAAATGCCAAAACATCAATCTTTGAACTCTTGACCACTTCAAGAATTTGCTGTTCTAACTTTACGGACGTTGGAACATACGTTATGTCAAATCCCCTTTTTTCAAAACTCCAATTTAGGGAAGGGTAATCATTTTCTATAAGCAACACTTTCTTCTCAACAGCTAAGCCTTCTAAAAAAACATTGAGTGCCGAAGAAAAATTACTGACCAAGGCCACGTTCTCTCGTTTACAATTAAAAAAGCTGCCAACCGCAGAACGTGTTTCTGAAATGACCTTTAATGATTTCTCACGCATATCACTACCATACAGTAAAAAATCTAAATCATGTTCTTGTCGCCAATCTAACAAAGAATCATATAATGGTCCGTACACTGCTGTATTCGCATAAATTCCTTTTCTTAAAACGGGAAATTCTTTTCTAATTTTTTCCATGGGTTATAGGGTATAATACAATTCATGTATCTTTATATCAAAGATAGGAAGAGTATGTTTTCTAGAAATAAAAACACCTCCAAATTAGATTTAGAGCAACATGAGCTGTTAGAACATGCTCAAAAAAGAGTACGTCAAAAAAAGCGACTTTATACTCATTTCGTAATCTTTTTGGTAGGTAGTGTCTTTTTGGTACTGATAAATAAAATACTAAAATACGGGCAAGAATATAACTGGTTTGTTTGGGCAATTACTTTTTGGGGCTTTTTATTTGTCTTACATGTTTTCAATGTATTTATCACCAATAAATTTATGGATAAGGATTGGGAACGTTCTCAACGTGAAAAACTAGTGGAAAAACAAAAGCAACGTATTTCTAAAATGGAAAAGGAAATTGAAGAAGAAATGCCACTTCCTACAGCTTTGGAAATTGAACCTAAAAAAAAATTGCATTGAGAACACTTATAATGATAGCTGCAGCGGCAGAAAACAATGCCTTGGGCAAAGACAATAATTTACTTTGGCATTTGCCAGACGACTTTAAACGTTTTAAAAGATTAACTTCTGGCCACAAAATAATTATGGGCAGAAAAACGTATGAAAGTTTCCCTAAACCATTACCCAACAGAACCCACATCATTATAACAAGAGATAAAGAGTACAGCACTGAATATGACGAATGTATTGTAGTTCACTCTTTAGATGAAGCCATTGATCTTGTAAAAAATGAAATTGCATTTATCATTGGTGGCGGCGAAATCTATAAACAAGGCGAAAAGAAATCTGATAAAATAGAGCTAACACGTGTACATGGTGTTTTTGAAGATGCAGATACATTCTTTCCAGAAATTGATGAAAATTACTGGATGTTGACCACACAGGAATTTCACCCTGTAGACGAAAAACACGACCTTTCTTTTACATATTTAACCTATGTGAAAAAGGATGACGCCCTTAAAAATCTCTAGAGAGCACAGAATATACTGCGTCTGATTTTTTTAAAATTTTTGAAAGTACCTCTTCATCTCCATTAGTATAAAATTGATGAGAACCTATTTTTGTAGCTGTTGTTCGCAAGTTATTATTTTCTAACACAGATTTAGTTTGCCTAGCAACAGCTTCACCAGAATCTATAACGGTAACGTGTTCTGGCAACATTTTTCTCAAAAGAGGAATTAGATATGGGTAATGCGTACAGCCC
This sequence comes from Maribacter litoralis, assembly GCF_003075045.1. GTDB lineage: Bacteria > Bacteroidota > Bacteroidia > Flavobacteriales > Flavobacteriaceae > Maribacter > Maribacter litoralis. The sequence continues at coordinate 41,510 of NZ_QCZD01000008.1, read as the reverse complement.
AAGACAAGGTAATCCATACCTTGATCTAGCATTGGCTTAATATAACTTTCTAAAAGAAGATAAAGCTCTGTACTTTCCAATTGACCATTTTCGATCATTTCAACTAACCCCGTGCCTCTTTGTTCAATAACAGTAATGCCCGCTGCATGGTTTTTTGAGGTGCTATGAAATAAACTGCTAGACAAAGTTCCTTTAGTGGCCAAGATTCCAATAATTTTAGACTTGGTATTAATAGCTGCTGGTTTTATCGCAGGTTCGATGCCAATAAATGGTACATGGTAGTTTGTTCTTAAATAGGATATGGCATTTGTCGTTGCCGTATTACAGGCAACGACAATTAGCTTACAATCTTTGTTCAATAAGTATTCTGTATTTTTGATGCTAAGCTCTAAAATACGCTCCTCAGATTTCTCGCCATATGGAGCATTCTTGCTATCTGCCAAATAAATACAACTTTCATGTGGCAAAAGTTCTTGAATTTCACCCCAAATAGATGTTCCTCCGATTCCCGAGTCAAAAATACCTATACGCCTATCATCCATATTATTTTAATACCTCAGTTATAGGCTTTCCAGTAGTTCCATTTGGAAAAGAAATACCTAACAATGCCGATATTGTAGGAGCAATATCAGGAATTTCTGTTCTATTAATCGTTGAACCTGCTTTTACCCCCTTACCATAAAACAATAATGGGGCATGTGTATCATAAATTTGAGGCGACCCATGAGTAGACCCCGTTGAGCTATAAGAAATATATCCTGGCTTTAAAACTATCAATACGTCACCGGATCTTTTTTGATTGTAACCATTTTGTAAAATATACGGTATACCAGATGTATAATTATTACTCCACATTTGATTCGCAGTATACACTCTATCAATAGCATCATAACCCAATACCTCTTGAGCAATTTCAACTTGTACCTCTGCCAAGCTAAGATCTAGATTCTTTATAATTTTATGATCTAAGAAGATTTGATCATTAGAGTAATTTTTAACTATATCTACTGTGCTATATTTATACTGCAAAAATTCGTTTAACCTCTTTTTGTTCGCAGCTGTATCAACATAACCAGATGGTATTTTTTCACTCTTTAAATAAGTAGGTACCTCAACAGCACCATGATCCGCGGTTAAGAACATTGTGTACTCCCCTTCTCCCACATTTTTATCCAAGGCTTTGAACAATCTAGCAATATCTTCATCTAGCCTTAAGTAGGTGTCTTGAATTTCTTTAGAATTAACACCAAACATATGTCCAACATAATCGGTGCTTGAAAAACTTACAGCTAAAAAATCGGTGATATCATCTGTGCCTAATCTTTCTTGTTTTAATGCCTCAATAGCAAAATCTGTAGTCAATGAATTTCCAAATGGAGTTGCTTTTATAATATCAAAACTTTTGGTCTTATCTAACAGCTCAGCCGGTTTGTGAGGAAATGAAGTAGCGTTTTCTCCATCAAATTTACCTTCAAATAGGTTGTTATCGGTTCCGCTTTCCTTATACTCACTAATATCCCTTAAGGTATTCCATTCTCTTTTATATGATTGCGCTTTACCAGATGCATTAAAATCACTTACCCATTTAGGCAATTGATCCATATAGAATGTGCTTGTTATCCACTTACCTTCATCGGCTCCATGAAACCAATATGCTGCGTTGGCGGTATGTCCACCAGGTAATACCGCACCCCTATCTTTTAATGCAATAGCTATTGTTTTCCCTTGCATTTGCGTATGTAATCGTAATTCATCCGTTATGGTGGTCACCGTCATTCTATGTGGAGACATTTTACCCGCATTTGCAGTTGTCCCTACAGATGAGTATGTATCATCACTAGCACAATATACGCTAGTATCGGTTTCTTTATCATACCAATTATTTCCAATTATACCATGTACAGATGGTGATGTACCGGTATATACAGAGGTGTGCCCAGGACCTGTACTTGTAGGTGCATAGTTAAAATGATTGTTTTTGCAATTGAAACCTTCTTCAACCAATCTTTTAAATCCGTCATCGCCAAATTGATCATAAAATCGTGTTAGGTAATCATATCGCATTTGATCCACTACTACGCCTACAACTAATTTAGGTTTCACCCTTAACAAATCATCACTTACATTGTCTTTATTCTTCTTTTGTGCGGTTAAGCCGCTCGCTACCAATAAGGTTCCGACAAATAAGGAAGTAATAAAATATTTTTTCATTTTCATTCGTGTTAGATTGAAGCACAAATGTAAATAATTTACCTCTTTAAAGATTAAACCGAGGTTAAATCAGGTCCTTTATTGTTATTTTTACGGTAAGATTTTTATTTTTAATAAATGAACTATTTAGCATCTATAGGAAGCTATGCCATTATGATCCGTGAGGTTTTTAAAAAGCCTACGAAATGGAGAATAATGAGGTCTCTTATATTCAAGGAAATAGATGAACTAATTTTTAGCTCTTTAGGTATCATCATATTTATTTCCTTTTTTATTGGTGCCGTTGTAGCCATACAAACAGCACTTAATCTCACCAACCCATTAATACCACGAAATTTAATTGGTTTCGCTACAAGGCAATCGGTTATTTTAGAATTTGCCCCAACTTTTGTTTCCATAATTATGGCCGGTAAGGTGGGATCATATATTACCTCAAGTATTGGTACAATGCGTGTAACGGAGCAGATAGATGCTTTAGAAGTTATGGGTGTTAATTCTTTGAACTACTTAGTTTTTCCAAAAATAATTGCAATGTTATTTTACCCTTTTGCCATTGCAATTTCAATGTACGTTGGAATTTTCGGTGGATGGATGGCAGGTGTTTTTGGAGGATTCTTAACGAGCGAAGATTTTAATACGGGATTACAATCTGACTTTGTTCCATTTCACATAGCGTATGCATTTGTCAAAACTTTAATTTTTGCTTTTGTTATTGCCACCGTACCTTCATTTCATGGTTTTTATATGAAGGGTGGAGCATTGGAAGTAGGTAAAGCAAGTACTACATCGTTCGTATGGACGAGTGTTGTGATTATTATTTTAAACTACATATTAACCCAACTTTTATTAGGATAATGATAGACGTACAAAACATACACAAATCTTTTGGCGATGCTCATATCCTTAAAGGTATTTCTACCACTTTTGAAAAAGGAAAAACCAATTTGATCATTGGTCAGAGTGGTTCTGGTAAAACGGTATTTTTAAAATGTCTCTTAGGTCTTTTCGAGCCCGAAGAAGGTGGTATAGCTTACGATGGAAAATTATATGCAGATCATACCGATGACGAAAAGCGCGATTTACGTCAAGAAATGGGTATGGTTTTTCAAGGCAGTGCTCTATTTGATAGTATGACGGTTGAAGGTAATGTAATGTTTCCTTTAGAGATGTTTACAAATCAATCGAAGTCTGAAATGCAAGAAAGGGTAAATACGGTTTTAAAAAGAGTAAACCTGGTAGATGCACATCACAAATTCCCCTCAGAAATATCTGGTGGTATGCAAAAACGTGTAGCTATAGCCCGTGCAATTGTAATGAATCCGAAATATCTTTTTTGTGACGAACCTAATTCTGGCCTTGATCCCAAAACTGCTATTCTTATAGATAATTTAATTAAAGAAATTACCGAAGAATATAATATCACTACCGTAATCAATACGCATGATATGAACTCGGTTATGCAAATTGGCGAGAAGATTATTTTCTTAAAAGACGGACTTCTAGAATGGGAGGGCACTAAAAATGAAATTTTTAAGACTGATAATGAATCGGTTACCAATTTTGTATACTCATCTGATCTCTTTAAAAAGGTACGTCAAATGTACATTCAAGAACAAAACTAGTCTTTGGGCATTTCCTTAATCTGAATATTCTTATTATTCAACCTAAGTCTTAACCATTCTTGAAGTTTAGACATATCCTTAACCGTTTCTGCTCTTTTAGCTTCTTTTTTCCAAGTAACTTCGAACAAAGGAATACTATCAGTTTTCGTGAAATCTGTCGAAATTAAATAAGCATAACCCAATCGCTCTAAATTCTCGTAATTTGTCTTAGCCTCAAGACTAATTTCCTTGAAAGGAATTTGATTAGAAGATATCTGATTTAAACGCATCAGTTCATTTTCTAAAAGCTGTATTTTCTCATCCTTACTGGTTAAAATACTCTTTTGAGACTCGTACAACTCGTTTACATACTTAAGTTCATTCGCTTCTTCACTTCTAGACCCTTGTACCACAGCAAGCTCAACATCTGAAAGTTGTTTATATTCAGACATCTGATTTCGCCAAGTAGCGATTACATTATCAGGTATCCCATCATTCCCCATAAAAAATAACTCGATTTTTGAGTTACCCTCATCATTATAGACCACCTCACTAAAATCTTTTAAGAATTTACCTTCGCCAGCAAACTGATAAGGCTCAATTTTTTCAGTGATGAAGGCTTCTGCATCCCTATTGAACAATGACTTTTTAAAAACATTATAAAACGTAAAACCTGCAGGTATCATGACCAATATTGCCAATAAGGAGGCTAACCTAGCTATTAGTTTTCTTCGCTGTGAGTTAACATAGCGCACCATTGGAAAACGTAAAAGTTTTATGACCAAAAAGGTTGCCAATGCTATAAAAATTGTATTAATAATAAAGAGGTACATTGCACCAGATGCATAACCCCAATTACCAATAGCCAAACCAAAACCAACTGTACACAATGGCGGCATTAAGGCAGTAGCAATAGCCACACCAAAAATTACGCTGGCAATAGTACCTTTTTTTGCACGTGCAATTACCAGTGCCAAACCACCAAAGAAAGCGATCAACACATCTCTAATATCTGGTTCTGTTCTCGCTAAAAGTTCTGAAGACTCATCCCTTAAAGGAAAAAAACGATAAAATAAATAAGCTGTTATAACACTCAGAACCACCATTACGGCAAAGTTCTTTAATGATCTTTTTAAGGTATCGATATCATTAATTGCAACGGACATTCCTATTCCTAAAATAGGACCCATAAGTGGTGATATTAACATGGCACCGATGACAACGGCAGTAGAGTTGGCATTTAACCCTATAGATGCAATAAATATAGAACAGATCAAAATCCAAGATGTGTGCCCCTTAAATGGAATATCGGCAATAATAGCTTCTTTTGTTGCCTGCTGATCGGTGTTGGTTCTAATATCCAACAACTCAGAAAGGAACTTTTTTACACTACCTAAAAGACCTTGAAAGTCTTTTTTCACTTCATCACCTCCACCACCTTCGTTACTGGTTGGGGTAATATTATCTTGATTAAGATTGTTCTCCATATTTAAGCGAATTCATCACCGAAGGTATCTTTTACCTTATTTAAAACCTGTTTGATATCTTGTTCTTTTGTCTTAGGATAAATTAATAGAACTTCATCTTTATCAACTATAATATAATCATTTAGTCCGTCAACAACGACAACCTTTCCGGCTTTGGACCTGATCATATTTCCGCTAGCATCTTCTACCAGTACTTTCGAGTTGACAACCGCATTATTGTTTTCGTCTTTATCCAACTTATCGTATAAAGAACCCCATGTACCTAAATCATTCCAATCAAATGTAGCTTCTTTTACATAAATTGCTTCAGAGTTTTCTAAAATTGCATAATCAATAGAAATATTCTCAGCCTTAGGATAGTTCTCAGATATAAACTTCTTCTCGTCATCAGTATTATAGCACACTAAACCGTCTCTAAACAATGCATATTGCTTAGGTTGAAAATTTTGAAATGCGTTCACTATAGTTTTGGCACTCCACATGAATATACCGGCATTCCATAGAAAATTGCCTTGTGCTAAAAAATCTTTTGCTGTTTCATAATCTGGCTTCTCTCTAAACTGATTTACTTTTTTTATAGGAGCCGTATCTTTCTTGTTGTATTCTATATAACCAAAACCTGTATTTGGAAAAGACGGTTTTATACCCAAGGTACATAATACATCTTCGCTTTCGCATTTTTTAAAACATGCCGTTACATCTTTGGCAAAAGCCTCTTCATCTTCGATCCAGTGGTCACTTGGAGCAACGATCATTACCGCATCTTCATTCATTTTTTGAATTTTCAATGCCGCATATAAAATACATGGTGCCGTATTTCTCATTGCAGGCTCAAGAACAACTTGTTCTTGTTTTACCATTGGCAACTGCTCCAAAACTAAATCATTATAACGCTCATTGGTAAGAATCAAAATATTTTCCGTAGGCACAAATTTATTCAACCTTTGAAATGTTTTCTGTATAAGCGTATCACCTGTACCCAACATATCATGAAATTGTTTTGGGTTCTCACTTGTACTAATTGGCCAAAATCTAGATCCTACTCCTCCAGCCATTAAAACGGCGTAATAATTTTTATTCATGTCAGCTTTTTATTAATTCTACTTCTGCATTAGGTTGAAAAAGAAATACCCTTCCCGAAGATACCTCAATACACTCGTAACGCTTGGTTCGCTTATTACCTTTCTTAAAAAGTTTACCATTATAAATGCGAAAAACACATCCTATTGGTAATTCGTAAACGTAAGATTTATCTGATTGTTGTTCGTCGAACTGTTTTAAAGCTATTGATAAGCGTGCGTCTGTACTACTACTAGCTTTAGGGTTCTTAAAGTGATTTGCCAACAAGGGCAATAATTGAGAAGGAAAAATCTCTGGACGGATAAATGGAAGCATCAAATATTGAAATGTTTTTTTCCATTCAACACCATGTGGCTTTATATTTCTACCATACTTCTCAAAAGCAATTAAGTGGGCAATCTCGTGTATTAAAGTAATTAAGAACCGATATTTATTTAATGAAGCATTAACCGTAATCTGATGTTTACCATCTTTTCTTCTTCTATAGTCTCCATGCCTTGTTACACGCTCATTTACAATTTTTAAATGCACCTGACTATCCTTAATTAGTTCAAAACATGGACTAACCGCCAATTCTGGAAGATATTTAGCTAACGTTTGCTGCATTTTAAGGAGTACTACTGCTTACCTGCAAAACTTTACCATTATACATTTTTTGCCCTTTTAAAGCAAAATCCATTACATATTCCGCCATTTCTTTTGCACTGACCGGTGCTTTATATCCCGGAAAAGCTTCTTCTAACATTTCAGTTTGAACCGCTCCTAAGGCGAGTGCATTAAATGAGGGACCAGACTCCTTAAATTCTTCAGCTAACAACTCGGTTAAAGTCAACACGGCCCCTTTACTAGAGCTGTATGCCGAAAGCCCTGGAAATTTGGCACTTCCTTGGATACCTCCCATAGAACTGATAGTAAGTACATGACCGTCGTCATCCATAAACGGTACAATCAACTTCGTCATTGAAGCTACTCCAAATACATTTACATCATAAACTGATTTAAACTCATCTTCCGTAATTTCCAAAAATGGCTTGTTTATTAATTTACCCGCATTGTTTATGAGGGCTATAACTTTTCCATTTTCACCCTTTAAATACTTGGAAACCTTTTCTCTATCTTCTATAGAGGAAACATCAAATGGAAATGCTGTAATGTTTTTATGTGCAATACTTTTTATAGGCTCTTCATTTCTTGAAAGTGCCAACACGTTATAACCTGCGTCTGCCAATAATTTACTTAATTCAAAGCCAATACCCCTACTTGTACCTGTAACAACAATAAATTTCATTAGTTATATTTAATTTCTTTTGAAGGAGCATTAATTATACCTTTCAACATAGGCTTAACCTCATTTATAATATCTGACATAAAATTAAAATTGATCAATGATACTTCATCGCCTACTTTATGATATTCTCCAAAATTAGTAAAGTCAAACGAACTATAGGTCTGAGCCGGTACATTGAACTCATCATGAAAAGGAGCATTATCAGAACGTCTAAATAGATTAAATTCTTTGGCTTTTGGCAAGAACCCCACTAAATTCTTTTGCGCATATTCATTGCTGATTTCAGCAAGATTAGACAGTTCATGCCCTGTTAAATATAGACTATGGTCTTTACCCACCATGGGCACACCGATCATTTCAAAGTTTAGCATGGCATATAAATCAATATTCTTCGATTTTAATTTACTCGCTAAATGTTTTGACCCTAGCAAGCCCTTTTCTTCGGCAGAAAATAATGCAAAAATAATACTACGCTTATTGTTTCTTAACTTTCCGAAATATTTTGCAAATTCCAAAACTGCTGTAGTACCTGAAGCATTATCATTTGCGCCATTGGCAATAGTATCACTATCATCTCCACTAATCATTCCTATATGATCATAATGTGCACCTATAATAACAAACTCATTTTTTAAATCTGAATCTGATCCTGGCAAAAAGCCTACTATATTATAAGCTGCACCTCCACTATAGTTTTCTAAAGTATCCCTGTATGTCGAAAAGTATGGTTTAATATTATTGTTTTCGAACACATTTTGAATAAAGTCGGCAGCTTTAGAAATACCTTCACTACCGGTATCTCTACCTTGTAAATCATCTGAAGTTAAAAACACCATCAATTGTTCAATATCTTCGGGTGTAGAATTCGCTACCACCGTAGATGTTACAGCACTTACACCACCGTTATCCTTTATCACTTCAGATTCTGACACTACAGCTCCGTTTACTCCTTTTGGGTTGGTAGGATTTAATATTGTTGATTGATCCACTTTTGTGCCTCCGCAAGCGAGCATCAAAATACCTAGAAATACAATTAGTATTTGTTTCATAAAATTTTTCGATTAAAATCTAAAGATAAAAAAAAGCATCCCGATGAAAGGATGCTTTTGATATACAATTTTAAAATCGTTTAACTACGCAAGCATAGTTACCGGATTTTCTACATAATATCTTAATGTCTGAAGGAATTGTGCTCCTACTGCACCATCAACCGTTCTGTGATCACAGGCAAGGGTCAACTTCATAGTGTTACCAACTACTATTTCTCCATTCTTAACAACTGGTTTTTCAACAATAGCACCAACTGAAAGGATTGCCGAATTTGGTTGATTGATAATACTTGTAAACTCAAGGATCCCAAACATCCCTAAATTAGAAACGGTAAATGTACTTCCTTCCATTTCTGATGGAGCAATCTTTTTGTTTCTAGCTTTACCAGCCAATTCTTTTACAGCTCCACCTATTTGAGTTAAACCTAACAAATCTGCATGCTTTACAACTGGTACTACCAAACCTTCATCTACAGCAACAGCTACACCCATATGAATATGCTTATGATACTTTGTTGTATCTCCATTCCATGAGGTGTTAACCTGCGGATGCTTTTTAAGTGCCATTGCACAAGCCTTCAATACCATATCATTGAATGAAACTTTGGTATCTGGCAAACTATTGATCTGTGCTCTTGATGCTTTTGCATTATCCATATCCACCTCAATGGTAAGATAGAAATGTGGAGCGTTGAATTTAGAATTGCCCAATGCTTTGGCTATCGCCTTACGCATATTAGAATTCTTAACCTCTTCAGTACCTTCTTCACCAGATGGCAATGCCATAGATACAGGTTGAGAAGCTACCGCATTCTCGGCTTGTACATTTGCCGAAGCAGAAGGTGCTGCAGCTGCACTAGGCGTATAATTCTCTATATCCTTTTTTATGATTCTTCCATTATCTCCAGAACCGGAAACTTTGGCCAAATCTATACCTTTATCCGCCGCAATTTTCTTAGCCAAAGGAGAAGCAAAAATACGCTCACTATCGGCAACAGATTTAACAGCTTCTTTTTTATCGGTCGATTCAGAAGATTTAGACTCTTCTTTCTTAGCCTTGGTACTAGAACTTTTTTTACTTCCACCTGACTTGTTACTCAAAACCGCATCAACATCTGTTCCTTCAGGACCTATAACAGCTAAAACTGCATCTACAGGAGAAGACTCACCTTCTTGTATACCTATATATAACAATTTACCGGTATAGAAAGACTCAAATTCCATTGTAGCCTTATCCGTTTCAATTTCAGCAAGAATATCTCCTTCCTCAACGTCATCACCTACCTTCTTCAACCAACTAGCCACAGTACCTTCTTCCATGGTGTCACTTAAACGAGGCATTTTCACTATTTCAACACCTTCAGGTATTTCAGTTTCTCCAGAAGTTTCTTCTTCTTCAGTTGAAACTTCCTCTTTGGCTGGTTCCTCATCTGATTCTGACGCAATATCTCCACCTAATAAAGAAGAAATATCTTCACCTTCATCCCCAATAATTGCCAAAAGACTATCTACCGGAGCTGTATCACCTTCTTGAATACCAATATGTAATAGAGTACCTTCATTGAAGGATTCAAACTCCATAGTTGCCTTATCAGTTTCAATTTCAGCTAATATATCTCCTTCTTCTATTTTATCTCCAACGCTTTTTAACCACTTAGCAACGGTACCCTCTTCCATGGTATCGCTCAAACGGGGCATATTTACTACTATTGCCATTTAATTATATTTTATGTTGAACAAATGGAAAATCCTCTTGTTCGTAAACCATATCATATAATTGGTTTACTGGTGGATAATCTGATTCTTCTGCAAACTGCTCACATTCCTTAACCAAAGATTTTACTTTTTTGTCAATTTCTTTGATTTCTGCGTCAGTAGCGTATTTATTTTCCTTAATAATATCCAATACCTGAGTAATCGGATCTATCTTTTTATACTCTTCAACCTCATCTTTAGTTCTATAATGTTGCGCATCTGACATAGAGTGACCTCTATACCTATACGTTTTCATTTCAAGAAAAGTAGGTCCGCCACCACTACGTGCTCTTTCAATAGCCTTACTCATTTCTTGCGCAACCGTAACCGGGTTCATACCATCAACAGGTCCACAAGGCATTTCATAACCCAAACCTAACTTCCAAATTTCGGTAGAGAATGAAGTTCTAGCAACTGAAGTACCCATTGCGTACCCATTATTTTCGCAAATAAAAACTACCGGCAATTGCCATAACATAGCAAGGTTAAACGTTTCATGCAAAGAACCTTGTCTAACAGCACCATCACCCATATAACATAAGGTAACATTATCTCTTCCGGCATACTTATCACCAAAAGCCATACCTGCACCTAATGGAATTTGACCTCCAACAATACCATGACCTCCGTGAAAACGATGTTCTTTTGAGAAAATATGCATAGATCCACCCATACCTTTAGAAGTACCGGTTACTTTACCATAAAGCTCTGCCATAACTTTTTTAGGGTCTACACCCATACCAATTGGCTGAACATGGTTTCTATATGCAGTTATCATACGGTCTTTGCTTAGATCCATTGCATGAAGAGCACCAGCTAAAACTGCCTCTTGCCCATTATACAAATGCAAAAATCCTCTTACCTTCTGCTGTATGTATACAGCAGCCAATTTATCCTCAAATTTCCTCCAAAACAGCATGTCTTCATACCATTTCAAATACGTTTCCTTGGTGATTTTTTCCATCAATTTTAACTAAAGGTTTAAATTTCTTTAAAGATTACATTTGTAGTACTACACATGTATCCAAGAAAAGCAAAAATACACATATAAATGAATCGATAAAAATTAAAGAAGCAATTCCATTAAGAAATTACATGCTTAACAAATAAAGCATATAACGTGTATAATTTCAATACTTTTTTAAGGTTTTTTCAATTAAGAAACGAGCTATTGAACCCTAATGGTAGTAAATCTGCCAAAGAATTACACTCAATGATACTACCCGTTTCACCCATCATTAGAATTTTTATTGATTCCCCTTGCTTAAATTCATATTCCGATATCGCTTGTCTACAATTTCCACAAGGCGCTGCGGGTTCGTTAACCTCATGATTTAAAGAAGCAGCAGTTATGGCTATGGCTTTTATTTTTGCCCCAGGATAATTGGCACCGGCATAAAAAATCGCTACCCTTTCAGCACATAACCCAGAAGGATAAGAAGCATTTTCTTGATTATTACCTTCTACGACTTTCCCATTATCTAACAAAACAGAAGCTCCCACATTAAAACTTGAGTAAGGCGCATACGCCCTATGCCTAGCTTCTACAGCGGCGTTCATTAAGTTTTGATCTTCTTCTTTTAAATCGTCAAAGGAGTCATATATAGTAATATCGAAGCTTATCTTCTTTTTGTTTACCATTTCTTTTTTATTTATGAATCTACATATATTAATTCAACTTAAAAATGTACCGCATAAAAAAACCTGCAAATTTGCAGGTTTTTTTATTAGTCATTCTTTAAATCTTAATCATTATAATACTCTTCACCTAAATTAAAGGTAAGAGAAAAACGAAGTGTATTTTCTAAAGGGTTACGTACCTGAGACGTTGAAAACAAATAAGATAGATCTACTTGAGCCGCCTTAAATTTGAATCCCGCACCAAGTGTAAAGAATTTTCTAGAACCTTTTTCTTCACTCTCATTGAAATAGCCGGTTCTTATCATAAACGCATCTTGGTAAACATACTCAGCCCCTAATGCCCAAGTAAACTCTTTTAGCTCTTCGCTAAAACCATCTGGCGCATCGGAAAAGGAATTAAATATTCCACTAAATCCACTTTCATTTTGATAAATGTCGTTATCCGCAGCATCAACATCACCATCACCATCAAAATCTTGTGGGGTTGGCACTAGCAATTTCGTAAACTCCGTTGTAATACCTATTACATTATCTTGATCCAAGATAAAATCAAAACCACCACCAACACTTAATTTACTAGGTAAAAAGTTTTCTTGACCGCCTTCATCATATTGAATTTTACCTCCAATATTAGAAAGGTTAAAACCTGCTCTCCACCTACCATCAAAATTATTATAAGCAATCTCTCTAGACCTATAGAAACCAGCTACGTCCACAGCAAAGGAACCTGCCGCTTGAGAATCTTCTGACCCATTTTGTGGTAATTTCAAATTAGATCTTATGTATCTACCACCAACAGCCATAGAGAAAGTAGGACTTAATTTCAATGAATATGAACCATCTAATGCAAGTTCATTAGGCTTTGCTATAGTTCCCGGATCATTTGCAAACTGTCGCAATTCAATTTCACCTAATGTAAAATATCGCAAACTGACCGCAAAGGCACTTTGTTCGTTTATTTTATTGTAAAAACTTGCATTCAGCAAGGAAATATCTGTAATAATACTCTCCAAATAAGGAGTATAACTTACCCCAATACCATTTTTTTGCTCAGCAAAGGCAAACTTTGCCGGGTTCCATTGTTGAGAAAAAGCATCTGTAGAAGTTGCTACACCCATATCGCCCATACCAGCAGACCTAGCATCTGCAGCTATTGTTAGAAATGGTACCGCCGTAGTTATTACACGTTGGTCATCTTGTGCAAACACCTTACCGATAATCAATACAAAGAAAACTAATGAAATTTTTCTCATCTTAGAATTGTTCTTTTAATTTATAAAGTTGAAATATAGGAATAACCCTATTTCCCACTCTAATATTTTACATGTAAACGCACATTTTCCCGTTATCTTGCATGAACGTTAAGTTTTTTATAAGATTTTATTTTCCATGCTATATTTTATTGAGCTTAGCATTTGATTCAATTTGAATTACAGTACTTATCATCACTTTCCAAAAGTTTTATTTAAAACCATACTATTTGACCAAATTAAGCGTTTAACCTTTAAAGCGAGCTTAATTTTGCAGGCTGTTCTTTTTGAGATTTTCAAAATTATTTTTAATTATAAAATAATCTCATGAAAACACCGTTCTATTGAGCGAAAGTGACAAACAAATTAAAAGAAATTACAGTATCATATTAATTAGGAACCAAACTACTGGTTAATATGACAATTGAACTCAAGTCCTAATTATGAAAAAACATTTAGTAAAAGTTGTACTCTCATGCACGGTTATAGTAGGAGGCTTTACAGTAAGTAGCTGTTCAAAATCTTCATCTTCTTCTAAAAATACCTCTAGAGCTACAGGTTGGAAAATAAATGCCAAGGAAGGTGGTTTTCAATACAATACCGATTTTAAAGAGCAAGAAACGGCTCCTGGATTAGTATTTGTTGAAGGAGGAACGTTTACCAAAGGTAAGGTTCAAGATGACGTTATGCATGACTGGAACAACACACCTACTTCTCAACATGTTCAGTCTTTTTATATGGACGAGACAGAGGTAACCAATGTAATGTACTTGGAATACCTTGACTATTTAAAAAGCGTATACCCACCTGAAAATCCTAAATACACCAACATTTATGTAGGTGCGTTGCCAGATACTTTGGTATGGAGAAACAGATTAGGTTTTAATGAAACCATGACAAACAACTACCTTAGACATCCTGCATATGCAGAATACCCAGTAGTTGGAGTAAACTGGATTCAAGCTACACAATTTGCCGAATGGAGAACAGATCGTGTAAACGAAGTTATGTTAGAAAGAGAAGGTTATTTGTCTGAAGATGCAAAATACCAAGCTGCTACCGGCGAAGTACAAGGTACCTTTAGCACAGAGGCTTACTTAAACAGACCTGAATCTGTGTACAATGGTCAAATAGATTCATTACAAGGTAAAAAGAAAAAAGATAGTGTATCTACTTTTGCAAAAAGAAGCAGTGGTATCATTATGCCAGAATATAGACTACCTACCGAAACGGAATGGGAGTATGCTGCTCAAGCTCAAGTTGGACAGAGAGAATACAACAACTACAGAGGTAGAAAAAAATATCCTTGGGAAGGTGATTATACCCGTAACGGACAACGTGTAGGTCGCGGAGATCAATTAGCCAACTTTAAGCAAGGAAAAGGTGATTACGGCGGAATTGCTGGATGGTCTGATGATGGTGCCGATATTACTGCCGAAGTTATGTCATACAAGCCAAATGATTTAGGTCTTTACGACATGGCAGGTAACGTTGCCGAATGGGTAGCTGATGTTTATCGTCCAATAGTTGATGACGAAGTAAGTGATTTCAACTATTATAGAGGAAATATTTACATGAAAAGTGCCATAGGCGAAGATGGCAAAGTCAACATTTTAAGAGATTCAATTGTCTATGATACTTTACCTAATGGAAAAGTAGTAGCCGTAAACTTGCCAGGAGAAATAAAAATGGTTCCTGTAGATGAAGAAGAAACTTATTTAAGAACTAATTTCTCTTCAAGTGATAACCGAGGTTATAGAGATGGTGACGCAGGCTCTTCAAGGTTCTACGATAGATTTAGCGATGAAGAAGAAGATACTAAAGACAAAATGTACAACTCTCCAAAACACTCAGTTGAAAGAGATTCTTTAGGAAATCTAATAAAAGGCTACGATTCATCTAACAACAGAACCACTTTGATCAACGATGAAGTTAGAGTTTACAAAGGTGGCTCATGGAGAGACAGAGCATACTGGTTAGATCCTGCACAAAGAAGATATTTACCGCAGTACATGGCTACGGATTATATAGGGTTTAGATGTGCAATGTCTAGAGTTGGCTCTAAGTCGAAAACAAAAAACAAAACAGTTAGAGGTAAAAAAGCCAAATAATTTTTATCTACACGAACTAAAAAAAGCCCTTTTCTTAAAGGGCTTTTTTTTATCTTCGATTTTATGAAAATTCAAGATTTACATTCTGCTTTCTTAGCAAACCTTTCTATAAGTACAGACACAAGAAAGATTAAAGAAAACGACATATTCTTTGCATTAAAAGGAGAGAATTTTAATGGTAACACCTATGCTCAAAAAGCCCTTGACAGCGGAGCTAGCTTAGTTATTATAGATGAAGAACAATACTTTATTGATGAGAGAACTATACTAGTAGATGATGTTTTAACGGCATTGCAACAATTAGCAAATTTTCACAGAAAACAATCTAAAGCTCGGGTTATAAGCCTTACCGGAAGCAATGGAAAAACCACTACAAAAGAATTAATAAACGCTGTACTAAGTACCTCATATAAAACCATAGCAACCAAAGGCAACTTAAACAACCACATTGGAGTACCATTGACCCTACTGACCATTAAACCTGACACTGAAATCGCCATTGTCGAAATGGGTGCAAATCATTTAAAGGAAATTGAATTTTTATGTAAGATTGCTGAGCCAGATTTTGGTTATATTACAAATTTCGGAAAGGCACATTTAGAAGGGTTTGGAGGAATTGAGGGAGTTATAAAAGGTAAAAGCGAACTATATAACTACCTGACCAATAACAATAAATCAATTTTCTTAAATGCGGATGACCCTATTCAGCTAGAAAAACTAAGCAGCTACACCAAAAAGTACGGTTTTAGCACTATAAACCCTAAATACTACCATATAGAATTAATGAATGCGCAACCGTTCGTAAATCTTATGGTCGAAAAAGTAGAAATTAACACCAACCTTATCGGCGCATATAATTTCACTAATTGTTGTGCCGCCGTAATCATTGGTAAATATTTTAATATTGAAGTACCAAGTATAAAACTCGCTCTTGAAAACTACACGCCAGACAACAACAGATCACAGATTATAAATAACAAAAACCATTATATTATTTTAGACGCCTATAATGCCAACCCTTCAAGTATGAAAGTTGCCATTGAAAACTTCAATTCACTAGAAAAAACCAATAAAATTTTGATTTTAGGTGATATGTTTGAATTAGGAAATTCGGCGAAGGAAGAACATCAGGCTATTGTCGATCTAACGGAAAAATTAAATTTTGAAACAGTAATCCTGGTAGGCGAGAATTTTCATAAAACTTCAGCAAATTCACAACAAATGAAATCCTTTGATGAATTAAAGGCTTTTCTAAAAACCAATCCAATTAAAACTAACTCAACAATACTTATTAAAGGCTCTCGCGGCATGGCGCTTGAAAGAGTTTTGGAAAACATTTAATAGTGGGATATACTGGATTCGAACCGGTGACCTCTGCCCTGTCAAGGCAGCGCTCTAAACCAACTGAGCTAATATCCCATAACATTAAAGTAACAGGAGCCCAAAGATAAGGTTATACCAAATTAATTTGAAACGTTTAAAATTAATTTATTTAATTGTACCTCTTTAGCTTAAAAGTAACCTAACAAAGCCACTATTCCATTATAAGAAATAACACAAGAAAAGAATAAGGCTGCAAAAAGTCCGATGTTGAGCAAAATACCTGCTTTATACTCCGTCATAATTTTTCTATTATTGATCAATAAAATAATTCCTAATATTACCAGTGGCAAGACAAAAACATTAAATACCTGAGAAAGTATTTGCATTTCTATAGGATTTGCCCCGTACACTGGCACAATCAAAGCAAAAACACAAGCAATTGCCGTTATAATTCTAAACTGTTTTGAATTGGTATCTAATTCGCCAGACTGATAATCTGCAAGTAGTATTGGCGCAATCAATAAACATGGAAATATTGAAGAGAGACCTGCACTTAAAGTTCCAAAGAAAAATAATGTTAATGCAAATTTACCGGCAACTGGCTCAAGAGTATTCACCATATCCAAAACTTTGGTTACAGGTTGACCTTGATGAAATAAGGCTCCACAAGCAACAGCCATAACTGAAGCGCTAATAAAGAACACCAATGAAGCCGCTATTATTGCATCCTTTTTTTGTTGACTTCTATTTTTGATTGTCCATCCTTTACCCTTTACGAATAATGGCCTAGAGAGAAATGTAGCCGCAGCCATAGTTGTACCAACGAAAGCTGCAACCATCATTTGACCGCCTTCAACTTTTGGTATCGTAGGGATCAATCCCTTTACCACCTCTACCGGTAAAGGATAAACCATAAAAAGAGAAATAATAAACGAAAGCCCCATTATGGTAACGAAAATGACCAATATTTTTTCAAAAAAAGCATATTTACCCACTAGCAGTAAGCAGTAAAATATCACTATTACTGCTATTGCAATGATTAAAACAGATTCATACTTTACATCAACCAGCGAGGGAAAATAAATAAGGAAGATTTCATAAATTATATTAGCGGAAATACCTAAAATACCCATTAACGAATTCCATTGACCAAATGAAATACCAAGAATAATTAAGATTGCAATCAATTTTCCCCACTTTAAATGCTTTTTGAATGCAAACAATGCGGTTTCACCCGTTACCAAAGCAAAATTTCCATAGGCATACATTAACATACCAGAGAATAGGCAACTTAAAAGTAGCACCCATAATAATTGCATGCCATACGTACTACCCGCAACAATCATTGAAGTGACACTTCCTGTTCCAATGGTATATCCAATGGCAAAAATACCAGGACCAAATGCCAATACTAATGCTAATATTTTTTTCCAAACAGATGATTTAGGCATATGGTTTATTTGTAATCCACCTAAACTTAATTATTAAGTAAAAAGGTGATTATTTATATAATAAAGTGATTTTCAGTTACAATATTTTAATTCTATATATTATAGCAGTATTGATAAAGATTTTTGAAATGTACTTTCATTTTCTCTTTTGCTAATTGAGGATTTTGCTCCTTAATAGCGTCAAATATATCTTGATGCTCTTGTATACCTTTGAATGCCATATCTTTATCACATACATGATACTCCTCGAAATTGGTTAGAATTTCGGGGGTTATGATCAACATAAATGTATTCATCGTACTATTTCCGCTTGCCTTTGCTATAGCTAAATGAAACAACAAATCTTCTTGAACTGCATCCTCCCCATTTTCAACTTTCACCTTATAAGCATCCAAGGCATTTTTCATCAACTCCAAGTCATCATCGGTTCTTCTTCTTGCCGCTAAACGAACAGTTTTAAGTTCTAACAAGATTCTTGTCTCTACCAATGACTTAAAATCTGGCTCATCTAATCTTAAAATGTCGTTAACCATACCATTCATGGCAACTTGACCAATTTCTGCAACGAAAGTACCGCTCTGGGGTTTCGAAATTAGAATTCCGTAAAACTCCAACTTCTGTATAGCCTCGCGAACACTACTTCTACTCACTCCAAATTTCTCGGACAGCGTTCGCTCTGACGGCAATTTATCACCTGGCTCAAGATTTTTATTATTCATTAAATCTCGGAGCTGCAGTATGATCTCTTTCTGTATTTTATTATTTTCTGTCTTTGTGAGGATTTCTAATTTCATTTATAACTTACTTTAAGAGAAAATCGTCAGTTATTCCGATACTATCAATATCAACTGAACCACCACTGGTTAAATTCTAATTTTAAAATTTACTGGTCTGATAACAGACCAGTAAATTCATTTCAACAAATCTAACTCAAACAACTTTCTTTATTACTCTAGGGGTCATTTTATCTTTCAAAATCAATGCGTTACTTCCAAATCATAATATTTAACATAAGCGAATGCATCGTTGTCTACAGTTTGCAAATAATTACCAGCTTTGAAATAATTTTCAAACACGCCCCATTTCTCAATATGTATATCATCGTAAACAACAGATTCATTGTCATTTAATATGATTTCCATTCTACCTTCGGAAACAATAATCTCGACAGTAAATTGATTATTACCTATCTCTTCCGAAAATGTGTGTCCCTCATTATCTTCCCAAGCATCAGTATGTAAAATCTCCTCATCAGATGCATTTACATCTTTAAGTTTCTTTGTAAGAACTCTGACCTTACCTTTTTGCCAATAAATTTTCAACATTGGGGGTGCATTATTATCATCTTCACCAATCAAATCTCTCTGCTCATTGGTTAGTCTACCATGAATTTGCATAACCATAGTTCTATGAAAATCTCCTCCTGCATCTACTGAAATTTCAGGAACGACCAAAGTCCCTTTCATACTACCGCCTTGTGCAAATGTCCAATTTGTACTATTACTTCCCGGATTCATTTGTTCCCTTAACTCTGTTCTTGAGTATGACGAATTCGTAGTAGATGAACCTGGTGATGTATAAAAAACCAAAGAACCATCTGTAGAATCGTTATACATATAAGGTAATAACGTTTCATTGGTGGCGTAATCCAATATTTCTGGTGGATTAACCTCAGTAGGGCTACCAATTGGTAATGTCACCTTCCAGTTGCTTAAATCTATATTCGGCAAAAAATAATCGACACCTTCCACTTGTTCTTCTTCCACAACCACTTCTTCTTCAGGCTCAGGAGTTTCCTCTACTTCCTCTTCAACTACTTCCTCTTCTTGAACAATCTCTTCTTCAACTGTTTCCGCATCATTACTGCAACTTAAAAAGTTAAATATCAATGCTATAGCCAAGCAGTATTTTGCTATTGTTATCTTTTTATATTTTAAAATATTACCTGAAATCATATAATTCTAATTAATGCTTCACTTCAAGGTCATAAAAACTGACTTTAGCAAATGAACCTTCATCCCTACTTTGAAAGTAGTTACCTGCTTTAAAATAATTCTCAAACACTCCCCAACGTTTCATATTAAAATCATCGTACACGGCAAATTCGGTATTGTTCAATGAAGCAACCATCTTACCATCCGTTACTTTTATTTCGATCTGAAACTTCCCAAATCCTACTTCTTGCTCAAAATTAAATCCTTCGTCATCTGTCCAAGCTTCCTCATGCAATATGCCTATTCCATTAACATTAGAAAACTTTAGTTTTTTGGTTTTCACCCGTATTTTACCATTATGCCAGTAAATTTTTAATACTGGCGGGGCGTTATTATCTTTTTGACCTATTAGTTCTTTTTGTTCGTCGGTTAATCTACCATGTATCTGCAAAATGATAACCTTATGGTACTTACCATTTTTATCTCGTGATACTTCATCTACCGAAAGTTTTGCCTTTAAGGTACCACCTTGTTTAAATGTCCAGTTTTCATTGTCATCACCAGGAACCATTTGTTCCCTGAGCTCTGATCTAGAATACTTAGTATTAGCTGTGGTAGCTGTGGTAGGATAAGCATAAAACGTTAAAGCTCCTTTTGTAGAGTCATTGTACATGTAAGGCTTTAGGATATCATTTTTAGCATAATCCAAAATTTCTGGCGGCTCAACACTAATAGCACCTCCCTTGCCAGAACCCTCAGGAATAGTTACTTTCCAGTGAGATAAATCTATATCAGGGAGTTTAGTTTTTTTTCTTTTCTTTTTTTTATTACGTTTCTCAATCTTTGTTTCTGACTCTGCAAGGTTACCTTCCACATTTTGGGAGGTAACCTTAACAGAGAGAAACATTAACAACAATATGAGAAGATATGATACTCTAATCATTAGTTTTATATGAATTACGGAGCTTCATAAACTTTTATATTATCAACCCATGCATCGGCCGTAGTCAATGAGTACATCCATATAGTAACTTCACCACTTGTATTGGCAGTAAAAGTATCCGTACCAATTGTAAAGTTACCTTTCCCATTAGCTACATTAACAACAGCTCTTCCTAAGGGACCTGTACCGGTAGAACTAGCAAAAGCAGCCGCACCATCTCCATCAAACCATCCATCCAATATTTCTACATAAACAGCATCACCACTATTCGTAATAGCAGCACTAAACTCAATTGTATATTCTTTATTTGGTTCAACTGTAATCTCTTGATATGCCGCTCTAGAAGTAGAAGTTCTAGATAGACTTTCTAACGGTCCAACCATTGTAGTGCTACCTGTATACTTTGCACCAGGTGTTTTAGAACCTGTATCCGTACCTGCGTAGTCAAAAGAATCACCATCGGAACTTGTATTAAAAGCGTTGGTATTACTGCCATCAAAACTAGAAGGCTTCCAGCTAGAAGAACCATCTGAAAAATCACCATTGACAACTTCTACAACAAAACCTTCAGCAATAGTCAACTGTTCAGTCACCTCAGAAGTATTACCTGTTTGACTGTAGGCCGTTAAAGTAACTACATAAATTCCATCTTCTTCATAAGTATGGGTTGGGTTCATTCCTGTAAACTGGTAACCGTCACCAAACTCCCATAATAACATTACTGCGTCCACAGATTCATCTGTAAAGGAATATGTTCTATGATCATCGGGATCAACTTCTGAACTAAAACCTGCGGTAACAGGTGCTAAAATATTTATAGTCTTAGTCAATTCGGTAGATAAACCAGAATCATTTGTTGCATTTAATGTTACAACATATTCCGCTGCAGTTTCATAAACATGAGTTGGCGACTCTTCCGTTGAGGTGTTTCCGTCTCCAAAATCCCACTCATAGGTTGATGCATTAACTGAAGCATTTGTAAATGCATACTCAAGGAAATTTTCTTCACTTTGTGTAAAATCAAACCCAGCCGAAGGCGGCACAGCTCCAGGAATTCCCACTTCAATTGTAAAATCATCTAATCTAGCTTCTACTTCACCATTTGTAAAATAAATTGCAACTGTATTATTTATTCCTGAATTGAAGGATAATTTTTGCTGTACATAAACATCCGGCTCAGAATCATCGGTAACTGTTACAGATGCTATAACGGCATCGTTTGCTTCTTCTTTAGTGGCAAAAGGTCCATTTTCGGTTACACCTAAAACTGCTACCGTTAAAGATGGATCGGAAGATCCACTCAACATAGTGTACCAAAAACTTAAATCATAATTAGTATCAGGTTCTACAGTGATTTCTTGATAGCCTACACGATCACCCGCCGGTACCGGTAATTTTGCTCCTTGATCACCAAATGTAACAGGACTACCAGTAATTTGAATTACACCGCCTAAATCACTGTTTCTCCATGAATCACGACCATCTCCCCCTCCTTCAGGTAAAGTATCGTCTTCAAAACCAGCTTCAAGAATTATAGGTTGAAACGGTCCTTCCACTACCATTACTTCTATGGTAGTTGACCCAGTAACACCATTTCCATCAATTGCTGTTAAAGTAACAGGGTATGTACCTTCTCCGTCAAATGTAAATGTAGGATCCTGCTCTAAGGAAGTGTTTCCATCCCCAAAATCCCATTCAAAATCACTAGCTTCAGTAGCAAGGTTTGTGAAATTTATTGTTCTAAAATCATCTGACGAAGCCGCATAAGAAAAATTAGCTGCTGGAAATATGGTATCTACCTTAGAATTAGTATCAGGTAAATCATCTCTAAAAAGCTCATCATTTACACAACTAACCACTATGCTAGCCGAAACTAAAGCCATAAGCAATAGTTTTGTCTTACTAAATATATTTACTTTCTGTCTCATAGTTTTTATATTAATATCCTGGATTTTGTGTTAATAAACCACCGCTAATATTTATTTCCCTAGCTGGAATTGGTAGTAATAAGGCTCTAGAGGTAAAAACATACCCCATTTCTTCGGCATGTGCACTCAATACTTGATCGGCTACACCAAACCTAAGTAAATCGAACCAACGTTGATTTTCAAATGCTAACTCAACACGTCTTTCTCGTAATAATTCTGTTTTTGATACACTTGAAACGGTGTTAGGAGCAGTATCTGGAAAAGCTCTATCCTTGATCTTTTGAAAAGATTCCAACGCTCCTATGTCAGTAGTACTGGTACCATCTCCAATTGCCGCTTCTACATGCATTAACAATACATCAGCATATCTTAAAGCTATATAATCATTTCCGGCATCTCTAGCACTCAAACCATAATCTGGTGGAGTAACACTTAAATCAGAGCCTTCAGGTAAAAATTTCGCAACTTCAGAAGTAGTGTTAAAAGTAACATAAGATACTTCTGTTCTATCTCCTCCGTAAGCAACAAAATCAGCAACTAAATTATCATTAACTATGTTTTGACCATCTTCTCTTCCTTGACGAAAAGTAGACGTAAATTCTGAAGAAAAGCTTTGACTCTCTGCACTGTTACCAGCCACATATTGAATAGCAAAAATAATTTCATCGTTCAGTTCACTATAGAATACATCCGAATAATTGCTTTCCAAAGAATAGTCACCACTGTTGATAATTGCTTCACATAGTTGTTCAGCACCTGAATAATTTTTGTTTGGCTGGGTCATGTAAACTTTAGCCAAAATACCTTGCGCCGCTGCCTTAGATGCTCTTGCTTTAGAAGAATTATCCAAAACATCTACCGCCTCCTGTAAATCTGCAACAATTTGAGCATATATCTGCGCCTCAGGAATTCTTGTAAATAAAGCTTCGTTATCTGTAGGACCAACTACTTCGGTCACCAAAGGAACGTCACTATACAATCTAACCAAATTAAAATAGGCATATGCCCTTAAAAATTTTGCTTCAGCTGCATACTTTGCTTGATTCTCCAAATCGGCTACCTCAATAAAGCTTAAGATATTATTAGCTCTAAAAACAACCTCATACATTGACTGATAGTAATCTTCAGATTCTACGTTATTAGCATTTACAACATATCTATGAAAATCTGATTTAGACCCTTCGAGAGTTGCGTTTCGTGTGTTATCAGTTCTATGTTCTGTTAATAAATGTTCAAACTGAACCCCTCTATTGGCATCACCTATATTAGTGGTCGTATTTTCATTTACACCTTGTAATGCATCATAAATGCCAATTACACCGGCTAAAACATCTGCATCTGATTGAAAGAATGACTCAACCGCAACCGCCGTCTCTGGCAATGGGTTTAAAAAATCATCACTACAGGAATGGAATATCACACCTGTGATCATAAAGACTATATATTTTATATGTTTCATAATAAGTATCTTTTATAAATTAAAAATCAATGTTAAGACCCAATGTCAATGTTCTAAATATTGGCGTACCAGCTCTTTGAGAACCGTAAGCCCTTGGGTTAGAACCATCTACATGTTCTGGATTAAAACCATGATAATCATCGGCGGTGATGTATAGTAAGTTCTGAGCAGTTGCATAAACCCTTAAACCACCAATGCCAATTTTAGATGTTACATCATCAGGAAAATTATATCCAAGATTTATATTTCTTAAAGAGAAATAGTCTGCATTCGCAATTACTTCACTTGTCAATACTTTTTCTTGAATAAAAGATGTATGTGGCACTAGACCGTCAGCAACTGCTTGTGCCTCTCCTCCACTACGAGTCCTATTTCCAAACCAATTGTAAAAATACTGATCACCTATATTGTTTACCTGTGCACCTAAACTACCTTGCACCATAAATGAGAAGTCAAAATTGCCCATCTGAAACTCATTAGTAAAACTGTATACTAAATCTGGGTATGGATCACCTAAAATGGTTTTATCTTCTTCCGTAATGATACCGTCACCATTTAAATCTTTAACAATCGTATCATCGGCCTGACCGTTAATTCTATTCCAAGGATTATCTACATAGGTAGTTCTAAATTGTGTGTCATCATATAAATCCGTATCAACAACATACCCCCAAAAAGATGATATAGGCTCACCAATTCTATTTATCCATTGAGAGTTTCTACCATAATCATCTTCTATTAAAGCGTTGTTAGAATCTCCAAAACTCAACAATTCGTTCTGATTAGTTGAAGCAATCAGCGTAGAGTTCCATCTAAATTTCTCCCCCACGATATTCTTGGTTCTCAACTCAACTTCCACACCTTTATTTTCAACTTCTCCTAAATTTACTATACCACTTGTAAAACCTGTGATATATGACACGGGGTTTTCCAATAACAATTCATCACTTGTTCTCTTATAATAATCTACAGAACCTGATATTCTATTATTTAAAAATCCGAAATCAACACCAAAAGTCAATTCTTCAGAAGCCTCCCACTGTAATAATGCATTAGCAATATTTCTTGGAGACACACCAGGCGTGATACTACCATCTGTAATTGCGTTAGAGTTTTGAAGTAGTGCTAAATAAGGGTAAAGATTTACGTTATCATCACCTACATTGAAATTTTCAGCACCTGTTAAACCATAACTAGCTCTAAACTTCAAATTATTTACCACATCACTATTCAATAAGAAGTTTTCTTTGGCAACATTCCACCCCAATGAAACAGCGGGGAAGTTACCATATTTAGAGTCTACACCAAATACAGAACTACCATCTCGTCTAAAAGACGCATTGACTAAATACTTATCTTTATATGCATAATTAACTCTAGCAAAATAACCTACTTTCTTAAGTTCGGTATTTATTTCTGTAGGATTATCAATTAAGGTTGCTCCTTGGAAATTTTTTAATAAATCATTTGAAAAACCACCTCCAGTCATTATACTTTCTTCTGACTTTCTTTGTTGAATGGTCATACCAGCCAGCAAATTCAAATCGTGGTCTCCTCCAAAATTGGTAGAATAATTTAATGTATTATCATTAATTAATCTAGTTCTTGATCTATTGGCCAAATAGTAAGCTGCCCTACTATTACCTGAAGCATGATGTAATGTCCCATCATATCTTGTACGTTTTCTATTCTCCAAGGTAACCCCTAAAGATGTTTTGGCAGTTAAACCATCCAAGATCTCATAGCTTACATATGTAGAACCAAATAATTTAGTATTATACTCATAGTGCTCTCTTTCCACATATTGGGCATAGGGATTTGAATCACCGGAAGTACGTGGTCTTTCGGTATTACCATCATTATCCAAATCCAAATTAACCAGATGGTTTTCATAAAAATAATCACCAACCCCAACATTAGGGTAAACATCTCTATCTATAAACTGAAGTGTTTCTTCTGTATGATAAATAGGAAGCCAAGGTGATTGTCTAGTTGGGTTATGAATTGATGTTGGCAATCTTCTCTGTGAAGTATATGAAGGAGAAGCTCTTAATCCAAACTTTACCTTATCACCTAACTTAGTATCTAACTTAATGTTTCCAGTATATAACTTATAATCATCCGTAATAACCACACCTTCATCGTGTAAGGCCCTTAGTGACGCACTGAACTTTGTATCTTCCGTACCTCCACGCGCTGAAAAAGAGTGACTGGTTACAGTACCACCATCAAAAAATACATCTTGCCAATCTCTATCAACACCAGTAGTTGCAACTAACAATTGGGCGTATAAAGTTTCACCGGACAAGGTTCCAGTCGCAGCCTGCTCTATTTTAGCCCATTCTGCAACGCTCTTTCTATAATCATCGCTTCCATGTGCATCTTTAAAACCTGTATAGGTCTGATAACTAAACTTTGTTTTTCCAGCCTTACCACTCTTGGTTGTAATCAAGATTACACCATTAGAACCTTCACTACCATAAATTGCAGCAGAAGCGGCATCTTTCAATACTTCAAAAGATTCCACATCGTTCATGTCTATGTTAGCGAGAAACTCTGAGCTCACTACAATACCATCAACCACTAAAGCAGGACCAGAATCTGCCGTTACAGATCCCACACCTCTAATAGTAATAGTTGGAGCACCACCAGCTTCAGCATTTGTTGCTTGAATATTTACACCAGACACTTGACCAATTAATGCATCATCTACCCTTGACACTGCAATTTGATCTAAAGTTTCATTAGTCACCTTAGATATTGAACCCGTTAAAGTAGATTTCTTTTGCGTACCATAACCTACTACTACAACCTCATCTAATTGACTGGCGTCTTCATTTAAAGTAACATTTATCGTTTTTTGATCAATAATAGCTACCGTCTGTGTAGCATATCCTATATAAGAAATTTGCAGTAAATCACCACTTGCTACCTTAATAGTAAAATTACCGTCAAAATCACTTTGCGTACCTCTGGTACTTTTCGCAACAATAATATTAGCACCTGGTATAGGCACATTGTTTGCATCTGTCACAGTACCCGATAAATCATAGGAGTCTTGTGCAAATAATTGAATGTTGACCAGCAACATTGCAACCATAAAAAATTTTAGTTTAAATTTCATTTGTGTTATATTAAGTTAGTTCTTTTGAATTGGCCTCCGCCTTCTTTTTGATCTACTTAAAACGTAGAATTAAATTCTACATCATAATTGTTAATTTACTATAACACACATTTTACATAAGAATCAAGGATAATTCTTATTTTTGTATTAAATGTGTAAATAGCAATACTTACATGTTTGTTACTTCCCTTTCAATTTGAAGTAATTCTTTTTTACAAAAAGGATGGGCTAGCACCCGTCCTTTTTTTTATACTTTCTTCTAAGGTGTCATTTCATTTTTTTATTAATTAATAATATAGTTTTCATCAAATAATTTAATTGGTTTACCAAATTGGTTCGTCAAACTGGTTTACCAAATATATGTTATTATCTTGTTAAAAAAAATTACTTTGAAAATTTCTAGGCTATTTTTTTATCGGTAAGAAGTAATTTCCATTAATAAATTATAGAATTAATAAAATAAAGGGTGATAATTATCAAATTGATATTTAGCCTATAACTACAGTATTTATAGGCATTACAGACATGAACTAAACTTTTTAACAACCTTTTTAATTTTTCAATTGCAGCTTACAAATAGAAAAATTCTAAATATTAAAAATTTAACATTATTGGAGGAGAATATTGACGTTAATAAAACACAACGAAATTAAAAAGCACAGTTACACGTTTAGAAATCGAATCTTTTAACGCATTTGAGCAAGAACATTTAATACTGAATTAATGGTGGTGTTTATACCAAGAATTTTGAAATTATGATATTGGTAATATTTAATATTTCAACAGGAATAAATGAAATATAAATGAAGTATTTAAAAATGAAAAAAGGCCTTCATTTTCATGAAAGCCTTTTATTTCGTGGGCCCTACTGGATTCGAACCAGTGACCCCCTGCTTGTAAGGCAGGTGCTCTGAACCAACTGAGCTAAGAGCCCTTGTTAAGGGTGTGCAAATATATAATACTTTTACAATTCTCAAAAGAAAAATCAATAAAAAATCAAAGAATTTCAGCAACTACAAAATTGCTTCCTCCAACATAAATAAGATCATTATTTTTAGCCTGCTTTTTTGCCGCATTAAATGCCTTATTTACAGATTGATAAACATTTCCCTTGTAATTAAAGTCATAAAACAACTTTGCCAAAACATTTTCATCCATTCCCCTAAATATTTTTGGTTTGCAAAAATAATAAGTTGCATTTTTTGGAAATAAAGGTAAAATCTCAGAAATATCTTTATCCTTAACCACTCCCAAAACTATATGCAGCATTTCAAAATCTTGTGCTTTTACTTGTTCTAAGACATACGACAATCCGTCTTTATTATGAGCAGTATCACAGATGATCATAGGTTGTTCCCCTATTTTTTGCCAACGCCCCATTAATCCGGTATTCTCCACTACCCTTTTAAAACCGTCAATTTTATGCTGTTCCTCTATTTTAAAATACTTTAGAAGATTCAAAACACCTAGAACACCTTTTATATTTCTTTTTTGATAAGAGCCTAGCAAACCTATTTGATAGGCCTTATAACTCTTTCTATCGGCAAAGATAATCTCGGAATTCAATTCTGCCGCCACATCATTAAATACCGGCGCCGTTTCTTCACTAAACTCACTAATTACAACCGGTGTATTGGGTTTTATAATACCCGCTTTTTCCCATGCTATCTTTGGAATGGTATCTCCTAAAATATCAGTATGATCAAGACCAATATTAGTAATTAAGCTTACTTCTGGCGCAATAATATTAGTAGAATCTAAACGACCGCCCAAGCCCACTTCTATTATGGCTATATCAACCTTTTCTTTATCAAAATATGAAAATGCCATACCTACTGTCATTTCAAAGAATGATAGTTGATGCATTTCAAAAAAGGAGCGATTGTTTTCAATAAAAGCAACTACCCAATTTTTGGATATTTTTTTACCGTTGATGCGAATTCGCTCTCTAAAATCCTTTAAATGAGGTGAGGTATACAAGCCTACCTTATAACCGGCTTCTTGAAGCACCGATGCCAGCAAATGACTACTGGATCCTTTACCATTGGTGCCAGCTACATGTATACTTTTAAAATTTTGATGTGGGTTTCCTAAATGGTTCGCAAATGAAGTTATTCCATCTAGTTTAGAATTAAAAGCTATTTTACCTTTATTCTGATACATTGGAAGTTGGGCAAACATCCAATCTAAAGTTTCTTTATAGGTCACTCTCCCAACTTGAAATTAACGACTACAAAACCGGTTTGTTTACTAGGTGCATTACTATCTAAATTCCACTTGTGCATAAAAGCGGTTTTTCTAGCCGGTTCTAACAAACAAGGATCATTATTCGTAGTACCCTTTACACCTGGTTGAGCACTTATAACCTTGCCGTTGCGATCTACAACTATTTTTACCACTACCCTGCCAGATTCGTTGCACTCTTGCGCAACTTTACCCTTGTTGACCAATGACCTACCATTTAGACCATAACCACCAGTTCCGTTACCGCTACCTGGACCTCCATAGTAACTAGTAGCATATGGATCGCCATCTGGTTGACCTTTATCACCGGCTCTATTATCATCACCTTCACTTCCGGTGGCAGTTCCATCAGATTTATTAAGACCACCCATCATTTCATCCAAAGCTTTTTTCTTCGCTTCTTGTTCTTTACGAGCTTTTTCGTCTGCTTCTTTCTTTTGCTGGGCTATTTTAGCAGCTTCTGCTTTTTTCCTATTCTCTTCAGCCTCAGCTTTTCGTTTCGCATTTGCTGCAGCTTCATCTGCCTTCCTCTTAGCTTCTTTTGCCTGTTCTATTTTAACAGCCTCTTCATTGTCTTGCGTTAAAAGTTTTTCAGCCGGAGCTTCTTTCTCAGCTACAGGTTCCTCAACTTCATTTACCGGCTCTTCAATCGACTCCGCTACTTCTTGTTGCGTTGGCTCTACTGGCGGTGTATCAACAGGCTCTGATTGTATTTTTTCTTTGGGCTGTATTCTACCACTTCCAAATTGAGTAGTTCCAAAATTGACCGATATTCCGTTCTCTTCTGGTGGATCCATGTATGTTAGACCTATATAAAACAAAACAAGTAAAAGCGCACTTAACAACAACGTAGTAAGTGTCAGCGACTTCTTTTTATGTTTAGTGTCTAAAAATGCCATTTAATTTGGGCGAACCGCCAAAATAACTTTGTAATTATTTCTATTAGCGATATCCATTACATTTACCGCTTCTTTAATTGCTACGCTTTCTTCAGCTCTGAGTATAATTGTAGGGCTATCTTGTCCAGCCAATGCCTTTTTCAGCTCAATCTCAATATACTCGCCATTAATTCTTTCATCATTAACGAAATACTGAAGATTCTTATCAATGCTAACCGATACGTTCTGAGTGTTTGTAGACTTCCCTTTTGCTTTTGGCAACAATAGATCTAAAGCATTGGGTGAATTTGCAGTTAGCATGAAAAACACCAACAACAAAAACACAATATCTGTCATTGACGACATGCTAAAGTCTGGACTGACTTTATTTCTTCCTTTTAATTTCATAGTAAAAAAATTAAAGAGGTTCGTTTAATAAGTCTAGAAATTCTACGGCATTAGCCTCCATCTTATGAACCACTTTATCGGTTCTATTTACCAAATGGTTATATCCGACGTAAGCTATAATCCCCACAATTAATCCGGCTACGGTAGTTGTCATCGCGGTATAAATACCAGAGGCCAATGACCCCATCTCTGCCTGACCACCACTACTGGCCATTTCATGAAAAGCAAGAATCATACCAATAACGGTTCCCAAAAAGCCAATCATGGGAGCAGCACCGGCTACGGTTGCAAGTATACTTACATTCTTTTCTAATTTATAGACCTCTAAGGTACCGGCATTTTCAATAGCTGTATTGATGTCGTCCAATGGTTTACCAATACGAGAAACACCCTTTTCCGTTAGTCTAGCGACAGGAGAATCTGTCTGTGCACATAAAATTTTAGCTGCGTCCAACTTACCTGAAGTAACATAATCACGAATTTGATTCATGAAATTCTTATCTATTTTCGAAGCTGCATTAACTGCAAGTAAACGTTCAAAATAGATATATAATGCCACCCCTAACATAATGAAGAGAACGGTAATAATTATTACACTTCCCGTTCCTCCATTAAATATTAAATCTATAACCGATAGAGTTTTCTCTTCAGACAATAATTCTTCGCTCGTATCTTGAGCCAAATCCTGAAATAATATCATAGTATACTTTAAGTATTGAATTTGCCATTATAACGATGAATTGCGAATTAAATTATCCATGTAGAACAAAATCTCTCAATAATATAAATACTAAGGCACCACTAACAAAACCAACTAATGCCAACCATGCTATTTTTTTCAAATACCAGAAAAAATCAATTTTTTCCATACCCATGGCTACAACACCGGCCGCAGAACCAATAATTAGCATACTACCACCTGTACCGGCAGAGTAAGCTATAAAATGCCAAAGCGGACTATCCAACGGCTCACTGAACATACCCATACTAGCCGCAACCAATGGTACGTTATCAATTACTGCAGAACCAACACCAAATAACATTACCACTATATCAGTATTAGGAATAGCCTCATTTAAAGCTCCTGCAGCGTTGAATAAAATACCTAAAGATTCCATTGCTGCAACTGCCAATAAAATACCTAAGAAGAACAATATACTAGGCAGCTCTATTTTTGATAAGGAATGATGTACAGGACTATGGTGACCAGCATTATCATCATCTTCACCCTCTACACTAGAAATATTGAATTTTTTATTACTATAAATTTCCGCAAAAGTTGCTACGACCGCTAAAGACAACATCATACCAACATATGGTGGAAGATGCGTAGCTGTCTTAAAAATAGGTACGAACAAAATTGCACCAAGACCTAAATATAACATTGTTGCTCCGTACTTAGACTTTGAAATCTCGTCATCTAAATCACCGTCAATTAAACCTTTAAAAACTTTAAATCTTCCCGCTATTAATACAGGAACTAACATACAAACCAAAGAAGGTAACAAAACGTGAATTACCAATTGACCGGCACTTACTTTATTTGCAATCCACAACATTGTTGTCGTAACATCACCAATTGGAGACCATGCCCCACCTGCATTCGCAGTTATAACTATCATACCCGCAAACCACAGTTTTGTTTCACGGTCTTTTATTACTTTCTGTAATATAGTAATCAATACAATGGTAGCAGTTAAGTTATCAATAATCGCAGATAATATGAATGCTAAAATGGAAAACAACCATAATAATTTACTTTTCTTTTTGGTCTTAATAAACCCTTTAATGGTTGCAAAACCATCAAAGTAGTCTATAATTTCAACTATGGTCATAGCCCCCAACAAGAAAAATAATATCTCTGCAGTCTTACCCAAATGATGCAAAAGAGATTCTTCCATAATATGCATTCTATCCAAATGCCCTAAATCAGAAAAACCGGAAACCAAACCTTGTTTCGCAGAATCGAACCAATTCTCATAGCCGTCTATACCAAGAGCAATCAAAGCCCATAGTATGGCCATCATAGCCAACGCCGGAATAAGTTTGTCAATTTTAAGATTGTGCTCTAAGGTAATGGCAAGATATCCTGCCAAAAAAACAATAATAATTATAGTTTCCATGTTGTTTGGTTTTGTTTAATATCTATTGATAAGGTGTCAAATATAGGTTCTAATTACAAAAAATTAAATCATCCAAATATATTTAAAATTGTGTGTGAATTCCTAATGATTTCACAATAATACCGAAGATATCTGACATCCAAATACTTAAACCGAACTATTATCGAAATATCATGTTTCTGCAGTCAATATTTTAACGCTTAATGAAATGTTAAATAATTTCTGTCAGCATAGACCAATGTCATTATAATTTTAAAAAACAAACAATACCCTTATTTAAAGTTTAATATTTAACTACTATATCTTTATCTTTGAGAAGATAACTTTTATACATATTAGATGGATTTTTCATTGAATGAAGAACAAAAACTTATACAGCAAGCGGCAAGAGATTTTGCTCAAAATGAACTTTTACCAGAGGTAATTGAACGAGACGACGCACAAAGATTCCCTAAAGAAGAAATTAAAAAATTAGGCGACCTAGGATTTTTAGGAATGATGGTAGATCCCAAATATGGTGGCAGTGGCCTTGACACCTTATCTTACGTCATAGCCATGGAAGAAATTTCTAAAATAGATGCATCAACATCAGTAGTAATGTCTGTTAACAACTCTTTGGTTTGCTGGGGACTGGAAAAATTTGGTTCTGAAGAACAAAAAGAAAAATACCTTACCAAATTATCTACTGGAGAGCAAATTGGCGCTTTCTGTCTTTCAGAGCCAGAAGCAGGTAGTGATGCTACTTCACAAAAAACTACCGCAATCGATATGGGTGACCACTACATAGTAAATGGCACCAAGAATTGGATAACAAATGGCGGCACCGCAAGTACCTATTTAGTAATTGCACAAACCGACAAAGAAAAAAAACATAGGGGTATAAACGCCTTGATCATAGAAAAAGGAACCCCTGGTTTTGAAATAGGACCTAAAGAAAATAAATTGGGCATTAGAGGTAGTGACACCCACTCTTTAATTTTTAACGACGTAAAGGTTCCAAAAGAGAATAGAATAGGTGAAGATGGTTTCGGATTTAAATTTGCCATGAAAACCTTAGCAGGTGGTCGTATAGGTATTGCTGCCCAAGCATTGGGAATAGCGGCCGGAGCTTATGAAATGGCTTTAAAATATTCCAAAGAACGTAAAGCTTTTGGAACAGAAATTAGCAATCATCAAGCTATTGCATTTAAACTTGCAGACATGCATACTGAAATACAGGCCGCAAGACTGTTGGTATATCAATCTGCTTTAGATAAGGATAACGGTAAGGATTATGACCTTTCTGGCGCCATGGCTAAATTATATGCTTCTAAAGTTGCTATGGAAACTACCGTTGAAGCCGTACAAATTCACGGAGGAAACGGTTTTGTAAAAGATTACCATGTTGAGCGTTTAATGAGAGACGCTAAAATTACACAGATTTACGAAGGCACTTCAGAAATACAAAAAATTGTAATTTCAAGAAGCATTTTGAAATAAAAACAATCAGCTTTGAACATCACCCCTCTTAAAAATAGGGGGTGATGTTTAACAAACGGACAATTATATCTGTTACCCTATAAATAAACTAAGGCATAATTGTTAGAAAGTTATATAAACCGCCATTTACCCCCATCTTCACCCCTATATTTTCATATTATTAACTTAAATTTATCAATATGATAAATTGAAGGTTTTAAAAATATGTAATTATAGTTTTTTTAAGCTTTTATTTGTTTCGTTGAATTTAATATTTGAATTTGTTCTAATCATTGAATATAATTCAATTAAATTGATATTTTTGAAGAAATACCACAAATTATGACAATGAAGAAGCAAGGATTATATTTACCGGAATTTGAACATGACAACTGTGGGGCTGGTTTTATTTGCAGCCTTAAAGGAAAAAAATCCAACGACATTATACATAAAGCGTTGGAGATATTAGAACGTTTAGAACATAGAGGTGCAGTAAGTGCCGACGGTAAAACAGGTGATGGTGCAGGTATATTAGTTGATATTCCACATGACTTCTTTCAAGCTGTTTGTAATTTTGATTTACCGGAAGCCGGTGAATACGCTGTTGGTAATATATTTTTTCCCCGCAAGGAGAACCAGCGTAATTTCTGTATTTCAGTTTTTGAAGAAAACATAGAAAAACAAGGGTTAAAATTACTTGGATGGAGAGACGTTCCTGTCAATAGATCTATTCCTGGTAGAATTGCTGCAGAAACAGAACCTTTTGTGAAACAAATATTCGTAGCAAAAGAAAATAAAGAACAAGAGTATTTCGACTTTAACTTAAAGCTCTTCATTGCCCGTAAAATTACCGAGCATACTATAATCAACTCAAAATTATCTGAAAACAAATTCTTTTATGTTCCTAGCTTATCTACCAAGATAATTATATTTAAGGGGCTTTTAATGCCTTTGGACATCAGTCTTTATTATTCAGATTTAATGGATCCGCGAGTGGTTACCAGATTAGCATTGGTACACCAACGTTTCTCCACAAACACTTTCCCAACTTGGGATTTGGCACAACCATTTAGATACATGTGCCACAATGGTGAAATAAACACTTTACGTGGTAACGTTACTCGTATGTTCTCAAGAGAAGAACTATTACAAAGTGATATGTTCGGTGATGAAATCAAGAACATACTTCCTATAATATTACCTGGTAAGTCTGATTCTGCAACAATGGATATGGTGGTTGAACTACTATTGATGACAGGCAGATCCTTACCAGAAGTTATGATGATACTAGTACCTGAAGCTTGGGAAAAAAATCCTGAAATGTCAGAGGCAAAAAGAGCTTTCTACGAGTACCATTCCTGTATGATGGAACCATGGGACGGACCTGCCTCAATACCATTTACAGACGGTAATTACATTGGTGCCGTTTTGGATAGAAATGGTCTAAGACCTTCTAGATATACGGTAACTAAAGATGATTACGTAGTAATGTCTTCTGAAACCGGTGTTGTAGACATCACTCCTGAAAATGTAGATTTTCACGGAAGACTACAACCGGGTAAAATGTTCTTGGTAAACATGGAAGAGGGAAGAATTGTGAATGATGAAGAAATTAAAGAAAACATCGCACAAAAATTTCCATATAAAAAATGGCTAGATGACAATTTGGTACATTTAAAGGATATACCTTATAATGATTGTCCGTTATTTTTAGGTGAAGAAACGCTTGAAAAAAGGAAGTCAGTATTTGGTTATACCTTAGAGGATATCAATACGATCGTTCTACCAATGGCAAAGTCCGGTAAGGAACCTATCGGATCAATGGGGTCTGACACACCAATAGCTGTTTTGTCTCAACGCCCTCAATTAATTTACAACTATTTCAAGCAACTTTTTGCACAAGTCACCAACCCACCGTTAGATGGTATACGTGAAGAATTAATTACTGACATCAGTTTAACCTTAGGTAGCGACCATAATATATTTGAATTTTCAGAATTACACTGTAGAAAACTTAAAATACAGAATCCGGTTATCTCCAAGGAAGATTTGGACAAAATCAAAAACTATGATGTAAGTCCAGATTACAAGGTTATTTCAATACCTATGTTGTACTCGATACAACAAGGACACAACGGCTTAGAAGATGCTTTGCAATCTGTTCTTAACCAAGCGTCTAAAGCAGTAGACGAGGGTGCAAACATCATTATACTTTCAGACAGAAATGTCAATGAAGAAATGGCTCCTATACCTGCGCTATTAGCTTGTTCATTCGTAAACAGTGGTTTACAAAAATTGGGCAAACGTTCTAAACTAAGTGTTATTATCGAATCTGCTGAACCACGTGAAGTTCATCATTTCGCATTATTATTTGGTTTTGGTGCAAGTGCTATTAATCCTTACTTAGTTAATGAAATCATTGCTGAGCAAATCGAAGAGCATGACATTACTGAATTTACATTTGATGAGGCTATTAAAAATTACAACAAGGCCATAGGTAAGGGTATACTAAAAGTGATGAACAAAATTGGTATTTCTACTTTAAACTCATACCGTGGTTCTCAATTATTTGAATGTATAGGTATAAATACTAAAGTGGTTGAAAAGTATTTTCCAAATACCCCTACTCGTATTCAAGGTATAGGTCTTTACCAGATTGAAAAAGAAATCGCTCTTCGTCATCACAAGAGCTTTAGCAAAAAACATATTGATGCTAATTTAGATTTAGAGATCGGTGGTGAGTACAGGTGGAGAAGAGATGGAGAAAAACATATGTTCAATCCATTATCTATTGCCAAACTTCAAAAATCTGTTCGAAACAATGAGCCAGATACTTATAAGGAGTACTCACGTATGGTTAACGAGCAGTCAAAAAACTTAATGACCATAAGAGGTCTTTTTGAATTCTCTAATTATGACCCTATTCCAATTGAAGAAGTTGAACCTTGGACAGAAATTGTTA
Organism: Maribacter litoralis; assembly: GCF_003075045.1. Classification (GTDB taxonomy): domain Bacteria; phylum Bacteroidota; class Bacteroidia; order Flavobacteriales; family Flavobacteriaceae; genus Maribacter; species Maribacter litoralis. The sequence continues at coordinate 3,802 of NZ_QCZD01000008.1, read as the reverse complement.
AAAGGTTTAAAACCGGGGCAATGTCGTATGGCTCAATTAGTAAAGAAGCACATGAGAATTTAGCAATCGCCATGAATCGTATTGGTGGTAAAAGTAACTCAGGTGAAGGTGGAGAAGATCAAACTAGATTTTACAAAAATTCAACTGGAGATTGGAAGAACAGTGCAATCAAGCAAGTTGCTTCCGGTAGATTTGGGGTTACTTCCAATTACTTGACCAACGCAAAAGAAATACAAATTAAAATGGCACAAGGTGCCAAGCCTGGTGAAGGTGGTCAATTACCTGGTCCAAAAGTAAATCCAGAAATTGCTAAAACTAGAAATTCAACTCCCTATGTAGGTTTAATTTCACCACCACCACACCACGATATCTATTCCATTGAAGATTTATCACAACTTATTTACGATTTAAAATCTGCCAATAGAAAGGCAAGAATAAACGTAAAACTTGTTTCTGAAGTTGGTGTGGGTACGGTTGCGGCAGGTGTGTCAAAAGCAAAGGCAGATGTCGTTTTGGTTTCTGGTTTTGATGGCGGTACAGGAGCATCTCCTTTAACTTCCTTAAAACATGCAGGTTTACCATGGGAACTCGGTATTGCCGAAGCACAACAAACTTTAGTATTAAATGATTTAAGAAATAGAATTGTTCTGGAATGTGACGGACAATTAAAGACCGGAAGAGATGTTGCCGTTGCATGTCTTTTAGGTGCTGAGGAATTCGGTTTCGCAACTGCTCCATTAGTAGCCTCAGGTTGTATTATGATGCGTGTATGTCATTTAAATACCTGCCCTGTAGGTATTGCAACTCAAAACCCTGAACTAAGAAAGAAATTTAAAGGTAAACCAGAACACGTAGTAAACTACATGTATTTTGTAGCACAAGAATTACGTGAAATTATGGCACAATTAGGGTTTAAGACCATAAATGAAATGGTTGGTCAAGTTCAAAAACTAGATCGAAAAAAAGCAATTGATCATTACAAAGCGGCCGGTATAGATTTAACCCCAATACTTCATCAAGTTGATGTTCCTAAAGGAACCAAATTCTATAACACCGAAAAACAAAAGCATGATATAGACAAATCAATAGAATTCGACATTATTGCAAAAGCTAATCCATCTTTATTTAGAAAAGAAAAATTAACCCTAGATTACCCTATTTGTAATACTGATCGTGCCGTTGGTGCCATTATTAGTAATGAAATCTCTAAAACATATGGTGCAGAAGGACTTCCAATTAACACCTTGCGTTTAAATTTCACAGGGTCCGCTGGTCAAAGTTTTGGTGCGTTTGCAACAAGAGGCTTGACCATGGTAGTTAATGGAAATACCAATGACTATTTAGGTAAAGGGCTTTCAGGAGCTAAATTGGTTATAAAAGTACCAGAAAAATCTACTATAGTTCCAGAGGACAATGTGATAACTGGTAACGTAACCCTTTATGGTGCTACTGCTGGTAGAGCCTATATAAACGGTAAAGCAGGGGAGCGTTTCTGCGTTCGTAATTCAGGCGCAAAGGCAGTTGTTGAAGGTATTGGTGATCATGGCTGTGAATATATGACAGGTGGTGTTGCCGTTATATTAGGTGAAGTAGGTAGAAATTTTGGAGCTGGTATGAGTGGCGGTATCGCTTACGTATTGGATAATAATAAGACATTTAAACAGCGTTGCAGCCTAGAAGGTCTAAACTTATTAGAAGTTACAGAAACAGCAGATATAAAGCAGCTGAAAGATTTAATTGAAAGTCATTATAATTCTACCTCAAGTCCTTTAGCTCAACGTATTCTAGAAAATTGGGAATCATACCTGCCAAAATTTGTTAAAGTTCTACCTGAAGAATACAGACAGGCTTTAATTAGATTAGAAAAAGAAAATTTACAAACTATTTAAGATCGGAACATGGGAAAGATAACAGGATTTTTGGAATTCGACAGAAAAATTGAAGCATACGAACCGGTTGAGGAACGTTTAAAAAATTATAAAGAATTTACGGTACCATTGCCGGAAAAAGAATTAAAAAACCAAGGAGCTCGCTGCATGGATTGCGGTATTCCTTTTTGCCATAGTGGTTGCCCATTAGGTAATTTAATTCCGGATTTCAACGATGCCGTATATCGTGGCAAATGGGATAAAGCGAGTGAAATTCTTCATTCTACAAACAATTTTCCAGAGTTTACGGGTAGATTATGTCCAGCACCATGCGAAGAAGCTTGCGTATTAGGCATAAATGAAGATCCCGTAAGTATTGAGAATATTGAAAAAAACATAGTTGAAACTGCTTTTGAAAAAGGATGGATTACAGCTAAACCACCGCTTTCGAGAACAGAAAAAAAAGTAGCAATTGTTGGTTCAGGTCCTGCAGGTTTAGCTACCGCACAGCAATTAAACAGAGCCGGTCATGATGTAACAGTTTTTGAGCGCGATGAAAAACCAGGAGGATTACTTCGCTATGGCATTCCAGATTTTAAAATGGAAAAAAATGTGATTGACCGTCGTTTAGACGTTTTAAAAGAAGAAGGTATTACGTTTAAATGTGGAGTACATATTGGTGTAGATATAAAAGCCGATGATTTAAAACATGATTTTGACGCCATTGTATTAACAGGTGGTGCTACGGTTAGAAGAAATCTTCCTATAGAAGGTGCAGATCTAAAAGGTGTTGTTCAGGCAATGGACTTTCTTGGTCAAAATAATAGACGTGTAGATGGCATCAAAGAATTAGGAGAGGAAATAAAAGCTACCGGTAAAAATGTTATTGTTATCGGTGGTGGTGATACAGGGTCAGATTGTATAGGTACCTCATTTAGACATGGAGCAAATTCCGTATCGAATTTTGAAATAATGCCTATGGCAACTAAAGACAGACCAGAAGGTCAGCCATGGCCATTTTGGCCAATGCGTTTAAGAACTAGTTCTTCACATAAAGAAGGTGCAGAACGTTTCTTCAGCATATCAACTAAAAAATTCATTGGTGACAAAGATGGTAATCTTACGGGTTTAATAACTTCTGAAGTGGAATGGATCAAAACCCCAGGACAGCGACCACAATTAAAAGAAGTTGAAGGAACTGAAAAAGAATGGAAATGTGACCTCGCATTATTGGCATTAGGTTTTACTGGTTCTGAAAATACGGTTGCAAGTCAATTAGGTTTAGAAATGGATGCAAGAACCAATATCAAAGCCTCTGAAAACGATTATAAGACCAATGTCCCTGGAGTTTTCGCCGCTGGAGACCAAAGAAGAGGACAATCGTTAATTGTATGGGCAATTTCCGAAGGTAGACAAGCCGCACACCACGTAGATAAATATTTAATGGGAGAAACTGCATTACCATTAAAAGGTGAGGGAGATTTGCCTAGGGTATAATCCCGTTTATCAATCGCATAAAAGCCTCTGCTATTATATAGTAGAGGCTTTTTTTATCGTAAATAGACTAACAACATTTGTTTGATACATTTAAATGTCTAATATGGTTTATTATAAATTAATACTCTAGTAAATCTCCCACCTAGCCCCTCCTGAATCTTTTGGTAATAACTACTATAAATAATGACTCCCTATCGGAGCTTTTCTTAAATGCAAACAGCAATTATTACAGTCGTTAGATTTGAGGATATTATACTAAAAGGTAAATCAAATATTAGAATATATTCCATAAAAAAAGCCCCTTACATTACTGTAAGGGGCTTTCGAAAAAGGCGGCTACCTACTCTCCCACTTGGTATAGCAGTACCATCGGCGCAAACGGTCTTAACTTCCCTGTTCGGAATGGTAAGGGGTGGGCCCCGTCGCCATGGCCACCT
>NZ_QCZD01000007.1:136080-140279 GCF_003075045.1 Maribacter litoralis | reverse complement strand
TTGAGAAGATTTGTTAATCTATGAAACGACATCATCGAAAAAATGTATCTAGCTCAACCGCTTAATCAATCTCCTTATTTATATAATTATAGTATCTTCAAACTAAGAACCAAACATACGAGCCGAGCCGTTGTAGCCAATTAAAACAAAACAGAATGTCGATAACAAAAGAATCAGAATTAATCGGAATGAAAAAAGTTAGTGAAGTTGTTGGAACTACACTAAAATTAATGAGAGAATATGCGAAAATTGGCATGTCGACTAAAGAATTAGACGAATATGGTGGTGAGATTTTAAAAAGTTATGGAGCTAAATCTGCACCTTATGAAACTTATGATTTCCCTGGGTTCACTTGTATTAGTATAAATGAAGAAGCGGCTCACGGAATACCATCTGAGAAAAAAATATTGAAAGAAGGCGATTTGATTAATATTGATGTCTCGGCTGAGTTAAATGGATTTTGGTCTGACAATGGTGGTTCTTTTGTTCTTGGAAAAGACATTCATAATCATCAACCTCTCGTGGATGCATCTAAAAATATTTTACATAAAGCAATTAATAATATTAAAGGAGGAGTAAAAATAGCCGACATTGGACATTTAATAGAAACTGAAGCGAAAAAGTCTGGATTCAAAGTGATTAAAAATTTAGCGGGTCACGGAGTTGGAAGAAGTTTGCACGAAGAACCTGAAAATATTTTAAACTACCGAGTTAGAACAAATAGAGAAAGATTTAAAAAAAATACGACTGTAGCTATTGAGACTTTTATCTCTACAAAATCAACTGTTGCTGTAGAATTAAATGACGGTTGGACTTTAGTTGGAAATAAAGGTGGATATGTAACTCAACACGAACAGACAATACTGATTACGGATAAAAACCCTGTTGTTTTGACTGAATCAAATGGAATTTGGAATTAAAACTGGCTACAACAATGTATATAAAAAATAGGCAAAACAGTAATAATTCCAAGGCTTTTGGCTCATATCAAACTATGTGCTTAACTGAAAGTTTTACATTTCTTAATCGCCTACTTTTCATATACTAACCGTTAGGCGTCATATGAAAAAAATTCTTCTTCAAATATCACTTTTATTTCTTTTGGCATCTTGTAACCAATACAAAAAAACAAATTTTGAATCGGGAATTTTGTGGAGAATTGAATCTAAAAGCGGAATTGAATCTTTTATCTTCGGTACAATCCATCTATACCCACGGACTGAAATGGAGCTATCTGAAAATGTTATTTCTAAACTTAAAGAATGTAATATTCTTGCATTAGAAAGGGACATAACCAATCAAGCAGAACAACAAAAATTTGCCGACTTTGAAATGCCTGCTTTTTTTCTGGAAAGTTATGGAATCATCATTGAGAAATACGGAGACGAACTCATAAGCATGGAAAGTGAATTAATGGAGAAGGCGTTTCAATCAGAAATAGACTTGACCGGACTCGAATCTACTGATGAAATCCTTGACATAATGAAAAAGGTCAGGGACATCGAAGTACCTAAAAATGCTTACTTAAAAGATAAAATACTTTCGGACTATCAAGAAAGTCTAGAACAATATAAATCCGAATCAATAGGTCAATTCTACAAGCGTATGCCCAAGGAAATGGGGCAAGAAATTACAACAATGATAGTGGACAAAAGAAATGAAAATTGGATTGAGGACATAGAATCCCTAATTGAAAAGGATAAAATATTTATTGCGGTCGGAATGGGACATTTGGGAGGCGAAAATGGAATTTTAAATTTACTGGAAAAGAAAGGCTATGGAATCCAAAGAGTGGAATAAAAATACGCCGCCTAACAATGCCTCCTTTGAAAAGCCTTAGTCCAGTTTCTTAAAGTTAATTAATATTTTCTTTTTTGCCTTAAACCACCTTTTTTTCTTTTAATATAACTTGCTCGCACTCCTATGTGTGATCGGTTCGAAACTTGAAACGTCACCGGCATCTGTATGATTATAAATTATAATAAAACCGGTCACTTGCTAAAAATGTGATCCTAAATAGTACAGGTCACGGGTTTTGTTTTGTGATACGGTTCTCACTACTATATTAGAGCTTTGTTATGATTTTTATTTTATTAGTTTTTCTGCTTATTATTCAATAACCCCAATGGTATATGGAACTTCTGTTTTAATTACCGCCAAGGTTCTACTTAGTAGCTTTCTAGCTACTTTGACAATGATACTTTTTACGTTCTTGCCTTGATGTTTACGATAGTAGGCCTGCATTACGGGGTCTGCACGTATCGCTTGCCAAGATGCCTCTACAAAATAACTTCTCAATAAGCGGTTTGCACGTGGGGTCATTCCCATTGTCCTTTGACTGTTTCCGCTTTGGTACATACTTGGTGCCAGACCTATGTAACCTGCCAAATGTTTAATGTTGTTGAAACGTCTTAAATCCCCTAGTTCACATAATATGCCACAGGCCACGATACCTCCGATTCATACTTCTCAGTAATAGATAATCCTTCTTATAATTTACTTTACAGTACCTTCTTAGCTGTGTGGACACATCGCGAAGCTCTTGGTCCACAAAACGGAAGAAACGCATTCTACTCTCTAATGTGGCCTTCGCCGTTGGGTACTCGAACATTATATCATCCAACCAATTTCTGTATTTATGGCTCCAATGGTCATTGTCGAACTCTTCAGGTTCCCTGATTCCGAAATGCAACAATTGCATCTTTATATAGCTCTTGACCCTTCTGAAATCCTTTACAAGGTCATTTCTGCGTCTGAACAGACTACGAAGTTCTTCACGTTTCCTGTCCGGCACTATGATACTCTGCAGTCGGTTATCCTTCAACTCTCTCGCTATCAACTGCGCATCTATCTTATCGGTCTTGGTATGTTTCTCTTTGCCCTTTCTATGAATGTCTGCAGGATTGACTACCAGACTTCGCCAACCGTAACTCTCAAAACAACGATGAGCGTGGTAACCGCAACAACCAGCTTCATAAGCTACGGTAACTTCATACTCCTTGAAATGTTTTGAAACATAAATATGTAATTGCTTTGGGTCGGGTGACATACTGAAAGATTTACCTGCGAACAGATCTGTTGCACAATGTACTTTCCAACTTCGTTTGTGAATATCGATACCAATGTATAACTTCGGGAAAGCAGTTTGTTGAGTGTTCATATCTTAATTGTTTTAGTGAACTTTAAAGATACTTGACTTGCTGCTTTTTCATCGATGCTAAACGTGATGCGGACTTTAGGGCAAAACCGAAAGGTCTGTGTATATTTATAATGTCGCTAAATCTTGTGGATTTAGCTTTGGACAAGAAAAATAAAACTAAACCAAAAGCTTTAGCTTCGTGCACAGACGGAAACGAAAAGTTTCCTTGCCCCCGCACTACACTTAGCCCAGCCGTTGTGCACAAGTTGAAAAAATGAAAGAATATAAATTAGAAATTTTTGCAGATTATTTTCAGTTTCATCTTTATGATGAAAATATGAACCCAAATTTTGGGGATGCATGGGACCAATTTTCAGTTGATAATTTTCTTGCTTTTACTCCTGAAGGAATCGGAATTGGAACTGTGCGAAATATGGACGTTCCTGTAATTCTTAAAATTTGTGATTCAGAACCAAAATTAAAAGAAAACTTGAATCAAGTCTTTCAAATTAATGAATCTGATTTATCTATAATATCTGGAAAGCTAGTTGTAATTGGATGTACGGAATATTTCCCTGATGCAAAACGGATTGAAATGGACAACGGAATCTATAGAGTTAGAATATACTATTCGAATTTAGATAAACTCTCAGAAGATGGACTAGATGGAGAAGATTATTATGAAATTGAAATTTGGAAAACGGATAAAGTTCAAGAGTCCAAATTTGACCGAATAAAACCTGTGCACAACAATAGTAACCGTTGCACAAGCCAATAATTAGAGATAATTACTATCGATATAAGCCTCTTTAAGGGGCTTTTTTTATGCTAAGCTAGAAGTTGAACGTGAATTTTCCGTGCGCCGGAGAAAGGCTTTTCACGTAATGGACCATGATTTTTACGAATAATGGCAGGGCAAGCTTTCCCGCCCCGCTTTTCGGGTGTTCGTTCTCGAATTTCAGGTACTTTTTGAGGTTGTAGGCGATCGCCGAGAGGTGCATCACCTTGTTCGCCTGTGCGAGCCCGATGGTATTTATCTTCCTCAGACTTATAAATTGGG
>NZ_QCZD01000007.1:0-135980 GCF_003075045.1 Maribacter litoralis | reverse complement strand
CTTTTCGGGTGTTCGTTCTCGAATTTCAGGTACTTTTTGAGGTTGTAGGCGATCGCCGAGAGGTGCATCACCTTGTTCGCCTGTGCGAGCCCGATGGTATTTATCTTCCTCAGACTTATAAATTGGGTAAGACCCACTTATTTTTAACAATAAAAAATAAAATGGTTGGTCAGTTCTCAGTTTTTAGTCATTTCTTAAGTAGACTTAAATAATTTATAGCCTTTATGGTTTTCCGTAATGGACTGTGCGTTGATAATTGTAGGTTTATTCTTTAATAGTATATTAGTGAGCAGAAAAACTATTACACATATTCCTCGATAATAGGGGTATATGTGCAATTGTCCACATATACCATTGTTAACTAAAATAGCTCCAAAAAATAATTGGATGTAAATCTTGCGCATCTTTAGCAATTTTACGGACGGAACTATAACTCGGTCGGAATATGCTGGAACGGAAATTTAACGGAAAAAATTCTTACTCGGTCCGAGTTTTAAAATGCTCCCCGAATTACTTAAAAACAGACGGAATTTAAATCACAATTCTTTCCGAACCGAAATTAGACCGGAATTTTTAAAACCGGAATCAGTTCCATTTCCAAAGCAATTAAACAATAAAATTCAGACGGACCGATTTCCGACCTGGACGCAGAAAAAACGGAACCGAAACCAGTATGTGCTTACTCGGCCGTGTCGCCACTTTAGTTAACACGGGCTATAATCAATACGCAGGGAATTGCTTAATTGCAGCAAAGTACGTACTTTGTTACGGCGGATTTTCCAATGGAAAATCCACGTGCACAAAGCACGTACTAATCATAGCCGCAACGTTGTGCAACATTAACGAACCAGAAAATTAAGAGTTTATTGGAATCAATTTTTACAAGTCCGAAAGAGAAGAACGAGTTTGTACAAAAGCTTCTCGAAAAGATTGACTCGGAATTTGAACCTGAACAAGTTCCTGTGAAAACTGAAAAATATTCTGAACCTTTAAATTGTTTCGGAAATGTTGACAAAAAAGTAGAATTTGACGGAGGAAAAGTTCATTACGGGTGGGCTATTTACCAAACGAATATATTATGCGAAGCGGAACGACACGCTGTTTGGGAAAACGATAATGAGGAGTTAATTGATATAACACCAAGAGAAATTGACTTTGATGAAATTATGTTCGTCTCAGACAACGATTTTGAATATAAAGGTCAAATCATTGATAATTACCGAGTAAATATTACAAAAAACAAAGTCGTAGACCACTTTATTAAAGTCTGTGAAACTTTGAGTAAATTTTATTCTCTTGGAAAACGAAAAAATGATTGGGAATTAGAAATAGAGCCACATATTGGAAAGATTATTTATGAATATGAAGATTTAAAATCACAACTAGAACTATACATTAATAATGGTGGGAATTTGAGAAAAAAATGTATCTGTGGCGGAAATAAAAATTATAAAAATTGTCACGGAAAAATATTAATTGAACGAATTGAGAATGATTATAAAGCCATTATGAAAAACAAATAACGTTGCACAACACGGTGTATAAAACATAGCTAATAAGTGCTTAACCGAAAGGTTTGTGTTTATTTGCAAAGACCGCCAAATTTTTAAATTTGGCTTTTAAAAATAGATAAGTTAAAAACAAAATATAAAAATTCGGCTCTGTGTTAATCCGAAAAGTTAGTGTCTTTTTACACGCTACTTTTCATACACAAAACCGTTATGGTGCATTTGACCAAAAAATCGTGCTAAACAATAAAGTTAAGCGGACAATCAAACGAACTAAATTACAGAACGGAAAATATAGAAAATGGAACTAATTGAAAATTTCAAAATAATCGGAATAGAAACAGAAACGACAAACGAAAACGGAAAATCTGCCGAGGATTTAGGCGAACTTTGGGAGCAATTTTATGGTGAAAATGTTCCGAGCAAAATTCCGAATAAAATAAGTGACGAAATTTATTCAATTTACACCGACTACGAATCTGATTATAAAGGAAAATATAAAACAATAATCGGACAAAGAGTGAGCTCACTTGACAAAGTTCCAAACGAACTAATTGGACGAGAATTCAATGGTGGGAAATATCAGAAGTTTGTTGCAAAAGGACAAATGCCGAATGCGGTAGTTGAATCTTGGCAAGCGATTTGGGCAAAAGACAAAGAACTAAACCGAAAATATACCGCGGATTTTGAAGTTTATGGAGAAAAGTCCCAAAACGGAGAAGAGTCAGAAGTTGAAATTTTCATTGCGACCGAATAATGAAAAACGCACCACAACAATGTATAATCGCAATTACGGCGGATTCGACTACGTACGAATCCACTCGGAATTGCTAACGCTAGTGAATAAAAGAAAATAATAACTAATTTAACCCGTAACTGACTGTTATACGAGACCGTTGTGTTTAATTTGAAAAAAAATTGAAAACTTTGAGAAACATCTTAATTATATTTCTTGTTCTTCTTGCTATTGGATGTGGAAAAAAAGGAAAAGAGAGAAACTCAAGTGAACCAAAAGTTGTCGTTAAACTTTTGACCCCGTCTAAGATTAACGAGCCAATTAAAGCAATGGCAATATTACTGGACTCAGAATTCGCTGAAAAAAATTCGCAAATATTTGTCGTATTGCAAACGGGAGGAGATGAACCTTTGAAAAAGGACTTATCAAACGAATATGAAATCGATATTGAAGGTTTTGCTAACTTAGAAATTGACTCGCTAAATCAGAAATGGATTGAAAGTAAAGATAAACGACATAGTGCAGTATTTAGAAGAACATTCTATGAGCCTGGAAAAAATAAGCTTAGAGGTTATGTTTGGGACTTTTACGGCTTTGAATATATGGACTCAATTATACCCTCGCAAAGTAGAAAATATTACTTCGAATTTGATGTGGACACAGAGGCTGAAAAATAAAAACTAAACACAACAAAAGTAACCGTTGCACAAGCCAATAATTAGAGATAATTACTATCGATATAAGCCTCTTTAAGGGGCTTTTTTTATGCTAAGCTAGAAGTTGAACGTGAATTTTCCGTGCGCAGGAGAAAGGCTTTTCACGTAATGGACCATGATTTTTACGAATAATGGCAGGGCAAGCTTTCCTGCCCCACTTTTCGGGTGTTCGTTCTCGAATTTCAGGTACTTTTTGAGGTTGTAGGCGATCGCCGAGAGGTGCATCACCTTGTTCGCCTGTGCGAGCCCGATGGTATTTATCTTCCTCAGACTTATAAATTGGGTAAGACCCACTTATTTTTAACAATAAAAAATAAAATGGTTGGTCAGTTCGCTGTTTTTAGTCATTTCTTAAGCAGACTTAAATAATTTATAGCCTTTATGGTTTTCCGTAATGGAGAGTGCGTTGATAATTGTAGGTTTATTCTTTAATAGTATATTAGTGAGCAGAAAAACTATTACACATATTCCTCGATAATAGGGGTATATGTGCAATTGTACTCATATATGATTGTTACCTGCAAGCTGAAAAAACACTACGAATGGAATTAACAATAAACGATACAAATGACAACTTTGAAACTTGGCTTAACAAGGAATTTGTTACAGCGGACTTGAAGAAATTATTAACTGATAAATCTATTCTTTTAATTCCTTTCGAAAATTTAAGAGACACGCAAAACCCCTTAATGTTTCCAATTGGGACTGAAAATATTTTAAGGTATTTTAAAGAAAACCTTCCGGCAAATCAAACGATAGATATTTGTATTAAAGATGAAGATTATCAAGAATTTGCCTTTTACAGCGATTATAAACGTCTTGGGAATTTTTTAGTAAAATCTGTTGCAATAGCAGTATTTGTTAATGTATTATCTGCATATGTTTATGACCAATACATCAAAGAAGATAATACCAAACCGCAAATTCAAATTATTGATAAATCGACAAATACAACAATAAACAATCATATAAGTAATTTATCAGACAAAAAATATTTAGAACCAACTCACATAAAATTTTCGGTTACTGTTGTCGATTCCGTTGGAAAATCTAAAAACATAAGCTATGAAGGTCCTGCTTCCGAAATTGATAGTGTTTTAAAATCATTGAAAGATTATGAAGAGTAGGCTTCACAACATACATCAATTAACATATGATACACTAGCAGAACTTCACAATGAACTTCAGAAAGAGAAAGAAGATTATGTAAAAGAAAATAATCAAGAAAAGGCTAAAGAACTTTGGGTTTGTCAGACAATTATAGAAGTTCATAAACTATATCAAAATGCTTTTAAATTACTCAAAGAAAAGTCATATTATCAAGGTTGGTGTCAACTAGAGAGAATTGAAATTACCATAAGCGGTTTAAAGAGACATTTCAGCTACAATAAAAAAGAGTTCTTTTTATGGCACATTGAGAAGTCTGTAAAAAATTTACAAGTAATATTTCCATATAGGCTTTTTGCAAGTATGGAAGCTCTGAAAAAGAAAAAAGAATGCAGTATTTGTAATCAAGAGATTTCTATTAGAAACCCTTGTGGACATATTATTGGAGAAATTTATAATGGAGAAATGTGCCATAGAATTGTAACAGAAGCGGAAGTATTGGGAATATCGCTAGTTGAAAATCCTGGAAACAAATATTCTGTGATGTTTTTAAAAGACGAAAAAACTGGCGAGCAAGTTGACCAATATAACTACCAAACGATTGACTATTTATTCGCCCACATTCATTCACCCTTTGAAATTTGGGATTTAGAAGTTAGCGAACGAGAAATAAAAAAATCTGATTATGGAAATATTGGCAGAAATGACAAGTGTTCTTGTAATTCAGGAAAGAAATTTAAAAAATGTTGCGGATTAAAAATTGGAGAAAAATATCCTCATTACGAGTTTATTGTTATCAATCCGACAAACAAAACACTATTGACCAATACGTTAAAAGCCAGCAGGTAACAATGTATAAAAATAATAGCGGTTTAATCGCTAACACGAAATGAAATAATAATAAGAAAGGTCTGTGTTTAAATGAAAAGTTAGTGCAAAGAAATCCGCTACTATTCTTATACTAGACCGTTGGCAAACATTAAAACAGAGAATAATGAAAAAATTTATGGTTGTTGAAAAATTCAAACCTAATTGCCTTGAGAAAAACAATGAATTATGGAATAAGAAAGGAAGAATGCTTCCTGAGGGTCTTTACTATTTAAATTCTTGGGTTAATAAAGAACAGAGTATTTGTTTCCAACTTATGGAAACAAATAAACCTGAATTATTTGAAGAATGGACTAATAATTGGAAAGAATATACAGATTTTGAAATCTTTCCAATAGATTAAGTGTCTTTACAAAATGATTGAAATTAACAAAGCTAATAACACGTTTGAATTTAAAATCATTGAAAAATTAGCAAAAGAGATTTTGCACGAAGTTTATGACCCAATAATTCCTGCTGAACATACCGATTATTTTTTGACGGAATTGCAATTGGAAAACAAATTAAAAATGAGAATTTTAGTTATTTTCTCTTAAATTTTGACACTAAAAATGTTGGATATTTAGGAATTCAAAAACTGAATAAAAAACTAATTTTGAGCAAACTATATATTTTAAAATCGTTTCGTGGGTTGAAAATCGGAAAAACAGCGTTGGAATATGTTAACGAATTTGCGACGAATAACGGAATTGAAAAAATTGAGCTAATTGTTAACCAACATAACCAGAATACGATTGACATTTATCTAAAAAATGGATTTAAAATAGTGGAATCGCTTATTAACTCGTTCCCGAATGGACATTCTGTTGAGGATTATAAAATGGAAAAAATATTGATTGCGGAATAAAAACGATTTGCCAACAATGGCTATAATTAATACGGGTTTTGGTGCTTAATCCAAAGTTTAGAGCTTTTAACCAAGTCCGCCAAATCTTTTGATTTGGCTTTAAAATAAAAGATAAAACAAAATAAAAAGTTTTGGCTAAGTGCTTAATCGGAAATTCAGTAATTTTAATTCCCGTACTAACCATAGCCGAGACGTTGTGCGTAAGCTAGGTACGTTAAAGGCACATCGTTTACAAAGTTAAAGGGACATCGTTTACACTTTTTTAGGAGTTAATTTGAGATGAAAATCAAATTATCATGCCTTGGAAAGTAACAACAACAATGGAACAAAAAATCGAATTTATTTGTGAATGGCGTACAGGAAAGTACACTATAACGGAATTATGTAAAAGTTTTGAAATCTCTCGACCGACAGCTTATAAGTTAATAAGCAGATTTGAAAACCAAGGATTTGAAGGGCTAAAAGAACACTCAAGAGCTCCTGGAAAACATCCCAACGCTACCAAGGAAAATATCGTTGAAAGCATTCTAAAATTAAAAAGGAAATACAAGCTTTGGGGCGCTAAAAAAATAAGGGAATTATTGTTTAAAGAATTTAACGAAGAAGAAGTGCCTTCTGTGGTCACTGTTCATAATATCCTTAAAAGAAACGGTCTGGTATGTCCTCAAAAAAGGATGAGAAGAGTAAAACCGGTCCACCCTATTTTCGATCCTAAATCCTGTAATGAAGTATGGAGTGCAGATTATAAAGGAAAATTCTTGATGGGCAATAAAATCTATTGTCATCCACTTACTATTGCCGACTCCAGAAGCCGATTCCTGTTCACGGCCAAAGGTCACTATAAAGAAAACCTAAAGTCCGCCAAGGCTGAATTTAAAAGGGTTTTTAGAATATATGGCATTCCCAAACAAATACACACGGACAATGGAAGTCCTTTTGGTTCGGTCAGGGCCATTCAAAGATTTACACAGCTATCCTATTGGTTTATAGAACTTGGCATTTACCCTGTATTTTCCGACCCTGCCAGTCCGCAACAAAATTGAAGGCATGAACGTATGCACCGTGATCTGAAAGCGGCATGTGCCAAACCTTCTGCATTTGATTTAAAGGCACAACAACGTCGATTGAACCATTTTGTAAAAGAGTACAATAACATAAGACCACATGAAGCATTGGACATGAAAACACCAGCGGATATACATGACTATTCTACCAGACCTTTTCCAGAAAGAATACCAAACTTTGACTATGATACCAAATATAAGGTTCTTAAAGTAACCGAAAGTGGAGCTGTAAGATGGAAATCATATTACTGGGTATATGTGTCAGCGGCTCTGAAAGGAAAATATGTAGCTATTGAGGATATAGGTAACGGCATTTGGAAAGTCTTTTACAGAAATGTATTTTTAGGTTTCTTTGATCAAAGAAACCTAAGAAACAAACAAGAATCTACAAGGTTAGAAACTAATTTAGTGTAAAGTCTAATCTTTAACTTCTGTAAACTATGTCTCTTAACGAACAGCTAAAAATTATACGAAATTGAATGATATTTCACGGCATTAATAACCAAACTGTAGAATTAAAAATAACGAATTATCAGTTTCCTAAAATAACGAATTGCGAATATGATTCTAACTGGTTATTGATTTATCTAAATGTAAAAAGTGACTATGGAAATTGGCAAACTGTTGACCCATCACTTTTGGTTGGAGATGTAATAGAAATAGTAGAGTGGTTCGAAAAAATATCTTTAAACAAAACGCCAAAATATGAATGTTTGGATTTTATCGAGCCAAATTTGGCATTTGAGCTAATCAAAGCTGGAGTGGACTTTAAAACTGTTCGCATAAAATTTGACTTAGAATCTAGACCTCAGAGTGCAGATGACAAAAAAAATTATTTTGTGGACTGTAAAATGGATAACTCGCAATTGCAAAAAGTCATAGAAGGACTAAAAAAAGAATTGCAACCGTATCCAAGAAGAGCGGTTGGATGAAAAAAGCCTACGCACAACAATGTCAAACGTAATGCGGACTTTAGGGCAAAACCGAAAGGTCTGTGTATATTTATGATGTCGCTAATCCCGATAGCTATCGGGAATGAATTTAGCTTTTGAAAAAATACTAAACAATTTGCTTTAGCTTCGTGCACAAACGGAAACGAAAAGTTTCCTTGCCTCCGCACAATTAGCATAACCGTTAGCAACAAGCTGAAATCGTATATTATGCCTTTATATACATGTCAAAATCTGCTGCCGTTTGTATAACTTTCTGAATAACCTCTGGGGCAATCGAACGTTCTAAGGCATTATTTTCAGTTATTGGAATTCCTAAATTTTCAAAGAACTTCCTAAACCCTTTTGGACTGTGAATATTAACCCATTTACAAGGTTTATCACTATTATTTCCAAACGTATGTAATGTTTTTGGCAAAATATCTATTGATTCTCCTGCTTTCAAAATCTTTATTTCACCATCGACCATAAATTCCATTTCACCTTCTACTATTAAGAATACTTCCTTATAAGAATAATGTAGATGAGGAGGAGGTCCTTGCGCCATTGCTGGACTCTCACCCATCATTAAATCGTAATCTGCTGAAGTATCATAGGTCGTAACCTTATGACCTAGTATCCATTTTGTTGCTGCGTTTTTCATTTTATGAGACATTTGTCTTACAAATATAAAATAAGATTTTTAATTTAACAATATTTATAAGATATTTGTCTTATGAATGATGAATATCTTAGCTCAGGTAGAGCAAATCAAAAGTTAGAAACAAGAAAAGAAATCATTGCCAGCGCAAAATATTTCATTGATAAGGGAAAGGAGTTTACTCTAGAAGATGTGGCTAAAAAAGCTAAAATATCCCGTGCCACAATTTATAGATACTACTCAAATGTAGATATATTAACAAGTGAAGCTGCCTTAGATATACCGAAAGATTCTGAAACTATTAACAAAGCCTTATACCATCTCAATATAGAGGAAAGACTATTAGGTATACAAGAATATTATAATTCTTTCACAATAGATAACGAAAATGCTTTCAGAAAATATTTGAGCGTTGTAATAAAACCAAATAACGCCAATAATAAACGTGGAGCGAGGAGAAAAGAAACACTACAACTAGCCCTCAAAGACTCCAATCTTAACCAAAAGGAGAAAAACAAATTATCAAATCTGTTAACTGTTCTAATGGGTATGGAACCGTTGATAGTGACCAAAGACGTTTGTGGATTAAATAATAAGCAATCTAAAGAGTTGTTAAGTTGGGGAATGGAAATGATTCTAAAAGGGATTTCTATGGATAAAAAATTATAAAGTCATTTGCCAACAAGAGCTATTATCCACTGCGTCGGAATTTCCTAAACGCAAATTCTTATCTTGCAATGATGGCTTGTTTATCTCGGAATAGTCCTCGCTAACGATTCCGTAACGAAACCATAGCCCCAACCGTTGGCAACAAGCTAAATGAACAACAAGCTAAAAGAGATATCGTCATTTTTTGAAACCGAATATCCATTAAATAAAGATGGCTTACGGAAGTTACTTTCGTTATTCAAATTAGAAAAAATTAAAAAAGGAACGCAACTTCTTAGCGCCGGAACAGAAGAAAAAAAATTGCGCTTTTTAAATAAAGGTGTCGTAAGAGAATATTATGCAACTTCAGAGAAAGAGACCAACATTAACTTCTTTACCGAACCTCAGTTTATTACTGATTTAACTTCTTTTAACGCCAATACTAAAACGAAAAAATATCAAGAGGCTTTAAGTGATGTTGAGCTTCTTGCAATCGACAAAAGTTCCTTTAGAAAACTGCTAAAGGAGTACGACTGCGGAAAATCCTTTATTGAATTATCATTTCAACGGTTGCTTAGAAACAAAGAACTTTTTGAATACAATAGATTAACCAAAAGTCCGGAGGAACTGTACAATGAACTTTTCATTTACAGACCAAATTGGCTTGAAAAAATTCCACAATATCATATTGCTTCTTACTTAAATATTACACCTGAAACTTTAAGCAGAATCCGTAAGCGTATTTCTTGATTCAAATCAATGAAAAGAAAACTATCTCATTATAATTTTGAATCTTAAAACAAAATTATGAAAATACATCACTTACGAAATGCCACAATGGTCATAGAGGCTAAAGACCAATTTATTTTAGTTGACCCAATGCTAGGAGAAAAAGGAACTGCCGGACCACCTTTTACACTTTTCAGATTTAAACCTAAAAGAAATCCAATTCTTGATTTACCAAATAATGCAATGGAGATTGTGAATAAAACAACACATTGTATAATAACACATTTACACCCAGACCATTTAGACAAAAAGGCAGAAGAATTTTTAAAAACAAATAATATCCCTATTACTTGTAGCATTAAGGATGAACAAACATTAAAAAAACGAGGTCTTAATGTAGTTGAAACTGTTGATTATTGGAAAAAATCTGATTTTTTAGGAGGAACTGTTGAAGGTATTCCTGCAAGGCACGGTTATGGTTTTGTTGCGAAACCAATGGGTAACGTTATGGGTTTCTATATCCAATTGCCAAATGAGAAAACTATTTATTTAAGTGCCGACACCGTTTACACAGAAAATGTTGACAAAGTTTTAAAACAGTATAAGCCCGACATCAACGTAGTCGCTTGTGGAACTGCTCAATTAGATATTTTTAAACCATTACTAATGACAATGGATGATATTATTACATTTACCAACAACGCACCTGGAATTGTAATTGCAAATCATTTAGAAGCGGTTAACCACTGCCCTACGACAAGAGTACAACTTGCGACTGAACTTAAAAAACAAGGGTTAATCGAAAAAGCAAGAATACCGAATGATGGTGAAACAATTGAAATCGAATAAAACTAGTTGCCGACAATTTACTGAGATTCATACTTAAAATTTGTATAACCCATTACTAACTTTAATGCATAAACAAGCAACGAAAACATACACAAGACCGATTGCCTAAGCTAAAATTTCTAATTATAAAAACAGACTATATTTCTCTAATTAAACAAGCTCTAAGATGTAGTTGTTGTTGTACTGTTTTTGTTCCCATAAACATTTCATAGTTTAATGTTCTATTTTCAAAATTCCATTCTCTTTTAGAAGATTCCATCCTATCGTCATTAATAAGTATTCTTGATTCGAACAAAAGCTGATAAGAATCTTTTGACATCTTAATTTCATTCAAATTCAAACATTCCATTCTACCATTTTCATGTACATTGTTCATGCAAAATTGTTCCTCATTTTCGAATGAAATAAAGCCAGATTCCCAATGAGAGCTTCTTCTTTTTTGTGATGAACTTGGTTTAAGCCAAGTTCTTTGTTCATAATGAATAATAGCCCTTTCCTCATCCTTTTTGAACACTAGATGTTCTATGAATTCAAAATTTTTAATTGTTGGAAATATTCCTGAACCTTCACCTTTCCAAGTTCCAACAATACTGTTGGCAAACGACTCAAAACTAAATTTGCACATAGCTAATTTTTATAAACTGTTGTTGCAGCACTTTGCGCTGAAGGAAAAATAGTCATATCGGCAATTTGAACATGTTTAGGGAGATCAATACAATAAAAAATAGATTTTGCTATATCCTCGGCAACCAAAGGCTGGTAATTTTCATAAACAGCATCTGCACTTTTTTTATCTCCTTTAAAACGAGTTAATGAAAATTCGGTATTAACTGCCCCTGGAGCAATATTTGTAACCTTAATACCAAATGGAACAAGTTCTAAACGCATGCTTTTACTAATTGATTCTACAGCAGCTTTGGAAGCACAATAAACCAGACCGTTCTGATATGCTTGTTTTCCAGCAATAGAACTCATATTAATGATATGTCCTTTATTATTTGAAATCATATGCGGAATTATCAATTTTGAGATATAGAGTAGTCCTTTCACATTGGAATCAATTGTGCTTTCTAAATCAGCAATCTCACTATTAATAAAATTACACAAACCATGAGCTCCACCCGCATTATTTACTAAGACATCTATATTTTTAAAATATTCTGGTAAGCTATCTATTTTATCTTTTGTTTCTTCAAAGTTTTGAACATCAAAACATAAGACATGTACTTTTACATGCTGACTAAGTGTTGATGCTAATTCATCTAGTTTTTCTCTTCTTCGACCACAAATAATTAAGTCTATATTATTCTTTGCAAAAATATTGGCAGTCGCCCTACCAATACCTGATGATGCACCTGTTATAAAAGCTATTCTATTCATCTGTTTTAAAGTTTAAATTACGTGCCAAAATTCTAACTTATAAATAAGAAAAAACAGATTCAGATTTTTATATTTACACCATATCAGATTTCCAATTATGAATAATTTTAAGTTTGAAAAAATAGCGCAATCCATTGAAGAAAAAATTCATCATGGAATATTTGAAGTTGGTCATAAATTACCCTCTGTAAGAGCAGCCTGTAATGAATTTGCAGTGAGTCCTTCTACTGTATTCAAAGCCTACTACGAACTTGAAGCTAAAGGTTTAATAGAAGCCAGAAATAAATCGGGTTACTATGTAAGTTTAAGTGCTACGCAATTAAAAAAAGTAAAACACTTAAAAGAAAAAATCACTGGCACTAAAAATTCAGCTACAAAGGCAAAAAATGTAGATGAAATGATAGAGGAAATAGAACGCTCAAAATTAGGTGATATTGAGGTCGATTTTAGCTCTGCAACTCCCTCTATTGAAATGCTACCTATAAAAAAACTGTATAAATCGCTACAAACTTCTATTTTACACAATAAGCATAATTTAATTCCATATGAAAACCCTATTGGTTCCATTGAATTGCGAAAGCAAATACTATTACAAATCATTAATGGAAATAAAGCCTACTCAATTGATGATGTTATTATTACAGCTGGTTGTTTAGAAGCTATTGGAATTTGTATAAATATTTTAACTGAAAACGGAGATAATATTCTAATAGCAGACTCTTGTTATTATAATATCATTTCATTATTAAAAAACAAGAATGTTAAAATACATACATATGACTTTAACCAATCTTCGAATTTTGACAGTAAAGCTTTTGAACAGGTATTAATTGAAAAGCAAATTACTTTATGCTTAATCACTTCTAATTTCCATAACCCTACTGGCGTAACTTTAGATACTTCAGTCAAAGAAAAAATTGTAGCGATAGCAACAAAGATTAATATTAATATTATAGAAGATGATGTATATGGCGATTTATATTTTGAAAAGAACAAACCAGCCACTTTAAAACAGTTTGATACAAAAGGTATTGTCTATTATTGTTCTTCCTTTTCAAAAACTCTAGCTCCCGGATTTAGAATCGGGTATTGTATAACTGGAAGCAAATCGCAAGAATTTACTAAGCAAAAACGTCTATTATCTTTAGGTACAAATAGCATTACACAAGCAGCTTTAGTAGATTTTATGAAAACAGGACGTTTTGACTTGAATTTAAAAAGTCTTAGAAAACAGCTGCATTTGAATATGTTAAAATATGGAAATGCAATTTTAAATTATTTTCCTTCTGAAATTAATGTTGAAATTCCGAAAGGTGGATATGTTTTTTGGATAGCCTTTTCAGCGTCTTTTGATGGCTACGAGTTTTATAGAAAAGTGTTGAAAGAAAAAATTCTAATTACACCTGGTGAAATTTTTTCAGCAAATGGATATTATAAAAATTATATTAGAATTAGCTATTCTGAACCTTATAACGAAAAAATCGAAGATGCTTTAAAACAAATTGGCAAGTTAGCGGGAAAGTATACAGAAAAGACTAGCACGCACAAGGGATAAAAAGCATTTGCCATTTTTAGTTAAGAAGATCGTAGCAAAAATTGCTAACAATATACAAATCAAAACACTATCTAATTTTTGAACGCAACTATTTAAAAGGATTACATCTATAAAGAAAACTATAAATGAAAAAAGTTTACTTATTGGCAATACTTTTTACAATAATTTTTCAAAGTTGCATTGACGATGATTGTGGAGAATGCTTTACCCCTCCCCAAAGTTTTCATTTTGAAATTATAGACCAAGCGAGTGGAGAAAACCTATTTACAAATAACACTTTTGAGTCCGATGACATTGAGATAATCAATAGCTTGAATAATGAAACCATAGAATTTTCATTCATATCAGAAAACGAACTTAATTTAATACAGGTGAACTCAATTGGTTGGGAAACAGAAATTGTAAATTTAGAGGTTAGTATTGCTGAAAACGAACTCTTTAATTTTTATGTTGATGCCGAAAGAAAATTGGCAGACTGTTGCAGTTATACCGATTATAATGAAATTACGATTACCAATGCCGAGTTCGAGCTCGACACCGAAACCGGAGTTTATAAAATACTTATAGACTAAACAATGGTTTGCTGATAATGCAAATGATTTATGGCAATTTACTACGTGCTATTTATATAATCGTATCGGATTTTTTATCTTGAGAAAAAATAATTTTCTGCTATGATAGAAAAAAAGGTAGTTATGACTAAAATTTCCAATAAAGAAATATCAATTTCATATTTAAAGAAATATGCTGATAAAGATTTAAGTAGTATTGAAACCATGTTTTCTGATGATATTGTACTACGAGACTGGAAAATTCGTGTTGAAGGAAAAGAGAATGCGTTAAAAGAAACTCGTAAAAACTTTGAAAATGCAGACACCATTGAAATTGAAGTGCTGTCCACTTATGAAAATAAGAACACGGTTGCCGCAGAACTAAAAATCACCGTAGATACTACAGAAGAATTGTATGTTGTTGATGTTATTACCCTAAACAAAGAAGGTAAAATATCTTCTATAAGAGCATATTTGGGCAGAGGAGATAACTAAGTAGAAAGAATCTTTATTGCCAAAACTATATTTGAAAATTGAGTACTGATATTTTTAAAAGGATGGAGTTGTTATTCTAATCCTACTAAAATTAAAAGGTCGCAAGCATAAACTTGAGACCTTTTTTATATCAAAATATCAAATAGACGATAAATTACTTACCACCGTCTAATTTATTCTGTAAGGTTTTTAACTTGTCCCAATCACCGGATGCTGCCAATTTAGCTTGCTTGGGCCATGAACCTGGCTTATGAATAGAATAACGAGGTCCGGCTGCTTTTAAAATTGACTCCAAAGACTTTACAGAGGCTTTGCTAAGCGCACTAAATGTACCGTAACCTTTCTCTGTCAGAATAGCGGCGATTTTAGGTCCTATACCTTCAATCTTCTTTAAATCATCTTTTTTAGCCTTAGAAACGATTTTTTTAGCTGTAGTCTTTTTTGCAACTGCTTTTTTTACCGGTTTCTTTTTTTCCGGTACGGCACTTAAATCAACAACACCGTTATCTATACCAAAATATGGAGAAGGAACATAAGCGTCTGCAGCATGATCATTGAACCAACCTTTATCTTCACTCAAATATCTAAACTCGTAACTTTTACCGTTCTCAAGCTTTACACTCTTAACATAGCTACCACCCTTCTTTTCCATTTGAAAAGAACTGTCATTTGTTTGCCAATTATTGAAATCTCCCAATAGTATTACGTTCGACGTACTAGGAGCTTCGTTTTCCGCCACGGTGAAAGTTACTAATGTATATTTACCTTTTACTTCTTTTTTCAATGCCATTTTTATAGTATTTTATTCTATTATAAAAGTAACATAGAAATTACTCATTTTCAAAAGTTTAAGTTAAGAAATTGTTGATTTAATGTATTCGGTTAAAAAGACACCATTAAATTATTAAACTAGCAAAATCTATCCCCAAAGATTTTCCTTTCTTAATTTCAAAACCCACTAAAAGACACGGTATTAATCTTTAAGACTTTCTAAAGGCGGTATCACCAACTGATCGGTTCTATACAAGAACGCAATCTCTTTATTTTCATAGTTGGTATAAGCATCTATCAAGTTAGATTGGGCATTTTGTGCCATTGCCTGAGCATCTAACAAATCGGTAAGGTTACTTAGTCCGTTATCATAGTTATCCCTATTGACTTTTAAATTCTCTTCTGCCAACTGTTTATTTTCAAGCGCATATTGAATCTGTTCATGAGCATTAAGTAAATCATACCAACTTTGTGTAATAGCTAGTTTTAATTGGTCAATGCCATCCATTCTGTTGTTCTGGGCTATTTCTTCCTGTATTTTTTCTTGCTTCAATCTTTGTTTTCCGCCTCCCCACCATTCAGAAATAGGAATACTTAATGACCCAAAGGCAAAACCGGTAAACTGACTATCTATAGCATCATCAAAAGCACCGAACTCTACCGCACTAACACCAACTGCCAAAGACGGTAACAAATCTGCCTTTGCCATTTTAGTTTGTAGTTCACTTGCAGTAATCGATTTTTCGAGAAGCTCAAAATTACTATTACCCGATAGATCCAAATCTGGCTCACTGTATACAAAATCAGGCACCGTAGTTTGGTCAAAATTGGCTGCAACTTTCATATTTGGCGAATAGGCCACCCCAACGTACAGTGAAAAATCCAACAATGCCAATTTGCGCATATTCTCTAACCTACTTTTGTTTAAAAGCAGTTCACTACGATTCACCTTTACTTGCAGCAATTGGTTCTTGGCAATGAGTCCTGCTTCCAACAAATCTTGCTGCTGTTTTAAAAGCTCATCTAAATAGGTCTCGTTGGTCTCCAAAACCTTTTGCTGTTCTTGTAATTGCACGAGCTGCCAAAACTTGTTCTCCGTTACCAATAAGACAGAATCTACGGCTTGCTCTGCCCGAATCTGTGATGTTTGCATTTGTATATCTGCCAATGCATTGGAATTTCTAATACTTCCACCCGCATAAATAACCTCGGTGGCCGTGGCACTGGCATTATAAATATTATCCAATCCGTTAGGTAATATACCTTCAATTGGACTTATAAGGTCATTTGGTGCGTATAGACCTAATGCACTAGCTTCTACATTCGGAAAATAATTAGCGACCATTTCTCGCTTAAAAGCTTCAGATTTCTCAATAGTCAACAATCCGTTTTTAATGGCATTACTATGTTTTAAAGCTGCTTCTTTACTTTCTTCTAATGTAATTTCTTGAGCAAAGGCATTACCAAATAGGGCTAATGCACAAACCATTGTTAACGTACTTCGTAATTTGATACCGATGTATAAATATGATTTTATATGTTTCATTACTTAAATTCTACTATTAAACATTAGCATTGACCGATACTTCTTTTGTGGCTTCATTATCATCATTTCTAAAGAACAACCAGTATAAAACAGGAAGCACAAATAAGGTAAGCACCATTGAAAACATAAGTCCGAATGCGATAACGGTACCCAATGGACCCCAAAGACTCGAACGACTTACGATCATTGGTATAACCCCTACGGCAGCGGCAGAAGATGTTAAGAAAATAGGACGCATACGTCGTTCGGCAGCTAGAATAGCAGCCTTCTTTACACTATAACCATGCTCATGCCTTAATTCATCTGCATAATCAATTAATATAATACCGTTTCTTACCACAATACCACATAAGGCAAGCAAGCCTAAAAATGAAGTGAATCCGAAAGGATATTGCATAAGAATCAACCCTAATGCCGCACCAAAAATACTTAGTGGCATGGTAATAAAACTCAACAACGCGTGCATAAAGTTTTTAAAGTGCCAAAGAAGAATCAAGAAAATAAGCACAACGCTTAGCATAAGGGAAAGCCCCATAGGTTCGTTGTTTTCTATCTGCAATTCATATTCCCCACCGTACTCAATTCTAAGATCTTCGGGAAATTCAATTTCATCTATTCTGGGTGTCATTTCTGCAAGTACCTCGTTGGCCACCGCATCTTTTGTAATGTCTACACGAACGGTAAGACAACGGTTTCCATTTCTATTGGTAATCTGCTCTTGCGACCATTGTGATGTAACGTCGGCTACCTGTCTTAACGGAACCTTTACTTGTCGTTGCGGAGAAATAACGGACAATTGACGTAAATCTGACACGTTCTGTTCATGCTGATTTTCATTTTTGATCTTTACATCTATCGCATATTCCTCATCCCAAACCTCAGTGGCTTTTAGACCCGTTGTATTGACTGCCACAGCATTGGCTATGGATCTATTGTTTAAACCTAATCTGGCTGCTTCGTTGTTTTTAACATCAATTTTCACCGCTTCTTTCATACTACCAAAGTCGGTTCTGCTCCAAAGCGTTTTTTGGGTGTTTCGGGCAATGTTGATAATGGTATCACCATACTTTTTAAGCTGGTCAATATCATTACCATAAATTCTAACCTCTATTGGGGCAGTTGTACCTGCCATATCCAACTGTTTCATTCTTAAATATGCATGTGGATACATATCTGCATACTTTTGATCATATTCGGTCAAAACTTCTACAGTTGCATCTTCTGAAATTGTCGTTACCAAAATTTGCGCATAATTTTTGGAAGGAAGATTAGGCGCATACAGGGTATGAAAACGAGGAGAACCTTCACCAATAAAACTGGTATAATATGCTACACGCTCATCTGCCTTTAAAATTTTCTCCAATCCGTTGACCACCTTAGTAGTCTCATCGAGACTTGATCCAGGGGTTAAATTTATTTCTATGGCAAATTGGTTACGCTCTACCTTTGGAAACAATTGTTGACTAATGCCTCCAAAAAGCATCACCCCCACTACAATAGCTGCAATACCTAAACCAATGGTTAGTTTATAGCGCTCCATAGCTTTGTTGACCGCATTGTCAAAAAACGATTGAAGGCGATCCAACATCGATTTCTTTTCTTCTTTACCTTTCTCTTCAGGATTATCATGTAATCCCTTTTTAATGAATAATGAATTGATAAAGGGAACCAATAAAATGGATATGATCAATGATAATGTGAGTGCAATAATAATTACATATGGAAAGGCACTAATAAAATCGGATGCCACCCCTTCCATAAAAAACAACAATGGATAAAAGGTCGCAGATATAGCCAAGGTTGCCGTAAATACAGAAGGAAACAATTCTTTGGCACTACTAATGGCCGCATCTGGTATTGACATGCCCTCATCTAATTTTTCCACATAATTGTCAATAATTACAATAGGGTCATCTACCACAATACCCAATACCACTATTAAAGCAGCCAAAGTTACCGTGTTCAATTCTATACCCATAAAATACATAACAGCTAGTGTAGCCGATATGGTAATAGGTATCGTTGCTGCCGCTACAGATGCCACCCTAAACGGTAGCAATATCAATGTAACGATGATTACACCGATTAATGCATAGCCAAACTCTTTCATGAAATGACTAATGGAATGATCTACCACTTCCGGTTGATTGGCAATTTTTGTAATCTTAATATCACTCGGCATTTCCCTGATCACTTTATCAAGGCGCTCATCTATTTCCTCTCCAAACTGAACTATATTTCCTTTTTTAGCCATTTCTAAGGTAATGATCATACCCTTAGAACCGCTAATGGTTAAATAAGAATCTGGATCATCATATTCACGTACTACACGGGCAACATCCCTTACACGTATAATGTTTCCGTTCTGCTCAGTTTTTATGACTTGACCTGCAATATCAGCTTCTGTCGTCATGGAAGTTTCCAGATAAATAGGTCTTTCCTTTTCTGTATTCTCCAATGTGCCCGCACTTACAACGGCGCCTTGGTTTTGTAAACTGCTGGCAATGCTGTTAGGTGTAATGCCGTAATTGGCCAATTTATCTTGGTCGACATACACGGCAATTTGTTCGGTAAGTCCGCCAGAGTGCGAAATTTTAGCCATGTTATCGATCTGCCTTAACTCATCTTCAATATCCTCTACATGGCGCTGAAGGTCTTTGTAAGGTCTGGTATCGGATTGCACCCCGAGAATTAAGGCTGCCGTACTACCAAAATCACTATTTACTATAACGCCCTGTACTTCCCGTGGAAGTTCAAGTTGCTGAAAGATCAATATTTCAGATTTTAGTTTGTTCCAAAATTGCTCAGTGGCATTATGATCTATTTTGTCTGATATCTCCACGTAGATATACATGAGTCCGTCTTTGGAATAAGAATATGTTTTGGTCTTATCTACTTCATTATATCCGAACAGAAACTCTTCTACCTTAGACGTAAGTTCTTGCTCTACCTTTTCGGAAGAAGCACCAGGGTACGACCCAATAATTAAACCTTGCCGAATAGTAAAGTCTGGAAATTCGTTTCTAGGCATATTTAAAAGTCCGTAAATACCCATCAACACCAAACATAACGCCAGTACAATGGGGAAAGTAGAATGTTTAAATGCCCAATCTATTGCTCCGCTTTTTTTCTTCATCTTCAACTTACTTAGCGTCATTTACGATTTCTACCGGTGTACTCTGAGTTAATTTATGATAGCCAGAGACTATTAATTTATCCCCTTGGGCAAGACCCTTTTTTACGACCATACCGCTATCATACAAAGCACCGGTTTCAACATACTTTCGTTCTGCTTGGTTTTCATTGACTATATACACAAACTTTTTACCGTCTTCTGTAACCGCAATACTTTCTGATGGAATAACAATAACCGATTCGCTATTCTCACTTTGCGTAGACTTTTCTATAAAACTCACATTACAAGTCATACCGGGCTTTATTTGCTTGTCGGCATTATTCAATTTCACATAAGCTGTATAAACAGGCGAGCCTTGATTTGACTGAATGGAAACTTCATCAACCAATCCTACAATAGTTTTATCGTCTAAAGCAGGGATACTTACGGTAGCGGAATCGCCTTTGGTTATGCTGTTGATTTCACCATCTGAAATTGGAAGTACCGCTTTAACGGAGTTGATATTCACTATTTCCACGACCGGTTGACCAGGTTGTGCCAAATCGCCGGCGTCCATCATTTTATCACTGATATAACCGTCCATTGGAGCATATAGTTTTGTATGACGTACATTTTCATAGGTCATTTTTACAGCTGCCTGTGCTTGCTCATATTTCGAACGAGCTTCCAACATTCTAATCTCTGCAATACTACCTTTTTGATATACATTGTTTATACGCTCATAATTCTCCTTTGCCAAACGTTCTTGAGCTCGTTGTTGCTCATATTGACTACTATAAACAGAAGCATCTATTTGTGCAATTAGTTGGTTCTTTTTTACAAAATCGCCAATTTGAACAGGTACATTGAGCACATTGCCCGACACTTGAAAGCTGGACATTATAGACACATCTGCCTCAATGGTTCCGTTATACGATATTTTAGAGGATAAGTTATTAGACCCCTCGCCAACGTTCATCACTTTAACCTTAATAATTTTGTTTGTTGCGGTTTTTTCTTCACTACCACAACTAGTATTTAAAACAACCAATAAAACAATTGAAAGACCTTTAAGAAAATGCCATAAATAGGTATGCTTCATGCTAATTTCAAATTTGCGTATCATAATTAATTTTTCAATTTTAAGCGGCAAAGTTAGTTTAGGAATAATACCCAAAATGGTAATAAAACATCCTATTATGGTAATTTTAGAACATTAAGCGAATAACTGAGCCAATTTTATTCATAAAAAGAGTAAATTATTGATTAATTTATACCATTTCCCTATGGACGATATACCACAAATAGGCATACCAGAGCTGTATAAAGAAGATGGAATGCATAATGGCACCATACATCCTGGTTTAATACTTTTAAAAGCAAGAAATATGCCCGAGTATTTAAAGAATGGTAATCCTTTTAGAAATATAAACTATGGTATCTCTTTTTTCGTAGATGACAATTGTGAGATAAGTATTGATAATAATAACTATACCCCTAAAAAAAATACCGTTTACTTCTGTGGCCCTGGGCAAGTAATAAAAATTAAAGGGGAGTTTAAAGATGCCGGAATAGGTATTCTTTTTCAAACGGACTTTATTTTAAAACACGGAGCACAACAATGGATACAATCGTTACCCATTTTCAATAGATTTTTAAGAGAACCATTAATAGAGTTAACAGACGGAGATCTGCTCATGTTTCAAACACTATTAAAAAGATTAGAAACGGAATACCACTCTAACAACACTTTAAAATATGATGCTTTAGAGGCGCAATTGACCCTAATCTTAATAGAACTATCTAGATTGTACGAAGAGTCAAAAGGAACCAAAAAGAATATAGACACCAAACACATATTAGCATTGGAATCGTTGATCAACAAACAGTTTAAGTACAATAGAAGTGTGGTAGATTATGCTTCTCAACTTTGTGTAACGCCACAGCATTTGAACCGTATTACCAAAAAGGCTATGGGCAAAAGCGTTAGTGAATTGATCAATGAAAAGCTGATCATGGAAATAAAAAGGTATTTGGTGTATACCGACATGAGTTGTGAAGAAATTGCACATATCTTCAACTTTCACGACAATTCATATTTTACAAAAACCTTTAAAAAGGCAGTAGGCGAAACACCTAAAGCCTTTAGAAAGCAACAAAAAGAATTATATCTACCACTATCTTAATTACTTTCAATAAGCCATAAACTATTGAATAACGTAAATTTAACGTTCAATTAGCGCTACGTGTAAACATTATATCGTAATATTGCAATGAAACAATTGATATTAATAATATGGGATTAGCAAAAACAGAAATGTTTACCGATGAGCAGAACAAGATTTCAATGTTCGCAAAAGCTTTTGGTCACCCTGCACGTGTTGCTATATTACAGCATTTGTTCAAGATAGACACTTGTATTTGTGGCGATTTGGTCAGCGAAATAGGCTTGGCACAACCTACCATATCACAACACCTTAAAGAATTGAAGAATTTAGGATTAATAAAAGGTAATGTAGAAGGTACTAGCGTTTGTTATTGTATTGATAAAGACAACTGGTCTAGCATGAAAGGTATTATGGCGCAATTTCTAGATCAAGATATCTCTAGCAACAGTTGCTGCTAAAAAAAATTTAACAAAGTTAATCGTTTTATTGCGATAAATAAATAATAGAAATTAAAATTTAAAACATAGCATTATGAGACTATCAGAAATTAAAGAGCTTTTAGGACAGTTAGACACCATAGGGTTTCAGTTACCAAATGGTGAATTGGTACCCAATCATTTTCACGTTACCGAAGTTGGTAAGATCACCAAGAATTTTATTGACTGCGGTGGTACTGTTCGTAACGAAGAAGTTGCCAACTTCCAATTATGGAATGCGAATGATTATGACCACAGGCTTCACCCAGAAAAACTGATCAATATTATTGAACTATCGGAAAAGGTTTTAGGGATAGATGATTTGGAAATTGAGGTGGAATACCAAGGACAGACCATTGAAAAATTTGGGCTAGATTTTGACGGTACTTATTTTACATTGACCTCTAAACAAACAGATTGTTTGGCAAAAGACAAATGTGGTATTCCCGAAGAAAAGCAAAAAGTAAAACTTTCGGATATTAATAATGAACCGTGTTGTTCTCCTGACGGAAATTGCTGTTAACCTTTAAATAAACCAAAGAACATGATTACTACAAAAACGAATATATTACCAGAAATTGAGAGTTTAATAAAAGAATTAAATACCGATTCAATTACTGCAGATCGTAAAGTTGTTTTACAACCATTGGTAGATTTCATTCAAGAGAAAACGAATGTTAATGAAGAAATCAGAATAAATTTCATCTGTACCCACAACTCCAGAAGAAGTCATTTATCTCAAGTTTGGGCACAGACTATGGCAAACTATTACAGTATTAAAAATGTGTCTTGCTATTCTGGTGGTACAGAAGCTACTGCCCTATTCCCTATGGTTGCAGAGACATTAAAGAACCAAGGTTTTCAGATTCAAAAATTATCAGAGACCAGTAATCCTGTTTATGCCATTAAATTTTCTGAGAACGAGCATCCGGTAATTGGGTTCTCTAAATCATATGAAGATCCTTTTAATCCGTCAGCACAATTTGCAGCAGTCATGACATGCTCACAAGCAGATGGTGGTTGCCCCTTTATAGCTGGAGCGGAAAAAAGAGTTCCTATCACTTTTGAAGACCCAAAGGCGTTTGACAACACACCGCAGCAAGCAGAGAAATATGCTGAAAGAAGTATACAGATCGCTACAGAACTATTTTATGTATTCTCACAAATTAACAAGTAAAAATGGCTTCTAAAAAATTAAGTTTTCTAGATAAGAATTTAACGCTTTGGATTTTTGCCGCCATGGCACTTGGTGTCGGTATAGGGTACTTCTTCCCCACCTTTCCTGAATTCATTAATTCATTTAGCAGTGGCAGTACAAATATTCCAATAGCAATCGGGTTGATTTTAATGATGTATCCGCCACTGGCAAAAGTTAATTATGCTTTGCTGCCTAAGGTGTTTAGAAATACCAAAATACTATCTATAAGTCTAATTTTAAATTGGATCATTGGTCCGGTTTTAATGTTCATACTGGCAATTACCTTTTTATCAGATTATCCAGAATATATGGTTGGTCTTATACTTATTGGTCTTGCACGATGTATAGCCATGGTTTTGGTTTGGAACGACCTTGCCGATGGTAGTAGCGAGTATGGTGCAGGGTTAGTTGCACTTAATAGTATCTTTCAGGTATTTGCCTATAGCTTTTATGCATGGATATTTATTACCATACTTCCACCTTATTTTGGGTTTGAAGGCGCAATCGTAGATATTTCTATTGGCACCATTGCCGAAAGTGTAGCTATCTATTTAGGTTTACCCTTTTTAATGGGAATATTAAGTAGGCTGATTTTAGTGAAGTTAAAAGGCGAAGAATGGTATACCAACAAATTCATACCGGCAATTTCACCTATGACATTGATTGCTCTGCTATTCACCATAGTTATCATGTTCTCCTTAAAAGGTGAATTGATAGTTGAAATACCTATGGATGTATTAATTATTGCAGTACCATTATTGATTTATTTCACTTTAATGTTCATTATCGGTTTCTTTTTTACCAAAGCCACCGGTGCAGAATATGACAAAACAGCATCAGTAGCATTTACAGCAGCCGGAAACAATTTTGAACTTGCCATAGCAGTGGCAATAGCAGTTTTCGGATTAAATTCCGGTCAGGCATTTGCAGGTGTTATTGGTCCGCTAGTTGAAGTACCTGCACTTATATTTTTAGTGAAGGTTTCTTTTTGGTTGAAGAAAAAGTATTTTTCCAAAACAGCAACCAAAACTGCATAACGCGATTTTTTGGTTTGCAATCATAAATCGAAATAACATATTAAAAATCAGGGTCTAAACATACGTTTTGGACCCTATTTTTTTGTGTAACAAAACTATTACACGAGCAGAACGTTAAAAAGTGTTCAAGAATTGGTAAAAAGTATACGCGTACTATAACATATCTCCCTAATTTTGACTTCAAAACTTAGATGAAAGAGATTTGAATCTGCAACTAAGGTTTTAAGAGATACAGACAATGTTCAAGAAAATTTTAAAAAAAGTAATGGTTGCAATTTTATCTATTATTGGTGTTTTGGTACTACTATACCTACTATTCACCAATTACTACCCTAGTTTTGGTGGAGACATTTCAAAAGAACAACAAAAAATCTATCAGCTATCTAAAAACTATAAAGACGGTAAATTTAGAAATAGCAATGATGTACCAAAAGATATGAGTTTGCCCCAGACCTTAAGTTTGGCGTATAAGTTCTTTACGACAAAAGTACCAAATGGTAGACCTAAAATAGATTTGAAACCAAAGCATATTGATGCTTCAAATATTACAAACTATAAAGGGAAAACAAGATTGATCTGGTTTGGTCACTCCACCTTCTTATTACAAATTAACGATAAGAATATCTTAATAGATCCCATGTTCGGTAAGGTGGCGGCACCACACCCACTTTTAGGCAGTAACCGTTTCAATGAAGAATCTCCTATTGATATTGATAAATTACCTAGTATAGATGCTGTACTTTTTTCGCATGACCACTATGACCATTTAGACTATGAGTCGGTTTTAAAAATTAAAGAAAAGACCCAACATTTCTATACGCCATTGGGTGTTGGTGTTCATTTACAGGCTTGGGGCGTACCTAAAGAAAAAATTACAGAGATGGATTGGTGGCAAGAGACTGTGTTGAACGATATTAAATTAGCCTGTACACCTGCGCAACATTTTTCAGGGAGAAAAATGAACAACGGACAAAGTACATTATGGAGTTCGTGGGTAATTTCTTCAACTACAGATAATATCTATTTTAGTGGAGATAGTGGGTATGCCGAACATTTTAAGGAAATTGGGGAAAAATACGGTCCTTTTGACCTAGCATTGATGGAGTGTGGCCAATACAACCAACAATGGTCTGATATACATATGATGCCAGAACAAACAGCACAAGCAGGTTTGGATGTAAAAGCTAGTAAGATTATGCCGATTCACTGGGCAGGTTTTAAACTAGCTTTACATGAATGGACAGATCCCATTGTTCGGGTAAAGGCAAAGGCAAAAGAATTGGAGCTAAATGTTATTTCTCCTGAAATTGGACAAGAGATTATTGTGAAAGACACTGTGAACAACTACACCGACTGGTGGAAGAATTTTTAAGATTAAAAAAAGTACTGTCATGAATTACAAAATATTAAGCATTATTATTCTTAGCTGTCTAACGTTCTCATGTAAAAACGAGAAAACAACTAAAGAAAAACAAGAAAGTACAGCCAAGTCTCCCTACGAAAATAAGGGACATGAACTTGTTGCTAAAATGATTGAAAAGGTAGGCAACTACAAACAGTTACGTAATAAAAAGGATGTAGTTTACACGTACACTTACCAAACAGCAGATGGTAAAACCGATATCTCAACCGAAAAATATATTTTTGACGGTGAATTATCATATGGCAAATACGATAGGCACGAAAGAACATTAAGCAATTTTGATGGCACTATTGAACAAGGATATGATGGTAAAGAATATTGGTTAAAAAATGAAGGTGAAGTAGTTTATGACACTACTGCTTTAAAAAGAGTTGCCTTTAATAGACCCACAAATTTCTATTGGTTTACTATGTTCCAAAAATTAATGGATCCTGGCGTTAACTATGAATATTTAGGTGAAAAAAATACTAGCAACGAGAATTACGATATAGTAAAGGTTTCGTTCGATTTTGGCAATTCAAAACCAACGGATATTTATCAATTGTATATCAATAAAGAAACGCAGCTAGTTGATCAGTTTCTATTTACAGTTGCAGATTTTGGAGCAATGGAAACTCCTAATTTAATGATAGTAGCATATGATAAAGTAGATGGTATGTTGATACCTGCCAAGCGTAAATACAAAAAATCAACTTGGGAAGCCACGGTTAGCGATGCCCCTTGGACCCATGTAAATTGGACCAATATAAAATTTGACAACGATTTAAAAACTACCGATTTCCAAAAATAAGCTGTTGTTTTTGATACATTATTAATTATTTATCTGATTATTCAACAAAACAGTATTACAAAACTGTTAAAAGGCATACGGCTTTGTATAATAATTAAATACATTGCACCCCTGTTAAAAAAATGCCAAGACTTACAGAGTCATTAATCAGCACTCAATTTCAATTGTTTTACAAACTTAATTTCCAACTCAACTAATGTCAGCCAACACCGATTATTCAGCATTAAAAAAACTAAACGAAGAGCAATTACCAGTTGCAAAAAATAAATTACACGATTGGACGCATTTTGCAGGACTATATGCTGCAGAACACGTTGCCGCTACAGAATTTGTTATTGGTGCTACCTTCGTAGCGCTAGGGGCAAAAACAATGGACATTATTTTGGGTTTACTGATCGGTAATGTTCTTGCCGTGTTAAGTTGGACGTTCATTACATCTCCAATTGCGGTAGACACCAGATTAAGTTTATATACCTATTTGAACAAGATTGCGGGAGACTCCATGACCAAGCTTTACAATTGGGCTAACGTCATAATTTTCTCTGTTATTTCCGCTGCAATGATAACCGTATCCGCTACAGCGGTTCGTTTTGCTTTTGATATTCCTGCGCAACTCAATTGGTACCCGACCAATATGTGGTTTGTAGTCATTGTTTTTTGTGTTGGTCTTGTAGTGGTTTCCATTGCATTATATGGTTTTAATGCCGTATCTGAGTTTTCCGGCATATGCGCTCCATGGTTATTTGTGATGTTCTCTAGTGGAGCAATGGTATTATTACCAGCTTTGTCTCTAGATGTTTTAGGAACAACACTACCTACCGGCTGGAACGAGTTAATTTCGCTAGGCGATCAATCTATTTGGACCGGTATCAATAGTTCTGGCGAGCCCGGTATAGGGTTAATAGAAGTAATTGGTTTTGCATGGGCTGCGAATACCATTACCCATTTTGGACTGATCGATATGGCATTGTTAAGGTTCGCAAAAAAGAAATCTTACGGTCTGGCTACTAGTACGGGTATGATGTTCGGGCACTTCGTTGCATGGATAGCTGCAGGTATTATGGGAGCAGGTGCAGCAGTTATCATAGGTAAAACCATAGTGGAACTAGATCCGGGAGATGTTGCATTTTATGCCTTGGGATGGTCTGGTTTTGTTATTGTTATCGTTGCTGGGTGGACAACCGCAATTACAAACTTATATAGGGCTGGTTTGGCTGCACAAGCAATATTTCATAGACATTCACGTAAAAAGACAACTATAGTGGTAGGTATAATTACCATTGCCATAGCATGTTTCCCATTTGTATTTTCTCAAATTCTACCGCTATTGACTTATGCTGGTCTGTTAGTTGTTCCTGTTGGGGCGATTGTCTTTGCCGAACACCAAATTTTTCCAAGAATTGGGTATACACGCTACTGGTCATCTTATCGTAATTTAACCTTTAGCACACCTGCTATTGCTTCATGGGGATTAGGATTAGTATTCGGGTTTGGGTTGAATGCCTTAAACGTTATGTCATTCTTCTATCTGTTTATACCAACATGGATGTTCACTATCATCGTATACACGGTACTTGCAGGTAAGTATGGTGCAAAAAACAAATACCCCGAAGCTAAGGAAAAAGAAAAATTAAGAAATGAAAAAATTATAGCCTACCAAGAAGAAAAGAGTCAAACCGAAACAAAACAAAAAAAGGACACTACCCTATTCACTAAAGTTTTAAAGATTGTTTCTCTAATTGCCTTGGTTATCACTTTAATATTGGCAGGAATTGTATTGTTCAGTAGTGCCGATGAAAACATCTATATTGAAAATAGAGAAACTTTTTACACCTATGCGTTTATTTGCACCGTAGTGTACTTTGTAACTTCCTACGGGGCATTATTACGTGGAAAATCTATAAAATCAAGCTAAAACAATGACAAAAGAAATCATGT
This sequence comes from Maribacter litoralis, assembly GCF_003075045.1. Taxonomy (GTDB): domain Bacteria; phylum Bacteroidota; class Bacteroidia; order Flavobacteriales; family Flavobacteriaceae; genus Maribacter; species Maribacter litoralis. The sequence goes on along the minus strand of NZ_QCZD01000007.1, from coordinate 106,855 downwards.
TGAATTCAAAGAGTTTGGCAGAAATAAGCAAAAAGCTACCAACACCTACCTACCAAAGAGATTTACTTAAAATAGGAATCGTGCACGTTGGTGTGGGTGGTTTTCATAGAGCACACCAAGCATATTATACACACTTATTGCATGAAAAAGAAAATGCTCATGATTGGGGTATTTGCGGAATAGGATTGCGACAAGGTGATCAAAAAATTCATGACGTACTGCAAAAGCAAGACGGTATGTACACGCTGATAGTAAAGCATCCGGATGGAAAGATAGACTCGGGAGTCATAGGATCTATAGTCGATTTTAAACTAGGTTTTGATACCCCAGCTGTTGTCATTGATCAAATGGCGCATCCAGATACAAAAATAGTGTCGTTGACCATTACCGAAGGAGGTTATAATTTTAATCCTGCTACCGGTGAGTTCGATTTTGAAAATAAAGATGTTCAACATGAATTAAATCATGCACAAGAGCCAAAAACAATATATGGCTTTTTAACGGCTGCCATTAAAAAAAGAAAAGAAGAAGGTTTACCGGCATTCACCGTTATGTCTTGTGATAACATTCAGCACAATGGAGATGTCGCCAAAGAAATGCTCTTAACTTTTGCACAAAAACAAGATGCGGAGTTAGCGGCATACATCGAAAAGGAAGTAAGTTTCCCAAACAGCATGGTTGACCGTATTACACCGGTTACCACTCAAGCGGACATAGCTTATTTAGAGCAAACCTATGACCTAAAAGATGAATGGCCAGTAACTTGCGAACCATTTATACAATGGGTAATTGAAGATGATTTTTCTAACGGCAGACCAGAATTTGAAAAAGTAGGTGTTCAATTTGTACCAGATGTGAAGCCTTATGAAAAAATGAAATTGCGTCTTTTAAATGCCGGGCACTCAGTACTTGGTATTTTAGGTGCTATTCATGGCCACCCAACAATAAATGCATGTATGGAAGACGAGGTTTTCGTATCATATTTGAGAGCGTTTATGGATAATGAAGCAACGCCGGTACTAGATAAATTAGAGGGTATTGACCTTACCAAATATAAAGACAGTCTACAAGAGCGTTTTGCAAACCCTAACATAAAAGATAGTGTTAGCCGTATTTGCTCAGAGAGCTCTGCGAAATTGCCTAAATTTTTAATCGCCACCATTGAAGACAATTTAGCAAACGGCGGCAGTATTGAATATGCTACTCTCGTTATAGCAGCATGGTGCTATTACAGTGACAAGGGAGTAAATAAAAATGGAGAATCCATTGAAATTATTGACGCCTTGCAAGATCAGTTGCACCAAGCCGCAAGTAAGACCAACAAAGACCCTCTTGCTTTTATTAAACAAGAATCTTTATTTGGCAACTTGGCTCAAAATGAAAAATTCACAAGCTTATATAGTGATATGGTACAGAAAATCTATGCCGATCCAGATATCAAAAAGCTTATGATATAGCTTTAATTCAATAACAAATTGATCTTTGCCAAAAGCACAAGTTCAGATTTGTTGTTTCCTGCAAATGAATTTGCAATAGCCTTGGCCGTTTTTTTGGTCAAGGCTTTTATTTCATCTGAAAATGCATGTGGGTGCATTTTGTAAAATTCAACAAACTCCCCAAAACATTCCTTACTCCCTTTTGATGATTCCCTAAGCACATCAAAGACTATTTCAATTTGGTTGGCCGCATCTGTACCGTAGCGATCTGTAAAATCATCAACGTACAACCAATCTTCTTTTACCAATTCCTTTACTTTTACCCATTCCTTACTATGCACGGTACCATCACTAATAGCTACGGCATAAAAAAGTAAGCCCAGGCTTTCATATAAACCGTTCATTGTTTTCGCAGTATTTTTCATTTTAATGTTCTTATGAGATTTTGGATATGAAAATATGGCGTTTAACCCACTATTCATATGACAAAAATCAGTCGTAATCAATATATTTGGATATATGCAAGATTTTCAAAAAAACAGTGATATTTTCAATTTACTCTCAGAAGGGGTTTCAGAAGGTATTATTGTTGTTGATGCCAAACAAATCGTTGTGGCAACCAACTCGTCAACAGAACAAATGTTTGGTTATGAAAAAGGAGAATTGTTAGGTAAGCCCTTAGATATTCTTATACCAAAAAGATACCTTGCCGGTCATAGCAAGCATGTAGAAAAGTTTATTGCTAAGAGTGATAAACGACAAATGGGGCATGGTAGAGATCTTTACGGCATTACCAAAAGCGGCAAAGAATTTCCGGTTGAGGCAGGGTTGAATCCTTTCGAGTTTTATGGCTCAACCTATGTTATGGCCTTGGTAATCGATATTACCGAAAGAAAGAACAAAGAAGAAGAATTGAGTCACTGGGCTCGCATTTTTGATGAATCTCTCAACGAGATTTTCGTTTTTGATGCAGAAACGTTCAAGTTTTTAAATGTAAACAAAGAAGCGCAAAGAAATATTGGCTACTCCATAGAGGAAATGTATGAAATGACTCCGGTAGATATTAAGCCCGATTTCAGTGAAGCAAGCTTTAGAAATCTGATCTCACCTTTGCTTAATGAAGAAACCCCTAAATTAAAATTTGAAACCATTCACGGCAGAAAAGATGGCACAACCTACCCAGTTGAAATACACCTGCAACTATCTGAATTAGGTAAAAAGAAAGTTTTTGTAGCGTTTATATTGGATATTACCGAAAGAAAGAATTACACTGAAAATTTAGAGAAAAAAGTTGAGGAGCGCACACAGCAATTAACCGAAGCACTGGCGGTAGAAAAAGAACTTAACGAGCTAAAAACCAGATTTTTATCATTAGTTTCACATGAATTCAAAACCCCTTTAAGCAGTATACTCACCTCTATTATCTTACTTGGAAAATATACCCAAACCGATCAGCAGCCAAAAAGAGACAAGCACGTGGCAACAATTAAGAGCAAGGTAAAGTATTTAGATACCATACTTACAGATTTTTTATCGGTAGAACGCTTAGAATCGGGCAAAGTGAATTACAGGGTCGAAGAATTTCCGTTGAGTAAAATTGTCAATGAGGTGGTGTACAATAGCAACATGCTCTTAAAATCTGGTCAACAAATTGATTACCCAGAAAATATCGATGCCTTGAATATTAATTTTGATGAGAAGACCTTAGAATTGGCGTTATCAAATTTAATACATAACGCTATTAAATATTCACCAGAAGATACTACCATTGCTATAAAAGTAGATGATCAAGATTCTGAAACAACCATTAAAGTAATTGACCAAGGTATTGGCATACCCGAAGAAGAGCAGAAACATATTTTTAATCGATATTTTAGAGCAGAGAACGCCTTATTGACCCAAGGTACCGGTATTGGGTTGAATATCGCAAAACAGCATATGGAAAATTTAGGTGGCAGTCTTGAATTTTCCAGTACAGTACATAAAGGCTCTACATTTATTATAAGTATTCCAAAACTAAAAACCAACTAGCAAATGAAACAAATTCTTTTAATCGAAGATGACAAAGCTTTACGCGAAAACACTGAAGAACTCTTAGAATTAGCTGGTTATAGTGTAAATACCGCCCCTAATGGAAAAATAGGTGTAGAAGCCGCTATTGAAATCCATCCGGACATTATTATTTGTGATATCATGATGCCAGAATTGGATGGTTACGGTGTGCTTGAACAATTATCTACCAACGAACAAACAAAGCACATCCCCTTTATTTTTCTATCTGCAAAAACAGAGCATAAAGAAATTAGAAAAGGAATGGACCTAGGTGCTGATGATTACCTTACCAAACCTTTTGAGGAAGAAGACCTAATGAGTGCCATTGAAAGCAGGTTGGCAAAGGCTGAATTGATAAAACGTATGCAAGATCAAACCACCAAAGAGCACGGTGTGTCTGAAAATGAAATGCGTACCGTACATGAACTAAAAAACTTCTTTGACGATAATGGTGAAATATCAAGTTTTAATGCTGGAGAAACCATTTACGAAGAAGGTGCTAGATCCAACAAAATATATCTCATTTTAAAAGGTCTTGTAAAATGCTATAGTATGGATGCCGATGGTAAAGAGTTGATAACCTCATTATCTAAGGCAGATGATTTCCTAGGGTTTACCTCCTTTTTAAACAATGTTCCCTATCAAGAAACTGCTACCGCATTAGAAGCCGTTGAACTTGCAGGTATATCAAAAGACAACCTCAAAAAGATATTAGACGAGAACAAGAATATTTCAATGGAATTAATGGAATTACTGTCTGAGAACATATCTATCATAAAAGCTCAATTATTACAGATGGCCTATAGTTCGGTACGAAGAAAAACTGCACAGACACTACTACAGTTTGCAGAGTTAATGAATACGAAACCAAACGAACCAATAAGAATTTCTAGAAATGACCTTGCCAGTGTTGCGGGCATCGCTACAGAAAGTCTCATTCGTACCCTATCTGGATTTAAAAAAGAGGGCCTTATAATTATAGAAGGCAGAAATATTCAAATTGTAGAACTAAAGGCTTTACAATATGTAAATTAATTCAAATCTGATAAATATCATTTATCAGCGTTTAAGAAGAGATTACTTTTGGGTAGTAAGTTTATATGAATGAAACATATCTTAATTCCCACTGATTTCTCTGCAAATGCATGGAATGCCCTTAATTATGCGGCATGTTTATTCAATTATGACCATTGCACTTTTTATATTTTACATGTAGAGGAATTGAGTAATATAGCCGAAACAAAGAATTCGACAGCGCTAAAAACTATTGAAAAACAATCAACTACCGACTATAAATTAAACCATTTTTTTGAACAATTAGCTCAACTAAAAAAGAACGTTTTACATCAGTTTATTGCCCTAAGGGATTATGGAAATTTTACCGATATTATAAAAAAAACTGTTGTTGAAAAGAAGATAGATTTAATCATTATGGGCGCAAAAGGTGTGTCTGACCCAGACCATATCATTTTTGGAAATAATACGATAAATGTAATTACTAAAGTCCCTTGCAATGTATTGGCCGTATCCGACAAGGCTATAATAAAAAAGCCTAGTAAAATTGGCTTCCCTACAGACTATAATATTTTTTACACCTACCCTATTCTTAAATCCTTGACCGAAGTATTGCAAATATCCAATGCAACATTAGATGTAGTACATATAAATCAAACTAAAACTACTTTTTCAAATGTTCAAGTCGCCAATAAAGCATATTTGCACGATTACTTGAAAGAAATGTTTACCGATTTTCACTGCTTCAAAGAAATACAAGGTTTAAACATTAAAGAGACCATTGCAACTTATTTGGTTGAAAACAGTGTTGAAATGCTAACCTTGGCAGCAAAAAACTTAAACCTGTTTCAACAACTATTTTTCAATCCTACCAAAGAACAGTTAACTTTTCAATCCTCGGTTCCTTTATTGGTTTTACATGAATAAAATGCCCAGTCTACTTAATTGCATTAAAAAATAAAGAGATTGTACTATTTCAAACTAAAAGGGAACGTATGTAATTCGCACTCAAAATCGTACTTTTGCAACTTTGCTGTGAATACATGATTAATTTTGAAGAAAACATAGAGGTTAAGGGCGCACGCGTTCACAACCTTAAAAATATAGATGTTACCATACCCCGAGATAAATTGGTCGTAATTACCGGTCTGTCTGGTAGTGGTAAATCATCATTGGCATTCGATACCATATATGCTGAAGGGCAAAGACGTTATATTGAAACTTTTTCGGCCTATGCAAGACAATTTTTAGGAGGTCTAGAACGACCCGATGTTGACAAAATAGATGGTTTATCTCCCGTAATCGCCATTGAACAAAAAACGACCTCCAAATCTCCAAGATCTACCGTTGGCACCATTACTGAGATTTATGATTTTCTAAGGCTTTTATACGCCCGTGCTGCTGATGCACACAGTTACAATACTGGAGAAAAAATGGTGAGTTATAGCGATGAGCAGATAAAAAATTTGATTATTGAATCTTACCTAGACAAAAAAATCAACATTCTTGCCCCGGTAATTAAGTCTAGAAAAGGACATTATCGTGAGCTTTTTGAGCAAATTGCCAAACAAGGTTTTGTAAAAGTTAGGGTTGATGGTGAAATAAAGGATATTGTAAAAGGCATGAAAGTGGATCGGTATAAGACCCACGATATAGAAATTGTTATTGATCGGTTAAAAGTAGCTGAAAACGAAGATTTCCATAAACGCCTTTCAGAAAGCATCAATACTGCGATGTATAGTGGTAATAATGTTTTGATGGTACTTGAGGAAGGTACAGAAGTACCTAGATATTTTAGTAGGGACTTAATGTGCCCTACAACAGGGATCTCTTACCCTACTCCAGAACCAAATACATTTTCATTTAACTCACCTAAAGGCATGTGCCCCAATTGTAAAGGATTAGGTCACGTTTATGAAGTAAATGAGAGAAAGATATTCCCAAATAAAAAATTATCAATTAAAGGTGGTGGTATTGCACCCTTGGGAGATTATAAAAAGTCATGGGCGTTCAAACAAATAGAAACTATTGCTGAACGTTACAACTTCCAAATTACCGATCCAATAGAAACGATACCGGCGAAAGCCATTGAAATTCTTTTGAATGGCGGTAAAGAAAGTTTTGAAGTAGATTCTAAAACTTTGGGGGTTAAACGCACTTATAAAATTGATTACGAAGGCATATCCAATTTTATTAAAAATCAGTTTGATGAAGCTCCCTCTACATCAATAAAAAGATGGGCAAAAGAGTATATGGACAAAATTAAATGTCCTGCTTGTAATGGCTACCGTTTAAAAAAAGAATCGCTTTACTTTAAAATTGAGGAAAAAAATATTGCCGAACTGGCAAACCTAGATATTGTTGAACTTGCTTCGTTCTTTAAAGGTCTGGATAAAAAACTTAGTGGCAACCAGCTAAAAATAGCCGAGGAAATCATTAAGGAAATTAAAACCAGAATTCAGTTTTTATTGGATGTCGGTTTAGATTACCTCTCTCTGAACAGAAGTTCCAAATCGCTTTCGGGCGGTGAGGCGCAGCGTATACGCCTTGCAACACAGATAGGATCACAATTGGTTGGTGTGCTATATATTCTTGATGAACCAAGCATAGGTTTACACCAACGAGATAACGAAAGGTTGATCAAGTCGCTAGAATCACTTAGGGACATAGGTAATTCGGTCATTGTGGTTGAGCATGACCGCGATATGATCGAGCGTGCAGACCATGTTATCGATATTGGTCCGAAAGCCGGTAAAAATGGAGGTGAAATTATTTCTGAAGGCACACCGGAAGAGTTAAAACATGTGCATACATTAACCGCCGATTATATGACCGGTGTAAAGGAAATTGAAGTACCTAAAAAAAGACGCGAAGGCAATGGTAATGAAATTGTGTTATCTGGATGTACGGGTAACAATCTAAAAAACATTACCGTTAAGTTTCCATTAGGCAAAATGATCGGAGTAACGGGAGTTTCAGGTAGTGGAAAATCTACCTTGATCAATGAAACACTTTACCCAATCATGAACGCACATTATTTCAATGGCGTTAAAAAACCGATGCCCTACAAGAAAATTACGGGTCTAGAACATATTGATAAAGTTATTGACATTAATCAATCACCAATAGGTAGAACCCCAAGATCAAATCCTGCAACTTACACCGGTGTTTTCAGTGAAATAAGGTCGTTATTTGCAAAGACTACCGAAGCTTCAATTAGGGGATATAAACCCGGTAGATTTAGTTTTAATGTAAAAGGAGGCAGATGCGAAACTTGCCAAGGTGGTGGTCTTCGTGTCATAGAAATGAATTTCTTGCCCGATGTTTATGTAGAATGCGAAACCTGTAATGGCAAAAGATTCAATAGGGAAACCCTAGAAATACGCTACAAAGGCAAGTCCATTTCAGATGTTCTTGAAATGACAATTAACGAAGCTGTGTCATTTTTTGAACTTATTCCAAAAATACATCGTAAGTTGAAGACCATACAAGATGTAGGATTGGGGTATATTTCATTAGGTCAGCAATCGACCACCCTATCAGGTGGAGAGGCACAACGTATAAAGTTGGCTACCGAACTGTCTAAAAGAGATACCGGAAACACGTTCTATATTTTGGACGAACCCACAACGGGACTTCATTTTGAAGATATAAGGGTTTTGATGGAAGTTTTGAATAAATTAGCCGATAAAGGAAATACCGTATTAGTTATTGAACATAATATGGACGTAATTAAAATGGTAGACTACATTATTGATATTGGTTACGAAGGTGGTCGCTCAGGAGGGCAATTGGTTGCCAAAGGTACTCCAGAGCAAGTAGCTAAAAACAAGAAAAGCTACACGGCTAAATTTTTAAAAAGGGAATTAAAATAATAATTAGATAACTATCTATAAAGAATAGCACTAACGAATGAGATCAGAAAAACATCACAAAGGCTGGAATGAAATAAAAACCAACGACTCTTGGGCCATTTTTAAAATAATGGGTGAATTTGTAAACGGTTTTGAACGAATGAGCAAGATTGGGCCATGTGTATCTATTTTTGGCTCTGCAAGAACCAAAGAAGAAGACCCATATTACAAACTGGCGGTTTCTATTGCAAAAAGTATTGCAGAAGCTGGTTACGGAGTAATTACAGGCGGTGGACCTGGTATTATGGAAGCTGGTAATAGAGGTGCAAACCTTGCAGGCGGTACTTCTGTTGGTCTTAATATAGACCTGCCTTTTGAGCAACATGATAATCCTTATATAGATAATGACAAGAGTTTAGATTTCGATTATTTCTTTGTTAGAAAAGTAATGTTCGTAAAGTATTCTCAAGGTTTTGTTGTAATGCCTGGTGGCTTTGGAACTTTAGATGAGCTTTTTGAAGCGATAACACTTATACAAACCCACAAAATAGGTAAGTTCCCAATTATCTTGGTTGGTAGTGAATTCTGGACAGGCTTAATGGATTGGGTTAAAGGCACCATGCTTAAAATGGGCAATATTAGTCCGGAAGATTTAAATCTTATCAAAATAGTGGATACCGAAGAAGAAGTTGTTGAGATTATAGATTCCTTTTACAAAGGACACAGCATGAGTCCTAATTTTTAATCCAAGTCTTGAAACGTAAATTTTATTCCTTTTTCTATTTCTGTATTTTTTTATTGGCTACCAATATTTCCGTTGGTTATGCCCAGTATAATACTGACCTAACCGTTAGTTTAAACGAGTATACCCAAGAGTTAGACATAAAGCAAGAATTCACCTATTACAACAAGTCTAACTACAACCTGGGTGTCATTTATTTCAATGATTGGGCAAATGCCTATTCAGATAAGAATACCGGATTAGCAAAAAGGTTTGCACAAGAATTCAAAAAATCACTTCATTTGGCAAAAGCCGATGAACGTGGAAAAACAACTATTATCAGTGTAGTTGATGATGATTATAATGGACTGGAATGGAGCCGTACAGAGGGTAAGGATATTTTAAAGGTAACGTTGAACGACATTCTTCCTCCTGAGGCGTCCACCAAAATTTTCATCACCTATAAAGTAAAATTGCCTCCAAATAAGTATACGCCCTATGGCTATGGTAACAAAGGAGATTATTATCTAAAAGATTGGTATTTAACACCTGCCGTTTATGATGGTAAATGGCATTTATACTCCAACAAAAATCTTGAAGATATGTATATGAACGTTACCAATACGGTCATAAACTTTAAGTATCCAGACAGTCTATATTTAGCTTCCAATTTTGATGTTGAATCAGAAGCATCTTTTCCAAACGGTCAATTCGCCCAATTAAAAGGAAATTTACAACGTGGCGGAGAAATCATTCTAAATACCCAGAAAAACTTTGTCACCCACAGAACGCCATATATGACGTTTTTGACAGATTTTAGAGCTCCAAGATATAGTCCGATCGGACAAGGTTTATCTATAAATAAGGTAGCAAATTTCATCCACAACAATCTTGGCGATTACCCACATGAAAAGATTTTGGTAAGTGAGCTAGATTATAATAAGGATCCGCTATACGGCATAAATCAACTCCCCTCTTTTATACGGCCTTACGAAGAGCAATTTCAATTTGAAATGAAATTTCTAAAAACGGCCATCAATAGTATTTTGAGAGAGACCATGTTCTTGAATCCACGTAAAGAACAGTGGTTGAACAGTGCCATTGCCAATTATTTAATGATAGCCTTTGTTGAGCAATACTATCCTGACCAAAAATTGATGGGTAAACTTTCTAAAATTTGGGGCTTTAGAAGTTTTGAATTGGCAAAGATGGATTTTAACGACCAATATTCGTTTCTATATAATTTAACGGCACGTAAAAATTTAGATCAAGCACTAGAGACTTCAAATGATTCACTAATTAAGTTTAATCAAAAAATCGCAAATAAGTATAAGGCAGGTTTAGGTTTAGCCTATTTAGCAGATTATATTGGAAAAGAACATGTAGACGAAAGCATAAAAACCTTTTTCAAATATTTTAAATTAAATAACGTAAAGGTTCATGACTTTGAATCTATTTTAAAACGTTCAACCGATGTAGATATCAATTGGTTTTTTAATGATTATGTATCCACCGATCGTAAAATAGACTTTAAAATAAAGAAGGTTAAAAAAGAGCCAGATTCTTTACAAGTAACCATCAAAAATAAAGAAGGTACCAATGTGCCTATTTCTGTTTTCGGTCTTAAGAAAGACTCTGTTGTTTCAGAGTATTGGTTCAGTGATATTGAATTTGAAGAAACTTTTAGTATTCCCAACAATCAAGAAGATAGGTTGGTACTTAATTACGACCAAAAAATTCCTGAGTTTAACCAAAGAGATAATTGGAAATCACTTAAAGGATTTTTATCCAGTAACAAGAAGTTAAAGTTTACCTTTTTTAAAGATGCAGAAAACCCGTATTACAATCAGGTTTTCTATGTACCAGTATTAAGTTTTAACGTGTATGATGGCTGGGTGCCGGGCATGAGACTTTACAATAAAACCCTGTTGGAAAGACCTTTTGTATATGACTTTGCCCCTTCTTACTCTTTTAGGGAAAAAGCTTTTGTAGGATATGGGAAGTTTAACTACAGAAAGTATTTAAGCAAAAGCGGTCTATACGTGGCCAATTATGGTATTGGAGCTTCAACATCACATTTCAATGAAAATTCTAGATATACTTCGATAACACCATCGGTAAGCTTTGGCTTTCGACCAGCAGACCTATTGTCAAATAAAAGGGAGTTTTTATCATTTAGATATGTCAATATTCTAAGGGATTTTGACCCTTCACTACAAAATTTGGCGAACGACCCAGAAAATCCCGATTACAGTGTTTTCAATGCCCGGTATATCAATAGGGATAACGGTATTTTAGATTATAAATCGTGGTTTTTAGATTTTCAACTTGCTGGCAATTTCAGTAAGCTATCTTTTGAATATGAATACAGAAAATTATTTGAAAACAATAGACAGTTAAACCTTAGATTCTTTGCCGGTAAATTTTTGAGCAATAAAACCCAAACAGATTTTTTCAGTTTTGCCTTAGACCGCCCTACAGATTATTTGTTTGACTATGGTTATTTAGGTCGATCCGAAGATTCTGGTATTTATAGTCAGCAAATCATTATTGCAGAAGGCGGATTTAAATCTTTTTTAGATCAACGCTACAGATTTTCAAATGATTGGATGGCCACCGTAAACGGAAGTTTTAATCTTTGGAAATGGATCGAACTATACGGAGACGCCGGTTTAGTTAAAAATAGAGACTTTGACGGTAAATTCGTGTATGATTCTGGGGTAAGGTTAAATCTAGTTACAGACTACTTTGAGCTATACTTACCTATGTATTCCAATAACGGTTGGGAAGTATCACAACCCAATTATGGTGAAAAAATTAGATTTATAATTACCGTAAGCCCAAAAACCCTAACAGGGCTATTCACAAGAAAATGGTTTTAAACTGAGAAAATCTAATACGGTAGGCAGAATTTTCAGTTAAAATTAACATATTTTCAAAATAATATCATATTTGTTGAAAAATATGGAATAAATTAACTGGCAATTGCGTTGCTAAAAAGTACTTGATTCGGTAATTTTGTATAAACACGTTTAATACATGGATGTTTCTTCTAAAACCAGTAATGATATTTCTTTTGAAGATTTCAAAGAACAAATTATAAATGACTATGAAATTGCTTTTTTAAGCAGAACCTGTAGTTTATTAGGAAGAAAAGAAGTGCTAACAGGTAAAGCCAAATTCGGCATTTTTGGTGATGGTAAAGAATTACCACAATTGGCCATGGCAAGATCTTTTAAAAACGGAGATTTTAGAAGCGGTTATTATAGAGACCAGACTTTTATGATGGCTTTAGGGCTCTTAAACCCTAAAGAATTCTTTCATGCACTTTATGCCACTACAGATATTGAAAAAGAGCCTATGAGTGCCGGTAGACAAATGGGCGGTCACTTTTTAACCCACAGTCTAAATGCCGATGGTAGCTGGAAAGATTTGACCAAACAAAAAAACAGTAGTGCAGATATTTCATGTACGGCAGGGCAAATGCCACGCTTATTGGGCTTGGCACAAGCTTCTAAAGTCTACAGAAATCAAAAAGGACTCGACAGCGCTAAATTTTCGGTTAACGGTAATGAAATAGCTTGGGGTACCATTGGTAATGCAAGTACTAGTGAAGGTATGTTCTTTGAAACCATAAATGCAGCAGGTGTGTTGCAAGTACCAATGGTCATTAGTATTTGGGATGATGAATATGGTATTTCGGTTCCAGCAAAATTTCATACAACTAAAGAAGATATATCGGAAATTTTATCAGGTTTTCAAAGATCCGATAACGAAACGGGTTACGAAATACTAAAAGTAAACGGTTGGGATTATACGGCCCTAATGCATGCCTATGAAAATGCTGCTGATATCGCTAGACAAGAACATGTACCGGTATTAATTCACGTTAAGGAATTAACTCAACCACAAGGCCACTCTACTTCTGGTTCTCATGAACGCTATAAAGACAATGAGCGTTTAGAATGGGAACGCGATCATGACTGTAATAAACGTTTTAAAGAATGGATACTGGAGTCAGGTATTGCCACTACTGAAGAGTTGGCTACTATTGAAAAAAGAATAAAGCGAACAGTAAGGGAAGCTAAGAAAGAAGCGTGGGAAGAATATTTAAAAACCCTGCTTACCAATAAAACAGTATTGGTAAATTTAATTGAGAAAGTTGCATCTACAAGTCCCAATAAAAATTTCTTGAATAAATTAAAGAACGATTTAATTGCTACCGAGGAGCCTGTTCGTAAAGACCTTGCTATTACGGCTAGAAAATCTTTACGATATTTACTAGGAGAGAATACTCAAGAAAAGCAAGATCTAATCAATTGGACCTCTAATTTCTTATCGGAAGCCCAAGAAAAATACAGTTCTCACCTTTACAGTGAAAACGACAGTAAAGCAAGTAATATAACAGCAATACTGCCTGCCTATAAAGATGATTCAGAAATGGTGGATGGAAGAGTTATCTTACGTGATAATTTTGATAAACTATTTGAAAAATATCCTAACACCTTAATTTTTGGTGAAGATACCGGTGCTATTGGCGATGTAAACCAAGGGTTGGAAGGTATGCAGGAAAAATATGGTAAAATACGTGTTGCAGATACCGGTATACGAGAAACTACCATTATAGGGCAGGGTATAGGTATGGCGCTACGAGGTCTTAGACCAATTGCAGAAATACAATATCTAGATTATATTTTTTATGCTTTAGCAACGCTTACCGACGATTTGGCTTCATTGTTATACAGAACTGCCGGAAAACAAAAAGCACCTTTAATCATAAGAACAAGAGGTCATAGACTAGAAGGTATATGGCACTCTGGCTCAGAAATGGGCGGCTTAATACATTTGTTAAGGGGCATGTATATTTTAGCCCCTAGAAATATGACCCAGGCAGCAGGATTTTACAATACCCTGTTAAAAAGTGATGAACCTGCCTTAGTGATCGAAAGCTTAAACGGATACCGTTTAAAAGAAAAGAAACCTAAGAATTTAGGTGAATTCTGTACCCCGATAGGCAAAGTCGAAAAACTAAAAGAAGGTAAAGACATTACACTTGTTTCTTATGGATCTACCTTGCGTATTGTAGAAAAAGCTGCAAAAGAACTAATAGAAGTAGGTATAGATGCCGAGGTTATAGATGCACAAACTTTATTACCATTTGATATTGAAATGGAAGTATTAGAGAGCGTGAAAAAGACCAATCGCCTATTGGTTATAGATGAAGATGTACCCGGTGGTTGCTCCGCTTACTTACTCAATGAAATAATTGAAAAACAAGGAGCATTTAAGTATTTAGACAGTGCACCTCAAACTTTAAGCGCCAAGGCGCATAGACCTGCTTACGGTTCGGATGGGGATTATTTCTCAAAACCAAATAGAGAAGATATATTTGAAAAGGTATACAACATTATGCATGAAGTAAGCCCGAACGATTATCCAAAATTACGATAGTGATCATTCAATAATAAAGAAAAAAAATCCCATTGTTTAATGGGATTTTTTATTTCTGCATGTATAAAATAAATCAATTTTTAAGTTCTTGTTGTACTTCTTTAATAGCCGGTTTTTTGGGGTTACCATCAGCATCAATCTCTATAATGGCATCAAAACCTAGAGCATCTAATTTATCTGCAATCTTAGCCCTATCTCCCACCATAAACCAATTAACAGCTTCTGGTTTAACTATCTTTTTACTAACATCTCTAACTTCTTGTAGAGAAAGGTTACGAACATTAGCATCGTATTTTTGATAATAATCGTCTGGCAAACCATAATTTACCAAATTCGCCATAGAACTGTTTACAGCACTGTTGGTCTCCCATTGACCGGGCAAACTTAATATTTGATTTGTCTTAACCTTTTCCAACTCTTCTTTAGTTACCGGTCTTGTTGAAATAAATTCTGAGATTTCTTTTCGTAGTTCCGTAACCGATTCTGCCGATTTATCTGTTTGCACCGGTGCATACATAATAAAAGGGCGCTCAGCCTTTGACCCCATAACAAATCCGCTTGCACCATATGCCCAATGTTTATCTTCTCGTAAGTTCATATTAATTCTAGAGGTAAAATCACCTCCTAAAATACTAACCATTTGCTCTAACGCAATTTGAGAAACATCTCCATACTTTTCAGTTAAATGTCCTGCTAAGATCACAGATTGCTCAGATTCTGGTCTGTCCATCAAATAAAGTGTGTTTTTTGAATCAACTTTAGGTGTCGTAAAGGAAATGGTTGGAACATCTGCCTTTTTCCATTTCCCAAAGGTCTTTTCTAACTTAGACTTCAAATCTTTCATATCGATATCGCCGGTAACCACTAGAGTCGCGTTATTTGGTCTTATCCAAGTAGAATAAAACTTTTGTACATCATCTTTTGTAAGTTTTGAAACCGTTTCGGTGTAACCCGTACCGGTATAGGGATTGCTATAAGGGTGACCTTCACCATACAAATACTTGTTCATTACCCTTAAAGCCATTGAAATCGGTTGAGACTTCTCTTGTTGTATTCTGTTTAATTGTTCATCCTTTAAACGCTCAAATTCCTTTTCTGGAAATGCAGGGTTTAAAACAACATCTGCAAATAAATCTATACTAGCATCTAAACTTGGTTTTAATGTATTTAGATAAATATTTGAATTATCTTGACTAGAATAAGTATATAGGTTTGCACCTAACAATTGTAATTTCTCATTTATTTCTAGAGAATTTAAATCTTTAGTTCCCTCGTCCAATAAATCCATGGATAAAGCCGCAGTACCCGGACTCGAAAGATAATCTGTCTTATAGCCTGCATCGAACATCAAATTCATGACTACGGTCGGTACTCCCGTTCTTTTTGCCAAAACAATATTAAGTCCGTTAGATAATTTATCTCTTTGCAAAGTTGGAAACTTAGAGCTTTTAGCTTCTCCAACCTCAGGCAATTTACTTCTATCAATAGTGCTATCGGTAATTGTGTATTCTGGAAAAGGTTTACATAGTAAAACATGCTTTCCTCTGGTTAGCCATTTTTTTGCTGTATTTTGAATATCGGCAATTGTAGCATTTTCAACATATTCAAGCACTGTTTTGTAATAGGCCGCATCTCCAAAATAGGTTTGATTAGAAGCTAAGATATCTGAAACTCCTCCAAAGCCACCGATACGCTCCAAACCTTTTATAAAGCTTGAAAAATAAGCCGCTTTAACACGCTTAAGCTCACTTTCTGTTGGTCCATCTTTAATGAGTTTAGCCAACTCATCTTCCATAATCTGTTGCACCTTATCTATATCTCCGCCAGGTTTTACATTTGCCCAAGTAATAAATTCACTGGCAATCTCATTCGAAGCCTGAAATGAAACCACCGAGCTAGCAAGCTGCTCATCATAAACTAGTCTTTTATAAAGTCTAGAATTTTTACCACTGGTTAGAATAGAAGAGATTAAATCAAAATGGATGTCTTCTCTGTTTCCAAATTCTGGCGTATTCCAACTAAATAAAATTCTTGCCTCTGGAACTCTATCTTCATAAACTTCATAAGTGTCTGTATTTTTTAATGGTATATTCACTTCTTGTCTTGCGATGGTTGGTCCAGCAGGTATATCGCCAAAATAATTCAACACCTTTTTATACACCTCTTGAGGATTAATATCGCCAGCAACCGCTACTACAGCATTCGCTGCTCCGTAATAAGATTTAAACCACTCTTTTACATCATCGAGCGAAGCGGCATTTAAATCTTCCATCTCCCCAATGACCGTCCATGAGTACGGATGACCTTTAGGGTACATTGCTTTTGTCAAAAGATTCCATTGCTTACCATAAGGTTGATTTTCACCTTGTCTTTTTTCATTTTGCACAACGCCGCGTTGCTCATCTAATTTTTCTTGGTCAATTGCTCCTAAAAGATGTCCCATTCTATCAGATTCTAAAAACAACACCTGATCTAAAGCAGCTACGGGTACATTTTGAAAATAATTGGTACGATCAGTATTGGTAGTTCCATTTAAATCAGTTCCTCCAATTCTTTCCAATGCCTGAAAATAATCATCGTTATAATTTTCACTACCATTAAACATTAAGTGCTCAAATAGATGGGCAAAACCACTTTTACCCGGTTTTTCATTCTTAGACCCTACATGGTACCATACATTGACAGCAGCGATAGGAGCTTTGTGGTCTTCATGTACCAATAACGTTAATCCGTTCGGTAATACGAATTTTTCATATTTTAAATCTATTTGATCAGATTTAAATTCAAATTCTTGTGCCCAATGTTTGGTTAAACAAAACAAGGACAGCATAATAAATAAAATTGTTTTTTTCATGATGATTACTTTTTTTAATGATTCTAGTAAATATAATCTTTAAAAAAACATGGAGCAATCACTACGTTAAGTAAGAAAAAACATATAAATAATAAACCCTCTTCTATTACTTACATATCCATTAAAAAAAAAGATTTATTATTTAACAATTTGTAGCATATATCTAACGTATTGAAAACTAAGACAAGGCTGTCTATAATTTAAAAAACAGACCATAAAACACACCAGTAAATAGCTGTCACATAAGCAAAAAACAAAAAAAAATGATACTTTTAAGGGAAATAAATCACACTAATGAAAAACACCTTGTTAAAAGATATTGGTTTAGCGTTTTTTAGAATTGCAATCTCAGCAATGATGCTGACCCACGGACTACCAAAGTTTCAAAAATTAATTTCAGGAGATTTTCAATTTGCCGACCCATTTGGCATAGGAGCAACTCCTTCTTTATTCTTGGCGGTAATAGGTGAATTTGTATGTCCTATTTTAATTATCATAGGATTTAAAACACGGTTAGCGGCAATTCCACCTGCAATAACTATGGCTGTCGCTGCTTTTATAGCTCATGGAGCCGATGATTTTAGCACAAAGGAAAAAGCCCTATTCTATTTAGTTGCATTTATTACGATTGCATTATTAGGACCCGGTAAATACGGTATTGACAGAAAGTAGGCTTTATACAATTTTATATAAAAGTTCTTTAAGCAAATCGGCCTCTTTCATCGGTGATGCTCCTACCCCTTTCCCCTTTAGGTCCATTTCACGAAGACTAGAAATAATGGCGCTTACTTTTTTCATGGGATAATTTCTTGCCGCAGTCTGTATTTCTTTCACAAAATATGGATTGATACGTAATGTGCTGGCAACATTTTTAGGTGAGTGATCACTTAGTCCATGATATTGCAACAATTGGGTAAAGAAAGAATGCAATAAGGTAATCGTTAATATAAAAGGATTATCCTTAGGGTTTTGAGCAAAGTAATTGATGATTTTAGTAGCCTTTACAATATCTCTATCACCAATAGCTCTTTTTAGTTCAAAATTATTATAGTCCTTACTAATACCAATATGTTCTTCAATATGCTGAGGATTAATTTCTGTTTCTTTTGGCAGTACCAATTTTAGCTTATCTAGTTCTTTACTGATTTTTCCTAAATCTGTACCTAGGTATTCAACCAACAACAAAGAAGCTTTATGCGAAATAGTATAACCATTACTCAACAAATGCTTTCTAAGCCAATCGCTAACTTGATTTTCATAGAGCTTTTTACTTTCAAAAATTACACCGTTCTTTTTAATGATTTTATGTAATTTTTTACGCTTATCTAGCTTTTTGTATTTATAGCAAATAACCAGAACCGTTGATTGTTGCGGGTTTTCAGCATATGAACAAAGATCTTCAATAGTTCGAGATAGGTGTTGAGCTTCTTTTACGATTACCACCTGTCTCTCAGCCATCATTGGGTAACGCTTAGCATTACTTACGATATCATCTATAGAAACATCTTTTCCATAAAGCACCATTTGATTAAAACCCTTCTCTTCTTCCGTAAGGACCTTAGCTCCGATATAATCTGATATCTTATCAATAAAATATGCTTCTTCGCCATATAGAAAGTAAATAGGACTTATTTGTCCTTTCTTAATCGTATTGACTATTTGTACAGCTTCATCCATTCAGAAAAATTCATCAACTTTGTATAATGCAGCCACTAAATTTTCCTAGCTACACTTTCAGGGTCAAAAATAGCGAAAATAGACCCTTAATATTTGACGAAATACGTAAAAAATTTATTGTGCTTACTCCAGAGGAATGGGTAAGACAACATGTGGTGAAATTTTTAATACAAGAAAAAAAATATCCAATTAGTCATATCAACGTTGAAAAACAGATCACTTTAAACGGATTAAAGAAGAGATATGATATTGTAGTATTTAAACCAGACGGAAAGCTAGACATACTGGTGGAATGCAAAGCGCCCGAAGTAACAATTTCTCAAAACACCTTTGATCAGATTGCGCAGTACAACTTTAAACTTAATGCTAACTACTTAATGGTTACTAACGGACTCTCCCATTATTACTGTCAAATGGACTTTGTTGCGGAAAAATACCAATTCATGCACGAAATTCCTGATTTTAGCCGTTAATTTGCGATCGTTTTGAAGATAGCCGTAGTCATATTAAACTGGAATGGTGAAGTGCTTTTAGAAAGGTACCTACCTTCTGTTATCTCATATTCTGAAGGAGCCGATATTTACGTAGCCGACAATGCTTCAACAGATGGCTCGGTTACTTTCGTAACCAAAAACTATCCGACGGTTAAAATCATTCAAAATACGGAGAACGGTGGATTCACAAAAGGGTACAATGATGCACTAAAACATGTTGATGCTGACATCTTTTGTCTACTAAACTCAGATGTAGAAGTTTCTCCCAATTGGCTCACTCCAATTAAGGAAACCTTCAACAATGTACCTGATGCCGCAATTATACAGCCAAAAATATTAGACCTACTTAAAAAAGACCATTTTGAGTATGCAGGAGCAGCTGGTGGCTTTATTGACCAATTAGGTTATCCCTTTTGCAGAGGAAGACTGTTTCAAACCTTAGAAAAAGACAACGGTCAATATAACGATATAAGAGAAATATTTTGGGCAACAGGTGCATGCATGTTCATAAAGAAATCGGTATTTCACGAACTTAACGGTTTTGATGAAGATTATTTTGCACACCAAGAAGAAGTTGACCTTTGCTGGCGAGCAAAAAACCATGGTTACAAAATATTATATGTAGGTACTTCTCATGTTTTTCACCTAGGCGGTTCTACCTTGAGTAACATGAACCCAAAGAAAACTTATTTAAATTTTAGGAACACACTTTTCTCCATTACAAAGAACCTACCAAGAAGAAAGGCTTTTATTATCATCTTCTTAAGATTACTGCTAGATGGCATTGCGGCAATACGATTTCTTTTTCAATTAAGATTTAAACACTTTTTCGCTATTTTTAGAGCTCATTTAAGCTTTTACAGACAATTTAGAAAAATGTACAAAAAACGGGAAAAAACGCAATTCCTAAGAAAATACTATATAACGAAGTCCATTGTATGGTCTTACTTCGTACATAGAATAAGTAATTTTAACATTTTAGTAAAAGATTAACTAACAACACATATAATTGACTTTGTAATTCTATAATTTTGATGTCACTTAAATGTGAAATTAAGTAAATAACTAAATTATTATAATAGAATCAAATTATGAAAAAAGTATTATTAGGATGTCTTGGAGTAACACTTTTACTTTCTTCTTGTGTATCATCAAAGAAGTATGCAGATCTTGAAGCAAAACACAAAAATGCACAAGACTTATTGAACTCTGCAACGGTAAAATTAAATGACTGTTTAGAAGAAAAAGCAACTGCCTCATCTAGACTTCAAACTTTAGAAGATCAGAATGCATTTTTAAAAGCGAACAACCAAGAGTTGATCAACAATATGGGCAACCTAACAACTTTGACAACAAAAGGTGCTGAAAACTTAGAAAAGTCTTTAGAGAGCTTACAAGAAAAAGATTTAACTATTCGTAAGTTAAATGACGCTATTACACGTAGAGACTCTGTAAACCTTTCTTTGGTACAAAGCTTAAAAGGTGTGCTTGGAAATATGGATGATGAGGATATCGAAATCAGCGTTGAAAAAGGAGTTGTTTTCGTATCTATTTCAGACAAGTTGTTATTTAGCAGCGGTAGCTATAACGTAACTAGAAGAGCAAAAGAGGTTCTAGGTAAAGTAGCGAAAGTGGTTAACAATAAGCCAGATTTTGAATTTATGGTTGAAGGTCATACAGATGACGTACCTTATAGAGGAAATGGTTCTTTATTGGACAACTGGGATTTAAGTGTTAAACGTGCTACAGCTGTTGTACGTATCTTGCAAAACGATTTCAATGTTGACCCTAAGCGTATGACTGCTGCTGGTAGATCAGAATATGTACCGGTATCTTCAACGGAAAAATCTAAAAACAGAAGAACACGTATTGTTGTTCTTCCAAAAATCGATCAGTTCTATAGCATGATCGAAGAAGGAATGAAAGATCCTGCAATCAACAACTAACAATTGATTGTATTATTATAAAATTAAAGCGGCTCAATTGAGCCGCTTTTTTTATGCTTAAAATTTAAAATAAAAAGTTATTTATATAATATCTAAATCTCCTTTACCCTCACGAATAACTTCTGGCTCACCTTGGGAAACGTCAATAATGGTAGAACCGACGTTACCACCATATCCGCCATCTATTACAATATCGACCAGATTATTCCATTTCTCATAAATTAATTCGGGATCGGTAGTATATTCTAAAACATCGTCTTCATCGCGAATTGAAGTAGAAACGATAGGATTCCCCAATTCTTCCACCAAAGCTTTAACTATGCTATTATCAGGTACGCGAATACCAACGGTTTTCTTCTTTTTAAATTCTTTTGGCAAGTTATTATTACCTGGTAGAATAAAGGTATACGGTCCTGGTAAGGCTCTCTTTAATATTTTAAAAGTAGCCGTATCAATTTGTCTAACATAATCTGAGAGGTTACTTAAATCGGTACAAATAAAAGACCAGTTTGCCTTCGCTAATTTTATTCCCTTAATTCGGGCAATTTTCTCCAAAGCTTTCGTATTGGTAATATCACAGCCTAAACCGTAAACAGTATCTGTTGGATAAATAACCAAACCACCTTTACGCAACACTTCCACCACCCTTTTTATCTCCTTGGGGTTAGGGTTCTCTTCGTATATCCTAATAAACTCTGCCATAGCACTAGCATTTAAACCAAATTGATATTAAATATACCAAAACTATCCGATCACCTCTAACTTTGCGAAACGCAGCAACAGTTTTTTAATATCGCCTTTATCAAATACTATTTCTGCCTTTCTATCATTACCGGTACCTTCAATTTTTACCACTTTACCACGACCAAAACGGGTATGGTTAATTAGGGACCCTACAGCTAAGTTAGGGTCAATTTTATTCGTATTACCCACAGGTTCGGATAACTGCGGCTTTATTTTTCTAAGTTTCTTTAATTGATTTGGGTTCGGTTGCCCTACGAGCGGCGGTGTACCTTTAACCGGTTTTTGCTGTCGTAATTTACTCTTGTCAACTTCACCAAAAATATCGGCATTAATAAGCGATTTGTAACGATAACCGCCATCTACAGGCGTTAAATTTTCAACATATTTCTCATCAATTTCCTCTAAGAAACGACTAGGCTCGGCATCAATTAATTTCCCCCAACGATATCTATTTTGGGTATAAGTCAAATACGCTTGTTTCTCGGCTCTGGTGAGTGCAACGTAGAACAATCTTCGCTCCTCTTCGAGCTCACTACGCGTACTCATACTCATACCCGATGGAAAAAGGTCTTCTTCCATACCAACGATATAAACGTACGGGAATTCCAATCCCTTTGCCAAATGAATGGTCATTAACGCTACCCTATCGTCATCGCCGGTATCATTATCTAAATCCGTGGCAAGGGCAACATCTTCCAAAAACTCACTGATATTACCGGTAGCATCATCGATCTCTTTTTGTCCTTCAACAAAATCTTTGATACCGTTTAATAGTTCTTCTATGTTTTCCATTTTACCGATACCTTCGGGAGTTCCATCCTTTTTAAACTCCAAAAGAATACCTGTTTTTTTGGCGACATGCTCAGACAAGGTGAAAGCATCGGTAGTTTCGTTCATGACCTGAAAGCTCTTGATCATGGTTACAAAATCTTGAAGTTTCCGTTTGGTACCAGAGTTGATTTTAAGATTGATTCGCTCTATATTCTCCATCACCTCAAAAATGGAACGATTATAATGATTGGCAGCCACTACTAACTTATCTAGTGTAGTACCTCCGATTCCCCTAGCAGGAAAATTAATCACTCTTTTTAAAGCTTCCTCATCTTTAGGGTTGATGACCAATCGTAAATAAGACAGTACATCTTTAATTTCCTTTCTTTGATAGAATGATAATCCACCATAAATTCTATAGGGTATATCTCTTTTACGTAAAGCATCTTCAATAGCCCTAGATTGCGAGTTGGTTCTGTACAATACGGCAAACTCACCATTGCCCATTTGCTTTTGCATTCTATGTTCCCAAATAGAATTGGCTACAAACCTACCCTCTTCAGCATCTGTAGGGCTTCTATGAATCTTTATCGCCCCACCATCGTCATTATCCGTCCAAACTACTTTTTCGATTTGGTTTTGATTCTTTCCGATGACAGAGTTTGCAGCATTTACAATGTTACGGGTAGATCGGTAGTTCTGTTCCAAACGGTACATACCTACGTTATCATAATCTTTCTGAAAGTTCAGAATATTGCTAATGTTCGCCCCTCTAAATGAATAAATACTTTGAGCATCATCACCCACAACACAAATATTCTGAAAGCGATCTGCCAATGCTTTTACGATCAAATACTGAGAATGGTTGGTATCTTGGTACTCATCAACCAAAATATACCTAAATCGGTCTTGGTATTTCATCAGTACATCTGGGTAGCGTGTCAACAACTCGTTGGTTCGAAGCAATAAATCATCAAAATCCATCGCGCCCGCTTTAAAACAGCGGTCTACATAATTCTCATAAATATCACCGGTTCTCGGCTTTTTGGCCATGGCATCTTGCTCCACCAAATCTGGATCGTTACGATAGGCCTTTACCGTTATTAAGCTGTTCTTAAAAGAGGAAATTCTGTTTTGAATCTGCTTGTACTTATAGATATCCTTATCGAGTCCCATTTCTTTGATAATGGAAGCAATAAGCCTTTGCGAATCTTGTGTATCGTAAATGGTAAAGTTTGCCGGGTACCCAAGTTTATTTCCATCGATACGTAATAATTTTGCGAATACGGAATGGAAGGTTCCCATCCAAAGGTTTTTAGCTTCGGATGCACCAACAATTTGCGCAATTCTTTCTTTCATTTCACGTGCCGCCTTGTTGGTAAATGTTAGCGACAAAATGTTAAAAGAGTCTACACCTTGTGCCATTAGGTGTGCAATTCTATATGTCAATACCCTGGTTTTGCCAGATCCTGCCCCTGCAATAACCATTAACGGTCCGTCTTTATGCAAAACGGGAGATTTTTGGGCATCGTTCAATTCATCTATAAATGAGCTCAAATTTTCTTTCTTTTAGAGGCGTGAATTTAGCTATTATTGAGGGATAGTAAAAGTGAACTTACTTAGATTTATAAACAAATACGGCTATTTTTTTCAATTTCATAATAAATGAAAAATCACTACCTTAATCTTAGTATTATGCAGGATTCATCAATATATTTGTTAAACGACTACTTTAACTAACTTTAAATATACATTATGAGAAAACTAGGATTGATGGCTCTTGTACTTTTCGGAGTATCCGTACAGGCACAAGGACCTAATCTTGAAAAAGATTACAAGGCTATTGAAAGCAAGGTAATCGATTGGAGAAGAGAAATACACCAAAATCCTGAATTAGGAAACCGAGAATTTAAAACAGCGGAAAAAATAGCCAAGCACTTAGAGTCTTTAGGTATCGAAGTACAGACCGGTGTAGCACATACTGGTGTTGTAGGTTTATTAAAAGGTGATTTACCTGGCAAAGTGGTGGCACTTAGAGCAGATATTGATGCCTTACCTGTAACCGAAAGAAATGACTTACCTTTTAAATCTACGGTCACTACAGAATTCATGGGCGAAGAAGTAGGTGTTATGCACGCTTGTGGCCATGATACCCATACTGCTATTTTAATGGGTGTTGCAGAGGTTATGTCAAAAAACAAGGATAAGATAAAAGGAACTGTCAAGTTCATTTTTCAACCTGCTGAAGAAGGACCACCACCAGGAGAAGAAGGCGGAGCTTTATTAATGGTTAAAGAAGGCGTTATGGACAACCCTAAAGTTGATGCCATTTTTGGTCTGCACATTAATTCGCAAACCCCGGTTGGCGTTATTAAATACAAGTCTGGCGGTACTATGGCAGCGGCACAGGAATTTACCATTAACGTTAAAGGAAAACAATCTCACGGGTCTCAACCATGGTCTGGTGTTGACCCTATTTTAATCAGCGCTAAAATTATCGACGGTCTACAATCTATTATCAGTAGAGAGACTGATCTTACTAATGAAGCAGCAGTAATTACGGTTGGAAAAATTAGAAGTGGCGTACGCTTTAATATTATTCCAGAATCTGCAGAAATGATCGGTACCATTAGAACATTGGACTATGACATGAAAGACAAGCTGAATAAGCGCATGGTAGAAATGGTAAGTGATATTGCAAAAGCCTATGGTGGCGAAGCAACTTGTGTCATTAAAGATGCTACGGACATTACCTATAACAACCCAGAATTGGTAGAGCAAATGCTACCTACCATTAAAAGAGTTGCTGGCGAAGCTAATGTACAAACACAAAAAGCGGTTACTGGAGCAGAAGATTTCTCATACTTTCAACGTGAAGCACCAGGTTTCTTCTTTTTCTTAGGAGGAATGACTCCCGGTAATACAGAATCTTACCCACACCATACACCAGACTTTTTAATTGATGATAGTGACTTACTATTAGGAGTTCGTGCACTTACCGAAATGAGCATTGATTATTTAAACAGTGATTTAACACCACGTTTAGACATTAAACCAAAAGGATAATTTTGATGAGTCAAATTTTAAATACTATTCCAAGTCCACCGTGGTGGGCTTGGATTTTTTTGTTTCTTTTTTTAGTAGCTATCTGGGATATCTTTATTCAAAAAAAACATACTATAAAACATAACTTCCCTGTTGTTGGGCATTTGAGGTATTGGTTAGAAAGTATAGGTCCAGAAATGCGACAGTATTTTGTTGCCAACAACAGAGAAGAGCTTCCGTTTAACAGAATAGAAAGAGGCTGGATCTATGCTTCGGCAAAAAAAGAAAATAACTATGAAGGTTTTGGTTCTGATCGAGACCTTTACGCTCACCAGCATATTTTCGTAAAAAATAGAATGATGGGCTTTGTTGTTCCTGAAGGGCACCCAAATGCCATAGACCCTTATTTTTTGCCATGCGCTAAGGTTATGGGGCAACACAATAATAGAAGAAAACCTTTTAGACCGAGCAGCATTGTAAATGTATCTGCAATGAGTTTTGGTTCCTTATCCGCTGCTGCCGTAGAAGCAATGAACAAAGGTGTCAAAAAAGCGGGAGCATACCATAATACGGGCGAGGGCGGACTCTCCCCCTACCATAAACATGGTGGTGATATTGTTTTTCACTTTGGTACCGGTTACTTTGGAGTAAGAACTCCTGATGGAAATTTTTCAATGGAGAAGATGAAAAAATTAGTCGAAGACAATCCATCTATCAAAGCCATAGAGATAAAATTATCTCAAGGAGCAAAACCTGGGAAAGGCGGAGTATTGCCCGGAGCAAAAATTACTCCCGAGCTTGCTGAGATCAGAGGCGTAGAAGTTGGCAAAGATGTACTATCACCAGCAACACACAAGGCATTCTCAAACGTACCGGAACTAGTAGCATTTATTGAAGATATAGCAGAAGTAACAGGATTACCTGTTGGTATAAAAGGAGCTATAGGTAAATTAGACCAATGGGAAGAACTGGCAGATTTAATGCTAGAAACCGGTAAAGGCCCTGACTTTATAACAGTAGACGGCGGTGAAGGTGGTACAGGTGCCGCTCCGCCATCATTTGCAGACCATGTTTCTTTACCTTGGGTATACGGCTTCTCTAGTCTTTACAGGGTTTTCTTGAATAGAAAACTAACGGACAGAATTGTTTTTATCGGATCTGGTAAATTAGGTTTTCCTGCCAAAGCCGCTATGGCATTTGCAATGGGGGTTGATTGTATCAATGTAGCAAGAGAAGCTATGATGAGCATTGGTTGTATACAAGCACAAGCCTGCCACAACAACACATGCCCAACGGGTATTGCGACACAAAGTAAATGGTTACAAAAGGGTATAAATATCCCTTTGAAATCTGACCGTTTAGCACAATACTTTAGCACTTTCAGAAAAGAATTTTTAGAGATTACCCATGCTGCCGGTTATGAACACCCAAGCCAGTTTACCATGGATGATGTTCAAGTAAACGTAGACGACAACGATTTAAATAAAAGCTTGGCATCTACATATGGATACAATAAAGCCAAAGTACCGTTTACAAGTGTACAAGATTTAAAAGACTGTTCGTATCTTGGCGGCAAAAATTAGATTAACCTATTTAATGCATATTACTATGAAACGATTTTTTTTAAGTTCAGCTATTTTTCTATTGGCCTTGAGTTCTGTTCAAGCTCAGAAAAAAAGTGAATTAATTGAGCAAAATCAAGATTTAAAATATAAGCTAGATTCGATATCTAGAATGGTAAGCACTTCTCAACGAAACGAGAAATTGGCCAATCAACGTTCGGAAGAATACCAATCTCAAGTAACCGAACTACAAGATGCCAATGCAACTTTAATGAAGAATCTCAACAGTTTTGCGACATTATCAAGCCAAAATACCGAGAATATCAATAAAACATTAGCAACCCTAGAACGCAAGGAAAAACAATTAAAAGGTATAACAGATGCCGTTTCAAGTAATGATTCTACCGCTGTTGTAATATTGACAAATGCAAAGCAAGCTTTAGGTGAGAATGCTAAAGTTAGTGTTTCCGATGGGTCGGTTATTATTTCAGAAAAATTAGATTTTTTCTTTACTGATGGTGTTGGACTGAATCCTTCAAGCGAGTCGAAAGGTTGGATTGAGAATGTAGCTAAGGTTGCCAATGCAAACCCTAAAAGTGTTATTACCGTTGCTAGCTTAAATATTACAGGAGAAATGAATATTGCCTTGCAGCAAGCTGCCGCCATTGCCAGTATTTTAATCAAGGATTTTGGTGTAAACGGAGAGCGCGTAATTGCTGTGGGACAAGACGGTGGCTTACGAGAATCGTTGCAAATTAAGTTTCAACCAGATTATAAAGCATTTTATGATATGGCCAAGGGAGACGTTAAAAATTAAAATACTTGTATTTCATCGATGAAGTACTATACTAATTGAAAAATTTGGACGTTCTTGTTTCGTAAAACATAACTGATTAAAAAATGAACTCCGACCAAATTTTTCAATTATTCGCATATCTACTACCTTCAGTCGTAACCGGTGCTATTGCTTTTTATTTTTTTAGAATGCATACCAATAATGAAGAAGGAAGACGACGTTTTCTTTTACATAAAGACTCTCAAAAAGATACATTACCCGTGCGTCTGCAAGCCTATGAACGTATGGCTTTGTTTTTAGAACGAATTGCAATACCAAGCTTGGTAGTACGTGTAGCTCCACAAAGTGATGATAAAAATGCGTATGAAAACTTATTGATCAAAAGTATAGAGACCGAATTTGATCACAACCTTTCACAGCAAATATATATGACCGATGAATGCTGGAATATAATTAAAGCAGCTAAGAGCGCAACAATTCAAATGATTAGAAAAGCTGCGATGAGCAATACAGAAACTGCCGATAAGCTAAGAGAAGATATTTTGAATGAAACAATGGAAAAAACTTCACCATCTTCCACTGCCCTAACATTCGTAAAAAAAGAAATTGGTGACCTTTGGTAATCAATAAAAAACACTAAGAATAAAAAAATGCTTTCTATAAAGAAAGCATTTTTTTTTATCGTTTAAATTATAATAAATCTTACTCGTTCTCATTAGGTTCAATAGGGTTGGTTTCTTCGTTTTTATTCTTTGCATACAAATAACCCCTTTTCCACCAAAGGGTCATTTTTGCCTTATCAAAAATTAAAGAATTAGTTGTTAGTATCGTTGGCGTATAAAATAAGTTGATTATAGCATTCTTTTGGTTGGCAACCAATTTTCCTATTCTAATGTTCTGATTTTCTATTCGGTCAAGAATAAAACTCATCATCGTAGTAATTAATTCAAACGGATTGCGAGAAGCAACCCTATTCATATAATTAACTTCTGTATGTAACACGACTACATCTACCTCTGTTGCCCCACGTTTAATAGCTTCTTCAATGGGAACAATGCTTCCCAAACCGCCATCTGCATACTCGCAAAAGTTTTTGCGAACCAAACTCATAAACGGCGTGTAATTGGCAGAAATCCAAATCCAATCACAAAAATCCTCGTACGTACAATCTTTAATTGATTTGTATTCGACTTGATTTAAAGACAAATTAGAAACTGTTATCACCACATCTGAATCTCCATTTTTTAAAGTTTCGAACTCTTCAAGGGTTAAACTTTTTTCAATAAGCTTTCTTAGGTTTTCACTTTCACCAAAAGTCTTTTTCCCTGTTAAAAAATTGCGTAAAACATTCCAGTGATTTATTGAAATCTCTTCGTTACCACGAATATTCTTAACCAAAAAAGGACAATTATTAAAAATACTTTTTTGATTTACATTAGAGTAAATTTCTTTGATCTTATCTAACTTACCTAAAGCTAAATGAGAGATTAGAAGACTACCGGTAGAAGTACCTACAAAAATATCATACTTTCTACCTTCTTCTTGTATAAGGTATTGGGCAACACCACCTGCAAAGGCTCCTTTACTACCACCACCGGAAATTACTAATGCTTTCATTATTAATTTAATTTCGTTTTAAGATAACGCAAATCTGATGAATTTAGTTGATTTGCAACCTTTTCAATTTCTTTTTTCTGTTCTTCATCTCCCCATAAGGTATCAAGTAATCCCCTAGCATAATTTCTAAATTGCCAAGAATGATGGTTTGTAGCCTTAATTAAATTAGCATAGGCTTCATCATTTAATGCTTTTATTTCAAAAAGGTATTGAAAAGCAGTTTGTCGTATTTCAGGATTGTATTTAGCATCTGTATAACTAACTAGCTCTCGATGATAATTAATACTTTCTGTAGAATTATAATCTGGCGTAAACAATGCCAATGTAAGCCAAAGTAACCGTACATTCTTATTTGGGTGTCCATTTATATCTTTGGTTTGATCTAAGTACAACTTTCGATTATCAGGGTATGCATCCCACAAACGAAACAACATAACCTCTTTGGTAGAATAACTTTCATCTTCTAATAATGACTCAAAATAAGACCTTAAATCTTCTGGTATATTCTTTTTGGATGTTGCAATACTCTGCCTGATTTTAATAGATTTTTCATTGGCAAGTATCTTTTTAAGAGATGAATCAGATATTTGAGATATATAATCTTTAATAATTTGAGATTTAAATTGCCAGGGAGTTTCGGAGTGCCACATCAACTTTAGTTTTTCATCATCTAACACATCGGTGGCATCTATTTCTTCTTGAAATTCAAAAAAATGTTTCAAAAATCTATTACTCTTTTCCAGGTAAGCCTTAGCAATTTCAAAGTTAAAAGTTTCATTGACGAGCCAAACTTCTCTGAACTCACCTAAATCTTTACCACTAGCTAATTCCATTTCAACAATAAAATCTGAAACGGTTACATTTTGGAACTTATATTTATTTAGGTATGTTTTTATTCCTTCTTTAAAATCATCCTCTCCTACTTCATCCTTCAACATAGCTAAAGCCCATGCCCCTTTTTCATAAAAAGTAAGACTACTAGCCTTCGGGTTTAGCAAGCTCTCCCCTTCTCCCTTTTCTGAAATATCACTTAATACTTTTGCCGTCTCAAATAATTTCCAATAAAAATAATCGTCACCAAAAATCTCTTTTTCAGCCAAATAGGCAAAATATGTAGCAAAACCTTCATGTAACCAATGGTGTTCACTATTCTTTTCCGTCACCAAATTGCCAAACCATTGGTGTGCCAATTCATGAGCATTGATGTTGACATAATTTCTATCAATAAAAGAAGTTGAATCGATAAAATATGCATCAGAAAAAAAAGTAGCACTCGTATTTTCCATACCTGCATATAAAAAATCATGTACAGGTACTTGTTTGTAATTCTGCCAAGGATAGGCTACTCCTATCTCGTTTTCAAAAAAATCAAATATCCGTTTTGTGTATCTATACGTGGGTTCCACTTTTAAATTATCATCAAGATAATAATAGTTTTCAATGGTTACACCGCTTTCAGAGGTCAATACTTGCTTATCATATTTACCCATGGCAAAAGCCAGTAAATAACTGCTCATTGGTTCTTTCATATCAAATAACCAAATAGGATCTTCTCCATCATTGTTAGTTTTTAAAAGTAGATTACCATTCGCAATGACTTGATATTTTTTATCGGCTTCAATAGTAAGATCAAATTCTACTTTTTCTTCCATGTCATCAAAACTAGGAAGCCAATAGCTGGTGTATTTTCCTTGCCCTTGCGTCCATATTTGCTCATTGCCTTCTACATCATCATCCCAACCAATAAAATAGACCGTTTGTTTGGGTTTCGTTACATATTCAAGAAGCAGTTTATGTGATGCCCCCTTTTTAAATTTATGTTCAATGGAAATGGTCTTTCCTGTTGCAGTAAAATCAGTCTTGTTTCCATCAAGCTCTACTTTTAAAAAATCTATGTTTTTAGCATCAAGAAATATAGAGTCAACATTTTGTAACACATTAAAGCGATAGATTACCCCACCTTTAATCATTTTTTCTTCAGGTATAGGGCTTAAGTAAACCTTAGCCTTAATAAAGTCTACCCTATCTTGATGTTGCCCATAAGAATAGAAACAAAAACAAAGAACAAAGGCTAAAACTATTTTTTTCATGCAAATTAATAAGCTTGTAGAAAATCAAATTTAATACTTTAGTTTGTCGCAAATCTACCTAAAGCCTATTTTAGTACTATGAACGCAAATTTCTTGCAAACTCCCATAGTATACTTAAAAGGTGTCGGTCCAAATAGGGCCGAAACTTTAAAGTCTGAATTAGGGGTAGAAACCTATCAAGATTTGCTGAATCTTTTCCCAAATCGATACATAGATAAAACCCAATACTATAAAATTGGTCAGTTACAACGTAGTAATGCCGATGTGCAGATTATTGGAAAAATAATCAATATAAAAACTGTTGAACAGAAAAGGGGAACGCGATTAGTAGCCCGTTTTAAAGATGATACCGGCGAAATAGAATTGGTTTGGTTTAGAGGTCAAAAATGGATTCGTGAAAATCTAAAACTAAACCTACCTTACGTCATTTTTGGTAAGTGCAATTGGTATAATGGTACATTTTCAATGCCACATCCAGAAATGGAGCCTTTAAAAGAACACCAGCAGGGTACAAAAGTATACATGCAACCCGTATACCCATCTACAGAAAAGTTAAGTAATAAAGGCATTACCAATAAGGTCATCAGTAAGCTGATGCAGCAACTGTTCATTGAAATCAACGGCAAGTTCACCGAAAGCCTATCTGACAAGTTACTGTATGAATTAAAACTATTGAACAAGAGTGAATCTATGTTTAATATTCACTTTCCAAAGAATCAAGAACTTTTGGCTAAGGCGCAGTTCCGATTAAAATTTGAAGAACTTTTTTATATTCAACTACAACTTATTGGGAAAAATGTTTCTAGAAAGAAAAAGATCAAAGGCTTCCCATTTCTTGAAGTTGGCGAATACTTTAAGGATTTCTACAATAATAAATTACCTTTTGAACTTACAGGAGCACAGAAACGAGTTATAAAAGAAATACGAGCAGATCTGGGCAGTAATGCCCAAATGAACCGTTTACTACAAGGTGATGTAGGGTCAGGAAAAACCATTGTTGCCGTAATGACCATGTTGTTGGCCATCGATAACGGTTTTCAAGCTTGTTTAATGGCGCCAACGGAAATACTTGCTAATCAACATTTTCAGGGCATTTCTGAATTACTGGAAGGAACGGAGATTACCTGTGCTTTGTTAACAGGCTCCGTTAAAAAATCTGCACGTAAACCAATTCACGAACAGTTGGAAAGCGGCCAATTAAATATACTCATAGGTACCCATGCTCTACTAGAAGATAAAGTAAAATACAAGAATTTAGGTATGGCTATTATCGACGAGCAGCATCGTTTTGGAGTAGCACAACGTTCTAAACTGTGGCATAAGAATGAATTTCCTCCACATATATTGGTAATGACTGCAACACCTATACCAAGAACGTTAGCCATGAGTTTATATGGTGATCTGGATATCTCGGTAATTGACGAATTGCCGCCAGGGCGTAAACCCATAAAAACAGTACACCGTTATGATGCTAACCGACTAAAAGTTTTTCGATTTATACGTGATGAAATTGAAAAAGGGCGACAAGTTTATGTGGTATACCCATTGATTCAAGAATCTGAAGCAATGGATTACAAAGACCTTATGGATGGTTATGAGAGTATTGCTCGCGATTTTCCTCAACCAAAATACCAGATTTCTATAGTTCACGGGCAAATGAAGCCTGCCGATAAAGACTATGAAATGAACCGTTTTGTAAAAGGCGATACTCAAATTATGGTAGCCACTACGGTTATTGAAGTAGGTGTAAACGTACCTAATGCATCGGTAATGATTATTGAAAGTGCCGAACGTTTTGGTCTTTCACAACTACACCAATTACGTGGGCGTGTTGGTCGTGGTGCAGATCAAAGCTATTGTATTCTTATGACCGGTCATAAATTATCT
Source organism: Maribacter litoralis (assembly GCF_003075045.1). Lineage (GTDB taxonomy): Bacteria > Bacteroidota > Bacteroidia > Flavobacteriales > Flavobacteriaceae > Maribacter > Maribacter litoralis. Next base: position 72,844 of record NZ_QCZD01000007.1, on the reverse strand, counting down.
AATGATTCAAAAACCAGACTGGAGACTATGGTGGCTACCAATGACGGTTTTGAAATTGCCGAGGTAGATTTAAAACTGCGTGGACCCGGAGATATCATGGGCACCCAACAAAGCGGACTCCTAAATCTAAAAATAGCTGATATCGTTAAGGATAATGATATTCTAAAATCTGCTCGCTTCTATGCATTACAGCTTCTAAAAGAAGACCCATCTCTTAGTAAACCAGAGAATCTAATTATTAGACATATGTATGCCCAGTTGGTAAAGCATAAGAATATCTGGACGTATATTAGTTAGTTTTATTTTAAATCTAAAGCCAATATATAGTCATCTGCCGTTAAAAACAAACGCTTTTCATTAGTGGTTAACGCGCAATTTGAAGTTAAAAGACCTGTTCGTATTTTAGCTATGGGTTTTGCCTCTTTAGTGAAAATCCACAACCCACCTGGTCCTGTGGCAAAAACATAACCTTTGCTATTGGTTTTCATACCATCCGGAAGTCCTTGCTCATTTGGTTTGCCCAAAAGGTGCTCAACATTATAAAATAGTTTCTTTTCCGCTACCTTACCAGGAGACTCTAAATTATATTGGTGCCATGCGCCACCTACTTTTTCATCTGACACCGCTACGTAAAGTGTTTTATTATCAGGAGAAAGCGTAATTCCGTTAGGGTAGCTCAACTCTTTATCCAAAAGTAGGAGTTCGCCAGTTTTCAAAAGGCAATAAACACCTTGAAAATCCAACTTCTTATTCTTATCATCAATTAAATTTTCTAGTCCGTATGGTGGGTCTGTAAAATAGAGATTGCCTTCATCATCGTATATGCCATCATTAGGGCTATTCAATCTTTTTCCCTCGTATTCACTCACTATAGAGCTGTATTCTGGTTTTGGGTCGTTCATTGATGATTTCATAACACCTACACGTCTTTCTCCGTGCTGCATTAGAACCAATTGTCCACTAGAGTTCAGTAGTAAACCGTTAGACCCTGACCCTTTACCCGTATAATTTTGAACATCATAGCCCGAAGGCTTTAAATACGTTATCGTATCGTTCTTGTCATTTAATTTATAGACCTTGTTCTGCGGAATATCAGAAAACAGAAGATACTGTCCGTTTTCTATCCACAAAGGTCCCTCCACCCAATCAAAGCCACTCGCCACGATTTGCAAAGAAGATTCAGGATTTAAAATCTGTAACGCTTCTTCATCTAATATTTCAACTGCAAATTTAGAGGCAACAGCATTTGGCACATCGGTATTCTTAGTTTTTATTTCTTTACAAGAAATAAAAGCAAATAAAATGATTAGAAACAGACTACTTTTTATCATATCAATGAGCCTTTGCCTTGATTAAAAAATCTTCAGACATTTTTTTGGTTGACTCAAAATCTATCATGCCTGTCTGTGAATCATTTACTACACAACCATAACCAATACCAGATGCTCCAGCCTTAAACCAATCTGCAGCGTTATTTGGGTTTATACCACCAACTGCAAAATATTCTATGTGATCCAAAGGAGCCCTTATTGCTTTAAAAAAATTGAGCCCCATAGCCCCAGCGGGAAAAAGTTTTACCACATCTGCCCCATTTTCATGCGCCATACATACTTCAGAAGGTGTCATGGCACCCATTAATACGGGTACATTGTATTCATGACCTAAAGCAATAACATCAACATTGGTATTAGGTGTGACCAAAAACTGCGCTCCTGCAGCAATGGCTTTTTCTGCAATAACTACGTTAATCGCGGTACCAACTCCAATAATTTTATCAGGATATAGTGCACGCGCCTTCGTAATTTCTTCTAAAAACCCTGGAGTGTTAGAGGTAATTTCTAGCACATTCACCCCGGTTTCCAAAACCATCTTAACCACCTTTGAAACATCTGCCTGATTCTTTGTGCGTAAAATGGCGACTATTTTTTCATTCTTAATTCTAGCTACTATTTCTTTTCTATTCATCGTAAAACGTGTCCGGAAATATTACCTTCCATTATTGATTTAATTTCATTTTCTGAACTTGTGTGTTGATCTCCCTTTATCGTATGCTTCAAAGCAAAAGCCGCAGTGGAGAAATCTATAATTTCTTGATTAGTACAACCTTTATCAATACTATGTAAACACGCAGCAGCAAAGGCATCGCCAGTACCAAAGCGATCGGTTATTTTAACTTTTATCGCCTTTGAGACCGATAAATCATTATCATTTAAAAACACACCCGAAAGCTCATTTTCGCTCGCAGAACTATGATCTCTAATGGTAAAAGCCAATTGTTCAACACCAAACTCTTTTTTCGCTTTTCTAATAGCGTCAATAGTCCTTTCTTCAGCGCTATCACCAAAAAAATTCATTTCATATACATCTTTTAGAACACCTGCATTACCAAAAAGCAAATCGGTATTTTCAAGAATTTTATTGAATATGACCTGTGCCTCTTTATTAGAATTCCATAAAGACCTTCTATAATTCATGTCAAAAGCAACTTTTACTCCCATTTCATCGGCTATTTTTGCAGCGTTTACAGTCTCTAAAGCACATTGTTCACTAAGAACAGGAGTTATACCAGAAAGGAAGAGCCATTTTTTATTCTTGAGGATTTCTTTCCATTTAAACTCCCCTTCCCCAATTGTGCTTATAGCGGAGTCTGCCCTATCATAAATAACGCTTGACGGTCTAATAGAGTCGCCAATCTCAATAAAATAGGTTCCAATTCTTTTACCGCCACGGACAACAAAACTTGTTTGCACACCAAAACCCTGTAAATTTCTAACCGCAGCATCACCCAATTGATTGGCAGGTAGCTTAGAAACAAAATCAACATTATTATTTAAAACTCCTAAAGCGCTAGCCACATTAGACTCAGAACCGGCATAATTGACATTAAAATTGTTGGAAGAATTTATTTTCTGTCCGTGGTTGTTGGGCGTTAACCGCAACATTATTTCTCCAAAAGTTATAAAGCTCATATGTTTACCAATTTGTTAATGACCCATCATTTCTTCTTAATGTAGGAATATCTACAAGTATAAATTCTTTAGAAAGTGCCAATTCCTCATTAAAATCGACGCCAAGACCAGGTAAATCAGACACCTTGTATCGAGGTCCTTCAAGCATAGGTTGCATAGGATAAAATTCAGTTGCATTTGTGCCCATTTGTTGAGCAGGTGTATTTATTTCCTCCAACCAACTAAAATTAGGGCACGAAGCCCCCAGTTGTATAGTAGCAGCAGTACATATAGGACCTAATGGATTATGCGGCATTAAATCTATGTAATGGGTTTCTGCCATTGAAGCTACCTTTTTTGCCTCTGTTAAACCGCCAACGTTACAAACATCTACACGTGCAAACTGTGTTATATTTTGTTCAATAAAAGGCATAAACTGCCATTTGCTCGAAAACTCTTCACCTATAGCAAAGGGTACATCTATCATTTGGCGCAGGCTTTTGTAAGCTTCTGGGTTTTCGTCTCTAATAGGTTCTTCAATAAAGTCCAGAGTACCTTTTGGCATTCTTTGAATAAACGAATAGGTTTCTGGAATAGAAAGTCTTGTATGGTAATCAATACCCATTGTAATTTCGGGTCCGATTTCCTTTCGTAATGAAGTAACCCAATCAGCCAGAAGCGCTATGGAAACTCTAGGTTCAAAAATACCTGGATCTTTCTGTGATTCAAACTCCGCCGGAGCCAAACGTAACATTTTCCATCCCTCTTTTACCAAAGTTCTAGAATAGTCTAACAGTTCTTCTTTGGTAGTAAAACGAACCGAGGCAAAGCACTCCACATAATTACGTTGCTTACCTCCTAAAAGATCATAAATAGGGACATTCAACACTTTACTTTTAACATCATGCAGTGCAATATCAATTGCAGAAATGGCGGCCGTTAAAACACGACCTCCCTCAAAATATTGCCCACGGTACATTTCTTGCCACAACGCACCAATTTGCCTTGGGTCTCTACCTATTAAAAATGTTTTAAAATGCTGAATGGCACCAACAACGGCAAGCTCTCTTCCTGAAAGTCCAGATGCTCCCCAACCAAAAATATTTTCATCGGTTTCAACTTTTACTACCAGCTGTATACCGGCACCTACATTAATAGGGAATGTTTTAATATCAGTAATTTTCATCGTATAAATTCATTTAAGATTTTGGCACGATCCTTTCGACCTTACCAATAACAAAAGTGTAGCAGAAGAATCCTAAAAAAGCAACTCCTCCAATAAAAAACAAAGCAGGCTTAAAGTCTCCATCCTTCACTAAATAACCAATAACAACAGGCACAACAACTGCAGAAAGTCCACCAATAAAATTGAACGCTCCGCCCGTAAGCCCTATTAAGTTTTTAGGCGCCATTAACGAAACGAACACCCATGCGATACTAGCCAAGCCATTACCAAAGAAAGCGATGGCCAAAAACAAAATAACCAACGTATTGTCTTCGGTATAATTGGCACCAATAATTGCCGTGGATAACAGCATACCTATTACAATTGGACCTTTTCTAGCTATTTCATTACTATATCCTTTCTTTACTAAATAATCTGAACTAAACCCTGAAAGAAGAATTCCTGCAAATGCCGCCAGAAATGGTATTGATGCCAAAAACCCCGATTGTAAAAAGTCTAGACCTCTATATTTTACTAAATATGTTGGAAACCATGTAAGAAAGAATATTGCGGTAGCACCTAAACAGAACTGACCGATGTATATACCCCAAAGCTTCCTATACTTAAAAACCTGAATTAAATCTGACATTTCAAATTTCTGTTTCGGCACTTTCTCTGCATCAGATTTTAAATTAATAAGTCCGCCACCATCGGCTATATGTTTCAATTCTTTAGAACTTATGGTTTTGTGATCCTTTGGATCTCTATATAAAAGATACCATACCAATGCCCAAACCAAGCCGATGATACCACTTACAATAAATAAGCCTCTCCACCCCATTTCAGATTGAATCCAAGTTAAAACCGGAGTCAAGAAAGCTAAACCTAAAAATTGACCAGAAGTATAGACCGCAATTGCCGAAGCTCTTTCATTGTCTGGAAACCAACGAGTAACGATTAAATTATTGATAGGATAAGATGGCGCCTCAAAAATACCGATACTTGCCCTTAACCCTATTAATAATAAAAATGAGTTGGCGGCACCCTGTATGAGCGTGGCAATAGACCAAAATGCCATAAGAACGGGATACAAGAATCGCGTTTTTATTTTATCTGCCATAATACCGCCAGGTATCTGTAAAATGGCATAAGTCCAAGCAAAGGCAGAAAAAATATATCCCATTTGTACAGTACTTAACCCTAAATCATCGCTCAGAGCAAATGCAGCAACAGAAATATTACTACGATCAAGATAATTGACGACAACAGTAAAAAAGACCATTGCCAATATGTTATAGCGTTTTTTTGTATTTTTTTCTAACATGTATTTTAAAGTTATTACCGTAATAATTATTATATGAATTTAACGATGCTATATAACAAACAGTATTATATTGACATCCCTTACTGCATGCTAATGATATTTAGCCTCATGAAAAGGTCTTAAAAAAGAACATCGAAAAAATACCACATAAAACATTGAAGTTCTTTTTATGTTTACTGAACACCTTTGGTAAATTGAAATAACTACTTTATAAAAACTAGACAATGTTAAAATTATTTACAATATGATCAACTAAAGGAAAGAATTGAGTTTTTATCAGTAATAAATGTGTTTTACAAAATATTTAAACAGTAAATCAAGTGACTCTTATAAATTTATATTGCACTTAAGAATTCATTAAAATATAACAACTTTATCGTTGAACATCGTAATTTAGAAGTGTGTTAATTTCCAAAAAACCCTTGGTTTTAATAGATTTGTGCACTTAGATTATATAGAATATGAGCGCAACAAAAACATTATTTGACAAAGTGTGGGATTCCCACGTAGTACATAAAATACAAGATGGTCCAGATGTACTGTTCATTGACAGACATATGGTACACGAAGTAACCAGCCCTGTTGCTTTCCTAGGCATCAAGAATAGAAATATTCCTGTAATGCATCCTGAGAAAACTTTTGCAACGGCTGACCATAATACTCCTACTATTAATCAACATTTACCGGTAGCCGACCCACTTTCTGCAAACCAATTAAAAATGTTAGAAGAAAATGCTAATGAATATGGTATTTCTTATTGGGGATTAGGGCATGCAAAAAATGGTATTGTGCACGTTGTTGGTCCTGAGTATGGTATTACACAACCAGGTGCTACCATAGTATGTGGAGATTCACATACCTCTACACATGGTGCTTTTGGAGCAATTGCTTTTGGTATTGGTACTTCTGAAGTTGAAATGGTATTGGCTACACAATGCATAATGCAGCCAAAACCAAAAAGAATGCGTATTAATATTAACGGTAAAATGAGCAAAGGGGTAACTCCTAAAGATGTTGCCTTATTTATTATTTCGCAATTAACTACTTCTGGTGCAACTGGATATTTTGTAGAATACGCCGGTGAAATTTTCAGAGAAATGAGTATGGAGGGTCGTATGACCGTTTGTAACCTAAGTATAGAAATGGGTGCCCGTGGTGGTATGATAGCTCCTGATGAAAAAACATTTGAATATGTAAAAGGTCGTGAGTTTACTCCTAAAGGTGCTGATTGGGACAAAGCAATGGCATATTGGGAAACCTTATATACCGATGAGGATGCCGTTTTTGACAAAGAATTAACTTTTGACGGTTCATTAATTGAACCTATGATTACCTATGGTACCAACCCAGGTATGGGTATGGGAATCTCAAATGATATTCCTATGGCCAATGCCGTACAAGGTGGTGCAACTACCTACCAAAAATCATTGAAATATATGGACTTCAATGAAGGTGAAAGCATGATGGGCAAACCAATTGATTTTGTTTTCTTAGGAAGCTGCACCAACGGTCGTATAGAAGATTTTAGAGCATTTGCATCTATTGTAAAGGGTAGAAAAAAAGCAGATAATGTTACAGCTTGGTTGGTTCCTGGATCGCATAAGGTTGAAACTGCTATTAAAGAAGAAGGCATTCTTGATATTTTAACCGAATCTGGATTTGAACTACGTGAGCCAGGTTGTTCAGCTTGTTTGGCGATGAACGATGATAAAGTACCTGCCGGAAAATTAGCGGTTAGTACATCGAACAGAAACTTTGAAGGTAGACAAGGCCCTGGATCAAGAACATTATTGGCTAGTCCGCTAGTTGCCGCTGCCGCTGCCGTAACCGGTAAAGTAACAGATCCAAGAGAATTAATGGTAGAACTTGTGTAACAAGTTTCCCTTTCGCTATTAGCCGTTGGCTTTTAGCACAGTAACAATTATAATAATATAGGCTAATGGCTAAATGCCAGAAGCAAAAAGCTATAAAAAATGGCATACGATAAATTCAACATATTAACTTCAACGGCAGTACCGTTACCTATTGAAAACGTAGATACAGATCAAATAATTCCTGCTCGATTTTTAAAGGCTACAGAACGTGTAGGTTTCGGTGACAACCTTTTTAGAGACTGGCGTTATAATCAAGACAATACTTTAAAAGAAGATTTTGTTTTGAATCAAGATAAATTCAGCGGAAAAATCTTGGTTGGTGGTAAAAACTTTGGATCAGGATCTTCTCGTGAGCATGCTGCATGGGCAGTTTATGATTACGGATTTAGATGTGTAGTATCTAGCTTTTTTGCAGATATCTTTAGAGGAAATTGTTTAAACATTGGTGTGCTACCAGTGCAGGTTAGTGCAGATTTCCTACAGAAAATCTTTGATGCCGTAGAAGCCGACCCATCTACAGAATTAGAAATTAATCTTCCTGAGCAAAAGATAACCTTATTACCTACCGGTGAAAGTGAATCTTTTGACATTAACGATTACAAGAAAAACAATATGCTTAACGGTTTCGATGATATTGATTACCTATTGAACATCAAAAAGGATATTGAAACATTTGCAGAAAACACACCGTTGTAATCTTTACAACAATATATTATCAACAGCATTTACGTTAACTAACCATTTGCCGTTTCTAATTACAAAGGGAACGGCAATTAGAACACATGAAAAAAAGAAAGTTAGAAATTATGGATACCACCCTGAGGGATGGTGAACAAACCTCTGGAGTATCCTTTTCTGCATCGGAAAAACTGACCTTGGCAAAGTTACTTTTAGAAGAGCTAAAAGTAGACCGTATTGAGGTTGCCTCGGCTCGTGTATCTGATGGTGAACTAGAAGCTGTTCAAAAAATAACCGAATGGGCCGCTGAAAAAGGTTTTTTAGAACGTGTAGAGGTTCTAACTTTTGTGGACGGTGGGGTTTCTTTGGATTGGATGAAAACTTCTGGTGCCGTTTCACAAAATTTGTTGACCAAAGGTTCTCTCAACCATTTAAAATATCAGTTAAAGAAAACTCCAGAACAACATTTTGCAGAAATAGCCGAAATTTTTAAGCAAGCTACTGAAAGAGGTATTATCAATAATATCTATTTAGAGGACTGGAGTAACGGCATGCGAAATTCCAAAGCATATGTTTTTGAATTTTTAGAATTTCTTTCTACCCAAAACGTAAAAAGAATTTTATTACCCGATACTTTAGGTATACTAACACACACCGAAACGTATGCCTACTTAAAAGAAATCATTCAGAAATTTCCGAAGTTACATTTTGATTTTCATGGTCATAACGACTATGATCTTGGTGTTGCAAATATTATGGAAGCCGTAAAAGCGGGTTGCCATGGTCTTCACCTAACAGTAAACGGAATGGGAGAAAGAGCTGGCAATGCCCCTATGGCAAGTGCTATAGCCGTTATCAATGACTTTTTACCAGAAGTAGAGATAAAAGTAAATGAGACCTCATTATATAAGGTAAGTAAATTGGTTTCTGCCTTTACAGGGTTTACCATACCAGCAAACAAACCAATTGTTGGAGATAATGTATTTACCCAAACTGCAGGAATACATGCCGATGGCGACAGCAAAAACAACCTGTATTTTAGCGACCTAATGCCCGAACGTTTTGGTAGAAAACGAAAGTATGCTTTAGGTAAAATGTCTGGCAAAGCGAATATTCAGAAAAATTTACAGGAACTTGGCTTAACATTAAATGATGAAGAGCTTAAAAAAGTTACTGCCAGAATTATAGAATTAGGAGATAAAAAAGAACGGGTTACAAAAGATGACCTTCCATTTATTATTTCCGATGTTTTGGATACTGCCGATTATAAGCAAAAGGTATTTATAAAATCTTATGTACTTACACATGCAAAAGGTTTAATGCCTTCCACTACCCTTTCCGTTGAAATTGACGGAAAAGTTATAGAAGCGCATGCACAAGGAGATGGACAGTATGATGCTTTTATGAACGCCCTTAAAAAAGTGTATATTGCCAAGAAGATTGCCTTGCCAAAACTTACGGATTATGCAGTAAGAATACCGCCTGGCAGTACATCTGATGCTTTATGTGAAACAGTCATCACTTGGGAATTAGACGGTAAAGAATTTACCTCAAGAGGGTTGGATTCTGACCAAACGGTTAGTGCCATTAAAGCGACAGAGAAGATGTTGAATATAATATAGCGCAAAGCGCTTGACGCTGGACGCGGGGCGCTAAACGCTTTTGATGAGAGATTATAAAAAATATAATGTTTGGAAATTAGGTCATGAAGTTACTTTAGAGATTTATAAATTGACTAGAAGCTTTCCTAATAATGAAAATTTTGGATTAACAAGTCAAATGAGAAGAGCTTCTTCATCTATTCCTGCAAATATAGCTGAAGGATGCGGAAGAGAATCTGATGCGGAGTTTAAACGTTTTTTAATCATTTCTCAAGGGTCAGCAAGTGAATTAGAATATTTTACCATTTTAGCAAAAGATCTAAAGTATATTCAAGAAGAAGAGTTTTTAATCATTCATGATAAAGTAAATAAAGTAAGAAGAAGTTTAAATAGTTTAATAAATAAGATATAATTATAAATAGCCTAAACTATATACGTTTAAAGTATAGCGTTTAGCGTACAGCGAAAAGCGAAAAAGCGATAAACCATGAAATTAAATATTGCCTTATTGGCCGGTGATGGTATCGGTCCTGAAGTTATTGATCAAGCAGTAAAGGTATGTGATGCCATTGCTAAAAAATATGAGCACGATATTACTTGGAAACCTGCACTAACGGGAGCGGCAGCTATTGATGCTGTTGGTGAACCTTACCCAGATGAAACTCATGAAGTATGTGCCAATGCAGATGCAGTATTATTTGGCGCTATAGGTCACCCTCGTTTTGACAATGATCCTTCAGCAAAAGTTCGTCCAGAACAGGGATTATTAAAAATGAGACAAAAATTAGGTTTGTTCGCTAATGTAAGACCAACCTTTACCTTCCCTTCTTTAATAGATAAATCTCCATTAAAAAGAGATCGTATTGAAGGAACCGATCTCATTATTTTGAGAGAATTGACCGGAGGAGTTTATTTTGGTGAACGCGGAAGAAAAGATGATGGTAATACTGCATTTGACACCATGACCTACCAACGTTTTGAAATAGAGCGCTTGGCAAGAAAAGGTTTTGACATGGCTATGAAGCGTTCTAAAAAACTATGTTGCGTTGATAAGGCCAATGTATTGGAATCATCTAGACTGTGGAGAGAAACAGTACAAGGTTTAGAAAAAGAGTACCCTGAAGTAGAGGTAACTTATGAGTTTATTGATGCGGTTGCCATGCGATTAATTCAATGGCCAAAAGGTTATGATGTAATCATCACAGCAAACTTATTCGGTGATATTTTAACCGATGAAGCTTCTGTAATAGCAGGTTCAATGGGGCTTATGCCTTCTTCATCTGTAGGTAGTGAAGTTTCTTTATATGAGCCAATACATGGTTCATACCCGCAAGCGGCAGGTAAAGATATTGCTAATCCTTTGGCGACAGTACTTTCTGCTGCTATGCTTTTTGAGGATTTAGACTTAACCAATGAAGCTGAAGAAATTAGAAGAGTAGTAAACAAATCATTAGCTGAAGGTTACGTAACCGAAGACCTTGCCGATGGTGGAAAAAGCTATAAGACAAGTGAAGTTGGCGATTGGCTGGCCAGCAACATTTAAAAATTCATATTTAACTATAAAATCCCTTTAATCATTGATTAAAGGGATTTTTTTATTCTTTAATTGTAATATGACTTTTAAATACTAGAAGCAATAGCAATTTCTTTTTCATAAATACTTTTAACTATTGCACGTAAATCTGGTATAACGGTCTTCACTAATTTAGAAGGTCCGTTAATCAATACACAGATACCTAAATCAGAATCAGGAAAAAGAGCAATTTCATTTCTGTAGTTATTTACGCTACCACCATGATGCCAAATAATTTCTTCTGGTGCATTCTCATTCTCTTTTACTGTATGTATTCTCCAACCAAAGCCGTAAGCCGACTTTATATGTCCCGGCCACCTTTGATAGTACTTTCTATGTCCTTTTAATTCTATAAAAGATTGAAATGCAGGTGCCATTTCGTCTTTTGACATTACTTCTGGATTATGCCCTAACAAAAACCGCATCCACTTGGCCATGTCATTTGAATTCGCATTTATACCGCCAGCTGCTATAGCATTATAATAATTATTTTTAGGCAATACCGATTTCCAACCATTTCTTCTCTTAACATGTGGTAATGCAATATTATCCGTATTCATTAAGGTTTCATGGTCCATTGAAACAGAACTCATACCTAGAGGTTCAAAGAATCTATCGCTCAATAAGGTTTGAATGTTTTTTCCTGTTGCTTTCAGCATCACCTCTTGAGAGACAGAGAACATAGCATTCTGATAACTATATTGTAGACCAGGTTCACTAATAGGGTTAACGTTTTCAAATTTTTCACTGATAGTCGACATGGATAAACCAGCCTCAACCAAATCTGTATAACTATGATAAGGTGTACCTGTAGTATGCGAAAGCAAATGGGATAGTTTTATGCGTTCAGTATGCTGTGGGTCACCAAAATGAAAATTAGGCAAATAATCTGAAACCTTATCTTCTAATCGCAACATACCGTCACTTTCCAAATTTGCTGCCAAAACACCTGTAAATCCTTTAGATATAGACCCTAGTCTAAACAAAGTTTCTGCATCCACCGACTCGTTGGCATTATAACTTCTCTTTCCGTATCCGTTAGATAATATTACTGAATCGCCATTAACTATACTAACACCGGCACCAACAATATCTCCCGCTTTAATTGCCTGATCAAAGTATTTTGATAAAGCTTCGTTTAAAGCTTTCTGCCTAATATTATATAATTTAATTTCCCTTTTCTCAGCAAGGGTTTTTTCTGGATTAGGATTCGCAATTATTGCCTTGGAGTGCTCTGGCTTAAAAGAAGAAGCAGTAAGAACAAAAAAAAGGAGAACCATAATTATGGTTCCAAAGAATAGTTTGGTACGTGACACAGTATAGTAGGTTTATGTCGAATATAACGGGTTAAAATGTAATAAATTATCGATGAACTACACAATATTTAAATTTTAACATCTAGCCTGTTTAATTAAGAACTTGGATCAAAATATTCAAACACCTATTTATAAAAAAAAAGGAACCTAGTAAAGGTTCCTTTAAATTAATATTGACTCATAATAGATTAATAGCCCATAGCCATTTTTCTATATTTATTTTCTTTTCTTTTTCTTACGATTAAAATCCCTACTGCTATAGCGACACCAGAAAATGCAAGAATTGCACCAACTAGACTAGAATACACGATACCATAACCGAAAGCAATTGGTAGCCCTGCTAAATATGCTCCAGAAGCATTACCCATGTTAAAGGCACTTTGATTCATAGAAGAACCCAGCATTTCTGAACCTTTAGATGTATTTATTATTGCCATTTGAATTGGTGTTGCCACAGTAAATGATATTGCTCCTATTACAAATGTCAAAACCATTAGTAAATAAGGATTGGTCGCTATCATCATATTCAACAATAAAATACCGCACATTACCGACAAACTAATTATAACCGCTTTTAAAGGAGAAAACCACTCCGCCATTTTTGCCCCTAAAAAATTTCCTGCAACCATACCTAGTCCGGCTAACATCATCGCGTAACCTACAAAATGATCAGGCAAACCAGCTACATCCGTAATCAAAGGAGCTACGTAACTGTACCAAGCAAAGAATCCACCAGTTCCTATGGTAGTCAACGCAATCAAAGCCCACAATTCGCTATTCTTTAAACCCTGGCTAACGGTAACCTTTTCCTCTTGATCGTCGACTTCAATTTTTGGCATCCATAAGTAAATACTTCCCAATGCCAGCAAGCCTACAAAACCAACTAAGTAAAAAGAAACACTCCAGCTAAATTGTTGTCCTAAGTAAGTTCCAATTGGCACACCTATTACGTTCGCAACTGTAAGTCCAGAAAACATAATAGAAATTGCCTGAGCACCTTTACCTTTTTTAGCCAATTTTGTTGCAACTACCGCACCTATACCAAAGAATGCACCGTGAGGTATACCAGATAAAAATCTTAAGAACAACAAACTGCTATACCCTGCTGCCAACCCAGATAATGTATTGAATACCGTAAACCAGATCATTAGAAAGAACAACATTTTCTTAGGACTCAATTTTGACCCCAACCCTGTCAACAATGGTGCACCTACTACAACACCCAATGCATACGCTGCAATGAAATGTCCTGCTTGAGGAATGGTTATTCCCAAAGAACCGGATACTTCTGTTAAAATTCCCATGATAACAAACTCGGTCAGTCCGATCCCGAAACCTCCTATAGCCAAAGCAAACAATGCTTTTTTATTTGATTTTAAATTCTCCATACTTCAAATTTTAATTCTTTCTACATCAATCTATTTTACCCATGCAATTAAAAAGGCAAAGTTAGAACGCATATGTCGTTAACAACTCAAATTAATTACCAGATTTCTGTGAAAAATTAACCTTCTTAAATTTCACTTAATAGTGAATTCTACCAATTCAGTAGAGAAAATCTACAATTGAGAAAACCATTTTATTCCAACCTTAACCAACAACCCATATTTGTGGTATCAATCAAAACAAAATCAACAATGAAGACGCTATTAATTACTTTGCTTACACTTTTCTATCTCTCCACATTTGCTCAATCAACTATTTCAGGTAAGATAATTGACCAACAAGGTCTACCGGTTATCGGAGCAAATGTTTATTTACAAGGTACATATGATGGTACCGCAACCAGTGACGAGGGACATTTCACTTTTGAAACGGATGCTAAAGGCATACATACCTTAATAGCATCATCAATTTCATTTGAGACGTATTCAAAATCAGCAGATGTCATCAACTTTAAGAACATCACCATTAAACTAAAAGATGATATCAACACCTTAGATGCCGTTACTGTTAACGCAGGAACATTCAATGCTGGTGATAATGCCAAAGTTACCGCATTAAAACCGTTGGATATTGTAACCACAGCCGGCGCCCTTGGAGACTTTGTAGGCGCATTACAAACTTTACCAGGAACTTCAAATGTGGCGGAAGATGGTAGATTATTCGTTAGAGGTGGCGATGCAGATGAAACACAAATCTTTGTAGATGGCATGCGTGTATTTACACCCTACTCCCCATCTGCAAACAATATCCCCACCAGGGGGAGGTTATCTCCGTTTCTCTTTAAAGGAATAACATTTTCTACGGGAGGATACTCTGCAGAATACGGTCAAGCATTATCCAGTGTTTTATTATTGAATAGCGTTAATGAACCACAAGAGGAAAAAACCGACATATCAATTATGAGCGTTGGTCTTGGACTTGGTAATACTCAAATTTGGGATAAAAGTTCTTTAAGCGTAAATGCCAACTACATAAACTTAACACCGTATCAAAAACTGTATCCTGATAATAATGAATGGCATAAACCCGTAGAATCATTTGGCGGTGAAGCGGTATATAGATATAAATTCAATAACGACGGACTTTTAAAAGTTTATGGAGCATACAGTTCGGTGGACTTTGATCTAACATAAGAAGATATTAATGAAGTTGATGGTGTGCGCTTCGGTTTAAACAATAAAAACCTATACATTAATACTTCATATCAAGATTTTTTGGAAAGGGATTGGAGCATACAAACAGGCATTAGTTTTGCAAACGACCAATCAGATATTAAGATTAATACTAGTGAGATCGAAGACGTTGAAAATTCTGCTCATTTAAAAATTACTTTGAAAAAATATTTTTCAAGTAGATACAAATTAAATTTTGGCGCCGAATACTTCATTACCAACTTTAAAGAAAACTATACAGACGCTAATTTTGAGAACACCTATGGTTTTGATAATAATATTTTCAGCACTTTTGCAGAGACCGATATTTTCTTCTCTAAAAACTTCGCTACCAAAATCGGATTACGAGGTGAATACTCGCAATTGCTAGAAGAATTCAATCTATCGCCAAGATTGTCGTTAGCTTATAAATCTGGATCAAACTCTCAATTTTCACTAGCGTATGGTGAGTTTTTTCAAAATCCTAAGAATGAATATTTAAAATTCAACACTGATTTTACTGCAGAAAAGACTACTCATTATATAGCCAACTATCAATATGTAAAAAACAAACAAATATTTAGGGCCGAGGCTTATTACAAAGACTATGGTAGTTTGGTAAAGTACAATACCGATTTCACTTTACCCACGTCAACTTATGAAAATACCGGTAATGGTTTTGCAAAGGGACTCGATGTTTTTTGGAGGGATAATAAAACAATAAAAAATACAGAATACTGGATGTCTTATTCCTATCTGGACACCGAAAGAAACTACCAAAATTACCCTACCACCGCTACACCAAACTTTGCCAGTAAACACAATGCATCATTAGTGGTAAAACGATGGGTAGAAAACTGGAAGAGCCAGATCGGGTTTAGTTATAATTATGCTTCCGGGCGTAATTACACCGACCCTAATAAAGGAGGTTTTTTAACGGAGCAAGCCAAAAGCTTTAATTCACTAAATCTTAATTATGCGTATTTAATAAGTCCGCAAAAGATATTGTACCTATCCGTTAGTAACGTCTTAGGTTCTAAAAATGTAAATGGCTATCAATATGCCGACCAACCAAATACCGAAGGCATTTTTGATAGAAGAACCATTACACCTGCTGCAGATCGCTTCTTTTTCATTGGCTTCTTTTGGACTATCAGCAAAAACAAAAATGACAATCAATTGGACAATTTGTAAATCTTACAATTCAAGATCAAATAACAACAACTGGGTCATCTATTTTATTAGAAACTACTATTTAAAAAGATATTTGAACAACAATAAATAACATCAAATAAATACATCATGAGAAACTTATTACTAATTGCCACGTTTATTTTCACCCTAAACATTTCTGCTCAAACTTCGTACGAAAAAGGTATGAACCAAGCTTTTGCCTTATGGGACCAACAAAAGAATACCGAAGCTGCTCAACTTTTTGAAAGAATATCAGCTGCAGAAACCGATAATTGGTTACCGGCTTATTATGCTGGTTTAATTGAAATAGTAAGTAGTTTTGGGCTACAAGATGAAGCATTATTAAACACGAAACTTACCAGAGCAAAAACATTCTTGGACAAAGCTTCTGAAATCTCGGAAAACAATCCGGAAATAATGATTTCATACGCATTACTGAATACAGCCTATATAGCTTTTGACGGCGCAAAATACGGAATGACCTTATCTGGTGAGAATGCTGCCATCTATCAAAAAGCATTAAGCATAGCTCCCAACAATCCAAGGGTGCTTTTAAGCAAGACGGAATGGGATATGGGTGCCGCAAAATTCTTTGGTAAATCTACCGCTCCATTTTGTAAGGATATAGATCGTGCCATAGCCTTATTCAATGAAGAAGAACAAACCATACCTTATTATCCATATTCAGGATTAGAAAGAGCACAGGCAATCAGTGCTAATTGTAAAAAAGAAACCTCCCCTAATTAATTAGGAGAGGTTTTTAATTATTTATCTCAATAATCAGTTATAATATATAATCTGTACTTACAAAATTGGAGAGCTTTGCTTCTAATAGATTTTCAACAATATCGGTATTTAGCTCGTTATCCTTAAAGGCAACAAAAGTCCTGATAGAGAATGAACGCAAAGCATCATGAACACTTAAGGTAGCCTGTGCAGAATCTTTTCTTCCTGTAAACGGATAAACATCTGGTCCTCTTTGGCATGAACTGTTTAAATTAACACGGCACACCAGGTTTACCAAGGTGTCTATTAATGGAGAAAGTGCATATACATCTTTACCGAACAAACTTACTTGCTGCCCATAATTACTTTCGGCCATATCATCTAAAGGCTCTTCAATATCTGTGAAAGGAACAATAGGAATAATAGGTCCAAATTGCTCTTCTTGATATACACGCATGTCTTTTGTTACAGGATAAAGAACTGCTGGCCAAATGTAATTATCAAAATGCTGACCTCCCTTTTTATTGATGATTTTAGCTCCTTTTGCAAGTGCATCATCTATTAATCCTTGTATGTACGCCGCTTTATCCGGTTCTGGTAAAGGAGTAAGTTTTACACCATCATCCCACGGGTTTCCGAACTTTAACTCGTCTACTTTTTTTGCGAATTGTTTGTTGAAATCTGCCCTAATATCTTCATGAACATACACCACTTTTAATGCAGTACAACGCTGCCCGTTGAAAGATAAAGTACCCGCTAAGCATTCACTTATGGTTAAGTCTAAATCTGCATCAGGTAAAATTATAGCAGGGTTTTTCGCTTCTAAGCCTAGCACCAATCGTAATCTATTACTTTTTGGGTGTTGATCTTGTAAAGCATTGGCAGATTTACTATTACCAATTAAAGCCAAAACATCAACTTTACCTGTTTGCATGATTGGTGCCGCTACCGTTCTACCTCTACCAAAAAGTACATTGACCACACCTTTAGGAAAACTGGTTTGAAATGCCTCAAGAAGCGGTGTTATCAAAAGAACTCCATGTTTTGCAGGCTTGAAAATGGTTGTATTCCCCATAATAATAGCAGGGATCAACAATGCAAAAGTTTCGTTCAATGGGTAGTTATAAGGCCCTAAACAAAGCACGACCCCTAAAGGTCCTCTTTTAATATGCGCATATACACCATCATGTTTGGTGAATTTAGCTGCATCACGATCTAATTGCTTATAATCTTCAATAGTATCTTCAATATACTCAACGGTTCTATCAAATTCTTTTTGAGAATCTGGTAGCGATTTACCAATTTCCCACATTAATAATTTAACGACTTCTTCTCTTTTGGTCTTCATTTTAGAAACAAAAACCTCCATACATTCAATGCGGTCCTTTACATGCATTGTTGGCCATACGCCCTGCCCTTTGTCATAGGCTTTTAAAGCACCGTTCAATGCTTCAAGAGCTTCCGCCTCTTGCAAGTCGGGAATACTACCCAACAATGTTGGCTTATATTCTTTGGTTGAAGAAATAGTAGAAAACACTGGTGTTGTGTCTCCTTTCCATTCTTTTAATTCTCCGTTGACCAAATAATGTTTTTGGTCTATAGTAGATGTTATTTGAAATTCTTCTGGAATTTTAATTTCGCTCATTTCTTTACCTTTTTAGTACAATCGTTGATACATGTAATATGGGTCGCATTATAAATTGTTAGCTACGCAGTCTAACATATTAAAAGTAGTTTAAACCAAATACTCAAACAAGTCTGGTTTATCATTTATATAATCACCATAGAAATTGTTATTTTTCATACGTTCTATCAATGGTTTTAAATCATCTGGATGCTTCAATTCTATACCAACTACAGCTGGAGCATTTTCCCTGCTCGACTTTTTGGAATATTCAAAATGGGTAATATCATCCGTAGGTCCTAAAATATCTACAACAAACTCCTTTAATGCACCTGGCCTTTGAGGGAACCTGATAATAAAGTAGTGCTTTAACTTACCATACAATAAGGCTCTCTCTTTTATTTCGGCCGTTCTTGTGATATCGTTATTGCTGCCACCTATTATACAGACCACGTTCTTACCAACTATTTCATCTTTGTACTCATCTAAGGCCGCTATGGATAATGCCCCTGCAGGTTCTACCACAATAGCATCTCTATTATAGAGATCTAGAATGGTTTGGCACACTTTTCCTTCATCAACAGTAATCATGTTATCCAAATAATAATTACAAATAGGATAAGTTAAACTGCCCACCTGCTTTACAGCAGCACCATCAATGAATTTATCGATTTTCTCTAAAGCCACCACTTTACCTGAATCTATGGCCGTTTTCATAGAGGGCGCTCCTTTAGGTTCAACCCCAATAATTTTAGTACTCGGCGATAGTTGACTAAATACACTTATTAGTCCAGATGCCAATCCGCCTCCACCTATACAAACAAAAAGATAATCAATTGGCTTTTTTGCCTGCTCAATAAGCTCAAGACCAACCGTAGCCTGACCTTCAATAATTTTAGGGTCATCAAAAGGGTGCACAAATATTTTACCCGTTTTATCACCGTAAATTTTAGCTGCTTGTGATGAATCATCAAATGTATCGCCCTGTAAAACTACATCTACCCATTCGCCACCAAAAAGCTTAGTTTGCTCTACTTTTTGTTTTGGTGTTACAGATGGCATATAAATTGTACCCTTTATCTTTAAATGACAACAAGCAAAAGCAACGCCTTGGGCATGGTTACCAGCACTGGCACAAATAACCCCTTTATTTCTTTCTTCATTGGTCAAAGAACTGATCTTATTAAATGCTCCCCGAATTTTATATGATCTTACCCGTTGTAAATCTTCTCGTTTTAAGCGAATTTGACAATCAAATTGTTTTGATAATCTAATACTATCTGTTAATGGAGTTTCTTCAGAAATTTCAGAAATAGTCTGTGCTGCTTGTAAAACATCATCTAATACAGGAAAGTATGCCGGTTTGTTACCCCTCATATCATTTTTTTTACTAGTGGTACATTATTCATAAATGTATAAAACATAAATTGTCCGCTTAAGTAATGTTCAGTGAAATCTGCAACAGAAATTCAGCTTGCAGCTTTGAACATACCCAACCGGACAATCAGTAAGTTTACTTAATCTTTAAAACCTTATACTATAGGCTTCATTGCTGTCATTGACTCACGTAAACGCGCACCAACTATTTCTACCGGATGTTCACGTAATGCTTTGTTCACTGCTATCAACTGAGCGTTGTCCACATCGTTATCTATATCTGCAGAGAAATTTTTACCAATTACGTCTGTATCTATATCCTTCATGAAATCAGTCAATAAAGGCTTACATGCATGATCAAATAAATAACAACCATATTCAGCCGTATCTGAGATTACACGGTTCATTTCAAACAATTTTTTACGAGCAATTGTGTTCGCAATCAACGGAGTTTCGTGTAAAGATTCGTAGTAAGCAGACTCGGCTATAATTCCTGATTCTGTCATTGCTTCAAAAGCCAATTCTACACCAGCTCTAACCATGGCTACCATAAGCACTCCGTTATCATAAAACTCTTGCTCTGTAATTTCTTGATCACCTGCAGGAGTCTTTTCAAAGGCAGTTTCGCCAGTAGCAGCTCTCCATGTCAAAAGGTTTTTGTCATCATTTGCCCAATCTTCCATCATCGTTTTAGAGAAATGACCGGTCATAATATCATCCATATGCTTTTGAAACAACGGACGCATAATATCCTTTAATTCTTCTGATAATTCAAAAGCCTTAATTTTAGCAGGATTTGAAAGACGGTCCATCATATGAGTAATACCACCATACTTCATACCCTCAGTTATGGTTTCCCATCCGTACTGAATTAGTTTTGAGGCGTAACCGGCATCAATTCCTTTCTCTACCATTTTATCAAAACAAAGAATAGAACCTGTTTGCAATAAACCACAAAGAATGGTCTGCTCACCCATTAAATCTGACTTTACCTCAGCAACAAATGAAGATTCTAAAACTCCAGCTCTATGCCCACCTGTACCAGCTGCATAAGCTTTTGCCTGTGCCAAACCTTTACCTTCTGGATCATTTTCTGGGTGAACTGCGATCAATGTTGGTACACCAAAACCTCTTTTATATTCTTCTCTAACTTCTGACCCTGGACTCTTTGGAGCAACCATAATTACCGTAAGATCTTCACGTACTTGTGTACCCTCTTCAACAATATTGAAACCATGAGAGTATGAAAGGGTGGCCCCTTTTTTCATTAATGGCATTACCGCACCAACTACAGCAGTATGTTGCTTGTCTGGCGTAAGGTTAATAACAACATCGGCAGTAGGGATCAACTCTTCGTAAGTACCTACCGTAAAACCATTTTCGGTTGCATTGATAAAAGATTGTCTTTTTTCCTTTATAGCAGCATCACGAAGTGTATAGGCTATATCTAAACCAGAATCTCTCATGTTCAGACCTTGGTTTAGACCTTGTGCACCACAACCTACGATAACAATTTTTTTGCCTTTTAAAGCATTTACACCATCAGCGAACTCAGACGAATCCATGAAGCGGCATTTTCCAAGTTGCGTTAATTGATCTCTTAATGATAGCGTATTAAAATAATTGGCCATTTTGTTTTTACTTTATTAATTATTTATATGATTCTCGTTTATTAAAATTCTTTAAGTATTGCAGAAATATCCATTACATCTTTCGTAACCGAAATTCTACCGGAACGCACAAACTGCATAATACCATAAGGTTTTAATTCATCGTGCATGTCATCAATCTCATTTCTTCTTCCGCTTTTGGCGATAACGAAGAAATCTCTAGAAACCGTGACAATCTGTGCATTATTATCTTTTATAATATTTTGAATTTGACGTTCATCGAATAACAATCCCGATGCTATTTTGAACAAAGCAGATTCTTGATAAATAGTTTCATCATCGGTATGGTAAAATGCTTTGATCACCTCTATTTGCTTTTCGATCTGACCGACAATATTATGCACCCATTTCTCTGTGGTATGTGCTACGATCGTAAATTTAGAAACATCGTCAATTTCTGATTTAGAGACGTTTAAACTCTCTATATTGATATGTCTTTTTAAAAATATACCCGATATTCTATTCAGTAATCCTACATTATTTTCTGAATATACCGAAATTGTAAACCATTTATTTTCCATAAGCTTCAATTACCTATTCCTTTTTGCTAAAAGGATTTTATGGTATCATTATTATTAATCTATACTACTTCTTTACTGCCATAATTAAACCGGTAGACCAGTTCATTTTTGTCAGTTGTAAATCTTTGCGTTGTTCCAAATATTCGGTTAATGCAATTACATTATCCTCATGACCTTCTGGCCAATTAGGCTGTTTTGTCATATCATCTATAATGTAAAATCCGCCAAACTTAACTAAATTTAAAACCTCATCGATCTCACTATACTTTCCTGGCCATGCATCGGCAAAAATTAAATCGAATTGCTCACCAGTATATTCCTTTATCCATTCAGTACCATCTTTACAAATAAGTTCAACCCTATCATCTTTTCCAAAATAATTATTTGCGATAGTGGTTAGCTCTTCATCGTTATCTACTGATATCAATTTAGAATCAGCATCCATACCCTCAACCATCCAAGACAGACTAAGACCAATGCCGGTACCTATTTCTAAAAAATGTCCGTTTGGTTTAGAAGCAATTAAGGTTTTAAGGAAGCTACCTACATACAAATCTGACGGCATCGAAAATCCGATTTCCTCAGATTTACGAGTTATTTCATTATGAATTTTTGGAATATCCTGTATGTTGGTATCGTTCATGAGATTGCCTTAATGCATTTCTTACTTCAATCTAATTTCAGAGACCGAAGCACCAGAAGGTATCATAGGGAACACATTATCTTCTTGTTCCACTTTTACCTCTAAGAAATAAGGTTTATCTGAAGCCATCATTTCTTGAATGGTAGATTTTAGATCCTTACGCTCAGAAATACGTTTTGCCTCTATACTATATCCTTCAGCAATTTTTACAAAATCTGGATTCACCATTACGGTAGATGCATATCTTTTCTCAAAGAACAACTCTTGCCATTGACGAACCATTCCCAAGTGCTCATTGTTTAATACTACAATCTTTACAGGTATGTTATGTTGAAATATCACACCAAGCTCTTGAATGGTCATTTGATATCCACCATCTCCAATGATAGCTACAACTTCCCTATCCATAGCACCCATTTTGGCACCGATAGCTGCAGGAAGCGCAAAGCCCATAGTACCTAAACCACCAGATGTGATATTACTTTTAGATTCTGAAAACTTAGCATATCTACAAGCGATCATTTGATGTTGTCCAACATCTGAAACGATAACCGCTTTGTTATTGGATGCCATATTAATTTCTTCAATCACCTCGCCCATAGTTAAGCCTACTTTGGTTGGGTGAATGTCATTTTTTATGATGGTATCAAATTCAATCTTATACTTTTCTTTGAAGATATCATGCCATGCTTCATGCTTATTAGAATTCAACAATGGCAAAATCAAACCTAAAGTTTCTTTAGAATTACCTAAAACCGCAACATCGGCATGTACATTTTTATTGATTTCAGCCGGGTCAATTTCAAAGTGAATTACCTTAGCTTGTGTGGCATAATCTTCTAACCTACCGGTAACACGATCATCAAAACGCATACCTATTGCAATTAAAAGATCACATTCATTTGTAAGTACATTAGGGCCGTAGTTACCGTGCATACCTACCATACCCACATTTAAAGGGTGAGAAGTATCTAATGCAGATGCACCCATAATAGTCCATGCAGCAGGAATACCCGTTTTTTCCACTAACTCTTTCAATTCGGCTTCCGCCCTACCAAGAATTACCCCTTGCCCCCAAACTATAAAAGGCTTTTTGGCGCTATTAATTAAATCGGCAGCAGCCTGTATAGCATCGGAATTCGGTTTTGACACTGGTTTATAACTTCTTACCGCAGTACACTTCTCATAAGAAAAATCGAAGGCTTCTATTTGTGCATTTTTGGTAATATCAACCAATACCGGACCCGGTCTACCTGATTTTGCAATATAAAAGGCTTTTGCCATTACTTCCGGAATTTCAGAAGCTTCGGTAATTTGATAATTCCATTTGGTTACAGGAGTAGAAATACCAATAATATCGGTTTCTTGAAAAGCATCTGTACCCAACAACTGTCTTGTTACCTGACCAGTGATACACACCATAGGTGTAGAATCTATTTGAGCATCGGCTAGACCCGTTACTAAATTGGTAGCTCCAGGACCTGAAGTTGCTATTGCAACACCCACTTTACCGGAAACACGTGCATACCCTTGAGCAGCGTGCGTAGCACCCTGTTCATGTCTGGTAAGAATATGCGTTAATTTATCTTGAAACTTATATAACTCATCGTAGACGGGCATAATAGCCCCACCAGGATAGCCGTACATTGTTTCGACACCTTCTGCCAACAAACAATGAATTATTGCTTCTGCTCCAGAAATCTTTATAGTTTTCTTGGAATCCGTACCTATTTTTTTCTCTTTTACTGTTTCCATAATTAATAATCAAATTCAGGCATTGCATATAAGAGCTACAATTACCTGATATTAAAATCCTACTAGCGTTAAATAAAATCTAGCCGGTGTTATTTAAAACTCATCGGTTACACAACCTTGCGCAGCAGAAGAGACGGAACGAGCATATTTATATAATACTCCTTTTTTAAACTTTAAAGCTGGCTCTACCCAAGCTTCTTTACGTTTCGCTAATTCCTCATCAGACACTTCTACATTAATTGAATTTGTTTCTGCGTCTATTACAATTGTATCTCCATCTTTAACTAAAGCAATGGTACCACCTTCTTGTGCTTCTGGCGAAATATGCCCTACTACAAAGCCATGTGTACCTCCTGAAAAACGACCATCTGTAATCAATGCCACATCTTTACCTAAACCTGCACCCATAATAGCAGCAGTAGGTTTTAGCATTTCTGGCATACCAGGGCCTCCTTTAGGACCTTCATATCTTATGACGACTACATTTCCTTTTTCTACCTTACCACCTCGTATAGCATCATTAGCATCATACTCACTATTGAATACTTTTGCTGTTCCTTTAAACAACAAACCCTCTTTTCCTGTAATTTTTGCTACAGAGCCATTTTCGGCCAAATTGCCGTATAACATTCTTAGATGCCCAGTTGCCTTAATTGGCTTATCTAAAGGCATAATAACATCTTGACCTTCTTCCAAATCTGGAACACTTTCTAAATTCTCCGCTAAAGTCTTTCCTGTTACAGTTAAACAATCTCCATGTAAAAGACCATTTTTCAACAAATATTTTAAAACTGCTGGTATACCACCTATTCTATGAACATCTTCCATTAAATATTTACCACTAGGTTTTAAATCTGCAATGAATGGGGTAGTATCACTTATATGCTGAAAATCTTTTAGCGTAAAATCTATATCTGCCGCTCTTGCAATTGCTAAGAAATGTAATACTGCATTGGTAGAACCTCCCATAATGGTTACCAAACGAATAGCATTCTCTAAAGACTTACGTGTTACAATATCTAGAGGTTTAATATCTTTTTCAATAAGAATACGCATTTGCTTTCCAGCTGCAATGCACTCTTCTTCTTTATTATTGCTGATTGCAGGGTTAGAAGAATTATATGGCATAGACATTCCTAGAGCTTCTATTGCAGAAGCCATTGTATTTGCCGTATACATACCGCCACAAGCTCCAGCTCCCGGAATCGATTTTTTAATAATGGATTTATAGTTTTTTTCATCCATAGTACCAGCTACTTTCTCACCCCATGCCTCAAATGCAGATACAATATCTAACTTTCTATCCTCATGACAACCAGATGCTATAGTTCCTCCATATACTAAAATAGCAGGACGGTTTAAACGTAACATTGCCATTAATGCACCTGGCATATTCTTATCGCATCCTACAACTGTCACCAGTGCATCATAAGACATTCCTTGAACTACAGTTTCCATAGAATCTGCAATAATATCCCTTGATGGTAATGAAAAACGCATTCCTGGTGTACCCATAGAAATACCATCACTAACACCAATAGTATTAAAAATTAAACCTACAGTTTCTTTAGAGTTAACCCCCTCTTTAACCAACTTTGCTAAATCATTTAAGTGCATATTACAAGGATTACCTTCATAACCTGTACTTGCAATACCAACTAATGGCTTATTAAAATCCTCATCTTTAAAACCAATTGCATATAGCATTGCTTGCGCTGCTGGTTGTGTTGGATCTTGAGTAACATTTTTACTGTATTTATTTAATTCCATAATATAAATCTCGTATGCTTATCTTGATTTTCTAATACCGTTAAACCAAAGATAAAAGTTTATAAAAATTTCAGTTTTTAACAATAATGGTCAATACAAATTCATTTTAACAAAAAACTACTTAAACAATTTAAAATCAGGTATTTAAACAATCATCATATATCATATTCAATACTTTAAAACTGTTCCATATTCATAGTAAACCACAAAAAAAACCTGCATCAAATAAATCTGATACAGGTTTTTCCATACAATGAAAAGCTATATCAATTCCGGTTAGGAATGACAATGACTACTTCAATATTTAGGTTTGATAATTTCATATTACAATAGTAGTGAAAAAATAGGTCAAAATTAACCCCTTAACAAAATCGACGTAAAAAGTATCAAATTACACCAATTTAAAACTTATTGCGTCTCCGCCTTTCTTTTGTGCTAAAATACAGATTGCCTTATCGGTCAATTGAACCGCTCTTGGATAGCCACCAGTAGTTTGACCGTCTTTCATTAAAACAATCAATTTTCCGGCAGGTGTGAGTTGAACCGTTCCAGGAATTGTTGCAGACGTTAGCATTGAAATTGAGTGTGATGTTATGGTTTCGGTAATTTGATATGCCATTCTGTTATTTTCATGAGCAACAGTAAAAGTTTTTGAAAAAATCTCCTCAAGTTGTCGATCGTTCAACAGATCAAACTCCGGACCTTTGCTTACCTCTAGCACAGACCTATCTAAAAAAGATGCTACCTTAATTTCTGAAATCTTAGGTTGAAACTCTTTCTGTGGAGAAAATGGCACCACATCATTATCAACTAACCTATTGAATTTGGTTATCGGTTTATAATATGATCTACTGCCCAATACCTCTTTGGTCTTAAATCCTCCTTTAACGGCCAAATAAGACCTGAAGCCTTTTTCCAAGCGACCAAAAGAAAGCACATCACCCACTTCTATAAGGTAAACCTTATAATTTTGAATGGGTGAATTATTTAAGGTTGCAGACATTTCAGCTCCGCCAAGTACCATATATGTTTCTTCTTCGAAAACCAATGTTGGTCCCGTCATGGTAATTTCCAATACTGCATCCGTCACTTTATTCTCCAGTAAAGAATTCACTTTAAAAACAGACATGTCGTCCATTACCCCAGAGACTGGCACACCCTTATTTCTATAATAAAATCTACCAGAATCTTGAACGGTGGTATAAAAACCTGCTTTTAGAACTTTAAGCATCTATCTTAATTTTTTCAGGTTTATATATGCCCACTTCAGCTTCAATTAAACGAAGGTCGTGTTCTGCTTTAGATATCTTATAAAATTCAATTTTATCTCCAACACTTACAAAACAAGGGTTTTCTTTAGATGCATCAAAAATAGGTACAGCACAATTTCCGATAATATTCCATCCTCCAGGAGATTCTTGGGGATAAATGCCAGCTTGCTTACCTGCAATACCTACAGCTCCTTTTAACACTTTAGGTCTCGGGTTAGCTCTACGAGGCAGTTCCAACTCTTTGTTTATACCGCCCAAATACATAAAACCAGGCAAAAACCCAATTCCGTAAACCGTATAGGTCGCACCTGTATGTAAGGCAATTACTTCTTCAATTGATTTGTTTAGTTGGCTGGCTACGTCTTCAAGATCCAAACCAAATTCTAAATCGTAAGTTACCGGCAATCTCCATAAGTACCTATCTGGTTTTGCTGTTTCTTTCAACTGCCCATACCAACTATGAATATCAGCAGATATTTTCGCAAAATCGATTTCTTCCGTCCTGTTTATTACAAGTAGGGAATTATAGGAAGGTACCAGCTCCCAATCATGTTCAGTAAGTACTTCTTTACTTAAAAACGTTTCAAAATGAAGTATTTTTTCCAGGATGTGCTCACTAACCTCATTAGGCCATTCTATTAACACAGAATGTACTCCAAATGGTTTGATATTAATTTTAGGGGAATTCACGGTTTTACTTGTAGATTATATTCTGGCAAATGCTCTGTAATATACATTAAAATTTGCAATGCAGACGGTGTATCGCCATGAATACAATAGGTATCTGCATTCATTGCTATATCTTCATTTTTAATCGTTTTAACCACGTTATCCTTAGCCATTCTCAAAACATGTTTGAGAACTTCTTCTTCATTTGAAATTATGGCATTATCCTCTTTTCTAGATACCAAGTTTAAATCGTTATTATAATTACGATCCGCAAAAGCTTCAATCAATACTTTATAACCATTTTTCTTGGCCACTTTTTCAACTACACTATTAAAAGGTACATATAAATAAACCTCATCTTTAAATGCTTCAATTGATTTCAAAAATGCTTGGGACAATTGTTCATTTTTAGCAATATCATTGTATAAAGCGCCGTGGGGTTTAATATGATGCAGTGGCGTATTCAATTTACTACGTACCGATTCAAATAACTGCATTTGAGCTTGTATACTTTTAATAAGATCAGCATCAGAGATAGACATACTTACACGTCCAAAATTTTCCTTATCTGGATATGAAGGGTGTGCACCTACTTTTACATTAAATTCCTTTGCCAACTCTAAACACCATCGAATAGTCTCTTTAGAACCCGCATGCCCGCCACAAGCAATATTGCAAGAACTTATCATTGGAAACAACTCTTTTTCATTTCCAACACCTTCCCCAACATCACTATTAATATCGATAGTTCTCATCATTATTTACAATAACCCTAATACCGTTAATATACTTTTAGCTCCCAACAAAACAGAAAGTAGAATAATCAGTACTCCAAATACATTCTGTATTGTAGTATTCTTATACTTGCCCATCACTCCTATCCTATTGACAACCCAAAGTAAAAATACAGCGATAATGGGCAACAGCAATCCGTTGGTTATTTGGGCAAATTTTATAATTTCAATAGGTTTTATACCAAAGGACAAAAAGAAAACTCCGAGAAATAAAATAATCATCCAAATCATTCTGAACTTTGTATCCTTTAAACCAGCATTCCAACCAAAGCAACTGTTAGCTACGTAAGCAGCGGCCAAAGGTGCTGTTATTGAAGAAGTGATACCTGCGGCAAACATCCCGATGCCTAAAAAGTACAGCGCAGCTGATCCATACAATGGCTCTAGGGCCTTCGCCATATCCATAACATTATTTACCTCTAAAGAGTTAATAGCTGCTGCAGAAATTATAATACTTATAGATACCATACCACCAAGCATAATAGAAATCAACGTATCTCTTTTTGCCAATTTTAAATCGTCCTTAGATTTCCATTTCTCACTTACCAACGCTGCGTGCAAAAAGAGATTGTACGGCACTACAGTTGTACCAACCAGTGCAATAATGGAAAGAATACCATTTTCAGGAACAGTAGGTAAAAACAGCCCTTTAATCAATTCCCAAATATTTGGCTTGGTCAATATAGCCGTCATTACAAAAGACAAACTCATGATCAGTACCAGAAATATAAATACCTTTTCCAAAGCTTTATAACTTCCTAAAAACAACAGAACAAAAGCCACACCTCCAAGCACAAAAGGGTACAAGCTACTGTAATTGATACCGAATAAGGCCTCCATACCCAAAACTGCACCTCCAATATTACCCGCCTCATAAGATGCATTACCGATTATAATAGCCGAAAATATTAAAGCAATAACACTATTTCTAATTATAGGGTTATGCAGTTCTTGTTTTATAACATCTGCCAAACCCTTTTGTGTTACAATACCCAAACGTGCAGACATTTCTTGCAATATAAAAGTGGCAATTATTGATAACAGCATAGCCCACAGCAGATTAAAACCAAAATCTACTCCGGCCAAGGTACATGCAGTAACTGTACCAGGACCAATAAACGCTGCAGCTACAAGAACTCCGGGACCTAATTTCTTAAACATCGATTAATTTTACATTCTTGTAAATATAATTGGTTAAATCGACTTTCCACACCATCCTTAAATTCATTTTCACCACAATTTTAACATTTTAAAATACCGTTAATCTAAAAAATTGCAGTTCATCTAAAACTTGAACGTCATTCATCGATTTAACATAATAATCCAAAAATAACTGGGTTATAGCTATCCCCAAACCTTAAACTTAACCTATTAATGATTTGTTTAGAATGTAACAAAGAACTTGGATATTTAGATCATAAAAATGCAATGGAGAGTGCAGGCGTAGAACTTTGCGCTAAGCATCATGAACGCATTAAACAATTGATCAATAAACATAATACACCTTTAGAAGCCATACAGCTTTATTATGCCTTAAAAGAAGCAGGTGTAAGTTCTATGCTAGAATGGTGGGACGGTAAAAAATCTATAGATATAGCCATCTCGCGTGTAAAATTGAATATTGAAATTGATTCTGAATATGATAAGCTTACAGAACATGAAGCTATCAACAATTTAGAAGAAGCAATGCACTCCTTTAAAAATGGATTTACTACCATTAGAATTCCCCATATAGTTGTACGCTATTATTTAAACGAAACCGTAAACAACATTATAGGAATTATGGAAGGTCTAAAAGCCAACATTAAAGTAATCAATTAAAATTATGGACTATGGATAATTCTAAAAAAGCATACAAAAATCCGATTAGGGCGGCCATAGCCGCTCTGTTAATCGGTATGGTAATGCGTATTCTTCACTGGCCTTTTTCAAAAGGGATAATTTTCATTTCGTTTGCCGCAATACTGGTACTGTACGCATTACGTTTCATGAAAAAAGAAGAAAAAAAGACCGTTGATCTTATTAAGATGGCATTAGTACTTTTTTGGACTACCAACGGACTTTTAACGATTTTAGATTTTACCCATACCCTATTTTTTCAAATTGGAACGGCATTTACATTCATTGCATGGTTTGCAATGGAAGGCACGTCGTATTTTATGTCAAGAGAAGGTAACTCTAGCAACAGTATTACAGAAATCATTTGGAATTTTGTAATGGTCATTGGTGTAATTACTCTTATCTGTGGCGGACTAATGCATTTACTAAGTTGGGATTACTCTATACCCACACTTACCTTAGGTCTTACCATAGTTACCGGTTACATATTAAGAGATATTTTCACGGCTCCTAAAAAGAACGAAGACGATATAAATAATGAAGAATTGTATTCGTAATGAAAACAGTCTCATTGTCTAAAATTTTACCCTAACCAACCCTCTCTGTCGAGTGAACGGTATTGAATGGCCTCTGAAATATGATTTTCGTTCAATGCCTGCTCACCGGCTAAATCAGCTATAGTTCTAGCTACTTTGAGAATTCTATCGTAAGCCCTAGCAGAAAGGTTTAATCTTTCCATTGCATTTTTCAACAATGCCTTAGATTTATCATCAAGCTTACAATATTCACGAATTTGCTTAGTATTCATTTGAGCATTATAATGTACATTTTCCAATTCTTGAAAACGCTTGGTCTGAATTTCACGTGCCACAGTAACGCGCTTACGTATATCTACACTACTCTCCCCTTTTCTTTCTTCGGATAGTTTTTCGAACGGTACCGGAGTTACCTCAATATGAATATCTATTCGATCTAACAACGGACCCGATATTTTACTTAAATACCGCTGCATTTCTGCCGGGGAAGAAGTCACAGGTGCATCTGGATCATTAAAATAACCACCTGGACTAGGGTTCATACTAGCCACCAACATAAAGCTACTTGGATAGGTTACCGTAAAACGTGCACGAGAAATAGTTACCTCCCTATCTTCTAAAGGTTGGCGCATTACTTCTAAGACACCCCGTTTAAATTCCGGTAATTCATCTAAAAATAACACTCCGTTATGAGAAAGGGAAATTTCCCCTGGTTGCGGATACGCTCCTCCACCTACAAGTGCGACGTCTGAAATTGTGTGATGTGGACTTCTAAACGGTCGCTGACTCATGAGTCCCATATTCTTGATTTTACCTACAACACTATGAATCTTAGTGGTTTCTAAAGCTTCATGCAAAGTCATAGGCGGTAGAATGGATGGCAATCTCTTTGCCAACATGGTTTTACCTGCACCCGGTGGTCCTATCAAAATAATATTATGACCTCCAGCGGCGGCAATCTCCATACAACGCTTTATACTTTCCTGCCCTTTAACATCCGAGAAATCAAACTCTGGAAAGTCTAAACTTTTATAAAACTCTTCTCGTGTATCAATAATAGTTTGCTCTAAAGGAACCCCTTGATCAAAGAATTCTAGCACCTGCTTAATGTTATCTACGCCATATACTTTTAAATCGCCCACAATAGCTGCTTCTTTAGCATTGGCGGTTGGTAAAATAAACCCTGTAAAACCCTCTTCTTGCGCTTTAATGGCAATTGGTAACGCCCCCTTAATGGGTTGAAGACTACCATCTAAGGACAATTCGCCCATAATGATATACTTCTCAATATTTTCTGATTTAATTTGACTAGAAGCCGCCAAGATACCTAATGCCAGGGTAAGGTCATAAGCTGAACCTTCTTTTCTGAGGTCAGCGGGTGCCATGTTTATGGTAATCTTTTTACCTGGAATCTTATATCCATTATTTTGCAGCGCCGCCGCTATTCTATAATTACTTTCTTTAATTGCGTTGTCTGGTAAACCTACCAAATGATACCCAATACCCTTATCGATATTGACTTCAACAGTAATCGTAGTGGCCTCTACGCCAAATACGGCACTCCCATAAACTTTTGTAAGCATTTTTAATCCTTTGGCCTAAAAGTAAGGATTTCTTTACTCTTTTGAATTTCAGCCTTGTTCATCATCATTTTTCTAAACTCTCCATTTACATACATTTCTGCTTGATCTCTGTAATGTTCACTGAACGGATTGCCAGATTGCCCGGTAGGCAGAATACTTATACTGTTTTCTACATCAGAAAAATCTATGATTCTTCTTGTAGAAGGTCCTGATGTTGTTCTATAGAAACCTGTATCATCATATGCAAAAGCCAAATTGTTTATTACTTCCCTAGACCCATGTATTGGAAAAGGACCTACGTTAAAAAAAGAACGTAAAGCTGCTATTTGACCAATTGGGTGACCATGCTCAATTGAATGTACTCGCTCCCATCGCCAATGATCTACATTCTTACCAAAATCCTTTTCTAACGAAGCAATCGCTTCCATAAAAGACTGGTTGACAATATCCTCCATGTTTTCAATTGCGTTGGTGGTTTTTACATTATCCCACCAGACAGAATTTTCATCTTTTGACAACGGTGCAATAAGCCTTTTCATGAAGTGAGTACTTAAAAATTGATTGAAAAGTTCTTCATCCAACTCATCTTCAAAAGTATTTTGCAACAAATAATAAATCCATCTATTGTAAACTGTAGCCTCAATAGAAGTAAGGTTGTAGTCCCCTGTCCACATATTTAAGCTATCAATAGCTTTTAGACCATTTTCACTTAATAATGAGACATCTAAATGTTTCGCTAAATTGGAAATAATATCGGGCTCCACAGAAGATATAACATCAGTAATCATTTTACTTGCCGAAGATAAATCCCAATCGTTTTTTGGCTCTAGCAAACTAACTATTCTTTTTCCTCTATTTTCAGGTAAATAATACCCAGGATACAACATACCAGCTATAGAGTCTGGCTGATTATTTGCTGAATACACAAAATTACTTGGCGGATTTATCGCTTGAGGATTCTCATTAAACCCTAATAATTCTTTATCAAGTGGTAACCCCTTGCCTACCTCAAAAATCAACTTGGTATTTACGGTATCTGGAATATTATATAGCTGAGCGGTAGCAAACCATGCAACATTTCCTTCATCATCCCCATACATAATATTTAGTCCTGGAGCGTGAATATTTGGAAGTGATTTTTTAAACTCCACCATATTATTTGCATGACTTAAACCATATAGCGCATCTATCACCTTATTCTCCATTTGTGTATAGACCCATGACATGGCTATTGGTCTATCTCCTTGTACTTGGTCGGCAATTCCGTTTAAAACAGGACCATGAACGGATTTCTTGTAGGTAAATTGAACTTCCTCCGCGTCTTTAACCTGAATTGTTTTATGTACAATTTCATAATCCACATAACCATTTTCAGACAAGTATTGATTTTCATCATCTGGATTGTTCTGTTCATAGTAAAAATCAACATCATCATTTTCGAACATGGTGAGTCCGTACGCTAATTTTCTATTATGGCCCAACAAGGGAAATGGTATACCAGCAATATGATATCCATATTTTGAATAGGTAGGTGTTTCTAAATGGGCTTCGAACCATACTGAAGGTTGAGAAAAACCAATATGAGGATCATTAGCGAAAATCACCTTTCCGTTCTTTGTTTTTTCGGGTGCAATAACCCAGCTATTACTACCCTCGAACAAAGGAATATCAAGCGCACCCAAAGCTTTATTCACTGCAGCCGAAAGGTTATTTTGAATGGTATCTGATGGAGTTGGATTATAGTTCTCTATCCATTCGGTATCAATAGATGAACCAACATGCAAGTCATTCAAATATTCAGAACCTAATTCGGTTTTTATTGTAGTTAACAAGGGGTCTGTTTTATGTGCCATAGCAAAACTAAAAGCCATATAACCTATAGTGTTATAGATATCTTCTAGAACAAACTCTTCTTTATCTATTCCTGTTAGGTAAAACTCAACAGGTGTCGGTCCTTCATCTATAAATTGATTGATGCCATCCAAATAGGCTTTTGCCAAAACAACACCTTCATCATTTTCATTAATTTTAGATACCGTTACTTTTGATGCATCTGCTATACCTAGTGATAAAAAAAACTTATCAGTGCCTATTAGATCTTCACCAAAAACTTCTGATAATCCACCACGGGCTATTCTTCTTAGCAGTTCCATTTGCCAAAGACGATCTTGGGCATGAACATAACCTAAAGCTCTAAAGGCATCTTGTTCATTTTCCCCGTAAATATGTGGAATTCCGTAGTTGTCGTAATAGACACTAACTTCTTCTTGCAGGTTCGCAAGCTCTTTTTCACCGGAATAATCTGGTTTTAAGGTATAAACAAATATTCCGATAACAATTATCAGTAAGGTAACGATTACCAGCAGGATTACTCCTAGTTTTTTTAATGTTCTCATAGTTTAATTCGGGGGACAATTTCCACCAAGTTAAAACTATTTTTCACATTAAACGTCTCGAAACTCTGCTTTTTATTGATAAGTAGTCAACATCTTACAAAACCAATATACTATTCATTATTTCTTAATCCTTCTAACAACCAGTTTTTATAGGTAGGTATATCTGAATTTTGAATAGAGGTATTCAGTACTTCCAAATCTGGGGAAAGTAACACATAAAAAGGCTGTGAAATAGAACCGAAATTTACATCTTGAAAGGTTCCCCATTTCTGTGCTATATTATTAATTTCCTTTATGCGACCACTTTCAAACTGATAATTGAACTGCTCAGATTCCGGTAGTTCCTCCCTATCATCGGTATACAATGAAATAAGTACGTAATTATCTTTTATAATCGGAAAAACCTCTGAATCGCTCCAAACATTCTCTTCCATTTTTCGGCAGTTTACACAAGCCCAACCCGTGAAATCTAAAAGAATAGGTTTATCAACTTTTTTGGCATGTGCCAAACCTTCATCAAAATCTTTAAAACAATCAATACCTAAAGGGCAATCGCTTTCTTGTTCAAAAATGCTATAAAATTCTGGTGGTGGAAAACCACTCAAGAGTTTTAAATTGGTTACTTTAGAGACTCCCAATATCATATAAAGCGTAAATGCAGCACTAATAAATGCTGTAACCTTTCTGCCTAGTGATAATTTTTTAACAGGACTATCGTGTGGAAATTTGTACACTCCAAATAGGTAAAGTGTCATCGCAATACCTAATAAGATCCAGATACCCAAGAATATTTCACGTTTTAGAATTCCCCAATGCCCAACCAAATCGGCATTCGATAAGAACTTAAGGGCAAGTCCTATTTCCAAGAAACCAAGAACCACTTTCACCGTTGTCATCCATCCACCCGATTTCGGTAATGAATTCAACCATGCAGGAAACAATGCAAATAGAGCAAAGGGCAATGCCAGCGCCGCCCCAAAACCTGTCATACCCGCCGTAAGGTTAGAAGCAACTTCACCTTCCGCTAAAGTTGTACCGCCTAGCAAGCCACCCAAAATAGGCCCTGTACACGAGAACGAAACAATAGCCAAGGTCACTGCCATAAAAAAGATTCCTAAAACACCACCTACTTTAGAAGATGCCGCATCCATTTTATTAGCCCAAGAACTAGGTAAAGTCAATTCATAATATCCAAAAAAGGAAAAGGCAAAAAATATGAATATTAAAAAGAACAATAAATTTAACCATACATTGGTAGCAATAGAATTTAGAATTTGCGAATCTACCGAGTCGAACAAATGAAATGGTAAGCTCAATAGAAAATAAATAAGGACAATAAAAAATCCATAAAGCAAGGCATTAATGATTCCTTTGGATTTCTTTTGGGAATGTTTGGTAAAAAATGAAACGGTTAACGGAATCATTGGAAATACACACGGAGTCAATAATGCAATTAACCCCCCAAGAAACCCAAGCCCGAAAATAACCCAGATATTAGTGCCTGTAGCAATGGTATCTTGACCCTGCGTTAGCAGTTCTCTATTCTTAAGGTCTAATCGTAACTTTTGACCTAAAGCCAAACTTCTATCATCTACTGTATTAATTATTTCAGCTTCCGACCCATCTAAGGTGAATATGAACTTCTTATCCATAGGAATGCATACCTCTTTACACACCTGAAAAAACAAGTCAACATCTATCTGATTAATTTCTGGATCTAGAATTTTAATACGTTGTGTAAAAATTGCATCATCTTTGAAATACGTTTCCTCTACTTCAAAAATTTCACTGTACTCTTTTATTGTTTCACTTTCTAAAGTACCGTCAATCAACTCATATATGGTTCCATTGCCATTATAAGTAAATTCACTTGGCAATGAACCAAATTCTGAAGTAAACTGAGAATACATGTGCCAGCCATCAAGTATTTTTGCTTTCATGACCAACTCATATTCCGTTTCAGAAATTTTATTGATCTGTTGTTCCCATACTACCGGTTCGTCTTCTGTTTGCGCAAAAGTGTTCAATGGTAATACAACTATAAAAAGTAGCAACGCTAAAAATCTAATCATGTAATTTCTATTTTTAATATCTCTTGGGTAGTATCTACAACCCTAAAGCGGTGGTCTGCTCGCATACCTACAACCCAAACAATTTGCTCGTTAGAGCATAACAACCAAGTTTCTTCTTTAGATAAGACATCAACTTTCTCATCTTTAAAAAACTTCGACAATTTTTTTCTACGGTTTAATCCTATCGGATAGAAATAGTCGCCTGTTTTCCATTTTCTTAACGTCAACGGATAATTTAAAGCGTTTTTCTGAACAAAAATTTCGGTCTTTGAATTATTATAACGCTCGGGCACTACTGAAAATTTTAAATTTACCGGAAGATTCAAAGGTACTTCATCCACAGGTATTACAAACTCATCGACTATGGTTTTAGCATCACTTTTCGATGTTAGTATCAATACATCACGATTCTTAACCAAAAAATGCGTGTTAGATTCTAGCTGCTTACCTGATAGACCGTTCAATAAAGCTTCTAAATTATCGATTTCCTTAAAACCGTATGGGTTGAACAGCGCATACAAATATGTAGGTAGTGGTTGTAAACCTTTAAGCTTACTAATTTCTATTACCAGTTTACCATCCTTATTCACAAAAAAATCTTCCGTTATTTTTTTTATATATGCGGAGGCAATAGTTTCTGTCTGATTTAAATATTGGAGTGTATTTTTAAAATTATCAGAAAATGTAGGGTGTAGTTCTGATAGTTTAGGGATAATCTCTAAACGAATCTTGTTTCGTAAATACTTTGTATCTGCATTACTGCCATCTTCACGCCAATTTATTTTTTCGCTTTTGGCAAAAGCTTCTAGCTCATCTCGGGTAAATGGCAACAAAGGCCTTCTTAAATAATTAATTTTTGCAGGTATACCCGTTAACCCATCAATACCGGTACCTCTAGATAAATTAATTAAGAAAGTTTCAAGGTTGTCATTGGCATGGTGAGCTGTTAGTACATATGTACTTTCATCTTGCGACAAAAGCTGTTCAAACCAAGCATAACGAAGCTCACGAGCCGCCATCTGTACGGAAACCTTCTGCACGTTTACATAGCCCAAAGTATCAAAATGCGTAACATATACCTTCTTATTTTTGCTTTTGCCTAAATCAAGAACAAAAGCCTCATCACCATCACTATCATTACCACGTAATTGAAAATTACAATGCGCTATTGAAAATTGTAGTTGAAGTAGATTACATAATTCTACCAAAACCGTACTATCCAAACCACCACTACATGCAATTATGAAGTGATTGCTCAACAATTCCGGAAAATGATCTTCAATATGTTTTTTGAACGCTTTTAACACGCCATAAAGGTAACGAAGTCCCTTAATTTATTAAGGCAGACTAAGAATTATTTAACTTGAAAAGGTATTACTTCAATTAAGATATAGCTGCTACAAAAGCACTTACTTTTTCAGCATGTACTTTTGCTAATTCAGCATCGGTAATTCCTTTTTCCTCATCAAAATTCTCGCTATACTTTGGCAAGGAAAAAGAAGCAACAACGGTACCTTGAAATCTAGCAATCATTTTTTCTGCAACCTCTAGCGCTCCAATAGCACCACGACCACCGTTTGAAGTAGCCATTAGCAATATCTTCTTGTCCGCTAAAAACTTAACGTCCAATCTAGATAACCAATCCATTACATTCTTAAAATATGCCGAAGGGTAACTATTATGTTCATTTACAGAAATTATCAATCCTTTTGCATTACTAATCTCATTCTTAAACTCCACTAAAGAGTTAGAATAACCATCCTCTTTTTCCGAATCTTGACTGTACATTGGAAAAGGGTATTTAGACATGTCTCGCAACCTTACCTCTGTATCACCAATTAACGTAGAAGTATATTTTGCTAATTTATAATTAATGGATATTGAAGAATTGCTCCCTGCAAATGCTAAAACGTAACTCATGTGGCTATTTTTATGTATGATTACGAATTTAATTCAAATACTGTAAACCCTAGAATATTTTATCTAATTTTACAGCTTTAAACATCCAAACTTACTGTTTTATAAGTATATAGGATATAATTGTTATAATGAGCAACTCTAAGTCAAGATTGTTTTTTTTGGATGCCATACGAGCGTGGGCTATCTTAATGATGTTACAAGGTCATTTCATTGACGGGTTGTTGGGCAATGCATTTAGAGACAACTCCAATATACTATTCTCGACATGGAAATATTTTAGAGGTATTACCGCACCGGTTTTCTTCACTGTTTCCGGATTCATATTTACATTCTTATTAATAAAATCTCCCCAAACCGGATGGAGCAACCCTCGAGTAAAAAAAGGCATAAAACGGGGATTGGAATTATTGGTCATTGCCTATCTTTTACGCATGAATATCTTTGGCTTGTTCAAAGGTGAAATTTATGATTCTTTCTACCTAGTAGACGTATTACATTGCATAGGTCTTTCGCTATTGTTTATTATTGGTTTTTACATTTTAACCTTTGCAAAACAAAAATGGATTTTCCCTACCATATTAGCTTCCACTACCCTACTGCTATTTATATTCGAACCGATTTACAAAACAATGGGTTTTGAGTTTTTACCACAAGCCATTGCGAACTATTTAACCAAGGCTAACGGCTCTGTTTTTACCATTATACCATGGTTGGGCTATGCAACAATAGGTAGTTTTATGTCGGTTGTATTTTCTAAATTTCAAAATAGCAAAAACTTATATTACTATATAGTACCTGCATACATAGCCATAGGGCTAATCCTAGTATTTTTTTCTTCGGATTTTTTCATGTCTATTTACGAAATAACGGGCATACAATTGTTCCAGTCCATTTTCAGTAACAACTACTTGTTTATTCGTTTGGGAGATGTGTTTATTGTCTTCTCTATTTTCATTATGCTAAGAAAGTTCTTAATGAATGCCACATGGCTTAAAATTGGGCAAAGCACTTTATCTATCTACATCATTCACTTTGTGGTTTTGTATGGTAGCTTTACAGGTGTTGGTTTATATAGATTCTTTAACCATTCTTTAAATCCGTACTATGTAATACCCGGGGCAATTTTGTTTATGATTGTATGCACCTTTTTTGCTCTACAATATGAAAAACATAAAATAGAAATCAAATCTAGCATCTCTAGCTTTTTATCTACAACCCGTATTTACCTTGAACAAATAGCCATTTTACTTTTTGAGGTGTTAAGAACCATCACCGAGAAAGTATTGCGCATTTTGGGACTAATTAAGAGTTAGACTCAATTCAAATGAAGTATTAAGCTAGCTACAAAACTAAAAAAGGCAACCAATTGGCTGCCTTTTTTTATATAAAAGTCATCTATTTACACGTGTAAAGGACGATTATCTGTTGCAGCTAACGCCGCTTCTTTAACCGCTTCGGCATATGTTGGGTGAGCATGGCTCATTCTAGAAATATCTTCTGCAGAAGCTCTAAATTCCATTGCAGTTACGGCTTCGGCAATTAAATCTGCCACACGCGCACCTACCATATGAACGCCTAAAACTTCATCGGTCTTTTTATCGGCAAGAATCTTTACGAATCCGTCTATATCCATACTTGCTCTGGCACGACCTAAAGCACGCATTGGAAACTGACCCGATTTGTATTCCACACCAGCTTCTTTCAGTTCCTCTTCCGTTTTACCAACAGCAGCAACCTCTGGCCAAGTATATACTACACCAGGTATTAAGTTATAATCAATATGAGGTTTTTGACCTGCCAGTAGTTCTGCAACCAAAGTACCCTCTTCTTCCGCTTTATGTGCTAACATTGCACCTTTAATGACATCGCCAATTGCGTAAATATTATCAACATTCGTTTTCAAATGCTCATCGACGATTACCTTTCCTCTATCATCAAGTTTTACACCTGCAGCATCAACATTTAATCCATCTGTATAAGGTTTTCTACCAACGGCAACTAAACAGTAATCGCCTTCAAAAACAACCTCTTCGCCTTTTTTGTTATCAGCCTTAACGATCACTTGATCGCCTTTTCTTTCAACCGATTTTACTTTATGCGATAAAGCAAATTTCATTTTTGACTTTTTCAAAACCTTGGTCAGCTCTTTAGAAAGTGCACCGTCCATACCAGGTATAATACGATCCATAAACTCAACAACAGTAACATCTGCGCCAAGTCTCTTATAAACCTGTCCTAATTCCAATCCTATTACACCTCCTCCAATAACAATCATATGTTTTGGCACTTCTTTAAGCTCTAAAGCTTCCGTAGAGGTAATAATACGTTCTTTATCCAGTTTTATAAACGGTAAGGTAGATGGCTTAGAACCTGTAGCTATTATAATATTCTTAGCTTCAATTTCTTCGGTTTTTCCATCATTCTTTTTAATATTTACATGAGTGGCATCTTTAAAACTACCTACACCTTTGTAAACGGTAATTTTATTTTTATCCATTAAGAATTCTATACCTTTTGTAGTTTGATCAACTACACCTTGCTTACGAGCAATCATTTTTTCCAAGTTCACTTTTACTTCACCGGGAATCTCTATTCCATGCTCATCAAAATGTTTAATGGCATCTTCATAATGATGTGAAGAGTCTAACATCGCCTTAGAAGGAATACACCCAACATTTAAACACGTTCCGCCTAAAGTGGAATATTTTTCAATTATTGCAGTTTTCATTCCTAGTTGAGCACAACGTATTGCTGCGACATATCCTCCAGGTCCTGAGCCTATAATGGCTACATCATATTGATCCATAAAATTTTTTATTTTCTAATGTCTTACAAAATTAATACTATTTTTAGTTTTAAAGGGGTATAGCCGTAGAATGCTTCACCTCTTTTATGGTAAATGAACTCTGGGTACTTCCAATATGATTCATGGCCGTTAATTTATTGACCATAAAATGACGGTACGCATCCATATC
Organism: Maribacter litoralis; assembly: GCF_003075045.1. GTDB lineage: Bacteria > Bacteroidota > Bacteroidia > Flavobacteriales > Flavobacteriaceae > Maribacter > Maribacter litoralis. Next base: position 30,433 of record NZ_QCZD01000007.1, on the reverse strand, counting down.
CTTTACATGAATTTTAAGCAAGTAATCATAATCACCACTTAAATGATGGCATTCTACCACCTCTTGTAAACGCATTACCTGAGCTTCAAATTGTGCAATATTATCCTTAACATGCTGTACTAACTTCACATGGCAAAACACCGTAAAGTTCCTATCTACAATGGCTTTATCGACTAAAGCTACGTAACTTCTAATTGCTCCTGCACGCTCTAACCTTTTTATACGTTCATAAATAGCGGTCGTAGAAAGCCCTAACTTTATAGCATACTCTTTAGTGGTCTTCTTACTATCTTCTTGTAATAACCCTAAGAGGCTATTATCTATTTGATCAAGTTTCATAACGAATATAATTCTGTTCAGTTGTTACAAAATACACAATAATAGAATACAATTCTATTATTGATTTAATTATAGTTTTAAATTCTAATAAAATACTATCCTATTGACAATTTTACATTCAAAAAGTATTTTTACAGAAAACAACGACCCATGAGCCAAAAAAATAGCAACGACCTACAAGATTTACAATACTTTGGAGAGTATGGCGGAGTAAACCCGTCCATTTCAGATTCATCGACCTATACCTTTATATCCGCAAAAACAATGTTCGACACTTTTGAGGGAAATACAGAAGGCTGCTATTTATACAGCAGACATTCTTCACCTTCAAATTTATATTTAGGGGAAGCACTAGCTGCTTTAGAAGGCACAGAAAGTGCAAATGTTACAGCGAGCGGCATGGGAGCCATTACGGCGGTAATTCTGCAAATTTGTAATGCTGGCGACCATATTATAAGCAGTAGAACTATTTACGGTGGTACATACGCCTTCATGAAAAACTTCTTGATCAAGTTCGGAATCAAAACGACCTTTCTAGATATTACCGACCTTGATGCTGTAGCAAATGCCATTACCCCAAATACTAAAATGATTTATTGCGAAAGTGTCAGTAATCCGCTTTTAGAGGTGGCAGATATCTCTGCCCTATCTCGTATTACAAAGAAAAACGAACTACCCTTAGTGGTCGACAATACATTTTCACCCTTAACGATTTCCCCTGCAAAATTAGGTGCCGACATAGTTATTCATAGCCTCACCAAATTTATAAACGGAACAAGCGATTGCGTTGCCGGTGTGGTTTGTGGAACAACGGAGTTTTGCCTAAGCCTAAAAGATGTAAATAACGGGGCGGGTATGTTATTGGGCAGTACTTTAGACAGTATGCGCGCAGCATCTATTTTAAAAAATATGCGAACACTCCATATTCGCATGAAGAAACATAGTGAAAATGCACAATTTTTAGCGGAGAATTTTGAAAAGGACGGATTACGAGTGGTTTACCCAGGGCTACCATCTCACCCAGGCCATTTGACCATGGGTGATCAGATGAATACGGAATATGGTTATGGAGGATTAATAACCATAGATGTAGCAAGCTTGGAGAATGCAAATGCGCTTATGGAATTGATGCAAGAAAGAAAACTAGGTTATTTAGCTGTTAGCCTTGGCTTTTACAAAACCTTGTTCAGTGCTCCCGGAAGCTCCACATCTTCTGAAATTCCTTTAGAAGAACAAGAGGAAATGGGATTGGGCAATGGGCTTATTAGATTTTCTATTGGCCTGGACGATGATATTAAAAGAACCTATGAGTTAATGAAAAAATGTCTTTTAGATCTTAATATTCTGGATATCACAAGCATAAAAGCATAAATTCTAATTTGCAAGATGTGTTTGCACATCCGTTGCAGAAATCGTAATATTACGAAGTAACCAAACTACGATTTAATGATTGACCAAAATACCAATGAGCATAGGGAGAATGAGCATATCGTTGACAATAAAGAACTGAGTATTTTTGCAGCTTTGATTCCTGTAATAGCCCTAGTTGCCATGTTAGCATATAATGTTTACATATTTGGCGACGACGCGCTCAGTGGATCAAATCAATTTATTTTATTAGTAGGTGGTGCCGTTGCGGCCATTGTAGGATTCATGAATAAAGTCTCTTACAAGCAAATGATCGCCGAAGTGGAAGAAAACATTAAATCTACCACAGGAGCCCTTCTTATACTATTAATGGTAGGCGCTTTGGCTGGTACTTGGTTGGTAAGCGGTATTATTCCGGCAATGATCTATTACGGACTTCAAATATTAAATCCTACAATATTTTTAGCGGCATGTGTAATTATCTGTGCAATCATCTCTGTAGCAACAGGAAGCAGCTGGACCACTTCTGCCACTGTAGGTATTGCATTGATCGGTATTGGTGAAGCTTTGGGTATTTCGCTGGGAATGACTGCTGGCGCAGTATTATCCGGTGCATATTTTGGAGACAAACTTTCTCCGTTAAGTGACACTACAAATTTAGCACCTGCCATGGCGGGCGGTGAACTGTTCTCTCATATTAAATACATGCTATGGACAACCGTACCGACCATATCGGTAACCTTAATTGTATTTTTAATCATCGGATTTAGTTTAGACACTAGTGGTGAAGCCGATGTAGATGCTATTTTAGCCTCTATAGATTCTTCATTCGACATCAATGGTTGGCTATTTTTGGTACCCATTGCCGTAATTGCATTAATCGTTAAAAAAACTCCTCCATTGGCGGCGTTATTGATCGGAACGTTGTTAGCCGCAATATTTGCCTTAATTTTTCAACCCGAAATTGTTGCCGGGATTACAGGTGCATCAGAATTGAGTTTTGAATCGGGTTATCAGGGAATCTTAAAAGCGATTACGGTAAGCACTGATATCCCAACGGATAATAAAGCCTTAAGCGATTTATTCTCATCAAAAGGTATGACGGGTATGTTGGGCACCATTTGGCTTATAATTTGCGCTATGTTTTTTGGCGGAATTATGGATGGTATTGGAGCTTTGGCCAGAATTACTAAGTCATTATTGAGCATGGCTAAATCTACCTTCGGCTTGTTCTTTAGCACAGGTATTAGCTGTATCGTTTTAAACGGAACCGCATCCGATCAATACTTGGCAATTGTTGTACCCGGTAAAATGTTCTCAAAAGCTTTTAAAGACAGAGGCTTAGCTCCTGAAAATTTAAGCAGAACACTTGAGGATACCGGTACCGTAACTTCGGTATTGATACCTTACAACACTTGTGGTGCTTACCACAGTGGTGTTCTAGGTGTTGGCGTGGCAGAATATTTTGTTTATGCCATATTTAACTGGCTGAGCCCTATAATGACATTCATCTTTGCAGGCTTCAACATTAAGATAAAAAAATTGGCTACTGGTAAGGCTTAAAATAAAAAAGTTGACCTTATCAGCATAACCGCTTCTTAATTACCAATGTGATAATTTAAGGGTATAAATTTTACGTCATTCACACTAAAAACAAGTGAACTGCTACGCTATTCAAAATAGTTATTCTACTATTGAAAAATCTAATTTAGAAAGGCACTTTACCCTCTTACAAGTCTTAATTTTGCTTTATAATTAATTATAAAATAAAGACAAATTATGGCATTTGTAGGAAAGAAATTCCCAAACATTAGTGTTAACGCAATGAACGACATGGGCGATACTTTTAAACTTAATGTTTTAGAAGAAGCTCAAAAAAATAATAAAAAAGTGGTTCTTTTCTGGTACCCAAAAGATTTCACTTTTGTTTGCCCTACAGAGTTACATGCATTTCAAGCAGCTTTAGGCGAATTTGAAAAGAGAAATACGATTGTAATTGGTGCATCTTGCGATACTCCAGAAGTACACTTCGCATGGTTAAGCACAGATAAGGATAACGGTGGTATTGAAGGTGTTACTTACCCAATTTTAGCAGATAGCAACCGCAACTTATCTAGCGTTTTAGGAATATTGGATATCCAAAACGAAGTTTACGACGAAGAAACCGAAACTGTACAAGTTGAAGGTGACAACGTTACTTACAGAGCAACATACATTATTGATGAAGAAGGTGTTGTACAACACGAAAGCATAAACAATATGCCTTTAGGTAGAAATGTTGGTGAGTATTTACGTTTGGTAGATGCTTTAACTCATGTACAGGAAAAAGGTGAGGTTTGTCCTGCAAACTGGGAAGAAGGTAAAGAAGCAATGTCTGCAAATAGAGACGGTGTTGCAAGTTACCTTTCTGCTCACGCTAACTAATACTAATTTTCAATGAACATGAAGTTTAGAACTTCATGTTCATTTTATTAATCTTTAAATAACTAAGCTATGTTATTAGAATTAGAACAAGATAATTTACAGGAAATTATTGACAACAACCCTAACGTTGTAGTACAATATTCCGCTACATGGTGTGGCAACTGCAGAATCATGAAGCCAAAATTCAAAAAAGAAGCTTCACAGAACGAAAACATAACTTTCGTATTGGCAGATGCAGAGAAATTCCCTGAATCTAGAAAGCTGGCAGATGTAAGCAACTTACCTACGTTCGCTTCTTTTGAGTCAGGTAAATTAAAAAATCAGGTACAGACGAATAAGCATGACCTATTAAAAGATTTGATCGGTGAGATTACCCATAATTAAATTACTGACAGAGTTTATTGAAGAAAAAGATAGCGATTTCGTTCTAGAGACTATTGAAACTTTAGAAGCGTTAACCGAGTTACCTTCTTTAAAAGATGAAGAACTAGATGTGATCGGCGAACTTATTTCAAATATGTACGGTGCCATAGAAGTTTCAAACAGCATACAAGAGGGCACGCCAAAAAAAGATGCTATGAATCAGTTTATGAAGCGTGTTTTAGGCTCCATAGACCAATAGAAGCTTTTAAAAAAAATTTAAAGTCCTTTCGTTTATGAAAGGACTTTTTTTTATAATATTCCCACCTGTTTCAACTTTATATTTTATAATTTCACAATCTCAATTATAAAAAGACAAAAGTTATGGCTTCGGTTACATTAAAAGGAAACGAAATACACACATTAGGAACTTTACCAGCCGATGGTGAAAAGGCTCCGGAATTTGAATTAACTAAGAATGACTTATCTACCGTAAAACTTTCTGATTACGAAGGCTCAAGAGTAGTTTTAAATATTTTTCCAAGTGTAGATACAGGTACTTGTGCACAATCTGTTCGTCAATTCAACCAAGAAGCTGCTGAATTGGACAACACCATAGTGCTTTGTATTTCAAAAGATCTACCATTTGCTCAGGCAAGATTTTGTGGTGCAGAAGGCATCGAAAATGTAGAAATGCTTTCCGATTTTAAAGATGGTAATTTCGGTAAAGGATATAATGTAGCATTTTCTGATGGTCCTTTAGCTCCATTATTATCCAGAGCAGTAGTTGTTGTTGATGAAAAAGGAAGTGTTCTATATTCTGAACAAATTGCCGAAACTACAGAAGAGCCTAATTACAAAGCAGCATTAGAGGCATTGATGAACTAATAATAAAAAAACTCATGCCCAAAGAATCTTTTTTGGTCAATCGTATTAAAAGTGTTGGTTTTGCTTTTAAGGGAGCCATACTTTTAATACGAACCGAAGCAAGTATTAAAATTCAGGTATTCATTGCTATTGTGATGACCGCCGCTGGTTTTTACTTTGATATTTCAAGCACAGAATGGATTCTTCAAATATTTGCAATAGCGCTTGTCTTGGGAATTGAAGGAATGAATACCGCTGTAGAAAAAATCGCAGATTATATTCAGCCCGAATTTGATTTGAAAATCGGTTTCATTAAAGATATTTCTGCGGGTGCAGTTATGCTGGTTTCCATTGCATCGACCATAATAGGTCTCATTATATATTTACCAAAGATATTTTAGGTAAGTTCATTGTTTCCCATAGCTCATCGTAAATTTGTAATTTAGCACCAGAATTAAGTTTTAATGGCAAAAAAGGCATCTAAATCAAAGCCAAAACCTACTAAAAAGCGCACACCGTTTAAATTATCCAAACAGAATAAAATTATTTTGGGTAGTTTGCTCATGCTATTTAGTATTGCGCTATTTTTTTCTTTTATATCGTTTTACTTTAACTGGCAAGACGATCAGAGCCTATTGTCTGAATTCAAGGACAGAAACGAACTTGCCAAAAACCTGCTTAACAAATTTGGCGCAAGCATTAGCCACTTTTTCATGTATAGAGGTTTTGGTGTTGCGTCGCTTATATTTCCATTTTTAGTGTGCTTAACCGGTATTTACCTTTTTCTTGGTCTACCATTAAAGGCTTTGCTAAAAAAATGGATCTGGGGTTTACTTTTCGTAATTTGGATTTCTATAGCGTTAGGGTTCTTTGCAACCACTAGTCCGTTATTAGGGGGATTGGTAGGGTTTGAAATGAACGACTTTTTACAAGATTATGCTGGTAAGATCGGTGTATTACTATTATTGGTATTCGGACTCATTTTCATTTTAGTAAAATTGTTCGATGTTACTCCCGAAGGTATTTCATCATTCTTTAAATCAAGAAAAGAAGCTATTTCCACAGAATTCAAAGCAAACCAAGAACGCAAAGCGAACAAGAAGAAAGAACAAGAGGATATTTTATCCACCTCCCTAGAGGAAGAAGCTCCGGTGGTGGTTGACACCTATACACATAAAACAGAGATTCCTCATTTGGAAAAAGAGGAGAAAGCGAAAGATTTTGAAGTCACCGTACCAGAGCCTGAGCCGGAAGAAACCTTGGCTATGGAGGTTGAACAAGTTATAGAAGAACCAGAAGAAGTAGATGTTCTTGCCAACAAATTAGTAGACGATTTTGGTGAGTTTGACCCTACTCTAGAGTTAGGCAACTATAAATTTCCTCACATAGATCTTCTTGACCAACATGGCACCACTGGTGGTATTACCATTAATCAAGAAGAATTAGAGGAAAACAAGAATAGAATTGTAGAGACGCTTAAAAACTACAAGATTGGTATTGCCCAAATTAAGGCAACCATTGGCCCTACGGTAACCCTTTATGAAATAGTACCGGAAGCAGGGGTTAGAATAAGTAAAATAAAAAATCTTGAGGATGACATTGCATTATCATTGGCAGCCTTGGGTATACGTATCATTGCACCTATTCCAGGAAAAGGTACTATAGGTATAGAAGTACCAAATAAAAATTCTACCATAGTTTCTATGCGTTCCGTAATTGCTTCGAGCAAGTTTCAGAAAGCTGAAATGGAATTGCCAATTGCATTTGGTAAGACCATTAGCAACGAAACTTTTGTTGTGGATTTGGCAAAAATGCCTCACTTGTTAATGGCAGGTGCAACAGGCCAAGGTAAGTCCGTAGGTTTAAATGCCGTATTGACTTCGTTATTATACAAAAGACATCCGGCAGAGGTTAAATTTATTTTGGTTGACCCCAAGAAGGTAGAACTTACGCTTTATAATAAAATAGAACGTCATTTCTTGGCTAAGCTTCCAGATTCGGAAGAAGCTATTATTACCGACAATACAAAGGTTATCCACACATTGAATTCCCTTTGTATAGAAATGGACAACAGGTACGAACTATTGAAATTGGCGATGGTTCGTAACTTAAAGGAATACAATACCAAGTTTAAAGCTAGAAAACTGAATCCGAATGACGGTCATAAATTCTTGCCTTATATCGTACTGGTCATAGATGAGTTTGCCGATTTGATCATGACCGCCGGTAAAGAAGTTGAAACACCAGTAGCAAGGTTAGCACAATTGGCAAGGGCGATTGGTATACATTTGATCATTGCAACGCAAAGACCATCGGTAAACGTAATTACAGGTATTATAAAAGCTAACTTCCCTGCGAGGTTGGCGTTTAGGGTAACTTCTAAAATAGATTCTAGAACTATTCTTGATACCGCTGGTGCAGACCAGTTGATCGGTAGAGGTGACATGTTATTTACACAAGGTAATGATGTCACCCGTATTCAATGTGCTTTTGTAGATACACCAGAAGTTGCCAAAATTGTTGAATTCATTGGTAGTCAGAGAGCTTATCCAGATGCTCATGAACTACCTGAGTATGTTGGCGAGGATTCTGGCACGAGTCTTGATAATAACGTGTCTGAAAGGGATTCTAAGTTCCGTGAAGCTGCTGAAGTTATTGTAATTGCACAACAAGGTTCAGCTTCTTTAATTCAACGTAAATTAAAGTTAGGCTATAACAGAGCCGGTAGAATTATTGATCAATTAGAAGCAGCAGGAATTGTAGGTCCTTTTGAAGGTAGTAAAGCCAGACAAGTATATGTAGCTGACATGGTTGCCCTTCAACAAATATTGGATAATGAATAATATTATAAAAGAAATGAAGAAAATTATTATTGTATTAACGGTTATGTTATCTGCAGCATTTGTAAATGCACAGGGATCGGATAAGGCAAAAGGTTTGCTTGATGAAGTTTACAACAAAGTACAGAGTTATGACAATATTTTTGTAGACTTTAAATTCGATTTAAAGAATGCAGAAGCAGGTATCAATCAAGAAACCAGAGGCGATGTAACGCTTGCAGGTAACAAGTACATGTTCAATTATTTAGGTTCTCAACAAATTTTTGACGGTAATAAAGTGTACACCATCGTACCAGAAAATGAAGAAGTAACCATAGAAGACAAGTCAGACGACGAAAACGCCATGACCCCTTCTAAAATGTTGACTTTTTATAAAGAAGGCCACAACTATGCATGGGATATTTTACAGAACGTACAAGGTAGAAAAATACAATATGTAAAATTGACCCCAATTGATTCAGATACCGAAATCAAATCTAGATTACTGGGTATCGACATGGGCACCAAGCATATTTACAAATTAATCGAGACCGGAAAAAATGGTACTAAGACAACCATCACTGTTAATTCTTTTAAAACAGATCAAGATTTGTCCAAAACCTTATTTACTTTTGACGAAGCTAAATATAAAGATGAAGGCTATTTCATTATAAGAAACTAGAACTATTGAGAATACTAGACCGATATATCCTATCAAGGTTCGTCTTTAATTTTGTCAGTTCGTTTGTAATATTGATGTTCATTTTCATATTTCAAACGATTTGGCTTTTTATTGATGATCTTGCCGGTAAAGGTCTTGATATTGTAATTATAGGTAAGTTTCTATTTTACCTAATGCCCGATCTTACCGAAAAGGTACTACCGCTTACAGTACTTTTATCATCCATACTTACTTTTGGATCTATTGCAGAGAATTATGAATTCGCTGCCATGAAAGCCTCCGGTATTTCACTTCAGCGCTCCATGCTCAGTTTGATCATATTCGTTACTATTTTGGGCGGAGTCACTTTTTTCTTTGCCAATAACGTAATACCCTTGTCTCAGCGCAAAATTTACAACCTTCGTAGAAATATTGCCAAGGTTAAACCTGCTGCCGTGGTTGCCGAAGGAGTTTTCAGCGATTTTGAAGGAATGAACATTAAGGTCGATGAAAAATATGGTGAAAATGACCGCTTTCTTAAGAACGTAATCATTCACACAAAATCTGCAAACAACATCAATACTAGGGTCATCAAATCTAAGACCGGTGAGTTGATCAGTAGTGAGGATTCTGACATTATACAGTTGGTTTTAAAGGATGGGCACTTGTATGAAGACGTACAAACAAAAAGTAGCAATACTAAAATGAAGTTTCCTTTTGCGCAGGCAGATTTTGATACTTACACCATGAATATCGAGATTCCTGAAATTAACAACGATGAGCTTGAGGAAGAAAGAGATATCAGTACAGATAAAATGAAGAACATTTCTCGTCTTACAAAAGATATAGATTCTTTACGTGGCGATAATTTTAGAATTGTTAGAGCATTCTCAAAAAATATAGAAGGTAGAACAGGTATGTTTTCTCCTTTAGTGCAAAAAAACAAAGATTCTACCAAATCTGACATGGTTAGAAAAAAGGACTCTATAATAGAAACCAAGGCCGCAAAAGCACTAAAGAATACCGCACTACAAGATTCTATTACCGATAATTTTTTAGTAATGTTCCCAGATTGGCAACAGATACAAATATTAAGCAGTGCCAAAAATGCAACGAGCAGTATTCTAGGAACCGTTAGCGGAAAAAAAGAAGAACTACAGAAGCGATACAAAATTTACAACATGCATATTTTGTCTTTGCACAACAAATATGCATTGGCATTTTCTTGTATCATATTATTCTTTGTTGGGGCACCACTTGGGGCAATTATAAGAAAAGGAGGCTTAGGTTTACCTATGGTTATTGCCATTGTCCTCTTCCTAATTTATTATTTCATTGGTGTATTCGCCGGAAATTATGCTAAAGAAGGCAACATACACCCAATGTTAGGTGCTTGGCTTTCAACATTGATCATGTTACCATTAGGTGTTTATCTCACAAAAAGAGCTACCGAAGATAAAGGAATGATGGATTTTGGTTTCATAGCCGATTTCTTCAAAAAGATATTCAAGAAAAAAGACAAATCTGATTCTTAACCATGACAGATCTTAACAAGATTAAATTGAACACTATAGAAGAAGCGATTGCCGATATCCGTGCAGGAAAGGTAATTATCGTTGTAGATGATGAAAATCGTGAAAATGAAGGTGATTTTTTAGCTGCGGCTGAATTGGCCACTCCTGAAACGGTCAATTTTATGGCTACACATGGGAGAGGTCTAATTTGCGCCCCTCTTACCGAAGGTAGATGTAAAGATTTAGGGCTTCATATGATGGTAAGCACCAATACTGACCCTTTGGAAACTGCATTCACGGTATCCGTTGATTTACGTGGAAAAGGAGTAACCACAGGTATTTCTGCCAGTGATCGCTCTAAAACAGTTATTGCTCTGACCGAACCAGGCACCAAACCACATGATTTGGCAAGACCTGGACATATTTTTCCTTTGGTTGCTAAAGAAGGTGGTGTATTAAGAAGAACCGGACATACAGAAGCTGCAATTGATTTTGCTCGTTTAGCGGGATTAAAACCTGCAGGAATTATCGTAGAGATAATGAATGAAGATGGAACTATGGCACGTTTACCTCAATTGGTAGAAGTAGCCAAAAAATTTGACTTGAAAATAGTTTCCATTGAAGACCTAGTTGCCTACAGAATGGAGCACGACAGTCTAATCAATAAAGAAACCGATTTCAACATCACAACACGTTTTGGCGAGTTTCGACTAAGAGCTTACAAGCAAACGACTAACAACCATGTTCATATCGCCCTTACAAAAGGCACGTGGTCATCAGAGGAGAAGATTTTAACAAGAATTAATTCTACACTGATCAATAACGACATATTGGGCACCTTGACCCACAATCCCGATGAGCAATTGGAAGATATGTTCAAGAAAATTAATGAAGAAGGCAAAGGAGCCATAGTCTTTATCAATCAAGATTCAGAATCCTTGAATTTGCTTTCAAGATTGAAGGAATTAAAAAAACTGCAAAAACAAGGTGTACACAAAGCTCCGAAAATTGAAATGGATAATAGGGATTTTGGAATAGGAGCACAAATTTTGCATGACCTTGGTATTCACAAAATGAGACTTATGACCAACAGTACCCAAGCAAAGCGCGTAGGTATAGTAGGTTATGGTTTAGAAATTATAGAATACGTATCGTACTAAAGCACTAGGCGAATCTTGCCAGAACTTCTTTCATGGTGGCTGCACGTTCAGCTACCTGTTCATCCGTCCAACTCAATTTAATGAGGCAAGATATGGTTCTACCGATCCAGGCATCCGATTTGGAGAAGTCGGCCTTGGTATAATCTGGCAATTGATTTAAAACTTCTTGAGGCAATTTTCCCAAAGACTTTTTCTGGATTAAATGCTCCCATTTTTTATAATAATGCCAATTGTTATCGAACCAATAAAAACAAGCATCAACACCAGCTTCACCCAATGCAGTATGTGCTTTTTTAGCTATTGCTGTTGACGGTAAGAAAAATGAAATAAAAGAATAATTTTCCACTCCGCCATTGGGCACTCTTCTAAATTCAATATTAGGTAATGTTTCCAATTCTTTTCGAATAACACCGTAATGCTTTTGTTGAATATCCAAAAAATCATCTAAACGCTCTATCTGTGCGCAACCTACAGCGGCATTCAATTCTGAAATTCTGAAATTATAACCTAAAAACGGATGTGTTTCCGTACCTCTATTATTTCCCACATGGTCATGACCGTGATCGGAGTAATGATCTGCGTTGGTTTTATATGCTTCATTATTGGTTATAAGCGCACCACCCTCACCACAGGTAATGGTTTTCACATAATCAAAAGAAAAACAACCTAAATCACCGTAACTTCCCAAAGGTTTACCCTCAAAACTACCTCCTATTGCTTGGCAAGCATCTTCCAATAATAATAGATCATGCTTATCACAAATAGCTTTAAGCGCACTTAAATCTGCCATAGAGCCACACATATGTACCGGCATAACAACTTTGGTCTTATCGGAAATAGCGTTCTCAACAGCAACGGGATCAAGAGTCAATGTATCATCAACATCAACCAAAATAGGAATGGCACCAATTGCTAAAATAGATTCAAAACTAGCTACGAACGTAAAGGTGGGCATAATCACTTCATCTCCTGCCCCGATGCCCGCACTGGCAAGCGCAACGGTTAAAGCCGCCGTACCACTACTGACCAATTGCGCATATTTTGACTCCATTCGTTTGGTCAAAGCCGCCTCCAGTTCCAATGCTTTCCAGTGGTTGTTACGCATACCGTCAAAACCGTAACGCATTAATACACCTGAATCTAAAACATCTTGAACTTGACTTTTCTCTTTCTCTCCGAACAACTCAAAACCTGGCATGCTATCTATTTTTTATTCTACTACAAATCTTGCTTAAATTATTGGTAAAAACAAAGTTTAGCCCTTGTATCATTATTTGTAAAAAAGATGCTCGCTATAAGTTCATATCGTTGAAACCTTTATACCCAAAAGAAATCATTTGTTGAAATCCTGCCTCTATAGTTTTTACGGGTAACTTACAGGTATTGTTTTGACATACATAGATAAAGGTTTCACCATTAACAAAGCGATCTTTAAACAAAGAAATATCACTTTCTTCAGGGCAACCTACAAGTATAGCATTAGCAATAAAAGTTTTGTTCATTTCTTTCAATGATTGTTCTGCATGCTCACCAACTACTACAACTTCATAAAAAGGATATGCTTGTTGCAATAATAAAGAACCCCAAGCTCCATAACTAACAGCATGGTTTTCAAAATCTGTTATGACTAACGAGCCCATTGTTTCCGCTTTGCTCAAAAATTCGGTATTATATTCTAAATGTCCTATTTTTAAAAAATTCTGTGCCATAATTGCGTTGGCAGAAGGCACCACTCCATCTGAAGTATTAACTATACTAGGAACCAACTCGTTCGGTACATTGTAATAATATAATGCAGAGCTACTTTGGTATTTTATATCGGCTTTTTGCATCAACTCTTTAGATATATCTAAATATTCGGTTTGCGTGGTCACTTCATACAAAGAGAAAGCACTTTTTGCTAAAAAGGCATAATCTTCTAAAAACACCTCTCGTTGCTTGCTATCTTTTGTATAAGAATGCACTAACTCACCATTTGTGTAATTGTATTCGGTAAGATAATTGAACACAGAAATTGCTTCGTTCAAATATGTAACATCACCAAAAGCTTTATAAGCTTCTAAATAACCATCGATCAACAACGCATTCCAAGAAGTCAACACCTTGTAATCTTTTTTCGGTTTGGTTCTCTTTTGTCGGGCTTGATATAAAGTTGATTTCCATTGGGCAATTTTTTCGTTTAGTTGTGCTTCATCCAAAGAATTATTCTTTAGAAATTCAGCTTTTGAAACTGTGTTGTTCAGTACATAATTCTCACCTTCCCAAACTTCAGCATCTTGTATATTATAGTATTTGGCAAAGAGATAAAAATCATCATTTAACAATGCCAGTAGTTCTGCTTTCTTCCAAATATAATACAGCCCCTCTTCCCCATTTGTGTCGGCATCCATTGCGCTAAAATACCCTCCTTTTTTATTGCGCATTTCGCTTTGTAAAAATGAATAAGTCTCTGCTACGGCAACCTTGTAATCTTGATTATTGGTAAGCTTATATGCTTTTGACAGCAAATTGATCAACTGTGCATTATCATATAGCATTTTTTCAAAATGAGGGACTTTCCATGTACCATCGGTACTGTATCTAAAGAAGCCACCATCTATATGGTCATAAATCCCTCCATGCACTACCTTGTTCAAGGTATTCAATACATGGTTTTTAGCATCGGCATCTTGCTGCAATACGGCATAATCTAACAACATAATCAAGTTGGTAGGCAAAATAAACTTCTCCTCCCCTTGGTTTCCTCCCCATTCTTTATCCCAGAATTTTTTCCATTCTAAAATACCGTTCTCAATACTATTTTGAGATATCGCATTTGCCAATTGCTTGGTGGGCTGATCGTAAACTTCTTGTACTCCTTCTGCCAACATAGTGGCATATTCTATCATTTTTTCTGGATTCTTCTCATATTCAGAACTGAATTTTGCAAGTATGTTTTTCCAGTCTTCTTTCTCATAGTAAGTACCCAAAAAAACCGGACTTCCATTGGGCATAATAATGGCGTTCATAGGCCATCCGCCGGTACCGTTCACCAATTGCAAAGCAGTTTGGTATACCATATCTAGATCTGGTCTTTCTTCTCGATCCACTTTAATGCTAACAAACTTATCGTTCATCAATTTGGCAACCTCTACATCTTCAAAAGATTCCTCTTCCATAACATGACACCAATGACACGTAGAATACCCAACACTTAAAACCACTAACTTATTTTCGTCGGCAGCTTTTTTAAAAGCGGTATCTGACCACGGTTTCCAATCTACAGGATTATGAGCATGTTGTAATAAATATGGACTGGTTTCATTAATCAGTTCATTGGTGAATTGATGCTCTTCAGTCCCAGTTCCTATATCAGTGTTTTTGTTTTGATTTTTACAAGAGTTTATTGAAAACAGTAGTAGTAATAAATAAAATAGCTTATCAACATTCATAGATACAGAAATAGAAAAATGAGTTTTTCAAAGATAAATTTTATTTTCCCCAATTGATTTGTGAATTTAAGATCCGCCTTTGATTACAACCTATTCATAGAACTAAAATTCATATAACTTAAAAATAGCTCAATATGGTTTTAGCAAAAATAGACTCAAAATATAATCAGATATAGACTAATTTTACCGATTATAATATACCAAACTGCAACCTTTTAGGTTATAATAGCAATTAAAGGAAAGGTAAGATTTATGTTCAATAAAAAGTATACGGTTTTAGGTGATACAATAGCAAAAGGTAAAGGCGCCCAGTTAAATCTAGATATCGCCAAACTACACACAAGAACAAAGATTGAGGTTCCTGTAATAGTGCAGCGTGGTAAAAAAGATGGCCCTGCTTTATTGATTACAGGAGGTATTCATGGCAATGAAATCAATGGCGTTGAAATAGTACGGCAAATAGTCTCAAAGAAATTCAACCGTCCGGATTGCGGCATGGTCATTTGTATTCCTGTAGTGAACATTTTTGGATTTCTCAACCAAACCAGACAGTTTCCAGATGGCAGGGATTTAAACAGGGTTTTTCCAGGAAGCTTACGAGGTTCATTGGCAAGTAGATTCGCGCATCACTTGGTAAAAGATATCGCCCCGGTCATTGATTACTGTATTGACTACCATACGGGTGGTGACAGCCGGTTTAACGCCCCCCAAATTAGAATTGACCGAGATGATGTTGACGGATTGGCATTGGCGAAGGTCTTTGGTGCGGAATTCATTGTAAAGTCCGCAGGAAGAGAAAAATCGTTTCGAGAAACACTTCATCAATTGAATAAAAAAGTATTGCTTTACGAAGGCGGAAAATCGCTTCAAATTGACCATGAAATAACAGATACAGGTGTTGTTGGAGCATTACGCTTAATGCATCATTTGGGAATTCGCAATTTTGAAAAAGAATTAGCTGAATATGCACTTAAAGAAACAGTGCCCAAATTGGTACATTCCTCTAAATGGATCAGGGCAAAACATTCAGGCATGTTTCATCCAAACATAAAAGTTGGGCAAGCCGTTGAAAAAGGTGACGAAATTGGAAGTATCTCCGGTCCGTTCGGGTATTTTGAAAAGAAGATTAAAGCCAAGGAAAGTGGTTATATTATTTGCATCAATGAATCACCAATTGTCAACCAAGGCGATGCTATTTTCCACATTGCCCATGATGTTGAGTAGCTAAAAAACAGCGTAGCAAATCAACTCCAAAAGTTAAAGACCATCTACAATTAAAAACAGCTACCTTACTGATTACAGGATCATTACACCCTCAACAAAAAGACGGTCAAATAGATTTTTAGATCTATCTAAAAATCAATAGTTGTAATACTTTGCATCTAAAGGATACCCAATTAAAAACGTATGTAATGATTCAAATATTGAAAAAAGTGGTTAAAGCAGGCTATTTTTCCTATTACCAACATTTTACACTTTTTAAAACACTGAAACCATACAGACCAAATGACATAATTTAAAGTTAAAGATCTCATGAAGTTGAAAACCAGTAGAACATTGATTACATTAGTGTTACGGGTATTACAAAACCACAATTTGCATGACCGAGATCGAAAAAACGCTACATAATAAAAGGGTACGACCCACTGCCATGCGCATACTTATTTACAAGTACATGGCCGGCAAGAATTCTGCGGTTGCCCTAACCGATATTGAAAACGCTTTTGACAAAGCAGAGCGCACAACATTATATCGCACTTTAAAAACATTTGAAGAAAAAGGACTCGTACATCAAATTGATGATGGCACCAATGTCTCTAAATTTGCTTTATGTGAACCTGGCTGTAATTGCGAAATCGACCAGGACCTTCACCTACATTTTCATTGTGGCAATTGTGACAAAACCGTTTGTTTGACCGAGCATAAAATACCGCACATAAATCTACCCCAAGGCTATATTGCCGAAGACGCCAATTTGGTCATTAAGGGCATATGCGAATCATGCAGTCAACATTAAAATGCACTTCTGTTGCACAGTTCTTTTATCCACCTTTGTGGTATGATGAAAAAGAACCTTACAAAACAAAAAACTTCCCCTCAACCCAAAGGTACGTGTGCACATTGTTCTGGAAATGACGAAACCACGGAAGCCACTGAAAAAACAACAAATTATAGCATATACTTACCGGCAATCATCAGCTTTACAATGCTGATGATTGGTTTAACCCTAGACTATTTTAAGGTTTTACCATTTTTTAAAAATCACATACGACTTGCCTGGTATATTGCAGCATACCTACCTGTTGGTTTACCGGTCTTAAAAGAAGGTTGGCAAAGTATTAAAAAAGGAAATTTTTTTACCGAATTTTTCTTAATGGGCATTGCCACAATTGGTGCCTTTGCCATTGGTGAATATCCTGAAGGTGTTGCCGTAATGGTGTTCTACGGTGTGGGCGAACTATTTCAAGGTGCGGCTGTAAAACGCGCTAGAGACAACATTAAAGCTTTACTTGATCTACGACCGGATCACGCCTTGGTTTTCCGAAATCATAGTTATATTCCAGTGGCTCCAGAGCAAGTAAAGATTGGAGAAAAAATACAGGTTAGAGCCGGAGAAAAAGTTCCTCTTGATGGAGCATTGATTTCAGAAAAAGGCTCGTTCAACACAGCTGCACTTACAGGTGAAAGCAAACCGATATCCCTAAAAAAAGGAGATCCTATTTATGCAGGAAGCATAAATACATCCGGTGTCATTGAAATCACTACCACTAAAGAATTTAAGGATAGTTCCATTGCCCGCATTCTTGATATGGTACAAAATGCAACGGCAAGAAAATCAAAAACAGAATTGTTCATTAGAAAATTTGCAAAAGTATATACACCCTTTGTCACCTATTTAGCCATAGCCCTAACATTTTTACCGTACTTTTTCGTTGCAGATTATATTTTTCAAGACTGGCTGTATCGCGCCTTAATTTTCTTGGTAATTAGTTGTCCGTGTGCGTTGGTGATTTCTATTCCGTTAGGATATTTTGGCGGATTAGGTGCTGCATCTAGAAATGGAATACTGTTTAAAGGAGCTTCTTTTTTAGACACCATGACCAAAGTAAATACAGTCGCCCTAGACAAAACAGGCACATTGACAAAAGGGGTTTTTAAAATCAAGGATCTTATTATAGATCAACACTTTACAGAAAGTGAATTCATGAGCTACTTGACCGCCATAGAAGCACAGTCTACACACCCCATAGCAAAAGCCATTTTAGAACATGCTACTGATAAAAGTGCGTACAGCGCCACCGAAGTTCTAGAAATAGCAGGCAAAGGATTAAATGGAAAAGTAAATGGAAAAACCGTTTTGGCAGGGAACAAAAGTTTAATGAACTCAAATCAAATAAAAGTTCCTACCGAGATAGATTCTATAATAGAGTCCATAGTAATGCTAGCTATCGATGGAAAATTTGCTGGTTATGTTACCATTGCGGATGAATTAAAAGAAGACGCCTTAACAGCAATTTCAAATATGCGTAAAGCGGGAGTAAAAAAGATTATCATGCTTTCTGGTGACAAAGACTCCATCACCCAAAAGGTAGCTAAAGAATTAGGGTTGGATTGGGCAAAAGGCGGCTTACTACCAGAAGAAAAACTTGAAGAAGTAGAGCAATTAAAGAAACAACCCGATACCAAAATCGCGTTTGTGGGTGATGGTATTAACGATGCGCCCGTACTTGCTACTAGTGACGTTGGCATAGCAATGGGCGGATTAGGGAGTGATGTAGCTATTGAAACAGCAGATATAATTATACAAAACGACCAGCCTACAAAAATTGCCACGGCAATTAAAATAGGTAATTCTACCCGTAAAATCGTATGGCAGAACATTGTATTGGCTTTTGGCATAAAACTTATTGTTCTAGCTATGGGCGCCGGTGGCATGGCAACCATGTGGGAAGCCGTTTTTGCCGATGTAGGCGTTGCACTTTTAGCAATATTAAATGCCGTAAGACTTCAAACAATGCAGTGGGATTAAAAGGCAACTCGAGCGCAGTCGAGAACTTGTAAGTCAGAAAAATTAGTAGCAATCCGTTTTCAACTGCTCGCCTTGCTCGAAAGCTTCAAAAGAGATGGCGTCATTGTCTTCCAATAATTTTTCAATTACATCAAGCACATCATGCTGCATAGCCAAAGAACCACACAACATAATCGTACCACCTTGAGCTATGGTTTTAAGAATCAATTCTTTTTCATCGGCAACAGCATCTTGTATATATTGTCTTTCACCCTCTCGTGAATACGTGGTAAAAAGATTGAACTCACCCGCTCTCGCAACTTTATTTTCCAAAATATCGTTATAGATTGCCTGAGAATCGGCTGTACGACCTCCCCAAAACAAGGAGATATTCTGAGACGTGTTTTCCGAGATCATTCCTAAGAACGGTGCTATGCCGGTGCCATTGGAGATAAAAACTGTATTATTGACTTTTTTAGGAAAATGAAACTCCTCATTTATATCAATAGCTGCATGTATACTTTGCCCTACTTTTAATCCGAAGAGAAAATTAGAGCCCCTTCCTAATTCATGCTTTTTAATACTCAGCAATATATCACCACCTATACGAGCAATGGAATATTGACGAACCAAATCATCATTATTAGGAAAAACAGCCAACAGATCGCCAGAAACAAATTCGATGGAAGATTGCGGACGCAAACGCAGTAAGAACGTGTCATCGACATTCAACTCCGTTCGTTCCACTACTTCAAATTCGACTTTCTTATATTTCTTTTTCTTGACAAGCGGCCGCTCTACCGGTATGGTAAAACCTACTTTGTTCGAGAATTGAATCATCCAAAGTTCAAAAGACTCAAAATTTGCCTGGTTAATTTTAAATAACGGCAATTGTCTCTTAAAACTTTTTGAAGCATTGATCTGGCGGTCTACCTCTATGGCATACTTACAATAATCAGGATAGTCCAATGAACCAAAACCAACTACTGAAAAATCTATGGTATTCGGTTGTTCTACCGTTGAAAATTTTACCGGGAATTTACGCGCATTCGTAGGCGGCTCGCCCTCACCATAGGTCGATGTAAAAACGATAATGTTTTTTGCTTTTAAATAAGTGGAGTACTTGTTCAACTCCGTTAAATAGACCTTCTTACCTACTTGTGTTAACCCATTATAAAATCGCTGTGCAAAATCGAATGCCGTACCACTTTCAGAACCGACTAAAATTATATATTCACATTCATCCTTATCGGGCATTTGTGCAATACCTTTTGCTTTATTTCTTCGCTTTACGGTCATTACAAAGCCAGAATACATAAAGAATAAAATAGAGGCACTGGCGAGTAGCAAAATGATAGACCAAATAACGTTGCCCTCACCAGTATGTAGCACTAAACTTAAGCGAGAAGCTAAGGCTACAAACGGGTAATCACCACTGCTAACAATTTCACCTGTTTGCTGATTTACCTCCACTTCACTATCCTGCAAGGCAATGAGATAGTATTCTTCTGGATCGTCTGAAAAGGGAAATTCTACCTGGCGTATATCTGCCAAGGTAGTTTCCTTAAAAAACGGAATATCTGTAATGTTTTCGTATTTCTGAGCTGAAATGCTTACCGGTACCTCAACTTGGTCAACCGTTGTTTCCGGCAATAAATTAAATTTTTCCGCAGATAAATACACCCCGGTAAATGCAAGAATTACGATTGGTATAAAGAACCATCTACTTAACACGACGTGGTACTTCAGTTCAAAGTAATCTTTCTGGACTTTTGTAAATAATTTCAAAAATCCGCCTTGGCGCTTAGCTAATAAAACCAATCCGGTAACAGCAATAATCAATAATAGTAATGAAATTAGACCAACAAAGAACCTACCTATACTTTTTAAGAAAAGTGAACGGTGTACATTGGTAGCAAACGTGTATATATAAGGTCGTTCTTCTACTTCACCAAGCTGCTCAGCCCTAACGGGGTCAATATACACATCTAAGGTTTCCATTTCCATGGTCAATACAGATGCTTTTACAAAGCCAGAAGATTCCACTTCTAGCCCCAAGACCTCATCATATGTATTTTTTAATGCATCTATAGTAGTTGCCAAAGACACTTCCTCAAGATTTGCCACCGCATATCCTTTTGTTTGATGTGAAATTGGTTCTATGGCGAGAATAACACCCGTAATAGAAGCCACCATCAAAAATAGAGATGAAATTAAAGCAAGTGTAAGATGGCTATAACGCCAAATGGAAATGGTCATAAGTAGGAATGTAGTTTTGTAGCCGGATATAATTTAAAAAATTCCAGAATGACCATTAAAGACCATTCTGGAAATGTGATTGTAAAAACATAATTCAAAATAAATACTTGGAGCGCAGTCAAAATGTTTTATGAGCAAACAACATTATAATACTTGACTGCACCCAATATATCATTCATCTATTACAAGACCATTACTGAGGTAGCATACGTACGTACCTAATAAATCCTTTCCCTTCTACCTTTGTTTTCAAGTTTTCGGTAGTTAAAGGAAATTGAATATCGTCTGCATAATACCCTTGATCCTCAACAGAAGTTTCAAAACGAAGGTTAAACCCTTGGTCTATTTTATCATTTGGAATCTGTAGCACGTTTAATGCTCGTTCTCCACCACTAATGGTTTCACCAGAAATAGCATCTATATTTGGGCGGTGTTTTCCGTAAAATTTCCACCATTCGGTAATTTCACTATACCATTCGCTGTCTTTACCTTGTACGTACAAAGTCTCTACATATTCATTATTGTCATCTACGATAGATACTATTAAGTAAGCACCTTCACCAGAATAATTGGTTAATTGAATAAGGCACTTTACCGCTGTTTTATCTACTACTGTAAATGCCGATAACAATGAACCGACCAAAACTACTGCCGGTATAAGTTTTAAAAATCTTTTCATTTCTATAATCAATTATGCTTTTTTATTGCTTTAAAAAGTTTAACGAAGTATTTCCTTTTTGCAACATTTCATTTTCACTTGCCAAATCGTAAACGGTTTCTTCAAAATCGGTCTTACTATTAGCATCAGCCCCTTTAGCGATCAAAAATTTAAGAAGCTTATCATTTTCCGCTTTCATTGCCGCAACATGTAAAGCAGTCATACCTTCATCATTTTTAGCATTTACGTCGATATTAAAATCAGCTACTTTTTTCATTAATTGCAGGTCGTTCTTTTTAGCTGCCACGTGGTATAGGGTATTTCCTTCCCCTTGAACCGTATTGAATTTTAAACCTTTTGCTTTCAACAAAGCGAGTTTAGCATCAAAAGCCTTCGCATTTCTCTTATTATAAGAATCCGCTAAAAAGTAAGCAGCCGTATTACCAGCGGCATCTGTAGCATTGATATCAGCACCTTTAGCAAGTAAAAATGAAACTACATCAGCTTTATTACCGTGAGCAGCAAGCATTAATGCCGTTTCACCATCTTTATTCGCGGTATTGATATCCTTTACATCATTAGCGAACAATTGAACCACCTTTAAATCGTTTCTTGCCGCAGCATTCAAGAACGGAGTATTACCCTCGGCATCCGCTTGGTTAACATCTGCACCAGCATTTAAGAAGAGTTCAAAAATGGCAACATCTTTATTTCCAGAAGCCAAACGGTGTAATGGAGTACTACCGCTAGCCTCAACAATATTAGGTTCCAATCCTAGACCTTTTAAATAGGTATAGACAGGTAGACCGTTACTAAAACCACGCCCGCCTTGAGATGCGAACATAAAAGCATTACCGCCATTGTTGTTCAATGTTTTATAATCTACCCCTTTAGCAACCAATAATTTTAGAAAATCTATATTTCCTTTTTTAGAAGCGTAATTAAAGATGCCGTTACCGTCTTCATCTTTACTATTTAGGGCAAAGCCCTTATCTAAAAAAAACTGTAAATCGTCTTCAGTTTTAAGAGATGGCGCTGCTAACAATAAAAGGTTGGCACCGTGTTCATTTTTTTCTTCGATCAAATTAACACCCTTAGCCTCAAAAGCATTATAGATTTCAGGATTTGTAAGTCCCGCATTTGCACCAAAAGCAAGTGGTGTAAATCTGTGACTATCCAAAGCTGTTACCGAAGCCCCTTGATCCAAAAGGTATTGTACCAATTCGGCATCACCGGCATAAGCCGCCCAATGTAAATAAATACGACTATCATGGGTTTTCTTATCTACTTCGTTACCATCTAGCGATAATAAATATTTTACCACCTCGGTATCAGATTTACTGGTAATTGCCAATGTAGTAGCATCAAAAGAGTTGCTATCCTTAATAACAGGATCATTACCCTCTGCAATTTTTTGCTTCACAGTGGCAACACTAGGGTTGTTTTTCCAGAATTTACGATCTAAAAGTTCATTTTTCTGCTGAGCTATACCAGTGAAGCTTACAAACAACAGAGCGGTTAGGGCTATTTGTTTAACGGTTTTCATGTTCTTATTTTTTAACGAATGATTCAATTACTTCTTCAATTTCCTCTTCTTGATCATATTCATCATCAAAAAGATATTTATACAACACTTTATTATCTACTTTTTCTTCTAGGGTAAGGTTTTGGTTTCTTCCATAAACATCGTCCCACTTGGTACGTACCATTGCCCATTTATCTCCATTGGATTTCCACCATGCTGCCGCAGCGGCACATCTACTATCATCTACCTTTACATATGTGTTATATCCTTTCTCCTGTGCAAGAATTATATCTTCTTTACCAGCTTCACGAATTACCTTTTTGTTATCTTGGTCGTGCAACCAACCGTAATCTGTTACTTCATGGCGGTTGCCACGTACGGTCAAATTATAATCACTTCTCGTAGTATACTCACGTCTTGGTAATGGAGCATCTGAAGTATTCTCCCAAAAACTCTTACCGTCTACGTGAACCCAAGTAGAAGAACCTTCGTAACGCGGACTATCATCTACTTGAAACACTTTTTGCGTCCACTGCCCTTTTACTTGATCGGCAGGTAATTTTTTATAGGTCCATGTGTTATCGGCATTATAGGAATATAGATCGGTATTCTCATAAAGCCAATCTTGCCTCCAATGCTTTACAATATGTGGATCAGCAGGGTTACCTACTTGCAATAAATGCTGTATAGAAATTTTATCATCTTCATCGGTTACCAACTCTGCCCATTCTAAACCTTTATCCACTTTGGTCTTAGAAGGTTTGTACAATGAGTCTGTACTATGATTAAATGTCTCGGCAAAGTTAAACGTAACCTCAAAACAACCACACATGCTCTTTATAGCCTCACGGTCATCTTTCATCTTCGTCTTTTGGGCAATGGCACTAGCGGATATTACTAGAGCCATTATGGTAGGTAATACTGTTTTCATTTTACAGGTCTACTAATTTTATGTTCGCAGACAAAAATAACTATTTTAATTCATTCTAAATAAAAATTGTTTATATATTTGAACATTATTAAGAATAAGTCTAAATAAATATAATGCGATTTCGATTACCTAACTTACTAGTATTAATAGGTACAAATTATATAGTAGCGCAGAGCCAAGTGCCCAGCACTACCGACTCTGTTTTATCTCAACAACTAGATGAAGTCATCGTAACCGCAACTAGAACCGAGCGCCAATTATCGTCGCTTCCACTACCTGTTACCCTAGTTGGCAAAAAACAGATCATTAAATCTGGTACGGTTCGTCTTAACGAAATACTGAACGAGCAGACCGGGATTATTACCGTTACCGATGAGAGCGGATTTCAAGGCGTACAAATACAAGGTATCGCATCAGACTATATACTTATATTAATTGATGGAGTTCCATTAGTGGGTAGAAGTGCCGGAAATTTTGACTTAAGTAGGTTAACCGTTGGTAATATCAAACAGATAGAAGTAGTTAAAGGTCCGTCTAGCAGTTTATACGGTTCAGAAGCTTTAGGCGGAGTGATAAATATCATCACTGAAAAACCGAAGACCGAAGATTTAAGTGGTAATGCATCCTACAGAATAGGAAGTTTTACACAGCAAGACATGAACCTAGACCTAAAGCAAGGTTTTGAAAAATTTCGCTACGGATTTTTTGCGAACCGATTTTCATCGGAAGGATATGACCTCAATGAAGATGTTGAAGGGCAAACCGTAAACCCGTTTACCAACTACACCCTAAACGGTAGGCTTTACTATGACTTTAACGATAAACTTTCCCTTTTTACCTCGGGTCGTTTTTATGATCAGGTACAAGATGCCGGTTTTTCATTGGACAGTATTCAATATGAGGGCGACACCAAAGAACGAGAATGGAACGCCCATGCAAGATTAGACCACAAATGGACCCCAAATCTTACGATGGCCTATGAACTTTATTACACCAATTATGTAGCTACAGAATTATTGGCAGACCCTATTTCTACAGATGTTTTAAGCGATAGTGACTTTGATCAAAAGTTATTTAGACCAGAGGTACGCGGTAGTTATACCTTTGCGAATGAGAATGACAGTAAAATTGGGTTCCAAAATGGAACTTTAACCGCAGGTGCCGGTCTACAGATAGATAATTTAGATCGTACATATTTTGATGAAACGGTAAACTTCACTTCACAATACCTCTATGCACAGTACGACTTTGACCCCATTGAAAAGCTAAATGTAATTGCCGGTGCCCGATTTGACAATCACTCCGAATACAACAATCAGTTTAGCCCTAAATTGGCACTACGTTACCAGCTGAACAACAACCTATCTATTAAAGGGTCTGTAGGCTACGGCTTTAAAGCACCAGATTTTAGGCAATTGTATTTTGACTTTACCAACTCCGCCGTTGGTTATACCGTACTTGGCTATAATGTAGCCTTAGATAAGTTACAGGAATTAGAAGCACAAGATCAAATTTTAGATGTTATCGTAACCGAAGATGAATTGAGTAAACCTTTGGAAGCCGAAAGCTCTATTGGGTACAACCTAGGTTTCAATTTAAAACATGGCAAAGGTACTACCGAAGTCAATTTCTTTAGAAACGATTTTAAAAACCTTATAGATACCCAGATCATTGCTCGTAAGACCAACGGCCAAAATGTATTCAGTTACATGAATTTTGATGAAATATACACCACTGGTTTTGAAATCAACTCAAGCTATAAACTTACCGATCAGCTAAACATCAGTGCAGGATACCAGTTGCTATACGCTTTTGACAAAGAAAAGAAACAAGACGTAAAGGATGATCAAGTATTTGTTCGTGATGCAGAAAGTGGGCAGTCGGTCGCATTGTCGCAATCAGATTATTTTGGCTTGGTCAATCGTTCAAGGCATAATGCAAATTTTAAGGTGTATTACGATATACCATCTGCCAGTACCAATGTAAATATGCGTGTACTGTATAGAAGTAAATACGCACAATACGACACCAATGGTAACGGACTGATCGATAGTTTCGACACCAGCTTTATAGACGGTTTTGTAACGATAAATACAGCGGTCAGCAAAATCTTCTATTCCGATTTTACTTTACAGGTAGGCGCTAATAATCTATTGGACTATACAGATAACAATATACCGACGATGCCGGGCATACAAGCATTCATTAAATTAAATTATCAATTCTAACCCACCTGACAACGCGCAGGTTTTAATCACAATTACCATGACGAAGAACATTTTAGCAGTAGTATTTTTAGCAGTGGCATTCGCCTCTTGTAGCAATGATGATGACAGCACGCCAACAGATCCCGTACAGACAGAAACCGTAAGTAATCTATATGCTCCACAAACCGGAGGGCAAGGGCAACCCGAAGGCGGTGAGTTTGCAAAATTTGACTTTGAAACCGGTGCCGTTACCACTAGCGATACCGATTGGGACATAGCCTTTAGAGGAACCACGATTGCCGTAAACGGAGGCACGGTAACAGGTACAGAAGATGAGCCAGAAAGAAACGGCGACGCCGGTGTAGCCATAGTAACGGGAACATTGGCAAGTGTAACCACTGCAGACGGATTAACTTTTAACCAAGATACAGATGCCTCATTTGCCATACCAACAGGTAGCGACAACGGTTGGTACAACTACGCGGGTGATCCAACACATTTAATTACACCCATACCGGGTAAAGTGTTCGTTTTTAGAACTACAGCGGGTAACTACGCCAAGGTTGAGATCTTAAGCTACTACGAAGATGCACCAGCAGAACCAGATGCATTTACAGATGCTACACCGTACTACACTTTTAACTATGTGTACAACCCTAATGAGGGCGACACCTCATTAGAATAGTTTTATTTTAAGTTGTTTATTAAAAGCTCATCATTTACTTGGTGGGCTTTTATACCTTATTTAAAACTCTAGAAATCAGTAACCGTTTTTAAATGTTTATAAACGCATATTACGCGTATAATTTTCGAATAACATAAAGGTAAACGCCCGTATTAGCTAGATCGCTACCCAATTTTACCTAAATTAGGGGTATAATAGATATATAGATCATATGATCTATATCTTTACGTTGGTGATAATTGAAAAATGAAAATTTTAAACATCTCAATAGACATTGAAAGCCTTGAAGAATGCGAAAAGAGATTAAGAGATAAATCCTTACAAGAGCTTTGTGAGAATTTTAAACTTGGCTACGAAAACATTCTTTCAACATTTGCATTTCCGATTGCAGTAGCGGATTACTCTATGCAAAGTTTGTATGACATCGAATATAGACTGAAGGCTGCAACAGAACTAAAGACTTCACTTACTGATGAATCAAAGGAATTCAAAACCCTAGTAAATAAGTTAAGAGCAAAAGACCGCAAAAAGGGAAGAGGAATAAATGCCGCTTCAAAGATGCTCAAGGGAATGACTAAAGAACTCTCTTTTTTAGACGACACGATTAATCAAATCACCTTGAATTCTATTGTCAATAGTTGGACAATATTTGAATCAATAATGAAAGACACTTGGATTCATCTATTGAATTCTGACCCCAAAAGATTTCTGTCCTCAACTCTGCTAAACAACGATGGTGAATTACCTGGAATAGAAGGGAAAAATATTTCAATTGCACTGCTTCAGAAATACAACCTTGACGTTTCTAACCATTTAGGAGATTTACTTCATAAAAAATACGACTTCACAAGTGTTAGAGGAATAAAAAAAGCCTACTCAGAATTATTCAAAAAAGAGGGGATGGATTTTTCGTTTTTGGAGAATAATACTCTCTGTCAACTAGAGATAGCTCGTCATATAACAGTACATAAAGGTGGAATTATAGACGAAGAGTATCTCAAGAGAACGTCTTATAAGAATGAAAAATTAGGACACAAACTAAATTATAGTGCAAGAAGGTCTAAAGAGTTAATAAATTCACCTATTTCGATTGGAACAAAACTATTCTTAATAGTGGATACAATATAAAACTATCACCAACAACGGCTATAGTGCATGCCCTGCGGGACACGCCCCATAGCCAAACCGTTATGCCACATTATGAAAAACATCTAGCCTTCACCAAAACAATATGAACTTAGAAACATTTTTCTCATCTGAATTGATTCTTGAAAACGAGTCAATTTTAATACGCCCTTTATCCATTAATGATATTGACGAAATAGAATCTATAAGCTATAACAAAGTACTAGGAGAGTTTGGTGCAAGGGTAAAAAACAGAAATGATTTATTGGATTACTTTGACTTTTGTCTAAACTCAAAAAAAAACAAAGAAATATATCCGCTATTTATTAAAAGTAAAGAAAATAATAATCCAATCGGAATCACAATGTTTGGAAACATAAGTTTTCCAAGTAAAAGATTAGAAATAGGCTGGACGTGGATTGCTCATAAATTTCAAGGAACAGGCATTAATGCGATTTGTAAAGGACTTTTATTAGGTTATTGCTTTGACGTTTTAAAACTAAGAAGGGTTGAGTTTAAGATTGACATAAATAACATAAAATCTCAAAAGGCAATCGAAAAGATTGGAGCTGTCAAAGAGGGTCTCTTGAGAAATTACAACATACAATCATATGCAGAAAGTAAAGGAACTTTTGTATATAGCATTCTTAAGGAAGAATGGAATAAGCCATCAACAACAATATAAAAATTATGAAATCCAAAATATCAATTCATACAACGATAGTGCTTCTACTATTTCTTACTAATTCTTTTGGACAAACAAAAGACATCGAAATCAAGAATTTTTTAGACAATTTAAGCCCAAATAATTTTTCAGGAACAATTTTGGTTGCAAATAATGATACAATAATTGAGAACAGAGCTTTTGGTCTTGCCAGTATAGAATATGGAATCCCCAACAAAGTGGACACAAAGTTTAATATCGCTTCCATTACTAAAATGATAACAGCGGTAGCAACCTTACAACTTTACGAAAATGATAAAGTTGGACTAACGAATCCTATTGGCGAATATTTACCAAACTACCCTAATAAGCTCATCAGGGATTCCGTAACAATACATCAACTTTTAACGCATACATCTGGAAACAACAACTTTTATGTGGGCGACTTCTTACAAGAGGAAAAATCGAAATACAAGAATATATCAGATTTTGTTCCCTTGTTCGTTAATGACACCTTATTGTCCCATCCAGGCACAAAATATGATTATAGTGCATCTGGTTTTGTGATTCTAGGTCTTATTATCGAGAAAGTTAGCGGACAAAATTATTATGATTATGTAAAGAAAAACATCTTTAGAACCTCAGGAATGATGAACACAACCGAGTTGGAAATAGATTCAGTCGTACCAAACAAAGCTAGTGGATACACTACTTTTTTTGGGGAAAGCAACATTCCAAAAAGAAACGAATATTACCTTTCAAAAGCATCGCCCGCGGGATTCCATTATTCAACTGTTGAAGATTTATTTAAATTCTCGAAAGCATTGAGAACCGGTATATTATTAAAAAAATCTACTGCCGAATTAATGTTCGAGCCAAAAGTAAAAGGCTATAACACAAATTTGGGATATGGTATAGATATCGATTTACGTTATAACCAGACTATTCAGGGGCATAGCGGAGGTTGGTATGGTGTTCGAGCGGAACTTATGGATTTTATGAAAGACAAGTATACCGTGGTTATTTTATCCAATATTGACGACAATGGAAAAACAGGTGCTTCTCGTGTAGCTGATTTTTTTAAAAAATTGATAGCGGAAAAGCAGACTGAAAAATAAAGTGGCATAACAATGCCTAAACGTAATGCGGACTTTAGGGCAAAACCGAAAGGTCTGTGTATATTTATAATGTCGCTAAATCTTATGGATTTAGCTTTGGATAAGAAAATTAAAACTAAACAATAAGCTTTAGCTTCGTGCGCAGACGGAAACGAAAAGTTTCCTTGCCTCCGCACTACGCTTAGGTACTGTGTCAAAAAACAAGTTTTTTCTTTAATAATTTAGGAAACAGATTGATTTATCAAACTGTTATCCCGCGCAGCAAGGGCTTCATGCTTTTGCTGCTTTTTTATTTCAAATTCAGCATCA
>NZ_QCZD01000006.1 GCF_003075045.1 Maribacter litoralis | reverse complement strand
CGTGAAAAGCCTTTCTCCGGCGCACGGAAAATTCACGTTCAACTTCTAGCTTAGCATAAAAAAAGCCCCTTAAAGAGGCTTATATCGTTTGTATTTGTTTCTGATCAACGACTTGTGCAACGGTTACTTTTGTTACCAACTGTTTTTGTTCGTCCGAGTTAGCCTTCTCCGTATAGTTTTTCAACTACGCCCCTGAAAGAAGTCCAACTACTCAGCAGTTGCGCCTGAGTAAAAAGTCCATTGTGCGATTTTCAATATTTCAACTGGTTCTTCTTGTATTTTCGGATAAGTTTTTCAGCCCCTTTTAGCATAATCATATGGGAACTAGGATTAATTGTCGGTATTTGATTATCATCAGGGAAAATTGACTCTTGATTTTCTGTTTTTCCATAGACTTGAGAAGATGAGATAAGAGTTTCTGTATTTAGGTCGTATATTGATATTGAAACAGATGCCCTATTACTTGAATTATCGTTTTGATTGGGAAAAGACAATGTTCCTGCGCCATCACTAATAACGTTTCCGCCTATATTTATTAGGTAATCACAGTCGGTATCTCTTTTTAATTCTTTTAAATCTGAATCGGTTAAGTCAAATTTAATTTTTGGTGCCACCAATTTTGTACTTCTTAAGTTGTTCATTTCTATTAAAGAATCTCCTAGAATTTTTTTGAACTCTTTTAGTGAATTGTCATAAAGCTCGGTATCAAATATTCTTGAATTCGATTTGGTACTATTTAAAATCCATTTTCCATCACTAAAGTCCAATTGTTTTCCAGCATCGAAAAAGTAATTGTATTTCGCCCCACCGCACGAATAAAGGGCAGAAATAATCAATATTGAGAATAATTTTTTCATTGGTTATTAATGTTTTTCAAAATAGTTGGTAACAATTAAATATATAACATATGTTATATATCCTTCCAATACGAGATATATATAACATATGTTATATATATTTTTTATAAAGTTCAAGTTAATAATTAATAGAAAAGTATATAACAAGGACATAAAATAATCCTTTATTTGAACTTTGGTTCATTGTTAGTTAAAATACTAATTATCTTTTTGCAAAAATTCAATTGCTCTAGTTAGAACTGGGTCTTCGTTGTTTAAAAAGTTTAAAATAGTCTTTTTGACCTCAATATCCGGCTGAATCCCGAATCCTACAAATTCCCTGCCGTCCGGATATGTATCTTTTTTGGTACATACTCTCGCAGATCCGCCGTTTGGCATAGTAAATAGCATGGGTTGTCCAGTACTTCCAAATGTTGGTTCCCCAATTTTCACCATATGCTCTTGGTTATCTGCAAAGATTAAGAAATCCTCAGCGGCAGAAGCTGTATTGTGCCCAATCAAAATTGCCGTGGGGACCTCGATTCTTGAAATATCCAAATTCATTGTAGGGTATGGATCATAAGGAAAATCATGATAGAATCGGTCACGATAAGACAAGTATCCCTGTTTAGACCAATAATTATTGACTGTGTCTTTTTCTTGGATCCATTTACCCCAAGCTTTATATGTTGGAATATGTAGTCTGCTTTGTGATTTTGAGCCGTACAAAATAGTATCGTTCGTAAGATATTTGATGATCTCCCTCCCTATATTTGTGTTACCCCCTCCATTATTTCTTAAATCGATTATCAATTTTTTTGCTTTAAGGATTTCAGGTAATTTTTCCATGAATAAATCCATGATTTCCCAATCTGAAAAAGAATTCATACCGATATAGGCTATATCTTTCTTGACCCATTTAAATTCTAACAACCGCGTTTCAGAAGGTGGATATAATTCTTTTTCTTTAGTAGTGCCATGCGTAAGGTTTAGTGATTTAATCTTTCCATTTGGCAGTTTTAACTCCAACTCGTATGATGTGCCAACCCAATCCTCAAGCATTTTGCTCACAGACAAATCTTGCAAAATGTGTTCTGTTGAAGACGATATATAAGGAAATACGTTCTCTTCAATATGTTCGCTAGTGGGAATCCCATTTACCTTAACTATTTCCGTTCCGATTGGCAACTCTTCTTTCTTACTTGCATTGACCTTTGTTATAATCGCTTTGTCATCGATATTGCTGAGAAAAAGTCTATACGTTCCAAAATTGGTATTGAGGATGCTATCTTGGATAATACTAGGGAAAAATACGTTGGTATGTCCGTCCTTTAGGTGCGCACAGAATTTTTGTAAGACCTTATAGTATTCATAATCATTCGGTGTGTTTTGTACTTCCGTAATGAGGCTTTTATACAAGTTGTCCCATTCATCCTTATTTACTTTGTCTAGATAAACAAAGTTATAATTGACCTCTTGCCAAAATTTTGAAAGGCCGAAAATTTTATCTTCTACTGAAATTTGATTTGGGATTTGGGCATTAAGCATGCTGGTGAAAATAACCAGGAATAAGCCTATTTTAATTTTCATTAAAAATGTTTTTAATAGTTTATATAACAAATCGTTTATTTGTACTTTCAAAATAATACCATTATTCTTTTAGAACCTTTTTATTTTAATCGTTCCAATTTTGACCATAGTAATTATTAGCCCAATAGTGTTAATTGAATTTACTTTAATACCAAAAAGAATAATTTAACCCTAAAACATAAAATATTGGTTTGCAAGAATTATGTGCCAATCAATCCTTAGCTTGGGAATCAAACATCTCGATAATCTTTCTAATATTCTTATGCTTTTCCAATAACTTGTCTGCTAATTGTTCATCAATGTCCAGTTCCTCCATTAGCATTCGCTTACCACGGTCTACCAATTTTTTGTTGGAAAGCTGCATGTCGATCATCTTGTTTCCTCGAATCCTTCCTAGTTTTATCATAATTGAAGTGGATATCATGTTTAATACCAGTTTTTGAGCCGTACCGGCTTTCATTCTTGTACTACCGGTAACGAATTCAGGCCCGACCACAAGTTCGATAGGATAGTCCGCCTCCCTAGAAAGGGGTGCGTTCATATTACAGGATATACCTCCTGTAAGAACCCTGTTTTCCTTGGCTTTCCGTATTCCCCCTAAAACATAGGGTGTGGTTCCAGAGGCAGCAATCCCCATTAATACATCCTTATCATTTATATTGAACTTTCTTAGATCTTGCCATGCTTTATCCGTATCGTCCTCCGCATTCTCAACAGCTTTTCGTAAGGCCTTATCCCCACCTGCGATGAGTCCTATAATCCACGTATCAGGCACCCCAAAAGTGGGAGGGCATTCCGATGCATCCAAAACACCTAACCTACCGCTGGTTCCCGCACCAATATAGAATAGCCTACCCCCGTTTTCCATTCTTGTAACCGTTTGGTCCACAAATTTCTCTATTTGAGATATTGCATTTTTAACGATCAATGGAACGGACTGATCTTCCCTGTTTATATTAGTCAACAGCTCCAAGGTGTCCATTTGTTCCAGATTATCATAATTTGATGGCTGTTCTGTCGAAAATTTATGCATATTCACTTTTTTATTTTAATGAGCAATAAACCCAATATCGTTAAAAATCCGTTCACTGCGATTGTGATAAATCCCATGTCAAAATTGTAATGACTCTCAAGGTAGGAACTAAAAAGATATGTTGCCACGGGTGCCGAAAGACATATGGCGGGAACCACACGATCATTGACCTTGACCCTGGTAAACATACCTACTAAATATAGTCCCAACAATGGACCGTAAGTGTAACCGGCAACGTTAAATATCAGCGATATTACGTCACCCCTACTCTTGGAGAACAGCATTATTATCATAAAAATGATTATTGAAAAACCGAATAGGACCAAATTCTTTGTTTTTTTTCGTTGCCTGGCGGGTTTCTTCGAAATATCCAAGAAGTCGTAGGTGAAGGAGGTGGTCAGCGCTGTCAACGCTGAGTCGACACTGGAAAATGAGGCCGCAATAATACCCAGTAAAAAAAAGATCCCCGTAATTGGACTCAGTTGGTTCAAAGCTATTTCGGGAAACAAGGTATCCGTATCCAACAAAGCACCATCCTGGCCCAAAGGCAGTACTATCCCGATATTTTCAGCATAGATATATAACAGGATTCCCAAGCCCATAAAAAGGAATTGGGTACCCGCTAGAATCAGACTGTAGCTTAAGGTATTCTTTTGGGCATCCCAAACATTTTTACAGGTCAGCGTCTTTTGCATCATATTTTGATCTAATCCTATCATCGCGATAGCAACAAGGATACCGGCAATAAACTGTTTGAAAAAATTATTATCGGATCTACCTTCCCAGTTAAAAATTTCAAAGTAACGATGCCGGGAGATTTTATGGATTGATTCCATAAACGTTAAATCCAAACTGGTCAAAACATAGTAAAATGTAATCAACGCACCTAAAATTAAAAACGTAGTTTGGAGCGTATCTGTCCAAACAATCGTCTTTATTCCTGATTTGTATGAATAAAGCCAGACCATTAACAAAATGATCATTACCGATACCGGAAATGGGCTTCCAATCTTTTCGAAGAACACAAATTGCAGAATCTTGGCAGCCAACAATAAACGCAATGCGGCACCAAAAGACTGCGAAATCAAAAAAAACAAAGACCCGGTCTTATAGGTGTTATTTCCAAATCGATTGAAGAGATAGGAATAGATGGATACCAGCTTTAACCGATAGTATAACGGAACAAGTACAAAGGTTATGAACAGATATCCTACCACGTTTCCAAGGATGAATTGAAAAAAGTGGAAATTATTGTTCCCCACCATTCCGGGCAATGAAACGAATGTCACGCCCGAAAGTCCGGCACCGACCATTCCAAAAGCCACCAAGACCCAAGGTGACCGACGGTTTCCCGTAAAGAAAGTTTCTTCGTCGCTTACCCTGGAGGTAAAGTAAGAAATGGCCATAAGCACCAGAAAGTAAGATAGAATGACAAAGAAAATCTGTGTGGTATCCAATGTTTGTGAACTTTAATTAGAAAAGAATATGCTACCTGGGATCATAAAGTGTTCCGCTTATGGAATCGTTTTTTGCCCCCGTTACGGATCCCAAAACATTGGGCTCGTTAACATCCTTTAATACACCCATCAGTGCAAATACCAATGCCTCCTTGAACTCTATGATTTCCCTGGACGGAGTAATCAATTTTACATTAGGGCCCAAAAGTTCTTCTAAAACATGCATCAAGTAATTATTTAGGGCACCTCCCCCCGTTACCAACATGTTTTGTTCTTTACCGATTTCAAAAGATTTGACTTGTTCAACTATTTGCTCGCATATATGGTATATACTGGTTTTCAACATATCTGAAGTGTCATCCCTGTATCGGTCTATAATAGGGACCACTTGTTCGACAAACCATTCATAGCCGGTCGATTTTGGAAAGGGTAGTTTATAATATGCGAGCTGGTTCAGTTGCCTCAACAGCTTTACATTGATATTCCCCTTGCTTGCAAGCCGCCCTCCACTGTCGTAAGGTAAACCGATCTTTGCAGTAATATGGTTTAGCACCATATTCGCCAATCCGATATCATAAGCGATTCGACGGCCCTTATGTTCAAAGGATATATTACTGATGCCTCCCAAGTTTAGACAAAAATCGAATTCACCGAAGAAATATCTATCGCCAATGGGAACGAGTGGGGCTCCCTGCCCACCCAAGGATATATCCTTGTTTCGAAAGTCACAAATTACCCGATGTCCGGCCGTATTGGCCACGTATTGCCCTGAGCCTATCTGGTAGGTAAAGCCAAGTTCGGGTCTGTGATGGGTAGTATGTCCGTGGCTTGCGATAAAATCTACCTCGATATTCGTACTCTGAATAAAATCCTTTACCCTTTCGCCCAGCCATATACCGTATTGCACATCGAAGGCCAATAAGTCTTGCGCGGATAATTCAATGGACGATTTGAGTTTATCCTTTAATTCAAGTGAATACGCTATACTCTTGGTTTTCTTTATCTCGAATTCCCACTTGTTCCCTGCTTTCCAAATATGACAATAGGCAATGTCCAGGCCATCAAGGGATGTTCCCGACATTAAACCAATGACCTTGTAAATTTTCATATTAGTTTATCTTTAGTATCAGTGATACGGGTCTTTTTTCAGAATTAACGATTTCCCTGCAGCCGCTGATCTTTAGGCCCGATTCCGTGATTGTATCAACCCAATCCTCAAAAGTTCGGGCGTACCACTCGTGACCGTCTATAAAGTTTCCGGGGAGACCCTTCCATGAATTTGAAATCGTTTGGCTTTTATACGCTAAACCGTTGTCGAACAGAAAGAACGGATGCAGGGTCTGGATTAAGATCTCACCCTCGCTGCTCAATTGATTTTTTGTGGCCATCAAAAGTCTGTCCAGTCCATCTTTTTGATAGAGGCAAAAATTAAAGACCGCTGCATCGTATGGGCCTCCGGGAATCGGCTTTCCTTGGATTAAATCCTCATAGCGCATCTGATGGTAGGTTTCCGGGCCTTTTGTCCTGGCAGACAGCAATAGTTGCTCTATAGCATCTATCCCGGTCGCATTTTTACCTATTGCGGTCATCGACCGTGTCAGCCAACCTTCACCACAACCGATATCGATTATTTTGCCACCGGATAACTTCTTTACTTCATTCTCGATCGCCGTGTTCGTAAACCTCCTCGATTCGATTTGATCATTATCGACGACCCTTACCCATTCCGCGGAATTTTTATTCCAAGATTCTATAATTTTTTGATCCATCCTACCTATTTAATTGAATAATAAAATATACACCTTGCACTGATATGAATAAAAAGGACCTACAACAGCTTTAAAGTTGTAGGTCCATAAAACTAAAACTAACTCAAACAACTACTAAGACATTTAAATGTTCGGATCTTCCGGGGTATTCGGGTTACTGTTCCTTTCAAGGTCGGGATAAGGGTAGAAATTGCGGTTTCTTTCCTCCGTATAGATCATAGGGGCACCACTTGGCTCAGGTCTACCGAACCTTCTACTATCCTCCAGACTTGTTCCTGTCAAAAACAGCTCCGCCCTACGGTTCTTATAGACTTGGGATAAAAGTGCTTCGGAAGTCAACGCCCCACTATAGGGGTCAACATCGGCATTGATATCGAAGGGATCGTTCGTATCCGTGAGCACTTCGTTCAAGGCGGCCGTAGCGGCACCAAGGTCCGGACTCGCTTTCCTTAGATTTGCTTCGGCCAAAATCAGATTCATCTCATCGGGAATATACAATGGAATGAAGCCGGTATTAACATCAAAAAACCCTGCGAGATCTTCGATCGGTAGTCCATTTTGGTTGGTTTCGTCCAAAGGCACCAAATAAAAGGAAATGCGTCCATCGGCCGGATCGAATACGAATTCCGAGGGTAGACCAAAATTATCCCTCGGCTTAAAATTAGGGGCATCGTTCAAAAAGACCCTGCTCCATATCGGGTTAAGATTTTGGGAGTCATATACAAATGTGGAGGTACTTGTCAAATCTACGTTATTGGCAGCGGAGATTGCCGCGTCATAGTTTCCCACGAAAAGGTTATACCGGGCAAGAAGCGCATCTATGGAATTTGGAACATCGATATTTCCTAGCGTTACTGCCGCCGTAAATTCATCCGAAATAGGATTCGCTTCAATGGCGTTCTTTGCCTCGTTCAAAAGCGTGATGGCGTTTTCGTAACCGGTTGCCCTAGGAACGAATTCCGCTTCATTTTCGTTGTTGGATACGATAATCACCTGCTCGTAATTCTGGGCCAGGTTACCGATGGCCAAGGCCTTAAAAAGTTTGGCATGTGCGATCAATCCGCTTTGCGTACCTACCTCCAGGTCAATGTTAGTGGCGTTTGCCTCTATATCTTCCGCTATCTTGATAATACGAAGCATTGTGGACCATAACCCCTGAACATTGGAGTTAAAATTTGGCAGGTTCGCCCCACCATCCTCCAGCTCGATCATGTTCTGGAACGTTGTGGTGATACCACCTTCCCTAGTAGTTATCGCCGGGGTCTCTACCACCCAACGTACGCCGGTGGTCGAATACAGTTGTTGCAGGCCAACGGATGCGGCCAAAATACCTTCTCGCGAGGAAAAGGTCTCCTCAACAGTGGCGGCATTCGGATTATCAAAATCGGTCTCACACGATGCCAAAATTAACATTGACATTATTGTGAATACTAATATATTTAAGTTGCTATTTTTCATCTTTTTTACTTTTTTAGAAGTTGACATTTACACCTATTTGATATGTGCGGGGAATCGGTACACCGGCAAAATCGAATCCTCTAACGCCATTGCTCTGCCCTGCAGAATTGATTTCTGGATCCCATCCACTATAATCGTCCCAAGAAATCAAGTTTCTGCCAACTAAACTGAACTTCAAGTTATCGACCCCTTTAAAAGGTTCCCTGAAATTGTAACTCAGGGCCAATTCCCTCAATTTCACAAAAGATCCATCCTCCACAAATTCTTCAAAAATACCTGCCTGTGCACCTCCGAAACCTTTAGGCCGGTTACCCAATAATTCCTGTCCTACATTAGACCCTCCTCCAAATATTACGTTATCTAGAAGTCTACGATTCCAATTAAATACATCGAAACCTTGAACCGCATCTAGCTGAATCCTGAATGAAAAGTCCTTATAGGAAAATTCATTGATCAAGGAACCGAACCATTCAGGGTTCGGGTCACCGATAACCTTAGAGGTCGTCCCGTCCTCGTTTACACCTGTAAAAGGATATCCATTGGCATCCAAGGAAATACTTC
This sequence comes from Maribacter litoralis, assembly GCF_003075045.1. GTDB lineage: Bacteria > Bacteroidota > Bacteroidia > Flavobacteriales > Flavobacteriaceae > Maribacter > Maribacter litoralis. Next base: position 155,178 of record NZ_QCZD01000006.1, on the reverse strand, counting down.
CATCAGGCTCCCGTGCATAAAATTGTCGATAGAAAACTCCGAGTGGTTCACCTTCAATGACAAAATTTGTTGAAAAACTACCGGCAAGTGCGAATTGACCGCCCCCGGCAACGCTGGTAACCGTATTCTCATTTTTCGAGTAGGTTGCCGTAATGTCCCAAGAAAAGTCTTCTGATTTTATGGGCGAACCCTTTAAGAGTATTTCCAGACCCTTGTTCTCCAAGTTCCCTACATTCTCTATTCGGGAACCAAAACCGGTTGAAGAGGCCAGTTCTCTGGGCAATAATAGATCGGTTACGTCCTGCTTGTAATAGGTTGCCTCTACCCCCAACCTATTATTGAAAAATCCGGCATCGAATCCGAATTCGATTTCTTCTTGTCGTTCCGGGGCTATGTTCAAATCCCCCTGTTGGGTACTGGGCACTAAACTAGGTGAACCATTGATCGCGCCGGGATTCAACAAAGTAAAACGTTGAAAAGCGGTAAGGGCGGTCAAGTTCCCTGCTTGGCCCCATGACCCCCTTAATTTAAATGTGCTAAAAGTATCACCGAACGTATCTCTCCAAAAATCCTCCTCGGACATGATATAGGATAAACTCGCCTTGGCATAGAGCTGGTTGCGCTCGTCCTCACCAAAGGTGGAAGCCCCATCTTGGCGTAAGGCAGCATTGACATAAAGTTTGTCCTTATATCCAAAGGATTGTTGAACAAAAGCGCCCCAATATGAAATCTGTGACCTACTCTCCCCTTGTGCCAATATGCTGCCGCTTTCAGCGGTTTCAACGATTGGCGGAAGTCCGTCGGCGCTGATGCCTATTCGATCGAACTCCTCATATTGCCACGAGCCGCCCAATGTGGTTGTTGACGAAATCGCTTCCGTCAAATCTGTTTTATAGGAAATGTTCAGGTCACTATTATATTGAAAATTATTGATATCGGATCTTCTTGCGAATCCATTTCCATTTGGTGATGTATTGTTAATAGGAATGAATGCAGTGGCCGATTGATTAAAATAGTCCAACCCCAAGGTGTAGCTCGCGGACAACTTTTCGGTTATTTTTGCATCCAACCCGATGCTTGTTATAAAACGGTTCACTTTTTGTCCAAAATCAAATCGGTTGACCGCCTCCAGAGGATTGGTCCTCGGAACGAGATTGGAAGTTACAGGATAAACACCGGATTCATTTGGAAACGGACTTATGGAATTATCACTGAATACGAAACCTGTAATTGCACCGTAGGCAGCGTTAATTCCACCGTTGGGAATATCACTACTTTGACTTCTCACGTAATTGAGGCCGGCATTTACAGTAAGCCAATCAAACGCTTTTTGTGTCAGGTTGGCCTTAAACCCTATTCGCTGAAAATCGGTACTTTCTATTATACCCTCATTATCAAGGTGCGATGCCGAAAGAAAATAAGAAGTCTTATCCGTACCACCGTTCATGGAAAGATAGTTTTCGACCCCAAATCCCGATCCAAAAAATTCGTCCTGATAATCGAACCTAGTTGCTGGCACGGTCTCCAAATTATTTCTGTCGAACGGGTCTACCCAGGATAACGGTGCGGTATTATAGTCAATTTTATCACGAAGTTCATTAATTTTTACGTTAGTGGAGAAACTGAACCTTGGTTCCCCGGATTTTCCTTTTTTCGTAAATATCTGGACCACACCATTACTTGCCCTTGAACCATAGACCGCTGCCGCGGCAGCACCTTTGATTATCTCGATACGCTCTATATCATTTGGGTTCAAGTCGGCCAATCTATTTTGTGCGTTCCCTCCAAGGTCCACCAACTGGTTACTTGAATTGCTGATAATAATTCCGTCAACGATGTACAACGGGTCGGAACTTCCCAAAACAGTACTTGGACCTCTTAAACGTATACTTATCCCTCCTGCCGGGTCACCTGAATTCTGTTGGACCAAAGCCCCGGTAACCTTACCTGATATGGCCTGATCAACTGCCGTTGCCCCATTATTTACCAAATCCTCCGATTTGACCGATGAAATGGAGTTACCTAAGGTTCGTTTGTTTACACCGACCGTCGAACCGGTCACTACCACTTCGTCCAAGCTCAGCAGGTCCTCTGTAAGAACGACGTCCGTCACTATATTCGATGATGAGCCCAAAGTAATGGGAACTGTTTTGGTAGAATAACCTAAATAGCTGACTTTTAATTGATATTCGCCACTGGATATTTTTGCAGTAAACGTGTAGTTTCCGTCGAAATCGGTCACGCCTCCGATTGTAGTATTGTTAATGAAAACCGACGCGCCAGGAATGGGAGCACCATCGTTGCTATCCGAAACTGTACCGCTTAAGGTATAATCCGATGTTTGTGCAAAGCCAAAAGTACTTGCGATCAACATCAGAAAAATAGCCAGTCGCGATAAAATCTTACCGTTCTTAAAAGTTGTTTTTTCCATAAGGTTCTGAGTTAGTTAATTAACTTTTTGATTGACGAACATTTTCTGAAAGATGTTTGTTCCATGTAAATTTAACCAAAATCTCTTATTCTGCAAGTTTTTGCCGTTTTTTTATGCAATAAACCGAAATATTGATTTTAATTTGATAGATATTGCAAAATCATGCTACATTTACTGCGAATAGTAAGAAACCGACCAAATTAAAACTATGCTCAAGGAGGAAAGACACCAACTGATATTGAACGAAGTTGCTTTGCACAATAGGGTCTTGTTGACCGATATCTCCGACGTTCTTAATGTTTCCGTGGATACTGTAAGAAGGGACGTAATTCAACTGGATACCGAAGAGAAACTTAAAAAAGTCCATGGCGGGGCCGTATCGTTGGGATATGCCAACAATATTGGTGAACAGACCAAAGTATACGCGCTTGATAAGAAAAGAGTGATCGCCAAAAAAGCCGTTCAATTGTTAAGAAACGGAAATATCATTATTATACACGGTGGTACCACCTGTTTGGAGTTCGCCCGGAATATTCCCGAAAAGATGAGCCTTACCTGTTTTACCTTGAGCCTACCCGTTGCCATCGAACTCTGCAAAAAGCCAAAGTTAGAAGTTATTTTTCTCGGGGGCACGATGGCAAAGGAATCGCAGATTGCATCTGGAGGTCAGGCAATACTAAATCTTTCCAGGATACGTGCAGATTTCGGTTTTATTGGAACTGGTTACGTGGATGCAGATTATGGCCTTACGGAATTCGATTGGGAAAGCGTTCAGGTCAAAAATGCGGTTTTGCAGGCATCAAAGAATACGGTACTCCTTACCATCTCGGAAAAACTCAACTCCAAGAACCGTTACAAAACCTGTGAAATGAGCGATATTACAAATATGATAACTGAATTGGAACCGTCCAACGAAAAACTTGAAGTTTTTAAAAAAGCAGGGGTTGACCTGAAATGATTATGTAACAGTCAATATTTAACTTGATGTTTTGCTTTTTAAACTCAAAATCATCATTGGAATTAAAACAAGACAATCTTTTATTTGAACTTTCACAATACAATTTAGTAACAATTTCGATAACTAAATTTCTATCCCATCCGATTTGAACTAAATAACTTCGCAGTGCCATTCGTGGATACGTTCTTAAGTTTGAATTAGCTAGTTTGAGCCGGTAAAAGTTATCGGCTTTTTTATTTTATCAATTCGCGAAGGAATTAATCCTTTATTTGAACTTTGTTCTTTTATCTAATTTGCTATTTTCGTTCATTTCTCGAAATATCCGACGGTCTTTCAATTTATTAAGGCGTATACTTATTTTGGACATATTTTCTAAGAATGCTGCTACGTCAAGAAAGTAATTAGGAAATGCTTTACGTAGTTCTTGAATTGATTCAGTGGAAACCAAAACTACCTGTACACTTGGTGTATTTCTGTACTTTCGCTCAGAATCTGTATAATTTTGGTTTGCAAGTTTAAATTCATTTTTCTGAAAGCTTTTAATATTAACCCTTCGAATAGAAGTGTTTAAGGTGATTAAATGGTAAAATTTATTTGGATATTTTTGTTTAGTAATATGATTGGCCGCTGTAGTAAATGCACTTAATTTCTCTTCAATTTCATTATATCTAAACTCATACAAAGCCATTTCATAAGTTTCTTCTTCACTCATATGCCCATATCCTGGCACTTGTGGGGTGTTCTCTAAATAAGAAAAAGAGCTGCTTGTTAATGCAAAATACTTCAGCCATTTCGGTTGTCCTTCCCCGAATTTCAAATGAGTACCTAAAAACGTACTCATTGTCTCTACCGCAGTTGCCCATGAATGCTGAAGTTCAGTTCGGATTTGAATCTCTATCATTAAACCGTTGAGTGGAACAGATAAAGGTGACACGTATTTATATACTAGGTGAATACTTCTATAACCACTTTCTTTTGGGTTAGTAATGTAATTATCGTAGGTCTTAAACTTGTGTTCTTCTCCAATACCCTTTAATCGTTCTCTAAGTGATTGAGCGGTGTTCAAATCAGGCATAATTGCTCGAATCCCTGCTATATCCTGCATGGTGGTTAGTTGGTTGACTGGTTGACGTCGTAATTTTGCTATAATTGATTCACTTCTTTTTACTCGCTGGGCAACGGTGGCAAAAGTATCAATGCACTTTGCTTCTTTAAGAACTATGCTATAAAATTCTGTCATAATCTGCTCGTGCAAAATTCTCCAGTATTGTAGAATTGATTCAGAATTAAGAATATCTTCTTTTGAGTGGGCATCCTTGTCTGCAAGAATTTTACCAGCTTTCTTTATCTGATTTTTAGAAATAACTTCCATAATTTTTTGTAGAACCTTAATAATGGGTCACACTTCTGCAGAGCGTTCAAGTCAATTTTTTTTTGTTGTTTGGTTTTCAGGATTACACCACCTTTTGGCAATCCTTTTTTTGAACATTAAATATACTTACTACAACAAGAGCATACATCTCCCAATCTAAATTTGCCATCAATTCTGCTAACAGGGTGTTCCTCTTGGCAATAATTCCTGGGGTCATTTTTTGGTTGATCAAATAGTAATTTGGGATTAATTTTCTTAAAAGCCATTTATCCTTTATTTATATTTTAAGAATTACGACATGGTTTCCTTAAACATCTTGAATCTAAAGTTTAGTTGAGAACTTCATCTTCATTTTTGATTAAAAAATCAAAAGCTTTATTAACAACTTCATTGAGCTTCATTTGTTTCTTTTCCGCTATGACTGCCAAATACCTGTGAACGCTTCGTGAGGTTCGAACATTAAATGCTCCTTTAAAAAACTTGTTCGGTTCTTTTCCAACCTCCATACATGTTTCTAAATAATCATCGACAGAATCGATAAAGGCTTGTTGTAGTTCTTCAACTGAATTAGCCTCAAAAGTTACCAAGTCATTAATTCCAATAATTTTGCCGTGTAAAACTGCATCCTCAGCACTAAACTCAACAGAACCAAAATAATTTTTGTGTTTTAAATAATCTGCCATGACTTTAATTTATTAATGATTTGCTTTATTAAATAAGGCTTAATAATATTCCCTGGGTGTGGTCTATGCAGATTAACGATGTCCTTATTGTCGTTTATAAACTTTACACGAGAACCCCCGGTTTTTCCTTTTTTGGTGTTTTCAGTAAAACCAAAATGCGCTAAGATCTTTATTAGTTCTTCCCAAGTCAAATCTTTTGGGTCACTCTTGAACTTTAAAATCAATTTTTCGATTTTACTCATATTCAAATATACAAATTTTTTGTAACTAAATAATAGTTACTTCAAAATAATCATGAGCTTGTCGACAAGGTGTACTAAATCATGACCGTATCCATGAATATGTAATATATCCATATTGTTATTTGAGAAACTCTTTACAGAAGGTACGATTTGTAAAGAGTACCCTTTATTTGAACTTTCATGCCTCAGTTCTTTATTACCTACTGGCTATTTCCATTATTTCACCATCTTCCGGAATTAAAACTTTATTTATCAATTGTTTATCTGTCAATATCTTTTTTAATTCCTTTCGAGTTAATGGACAATGATTTATAGATTCCATATGATTAGCAATGACTTTACCTGGTGTGTTTTTAACAAACTTTAGAATATCGTCAATATTCATAATAAGTTGTTTAAATATATCGAATTGAGCAGTTCCGCAAGCCAAAACACTGATATCAGGTTTGTAACTCTTAAGAACCCTATCGACCGAATCTGTGTAAATAGTATCAGAACTAAGATAAATAGATTTTTGTTCGGGTAATTTTATATAAAACCCAATTACGTTTCCCATTGGTCTGGACACAAATCCATAACCGTGTTTTGCTGGAATACCTTCAATAGTTCCTCCTAAAAATTCTTGTTGTTCCCAATATTTAAGTGTTTGAATAACATTTAAACCTCTTTTTGAGAAATTTTTTTCATCTTTAAAACTACAGGTTACAGGGATTTTATTTTTTATTAAAAATTGAACTCCTGTGCTATCAATATGGTCCGGATGTTGATGTGTAATTAGGCAATGTGTAACTTTATCTAATATCAGTTCTACATTTTTAGGCAAGGGAACTGTTGGATTTTTTCTTGCTTTGTGTCTGAATAATGTGAAAGAAGGCATAACACCTATATCTCCTAACATTGGGTCAACTAAAATTACATCTTTTTCTGTTTCCAGAATCATAGTTGCATTTCTTATATGATGAATCTTTAGCATTTTGTTTGATTTTAATGTTTATACAAAAGTCCAATTATGATTAACCATTTTCATTGATTCAAATCAAGAAGTACGTTTTCTAATACGACTTAATGTTTCGGGAGTTATATTTAAATAAGAAGCAATATGGTATTGTGGAATAGACTGAAGCCATTCAAGTTTAAAAATGAATAGTTCGTTATATAATTCCTCTGGAGTTTTGGTAATTCGATTAAACTCCAGCATTTCTTTTTGTTTCAATAATTTTTGAAACGATAATTCTACAAAAGATTTTCCGCACTGATATTTTTCCAGTAAATCAAAAAAAGGTTTTCTTTCGATACTCAAAACTTCCACTGAAGAAAGACATTCTTGATTTTTATTAGTTTTAGAGTTTTGACTAAAGGTTAATAAATCAGAAATAAACTGTGGTTTTACGTAAAAATTAATATTAATTTCTTTTTCTTGATTCGAATAGTATTCTCTCACTATACCTTTATTTAAAAATCGAAGCTGTTTTTCTTTAGTTTGGGCCTCAATCAATAAACTTCCTTTCTTGTGCTTTCTAACTCTAAATAATGAGAATAGTTCCTCTAATCCATCTCGATCTAATGAATATTCAGATTTAAAAAACTTAGATATTTCAGAGAAATTTTTCATTTTTGAGCTGTCACATCCTAAAATACGGCTAAATGTTAAAATAAGTTTTAAGCGGCATATCGATGCACGTGATTGGCTGATTTATAATCTAAAGATAAATGCAATCTTTTGGTTTTGTATTAACTGATTGCATTTTTGGCTGTTTTTTAGCATGGACCACTCTGGTAAATGTTTGGCCAAGATAGAATTCATTCTTTATTTGACCTTACGAATTACGACAAGGTGCCCAGTCATACTCCTAATTCGAACTATACAAACTTTTAAATTTATAATTACTATACTTCAATAATTCCGATAACCTGTTTAAAATTGACTATGAGCAAAGTTCCAATATCAAAAACTGAAGGGATACTGCAAAATATTGATCTTTTATAAAAAGTTAGAAACATTGCATTCACTGATTACGATAAAACACGTAGAGAATATGACCGAGTTTGTTGATACTGTTAAATTCTTATTTGAGATTTCGTTTATAACAAATTAAAATTTATCTTATTTAGGCAAAGAAAAACGTAGTATTGACACGTTTCACCAAATTAACACAGAAGTTTAATTAGGTAGTCTTTACCATTAATATGTTATCCTCTGGTATAAATTTACTATAAATATAATTTAAAACTAAATAGTTTGAGAGTTAAAATTTTGATTATAGATGATTATCTAGTTTCGCAGTTTGCTACAAGGTATGCGGTTGAACAGGCAATATCCAATACAGAGATAATGGTTTCCGATAATTCAATAGGAGCTCTGGCATTACTGTCCGATATGGTAACATCTGGAAAAGGTTTCCCCGATATCATTTTTGTCGACCTAATCATGCCAAAGATGAGCGGCTGGGAGTTTATAGATATTACTCAAAAAACGTTTGCTAATATGGGACAGACAAGAATTTACATTTTGTCTGCTTTTAACAACTCCCTTGATAGAAAAAGGGCAATGGACCACGTGGCAATTGAAGGATATTTTAATAAGCCAATAACAAAGACGAACATAGATTCGATATTTACTTGAGGCTACAACAAATTTTCATTGGTTTTTTGTTTATACCATTTCCATACGATAAACTCTGTTTCTTTTACAATAACTCTCATCAAGGTTACCGGAATTTGTGTGTTTAACGGAAACATTTTGGATATAATCCCATCCAAAGGTTAAATAATCCGTTACCGTTCAAAATTCGAAAATTCATTGGGCTATTCTTTAAACTTCTTGGTAAATTGAATTACCGTGGCTTTAATATCAAATTTTTAACTCTTTGATATTATTTACAGGTTCTATTAAAACAAATCTAGTTTTTTGATAAAAGATTCCTCCTAAGTAAAAAAAAACCTTTGTAAAGTCGCTAACCATTATTTAAAATGAACTCACCCCACTTAAAATAAAATAGCACATATTTTTTTCTTTATTTCTTATAAAATTTCCCTAATATTGTTCAAACATAGCCCCCCGTAAATCTTTTTTATCGACTATATTATCAAGAGGACCATTTGGGTCCTTTTGATTTTATTTTTGTTGAACTATTCTGCTCTGCCCAAAGCTCTTGGTAATTGTCAGGGAACAACCTACAGTAGTTCAACAGTTACCTTAATAATCGATACCTTTCCATGTATTATTTTTATTTGTCCCTGAATCTGTTCATGGGTTTCGAAAATAGCATTGGATATTTGAGTTTTTTTTATGTGTTGGAATTGTTAGAAAAATGATATCAAGATTTTATTTATGATAATGAGTAAAGTGTAAAGATCGAATTATACTTCGAATCATTAAGATCGTCGTCCCCCTGGTAAGAATCGCTTCTTTTTTTACTTAGACCGTTTAAAAGGAAATTGAAGATAACAGTAGTTAACAATATTAAACCATAAATAAGCCGGACGAATCAACTCTTTTTAAACTTTAAAATTAACGTGCTCTTTGATCTTAGCCCCGTTCGATCATAATGAACCTTAATAATTACTTTACAACAAAAAAATCACTAACTTGACTATATGGCATGGAATAAATAAAATGCCATTTAATCCGTTAGCCTTTAAAAACTTCCTTCAAATTTTCAGGCAATCGTCGGATTGGTCGACTTGTGGTAAAAGCAAAGCTCCCCGCGATAATTCGATTTATCTCCACAATATTTAATGGGCCTTATTGTTTTTCGTTGTATCCTTTCCTTTAATCGGCAACGAAATAATGAACTTACTTCCGCTTCCCAGTTTGCTACTGACTTCGATTCCACCGCAATGAAGATCGATGAAATCCTTACAGAGCCTAAGGCCCAGTCCCGATCCGGGTTCCCCGTTTGTACCGTATCGCGATACGGCATTGGTGTCAATAAATAGATTGGCGCACATTTCATCGTCCATACCGATTCCATTGTCCTTGATACTGATTCGGCAAGAACCATCCGCTATCCATATCCTAATTGTTATGAGCCCCCCAGAATATGTGAATTTTATACTGTTGGAGAGTAGGTTATAAAGTATAACCTTAAGCATCGATTCATCCGCCATTAATCTGGCACTATTGGTTTGGTCAACCTGGATAACGATTTTCTTTAAAAGTGCGGTCGCCGATACTATTTCCACACTTTCATATATTAAAGGAATGATCTCGATTTCTTTAGGGGAAAAGATTATTTTTCCACCTTGAAGTCTGGCCCAATTCAAAAGATTGTCAAGCAGATGCTTCATCGAATATGCGGACCTTGACAACAGTTCGATAGGTCTGGACATTTTAGAATAACCGTTATTTTCAATACTTTCTCCAAGTGTATCGACAATACATACGATATTATTGGCTGGACCCCTCAGATCATGGGCGATGATTGAAAAAAGTCTATCCCTATTTTCCAAAATTTTCTTAAAGTCAGACAAGGTTCGTTCGGCTAGCGCCAATTCTTCCCTTAACGCCAGATTTTCAATTAGAACGGATTTCATCTGACCAGTTTGAACGCAACTGGCAAAACCTGAACCCACACCTCGCTTTAAATCCCCTAATTCATGATTGATATTTTCAGTAATATCTTCGGTCAATCTATCCTTCGTTAACAGTAGAGCGAAAAGGTCATTGATCAATGATTGGTTATCCTCTATTCGATCTGTTATCTTTCTGTCGTTGTTTTTATCCATAGAATTCATGATTGTTGTTATTTTTTAAAACTGAAACCAGGTTTTTGGCCAAACGATGTAAACTCATACTTAATCTAGACTTTAAGTTTGATAAATAATAACGAGTGTAACAACCATAGAACATTTGTTGCATAAAGTTACAATTTAATTGTAAATCTCTGACATCATGACAATTGATCCTTTTTTTATAGACCAATATGTCATAAATCCTTCTATTACTTCTTTTTATAGTAAGAGAATATATCTATATTCAAAAGTCAGTAGATCAAAAATTACAGTATTCATGGATTGCGGGCACTATTTAATAAAGTTTCCAAACAACTTTACCGTTATCTTAGCGGATTATATCCAATACGTAAAATTTGCTTCGCCAATATGTTCAAATAACAACAAAAAATTTGTAATAAATTTTTAATAGAAAGTATGGTTCTCAATATGTTGACGGCTCAGACAGGAGTTCGATAGTACTGATAAGATTCAAACTAGTAGAGGCGCTGACCAAAGCGGAACTATCTCGAATTTCTTCATTGTTGGAGTTATGTTATGGAAAACCTTTAAGAAAATTTAGGGGTGAAGATAGAAATGCGTTCATTTGGGAATAGCCTCAAGAAACGGGATAACTACTCTTCGGAAATTTGGTACATAGTATGTTTCCAACTTAAGCACAGGGCAAGCCAACCACATTTTCAAATCATATGGTAACCTGAGCGAAATTGCCCGTCATTCGGTGTACGAGTTTAGCCCATTTTTCTTTGTTGTTTGATATTTTGCATAGGACCGAGCGGATACCGAAAATCAAGCAAACCGGATTATGGGGAGAAATAATGTTATGCGGATTTCGTCTGTAACATGAATTTTCAATTGTAATAACCAAGTGAAAGCTTCCTTCCATGATTTGCTTAAAAAGCTTCGATTGTGGTCTTAAAAACTTTATCATACTCTACATATTATACCTGACAAAAATCCAGACTGGTGTGTAATGGCGAAATTATATAAAATAGATACAATCATTTCAATAAGGTAAATGTGGATAATTCGAAGGTACAGGACTTTTTTTTTAATTAATTAGGTTAACATTATGAAAAATTCGACCCACTAAAAAGAAATTATTTGTAATTATTAAATTTAAATTTAACTTTAACTAAAATTTTGCTGTTCACTGTTCGTCTACGTTCTATGAATGGAAGATCTGATTGGGAATTAGTTCTTTAGATAGGCTAATCCAGTCTCGGCTTCGATTGTTTTAAATACGAATTTATCCAATGCGATTATTTATAATTAAGAATGGGCCGTGAAACATTTTCACGATACAAAATTGAAATTTAGGAATACTAACATATTTAAACAATTTATAGTATGGTTTCAGCAAAACTAATTATTGCCTTGACGGATGACGACCAAGACGATTGTGAGTTTTTTATAGATGCACTCGGTAGCCTGGATACCTCCTTACAAGTCCTACAATTTGAAAATGGTGCAGATTTAATTGAACATCTGGATAGCTGCGAGAAGGAATCACCGGATCTTATTTTCCTGGATTTGAACATGCCGGTTATGAACGGTAAAGAATGCTTACGAAAACTTAGGTTATCCTATACGGCTAATAAGCTTCCTGTAATTATCCTTTCCACCTCTGATAGCGAGCGCGATGTTATTGATACTTATAACTTAGGTGCTAATCTCTATTTAAAAAAACCAAATGATATGAAGACTCTTAGACAAAGTCTATCAGAAATTTTGTGTAAGCCTTGGAGAAGCGATATTACCAAAACCGATAGGAATGAATTTATATTTAAGCCGGATCGTAGAAAAATCTCTCGTTCTTAGTGACGACTCTTTTGGAATTTAAAAATTGACGTTCAACTACTAACAGGCTATAATAAAGCCCTTTTAAGAGGCTTATATCGATCGTATTTGTTGCTGATCAATGGCTTGTGCAACGCTTACCAGTGTTGTACATAGTTTTTTATATTTCCCCTTTTATCTCTTCAAATAATTCAGGTTCCTTTTTGGCTTCCTCAAGCAAAATAAACTCAGCTTCTTCAATAACATTTTTTTCAGCAGTTGAATAATTTCCAGATTTGTAAATCGGTTTAGGGTCATATTCAATAAAGAGCTGAATAGCCTTGGTCTTGGCTTCGCCAACAATTTTATTACATAAATACAAAGCCATATCAATACCCGTTGAAACTCCTGCGGCTGTAATATACTTGTCTTGTTCTACAAATCTTTCCGCTTTTGGAACAGCCCCAAACTTTTTCAATAATTCCATAGGTTTCCAATGTGAAGTAGCTTCTAATCCGTTCAATAGTCCAGTTGAAGCAAGAATTATTGAGCCTGAACATACAGAAGTTGTCCAAAGTGTAGTTTGGTTAATTTTTTTTATCCACTCCATCACTTTTACATTGTTGATTTCTCTTAAAAAGGTTATGGCTGAACCTGGAATAACTAAAATATCTGCCTCATTAATCTCGTCTATTCCAAATTTTGCATTGAGATGAACAAATTTAGAATCAGCTGTAATTTCACCTTTTTTTTCAGCAACAAATAGTACCTCGGCATTTGAAATATTCCTTAAAACTTCATAAGGTCCAATTGCATCTAGCATCGTTAAACCATCCTTTATTTGAACTTTCCTAAAGTTAAGTATTTGAAAATTACGAAGTACTAAACTTTCTGTTAAGCACCAAGTTCGACACGAGCCAAAAGCCTTTAGCCTATTACTGTTTCGACTATTGTTTATACACTGTTGTGCTTTATTTAAATTCTTTAACTGCTCTTTTGAAATTATCACTACTTTTTGCTGTATCAAAAATCTCCAATAATTCGTGCCAATATTCTTTTGAAACTGAACTTTTAATTCCCACACAAATAATATTTGCTAGATTTTCTTCGAAATCAGTCCATTTATCGCTTATTATAATTTCTGTTCTAGGGGAATTTAAATCTAAGTCTCGTTCTCCCAAAATGTCAATTACCAATATCAATGGAAATGGCCAAACTATTTTCACCTGATTGTTCTTCATTCTCCAAGTTTCTGGAAAAAGGGTAGACGGTATTTCGATTCCATGTAAAGATAATTTGGATTTGGATTTTGCTAAAGTATTAGATGAGTCATCAGTTCTAATTTCACCATCGTCACTAATTGTTATCGACTTCGAAGTTTCCTCGATAGAATTGATCTCAATTTTCAATTCTCGTTCTAGAGTATAAGTCTGTCCTTCAACTTCTATATCTCTAGAATTTAATTCAATACTTTCTACTGGCTTATCTTGACTTTCCAAAATAGCAACTGTTGCAGAGCCAAGAATTCCTATATCAGTACGGTCAATATCAATTTCGATAAATTTTATGTTTTCATTTTCATTCCAAGAATAATCTTTCAGAGAGTAAGAAGTCATTTCTTTAAAACTATTCTGGTTCCTTATTTTTTTATGTGTAGTTGTTTCAATATCAATTTCGAATGGAGGGTTAGGAATTACATTTTCAACGTTTTGGATAAACTTATCATCTTTCATATCCTCCCAAGGATTCTTGTTTTTTCTCAGTATTAGTCGAGTAGTGGTTCCTGGCTTCTCCCTATGCCCATCTTTAATCCAGAAGATGCTTTCTTGACCTTCAACAGTTAGATTTAACGGATTACTTGATTTGTGAGGTCCATATATTCTCTTAGTATCTACAATTAATACATCAGAAATCATAAAACAAGAAAGTATTCCAATTCCAAATCTAGAAGTTGGATAAAACTCCGCATTTGATTCTGCTTTAAGAGTATAAAAATCTTTTGACTTGTAGAATGAAGAACCTATTTTAGAATAATAATTATCTATAATATACTCATCCATTCCAGTGCCATTATCAATTACTTCTAAAATGTTTTCTCCATTTTCGGTAAAGTATTTAACGGAGATTCTAGGTACATATAAATTACCCCATTCCTTCTCTTGAGCTTGCCTCAATAAACAAGCATCAATTGAATTTTGAATTAACTCCCTTAAGGCAACTTCTGGATTGCCATACAGTTTAGTGCCCATTAATAGTTCAATTACCTGAGTCTTGCTCAAATTGAATTTAGTGTCTTTATATATATAAATTGGTTTATTCTTTATATCCGTCTTAGTTCTTATTTTTTCTCTATTTACCTTAAGTGGTAATTTAATATGTAAGTCACGTTCTTTTGCAAAGTGAAAGTCATTTAAGGTCGATATTATATTATTTGAAAGACTAAGCTCGTTATCAATCATTGAACAAAATTCATGAATCGAAGCTTCAATTACTGGATGAGAACATTTGGCACTAAACTGCACTAATTCAGGTGTGATTTCCCAAGCTTCTACTGCTCGATGTTTATTCCATTCCTTTACTGATATTGGATTTCTAACATAAAGATGTGAGAATAATATGGAAGGAGTTCTTTTGCCATCAAAATCAAGAATATCTGCAAGTCTTAAAATCACTCCAACTAAGGGTAGACAAGCATAAATTTCAGAACCACATAAAACGTTTTTATCTAAGTCTAATAATTTTAAAGCATCTTCATTATGACTATAGCAAATTTGAGCTAACTCAACAGTTAAGTCTGTTTCTCGAAAAATGATTTTATCTGTCCAATCTTTTTCAATGATATCTCTTGCTCTATCTGCATGAGTTTGTCGAATGTATTCGGTAATTAAATATGACTTTATAAGTTCAACCTGAGAGGTTTGTCCTTTTAAAGATAAGTCCTTTAATTTTTTTTCATCTTCAGGTCTTGAATTAAAAAACCTTTTGAAATCATTAAAATCAGCAATCTCATCATCATCTAATGTTGGGTTAAAATCCCATATCTTTTTCCAAGTTAAAACTTCTTTTTCATCAGGAGCCATTCCAATATCATGGAAGAACGCACTTGTAATAAGTAGAAGTAGTTCAGGGCTTGATAGTTTTATTATGGTTTCTTCAGGAATTAGTCTTTCCATTAAATGCAATACTCTAAACAAATGGTCCCCATCGTGTAGAGTAAATTCTCCCATATGCCTAATTATTGTTTTGGTTCTTTGAAAGGCATAGGAGGTAGTATTTTGAACAAGGGTAATAACATCTGAATCTTTTTCAGAACATTTATTAACCAAAGCTTTATATAAAGCACTTTTCTTAAGTCTTAGTAAAAATTCATCTTTATAATCGTCATTCATCTTTAGTACTTGTTTTTTATGCAGTTATCCACGCAACTAAATCTACTATTTCTGAATGGTCATTAGGTAAAATCACTTTTAATTCTTCACTTTCTAGCCTTGCATTGAAATTAGCCCAACCCATTTCATTTTTTGGAATTCCGCCTAAATGACTTTCTATTGTTCCTTTTGTCCAAATATAAACGCCTGCGGTTTGCATTTTTGTTTTTAGTGATGCTAAGTTTCCTTGAATTGTTGCTTCTTGAGCCAACAAAGCAAATGCTTGCGCCGCTGTTAAATCACTGCCTGATTTTGTAGGCCAACCATTATTCAAATTGATTGAATAAGTTGGAGCAATTGTAGCTAAATGAGCTTTTATTGCTGCTACATCTGTATCGCCTGTTGAAAGAAACCCCTGAGATTCTCCTTCTTTTAAGGCATAATCAAGGTCAACTATCGCTTTGGTTGGAATTGCCATTGCAGATAATACTTCAATGGTTTTTCTTGTGCTTCCCGAACCATCCATTGGTACTAATGCAGTTTTTAAAAGTCCCAAAGTTTTGCCTGTTACTTTTTGGATGATTTTTGGAAGAAGTCTATTTTCCGTTTTGCCTTCGGCAAGAATTACTCTTTCTGAAAAAAGTATGTTTGATGAGTTGCTAAGTGAGAACACAATTGCAAGTTGGCTTGGATGCGCAGAAGCAACCGTAGCTATTGCAGTTTTTAGTGAATTTCTTTTATGAGTTCCCTGTGTGACGTTTTTCCGAATTAATAAAGTATTCTCAACATCCTTTGAGGTAATCATAAAAGGTGAATGCGTTGAGAAAATTACTTGATAACCTTGTGTTGATAGAGTTTTGAGAGCATCTCTTAAAACTTCTATAGCTTGTGGATGTAGGTATAATTCAGGCTCGTCAATCAGTAGGATTGTATTCGATGCTTGCTCTCCTGATTCTCTTTTAATATCAGCCAAATGCCGAACTAAAGCCATTTGAATTGAACGTTGTGCCCCATGTCCTAATGCGGAAACATCTCGACCATCTGGGTTTAAGTTTTCAAAAACTTTAATAGTTCCTTTTGAGAAAACTTCTTTGAGTTCAGGTGTAGGAACATGAACTTTGATATTCACGCCTGGGAAGAAGGATTCAACTTTTTCACTTACTGCGATATCAAAATCATTAAGCTCGGTTGCCCTTGAAGTTCCATCTACATCAAGAAGTTCTTTTATTCCGTTTAAAGCAGTCTGAACTTGGGTGCTATAGCTTGCCTGAATAGGGCCAATTATTTCAGAGAGAAGTTTGCCAATTGTTGTGGTGTTTTTACTCTTGCTTACATCTTCCTCTGAGTTTTCCATTGCTCCTATTTGAATTGGGTCAGGAAATAATGCTTGCAAAGCTTGGTCTAATCCGGTAGGGTTAGCATGCCACTCATTGGGGCTCCCAACATTTGAAGGGTCTTTAACTAGCAATCGAATTTGGCCAGCAGGAATTCCTGGTTGTGCTTGAACTCGCTTTATATAAAGTGAATCTGTAAATAAAAATGGTTGGATAGAAGTTCTTTGATTTTCAGGTAATTGTTCAAGTATGGTTTCTGAAATACCCGAAATTTTACCTTCCATTTCTACTGCTTCTGTTTTATTATAAAATGCAGTTTCCGCCAAAGCAGATTTTCTCAATAACCATTTTATAGCTTCCAGCATATTAGATTTCCCTGCATTATTATATCCAACAAATGGTGTAAAAGCTGAAAGTTCAAAACTTTCATTAATAATTGACTTGTAGTTTTTAATTGATATTTCAGAGAGTAAATGTGACATTCATCAAATTTTAGTTTTTTTTACGGTTCTCAACATGAAGCAGAACATTCCGGGTATGTTGTCGTAGCTGACGTTAGGAAGCTATGCAATATGCCCATTGCTGTGCAGTGGTATTTGTTTTTCATTAGGGTTTGTAATTCATCAAAAGTCATTATTTCAACATCCCTACTGTTACTCCTGAAAAGTTCAAAGGAGTATCGCTGCTTTTCTGAAAGCTTCTTAATGCATCGTTTATTAGAGCTCTAAGTTTCGGGATTACACCACCATTTTGGTAATCCTTAATTAGGGCGATTCTAAATTTGAAAACTTTATCTTTTAGAATATACGCCGCACTACTAACAAATAACCTTCGAGATTCTGAATCTTGTCTATTGTCGTGCCTGTCAA
Organism: Maribacter litoralis; assembly: GCF_003075045.1. Classification (GTDB taxonomy): domain Bacteria; phylum Bacteroidota; class Bacteroidia; order Flavobacteriales; family Flavobacteriaceae; genus Maribacter; species Maribacter litoralis. The sequence continues at coordinate 137,408 of NZ_QCZD01000006.1, read as the reverse complement.
TAACTATTGCTTTTTGTCTTTGAGTCTTTTCATCGTTTATATGTTGAATAGCTTCTTTTAAAATAGTTAAAGAATCCTTGCTTTTAGCACTGCTATTGTAAGGATTAAAATTAAAAATGTTAAATCTTACTTGGGCCTTTTTCATCTAATATTTTATAAAGTGTAATTACTGTTTTTTAGCAATAAAACTGGTGCTTTGAATTGATAAATATTATAAAATATTTTAATCGACACATACAATCCTAATTCATTCTTTTTATAGAGGCAGAAGCTATATCATAATAATAATCACTAACACTACCATCTTTAATTTTTTCTACCATTTCGTCAATAATGAAGATTGGCACTAAAAACCATTCATCTGGTTTTACAGGCTTTCCAAAACGGTCCTTAATTTCAATATTTAACTTTGCGGTATTGAAAAATTTGTGAATGACCTTTTCAAGTTTGACCCGATTAATATTAGCTAATTTATAAGTTGCTACAATCTCTACATCTGCCATTAGAAACGTAGGGTCGTTTTTCGCATTGTATGTTCGTTTCTTAACATCTCCCCCTGTTACACCAATTTTATGGACAACATCCTTATTTTCTTGAACCATTGGATGATTGGATAGGCTGCGTAATACATAAATAGTTCCGCTTTCCTGATCATCTTCATTTACTTCTCCAGAAAAGAGCGGTCCTAAACCAGGATCAGTTATAAATCTACTTGTTTCATCTTTATACATAGCTCTAATCAATGACCTCAATAAAATATTACTCTCGGTGCCATTTGAATATATTACTCTTAGACGCGAATCCTCTTCTCCATTTGGCGCTTTAAATGATTCTCCTATTTCTGCTATTAGCGCAATTTGGCCTCCCACGATTAAAAATTGGGCTTGCTTCAATGTTGTTTTGGTAAATCCAGCATCCTTGCGAAACCGAACAGTTTCCCTTAACCCTGAATCAATTTCCTTTTTTATTTGTTCAAATAGATGCTTGAATTTTTCAAAATCCTCACATCGTGTTCTATTGGCAATCTCTTCGGCTGCTTTTTTTTCAGCACGGGTTTTTACATGTTTTAATTTGGTGATAGACTTATCTGCATCTATATCTACACCAAGTTGTTTTAGTAATTCTTCGTCATCAATATCATTTGAGATTTCCTCTATTTTCTCCCCTTGCCTTAACAAGTTTTTAGTATCAAAAGGTTCCAGTAATTCAAAGCACTCGTCCGAACTATTTATTTTGTCTAGCCTAACAGCATAGAGTCTTTCAAAAATATCATTGTTCTCTCCATGCTCAGGCATCCTGCCATGCTCCTCTACAAAATTTAAAATCTCCTCAAAACCAGCGATAATACGCTGTTCTTTCGTATTATATTGCTGAACCTTTTTAACTTCAACTTCTATACCTAGTTCAGCTAAAAGCGCATCATCCTCATCCGTAAATTTATTATTTTCAGCCATTACTTTCAGATTTTAATCGGGCGAGAACAGCTATGCCTTGTGCCATTCTTTGCTCCCAAGGATCTGCAGATTTTATATCTGGTAATCTTCCCCGTTCTTTCTTAAATTTCAATGCTCGTTTCGCTAGGTCTCTAGCTTCGTCTAAGGATATATTCTGTTTTCTGGCCGATATGACTTCCGCCATTGCTTTTAGACTACTTTCGTTCATTGACTTAGCGAGAATCGAATACGCTTCACTAAAAGGATTAATACTATCAATCCAATCCACATCCAGTTCGCGAACATCCATTGCGAACTTACGCACACCATCAATTAAAGCGGTATTCGCTTTTTCGCCAATCCCACTTTCTCCATTGACAATTTCCTTTGCCTTTTGGGTTATATTTAGTGCGGCAATGGCGTGCTGCCTTACCGATTCAATATCTCCCTCATCTAAATCAGGATATTTATCTTTTATAATTTTCCCCATTCTAATCTGGGTTAATTCCTCAGGCACTAACTCTTCGTCAAACATGCCCCTTTCTATGGTTTGCTTATCTTGAACAAAGGCAGCGATTACTTCATTTAAATCTTCCTTGCAAATACGCTGTGCATCTTTACTTTTTAGTTCAGTAAGTCCTTTAATCTCAATTTGAAATTGTCCTGTTTCTTCGTTAAAACCGACATTCTCCTTATCCGGATTATAACCTTCTTCACCGTAATCATAACCTTTTACCGGTTCGCTTTGCGGATTCTTAGGGGTGAAATTAAATCTTGGCGCAAGCACTTGTTCCATCAATAAACTAGCGGAAATAGCTTTTAGCGTATCGTTAACGGCATCTGTTACAGCATCCTCAGATGCATCTGGTTCTGCAATAAGGTTTGTAAATCTTGACTGAGTTTTGTTAGGTGCGTCACGAGTGGCACGACCTATAATTTGCACGATTTCAGTTAGACTAGATCGGTAACCGATTGTTAGCGCATGCTCACACCAAATCCAGTCAAAACCTTCTTTGGCCATACCTAGTGCAATAATTATATCGACATGATCTCGATTCTTTTTTGCTTCTGGCATCTTTAATGCGGCAGATACTCTATTTCGCTTTGTTGCGTCATCGTCAACTAAATCGGCAATTTTTAAGATGTTACCATCTTTGGTTTTGACCAAATGAAAACCTGTTTTTGAATCAATGCCTTGCCATTCTCCCAGTTCATGGATGATATGTTCAACCTCCTTTATTTTATCGCCCATACTCTCACGGGAATTCACATTAGGAATATGAATAATGGTCTTTTCATTAGGGTTTAAAACATCTAGAATCTCATCTGCATAGGCACCACTATAGAAATAATACCCAATATTTAATGTTTTTAAATGCTCGTAACCATTAAGCTGTTCATAATAGGTATAGGTGACGGTATCAAATTTGGCTTCATCATCGGGCATTAAAACGGGGTTGGCATCCCCCCTAAAATACGAACCGGTCATGGCTACAATATGTATTTTATCACGTTCTACCAGTTGCTTAAGTTGCGTTCCAAGAACATTATTCTCATCGGCACTAACATGATGAAATTCATCAATTGCGATTAATCGGTCGTCAAAGACTTCTATTCCCAGACGATCTATAGCAAAACGAAACGTGGCGTGCGTACAGACTAAAACCTTGTCCTTGCTTTCTAAAAAAGATTTCACAGAATTGACCTTACTACCATCTTCTCCTGGTGCATTACAAAGATTCCATTTGGGTTCTACAAACCAATCATGATAAAAGCCAAATTTTGAAAGCGGTTCATTTGCAAAACTAGAACCAATGGACTTTTCCGGTACAGCTATGATAGCCTGTTTTATCCCTTGATTATTAAGTTTATCAAGTGCTATAAACATTAATGCGCGGCTTTTACCCGATGCCGGTGGTGACTTTATCAAAAGATACTGTTCTCCTCTCTTTTCATAAGCACGCTCTTGCATAGCACGCATACCCAACTCATTAGATTTTATAGAGTTACCTGTACTTTTATAGTTCACGGTAACCGATGGTATTATTTTAGTTTCTTTCATAAAGCTTTTTCTTTCGAAGTCATTTGGGTGTACAGTTCAAAAAGTTTTTCTAGGCGCTCCGTATCATTCTTAAACCGACGACCTATATAGATGCGTTCCAAAACTTCGTCATTACGTTCGTGTGCACGCTTAAGGTCTTGCGGCATTTTTTCAGGATTATATAAATCAGCAATGCTTGCAGGGAAATGGCGTTCTCTTGCAATTAAAATTTCCTCAGCAGATGAAGTCAAATCTTCTTTATTTTTGGTTGTCAATTTAGGCACGGGGAAAGTATTCCATGCAAGTGTATTTGTGAAACGATAATCCGTCCTCATTCTTGAACAAACAGTTGCTACCCAAGATAGATTCATTCGAGATACCACTAAAGAAAAAGCCCATAAATCTGAACAGGGCATCCCAAAAGAAGAGTTTGAGATTGCAGTCTTTCTATTTAATAATCCCGCAGGTAAATAATCTCTATTTTCTGATGTTGTGACCGGCACACAAATAATTGGGCTATCAGGCAACGGCTTTCTCTCATCAAATCTATACGCCCAGTCTGCAGCTGTAACTGTAGATTTTTTCGAACTACCTAAACGAAATGATTTTACTTTTTCAATTCTTTTAGAGAATGAAGGAATTTTTAAGGCTTCGTTCAGTTGGTCATCTTCAATCCAAATGCAATAACGATGTATCCCTCGAATCAGCTCATATGAACCTACAAAAGGTCTAATAAATTTATTTTGCTGCTCTTTTGTCAAACCCAACTCGTCGATGTCATTAGCATCCAGTAATAGATGACCGCCATCTGTGGGAGAGTTACCCCTACTCATTTTTGGCAGGTTACTTATTTGCTCTCTTAAACCATATACGAAAGTGTTCTCTCCAGAAATTAAATATGGATTTATATTTTCTACATCTCGTGAAATGGTTTGTTTACTTTCATCAAGTTCAAAAATTATTCTCTTACCTTTTACATTTTTTTTAATCCCAACTATCACCACTGTAACACCTGCATTGTGGCTTGCCAAATTTGACCACTTAAATGAAGTATGGGCAAAAAATATTTCGTGTCCTGTTTTCAATATAAGAGGCCATAAAATTGCAACTTGCTGTCCCTGACATATAGAATTTGTTGTAACAAGTGCAGTGGCTGTATTGGTATGCTTACCATATTCAGTCGCTTTCATAAGCCAAGCAGAAACATAGTCTAGAGGTTTCCAACCTTTTGTATATTTACTAAAGGTTTCTCTCATAAGACGTTTTTGAAAACCTTCCTGTTTTTTACTTCCCAAATATGGTGGATTTCCGCATATGTAGGTTTCGCCACCTTCGTTCTCAAAATCGATTTCTGCTTGCTTTAAAGGGGTGCTAAATAAATCCTCCCCAACAAGTTTAACTCCTGTTCCCGTTGGCGGGCATACAGAAAGCCAATTGACTTCTAAAGCATCACCTTTAGTAATCCAATTCTGAGCGTCTAAAGGCAAAAACTCAGCTAAGGCTAATTGTTGGCCAAGGTAAAGGACATCGCATTGAAATTCTGCAATAATCAATGCTAATCTTGCTATTTCAGCTGAAAAATCCCGCAGCTCAATACCTCTATAATTTGTCAATGGAATTTCGGATGAAATATTAGGTTCTCCACGTCTTATATTAATCTCATTCTCTATTTTTCGTATTTCCTTATACGCAATCACAAGGAAATTTCCTGAGCCACAAGCAGGGTCAAAAACACGAATACGAGACATTCGTTTTCGTAAATTAAGCAGCTTCCTTGAATTATCACCGGCTTCTTCCAATTGAGACCTTAAGTCATCAAGAAATAGAGGATTTAATACTTTCAAGATATTCGGCACCGATGTATAATGCATGCCAAGCGCTCCGCGCTCGTCATCATCGGCTACAGCTTGAATCATTGAACCGAAAATATCTGGATTGATTTTCTTCCAATCCAAATTACCTACATGTAACAAGTACGTACGGGCAATTTTAGTAAACTGGGGACAGTCTATAGAGCCGGAAAATAGTTGCCCATTTACATAAGGGAATTTCATTGCCCAGTTACGTATTTCTTTAGTTTTCCGGTCGGAAACCTTCGTATCCATTGTACGAAAAATTTCAGCAATAATTTCATGCGTATCAGAAGCATCGGAAGCACTCATTTGCTGTACCGTACCTGTGAAAAGATTATCACCACTAAAAATATTGGTGTCCTCTGCAAAAAAGCAAAATATTAGCCTGGCAAGAAAATGGTTAATATCATGCCTACGATCCGCTGTTGCCCAGTTTGGATTTGAACGCAATAATTCTATATAGAGCCGATTTAAACGACCGGTCGCTTTAATATCAAAAGCACTTTCCCTGATTTCTTTTACGGTACTTATACCTGCCAATTCAAGGAAAAAACCAAAATGCTCATGAAAATCTTTGTACTCCGATACTATGGTCTCACCACTATTAGTATTTTCAGACTGAAAATCTTTGCCATCGGTCGCAAGAATGAATTTTGCCTTCGCTTTTTTAGTGGCCGGGCTTCCCCTTAATTTCGTTAAGGTTTCCGAAACCTTGCCCTCATCACAAGTAGCAATATGAATATTGTTTCGTTGAAGTACACCGCTATTAATCTCTGATTTATTGGAGTTGCCTTCACGCAGACGCTTTATGGTTGTTGCCTTATTGCCGAAAGATTCCAAAAAAGAATAGGGGAATTCTTCCCTGTCAAATGGTTGACCAGCAAGTTTCGATACTGCTTCTTCTATTTCTACTGCGTTCATCTAAAAATTACTTAATTCAAAAATAGGTTTATTAAAATTTAAAGAATTAAAATGTTTAAGCTTTCTTATGATGTTTTTTACAATATGCTTCCTCCAAATCCTGCTCTTGATCCCAAAACACAACACCACATTCTTTACAGTTTCGCCTACCTTGAATCGCCAGATATTTATATAAGGTGGGCTTTGATTTTATCCCCACCAATTTCATTATGTCAACAATAGGTAATTTGTTCTCTTGATAATATGATGCAGCCAACATCGCCTTTTGTTTGGCTTCTTTTCCAAGTCCTTTTTTACGGCCCAATTGTATTCCCCTTCTTCTTGCACTTTTAAGCCCGGCCGTTGTGCGCTCAATGATAATGTCTCTTTCTAATTGAGCCACCGCCCCAAACAATGTAATTATAAATTTGCCGTGTGCAGAAGTCGTATCGATGAACGGGTCATTGATACTTTTGAATTTAACGCCTAGTTTTTCGAATTGCTCTACCAATTTTAGTAGGTGAGAAATGCTCCTGGCGATACGGTCCAGTTTCCAAACGATAACCGTATCTCCTTCGCGAAGTTTAGAAATCATCAAATCGAGATCATGGCGCTCGGCCTTTGCACCGGAAGAAACATCTCTGTATATATTTTTCTCCGCGACACCTTCCTTCAAAAGGGCATCGATCTGCAAACTGGGGTTTTGGGTCTTTGTACTGACCCTTACATAACCGAATAGCATAATGGTATAATTATAGCTCTAAAAATAAACTAATAAATTATACCGATAAAATGAACCGCTGTTTATTTAAATCATAAAGCAGTCGAAAAGTTTATAAAAACGGTCGTTTGTTTATACTTTTTTAGTTCCGTAAAACGTGAATTACCAGAACTTTTAAAAAGAACGACAAATGGAACTGGATAAGGATTTGTTTGACGCGAATATCGATAGTCCCATAAAACGGCCGTTTTATGGGACCCAGAATTCTGCACTTATCTTCAAATAACTAATGAAAATAAACAATTTGTCATACCCATATAATCGATTTCTAAAATCCATTTGAAATTCTGCCCAGATAAATCCATATCTGAAATTGCTATGCAATATATTCTAGCGAATCTTAAACCAATAAGATTGTTTCAGCTTTCCCTACTTGTCCATTAGGTAAATGTAAATTTCTTAAGGTTTTAATAGTATAAATTTATTCCTTGATTATTTTGTGGGTTTCCTTTATCTTATCCGAAACAATTTCCAGTATGTACAACCCTTTTTTAAGAGCTGTTATATCTAAATCAAACTTCTCGTTATTAAAAGTTCCCTTACCATTCATAACCTCAATGTTGTTTAAATCAATAAGTTGGTAGCCAAAAACATCACTATTCCCAATTTCCGCTGATTTAAAGTCTCCAAATGTGGCACTCTCCTTGGAGATAGTAATTGTTGTACTTGCGGGATTAGGACTTATACGATAATAACCGTATCGCCCAGGTATTGGTCCTGTAAAGAAAGCTGAAACTTGACCAGTACCACAGGTATTCTGATTTCTCACCTCAATACGGATACTATTCTCCGTATAATAAAATGTTGTTGTTCTTCCAGTAGTTGTACGTGAAAAAGAATTGTTAACATACCAATCATAAGGGCTATTACCGCTACCACCGTTTATGGTCACATCAATATAGTTGCTACTTGAACTGTATATACTAATGGACATCGGTGTTTGTCCCTCAACCTGATTTACGTTTAAACGTTCCGTAAATGTGGATCCATTGTTGGAAGTTGCCCTTAACCACCCACTTCCAGATGTTGATGCATTAGATGCCCTTATTATAGCAGAAGTATTGTTTTGTGATACTATTTGTATGTTGCCCGATGCAGTCCATGTTATATTTCCGGTTCCATTCTGCAAAGTATACGTGCTGTTGGTATTACAGACCAAATTATTCCCAGTGATATCAGGTAATTGTAAATTGTTACTTATCCAGCCCCTATAATTGAACAGTCTTGTATATATGGTCGGTTTATTATCTTTTGGAGATTCGCCCCAGCTGCTACAACCAGTAAGAAATCGTTGACTGCTTTTTAGAACGGTTGCCGGCCCTCCGCTATCCCCTCGGGACACGCCTGAATTTACCAACCTTAACGCAAACATATTATTTGAAACAGTAACGTTTCCAGTATTAAGGTTGTTCGCAGAGTTATTAGATATAATGGGCATATCCAGTGTCTGCAAAATATTTGATGGAGTAGTTGCGGTTCCATCCAAAGTATTTCCCCATCCGGTCACCCTAGCCATTCCCCCGGGCAGTGCATCAAAAGCGCTATCAGTTAGTTGAATTGGCAATACGTCGTTGTTATAGTTAAGCGGAGCGGTAATCCTAATAAGGGCAACATCGTTTTCTTGGGTTGCCGGATTGTAATTGGGATGCCTAATAATCTGCGCCACATTTCTATATTGTCCGGTAATGAGGTCATTTCGTTGTGTTATCCCTGCGGATATCGTTATTTCATTTACTCCGATTACATTACCCGTGTTGAAATTTGTTATACAATGGGCTGCGGTCAATATCCATTCCGGAGTTAAGATAGAACCCCCGCAAATATGTTGATTTCGTGCAGCCAATATATGGTATGTACCTGATCCTCGCATTGATATTTGCCAAGGATTCTGGTCTATTGTAGTATTATTGCCTCCAATTATACGCTGTTGGGCATAAGTAGCCGCAAACATTAAGGACATCAGGATTAGTAGGAATTTTTTTTTCATAGTTTTTATATTTATGACTATTCTTCGAGAAGGGTGAAACCTTTGTAATCGTTCGTCACAAGTCCATGCGCTCCAGTAAGACACGATATTAATTTTCCTGTTATTTCAACATCTGAACCTTCATCTGACTTAATTTTTTTTACTGGGAAAATCCTTATGGTCTTTTCTCCATTGATTTCGAACAACGAGGGCAGATGTGTTTCAGCATCCACTTCATAATAGGTCTTGATACCGTTGAAGAAAGGCTGACCATCTTCCACAACTCTTACTTTTGCCGGAATGGCTTCGGTCAGCTCAATAAGTATGTCAGGCTCTATACATAGAGCATTAAGGTCGACATCTTCATTTTCTTGACCATTGGAACAGGACATCATCATTGAGATGCAAAGAAAAATCATCGTTTTGATCAATACTTTTGATTTCATAAAGATAAATTTAGTTAATATTAATTAAAGTAGGAAAATACTTACATTAAAGTCGATAAACAGTTCATCCGACAAAGATTTCTTTTAAGATGTGGAAAAGTCGAAAGAGTTGCTTAGTCTCCGACGCTTTATGACTCTGTTTCATGTGTTTTTATACAAGAATCGACCCCTATCCAATCTGCCTGCTGAAGATTTAATTTCCTTTACTCCTTTATTTCTTTTATCTCCGGTATGGTATCCGTTTTTCATTAGGCTTTCGTCTTTGGGCATAAAAGAGGAATATGACAGTTTAAAAGAAGCGTTTGGGAGCCGTTCTGTAATGTCATCTCAGCATATCAATTTGCACTTGGAATATGATTTCAAGAGAAAAAGCAAGGAATACCACTTTGATATGGACAGAATGGAATCATTGATAATCCCTTGATTTTATCACTAATGAACATTTCATCCCAATTTTGGATGAAGGCCAAGTAGAAATTTTGATAGTTCTCTAAAAAGGAACCTTTTACGGCACTACAATTTATCTCTGACGTTCAAATAAACCTGTTTCCATTTAATTAGACGAGTATGTTTAATCCCAGGTTTATTTAGAATTAGATAAATCTAAGATTATAATTTAGATAATTGACAAATAGGATCACTCAGCACATTCCCTTTCATTTTGCGAAAAGCTCCATTGCAGGAGAAAGCGCTTCACTACAAAAGGTCTTGAACACAATCCTGAATTTTGACTTTCTATTACGCCTGCCAGTCAATTTTCTTCTTTCCGTTGTGCTGGAAAGAGACACTACTTTCCCGAGCTAAAATTCAGGATTACGTTCGCCAGAACAAATACCACGTTGACACTTTCCTGCACAAAGAATTAAAATTTGAGTTGGGACGAACTGCATAATCATTCGCACGCTCACTTTTATAAGTTCTTACCCAATCTAATTTTAGGTAGGGTTACAGAAAAGGTAACGGCGATGGCGCTATGGGAAGTAACTGATTAAAACTGGAATGAATGGTAATCCGTATTATTTTGCTATAAAAAATAGCGGTAACTAACTGGAAATATAGCATTCCATATCAAAAGAAAAGGAATACGCTCAAGATATAATAAGTAGCTGATCTTAAAGGAAAATGAATGTCAAAATATAGCAATAGAAACCATGCAAAATGAATTCGAAAAGTATCGCAAATATCTAATTGTCAATCAATTAAAATTGAATAACTTCTGTTTATTACTAAAAAATATTGATATTCCAAGCGTATAAAATAGCTTTTCAAAAGTAGTTGGAAAGTATGAAGATCCTGAAATGAAATGAAGGAATCGAATAGCAAGAGGGTAACACGCTAAAGCTATGTTTCGTTTATTCGATTTTGCCATAAACCTAACGTTTATATGGGTTAACAGGGTTTATTCAATATTTTGAATCTATGGATTATCGCTGCTTTTTAGTAAAAACAATCGTTAACCGCCGTGAATAGGCATCAATTTTACTAAAAACTATGGATAAGGGATATGAAAAAGAAGAATTTGAAACACTAAAGATTAAAAGTTCAGTAGCCGGTCATTTTAGAAAATTTAGTAAAATGTTATCAAGGTCCCAGTCGATGACATTACTCCTGATGATGGACTTTTTTGAAGAAAATGGAATTTCACCGACAGAGAATTTAGGACCACGGATGGAGACCTTGGAAAACAGGATTTCTTTGCTGATAAAGAAACGCATGAACGGAATGATCGCGATACTGAAGGATATCGAAAAATCCCAGACCAAACCTACGGCGGCAATGCTGTATGCCCTCTTTGAACAAACCGAACCGGTCAAAAAGCCAATGATGGTAGAGAAAAAGTACTTCAAAGAAAAAAAGCAGGTACGGTACCAAGAAAGAAATAACGATAACAAAATCACGGGAATGTGATGGAAAAAGTGAACTACATCGCTCACCTGAATGCCGTCTTCGAAAAATTAAACGAGGACGATAGGGTCAAACAAGGGCACATTACCTTGTACCTGGCGTTCTTCCAGAAATGGAACAGGGAGTACTTTAAAAAGACCTTGACCATAAATAGGACAGCCATAATGAAAAGGGCAAAGTTCAAATCAAAAACGACTTACCACAATTATCTGAAGGATTTGAACGACTGGGGATATCTAGTTTACTTTCCCTCCTTTCATCCGGCAAGGGGCTCAAGAGTAAGGCTTCCCATTTTCGGGACAAGTAGTGGTACAACCTCTGGGACACTTCCACGTCAAAATTTGGCCAGCAGCGTACCGGAACCTGGCCAAAATCTGGTACCTTCTTTTAAACATAAAACAAAAGAAAACTTAAATAAACTGGAAAGACCAAAAAATGGCCGGGCTGTTTTAATTTTTTTTAGAGAGAATAATTGGCAGGAAACGGAAGGTAGAAAATTCTATGCCTACTATGAATCAAAAAATTGGAAACTACGAGGAGGTCTAAACATCAAAAACTGGAAAGCGCAAGCTAAAAAGTTTGTAGAGAAGGGTATTGAAGGTAAACAAGAATTGACCACGCCAATTTCTGGCTATCTAAAAAAACTTCAGAGTAGGGTTGAAAGAAATTTTGAAGACCAACTTTAAAGATTTACATAAACTTATTTCTTAAAACTGCCATGTCTTTTCCTACTTTCATATCCAAAATCTTGGCGTAATGTTGCGTGGTTCGCAAATTCGTATGACCGAGCATTTTACTAACGGATTCTATAGGAACCCCATTTGTAAGCGTCACCGTTGTTGCAAAGGTGTGCCTGGCTAAGTGGAAAGTCAAGTTCTTCACAATACCACAGCAATCTGCAATTTCTTTAATATACGAATTCATTTTTTGATTGCTCAGTACGGGCAGAACCAAATCTTTTTCTTTCAAAAGCTCATCATCTTCGTATTTTTCAATGATAGCCAGGGCAATGGGTAAGATAGGAATATTACTTCTAGTATCGGTTTTGGTCCGTCTGGTTTTAATCCATTTCTCGCCGTCTGAACCTATTACGATATCGGCATTGGTCAGTTTCTTAACATCTGCATAGGCTAGGCCTGTGAAACAACAAAAGACAAAGATGTCTCGTACTTGATCTAAGCGTTTTATCTTAAATTTTAAATCGATAATACGTTGAATCTCCCCTTCGGTTAAAAATTCACGCTCAACAATTTTCAGCTTTCCCTTCCAATTTACAAAAGGGTCTTTATCGATCCAATCATTCGCATAAGCTATGCGAATGATTTTTTTAAAATTGGTAATATATTTAATTGCGGAGTTATGCGCACACTTACGGGTCATTTTAAGGTAGTATTCGAAGCCTGTAATGAACTTGTGGTCCACATCTTGGACCGGAATATCATTTTTCTTGTACTTCTTCCTAATATATTCCGTGACGTGTTTTTTACAGGTGCGATAGCGTTCCGCTGTACCAGGGGAGAAACCCTTGCCTATAAGACTTTCGACTTCATCATTATGTTCCTGGAATATTTCTAGGAGCATTTTTTTTATTTTGTCCTTGCCCAATAGTACATCGCGCATATCAGAAGCGGAATAAGAAGCTTTGTCCTGTTCAAAATTCCTCTGAATCGAATAAATTCTATTTTTTATATCGCTTAAATGTCTATTGATTTCTTGAGCATCAGCAGAGTTTCCCATCACTAGTTGGGTTCGAGAGTTCCACAAGTCAAGGTGGACTTTTCGGTGGACGCTAAATTCTGACCGACGGCTGTCAAGTGTTATTCTCAGGAAAATCGTAGTCTTACCTGCAGAATTTACTTTACTTTTTTTGATGAAAAATAGAAGGGAAAGTGGACGTGACATAATTTTGAGCTTAAATTTGCTTTAATTTAATCAAAAAATCACAATTAATAATTATTGTAAGAAACTTATTATCAGTTATTTATGAATATCTGGTGGACCTTTTTGGATTTACTCAACCTCCACCGAATTAGCCCCTTTTAGAATGATATTATTTGATATTAAATGAAATCAATAAAAATGAAAAACCCTGTAAATCAACGATTTACAGGGTTTTTGGTGCCTTTTAAAGGACTTTTCGCGGAGAAAGAGGGATTCGAACCCCCGGAGGTGTGACCCTCAACAGTTTTCAAGACTGCCGCATTCGACCACTCTGCCATTTCTCCTGAGTGCCTCATCAGGTATTCCCTGAATGCGGGTGCAAATATATAAAGGTTTTCTTATCTAATAAAGCCTTTTCTTAATTATTTTTCATCTCTTTATTTCTGTCTATTTTTCAGACAAATGAAAAGATTGAATTTCAGTTATTTATTACCTTTCCGCCATGGTAAATCCCCTTGTAAGTATTGTTATTCCCTTTAAAGATGTTGATGAATATTTTGAAGAATGCCTGAATTCCATACAAAATCAGACCTATAAAAATTGGGAAGTTATTGCTATCAACGATCATTCTAGTGATAATAGTTTAGCCATTGCCAATACTTTTGCAACCAAAGATGCTCGATTTAAAATATATTCCAATGATGAATCTGGCATCATAACGGCTCTCAGAAAAGCTTATCAACATAGCAAAGGCGAATATATTACCAGAATGGATGCCGATGACCATATGACCAAAGACCGTATTGAAACAATGGTTACCTCATTAATACAAAAAGGAAAAGGTCATCTTGCCGTTGGTAAAGTAAAGTACTTTTCTGAAAAGGGTGTCAATGATGGCTACGACCGTTATGAAAAGTGGCTGAACAAATTGACAGCTAGCGGAGACAATTTTAATGAGACATACAAAGAATGTGTAATTCCCTCTCCCTGCTGGATGGTTCACAGAGCTGACTTTGAAGCATGCGATGCATTCAATCCAGACCGTTATCCAGAAGATTATGATCTGGCTTTTCGTTTTTATGAAAAAGGGCTGCAATGCATACCTTGTACTACTACCCTACACTATTGGCGAGATTATGACCATAGAACATCGCGCACCAGCGAGCACTACGCACAAAATTATTTTTTGGATATAAAACTGTATTATTTCTTGAAACTTGAACTGCAACCAACTCACAAGTTAGTGGTTTGGGGAGCAGGTAAAAAAGGGAAGACAATAGCAAGTTCTTTAGTGGAAAAAGACATTCCATTTCATTGGGTCTGCGATAACCAAAAGAAAATAGGGAAAGATATTTATGGTGTTAAGTTGCTACACTATTCCGCATTGAAGAACCTTGACCATTCCAAAACAATAATAACCGTTGCCAATGAAGAAGAACAAGTGCAGATCAAATCCTTTTTTCAAAAATTGAATCTAAAACCTGCAATAGATTACTACTTCTTTTGCTAATCTCAGTTTCAAAAAATAATAGTTGTATTCTCACAAACTTCTAAATTCAAAATAATTATCTTTGACCTAATCAAAATTAGGAATGCAATTTAAATATCCAGAACTTCTTTGGGGTCTTTTACTACTACTTATTCCTATATTAATTCATTTATTTCAATTACGCCGTTTTAAGAAAACACCATTTACCAATGTAAAATTCTTAAAACTAGTAGTTTCTGAATCTAGAAAGAGTAGCTCATTAAAAAAATGGCTATTGTTATTTGCCAGAATGGGGTTATTGGCAGCTTTGGTAATCGCCTTTGCCCAGCCCTTTATTGCCAATAGTACCGCACTTCAAGAAAAGGAAACGGTATTTTATTTAGACGATTCATATAGTATGAATGGACAAGTGGAAGGCAGCAATCTCTTTAATAACACCATTCAAGATTTTATTAAATATATACCAAAAGACAAACGATTTACACTATTTACCAATAAACAGGTCTTTAAGAATGTAGTAGTGAGTGATATTCAAAACGAACTGCTGAATCTTACCGTTTCTTCTGAACAACTAGATATTAACGAAATTGTTTTAAAAGGAAATACTTTCTTTTCCAAAAACAATGCATCACAAAAGAACCTTGTTCTCATATCGGATTTTCAACAGCGCATGGGCAATCCTACTGAAATAGATACTTTAGAGAATATCAACATTGAGTTTATTAAACCAATTAATTCTCAAATTAAAAACACCTCAATTGACTCTGTTTTCATAGGCGATCGAACAAATGAGAACATAGAGTTAATAGCACAATTGAGTACAAATACGGAAGATGAAACAATACCCGTTTCCTTATTTAACGATGATAAACTTATTGCCAAAACTGCCGCCAAGTTCAATAATGGAAAAAAGGCTGAAGTAAGTTTTACCATCAACGCTAAAGATATTCTTTTGGGTAAAGTAGCCATTACCGATACAGGGTTGGACTATGACAACCAGTTCTACTTTAATATTGACGAAAAGTCGAAAATTAATGTGTTGGCAATCGGTAATTCTTCTGCCGACTTTTTAAAGCGTATTTACACCGATGATGAATTCAATTTTTCTACAAGTTCATTAAGTCAGTTGAATTATAGTAGTATCGAAAATCAAGATTTAGTAATACTCAATGAAATTGAAAACTTACCAAGTTCACTGGTTACAGCAATAAACACTTTAAGTAAAAATGGTGGAAGTTTTGTTTTAATACCGGCAACCAATGGCGACACCAATTCATACAATACCTTAGCAACATCTTATTACAATAGCCAATACAGCAATACCATTGCTCAAGAAGCAGCAATTTCCAACGTTATAACGGCACATTCCCTATTTACAAATGTTTTTGAAAAACAGGTAACCAATTTTCAGTTTCCAAAAGCAAGTGGGCATTTTAAGATCAATACTAAGGCACCAATAGCTATTGAATTTCAAAATAAAGACCCTTTTATAATTGGCAACGATGGTTCGTATTTCTTTTCTGCAGCGTTAAATAATGATAACTCTAATTTTAAAAACTCCCCGCTAATTGTTCCCGTCTTTTATAACATGGGCATGAACAGTTTAAAGCTCCCTCCTTTATATACCAGCATTGGTAATAACACAGAGGTGGAGGTACCAATTACATTGCAACAAGATGATATTATAAAAATATCAAACGAAAACAATGAGTTTATTCCGCAACAACGTGTGCTTCCTAAAAAAGTACAGATTAATTTTATGGACAATCCTACAGATGCGGGCATTTATAAAATAATGCATAATAAAAAAATTCTAAGGCATATCAGCTTTAATGACAACAGAAAGGAAAGTGAGTTACTTTATGCAGCACTTCCAGAAAACAGTAATACATCATTGTCGAATTTCTTTTTAGAAAGTCAAAAAAACAACGCCATAAACGAGTTTTGGAAATGGTTTGCTATTTTAGCACTGGCATTTGTTTTGATTGAAACGGCACTTCAAAGATTCTTAAAATAAGCTAATAACGAACTACCCATAACCCTATGAATGCACTCTTAAAATCAGTTACTATAATAAATGGGAACACTACAGATCTTCATTTAAAAAAGAGAGACATTCTCATTAAGAACGGGGTCATTGAGGCTATAGAGAACCAAATTGAACCTACTGGAAAAATCAAGGTAATCGATATAAAAAACCTACATGTTTCTTTAGGCTGGTTCGATAGCGGTGTAAGTTTTGGCGAACCAGGTTATGAAGAAAGGGAAACTATTGAAAACGGACTACAAACGGCTGCAAAAAGCGGATTTACAGATGTGGTCTTAAATACCAGTAGCCACCCAACACCAGATTCAGCTTCAGATATAGTATACTTAAAAAATGCAGGAAAAGACCAATTGACAACCTTGCATCCTTTAGGAAATTTAACTGTGGGCGGTGAAGGAGAGGTTCTTGCCGAACTTTATGATATGAAAAATGCAGGAGCTTTAGGATTTTACGATTACAAGCATTCTTTGGCAAATGCCAACATGTTAAAGATAGCCTTGCAATATGCTCAAAATTTTGACGGAATGGTATTTTCGTTTCCGCTGGATAAAAGTATTTCCGGAAAAGGTATCGTAAACGAAGGAATTACAAGTACCAAATTAGGTTTAAAAGGAATACCGGCTTTAGCGGAAGAATTACAGATTGCAAGAGATTTATTCGTGTTGGAATATACTGGCGGCAAACTTTTTATACCAACGATTTCCACTGCCAAATCAGTAAAGCTTATTGCTGATGCAAAGAAGAAAGGTTTACAAGTAACCTGTAGTGTTGCAGCACATAACCTTGTGATAACCGATAGTGACCTAGAAGATTTTGACACACAATATAAAGTATTACCGCCACTTAGAACTTCAGCAGATATAAAAGCTTTACAAAAAGGTGTTGCAAACGGAACAATAGATTTAGTTACCACAGACCATACCCCTTTGAATGTTGAACTAAAACATGTGGAGTTCGATAATGCCGATTTTGGTACCATTGGTTTAGAAAGTGCTTTTGGTATGCTTAATGAATTATTCAATGTAGAAGAGACCATTGCAATACTAACAAAAGGTCGCTCTATCTTTGGCATGGAAGAACCACTATTGGAAGTGGGTCAAAAAGCGAATCTTTCGCTTTTTACAGTAAATGATACTTACGAATTTTCAAAAGATCACATTTTTAGTTCTAGTAAAAACTCCATCGCAATCGGCAAACAAATGAAAGGAAAAGTAGTAGGCGCCATTGCAAATAACCAATTAGTATTAAATGCATAAGTAGTGGAAAAAAATTCTAACATACCTGGGAAAACTACGGCTATTGTAGCCTACCTAACAATTGTAGGGGCTTTAATTGCCCTTTCTATGAATGCCGAACCACAGCACAAATTTGCTCGGTTTCATACAAGACAAGCTTTCGGACTTCACCTAATTTTTATTGCTTTTGCTCTATTAAATGCGCAATGGGGAAATGTTTATGGCTTTTATGGTCTTTACATATTCTATATTGTACTTTGGTTTTATGGCTTTATAGGCGCATTGGCAAACAAAGAACAATCGGTTCCCGTTTTGGGCCCCTATTTCCAAAAATGGTTCACTTTTATCAATTAATATCATGACAACAGCTCCCCTATCTTTAGAACACATTATTAGACCTTCTAGCCTTACCGATAAAAAACCACCAGTACTTTTTATGCTGCACGGTTACGGTAGCAATGAAGAAGATTTATTCTCTTTTGCGTCTGAATTACCTGAGGAATTATGTATAATATCCGTGCGCGCACCTTACGTTTTACAACCCTACGGTTATGCATGGTATGCCATAAATTTTGATAATGACAAAGGAAAATGGAGCGATGACGATCAAGCCATTGAATCTCGTGATAAAATAAAAAGCTTTATTGATGAAGCTTGTTCTACCTATGGCTTAGATGAAAACAATGTGAGCCTTTTAGGGTTTAGTCAAGGTACCATACTTAGTTATGCCGTGGCTTTGTCATACCCCGAAAAGGTTAATAACATTATTGCTTTAAGTGGTTATATCAATGAAAATATTCTCGTAGAAACCTATAAAGAGAACAATTTTGAACATCTTAACTTTTATTGTTCTCATGGAGACATGGATCAGGTTATCCCAATAGAATGGGCACGAAAAGCTCCTTTATTATTAGAGAAATTAAATATAAAACATGTTTTTGAAGAATTTCCCGCTGGGCATGGTGTAGCACCGCAAAATTTTTATTCGCTACAAAAATGGATTTCTACTAAACTCTAATTGCTACGGGTATATAACAAGTGATCTATTAAAGTGAAATCCACTCCGAGATCATCTTTTAGCTCATATCTAATCAATAGTTCTCCCCAATATTTTCCATCGGAAAAATCGGTCAATATCCATTTATGGTTAAGAACTTTTATCTTATTGATTTTAAAATCGTTTTGCATGCCTTCATAAGGCACTAAAGGATTATCACCCTTTTGGGCATTGGTTTCCAATAATTTATCAGCAATATAGCCAGCAGGATTTTCCAAATCTAAATGATCAAAATAAGCTAAGGCGTCATCATTATTTTCCAATGAAAAGTACTGCATATCCAATACTTTTAAAGAAGATTTCTGTACAGAATCTTTTAAAAGTTCCACTTGGTCCTCCAATTTTAAAATTTTCTCCGATCCGGCTTTTACTATGTTATTACTACTTACAAATAAGTACAGACAAATTAATGATACAAATAAAAACAGGTAAAGAAATATTTTGCTCTTCATAGTTAAATGGTAATTTTTAAATTATCATAAGCCAAATGTACATTATTAGGTAAAGATTTTTCTACCTCATTATGAAAACCAAGTAAGTGACTTATGTGTGTTAAATATGCTTTTTCTGGTTTAATTAATTCAATAAAGTCCAGAGCCTCTTCTAAATTAAAATGTGAAATATGAGGCTCTTGTCGTAATGCGTTTACCACTACCACTTTAGAACCTTTAATTTTTTCCAATTCTTCTGGCGCTATAGTTTTAACATCCGTTAAATAGGTAAAATCGCCTATTCTATACCCAAAAACCTGCACTTTATTATGCATAACATTAATGGGTGTTACCAACCTATCGCCAATTGTAAATGGGTGATTATTATTTACCAAATGAATATCAACAGTGGGTGCCCCAGGGTATTTATCTTTTTCCACAAAAATGTAGTCAAATCTTTTCTTTAAAGAGGCCACTACCCTACTATGTGCATACAGCGGAATGTTACCCTGTCTAAAAAAATAGGGGCGAATATCATCTAAACCGGCAGTATGATCAGAATGCTCATGAGTATACAAAATACCGTCAAGTCGAGTTACGTTCTGCTTCAGCATTTGTTGCCTAAAATCTGGACCACAATCAATAACATAGTTATATTCTTTCCATGAAAGTAATACCGAAACCCGAAGTCTTTTATCTTTTTGATCACTACTCAAACAAACAGGATGCGTACTGCCAATAATTGGAATACCTTGAGAAGTTCCCGTTCCTAAAAAAGTAACACTTAATTCATTGGTCATGTGCTACAAATTTAATTCCTTTTTAATAAAATTGATGATGGAATTTAAATAGATTGACAGAAATGAAAGGCAATTAAAACAATTACCAAAACTTCTTCCAATTTTTCACGGCTATTGCTCGTTGTCACAACCATTCTTTATAACTTTGTTAAAAGTTAAACAGCTAACAAAATGGCATCGGTATTAAAAAGAGATAGTGTTTTTGAAAATATTCCCTCTATAAAGGCAAAAACCTTAAGAATAAATTTAAATCCGGATATCTACGGAACTTTTGCAGAAATTGGCGCCGGGCAAGAAACTGCCCGTCATTTCTTTAGGTCCGGTGGTGCATCTGGCACCATTGCCAAGGCAATGAGTGCTTATGATAAAGATTTTAGTGATGCTATTTACGGCATAGAATCTGATGGACGCTATGTAACCCAAGCAAGATTAAAAACAATGCTGGATTACGAAATGCAGTTAATGGAAGAACGTATTAGCAGAGAAAACCACCCTGAAAGATTGTTTTTCTCATATGCAAATACAGTAGCGACCATAGATTTTTCAAAGCGTTACAAAGGTCATGGATGGGTAGGAATTAGGTACCAATTAGACCCTAATCAAAAAGAATTCGACGAGATCATTCTTCACATTCGTTTTAAGCAGAACGAAGCAAGATTACAACAAGAAACTTTGGGTATACTGGGCGTTAACTTAATTTATGGTGCTTTTTACAAATATCATAAACCAAAGAAAATGTTGAAATATCTATATGACCATATAGATAAAGATATATTGGAAATTGACATGATCAATTTCTCCGGACCAAATTTTAAAGAGGTAGATAATCGTTTAATGAGCTTACAGCTTATTAAAAATGATATGACAGATGCCGTAATGTTCGGTCCAGATGGTAATAACCTTTTACCTGCTGCCGTTCTTTACAAAAAGAACATATTGGCTTTACGTGGTAGTTTTAGACCCGTTACCAAGGTCAATTTAGACATGTTTGAAAAGTCATATGACATTTTCATTAGAGATAAAGGTGTTGATCAAAACAATACTATTGTAATTTTTGAAATAACACTTTCAAACCTAAAAGCTTCTGGTGAAATTGACGAGCAAGACTTTATGGACAGAGCAGAATTACTGTGTTCTCTAGGTCATTCTGTAATGATTTCTAAATTTCAAGAGTATTATAAATTAGTAGAATATTTTAACAATTATACCAAGAACAGAATTGGTCTTACCATGGGTGTCAACAACCTGGTAGATATATTCGATGAGAAATATTACCGCCATTTAAGTGGTGGTATACTTGAAGCTTTTGGTAAATTATTCTTTAAGGATTTACAGGTATACTTGTACCCAATGAAAAACCCAGATACCGGGCAGATCATGACAAGTAACAATGTTAAAGTACACCCACGTATGAAAGAGTTGTACAAATTCTTTAAATACAATGGAAAGGTAATGGACATTATAGATTACGAACCAGATGTTATGCATATTTTCTCTAGAGATGTTCTTAAGAAGCTTATGAACAATGAAGATGGTTGGGAAGAAATGTTACCTGAAGGTATTGCGGAAATTATAAAGCAAAAACAATTGTTCACTAGAAAAACTGAAGAACAAGAAACAAAATAAGCATCTAAACAATACTGATACAAAGTATAAAAGCCCACTACTAGTGGGCTTTTTATTTATTTATAAATATTGACAATCAATCTAATAACTGAGCTGCATGGTCTTTTGTTTTTACCTTATCAATCACTTTCGTAACAATTCCATCACCATCAATTACAAAGGTTTTTCTATGAATACCATCATACTCACGCCCCATAAATTTCTTCAATCCCCACACACCAAATGCATTGATTACCGTATGATCTTCATCTGCCAATAAAGGAAAAGGAAACTCATATTTATTTCTAAAATTGGTCTGCCTTTTTTCAGAATCCGCGCTTACACCCAAAAGTTCATATCCTTGAGCTTGTAATTCAGCATAATTATCCCTTAAATTGCAAGCTTCTGCAGTACAACCTGGTGTACTTGCTTTAGGATAGAAAAATACGATTAATTTTTTCCCTTTAAAGTCTGTTAAATTGACCGTATTTCCATCTTGATCTTTTGCAGAAAACGATGGTACTTTATCACCAACTTTTAATGTATTCATCTATGATATTTTTTAAATTTGTGTTTAAATATTTTCAATCAAAATTAAACAATTAATGACGAAAGCCGAAAAAATAGCTTTTACAATTGATACTTTACAAGAGTTATATCCTGAAATTCCTGTTCCTTTAGACCATAAAGACCCATATACATTATTAATTGCCGTATTGATGTCGGCACAAAGTACAGATGTAAGGGTCAACAAAATTACCCCATTACTTTTTGCCAGGGCAGACAACCCATATGACATGGTTAAGCTAAGTGTAGATGAGATTAGGGAAATTATAAAACCCGTAGGTTTGTCTCCTATGAAAGCCAAAGGTATTCATGGATTATCTAAAATATTGATAGACAAACATAATGGTGAAGTACCCCAGAATTTGCCAGATTTAGAAGAATTACCGGCAGTTGGCCATAAAACGGCGAGTGTGGTAATATCTCAAGCATTTGGTATACCGGCATTTCCTGTAGACACCCATATACATAGGTTGCTATACAGGTGGGGTTTTACCAACGGTAAAAATGTAGTACAAACAGAAAAGGATGCTAAAAGATTATTTCCAAAAGAAATATGGAACGATCTTCATTTACAAATTATTTGGTATGGTAGAGAATACTCACCAGCTAGAGGATGGGATCTTGAAAAAGATATCATTACAAAGACCATTGGAAGAAAAACAGTACTTAACGACTACTATAAAAATAAAAAAACCCGCTAATTGCGGGTTTTTTTATTAATTCAAAAATGTTTCGAATTCTAAATCTTCGTATTCAAACTCATAGAGCGCTTGTGAATAGCTCAATAAGAAATTGATTGTTTTAGGACATACTTTGTTAAATCCGGTCTGTTCTTGGTAATCTGAGTAAATTTTTTCCATACTTCCTACGTTGTTACAATAAAATAACGCAGCAAATTTGGAAATATTGTTTATTTAATTTCTACTCCATATTAATTGGTAAGAACGATGTTGTTTTTTTCTATGATTTTTCTAAGGTTTATTAATGCATAACGCATTCTACCAAGAGCAGTATTTATGCTAACACCCGTATTTTCAGATATTTCCTTAAAGCTCATATCTTTATAGATACGCATTAAAAGCACTTCTTTTTGATCATCTGGTAACTCTTCAACCAATTGTCTAAGATCAGTATCTATTTGATTTTTTATTAATTGTTTTTCGGCGTTCAACTTATCATCTCCAATTACAGAGAAAATATTAAAGTCATCGCTACCTTCAAACATTGGCATTCTCTTGTTTCTTCTAAAGTGATCAATAATAAGGTTATGTGAAATTCTCATTACCCATGGTAAAAATTTACCTTCTTCACTATACTTACCTCTTTTTAAAGTTTTGATTACTTTAATAAAAGTATCTTGAAAAATGTCTTCTGTGATATCCCTATCTAAAACCTTAGAATAGATAAAACTAGTAATACGTTGATTGTGTCTGTTAATTAAAATTTCAAGGGCACCTTCGTTACCATTGATATAATCCTTAACTAATTCTGAGTCTTCAATTTGTAGTTTCATACGAGTTACTTTCTTTAATTGGTTAAGATTGGGAAAATCTTTTTAGTTAATTGGTTTGTTTTTTATTTCTGATATAAAACTATAGAAAAGGGGGGCTGTAGGAAAAAGTATGTTGTCAAACCGCGTTTTTTTGATGTGAAACATCGAAAAAGTATATTTCCATACAATAAATAGTATTTAGCATAGTTCGGCGGGTAAATTGTAAGAAAGCAGCAAATGTGATAATTGCCCATAAGTATTGCAATACAATGGAATACATATATATAAGGAGTTATAATAAATTATTGTCCTACAAGAAAAATATTCTCAATAAACTGAGTTTTTAAAAAGTTTTAAGAATTGGGCATAAAAAAACCCTTAAGCAATTGCTTAAGGGTTTATATATAATGTAAGATTGTTCTTAGTTTAAATTCGTCTCGAACTGTAATCCATCTGCTTCGGTAATATTCAAAGACTTAGAATAAGATAGTAAAAACTGAATTGTTTCTGGTTTAGCTTTTACCTCTTTAGTGTTACTCTGGTTCTTTGTGTATATTTTTTCCATGCTATATGTTGTTTAGGTTCATCTAAAGAACGACACATACATGAAGATAGTAGATCCACTCGACCTAAGACCAATTAATTCGTTAAAACTATATTATTAGCTTCCACAAGCTTTCTTAAGTTGATTAAAGCGTAACGCATTCTGCCTAAAGCGGTATTAATACTCACGCCAGTATTATCGGAAATTTCCTTAAAGCTCATATCCTTATATATACGCATCTCTAGAACCTCTTGTTGATCTTCAGGAAGTTCTTTGATCATTCTTAAAAGATCAGTGTCAATTTGTTCCTTTATCAATTGCTTTTCTGCATTCAATCTATCATCACCTAATAAAGAAAAGATATTATAGCTTTCTTTACTATTGTACATAGGCATTCTATTATGCTTTCTAAAATGGTCGATGACCAAATTATGAGCTATTCGCATTACCCAAGGTAAAAATTTACCTTCTTCATTATAAGCACCTCTTTTAAGGGTACGTATAACTTTCATAAATGTATCTTGAAAAATATCTTCGGTCAATTCGCGGTCACCTACTTTAGAATAGATAAAACCGGTTAAGCGAGAATTGTGACGGTTGATCAAAGCTTCGATAGCTTTTTCGTCACCTAGAATGTATTGTTTTACTAATTGGGAATCTTCAACTTGTACTACCATAACGTTACTTGTAGGGTTAAAATGCAGCCCCAAATTCAAAAAGAATAAGGGTCTAATGGTTAAATTCTAACTTTTAAAAGTAATGTTGCGTTATAGGCGAATTGAATTATAATGAGATTCCAAAGATATAAAAAAATAAATACTCTTATAAAAATGTGAAAATTTCTTCCGATAAATTTAGATAAGCGGCATTTTTTAGTTCAGAAAAAAGGCAAAGTGTATCTTTGTAATCTTAGATATTTTTATGCCCACACTTGCCGAAGTAAATCCGAAAGAGAACATTATAATTAAGGGTGCTAAACTGCACAACTTAAAAAATATAGATGTTGTAATACCTAGAAATAAGCTGGTTGTCATTACCGGTTTATCTGGCTCTGGTAAATCTAGTCTAGCTTTTGATACACTGTATGCTGAAGGTCAAAGACGATATGTAGAAAGTTTATCTTCTTATGCCCGACAGTTTTTGGGCAAGCTAGACAAACCAAAAGTAGATTATATTAAAGGTATAGCCCCCGCTATTGCTATTGAGCAAAAAGTAAACTCTACCAACCCAAGGTCTACGGTGGGCACCACAACTGAGATATATGATTATATAAAATTATTATACGCACGTATAGGCAAGACTTTTTCCCCTATTTCTGGCAAGGAAGTAAAAAAACATACCGTAACCGATGTTGTGGATCATGTAAAAAGCTATGATGAGGGCACAAAGTTATTACTACTGGCACCTATTACCATTCGGGAAGATAGAGATGCCCTAAAATCTTTGGAGTTATTTTCAAAACAAGGTTATGCACGTATTAAGTATAACGACAAAGTAATTCGTATTGACCAAGCACCCGAAGATATTGGAAAGCAATTTGATCTAGTAATTGACAGGATCATTACCAAAGACGACGAGGATTTTTATAATCGACTGGCAAATGCTGTGGATACTGCCTTTTTTGAAGGTAAAGGCGAATGTATGATAGAGGAATTGGCAGATGGCGAACAAACACTTTTTAGCAATAAGTTTGAGCTAGATGGCATGACGTTCTTAGAACCAAATGTTCACCTTTTTAGCTTTAACAATCCGTATGGCGCCTGTCCTAAATGTGAAGGCTACGGAGATGTTATTGGTATAGATGAAGATTTAGTTGTACCAAATACAGCATTATCCGTTTACGAAAATGCAATTTTCCCATGGAGAGGAGAAAGCATGAGTTTTTACAGAGATCAACTGGTCAACTCGGCATACAAATATGATTTTCCTATTCATAAACCATGGTTTGAACTTTCTGAAGAGCAAAAACAACTGGTATGGGACGGAAATGCACATTTTATAGGACTTCATAAGTTCTTTGGAATGTTAGAAGAGAAAAGCTATAAAATTCAGAACAGGGTAATGCTCTCTAGATATAGAGGAAAAACCAAATGTAATGTCTGTAATGGAAAACGTTTACGACCGGAAACGGATTATGTAAAAGTTGGGGGAGCCTCTATTTCGTCTTTAGTTGGTTTGTCCATAGAAAAATTAATAGCCTTCTTTAATGAACTTGAGCTGAATGAAAATGATGCTACAATTGCGTCAAGGCTTTTGATTGAAATAAACACTCGTTTAGGTTTTTTGGATAAGGTGGGATTAAATTACCTTACCATTAATAGAAAATCCAATACCCTATCAGGTGGGGAAAGTCAGCGAATAAATTTGGCAACTTCATTAGGTAGTAGTTTGGTAGGATCCATGTACATATTAGATGAACCAAGTATAGGTTTGCATCCACGAGATACTGAAAATTTAATTGAAGTCTTGCTCTCGTTACGTAATCTAGGGAATACCGTAATTGTAGTTGAACATGATGAGGATATCATGAAAGCTGCAGATGTGGTTATTGATATAGGTCCGGAAGCCGGTACACATGGCGGTGAAGTAGTAGCTCAAGGCACCCTTACTGAAATACTTAAATCAAAATCGCTCACAGCTCAGTATTTAAATGGAAAAATGGAGATTAAAGTTCCCAAAGAACGTAGAACTTCTAAAAACCATATTACCATAAATGGCGTGCGCGAACACAACCTAAAGAATATCAATGTAACTTTTCCTTTAGATATGCTTACTGTGGTTACGGGAGTATCCGGTAGTGGAAAAAGTACTTTGGTGAAGAAACTGCTGTATCCTATTGTATTAAAAGAAACCGGTGGTTATGGAGAAAAAGCAGGTCAGCATACATCCGTTGAAGGTAAATTTAAACATATTAAGCATGTAGAATTTGTAGACCAAAACCCCATTGGTAGGTCTTCACGCTCTAATCCTGTAACCTATATAAAAGCATACGACGATATTAGAAGCTTGTATGCCGGTCAAAAACTGAGCAAAATAAGAAACTACCAGGCAAAGCATTTTTCATTTAATGTTGATGGAGGAAGATGTGAGAAATGTAAAGGAGAAGGTGAGATTACCGTAGAAATGCAGTTTATGGCAGATGTGCATTTAGAATGCGAAACTTGTGGCGGTAAAAGGTTTAAAAAAGAAGTATTGGAAGTAACCTTCAATAATGCCAACATTGACGATGTACTTAATATGACTATTGATGATGCTATTCAGTTTTTTGAAACCGGAGAGCAGACCAAAATTGTAACCAAATTAAAACCTTTACAAGATGTAGGTTTAGGCTATGTAACTTTAGGGCAATCATCTTCTACCCTATCCGGTGGTGAGGCTCAACGTATTAAACTGGCTTCTTTCTTAATTAAAGGAAGCACTAAAGAAAAGGCACTTTTCATTTTTGACGAACCAACAACGGGTTTACATTTTCACGATATTCAAAAATTATTAAAGTCCTTTAATGCACTAATAAAGAAAGGACATTCTATTGTAGTCATTGAGCATAATATCGACTTAATAAAATGTGCAGACTACATCATTGATCTTGGACGGGGTGGTGGAGAAAATGGGGGACAATTATTAGCCGAAGGTACTCCAGAAGAGGTTGTAAAAAGTAAAAAATCGTACACAGCAAACTACCTAAAAGAGAAAATAAATTAATTTTACTTAAAAAACAAAGTATTCAAATATATTTTAAACCATTGATTATCAGAATCATAATCAATGGTTTTGTTTTTTGGCACGCTGTTTGTAATGTACTAAGGGAATGTAAATAATTACATTTAGAACAACTGCCTAAGGGGCAGATTTAAACCTTATATTATGAAGAACTTAGTACTCCTTTTTACAGCGATGATTTTTAGCACCACAGGTGTTTTCGCTTCAGGTATTAGCGAAGATAAGGTTGCAACCAGCAATACTTATAGATATGACAACTCATTTATTTTTATAGAAAACGGAATTACTTTTTCTGTTTACCCAGATGGTGAATTCGATTTTTATATCGAAAACCAAGTAACAGGTAGTAAGAACGGAGTTACGTTCAACTCAGGTTACGACTATAGTCCTTATGCTCAATATGATGATTATGGTGCAGTTATTCAAGTAGAAAACGTGCCTATCTATTATGATTATTATGGTCGTGTTAGTCAAATTGGTGATGTTGACATCAACTATAGAAATAACAGAGTGCGTAATATAGGTGGTATGTATGTATATTATAACAACCGTGGTTTTTATGATTACCATACTGGTTACATAAATGTGTACAATAGAAACTATGTTTACCGTCCTTTCCATAGATGGTTTGTTAGACCGGCAATTGGTTTTAGTTTGGTATTCAATAGTCCATATAGAAGATATTATACACCAGTAAGATATTCTTACTATAGACCTTACAGAAATAATTTTAGAAGGGCATATGTAAATATTGGTAAGCCTTATAGATATAACAAAGTAAGAAGAAATAGAGCTAACATTTATAGAAACGACAAACGTGTTGCGGTTAGAAACAATACGTACAGAAGTAATAGAACTGTAGCCAAAAGAGATAATGGTTTAAGAACAAGTAGAACAGTAGCTTCTAATAACACGTCAAGGAACAATAGAAATTCAACGGTTAAAAGATCAACAACAGTAAAACGTAGTAATACCAATAACGGTAGAGCCGTTCAAAACAGATCTGTAACCAGAAGTTCTAAAAACGGTACGGTTAAAAGAAGTACAAGCACTACCGTAAACCGTAGCACACCTAATAGAACCGTAACTAAAAGAGAAGTTACACGTACACCAAGAAGTACAACCGTAAAAAGAAGTACAACAACGTATAAAAAGCCCGTTAGGAAAAGTGCAAATACTAGAACCGCTACTACTACAAGAACACAACGTAGTACAGTTACTAGAAAAGCGACTAAGAGTCCTTCTAGAAGTACGGTAAGTAGAAGCTCTAGTTCAAGAACCGTAAGTAAAGCTCCGTCTAGAAGCTCAAGCTCTAGAACTAGTGCAGCCACTAGAAGTAGCAGAAGAAATTAAAAGAAGTTTTTAGGTTGGTTAGTTGTAAAGCGCCGTATTGAATTCATTCATTGCGGCGCTTTTTTTATTATTCAAAATGCATTTCTGGAAATAATTTGATAAACATCTTTGGTAGACTAGAAGATATATTCATTTCCTCATGTGTAATAGGATGTATGAACTGAAGTTTACTTGCGTGTAAATACATTCCTTTTCCTTTTAACTGCAAACCATCTAAATAATAGGTAGCGTCCCCTAAAATTGGATGACCAATAGATAATAGGTGTTTTCTAAGTTGATGCCTTCGACCAGTATGTGGACTCAGTGCTACCAAATTTAAAAATGAAAATCTTTCTGATACTACCGATGCCATAACTTTAAAAGTTGAACTAGCAGGTTTATCATCGATTTTTAATTCAATACTACCTTCAGGTTGCATTGCACCAATGGTAACGGCATTATACTCTTTAGCTATTTTTTTATATTCAAATAACCGATTTAGTTTGGTGATAACACTACTGGTTTTACCTACTAAAAGTAAACCTGTAGTTGCATAATCCAAACGATGTGCCGGTTGAGGACTAACCGCATCTGCCGCTTTACTAGGGTTTAGATTCTGAACCAATGCATTAGCTACCGTCTTGAAACCGTTACCACTTACCAAAATGCCCGCTGGTTTGTTGATAACAGCCAAATACTCATCTTCATAAACCACATCTAATTTAAGAACAAGTCGTGTTTTCGTTTTTTGATCAGAAGTAAACTGGTACTCTATTCTTTCACCACCTTTAATTACGGTAGCTGAACTGGCTATTTGCCCATTAACTGTTATCAGACTTTTTTTGAGCGCTTTTTTTAAAGCCGATTTGGTTGCAATTTGTTGAAACACCCCTACTCCATACTCCTGCAACCTCATTGGACAGGAAATTTCTTCAACTATATGTGTCTGTTTTAAAGTCATTGCAGCCCCAAAGTTAACTAGGTTTCATCAGTTATCGCTAAAAATACTTTAGGACTACTAAAATACGTATGTGAGTTAACCAAGCTACGTATATAAGTTTAATTTTCACCCAGTTAACAATCCATCTTCAACAACCGCAATGAAAAAAATTAATCACAAGGTTCTTAGGCAACTCATTATATTGTCTCTTATTATTTTTTTAGGCGGATTGATCATCAAATACATGCTTCCTTATATTTCTGGAGTCTTGGGTGCACTCACGCTTTACGTAGTGCTTAGAAAATGGATGCTAAAATTGATTAATAAAGGAGTTAAAAGAATGTGGGCGGCCATACTGCTCATATTCATAGCTTTCATTGGAATTTTTATCCCTTTGACCGGAGCAGGATTCATGCTGAGCTCAGAATTAGGAAATTTAGCAGATAAATCGGAACAGGTAACCAAAGCTTTTAAAGACCAGTTATTTCAAGTAGAGAAATATATAGATTATGATGTCTCGTCTACCATTGACCCCAAACAGGCATCGGGTTGGTTAACGGATAATATGCAAGGTTTTGCGAGTGGTACATTTAATGTATTTATATCTCTAGGCATCTTGTTATTTCTACTATACTACATGCTTAAAAGCCCTAAACAGCTCAAAGATTCATTGCTTGAATATATTCCCTTAAGTAATAAAAACCTGGTAACCTTAGGTAAGGAAATTGACAACGTAGTACGATCAAATGCCATAGCTATTCCACTAGTTGCTTTAGCCCAAGGTATTATTGCGCTCATCGGATTCTATATTTTTGGCGTAGACAATCCGTTATTTTGGTTTGTGATAGTGACAATTGGTTCTATGATTCCGTTTATAGGCACCTTTGTAGGCATATTCCCTGTTTTTGTATTGAGTTTAGCAAGCGGCGATGAGTTTCAAGCTTGGGGAATATTGATTTATGGAATTTTAGTAGTGGGCATGACAGACAACCTAATTCGACTTTTTGTTTTGAAATCACTTGATAGCACTCACCCGTTAATCACACTAATTGGGGTGTTAATAGGTATTCCGTTATTTGGATTCGTAGGTTTAATATTTGGTCCGCTTATCATTAATTTATTCCTCATCATTGTTAAGATATACAAGCAGCAATACGGTATTCAAAAATCAAGCAAACAAGAAGAAAATAGAATGTAATCAACGCTTTAAAAACTTGTTCAAAAACCCATAAACATCTTCAGATATTTTAAAACGATACAGGAACGTAACATAAACCAATATCATTAAAATGCTTTTTAAAACTATGTTCACCAACGGATGAAAAGAAAATGAGAATGTAGAAAAAACAATCCCTATAACTATCAATAAACCCAATACCTTTACTGTTTCATTGGTAAAAGGTTGCATTTTAAATTTTGACTTTACGTAGCCAAGTTTTAAGGTATTATACACGAAAAAGGCACTAAAACTAGCTATGGCCGCCCCATCTATTCCAAAATTTGGAATTAACCAAAGATTAAATAAAATGGCAAGAACTGCCAACAAAACCCCAAATAATAAAATAGATGTGTAGTAGTCCGAATTGAACAGAATAGAATTATTATTTCCCAAAATTGCATCGAACACCTTTGCCAAACCCACCCAAAATACGATCATAAAACCACCAGAATATTTCTCGGGCAAAAATTCGTAAAGCTCATTAAGGTTTAAAAGAATCAATAGAAATAGAATTCCAGATACAATGAACAACGTCAATGAACTTTTTTGATATAACTGTGAAAGTGCAGCCATATCTTTATTATTTAGATATGTTGCCGTTAATGGATATGTAATTTGATGCATTGCTTTAGATGGCACGGCTATGGTTGATGCTATAAAACCAGCCACTGCGTAGAATGCCACATTTTCAAGTTCAAGATAATTGTTCAACATTACCTTATCTATCTCTAATAAAACAATTGCAGTTGATCCTCCAAGAATTATTAAGGCACTATATCTTACTATATTTTTCCAATTATCAGGTAGTTTAAAATCTAATCTTGGGGCTCTTAAGCTAAAAGAGTATAGTTTCATTATTAATGCACGAGCTAAATAAAACCCTATCAAAGCATTAATAAAAAAATCGATTTCAATTAATTTGAACCATAGCAGAATCAATAAAATGGTTTGCCCCACCCTACAAAATATCTCTTTCATAAAGTTACCGAACATAGATTTCATCTGTATTCGTGCCCAGGCATAAAAGACCTCAAAATAAGACATTGCCATACCGGCCAAAAAAATATGCCAAACATAATCTTTAACCACATCATTTTGTCGAGAAAGTAAACTACCAATCGCATCATTGGCAACATAGCTAATAAAAGCAACAGGAATAATCAATACCAACGGTAATACCAGCATAAGAGTCAAAAATGAATCTTGACTTTTTTCATTCTTAAAACTAGAATAAAACTTCACCAAACTATTAGGCACCCCAAATGCCAAAATGGGCATTAATACAGCAGACACAGACAATATAACCTGTATTAGACCATAATTACTGGGTTGCATAAAATTGGTGTACAAAAACAAGGTATTGGCCGCCCCAATTGCAAAACCAATATAGGTTACAATTGTATTGTTCAAAGATTGTTTAAGTACGATACCCATTAAATATATTCGGCCAATTTTCTGGTGAGTTCCCTTCTACTATATTGCTCAATATTGCTAGAAGTTATCATCAATTCTCCTTTCCGGTAATTTTCAAACCAACTTAAAAGTACATTTTTTAAAGCAATATCGTCAGAATGGTTAAATATTGAGCCAGTATTTGTTTCCTTTACAATGCCTGCAACCTCCCAATCTCGTGGTCCCACACCCAATAAGGGTCGCTTAGCCGCCATATATTCAAATAGTTTACCAGGTATAATTCCAATAGTATCCTGTGAATCTATTTCCACCAACAATAAAACTTGTGATGCTTTCTGATATTCCAAAGCTTTTTGATGAGAGACATAGCCTACTACTTCTATATAGTCCTGTAATCCTACTTCTGTTATTGTTGCCAGTATCTCATCACTGACCACCCCAATAAACTGCAACATTAAAGCTTTTTTAAAATCTTGATTTTCCTGAACCAACTCGGCCAAGACCTCCCACAATTTAATAGGGTTTCTACCACTTAATAATGAGCCAATATGAGAAATAGTGAACCTTGAATCTAACTGTTTTGCATTAACCACTTCACCATCAAACCCATTTGTAATCACTTGAATGGGTTTGTTTGTTATCCGTTTAAATCCTTCTTTTGTTGTATTACTAGTAACAATAATTTTATTGGCCGCATTTAAAACATCTGCCTCTAATTTCTTATGTTTTTTTTCAGCAGATGTGGTAAGTTTCAACTTTTTATGATAACCAATTGTGGTCCATGGATCACGAAAATCGGCAAGCCAATTTAAAGTCATTGATTGCTTCAAATAATACCCAATTAAATGCACGCTATGTGGAGGACCTGTAGTAATAATAGTATCGATTCCCTCTTTATCCAAAACATCTTTAAGGTAATTGACCGATGGCTTTACCCAAAATTTTCTAGCATCTGGTATAAACAAATTACCACGTACCCACAACAGAATTTTTTCAATGAAAGACTGATTTTTAGATTGAATAATTCCCGAGCTTATACTTTTGGTTTTCTTACTTGAAAAAAGTGATGCAATACGGTACGGCTCCTTTATTCTATGCTTATAAATCTTTATATCTTTTGGCACATCGTTAGCGAAGGACTCATCTAGCATTGGGTAATGTGGGTTCTCAGGGATATAAAGAACGGGTTCAACACCAAAATCTTTGAGATATTTTACAAATTTGAGCCAACGTTGTACTCCCGGTCCGCCAGCGGGTGGCCAATAATAGGTAATGACCAGCACCTTCCTCATTATGCTTCCTCTTCTTTTTTCGACCTCCAAAAGGTAAAACCTAAGCCACCAACGATTACCAACCCTAGCAAAATGGTACTTGCCAAAGTAATTTTACTTCCTGTAGCCACTACTTCTGGTTCAAATTTAAATTCAATTTTATGTTCTCCTGAAGGAATTTTTAATGCCCTTAATACATAATCAACTTTGAAGTAATCACTTTCTTTTCCGTCGATATAAGCATTCCATCCATTTTTGTAATACATCTCTGAAAAAACAGCTACTCCTTCATTGCTATTTTTAGACATATACGTTAAATGATTGGGTTCGTAATCAATTAAAGAGATTGAAGCCGTAGAATCTACTTGATAAGTCAATGGATAAATATCAGAAAACTTAGAAGAATTAACAACGGCTACATTCTTAGTATCTAAACTATCTAAAGCCATTATTTCATCATCGGCATTAGCCACAGGTTCTAATTGAGAAATAAACCAAGCATTACCATTTGCATTAGGGTTTTCAATCGGAAAGACATTTCCTTCTTGATCTTGCCTGATAACGTATTTGATGTTCATCATGTTCAAGACAGACAAATTGCCTTTGTACACATGAAAATTAAACAAGTCTTGCATACCTGCAGGTTTTGCTGCGTGATACCCTGTTATACTTTGATGGAAATAAGCCGTTTTTGCGGAATCAAAACCGTCTGTTTGATCAAAAACACGGAAAACACCGTCATCTTTTGCAATAATTTTATCTGCTGTTGTTTCTTGAAATGGTTCTAGCATTTTACGCTTAGATACAAAGTTGTCATTGTTTACATATCGTAAATCGACCCCAACCAAATCGACCACTACTAGAACTCCAATTGCAATAATCAAGAAATTCATTTTTAATTTCTCTTTCAAATACAACCAAATTAACAATGCGGTACCTAATGCAAAACCTAATGAACGTAACAAATCGCTAGTGTAAACACTTTTACGATCCAATCGAAGCATTTCTGGTAATTCCTCCAACCCTGTCATTCTCAAATTATCATCGGCAGCACCTACAAAATGAAAGGCTCCCTTGAATATGTACAACACGACTCCCAACCCTAAAATAGTAGCGGCCGCTAGGGTTAAAGATTTAATTTTATCAGCTTGTGGAACCTTGTCCTTAAACAATTTCTTTAAAGCCAAAATAGCCAAAACAGGCACACAAAGTTCTAAAATGATCTGTATGGAAGATACCGCTCTAAACTTATCGTATAACGGAAAGTAATCTATCATAAAATCGGTCAAAACACTAAAGTTCTTACCCCAAGAGAGTATTAAGGAAAGTAAAGAACCGAAAAGTAACCACCATTTGTGTTTTCCTTTTACCAAAAACAACCCTAATACAAACAAGAAAAATACGACAGCTCCTAAATATGCAGGTCCAGAGGTGCCAGGCTGTTCTCCCCAATACAAAGGTAATCCGCTAACAAAATCCAAGGCACTTGACCTTTGCAAACCTTTATCGATTAAGTAATTATATGTTTTTGAATTTTCTCCTAAATTCTCTTGACTTGCACCACCAAAAAGACGTGGAACAAATAAGTTCAATGATTCGGCAATACCGTAACTCCAATTGGTAATATAGGCTTTACTTAATCCGCCCGTATCTTCTTTAAGTGAACCATCTGGGTTTATGGTCAGTTCGCTTTTACCACGTGTACTCCAGTCGGCATATTCCTTTGTTGCCATTAATCCCGTTGCATTTGCGGCAACACCTAAGGTTACAGCGACAAGCAAAATTCCTACTGAAGTAAAAAAGTGTTTTAATTTTTTATCCTTAATAGCATACACCAAATAGACAACTCCTAACACCAAAACAAGCAACATAAAGTAATAGGTCATTTGATAGTGGTTGGCCGTAATTTCTAAAGCCATGGCCAAGGCGGTCAACACAAATCCCCAGAGATATTTTTTTCTGAACACCAAAACAATACCACCTAAAAGCATAGGTAAGTACGCCATTGCATGAGCTTTGGCATTATGCCCAGCGCCTAAAATGATAATCAAATAGGTAGAAAAACCAAAAGCCAATGCACCAACAATGGCTAATCTATAATCTACTTTTAAACAGCATAATAAAATGTAAAAGCCAATAAAATATAGAAAAAGATAATCTGCAGGTCTTGGTAAAAATCGAATTAACCGATCTAATTTCTTAATGTAGTTATGTGGATAATTGGCACCTAATTGGTAAGTTGGCATACCACCAAATGCACTATTGGTCC
Organism: Maribacter litoralis; assembly: GCF_003075045.1. Classification (GTDB taxonomy): domain Bacteria; phylum Bacteroidota; class Bacteroidia; order Flavobacteriales; family Flavobacteriaceae; genus Maribacter; species Maribacter litoralis. The sequence goes on along the minus strand of NZ_QCZD01000006.1, from coordinate 100,771 downwards.
AGTATGGTTCTTGATCGTTGGCCTTGCGGAAATCATTCTGCTCCTTAGCCATACCCGTATATTGGGCAATATCGTGCTGGTACATAACCTTACCCTGCAGAACCGGACTAAAGTAAACCAAGGCGGCGATGATGAAAAATACGACAACAAAAAAATTGATGAAAAAGAATTTTAGACCTTGCTTCATTTTCTAAAAGTAGTGTTTAGACAAAGATAACTAGTCTAGCTCTTCAAAATCAATGTATTCACCTACTTTTTCCGAATCCTTCTTTTTTCGAGTGGTTTTTTTATTGATAATTACACTCTCTTCTTCTTGTTCGTTATATGGGTGTTGATTATCAAAAGCTTGTCTAAAATGAGATTCTGTTTTCTTTGCTGCGTAACTCAAAATTTTTGGCGCAAATAACCTTGCTAAAATTTTTAGAAGGTAATACACCAAAAGAATAATTAATATAGTTTTTAAAAAAGCCATTTATTACTGCTTATATATATCAAAAATACAATTATCACGTTGTATATGTAGAATCATATTATTAAAATATATATAAAATCGTGTTCATGAATAGTCTTTTTGCCTACTCTAAATCATATCAATACGTATTGGCTTTACTTTTATTATTTCCGTTAACCGGTTATTCTCAGTATACCGATGTAATAAATTCTAACCGACCAGGTGTTTCGGTAAGCGCTTATGCCGTAGGAAAAAATGTAGTACAAGCCGAGATGGGATTGTTTTACGAGCAAAAAGATCACACACTTTTAAATACAGAATCGAATATTTGGGGCACAGATATTTCTTTACGATATGGACTATTATTTGAGGCGTTAGAACTTAATTACGAGGGTACTTTCCAGGGTCAAAAAATCACTTTTTTGAACTTTGACCTAGAAGGTAAACGAAGAGATTTTTCCAGAAATAGAATAGGCTTAAAATATTTAATCTATGACCCCTTTAAGAATCCTGAAGCCAATAAACCAAATTTGTATAGCTGGCGAGCCAATCACAAATTTCAATTCAAGAATTTATTACCGGCAGTTTCCTTATATGGAGGTGCAAATTTTGTTTTAGGAGACAATCCTTTCTACATTGGAGAACCTACAATTTCTTATCGTGGTATGATAGCTACACAAAGTAGATTAACACCAAGGTTTGTTTTAATAACAAACACGGCATACGACCGTATAAGTACCGATGACCCAGAATTAAGTTATACAATATCATTATCTCACGCATTTAGAAATCCTAAATGGAGTGTTTTTGTTGAGCACCAAGGCATAGATAGCGACCGTTATTCAGATTTATTGATTCGTGGTGGTATTGCCCATCTATTAAAAGAAAATCTTCAACTGGACTTTAATATGGGCGCTAGTTTAAAAAACACACCTACTCGTATTTTCTTTGGTATTGGTGGATCTTACCGAATGGATTTTCATAAAGATAGCCTAAAACCGATCGAAGATCAAGAAGCTGATCAAAATGGTGGAGCCATAGATAAGAAAGCCATGAAAAAGAAAAAGAAGGAGAGAAAGAAAAAAGGCAGCGGTGCGGAAGACATTGACCTTGGTCCCACTAAAAAACAGCTGAAAAAACTAAAGAAAGCAGAAAAAAAGAAAAAGAAAGAAAGTAGCGAAATCGACTTCTAAAACTATATCTTTCACTTCAATATTTCAGTCTAAACCACTTTAGAATATAGATTAATATCACTAATATTGACACTTCTAAAGAAGTTCGATGATTACGATACATGAAGCCAAATCAAAGCAAGACCTAAAGCGTTTTGTAACTTTTCCTTTTTCGTTATATAAAAACAACAAATATTGGGTACCACCCATTATCAATGACGAGCTTGAAAGTTTCGATAAAGAAAAAAACCCTGTTTTTAAAGATGCAGAGGCATGGTTTTTCCTTGCCATGGATGGTGACAAAATAGTAGGTCGTGTAGCCGCAATTGTCAATCACCTTGAGGTTGATCAACAGAACGTAAAGAAAATGCGTTTTGGCTGGTTTGATTTTGTGGACAATCCTGAGGTATCAAAAGCTCTTTTAGACAAAGTTGCCGAAATAGGAAAACAACATCAGTTAGAATATATGGAAGGTCCGGTTGGCTTTTCAAATTTGGACAAAGTTGGTGTACTCGTTGAAGGGTTTGATCATATTGGTACTATGATTACTTGGTACAATCACCCTTATTACAAAGATCATTATGAGAATCTTGGGTTTGTAAAGGAAAAAGAGTACATGGAAAACAAGTTTCCGGCAGGTAATGCAGACCCTGCACTATTTACAAAGCTGAACGACCTTGTAAAAAGAAGATATGGTCTTAAAGAAGTTAATTTCACCAAGACCAAAGAAGTAATGCCATTGGCAGATGAAATGTTCGACTTGTTCAATGAAACCTATGCCAACCTTTCATCTTTTGTACCTATTACCGAAATACAAAAAGCTTACTTTAAAAAGAAGTATATAAGTTTTATAAATCCCGAGTATATAAAATTCATAAAGGACAAGGAAGATAAACTGGTAGCCTTCGCCATTGTTATGCCTTCATTTTCAGAAGCCTTGCAAAAAGCAAAAGGTAAGTTGTTTCCGTTCGGGTTATACCATTTATTAAAAGCCAAGAAAAATAGTAAAGACGTTATTTTCTATTTGATAGGCATATTACCTGAATACCAAAATAAAGGCGTTACCGCGGTCATTTTTAACGAATACTACAAAACCTTCAAAGAGAAAGGGATCGATATGTGCTACAGAACTCCAGAGCTAGAAGAGAACATTGCTATAAAACAAATGTGGAAACATTTTGACCCTGTGGTCTATAAACGCAGAAGAACATATAGAAGACCACTTTAACAAAACAAAAAAAGCCCGGAACCAAATTTGGTTCCGGGCTTTTTTTATGAATAACTTAATTGGACTACTCGCCCATTGCAGCCGCAACGGCAGCAGACAATCTTTTATAAGTACCGTTCTGCAAGCGCTCTCTAATAGCTGAAAATGCCGATAATGTTTCTTCAACATCTTGCAACGTATGCGTAGCAGTTGGTATTAAACGTAAAAGAATCAATCCTTTCGGTATTACAGGATACACTACGATAGAACAGAAAATACCGTGATTTTCACGTAAATCCTTCACTAAAGCCATTGCTTCTGGAATACTACCGTTAAGATATACCGGTGTAACACAACTTGTAGTTGTACCAATATCGAAACCTTTTTCTTTTAATCCGTTTTGTAATGCATTTACGTTTTCCCAAAGTTTAGCTTTAAGCTCTGGTTGTGTTCGTAACATATCCAAACGTTTTAATGCTCCCTTTACATAAACCATTGGTAATGATTTAGCGAACATTTGCGAACGTAAATTATATTTTAAATAATCAATGATTTCTTGGTCTGCAGCTACAAATGCACCAATACTGGCCATAGACTTAGCAAAAGTTGCTAAATAAACGTCTATACCATCTTGTACACCTTGCTCTTGCCCTGCACCACCACCGGTTTCACCTAAAGTTCCAAAACCATGTGCATCGTCGACCAATAATCTAAACTTGAATTTTTCTTTTAAAGCAACGATTTCCTTTAAGATACCTTGCTCACCACGCATACCAAAAACACCTTCGGATATCACTAAAATACCTCCCCCAGTTTGCTCGGCCAATTTAGTGGCACGCTCCAAATTCTTTTCTAAGCTCTCTGCATTATTATGCACGAAGGTAAAACGCTTGCCCATATGCAAACGTACACCATCAATAATACAAGCATGACAGTCTACATCATAAACGATAATATCATCTTTGGTTACAAGAGCGTCGATTACAGACATAAAGCCTTGGTAACCAAAATTCAGCAAGTAAGAAGCTTCTTTTTGTACAAAGGCAGCACATTCGCGCTCCAATTGCTCATGAAATTCTGTATGCCCACTCATCATTCTTGCACCCATGGGGTATGCAGAACCATATTCAGCTGCAGCCTCTCCATCTACCTTCTTAATCTCAGGAAGATTCGCTAACCCTAAATAGTCATTGATACTCCAAGTAATAACATCTTTACCTTGAAATTTCATTCTATTAGAAATAGGACCTTCCAATTTAGGGAAAACAAAGTACCCCTCTGCTTGTGAAGCCCATTTACCTAAAGGGCCTTTATTAGCTAAAATTCTATCAAATAAGTCTTTCATTGTTTAATTTGGATCTGTCTGCAAAAGTAAAAAAAATTGATAAAGATTCATAAATTATTTATTATGCAAAAAAGTGGGTCAAAGACCCACTTTTTATAAATTTTAAAGAGCTTCTTTTTACTTTACGTATTGTATTTCTTGTGTCTCTTCAACAGTATTGGTATTCAAGAAACCTTGATCTTCCATCCACTGGTCACTATATATTTTACTCATATAGCGAGAACCGTGATCAGGGAAAATACACACAACATTACTGTTCTTGTCAAATGTATTTAATTCATTTAATTGCTTAATAGCCTGCATAACTGCACCACTAGTATACCCAACAAAAATACCTTCTGTTCTTGAAATTTCTCTAGCCGTATGGGCACTTTCTGCATCGGTAACCTTTATAAATTCATCAATTGTACTAAAATCAGTAGCACCAGGAATTAAGTTTTTACCTAAACCTTCTATTCTATATGGATAGATTTCATTAGTATCTAGCTCACCGGTTTCATGATACTTTTTTAATACCGAACCGAAAGCATCAACACCTATAACTTTAATGTTCGGGTTTTGCTCTTTTAAAAAACGAGCAGTACCAGAAATAGTACCTCCAGTACCACTGCAAGCAACCAAATGTGTTATTTGCCCACCGGTTTGCTCCCAAATCTCTGGACCAGTAGATTTATAGTGCGCTTCCATATTCAGTTTATTAAAATACTGATTAATGTATATGGAACCTTTTGTTTCTTTATGTAATCTCTTAGCTACTTCGTAATATGACCTAGGATCATCTGCACTTACGTGAGCCGGACAAACATATACTTTCGCACCCATTGAGCGCAACATGTCTATTTTATCTGGAGAAGACTTGGAACTTACCGCCAGTATACAATCGTACCCTTTTATGATACTTGCCATTGCAATACTAAAACCAGTGTTTCCAGAAGTTGTTTCTATTACAGTACTACCTTCGGTAAGTATACCTGCCTTTTCTGCCTGCTCAATAATATGAATCGCAATTCTATCTTTAGAAGAGTGACCCGGATTGAACGCTTCTACCTTGGCGTAAAAATTACCAGTAAGATTTTCTGCTATTCTATTTAACTTAACTAATGGAGTATTACCAACTAGTTCTAAAATATTGTTGTAAGCCCTGATCTCATTTTTCATAAGGGGGATATCAATGTTTAGTTATTTTATTAAAAGAAATTTCTTAAAATTTATGAGGCAAAAGTACCATTTTTTTTCAACTATGTGATTTTTCCTTCTAAATCTAAAAGAAATGCATATTCTTTAGCAACTTCCCTTAACGACTCAAATCTACCTGAAGCACCGCCATGACCCGCATCCATATTAGTATTCAATAGTAATTGGTGGTCGTCTTTCTTTAACTCTCGCAACTTGGCAACCCACTTTGCAGGTTCAAAATACTGCACTTGCGAATCATGTAAACCTGTTGTCACCAACATGTTCGGATACTCTTGTGCAACCACATTATCATAAGGGGAATATGATTTCATATACTCATAATACACCTTATCATTAGGGTTGCCCCATTCATCATACTCACCCGTAGTCAAAGGAATAGAATCATCTAACATTGTCGTAACCACATCAACAAATGGCACGGCTGCTATAACACCATTATAAATATCCGGCTGCATGTTTATAACCGCCCCCATTAGCAAACCACCGGCAGAACCGCCCATGGCATACAAATGCTTGGCACTGGTCATTTTCTGTTCAATCAAAAATTTGGAGCAATCTATAAAATCGGTAAAAGTATTTTTCTTTTGTAATAATTTACCGTTTTCGTACCAATTACGACCAAGGTACTCGCCTCCTCTTATATGGGCAATAACAAACACAAAACCACGGTCTAGCAAGCTTAACCTTACAGTAGAAAAGTACGGGTCAATAGTTGAACCGTAAGACCCGTATGCATATTGTAATATGGGAGTATCTTCATTTAACTCCGTATCTTTTCTATGCACTACCGACATGGGTATCTTTACACCATCTCTAGCGATAGCCCATAGACGAACTTCTGTATAATTTTCTTTATTGAACAAGCCACCAAGTACCGTTTGTTCTTTTTTGATGACTTTGTCCTTCGTTCGCATATTAAAATCTATTACGGAACTGGGCGTCGACATAGAATTATAGGAATACCTTAGTATTTCAGTATCAAAATCAGGATTGTTCCCTACATAAGCGGTATACGTTTCACTTTGGAAAGGCAGATAGTATTCCTCTGCGCCATCCCATCTCACAATCCTAATTTTATTCAATCCGTTTTCACGCTCAGATAGTACATAATATTCCTTAAAAATATCAACGTCCTCTAGCAATACTTCTTTACGATGTGGTATAAATTCTTGCCAATGCTCTGATGAAGTTTGATTTTCTGCAGTGCGCATTAACTTAAAATTCTCTGCCTTATCCTTATTGGTAAGAATGTAGAAACTATCTGCATAATGGAAAATAGTATATTCCAAACCACGTTCTCTAGGAGAAAATACTTCAAACTCCCCATCAGGATTATCCGTAGATAATATCTGAAATTCTGATGTTAAGGTGCTAAACGATCCTATGACCAAAAATTTCTTCGATTTGGTTCTATAAATAAACGTGCTAAAGGTATCATCTTGTTCATGAAAAATTAAAACATCTTCAGAAGTAGGCGTACCTAATTTATGCTTATAAATTTTATCCGACCTCAATGTAACAGGGTCTTTACGGGTATAAAACAAAGTTTCATTATCATTTGCCCATACACCGCCACCTGTAGTATTTTCTATTTTATCATCTAAGATTTCACCCGTTTCCAGGTTTTTGATCTGTAAGGTATATTGCCTTCTAGAAACAGTATCTACTCCATATGCGGCTAATTTATTATTAGGGCTAATGGCAATACCACCAAGATTAAAATAATCGTGCCCCTTTGCCATTTCATTACCATTGAACATAATTTCCTCCTCAGCACTCAAATCATGCTTGAATCTAGAGTATAAGGGATATTCACCTCCAATAACATATCGGGTACTATACCAGTAATCATTCAATTTATAAGGCACAGAAGAATCATCTTCCTTAATCCTACCTTTCATTTCTTGAAATAATTCTTCTTGAAAATCCTTGGTGTGCGCTGTTATAGCATCGTAATAGTTATTTTCTGCCTCAAGATAAGCTAATACCTCATTATTTTCCTTGTCGTTAAGCCAATAGTAATTGTCTATTCTAACATCATTATGAATAATTAATTCTTTAGGAATTTTTTTCGCCTTTGGCGGATGCTTAATACTCATACCAACTTCATTATAAAATAAGACGGCAAAAATAAGACTAATTCATAGACCCCCGTTTTAATATGACCAAAAACTAAAATGCTCCTATTTTTAGTATTTTTACCAAAAAATTAAAAAACAAAACTATGTTCGGAGATATGATGGGTATGATGGGAAAACTCAAAGAAACCCAAAAAAAAGTTGAAGAAACCAAAAAAAGGTTAAATACAGTTACTCTTGAAGAAAAGTCTAATGACGAATTGGTTTCGATAACCATAACTGCAAATAGAGAAATTAAAAAAATAGCAATAGATGACAGTCTTTTAGAAGATAAAGAGCAACTAGAAGATTATTTAATACTAACCTTGAACAAAGCCATACAAAACGCAACGAACGTAAATGAAACCGAATTGGCTGCTGTTGCCAAAGACGGTATGCCCAATATTCCGGGAATGGATTCGTTATTCAAGTAAGATTGGCAGGTTATTTGCAATTGACATTTAAAATAAAATTCATGAAATATCTTTTTTTATTATTTATGATTCCGTTTTTAGCTACTGCCCAAGCGGAAATTACAACTGTAAATGATTCTAAATGGATCACGAATTACGAAACTGCTATTTCAAAAGCAAAAAAGCAGAAAAAAAATGTACTTGTATATTTTACAGGTAGTGATTGGTGCCCTCCATGTAAAATGTTAAAGACCGATTTATTTGACACAAATGAATTTCAAGAACTATCTGACAATTACATATTGTTATATATAGATGTACCTAGAAACAAGGACCTTTTAAGCGCAAAACAATTGGCCCACAATAAAGATTTACTAACCAAACTGAACAAAAAGAAAGTGTTTCCACTTTTTAAAGTATTGGATTATAAAGGAAAAGAGTTAGATGCCCTTTCTGGTTATAGCATGAACGGTGTTATAGATTCTCATCTTAGACTTCTTGAAAAGAATAAGTAATTTATTAATATTCAAAAAAAAATGGTCTATGAAACATAGACCATTTTTTTTACCTCAACATCACTCTATTATATTATTATAAGCTTTATCTACTTACAATTATTACCCTGCATAATAGATAATTTTTACGACTGTAATAAAGAGCATTATTAGTTTAAGATTGTGATAAGATCAAAAAATAACCTCAACTACAACCTTTACGAAAAAACATTCTTACCAAAACAAAACAGCATCAAACAATAAAGTAAGATGTTTATTATGATTTAAGTTTAAAGCATTAAAAAAGGGCTTACTTTATGTAAGCCCTTTTCAATCAAAAAAACAACCTAATTATTAATTGTTAATTAATCTAAATTGAGTTCTTCTATTTACTGCATGCTCTCTTGCCGTACAAGAAACACCATCACTACATCTGTTCAATAATCTAGTTTCACCGTAACCGTTAGCTACTAAAAGACTAGAGTTTACACCTTTTGTAATTAGGTAATCAGCTACAGCCTTAGCTCTTCTTTCAGATAGGTCTTGGTTAGATACTGAACTACCCTGAGAATCTGTATGAGAAGCTAATTCAACTTTCACTCCTGGGTTTTGCGCCAATATTGGAAGTAATCTGTTATCAATAATACTCTTAGCTTCTGAAGTCAATGTTGCACTACCAGAGTTCCAGTTTATAGGTAAAGCTTGGTACTCAACTAAAGCACATTCCACTTCTTTCCACGTAGTTAAACCACCTTTTTCCTTTAAAACTTCTTTGGTGATCGTAGTTGTTTTGGCAGGTATAATCTCTTCAACAGTATAGGCATCTTTATCCAATACGGTTTTAGTGATTTCTTTGTATTCTGCTGGTATAATTTTTTCAACTACAGTAGCAGGCGAAAGCAATACAGCTTTAGTATAAGAACCATTTTGAGATCCTAAAGGAGAACTTGTTGTAGAGGCATCACTAGCCAATACTTGAGTTGAAACTGTTTCGAACTGTGCAGGATACCCTTTGTAACACCAGTATCTACAATCATCTGGATTTCCTGACTCACAATCAGGAGCGGCAACACCAAGTTCCCACTGTGCATATGCAGGCTTAATTTCTATAGTTTGTGTACTGGGAGAAAAAGAAGCAGGGATTACTTTTAAAGAATTTCCACCTCCTTTAGATACGTAAGTTACCGTTTCCGTTCCCCACTTAGCAGGAACCACGGTAAGCACTTTTTCTTCTTCTCTAACCAATACACGCTCTGTAATTGTCTTAAAAGTAGCAGGAATCGTTTTTAAAATTTTGTACGATGGATTTGTTGTAATAGTAGTTGTTTCATTCACATAAACATCTGGCGTTGTACAACGAACATAACATTTACCTGGTTCTGGGTTTGACGGCAAGTCTTGTGCCATTGCAAAAGAAGCAGAAAATGCAACTGCTAGAAATAATACTTTCTTCATTTTGATAGTGTTTAAAATTAATAATTGGTTATTTATAATTATTTATCCGAGGTTTCCTGTTAACCGGTTTAATTTGAGTGTCGAGCTCTATTAAAAAAACCTTTATTTAACGCCTCAATAATTAAGACACACTATTATTTAAAAAGTCACTAAAAAGCAGAGAAAATATTATTTATCTTTAAGGATATGATTAAAATTATTAAAGATAAAGACGGATTCTACCAGTTTATTTTAAAGTCTGGCAATGGGCAAGTATTATTAAAAAGTATACCCTTTAATAGTGAAAATGAAACAGATAAGACAATAAGGGATATTAAATCACTAAAAAAATCTAACGGAAAATTCTTTGAAAGAAGAACCAACACCGATGGTAAATTTTTGGTGGAATTAAAAAATTCTACTGGTAAGATTGTAGGCGCTAGCGGATTTTATTCTTCTGAAGCAGGAATGGAAAATGGCATACTCAATATTAAGAACAGTTTAGAAGAGTGAATTAAAAAGCGGCCAAATGCTTAAGCAATTCGTTATGCATATTATCTGTATAGTCTAAATGGGTTACCATTCGCAATTTTCCTTGTCCCATACCTATTATTAGAATTTCTTTTTCTTTTAATCTATTTACAAATTGATCACTTGTCATAAATGACTCATCAATTTCAAAAATGACGATATTGGTTTCTATAGGCTCCACTTTTTTAATGAATGACTTTGCCGATAAAGCCTCCCCTATTTCCTTTGCTCTTTTATGATCATCGGCTAAACGGTCTACATGATTATCCAGCGCATAAATAGCAGCTGCGGCCAAGAAACCAGATTGCCTCATACCGCCCCCAAATATTTTACGAATACGAATAGCTTTTTCCATTTGTACTTTTGTACCCAATAATAATGACCCTACAGGGCAACCAAGCCCTTTACTTAAACAGACACTAATAGTATCAAAAAGCTCACCGTATTGCAAAGGAGTCTCTTTCATTTCTACCATGGCATTCCATAATCGGGCACCGTCTAAATGATACCCTAAATTATGTTCATCGCACACTTTTCTAATCGCTAGCAACTCATTAAAATCCCAACAAGTTCCTCCTCCTTTATTTGCGGTGTTTTCTATACTTACCAATGTAGTTAATGGGCTATGATAAAAATCTGGTGGATTTATAGCTGCCGTAACCTGCTCAGCGGTCATGGTTCCTCTATCACCATCAACCAATCTACAAGACACTCCGCTATTAAAACTAACACCACCACCCTCATAATTATAAATGTGGGCATATTTATCACAAATTAACTGTTCACCAGGCTGTGTATGTAACTTAATCGCAGTCTGGTTGGTCATGGTGCCACTTGGAAAAAAAAGTGCCGACTCCATTCCAAAAAGTTTAGCTGCCTTTTCCTCTAGGGCATTTACCGTTGGATCTTCTTTAAACACATCATCACCAACGGCTGCAGACATCATAGCATCTAACATACCTTGGGTTGGTTTGGTTACCGTATCACTGATAAGATTAATAAGCATACTTGAATTATAATAAGTGAATTAGTGAAAACATGTTGTTCCAATTGGCGAACCATCTGGAATTTTTGGCGAAGGTATCACTTTGAACAATTCTGGATGCTCATCAAAGGCGTTAATTCTTTTGACCATTTCTGCACTAATGGCATTACTTCCAGAATCCTTCGAAAATTGAGAACGTAGTTCTTTTAATTTTTGAGAAGCAATGGCATTTACTTGTGGGTGTACATTATTATGACCAGCCAAGTTCATAACATGCAGTAAAACCCTAAAGTTTATAATGGTCTGTGCTTCGTTTAAATATGCGTTTTTTTGCTTTTTATTAATAGTTGAGGCTATCAATTTATCTAAAACCTCATCTAAACCAACATTATCGGTATCAACAGCTTTTTGCTGAATAAGTCTCGATGCCTTTTCTGGATGCAACAAAAACTTCAAAGTCATATCAGAAGCAGTTTCTACAGCTGATAGTGCATCGAATGACACACCTGTTTTACCTTTTATGGATTCCCTTGTTCTAGGTGTACCAAAAGAACGCGGCGGAAATAAGCTTAACTTATCTTTTGGTATTGCGATCTCATTGGCATCCAAGGTTTTCAACACAGTCTTCAGGGCTTCTTCTTGCATCGCTTTATTGGCAATAGCGACCACTTCTTGCCCATCACCCTTTACGGCATAATTATATTCCAACCCACCTATTATTTTGGCTACACCTTCAGTTTGGTACCTATGAAAGAAATATAGCGGCACAAACACATCTTCCAATACAGAATACGGTGTACCTTCTTGAATATTATCAACAGAAAAATTATCTATTGCAACCTTACGGATGTTCAGCATATCTTCTAACTCTTTACTGACATCGGTACCATTATCCCACAAATGGGCTAAAACATGGGCACTACCTTGCGGTCTTGCATCTTGATCGGTAATGTAACGTAGTCCGTCGGCTTTTGCTTTATCTAAAATCTTGTTCAAGCCTTCTTTTTCACTTTCCCCATTCTTAAAATCTTGGTAAGAATAAGCCACAGTTACCTTGTCCCAATCACCGATACCGGTTTCATAGGCATTTGCAAAGTTGATCTCGCCATCTTTTAAAGTAAACTGTGGATGAGGATAATCCATCACCGAGGCTTTGCCCGTGGTACTGGCAGCATAATTATGCGCAAACCCTAAAGTATGTCCTATTTCATGAGCAGACAATTGCCTAATACGCGCTATGGCCATTTCTAACATGTGCTCATAATTATCGTCTCGCTCGGCAAATGGTTTATTCATTAACGCCTGAGCGATTAAAAAATCTTGTCGTATTCTCAAGCTACCCAGACTTACATGACCTTTCATAATTTCACCAGTTCTTGGATCGGTAATACTACTACCATAACTCCACCCTCTGGTAGATCGGTGAACCCATTGAATTACATTGTAGCGAACATCTAAAGGATCCGCGTCATCTGGTAACATTTTTAGCTGAAAGGCATCTTTATATCCAATAGCTTCAAAAGCCTGGTTCCACCAACGACCACCTTCTAATAAAGCAGATCTTACAGGTTCTGGTGTACCATTATCCAAATAATAAATTATAGGTTCAACCGCCTCGCTCACTTCTGCAGTAGGGTCTTTTTTCTCTAAGCGGTGTCTTCTTATAAATTGCTTTAAAATATTTTCTTCAACAGGAGTAGCATAATCATAGTAGTTAAAAGGAGAAGAGCCCGACCTTGGGTCGAATACACGTTTTTTGTACTTATTATCCGGTAACTCTATAAATGAATGATGTTCTGCAACGGTAACCAGGTTTGCATTTGGAGCTACGCTTCTTATATAGCTTCCTTTCGCCTGCCCCTTAAAAGTCATCGTAACATCGAACTCTACATTTTTAGGAAAAGCCTTGGTTCTATCTAAAGCAAATGCACTTTTAGATTTATCAAGGCTATAAGAACCTTGTTCTCTTCTCTTTAACCGACTAGAAACTCCGTGAGCATCTTGCATTAAAAAATCTGTGATATCTATTATATATGTACCGTTATTCTCTTCTACAATAGGAAAGCCAAATAAAACGGATTTAGCAAAAGCCTGTTCTACAGATTTACGTTCTAGTTCATTATTGGTAATGGCCCTATATTTTAAATTAGGCTGTATCAACAATAGTTTGTTGCCCGCTTTTGTAAAGTAAACAACTTGCTCGTCGCCCAACTGCCCTCTATCCAAACCTATATCATTGCTACCAATACCACTACTTAGTGAATATACATATAGAAATTCTTCATCTAATTTTTCAACTTCTAAGTATATTTTATCACTTCCCTCGTCGTAGTAAAAATTATAAAACCCTTCATATTTTTCAAAGTATTTCTTTTTATCGCTAAACTGTGCGGATACCATTGAGATCGATAAAAGTATCAATCCAACAAAAAGTACATAGTGCTTTCTCATTCTCTATAAGTTTTCCTTAAAAGTATAGAAAAACCAACGAATGAAAAACAGGAAAGCTTAACTATATTATAATTATCATACTTGTTAAAAAAGCTATCTAATAATTATAGAATAAGGAAAAATACTACCAATTATTGTAAATATGACACTTGATATTTGCAATTTATCATGTACCTTTTAACAAAACAATTTTTATGGAGAACATTGAAAATCAAATTTTCTCTTCTTATCAAAAAAACCCAGATCTATATGACGAAATACATGATAAGAAAGGAAAAGTAAAAGAGGTTTATCAAAAACTATTCAACCTCTATGGCGAACATTCGATTAAGGATTATGTTACCTTAAACAATAAAGCCAAATCTTCATTTTTTAACCAAGGGATAACTTTTCAAGTCTATGGTGAGAACAACATTCAAGAAAAGATTTTTCCTTTTGATTTATTCCCTAGAATTATCGACCCGGTAGATTGGGATATTATAGAACGAGGATCTATACAAAGAAGTAAAGCACTGAATTTATTTTTATGGGATATTTATCATGACAAAAAGATATTAAAGGATAAAGTTGTTCCTGTAGAACTGATTACTTCATCTGCCAATTACCTCGATCAGATGAACGGATTAAATCCTCCGGGAGGAATATACAATCACATTTCCGGAACCGATGTCATTAAGCACAAAGACGGAAAGTACTACGTATTAGAAGATAATATAAGGTGTCCGTCGGGAGTAAGTTATGTCATCTGCAACCGTACTGCACTTAAAAAAGCACTTTTTGGAGTATTTAACCACTACCAGACGCATACCGTAACCAATTATGCTGAAAACCTTTTAGAGCTACTAGAATCGGTAAAACCAAAAGGTGTAGATGTTCCCAATGTAGTAGTTATAACCCCAGGCATGTACAATTCTGCTTTTTATGAGCATTCTTATTTAGCCAAAACCATGGGCGTTGAACTTGTGGAGGGCCGTGATCTTTTTGTGGAAAATGATTTTGTTTACATGAAAACCATTAAAGGACCAGAAAAGGTAGATGTTATTTACAGACGAATAGATGACCAATTCATAGACCCATTAGAATTTAATCCAGATTCCGTTCTTGGAGTACCGGGTTTATTCGCCGCATATAAAAAAGGAAATGTTACATTGGCCAATGCACCAGGCACCGGTGTAGCAGATGACAAGGCCGTGTATACATATATGCCAGAAATCATTAAGTACTACCTCAACGAAGAACCTATATTAAATAATGTACATACCTATCACTGTAGTAGGCCCGACGAATTAAAATACGTTTTAGAGCATATTCATGAACTTGTAATCAAACCGGTTGACGAAGCTGGTGGTTACGGTATATCCATAGGAAATAAATTAAGCAAGGAAGAAATAGAAAAGGTAAAAGCTGAAGTTAAGGCTAGCCCTAGAAAATATGTTGCCCAACCAATAATGTCATTGTCGGTACACCCTACGTATATTGACGATACCGAATCTTTTGAACAACGACATGTAGACCTAAGAACCTTCACCGTTCTTGGCAAAGACAAAGAGTTTGTTCTTAAAGGCGGATTGACACGCGTAGCGCTTCAAAGAGGTAACTTAATAGTTAACTCTTCTCAAGGAGGCGGATCAAAAGACACCTGGGTATTAAAAAAATAAAGAAACTATATGTTAGCAAGAGTTGCCAATAATCTATTTTGGATGGGACGTTATATTGAACGTTCAGAACACGTAGCAAGATATTTAAATGTAAATTATTTCTCCTCGTTAGATGCACCAAACTTAAAATCTCAAGACCGTCAATTTGTATTACGATCAATGCTTTTTATGGTAGGTGACCCAGAGGAAGATCCAGACAAATTTCTAAAAGAAGAAGATGTACTTTATAAAATAGGGCTAGACCCAACCTATTCTTCTTCTATAATAAATAATATAAAATTTGCCAGAGAGAATGCCAACAGTGCCAGAGATTTGATCTCAACAGAACTGTATGAGGCGATCAATAAGTTTTACCACTTTGTAATTAATTACCCAAAAGAGATTTTCGTGAAAAATGGCTTACATGACTTCACAACCAATGTTGCTGAAATGACCGACATACTTCGTGGTAAAATAAGGGGCACCCTTCTGCATGATGCAACATATGCTATAATATCAATGGGCATCAATATTGAAAGAGCCACTCAAATAACCAGAATGATCAATGCAAAATTTAATGATGCATTACTTTCTCAAGGTGGAGAAAATGATAAATTCAGCAAAAGCTTTGAATGGACCACTCTATTAAAATGCGCAGAGTCTTATGATATGATGCGCAGGTTTTACAAAAAGACACCTACCAGCATAACTACATTAGAGTTTTTAATTCTAAACCCTAATTGCCCAAGGTCTGTAATGAATTCATTAAACCAAGTGAACCAGCATGTGAAAATTTTAAATCCTGAAAGACGCTACAACAAAGACTCCACTGCTTTTCTAATAGGTAGGGTCAGGTCTGAATATGAGTATAAATACATAGAGGAAATAGATCAAGATATTAAGTCGTTTATAGAAAATATTTTAAAAAGCCTTGTGGATATAAGTGATAAAGTTGACGAAGAGTTTTTTAACTATTAGCCAAGTTAAATAAGGTATCTTTGCCCTCTTATGCCGAGAGAATTTGAAATAAAGTACAGGACCGAAATTACATACGAAGATTGGGTTCATAATGCCTATTGGCAGTTTTTAATAATTCCTATTGAGAATGATAGCCAACACGATGTTGAAGTAGAATTCAACAACTCATTATTCGCAATCACAGAGTATTCTATAAACGGATATGGATTTAAAACCCTAAGAGTACATCCTAAGAAAAAATTTAAAGAAGTTACTTTTGAAGCTACAATTAAATTCATAAAGGAAGACATTGACCCTTTAAAATTCAAGACCAATTTCAACATCGCATTGGAACATGAAGAGTTGCATAAGCTCGATTTTAAAATTAATCACGAGCGATTTTTAAAAGCTACCCCGTTTACAAATATTACCGCAACACAAGATCAATTATATAGTTTTGATGTATCTATTTCAATTTTTAAAAATCTTGAAAATTTAAATCATTGGATTTATAATTACGTACAGTTTTCAAGAAATGATATAGACAAGGGCACGCTGCTAAATGAGGTTATATTAAATAAAAAAGGTGACTGTAAAGATTTTGCCCACCTTTTCTGTGCATTGGCACGTATCAATGGTATTCCTACCAGGTATGTATCTGGCTACTTAGATCGAACAAATGGTTTTAAAGGTGATTCTCAATTACATGCCTGGGTAGAATGTTATATACCCCAAATAGGTTGGAAAGGTTTTGACCCTACCAATAATGTCTTAGCAGATATCAATCATATTAAAATATGCCATGGCAAAGATTATAATGATTGTTCACCTTTAAAAGGCATTGTTAATACACAAGGCAAGAATAAGACTACCTATTCGGTTACATTGCATAGTTGCAATAGTTAATCTAAAAATATCTTTAAACATTACTTAAAAGAGTATTATTTTTACTCAAAATTTAGAATTGTATGAACATAAGTACAGACCACTACAAAGGTCTTATAGATCGCCTTGGTGCGTTAAGGAGGTATCTTTGACATTGATGCCAAATTAATAGAAATAGAGAACGAGCAAGAAAAAACTTTAGCTCCTGATTTTTGGGACAACCCCCAAGAGGCACAGGCACACATGAAATTCATTCAATCTAAAAAGCAATGGGTCGATGATTTTGATGCCGCCCAGCTACTGGTTGCCGATTTAGAAGTGCTTATAGAATTTCAACAAGAAGGTGAGGTAACCGAAGCCGAAGTTGAAAAGCAATATGAAAAAGCGGTGAATACCATTGAAAAAATGGAATTCAAGAATATGCTTTCGGAAGAAGGTGATGAGTTACCTGCCGTATTGCAGATTACCGCTGGTGCAGGAGGTACAGAAAGTTGCGATTGGGCAGCTATGCTCATGCGCATGTATATGATGTGGGCAGAAAAGAACGGTTATAAAATAAAGGAGCTCAACTACCAAGATGGTGATGTAGCCGGTATAAAGACCGTAACCCTTGAAATTGACGGTGAATTTGCCTTTGGTTGGTTAAAAGGGGAAAATGGGGTACATCGCTTGGTAAGAATATCTCCTTTTGATAGTAACGCCAAAAGACATACCTCATTTGTTTCGGTATATGTATATCCATTGGTAGATGACAGTATTGAGGTAGACGTAAATCCGGCAGATATTACTATTACCACTGCAAGATCTAGTGGTGCGGGCGGTCAAAATGTAAACAAGGTAGAAACCAAAGTGCAACTGACCCACCACCCTACCGGTATTCAAATTTCTTGTTCAGACAGTAGAAGTCAACATGACAATAGAGCTACGGCCATGAAAATGTTGAAATCTCAATTGTATGAAATAGAACTTCGTAAAAAAATGGAAGCTCGTCAAGAAATTGAATCCTCTAAAATGAAAATTGAATGGGGCTCACAGATTAGAAATTATGTCATGCATCCGTACAAGCTTGTAAAAGATGTAAGAACTGGCGAAGAAACGGGCAACGTGGACAATGTAATGGACGGAGACATTGATCAGTTTCTTAAAGCTTTTCTAATGATGATGGGACAAAAAGAAGAAGAATAAAACGAAGAATCCCTATGTATTATCTTTGATAGGTAGGGGTTTTAATTTTAAAGAAATTAATTATGATTAAAATATATCACAATTCTAGATGCAGTAAATCTAGAGAAGGTTTAAAAGTTCTTGAAGAGTCTGGCAAGAAATTTGAGGTAGTTAAGTATTTGGAAGACATACCTACTAAAGATGAACTTAGAAATATAATTAGTTGCTTAGACATAAAACCAATTAATTTAATACGTAAGTCTGAAGCCATTTGGAAAGAGAAATTTAAACATCAATCGTTGAACGATGAAGAATTGATCGATGCTATGATTTCCTACCCAAAACTTATTGAAAGACCAATTGTAATCAATGGAAACAGTGCAGTAATCGGTAGACCAGCCTCTAACATTGACTCTTTGTTAAAATAGAATTTAGTATAATTGTTAAGATAATTATCTTAACAAACAATTAACCATTTTAGGTTAAACCATAGTATAACTTTATAATCTAATGACATGAAAAAAGTAATAAAGCATAGCGGACTAAATGTATTGACATTGTTGTTTGCCTTATTTGGCACTACAGCGATTTACGCACAATATGGTTATGGATCGCAATATGGTTATGGATCTAGAGGTGGTTATGGAAGTCAAAGGAGTTCTATTCCCCAAGCACAAACACCAGCCGAAGAACCAAAACCAAAAACTGCCGAGGAACTGGTAGATGAGCAAATGCCAAGAATTACCGAGGCACTTGAGCTAAATGAATTTGAACAAGCAGTATTAAGCTCTGTTCTTAAGAAATATGTTCAAGAACGAATAGAGGCTCAAATATTAAAGCTTCCGCCAGAAAAAATGGCAGAGGTATATGAAAATATTACTAAAAGGCAAGATGAGGAATTAAAAGCCGGTCTGCCATTAGAAAAGTATGAAGCTTTTGTTGCACTACAAAAAGATGGTGTTTCAAAAACGATAAAAAAGAAGAAAAAACAAAAACGAAAGAAATCAAAAAACTGACTTAATGAGACAACTTTACCCTTTACTCCTACTCTTAACACTATCATTCAATTACATACATAGTCAAAGACCGGGAGGAGACCGGGAAAGAGGTCCAATTGTCATTAGCGGAAAGGTTGTGGACAAAGATGACAACCTACCATTAGAATACGCAACACTTGTACTACAAAGTGTAAACAACCCAGATAAAATTACTGGCGGTATTACCGATATAGATGGTAATTTCAAAGTTGAGACCCCACCGGGCAAGTACAATATCTCGATTGAATATATTTCATACAAAACTTATAGATTACCAAATCAAACATTAACGGAATCAACAGATTTAGGCATCATCAAACTTGCTTTGGATGTTGCTCAATTAGAAGCTGTTGAAGTGGTCGGAGAAAAAACTACGGTAGAAGTTCGCTTAGACAAAAAGATTTACAATATTGGTAAAGACTTAACCAATAGTGGCGCAACCATTACCGATGCCTTAAACAATGTACCATCTGTAGATGTGGATGTTGAAGGTGCAATTAGCTTACGAGGAAACGAAAACGTAAGAATATTAATAAACGGAAAACCCTCTGCATTGGCAGGTTTTGGCTCAACAGATGCACTTACACAACTACCTGCAGATGCTATTGAAAAGGTAGAAGTAATTACCAGCCCCTCTGCACGATATGATGCTGAAGGAACAGCAGGTATTTTGAACATTGTACTTAAAAAAGAAAAAACCTTAGGTTTCAATGGCTCTGTTAACACAACGATCGGCTACCCTGTAAATAGTGGTATTTCGGTTAACGCCAATTTACGTACCGATAAATTCAATTTATTCAACACAACAGGCTACAACTACAGAGATGCCCCTGGTAACGCTTATTACGATAATACGTACACTTCTGGAACTTATGATCGAATTATAGAAGACAGAGAATACAACAGGCTTAGAAAAGGATTTAATACCAATTTAGGTCTTGAGTATTTTATTACCGAGCAATCTTCAATTACAGGTAGTGTGTTTTACAGAACATCTAAAAGTGAAGATGAAACAGGAAATACCAATCAGAGGTTTATTAGCAACTCATTAGACAGTGAAACATATAGAACTGAAGATGAAAATGAAGATGACGACAATTATCAATTCTCACTTAACTATATCAACAATTTAGATGACGATGGTCAAAAACTGACGATTGATGCTCAATATTCTAAAGGTAAGGAAAATAAAATTTCAATTATACAAGAGAACAATACTTTACCAAATGACGATTTAATTGTATTGGAGAATGTATTTGAACAAGAAACTGAAAATGAGTATTTAATACAGGCAGACTATGTATTACCAATGGGTGATTCTCAATTTGAAGCTGGTTATAGAGGTACCTTTGAAGAAACAGGAACAGATTATAGGTTAGATTCTTTAAATCAAGATACAGGTCAGTTTGATATCAATGAAGATCTTACCAATATATTTACCTATACTGAAAACGTAAATGCCCTATACACCCAATACGGGAATAAATTTGGTGACTTCTCGTTTCTATTGGGACTTCGTT
The DNA here is from genome assembly GCF_003075045.1 of Maribacter litoralis. Lineage (GTDB taxonomy): Bacteria > Bacteroidota > Bacteroidia > Flavobacteriales > Flavobacteriaceae > Maribacter > Maribacter litoralis. The sequence goes on along the minus strand of NZ_QCZD01000006.1, from coordinate 79,774 downwards.
TAGAAAACACACAGTTAAAAGGAGAGTTATCTTCTTTATATGACACTGCAGAACTTGAAGAACAATTAGGTGTTGATGTCGATGCAAATTTTGATAAAAATTATCTAGGACTTTTCCCAACAATAAATTTGATTTACGAACTAGCCGAAAATGAAAATATATCACTAGGATATAACCGAAGAATCAATAGACCAAGAGGAAGATATGTAAACCCATTTCCTTCTAGATCTAGTAGAACAAATATTTTTCAAGGTAACCCAGACTTAAATCCGGCATTTGCGAATGCATTTGACATCGGATACCTTAAAAGATGGGATAAAATAACTTTGACATCTTCTATTTACTACCAAAGAGAAACAGATTCATTTGAGCGTATACAAGAAGAAACCGGACAAACGACTACAGATGGTATTGAAATTATTAGATCTATACCAATTAACCTTTCTACAAATGACAGAATTGGTGTTGAAGCCGGTATGTTATACAGTGCCGCTAAATGGTTACGTTTAAATTCAAGTTTTAATTTCTTCCAGTTTTCTACAGAAGGTGAATTTAATGGCGTTGATTATGGCACAACAAACACAAGCTGGTTCGCAAGGTTCAGCTCTAAAGTATCGTTACCAGCGAAGATAGATTGGCAGACCAATGCATTCTACAGAGGACCTTCTTCTACAGCTCAAACCGAAAACGGGGGAATTTTCTCTTTAAACCTAGCCTTCAGTAAAGATATATTGAAAGATAACGGAACCATATCTCTTAATGTAAGTGATTTATTAAACTCAAGAAAAAGAACCTCTTATACAGAAACAGAGTTCTTTACATCAGACAGTGAATTTCAGTGGAGAAGACGCCAAATTACAATGGGCTTTGTATATCGTTTTAACCAGCCAAAAGAAAGAAATAGAAATGGCAGAGGAAGCAACAATGATGAAGGTGAAGAAGAAATTGAAGGATAACACAACGAAAAAAATAGCAACAAAAAAAGGAAGCCAATTGGCTTCCTTTTTTTTTATATACTTAATTATTTATGCTTCTCTTGCGGCTTTTTTCTTGTCGCGTCTTTCTTTTAATAATTCAATAATGTTACCACCTAACCAGTAAGGCACAACAAATAATAACAAAAACATCATCAGCCAGAAACCTATTGTTAAAATGGTTAAAAAAGCTAAAAATCCTAAATATTGGTCAAAATCAAACATATCTTCTTGCTTATATATGACAAAGATACCATAAACGAATTATTTTTTGCAAACGTTCTGCAAAATTAATTTCACATTTCACTACAAACTTGTCACTATAAAAATAAATGTAAACCTTATTTTTGAAGCTACATAAATAAGTTTATTTAAGATTCATATAAAATATAAGATTATGGAGTTCAGAATCGAAAAAGATACCATGGGTAATGTTGAAGTGCCCAAAGACAAATATTGGGGCGCACAAACAGAACGCTCACGTAATAATTTTAAAATTGGTCCATCTGCTTCTATGCCATTGGACATCGTTTATGGTTTCGCCTATTTAAAAAAATCTGCAGCCTATGCTAACTGTGAACTAGGAGTATTAAGTGCAGAAAAGAGAGATTTAATCGCACAAGTTTGTGATGAAATTTTAGAAGGAAAACATGATGACCAATTTCCATTGGTAATATGGCAAACAGGTTCTGGCACGCAAAGTAATATGAACGTAAACGAAGTTGTTGCCAATAGAGCCCATGAAATTGCAGGTAAAGTTATTGGCGAAGGAGAAAAAACTATACAGCCTAATGATGATGTAAATAAATCCCAATCATCTAACGATACCTTCCCTACCGGTATGCATATCGCATCCTACAAAAAAATTGTGGAAGTAACCATACCTGGTGTAACCCAACTAAGAGATACATTACATAAAAAATCGAAAGAGTTTAAAGATGTAGTTAAAATAGGGCGTACCCATTTAATGGACGCAACTCCCCTAACCCTTGGTCAAGAATTTTCTGGTTATGTATCTCAATTAGATCACGGTTTAAAGGCATTAAAAAACACGCTGGAACATTTGAGCGAGTTAGCACTTGGGGGAACTGCAGTTGGTACAGGACTGAATACTCCTGAAGGTTATGATGTTTTGGTCGCAAAATACATAGCAGATTTTACGGGCTTACCATTTATTACCGCTGAAAATAAATTTGAAGCTCTTGCTGCTCATGATGCTATTGTTGAAAGCCATGGCGCATTGAAGCAATTGGCTGTTTCTTTGAACAAGATTGCCAATGATATTAGAATGATGGCTTCTGGACCACGTTCAGGTATTGGTGAAATTATTATTCCTGCAAATGAGCCCGGTAGTTCTATTATGCCAGGAAAAGTTAATCCTACACAGTGTGAAGCAATGACTATGGTTTGCGCCCAGGTTATGGGTAACGATGTTGCCGTTAGTGTTGGTGGAACACAAGGGCATTATGAATTAAACGTCTTTAAACCAATGATGGCAGCTAACATATTACAATCTGCACAACTTATCGGCGATGCCTGTGTAAGCTTTGAAGAGCATTGTGCAGCTGGTATAGAGCCAAATCATGCCGTAATTAAAGAATTATTGAACAATTCTTTAATGCTTGTAACTGCCTTGAATACCAAAATAGGGTATTACAAAGCTGCAGAGATAGCAAACACCGCCCATAAGAACGGTACAACATTAAAAGAGGAAGCAGTGAACTTAGGCTATGTTTCTGCCGAAGACTATGATGAATGGGTAAAACCAGAAAATATGGTAGGTAGTCTAAAAGACTAAGACTTCAATAACTTCTTAACAAAAAAAAGGCGACCATATTGGTCGCCTTTTATATTTTGAACTAATATGTAAACTTACTTCAACATAAATTTAGAAGTACCCAATAATTTCAATTGGTCATCATATACGTTAACCATGTAGTTTCCATCTTTAAAATCACCAGCTGGCTTATTAATGTAATCACATACATCTAAAGATTTGTTTTCATAGTAGAAACCTGTTTGTTTACTATAAGTAATTGAAGCTCCGTTATCATTGGTCATTGAATTACCACCACCAAGTACGTTACCTTGAGGATCTAAAACCTCTAAGAAAAACTCTCTGTCTCCAGCTTGAGCAATTACGTTATCAGCAACTGTAAAACAAATTTTAAACTTGTCGGTAGCTCTTGCACGTTGTGTAGAAACCAATTTTCCACTATTACGTTCTTTAACCGCATCAACGTTAAATTTAGATAGGTTCAATGCTGAACCCTTCTCAACTACTTGAGCCAAGTTTGTATTTTGTACAACCAAAGAATCATTAAAAACAGTTTGCTTCTCTAATTCAACATACGTACTATCACGTTGCATAGCGATCATTGAATTTGAACGTGTTAAAGAATCCACTTGCTTTAACAATTGCTCTCTCTCCGCTTTAAGAACACCTACTTGTCTTCTATATCTAGATAAAGAACTAATATCTGCCTTCATAGTTTTTACAGAGTCAATATACTTTGCAATATTATCCCTTGCACTAACCAATTCTTCATTAGTAGCGTTGCTTTCTAAAATAGCTTTATCATATTCAGATTTTAAGCTATTTAAATCTTCAACTACCAATTCTTTCTCTTTAGAAAGAACAACTTCTGTCTTCTTTTTATCTTGATAAAGACTTACTGTATAAATGATAGTTGCTAAAAGCACAACACCTAAAAGAGCGGTCAAAACTTTTAAACCATTGTTGTTTTTTGTTTCAGTCATAATTGTAAATTTAATAAAGTGTCTGTTTGTTCAGTTTATATACGTGTTAATTCAAAATTTAGATTCTTTAGCATAAAATTAAATTATAAAACGTGTTAAATACCATAAAATATACTATAATTTAGATGCAACCAACAGATTAAATATTGATCATGCTTGTTATTGTGCCTTTTGAGACTAAATATACTCAAAACTTTAAAGACTTAAATATTGCCTGGATAACAGAATATTTTGAAGTGGAAGACAAAGACAGGGAACTTTTAGATGACAGCCAAGCAGCAATCATCGATAAAGGCGGACATATATTTATAGGGCTATGGCACAATGAGCCAGTTGGATGTTTTGCTTTGATTAAAAAAAACGAAAAACGTTTTGAATTGGGAAAAATGGCGGTAAGCAAATCCCATCGAGGTTTAAGAATAGGTCAACAATTATTGTCATACGCTATTAACTTCGCAAAAAATAAAAACTATGAAGTATTAGAGCTTTATTCAAGTACCAAGCTTGATACCGCATTACATATTTACAGAAAACATGGGTTTACAATTAAACCAATGGTAGATTATATAGACTACCTTAGGTCTGATATAAAAATGGAATTAAAACTAAAATAACGATGAACATGAATAAATTACTCCTATTAATTTTTATTACTAGTATTTCTTTCTCTTGCAAAGAGGCTAAGAAATCGGAAAATGATATGAAATCCACCCAAGAAGTTGAAGAAGATATATCATCTACAATGAAAAGCGAAAATACCAACGCCAAAATTGATATTACACCAATTGAACATGCTACTGCCGTGTTAGAGTGGAACGATGTGGTCATTTACCTTGACCCCGTAGGTGGCGCAGAAGCTTTTGAAGGACAAAAACAACCTACTTTAATTTTGATTACGGATATTCACGGTGATCATTTGAATATTGAGACTTTGAACGAATTAGATACTTCAAATGCAACTTTTGTTGTACCACAAGCGGTTGCCGACGAATTACCTGAAAAATTCTCTGAACAATTGGTAATCATGAACAATGGAACCAGTGAAGTGGTAAGCGGAATTACCATTGAAGCTATACCCATGTACAACTTAAGAGAAGAAGCTCTAAAATTTCACAGTAACGGGAGAGGTAATGGTTATGTTTTAAATATAGATGATCAACGAATTTATTTTTCTGGAGACACAGAAGATATACCTGAAATGCGCGCTTTAAAAAATATAGACAAAGCCTTTATATGTATGAATCTTCCATACACCATGACCGAAGAAAGTGCTGCAGCTGCGGTATTGGATTTCAAACCAAAACAGGTGTATCCTTATCACTATAGAGGTAAACCAGATGTAAGCGATGTTGAAAAATTTAAAAATCTCGTAAATGCAGCCAATCAAGATATAGAGGTTGTTCAATTAGATTGGTACCCAAATGAGGAATATTAGTCAGCTGTTAGCTGAAAATTAAAAAGCCCGCGTTTGCGGGCTTTTTAATTATTTGACTAAACCATTATCTAATCAACTTTTTATACTTAATTCGTTTCGGCATAAGATCTCCGCCTAAACGTTTCTTTTTATTCTCTTCATAATCAGAGAAAGAACCTTCAAAGAAATACACTTGAGAATCACCTTCAAAAGCTAAGATATGTGTACAAATACGATCCAAGAACCATCTATCGTGAGAAATCACTACTGCACAACCAGCAAAATTCTCTAAACCTTCTTCTAAAGCTCGCAATGTATTTACATCTAAATCGTTGGTAGGCTCATCTAAAAGAAGCACGTTACCTTCTTCTTTCAATGTCATTGCCAAATGCAAACGGTTACGTTCACCACCTGATAGCATATTTACCTTTTTGTTCTGCTCACTACCAGAAAAATTGAACCTACTTAGGTAAGCGCGAGAATTTACTTGCTTACCACCCATCATCACCAATTCTTGCTCATCACTGAAATTCTGCCAAATGGTTTTTTCAGGATCAATATTAGAATGGCTTTGATCAACATATGCAATTTTAGCTGTTTCACCAGTTTCAAACTCACCCTTATCTGGAGTTTCTTCACCCATGATCATTCTAAAGATAGTGGTCTTACCGGCACCATTTGGTCCAATAATACCTACAATACCAGCTTGTGGCAATTTAAAATTTAAGTCTTCGTAAAGCAACTTATCATCATAAGCTTTGCTTACTCCTTTTGCTTCAATTACATTGGTACCCAAACGTGGTCCGTTAGGAATATAGATTTCAAGTTTTTCGTCAAGTTGTTTTTGATCCTGACTCATTAATTTATCGTAGTTCTTAAGACGTGCTTTTTGTTTTGTCTGTCTACCTTTTGCTCCTTGGCGTACCCAATCAAGCTCTCGTTCAAGGGTTTTTTGTCTTTTTGAAGCCGTTTTACTTTCTTGAGCCATACGCTTAGACTTTTGATCTAACCAAGATGAATAATTCCCTTTCCAAGGAATACCTTCTCCCCTGTCCAATTCTAAAATCCAACCGGCAACATTATCCAAGAAATACCTATCGTGCGTTACGGCAATTACCGTTCCTTTATAAGACGCCAAATGATGCTCTAACCAATGCACAGATTCTGCATCTAAGTGGTTAGTAGGTTCATCTAATAACAAAATCTCTGGTTCTTGTAGTAGTAGTCTACATAAAGCTACCCTTCTTCTTTCACCACCTGAAAGAACTGCTATTTTCTTGTCAGGATCCGGAGTACGCAGAGCATCCATTGCAATTTCTAACTTGGTATCCAGTTCCCAAGCGTTTGCAGCATCAATTTTATCTTGTAACACAGCTTGTTGATCCATCAACTTCTGCATTTTATCGGCATCCTCATAAACCTCGGGAAGACCGAACATATCGTTTATCTTATTGTATTCATCAAGAATTGCCACAGTTTCCGCAACCCCTTCTTTTACAATTTCAAGCACAGTTTTGTTCTCATCCAATTCTGGCTCTTGTTCCAAGTAACCTACTTTATACCCAGGGGAGAAAACAACATCTCCTTGAAAGTTTTTATCAACTCCAGCAATGATTTTTAACAAAGTAGATTTACCCGAACCGTTTAAACCTAAGATCCCTATTTTGGCACCGTAGAAAAAACTTAGATAAATATTCTTTAAAACTGGGGTATTAGCATTTTTATAGGTTTTCGTAACTCCTGACATGGAGAAGATTACCTTCTTATCATCTGACATAAAATTATAGTGTTTAGTGAAAAATTATCATCCAGCAGAAGAAATTCACTACTGGTTAAACTATTAATTATACTCTACCCTTAAGTGCGTTGAACACCCAAGCAATAGCAAAAAAACCAATTCCAACAGATGCAAAACCCCAACCAGCAACCTGGTCATAACGAAAAGCACCTAATGCAATAAGTGCAAGCCCTACAAAAATCATAATAAAAGTAGCCCAAGTGAGCACAGCATTCTTGTTCATTTTCGAGTCGATTAAATTTTAAGCGAACATCAAATATCGGAAATTTTAAGACATTTATCCAGTATTAGACCCGCTATTATTCAAAAGGAAACACAATTCCCGTCATTTCGCGTACAGAATCCATAATCTCAATTAAATCCAAACTATTTTGATGACTCCATAAGTCGCTCTCCTTTTTGCCATGGTTTAAGCAGTTATGAACCTCCTCTATTTCATGTACATAGCCCTTACCTCTTTTTCCAACCTCGGTAGAAATTGACTCACCGTCTTTTTCCAAGGTGTACCCAATAGTCTCATGCCACCTCGGATGAATAAAAACAGTTCCTTTACTTCCCGCTATTTCAGATTTCTTTTCTGAATTTGAATTGAGTCCGCTATATAAGATTGCTTGGGCATTGTCGTAATTAAAAATCATACTACATTGCATTTCAACTCCTGTCTTATAAAAGTTAGCCGAAGCTTTAATATCCTTTGGTTTGCCCAATAGAAGATAAGCTAAAAATATTGGGTAGATACCAATATCCAAAAGAGAACCACCTGCCAACTCAGGGTTGAGCAGCCTTCCTTTCTCATCCCTATCCAAAGCATAAAAGGCAAAATCTGAATGCAAATAACCAATGTCACCAATAGTACCATTATCTACTAATTCTTTTACTTTGACAATGGTTGGGTTAAAACGAGACCATAAAGCTTCCATTAAAAAGACGTTGCTCTCCTTAGCTACCGATACCATTTTTTCTACCTCAGCTTTATTAACACCCATAGGTTTTTCACAAAGCACGGCATTACCGGCCTTCATTGCAGCGATACTCAAATCGGCATGAGAAGTATGCGGAGTGGCCAAATAAATAATATCTACGGTATTACTATTAAACAGTTCTTCATAACTACCATAAGCATTTGGTGCACCATATTCATTTGCAAAATTTTGTGCCTTCTCCAAGCTTCTAGATGCTACCGAAATCAATTTACCGCCTTCTACCAAGGCCAGATCTTTAGAAAAACTATGAGCAATGTTACCTGCCCCTACAATACCCCACTTTATCATACTTTTCATTTTTGTTGCATGTACACCAAAATTAACTTCTTATCTTTATCCGAAGAAAATAAATATACAGAATGGATTTAAAATTCAATCAAAACGAAGATAGGAATAAGTTGTTATTATCTGACCTTAGAAGAAAGCTGAACGAGGTTTATTTAGGTGGAGGAAAAGCCAAAATATCCAAACAGCACGACCAAGGTAAAATGACCGCCAGAGAACGTATTGATTATCTTTTTGATCCAAAAACAGAACAAATTGAAGTGGGAGCTTTTGTTGGTGATGGCATGTATAAAGAACACGGCGGATGCCCATCTGGTGGTGTTGTTATTAAAATTGGCTATGTAAAAGGCAAACAATGTATAGTGGTTGCCAATGATGCTACAGTTAAAGCGGGTGCATGGTTTCCAATTACCGCTAAAAAGAATTTGAGAGCACAAGAAATAGCTATTGAAAACAGACTGCCTATAATTTATTTAGTGGATAGCGCTGGTGTGTATTTACCGCTACAAGATGAGATTTTCCCTGACAAAGAACACTTTGGCCGCATATTTAGAAACAATGCGGTAATGAGCAGTATGGGCATTACACAAATTTCTGCCGTTATGGGCAGTTGTGTTGCCGGTGGTGCCTACTTACCTATTATGAGCGACGAAGCTTTGATAGTAGATAAAACTGCCAGTATTTTCTTGGCGGGTAGCTATTTGGTAAAAGCGGCGATAGGTGAAAGTATAGACAATGAAACGTTGGGCGGAGCTACTACACATTGTGAAATAAGTGGCGTAACCGATTATAAGGCGAAAGACGATAAGGCCGCTCTGGATACCATAAAGAATATTATGGATAAAATCGGTGATTTCCCTAAAGCGGGATACAACCGAAAGAAAAGTGTGAAGCCAAAAGAAAATCCTGATGATATCTACGGAATTCTACCAAGCTCAAGAGCTGAGCAGTATGATATGATGGAAATCATAAAACGATTGGTAGACGATTCTGAATTCGAAGAATATAAAGCCGGCTACGGACAAACTATTTTAACCGGATACGCACGTATAGACGGATGGGCAGTTGGTATTGTTGCCAACCAAAGAAAAGTTGTAAAAACCAAAAAAGGTGAAATGCAATTTGGTGGAGTAATTTATTCCGATTCTGCAGATAAGGCAACCCGATTTATAGCAAACTGCAACCAAAAGAAAATTCCGTTGGTCTTTTTGCAAGACGTAACCGGATTTATGGTCGGTAGCAAAAGTGAGCATGGCGGTATTATTAAAGATGGCGCTAAAATGGTTAATGCGGTAAGTAACTCCGTCGTACCAAAATTCACCATTGTAATCGGAAACAGCTACGGAGCAGGAAATTATGCCATGTGCGGTAAAGCTTATGACCCAAGATTAATTGTCGCTTGGCCAAGTGCAGAACTAGCAGTAATGAGCGGAAATTCAGCAGCAAAAGTACTATTACAAATTGAAAAAGCTTCTTTGAAAAAGAAAGGTGAAACTATTACAGAAGAAAAGGAAACTGAGCTATTCGATAAAATCAAGAAGCGTTACGACAATCAAGTTTCTCCATACTATGCAGCGTCAAGATTATGGACCGATGCTATCATAGATCCAAAAGACACCCGAAAATGGATTTCTATGGGTATAGAAGCCGCTGATCATGCGCCTATTGAAAAGCCTTTTAACATGGGGGTTTTACAGGTTTAATGTAAACGGAAGTAGTTAAGAGATTATCAATCCATATAGATTAATAAAAATACCCACAATATACTTTAAGTATAATGTGGGTATTTCAATATCTAAACATTTATCAGTTTTACTCTTTATCTAAAAAAAGAAGCTCAGAGCGAGTCCGCTTTCATATAAATCTCGATTATCTAGTTTAGTTAGCAACTATACTTACTGCATTTGATACTGAAAACAATTGCTGATTTACATTACGTAGACCCAGTTTAAAGACTTTTGTTTCTTTTCGTTGCGATGCACTACCGTAGTTATAATACACAGTGGCTTTCAAATACGTTGGAGTCAAGCTTTTATTACCTAAATAGGTTGCATTAACCAACCAATTACCCCGAAGTGTATCATCTATTAAATATTCTTCACTAGAGAAACCAGAACGTTTTTCAATTTGAATTCGCTCAGCATCTGCCGCTAAAGAGTGTTCACTTTTGTAGTATCTTTTCTCAGGATTTACAAATTGCAATTCAAATTCAGCCTCACTATCACTCCATTCAAAAACCAAGCGTGTTCCTTTAAAATCATCATCAAGCTTAATTTCATTCACCTTATCAGTTGAAACCAAATCATCGCCTTTTAAGGAAATCAAATTATTTAAATCGCGGTCCATAATGGTTATTACTTGTTCTTCTTTATCCAGTAATTTTTCGGCCAATAAATAATCGTATCGTAAATACATAGCTGCCGCTTTTTGATTTAAACCAAGTTCTCTATAACTATTGGCTAAATCTAAATAAGACTGGGCATAATCTGCTCTATGTGTATATACATCTTCATATAGTTTATTGGCCTCCTTAAGCTTTCCTTCAGCTTGATAAATGTATGCTAGGGATTTTAATGCATTAGGATTTCCGCTAAGTATATTCTTATTCTCTTCAATTACTTTATCTGCAAATTCTTGATTTTTCCATCTATTAGAAAAATAATCATAGGCATCTAAAACATAGTAATATGAACTACTGTATTTTTTGATTTGATTTGCGTAAATCATCTTTGCCTCTTCTTCGGTATTCGCATTTAAAAGCTCATTCATATACGAAGGTTTATCTTCCTTAAAATCAACCGAGGTTAATGCTGAGTTATCATATTTATTATTTCTTAGTTTTGCTTGATCATAAGGCTTACCGTCTTTGTTACCAGCATATAATAGGGTTTTAGTATTAATAACAATTACACCACCAGCACCTATTGATCCATATCTCGTGGTCATTGCTAAATTATTTAAGACAGCTAATCTAGCTATAGATGCAGGTGCTATCCACGTAGGTGTATCGGTTAATATTTGACCATCAACATCATAAACAGCTGGAGAAGCCTGACTTATGGAATTGAAACCTCTAATATATACTCCCCCTCCACGCTGACAATCACCAAAAACCCTTACGCTAGCAAACTCATTTCTAACAACATCTAAAATGCAAATTCCTACATCATTAATTTCGTCTTCTTGTAAAAACCTGATTTTTCCTGGTGCAGTCTCACTATCCAGAATTCCGAAAGCCGTTTTAATTAAATTTGGTTTGTATTTATACTCCTCTTCCAGTTCTTTTTGAGACTTTCTATTACTGTTCCTAACAGTAACCTCATCTAATTGCTCAATTTTCTGAGTCATTTCAATATTCAAAACACGAGTAACATCTTCTACCATAATCTGAACATCGCTGAGTCCAGGATATTTATATAGTAACATATCTTTAGGTTCTGCAGATATTTGATATAATCCGTTGGCGTCAGTTGTAGTAGAAATATCAGAATCTATTATAGATATCTGAACATTTGCCAAAGGAGAATCCATTTGGGTAACCTTCCCCTTAATTGTTTTGTTTTGTGCTTGCACATTGAAAACACAAGCTATTAGCGCAAAGAGAAATAGAATTTTTTTCATAGTATATAGTATTGAAGATAAGTCCATTACATGACATCAAAAATCAATCCATGATTAAAATTGAAAGAAAACAACACACTAATCGTGATAAATTTAACATTTTATAGATAATTAAGGTTATTTACAACATACCATATCTAACCAAACTGACTAAACCATTGTTGTTCAAATAAATACATCCCTTAATTCAACCTATCAACGCCCAGGGTTGGCAAGTAAAATAGATTCTGATTTACATTTTTTAACGACAACCTATATATTCTGGTTATGCTTTCTTCATTATCCGTACCATAACCAGAAAAAGAGGTTACTTTGAAATAAGTAGGCAAACCACTTTTATTCCCCTTATAATTTATATTTACAATCCATTCTCCTTGAATATCACTTTCAAGAAAGAACTCTTTGCTCGATGAATATTCTTGTTTACCAAAATATTCATTCTGATTGTTTAGCGATGTATTCGAAACAAAATAGCGATTTTCTGGATTTACGAACTGAAGATCAAATTCAGCCTCATCATCGTTCCATTCAAAAAGAAGACGGGTATCTGCACCCTCGCGCATAGCAGCTACTTCTTTTAAATCTTCTGAACTAATGTTATAGTCGGTTTTATGCTGTAAAAAGTGATTGAACTCAGTTGTAATTACAGGATGTAATCCTGTAGTATCTGCCACTAGAAAAGAGTCGTTCAATAATTTGGTGTACCTACTATAAAGATTAGCTGCTTTCTGTACCTCATTCACCTCAACATAACTATTTGCCATGTCTCTATACGATTGCGCATAATTAGGTCTCTTTACAAAAACACTGGTATATAGTTTGTTTGCTTGTTCAAATTCACCTTCTCGCTGGTACGCATACGCCAATGCCTTCATATCATTGATGTTATTCTCAAATAGCGATTGATGATTGGAGATTATATCATTATTGAATTTTTCTTGTTCCCAATTGGCAGTAAAATAAATATAGGCATCAAGAAAAAACGTAGCAGAACTACTATATAGTATTTCGTTTTCGTGATACACTTTCTTAGCCGCTTCAAAACTAGTGGTAGCTAAAAGAGCTTGAAGGTAGCTTGGCAAATTTTTATTTACCTGCTCTTTACTTAAAGCATCGTGTTCATAAATATTATTTCGAATTTGAGCTCGGTCACTATTTCTATTATTCTTGGTAGCATAATTGGCATGTTTTGTACTTATTGCAATCACACCGCCCGCGGCAACCTGCCCATATCTTCCAACGCCAGCAAGACCAGGTATTACCACCGCTATGCGCTCAATAACATTTAAATCTAAAAAACACGGGACATCTTCATAAATTACTCCGTCAATTTCGAATATTGCAGGTCTAATATTATTAATTGACCCTTTACCCCCTCTTATAAACACAGCAACTTTGGTAAAAGAACATCCAAAACAAGTATTTCCATTGGTTACATTACCAATGCGAACTCCAGCTATTTTACCATCTAAGGCTGCTAGAATATTTGGCGCCGATAAGTTCAAACTCTTACCATCTACAATAGTTATTGCATGACCAATTGTTTTTTTATCAAGAGTTCCATAAGCAGTCTTAGCAAATTCATCATTCGTTAAATATTCAGAGAACATTTCTGCCTCGGTTTTCTTTAAACGCGCTCTTTCAGTAACGGTAACACCTTCTAGTTCTTCAACCATCACATTCATGGTGACGTTGATATTATGTATAGTCTCCAATACGGTACGTTCCACTTTTTCGAAACCCAAATAATCAAAACTAATGACATCTCCTATTTGTGCCATAACGGTATACCTACCATACGCGTCTGTTTGTGTATGCTTTAATGACTCTGCTATTTGAACAGTAGCATTTTCAACAGGCTTACCATTATTAAAAACAAAACCCGTAATTGATCTATGAGTTTGGACAGGGTTGATATTTATTTGAGGAGTGTTGAACGAATTTTGAAGGGTTTTATGTCTAGCGTATTCTGATATTTGAGAAATGTCATCCTCACTCAAAGTAGAAGTATTTACATAAAAAGTCATTGCATCTCCCCTGAACGTTTTCCATTGTCCTTGGCTAACATATCTTCTGTATGATGTACTTGGTCTATAATCCGCAGCCAAAACCAAGCCCACTCGCTTACCATATACTTCCAATAATTCTAGACCAATACTAAAATCTTCATCTACAATAAGGTTGTACGGCTTTAAATCTACGGTTATCATTCCAGGAGATTTGCCTATCATTTTGGTAACGTTCTTTTTCAATAATTTATCTTCAGGATAAATGGTGCCGCCTTTATATACATTAATGCGCACCAATACACTATCTGAATAATTCTCGTTTAGATAAAAGTGAAAATCCTTTAAGAAGTGCTTCTTTTTGTCCACACTTATCCTTGTCACCAATTCAGCACCCAAAGAACCATCGCCCTTCCAATACCCAAACTTATTTTTACTGGGATAGGAAAAGCCAACAACGTCATCTTTTTTACCTTTTAGGTATTTAGCGGTTACAATCGCCTCGATTAGTTGCATTGCCTCGGGTTGCATGACAACTTTTTGAAAAAGTGTATTATTAAAGTTTACCTCGGAAATTTTAAATTGAACGGTTTTATAACCTACAGAAGAAAATTGTAGCACATCTGTATTAGAAAAATCAGCCTTATTAATCTCTAGATAAAATTTACCATCAAAATTACTTACGGTACCTACACCTTTGTTTACAATTCCAATATTTACAAATGGAAGCGTCTCTTTAGTTTCCGCATCTATTACTGTTCCTTTAAATTGATGTTGCCCAAAAAGCCCTAAACTTAACGTGCACAAACACAATAAAAGACAATACCTTATATGAAGTTTAGTAATCAATTTCATTAAGTTAGTTATTCAACAACCGTCAGGTTACTCTTAAATATATGAATAACAAGCTTTTAAACCTAACACCAATAAATAGAAAATAAGATTTTATTACATCAACAATATTTTGTCATACAAATTAAGGTTAATTGCCCTGATGATCTTTCACTCGTGGAATCAACAATAATTCGGTCTGTCTTCCATTAACGTACCTAAAACCATCTTCACTATAGAAACCGGCTTCTTCAAGCATAATTCGAATATCTCTATTCCACTCAGGAATATTAATGGTGGTATTTAATTCAATTGCATAAACAGTGTTTGGATTTAACGGGTAGTTCTCACCATCATCTTTCATGACACCACCTTGAGAATCCCACATACCAATTGTTGTACCCGCTGAATGACCGTAACTACCTAACGGGTGTGTATAAATTGAAGGTCTTAACCCTGCTTTCTTTGCCTGGCTCAATGACTTCGCCAAGATTTCATTTCCAGATCTGCCTTTAATCATATTGGCAGTCAAAAAGTCTTGGACTTTATTACCATCTTTTAATCCGTTCACTAAAAAGTCAGGCGCTGATGTTTCTTCTGGCTTTAATACATACGCCAATTCTTGACAATCAGTATTTAAACGCAGATATGTAATTCCGAAATCGCAGTGAACCAAGTCCCCTGGTAAAATCACTGTATCCTCTGGTCTACCTGAGAAAGAGTACAAGTGACTTACCAATTCCTCTTTACTTCGCTGTACATCTATGGTTGGGTGAAACCACGTTTCTAAACCTAAATCTGTCACTTTTTGGCGCATCCACCATTCAACGTCAGAAGTAGTTGTTATTCCTGGAGTTATTACTTTCTCTGAGAATGCTTCGGCTATGATATCATGTGTAATATCTACCAATTGATCATAAATAACCATTTCACGTTCTGATCTCGTTTCGATCCAGCGAACTGCCAACTGCTCTGCAGAAGTTACTTTTGATATATACTTTTTAGGCAGGTTAGTCATGAATTCATCATAGTCGGTTTTATCCAAACCATCTGCAATGTTGTGGTCTTTTGAAAAATTAAGTCCGATTTTCTTCGGATCTCTTTCTGATATCAATTGCATTAACCGTGTCCACTGATTTGGCTCTTTTTCCTTATCCCAAGCAGAAATAATGTTTTTACCAACATTATAGCGGGCAACAGCTAACTTCTCTATCGTATTCTTTGCCTTGTCTCTATAAAACAATAGGATAGTTCTTCTACGGGCATTCAACCACGTAGCCGGAAGCATAGTCTTCATTACAGGATCTTCATTATATTCCCTAGAAATGACCACCCACATATCTAAACCCGAAGCATCCATAAGCTCTGGTAGCAGATTATTAAAGCGATCATCTAAGATTTCATCGATTACCTGAGCTCTTTCTTTTTCGTTGAGGATTTGTTGGGCGTTCAACACATAGCCCTGAATACAAATAAATAGGATAATTAGTTTTTTGGTCATTAGATGTTGGTTTTTCTAATGATGAAAATAGCTGAATTATTTATGCCTTCAAAATTTGTTGAAGCGTTTTAGCACGCTGCACTTTTCCACTTTCAGTACGCTGAAACTGTTTTATAATCAAAATAGCTTTCGGCTTCTCAAATTTTTTGAAATCGGTAATGGAATCTATTATTTCCTGAATTTTTTGTTTAGTCGTATTTTCTACGACAATTACTACTTTTTGACCTAATTCCTCATCTGGAACTCCCGTTACAAAGAAGGGTGTATCAATATACTTTGAAAGTACGTTTTCTATATTCTCGGGATGTAATTTTACTCCGCCTGAATTTATAACATTGTCAATTCTCCCTAGCCATTTAAACTCACTATTTGACACCAATTCAATAACATCATTGGTTCTAACAATTTCATCTGTAATTTTTGGTGCGTTAATTACCAAACAACCTCTATCATCTTTTGAAATTTCAATATCTGGCAAGGTAGAAAAAGGGAGGTCATTTTCAGCACCAACCGTTAAAGGTTTTACAGCAATGTGGGTTATAGTTTCCGTCATGCCATAGGTTTCAAAACTAGCATTGCAAACAGAAAGCAACTCTTTTCTCAACGTAGTAGAAATAGGCGCACCCCCTATTATCGATTTTTTAATCAGATGTAATTTAGGCAACGAGTGTGCAACTTGCATAGGCACCATTGCTCCAAAATCGAAAGATCTAGAGGTCTCTTCTAACGGACTGGAAGTTGGAGGCACAAAATATATATCTAAACCTAGCACCATGGCTCTTACCAACATCATCTTACCCGCAATATAGGTAGCCGGAAGGCACAATAAGACAGAAGATTTAGGAGTTAAATTAAAATAGCTACCTGTTGCCAGAGCACTATTAATCATGTGATCTTTCTTTAAGGAAATAGTTTTTGGTTGACCCGTTGAACCAGAAGTTTTTACGAATAATGTTTGCGAATCATCGATCCAATCTAAAAGGAATTCACCTATATGTTTTTCAAATTCTTCACCTTCCTTAATTAAGCTGTAACTTACTTCTGTTAGATCATCAAAAGAAATTGATCTACCATGAATGGAAAAATCTTGGTGCAAAGAAAGTTTATTCATTTCATTAATTATCAAGCTTCAAAAACTCTTCTTCAGATAATACTTTCCCTGTTAGTTTCTCTTTCCAATTGGTCCAGCCATACTTTTTAGAAAAAACTAAAAGTAAGATAGGAAATACAACGAATACAGGAACAAGCATATCCCAACCAAGTACAGGTTCTGAAATATCTCTATATAGAGAATCTACACTAAACGCTGTCCAATCTGCAGTTACCAAAAGTGCTGCGGTTAAGTTGTTAGCGGCATGGAAACCTAACGCCAATTCTAAACCCTGGTCCATTAGTGTAATGATGCCCAAAAAGAGCCCTGTTCCTATGTAAAAAATTAATATGCCATAACCCAATTTATCCACTTCAGGGTTCATTATATGAAGTAAACCGAAAAGCAGCGATGTAAACACAAGCGGGAACCATCTATTCTTAGTAAGTATGCCCAACCCCTGCATCATATACCCCCTCATTAAATACTCTTCCATACTGGTTTGTAATGGAATCATAGCTATAGCAATGACCGCTAAAATTAAAAAAGGTACCAATTGAAAGTTATATTCATAATCTTCAGGCGCAAAATAAATATCAATAAAAATAAAAAGTACAGAAATTGAAGCCCACAAGAAGAAAGAAAAAGTAACTCTTTTCCAATCTATTTTAGGTCTCGAAGTGGTCAATGCCGTAAGCGATTGTTGATGTAGAAATTTAACCACCAGAAAAACAGCTATAAGTCCGAAAACGAAAGTTAAGAGCATAAAAAACAAAAAAGTGTTAGACCCCAATACCTCAGACATTTTTCCTATGCTGCCACTCATCATTGCAGACATACCATCTTCTTTCAAAGCCAAGGCCGCCAACAAAGGAAATGACCCTAGAAATTGCCAAACACCCACAATTACCAATATTCCAATCAAGTATCTCCAATTATCAATTAGACCTTTATACGCCTGTTCTATATACATAAACTATCCATTAAATTTGAATTCCAATCTTTAGAGTTGTTATAAAACAAGCCTCCATTTTGCACCTCTAAAGGGCTATCAATATTATTTGTAAACAAAGCCCCAGTTCCCAGACCTTGTGGCATTTTATTATTTAATGTTGCCGTCCATTGCGCTATAGCGTTCAAGCCAATATTGCTTTCCAATGCACTGGTAACCCACCACCATATATGATTCTTTTCGGCAATTTCGATCCACTCATTGCTTCCTGCAAAACCACCTACTAAACTTGGTTTCAAAATTATGTATTGCGGCTGTATAGTTTGTAGCAACTCTTGCTTCTTTGTTACATTTACCACCCCGATTAATTCCTCGTCTAGCGCAATTGGCAACGGTGTAGCTTTACAAAGCTTTTGCATTTCTTCCCATTGTCCCTGCTTTATAGGTTGTTCTATGGAATGCAAATCAAGTTTGGCTAAAATCTCCAATTTGGACAACGCTTCTTTTGGAGAAAAAGCACCATTAGCATCTACACGAAGTTCAATTTCTTCTTTAGAATATCGCTCCCTTATAGATTTAAGTAGCGCAATTTCAGTATCAAAATCTATAGCACCAATTTTCATTTTTATGCATGAAAAACCATCTTTTAACTTTTGCTCTATTTGCTGATGCATAAAATCTTTATCGCCCATCCAAACCAAGCCATTAATAGAAATTGGTTTTTGGGCGTCTAAAAAAGAAGAGTCAAAAAGTTGAAAGGGATTATTTGACCGAAGTGATAAAAAAGCCTGTTCTACCCCAAATTGAATACTAGGAAAATTTTGCAAATGTTTCAATAACTCCGTTTCTCCTAAATGAATGTTTTCTGTAACCCAACTACATTTTTCTTCGTATTCAGGTACATCATCATAACTTAGTCCTCTAAATAGTCCGCACTCACCAATCCCCCATTTTCCATTTTCCTCTAAAATTAGAAACCAAGTCTCTTTTGTTCGCAGAATACCTCTAGAGGTTCCACTAGGGTTTTTAAAATTGAGTATATACTTTTTAAAAGATGTTTTCATATAATCCTCCAAATTTAGCTATATTTTCACTTTAATACCGATGGATTTAAAAG
Organism: Maribacter litoralis; assembly: GCF_003075045.1. GTDB lineage: Bacteria > Bacteroidota > Bacteroidia > Flavobacteriales > Flavobacteriaceae > Maribacter > Maribacter litoralis. The sequence continues at coordinate 60,442 of NZ_QCZD01000006.1, read as the reverse complement.
AATGGAAAATAAGGTAATTTGGATTACAGGCGCATCTTCAGGAATTGGAGAAGCATTAACATATCAATTGAATGCGAAAGGTGCAAAAGTTTTTATTTCGGCAAGACGTGAAGAAGCACTTTTAAGCGTAAAGAAAAACTGTAAATCACCAGAGAATGTAACCGTACTCTCGCTAGATTTAACCAATTTTGAATCCCTAGGAAACATCACTGAAAAAGCTTTTTCTTTATTCGGAAAAGTTGATGTTTTAATCAATAATGGCGGACTCAGCCAGCGCTCGTTGATTATTGAAACCAATTTTGACGTCTATCAACAAATGATTAATGTTAATTACTTGGGTACTGTTAAACTAACAAAACATGTACTACCGTACTTCATAGCTCAAAAAAGTGGTCATTTTGTAACTGTTACGAGTTTAATGGGTAAATTTTCCTCTCCGTATCGTTCAGGGTATTGCGGAGCAAAACATGCATTACACGGCTTCTTTGACGCACTACGAATGGAACATGAAAAGGACAATATAGATGTATCTATTATTTGCCCAGGATTTATACAGACCAATGTTGCAAAAAATGCTTTAACCGGAAACGGAACAGCCTTACAACAAGAAGACAATGCCACGGAAAACGGAATGCCAGTTGAGAAATGTGCCCGTGAAATTATATCGGCAATTAGAAAAAAACGTTTTGAAACATACATAGGTGGAAAAGAAAAATTCGGAATTTATCTGAAACGATTTTTCCCAAAACTACTGCATAAGGTTGTATTGAAAAGTAAAGTGAGATAACTTATTTAAAATTAAACCAAAAACGAACTCCGTCTTGCGTCTTATCAGTATTTAAAGAAGTTTGAAGCTGATTAGCTAATCTATTCATTAAGCGAATACCCATAGATGAATTCGCTCGTTCTTCGGTATCCTCCGGCAAACCAATACCATTATCGGTATATTCAAAGAAACCTTCTTGACCTACCATTTTACGTAGATGAATATAAATTTTGCCATTACTATCATCTTCTGGAAAAGCATACTTAAACGAGTTAGAAACCAACTCATTCAATATAAGTCCGAACGGAATAGCTCTGTCAATATCTAACTCAACACCTTCGGCATCAATTGTAATATTAATATTATGACCACCTTTTTTATAGACCGACTGAATACTATTGATCAAGCTTTCAATATACCCCTGCATTTCAATTACAGACAAATCATCATTCTGATATAACTTCTGATGTATAAGAGCCATAGCCTTCACCCTACTCTTACCTTCTTCAAGGGCGGCAATTGCTGCCTTGCTCCTCGTATTTTTAGTTTGTAGGCTCAACAAACTAGAAACCATTTGTAAGTTATTCTTAACCCTGTGGTGTATTTCTTTTAACAGCGAATCTTTCTCAACTAAAGAATTCTCAATTATAAATTTTTGCTCGGCTATTAGACGTTGATTTTTAATACTCTTTAGGTAAGCATATACCAAACCTGCAAAACCAATAAGAGTAAATATCAACGACACGAATACCAAACTAATTTTATCGTCCCTAGCCTTAATATCTTTTCTTGATTCCTCTAATTGTGCCTTTTGCTGCTCCATGGTTTTTCTAGAATTTTCTAAATCTTGGGCAACGACTGAAGTCAATTGTTGGTTTTTGATATTGGATGCTAAAGCATCGATAGAATCTCTAATTCTTATATTCTTTTTAAGGTAAACCGTAGAATTTTTAAAATCGCCTGTTTTAAAATAATAATCGGCATAGATTCTATTTCGTTTCAGAATATTTTCCGATTTAATAGGGTTTATATTATCGCTAAGATAATCGGTAGCTTTAGCGTAGTCATCTAATTTCAAATAACACTCTGCTAGTGCCAGTGTATTTTCAATAATATCGGATGAAAATTTACTCTTATTGTATTTTTTAATAATTTCTCTGCTTTCTTCTAAAAAAGGTATGGCTTTCTCATATTCGGCCATTTGTACATGGCATTTACCAATATTACCAATAATAACCCCGTTCAAAATTCTACCATCTGCAATTTGCTTATCGGAATGTTGATTGGTAACATCACTTAAAAAAACTTTAATAAGTCCTTCAGCCTTTTTAAAATAACTAAGTGCTGTAGGTGTTGACTTATCTAATCTTAAATAATTACCTATTGTATTATTGTAAATAGCCTGCCCATAATAGTCATTATCTTTAAGTACCTTTTTCTCCTCCGTCATATAATCTCGCATCGCCTTTCTATATTGTCCAAGACTAGCATAGATATCATAAAAAGCAACGTTATCGGTCAAACCCAGTTCACGCTTTACCCTTCTAATCTCAATCTGCTTATCGTACAGTTCAAGCATTGCATAATTCTTATCCAGAATCTGGAGAATAGTTTGCTTTGATTCTACATCTAATTTTTGCAGATCATCGTAAATAGATCTAGCAATTGCCAAACTCTTTTCATAGTTGCCCAAATCAAAATAAATTTGAGATTCTATGAGCTGATAATTTCTAATGGAAACAGAGTCTTTTGTTTTTTCAGAACTGTTTAAATACACTTTTACAGTATCTAACCAATCATAAGGCGAATTCTGATTGTAACGATTGGGAGTATTAAAAAAGAAGAAAGAACGTAATTCTCCGTTCTCTAAATCTTGAAACTGCCTGTAGTAATCTTCATTTTGAGCCGTTACACTATCTTGTGCAATTATGGTACACGTTAGCACACTAAAAAATATAGTGCATAAAATTCTCAAAATAGAAGGTTTTTTCATATCTCAATCAAAGTGGAATCAAACCTAAAACTAATACCTGATTCTACTAAATTTTTGTTGTGAGCCATTGTTAAATCATCATTAACTAACAATAGTCCCAAAAAAGCGTGTTCTACGTACTTTTATCTAAATCATTAAAAATTGCATGTAAAACTTGTTGTTTAATCCAAATAGGTCCAAAACAATGTGCAATCATTAATAAATCAAAATTATGAATTAGCCCATACCGTATTGCATTATTTGTTGTGTAACCCCAAATATTTGTTGTGAAATGAATTTACCCTATCTAACAATGCATTTTATCGATTAAAACAGACACTTTACCGATGATTATACTACTTTCATCTGGGGTAATTCCAAAAAAAAACACCTTAAAAAAGGTGTTTTAGACTTTTTATATACGGATTATGAATTCATAGCAGAGATAATAAATTCTTTAAAATCTTTAGAAATTGGTATCAAGGTATTATTGATCATAATATCTTTAGAATTTATGGCGTCTATATGATCCACATTGACAATGTAAGATTTATGAGCTCTATAGAATTTATTCTGCGGAAGTTTCTCTAAATAATCTTTTAACGGAGATCTCACCAAAAACTTCTTATCAACGGTATTCACTTCTAAATATACATTATCCGCTTTTATAAACTGAATATCACCAAATTGAATTCTGTAATATAAATGTTGTTTCTTAACAAATATGGAGTCCTTTAAAATTGAATTGGACATTGCGACATCTTCAGTATTACCACCACCGTTTGATTGCGCTTCATTACTTGCATTCTGCTTACCATAAATGAAATTTGATAATGCAATTTCTATGGATGTATATAGATCTTGTTGCTCAAATGGCTTTACCAAATAACCGTTAGGTTTTACCGTCTTAGCATTTTCAACCGTTGCACGATCGGAGTTAGATGTCACAAAAATGAATGGAATATCATAATTCTCCCTAATATGTTTACCTAGGTCTATACCTGTTTTATCTGAGGCTAAAATGATATCAATAAGAACTAAGTCTACCTGCTGGGTTTTCAATACCTCTACAGCTTGCTCGTAAACAATTACATTATCAACTATTTCATATCCTATTTCCTCTAACATTGATTGCATATCATCAGCGATGATTACATTATCCTCAACAATAAGAATTTTTATGGGTTGTTCCAAGACTTAAAATGGTTTGTGGGTTATACTCAAAATTACAAAAAATAATAATAACTAATAAAAAACAATAAAGCTATAAAAAAGGTACTTAAGGCTAATTTCTTAAGCTCTGGATCAAGATCCACAGCCTTATTTGTTAGTGCTACTTTTCTTAAATGAACCAGTACAGGTATATAGCCTACAAGACTTACATAACGCAGCTGTGACGCATTTGTTGTAAGCAGAAAACAAAACAAACACAAAAGAGAAAGTACAAGTATCGTATAATGATAATTTTTTGCACGAGACCATCCCATTTTTACAGCCAACGTATTCTTGCCAACAGCAGCATCTGATTTAATGTCTCTCATGTTATTGAGATTTAGCACCCCAACACTTAAAAGACCTATCGCGATAGCCGGTAAAACCGAAATTAGGCTTATGAATTTTACATACAAAAACATAGAACCCAATACACTTACCAACCCAAAAAATATAAATACGAAAACATCACCTAGACCTTGATAACCATAAGCCGATTTACCTACGGTATATTTAATAGCCGCCCATATGGCGAAAGATCCCAACATTAAAAATAAGATAGGGTATAAAATTTCCTTTAAGCCAAAAGAGGTAATAATCAGTGAAACGATCAAAACAGCATTGATTATAATACTGATGTAAATACCTTTTTTTAATTCTGCCGCAGATAGCAGACCACTTTGCAAAGCACGCTTTGGTCCTATTCTATCATCACCGTCAGTACCTTTTACTCCGTCACCATAGTCATTCGCAAAATTTGAAGTAACCTGTAAACCGATTGTACTGCATAATGCCAAGGCAAAAATGGTTATATTGGTTACACCATAGTACGCAGCCAAAGCAGTACCTACTATTATACCCGAAATTGATAAAGGAAGCGTTCTAAGTCTTGCTGCGTTGAGCCAAGCTTTAACTTTAGTCACTAAAATGGATCTTCTATTTGTATTCTTTTTCCATCTTGATAAGAAGCCACAAATGCATCATTAAAACCAAGGTCAACCAACTGTTTTCTAAAAGATTGTGCCTCTTCCAATGTTTCAAAATTCCCTAATGAATAAGAATAAAAAGGATTGGTCTTTACAAATAGCGTATTGGTCAATGCTTCTGATGCCAAGGTAACATTATTGTCTACGAATGATTTTACTTGTACGGAATAAATTTTTTCTTTTTGTAAGAACTCTTTTGCCAGATAGAACTCTTTTACAAGACTTAGTTCTTCATTTTGTTCTTTTAAGTTCTCTAAACGAGTTCTATAGGCGTCAACACTATCGATTGACGTTAGAACCAAATCGTTATTATTATTTCTATTAAAACCACCAGAACTAGAGATACCTGCAGTAAAAGAAGTGAAAGCAAGTCCCCCAATCAAGAAAAGACCGGTAATACCAGCCAAAATATTACGCTGGATCTTACTCTTTTTTAACTCTTTGTTCTTAAATTTTATTTGATCCAATAATCGCTCATTAATAATTTGAGCTTTATCTACATCTTTATGTAATTCTAGTAAATCACTTTCTTCTATAAAAGGCATATACAAGGGAAATTTTATGCTTAAAACTTAAATGTAAGTTAAAAATTGTTAATAACTTTTCATTTACTACAAAAATAAAATTAAAAGTAAGTTATCACAATAAACTAGACCATTATTTAAGTTATTTCGTTGAAAATCAATTAGCTAAGATTTTTCCTACATTTAAACAGTTAATCATCTGATAATGTGATACCATCAGATTCTATTTTTATCTTCCTTTCTTTGTAAAGTGTACCGAGACCTTTTTTAAAAGTCTTCTTGCTCATTTGAAAGACATCTCTAATTTCTTCTGGTGCAGATTTGTCATGTAAACCTAAAAATCCGCCATTTTCAACTAAAACTTCATAGATTTTTTTGGCAGCTGGCTCTAAGACTTTTGCTCCAAGAGGTTGTAGTGAAATATCCAATTTATTATCCTTTCTAATCGTTTTTACACAACCAGGTATTACATCACCAATATTAATTGGCTTAAAGACTTCATTAAAATAAACCAAACCTTTATGTCTTTCATTTACTATAACTTCCCAACCTAGGTCCGTTTGCCTTGTAACCACAAGATCTACCTGCTCCCATTCTTTTAAATCTATGGTATCATTACTAAGAAATTTATCAAGTTTATTTGATGCCACCAATCTACCTGAACGCTCATCTAAATAACAATGTACCACGTACCATTGACCTTCTTTCATTTTTACACGCTGCTCTCTAAAAGGGACCAATAGGTGTTTTTCCAATCCCCATTGCAAAAAAGCTCCAATTTCATTGACTTCCGCTACTTGCAACAGTCGAAACTCACCCAACATAATATCTGGTTCAAGGGTGGTTGCAACCGGTCTTTCATCATAGTCCAAATAACAGAACACTTTTATTTTCTGCCCTATTTCGTACCCCGCAGGTACATATTTGTTTGGTAACAATACATCATTGCCCTCTTCATCTCCCAAAAAGAGACCTACGCTTGTGTCTCTTAAAATTTCAAGATTGTTAATACGTCCTAATTCTATCATGCTGCAAAATTACATTTTAAATATTTAAACACCGGACCAAAAAAAAGACCGTTACCAAAAAGATAACGGTCTCTAAATTATATAACATCTGACTATTTATCGTAAACAGATGCTTTATTGAAATGCTGACAAAGCTTATAATAGATAACAGCTCTATGCTTATTTCTGTTAGAAGAACCATATTTCTCCATAACTGTAGCGATAGCATCATCTAATTTAGAATCATCTGCAAGACCTAATTTTTTGATCAAATAGTTATTCTTAACAGTATCTAATTCTTTTTGGTCGCTACCAGATACTTTAGAAGCATCAATATTGTAAATAGAAGGTCCTAAACCTACAGTTACTTTTTTAAGCAAGTCCATATCTGCATCCTCACCAAATTTATCTTTGATATCCGCAGCGTACTTTTCAATTAAATCGTCTCTTTTACTCATGTTAATTGTGTTATAATTAATGGTTAATACTCCACTAAGATATGAAACGAAAATAATCAATCAAAATTTTATCGTTTATTAATGTAGGTGTAGTAATTTCCAGTAATTGAGGACGAACCGATTCATTAAAAAATCCGTTTAATTCTTCTTTAAGTTCTTGAGAAGATTTAGCCGTTCTATAATCAAAACCGAACATGTTACATAAGTTTTCTGCAGAAAGGGAGTGACGAGTTTCAAAATAGGTTTCAAAAACATTAGAATCATCTTTACCCGGAAGAATTCTAAAAATACCACCACCGTTATTGTTTACTACTATTATTCTAAAATCACTCTTTACATAATTGTTCCACAAAGCATTACTATCATAGAAAAAACTAAGATCACCCGTAATTAGCAATGTTGGCATACTATTAACCCAAGATGCGCCAACCGCTGTTGATGTACTGCCATCAATACCGCTTGTTCCTCTATTACAGAATACCTTTAAAGTAGGATTCACCTCAAATAGCTGTGTATATCTAATAGTAGAGCTATTTGCCAACTGCAGCATGTAATTATCCGGTATTGATTTAAGCAACAGATCAAAAGCTGAAAAATCAGAGAAAGGAATCTTGTTAAGGTATGCATCTCTTTTCAATACATACCCTTGTTTTACCTTATTCCAATTTACAAAGTAATCGCTATTTACCTTATGGGGCGAAATATACATTTCATCAAAAAAGCGATTCACGGGCATTTTAAGATGCTCATTTAAGCAGAAAAAAGTATTGTTTGCCGTATGCCCACCAATATGCCAGTGATGGTTTGGTTTATGATTTCTTAAAAAAGCCTTTACTTTTTTAGAAACAATTAATCCGCCAAAAGTAATCAGCACATCGGGTTTTAATTTTTCAAATAATGCGTCATTATCAAATTGCATTTCTAAAGGAGCAATTAAGGAATCTATACTATTGAAAAAATTAGGGTGATGTATGTTAGAAGTTGTTTCTGTCAAAACCAAAATACTAGGGTCATTTGCCAAATACTCTAAAACCTTCTTGTCTATAACATTCGGAGTATTTACACCTACCAATACCATTTTTTTGGTAGCTGTATTCCATATATTCCGGTGTTCTTCTAAATCAATACTAGTAACTACCTCAACAGGTATATCATTAATTTTTGGAGATATAGTTGGTTCAGACAGTGTTTCGTACAACGGCTCTTCAAAGGGAGCATTTATATGAACCGGACTGTTGGCTGTCAAAGCCTTTTCAATAGCCCTATTTAATTCTTGATCATTATAAATCTGCACCTCATTTTGAACATCTTCTACGGAGATTTCAGAAACCCATTCTGACTTATACTGTAAAACTTTAGAGGTTGCATGGCTAACATCTTGTTTTAAATTTGCCGAATAGCCAATATGATTTTGAAACACATTTCGTTGATCAATAGTTTGCCCATCCCCTATTCCCAATTTATACTCGGGTCTATCTGCAGAAATAACAATTAAGGGAATATTGCTATAAAAAGCTTCTGCTACTGCCGGGTAATAATTTAAAAGTGCACTCCCAGAGGTGCATAACACTACTACAGGCTCTTGTAACTGTTGTGCCATACCAAGTGCAAAGAATGCGGCACTACGTTCATCTACAATACTAAAACACTTGAAAAACGGGTTCTCGGCAAACGCAATTGTTAACGGTGCATTTCTAGAGCCGGGTGATATTATTATATTGGAAATATTCTTTGCCTGGCAATGAAGAACAATAGATTGTGCGGTAGGTATAGCGGAGTATTTCATGTAGTTCAAAAATACGACCAATGCAGGTTATTACCCAATAGTTTGATCTCTATTTACCACCTAAAACCCTAAGCATTGTGTTGCTTTTCAAAGCGGTTTCCTGCCATTCACTTTCCGGACTTGATTCACCAGTAATTCCTCCGCCCACATAAATAGCAACTTTATCTTTAAGTAGCTGCATACAACGTAGATTTACAAAAAGCTCAGAAGTTTTCATGACACTTCGGTAAGCACTATTTTCTTGATTCTTCCTGTTTCTGTTTCTTGCTAGTTCAGACTTAACATTAAGCTCTCCTAGAAAACCAGTATAGAAAGAGCGATCATACATTTCATTGTTCAGAATAAAATCTTTTGCCTCAAGCAAAGGTGTACCACATACCGCAGGTGTTGGATGCAATGCCTTTAAAACCGATCCGAATTTATTGGGAGCAAAAGTCCCTTTCATTTCGGTGCGAAGATGCCAAAGTTGACCTGCTCTTACCGATTCTCTTTGAGAACTTTTTATCGATACCACCTCATCTTTCAAAGCATCTAAAATATAATCGGTTACCAATTGCTGTTCATGCAATTCTTTTTCCGACCAATTGGGTTCCTCTAAATCTATAAAGCTTTTGGTACCTGCCAAAGACATTGTGGTAAACTGAGAACCATTAGTTTTTACAAGTATCTCGGGAGTTGCTCCCATCCACGCTCCAACTTTTGGGTGATACCATAAATAACAGAACGCCTTTTGATATGCGCTCAATAACCTTTTATAAATTTCAAGATCATCCTCATGGTTCGTTACTTCAATTTTACGGGATAAAACAACCTTATTAAAATGACCTTCATTGATTTGATCTATAGCCTTCGTAATTAAATCGAGATACCGAGGTTTATCGTGTGATTCATCAATTATTATACTATCCGTATTTACCCCTTCTCCATTGAAAGAATCTAAAACCCCCTTCAATACGGTGTCCATTTTCAATAAAATGGCATTGGAGTTTAAATCGAAAGGGGCAAAAACAAAGCCACTTTCGGTGAAATCTTGTACTATATGAACCTCATCTGTCTGTTGAAACACCCCGATCAGCTCCGTTGTATTTGGCTTTCTATATAACACAAAAGGCTGCTGCTCTTTTAAGCACATTGCAGCACGATCAAAAAGTTCTTGTGCCATACTAGCTCTTAGGTAATGCTATGGTAGTTAATTTACAAAGGGATATCAATTGATCTGCCTCATTAGTGATTTTAATCTCCCAAAGTTGTGTGGTTCGCCCTTTGTGTAAAATGGTAGCTTTGGCATACACAAAACCATCTTTAATGCTTTTTACATGGTTGGCTGAAATTTCTAACCCTCTAACAAAATATTTATTGCCGTCTAAAAAAATGTAAGATGCAGCACTACCAACACTTTCTGCCAATGCTACAGAGGCACCACCATGCAAAACACCATCAGGCTGATGAACTTTAGGCGAAACAGGCATTTTAGCCATTAAAAAATCTTCCCCTACATCGATATATTCAATATCCAAGGTTTCCATTAAGGTATTCTTAGAAGTTTCGTTACAAATCTTTAGAATTTTTTCTTTGTAGTCGTTCATCCTTTTTTTTGTAAAATTAAGCATTACATTACCAACAGAAAAGCTGAATACAATTGCACATCTTATGAACCAACAGATAAAAAAGGTCTCTTACGAAACTACCAATACCTACGAGACTTTAAATGAACTAAATAGCAAAACAACATATGTTTGGATAGTTTTTCATGGCATAGGTTTTTTAAGTCGGTTTTTTCTGAAATATTTTAACGAATTACCAAAGGACCAAAACTATATTATTGCCCCTCAAGCTCCTTCGAAATATTATTTAAAAAATGAATACAAACATGTAGGGGCCAGTTGGTTGACCAAAGAAAATACTGCTTTAGAAACATCAAATCTTTTCAATTACCTTGATGCCGTACTTGAAAACGAAAATTTACCATCTACTTGTAAAATCATTTTTTTTGGATTCTCTCAAGGAGTATCTGTAGCTACTAGATACTTGGCACACTCTAAAATACAATGTTCAAAATTGATTCTTTATGCGGGCGGTTTACCAAATGAATTGCAAAAAACAGATTTTAACTTTTTAAAGAGGGACACCGAAATTATATCTATAATTGGAGATAAAGATGAATACCTAAGTCCTGAACGACTATTAAAAGAAAGCGAAAAACTTAATTCGTTATTCGAAGAAAATTTGCGTCACATTAGTTTTAACGGTGCACACGAAATAAAAAAAGAAATAATAAAACAACTTGTATAATGAGCAGTCAAATAATTTTAGAAAATGATAGGGTCAAATTAAGTCCGCTTACTTTACAAAATTTCGAATCATTGATTCCTGTTGCATCACAAGAAAATCTAGTTCAATATTCTCCATCGGACATAGCTACACCAAGCAGCTTAAAAAACTATGTTGAAATAGCCTTACAGCAGGTAAAAGCTGGCACTAGCATTCCTTTTATTATATATGACAAACAAAATAAAGCGTTTGCAGGATGCACTCGTTATATGAATATGAACCACAGAAACAAAGTATTGCACATAGGCTCTACATGGATCGGTCGTGAGTTTCAAGGCACGGGACTAAACACTCAAATGAAAAATTTAATGCTAGACTATGCCTTTACTACCTTAGATTTTGAAAAAATAGAATTTCGAGTAGATGAGCGAAATATCGCCTCTAGAAAGGCTGTAGAAAAATTAGGATGCACTTTAGAAGGCATTTTACGTAAAGATGTCTACTTATTAAATGGTTTTAAAAGAAATACGTGCTGTTATGGATTACTACGCGATGAATGGTTAAAGAATAGCGAATAACATTATTCTTCGTCAGTTTTTAATTGTGGTGGATAGTAAAATATTTTTCTTGTGGTATACGTATTATCTGGTGTCACTATTTGCTTTACCCAATTACCTACCTCAGAATTGTCATACTGATAAATATATTCTTTTTTTATGATTCCGGCTCCCCTTTTAGCGGTTTCAGCAACTAACATGCCTTTTTGATCGTATTCATATGTAGTTCTAGTTGTTGGTACAAATTTCTTGGCAGACGTATCATATTCAAATTCCTGCTGAGCCATTAATTTTCCGTCCAAGCTATATACCTCTTCAAAAGCAAAATTTTCTTCACCATTTAAATATTCCTTGGTCAAAACTACATTTTGTGCAGGTTTATTCTTTGGCTTTAGAGTAGAAGTACGAATAGATTTTATCGGTAGGTCGTTCAACAAATAGGTTACCGTATTTTCCCCTTTAAATTTTTTATGCTCGACTTGGGTAACATCGGTACCATCGTTATTGGTTCTTTTGATGCTAATGATATCACCAAACTCATCATAGTAATAGATATATTCATCGATAAACTGTTTGTCATATGAGAATATACGTTCTTGAATTTTTATATTATCCGTTGAGTCTATTTCATAAAAGTGAGCTATCGATGTACTTGCATCAAACGTGTTGTTTCTGTACGATTCAGAACGCTTTTCCAAAAGCTCTCCTTTACTATACTTATAATAAACCACATCATAATCTTGTTCATTATACCTGGTAACCGACTTTGTCAGCAAACCGTTTTTATTAAAGTCGTATTCTTCTTTACCATAGTCGGTACTCACCAAACATTTTTTTACATCGCCCATTAAATCAAAATCTTCAACGGTAAAAATTTGTATCTCCTGTCCTTGTATTGTTCCTAGAACCGAAATGAATACAGTAAAAAATGTTTGAAAGTAATTTCTAATCATACTGTAAAATTAGTTTAATAATACTTGGTTCAAAATAAATTACTATAAAAGTAAAAAGGGACGGTAAATACCGTCCCTTTTATATATCAAGTTAAAGTTATATTACTTAACCTCTTCGAAGTCTACGTCTTCAACATTATCACCTTCAGAAGCACCGCTGTCTGCAGTTGGCTCTCCTTGAGGAGCACCAGCACCTTGGGCATCAGCTTGCGCTTTGTACATTTCTTCAGAAGCTACTTTCCAAGCTTCGTTGATTTTATCTAAAGCTGGTGTAATAACCGCTATGTCTTTCGTCTCGTAAGCAGCTTTCAATTCTGTTAAAGCCTCTTCAATTGGTTTTTTCTTATCATCAGATAATTTATCACCAAATTCCTCTAACTGCTTCTCGGTCTGGAAAATCATACCGTCAGCTTCATTAAGCTTATCGGCAGTTTCTTTAGCTTTCTTATCAGACTCGGCATTTGCCTCAGCTTCAGCTTTCATCTTTTTGATTTCTTCTTCGGTTAAACCAGAAGAAGCTTCAATACGGATATCTTGAGATTTACCTGTAGCCTTATCAGTCGCAGATACCTTAATGATACCGTTAGCATCAATATCAAAAGTTACTTCAATTTGTGGAGTACCTCTTTTTGCTGGTGGAATACCGTCTAAATGGAATCTACCGATGGTCTTGTTATCATTCGCCATTGGTCTTTCTCCTTGCAACACATGAATTTCAACCGATGGTTGGTTATCCGCTGCTGTAGAGAATACCTGAGACTTTTTAGTTGGTATCGTAGTATTTGCCTCTATCAACTTGGTCATTACACTACCCATAGTTTCAATACCTAATGAAAGTGGTGTAACATCCAATAACAATACATCTTTAACATCACCTGTTAAAACCCCACCTTGAATAGCTGCACCAATTGCAACAACCTCATCTGGGTTAACACCTTTAGAAGGTTTCTTACCAAAGAATTTCTCAACTGCCTCTTGTACAGCTGGTATTCTTGTAGAACCACCAACTAAGATAATTTCATCAATATCGCTCTTAGAAAGTCCCGCTGCTTTCATTGCAGTTTCACATGGCTCAATAGTTCTCTTAACCAAATCAGCAATTAATTGCTCAAACTTAGATCTCGTTAAAGTTCTTACCAAGTGCTTTGGTCCAGAAGCTGTAGCCGTTACATATGGTAAATTAATTTCTGTCTGTGCAGATGATGACAACTCTATCTTAGCTTTTTCAGCTGCTTCACGCAAACGTTGTAAAGCCATTGAATCATCTCTTAAATCTAAGCTTTCCTCAGCTTTGAACTCTTCTGCCAACCAATCTATAATCTTCTGATCAACATCATCACCACCTAAGTGTGTATCACCATCGGTAGCCAATACTTCAAATACACCGTCACCCAACTCTAAGATAGATACATCATGTGTACCACCACCAAAATCAAAAACAACTATCTTCTGATCGGTATCTTTTTTATCCATACCATAAGCCAAAGATGCCGCGGTAGGTTCGTTAATGATACGCTCTACGGTTAAACCGGCAATTTCACCAGCTTCTTTAGTAGCTTGTCTCTGTGCATCGTTAAAATATGCAGGTACAGTAATTACCGCACGAGAAACATCTTGACCTAAATAGTCTTCTGCAGTTTTCTTCATTTTCTGAAGAATCATTGCAGATAATTCTTGTGGAGAATATAAACGACCATCAATATCTACTCTTGGTGTATCATTATCACCTTTTACTACTTTATAAGGTACTCTACCAGCTTCTTTACTAGACTCTGAATATTTATTACCCATAAACCTTTTAATAGAATAAATGGTTTTATGAGGGTTGGTTACCGCTTGTCTTTTTGCCGGGTCACCAACTTTAATTTCACCTCCATCAACAAAAGCGATGACAGATGGTGTAGTTCTTTTTCCTTCTGCATTTGGAATTACCACTGGCTCATTACCTTCCATTACGGAAACACAGGAGTTGGTAGTACCCAAATCTATTCCTATAATCTTACTCATTTTATATGTTTTAAATTAAGTGCTTTATTTTACAATCGCTTAGTAAATGACAAACAATATGCCAAGCACAAAAAACTGACATGATGTCATTATTATGTTTCAACCCATAATAAATATGCCAATTTAGTATAGTAAAAAGGTTATCGAAACATTGTACCTTAGCCTACAAAAACCGATAAGATTTGGAGATAGAAAGCATTAGCGTTTTTGATATGTTAAAGATAGGCGTTGGGCCTTCCAGCTCACATACTCTTGGACCATGGCGCGCCGCAGAACGTTGGCTGGCACGTTTAAGCTCTAAAAACAATCTTGAAAAAGTAGAAGAAGTAGAGGTTCATCTTTATGGCTCTCTTTCTTTAACAGGTAGAGGCCATGCCACAGACTATGCCGTAATGCTAGGCTTACTAGGTGCAGATCCCGAATTAGTACCTATAGAAACCATAGACCCGCTAATAAAGACCATCAAGAACGACCATGTGTTACTCTTAGATGGTAAATACAGTATTACCTTTGATCCAAGCAAGCATATTATATTCAATAAAAAGTTTTTACCCTTTCATGCTAACGGATTAAAATTTCAGGCAAAATTGAAATCCGGCAGAAAAATTTCCAAAACCTATTATTCCATAGGTGGTGGGTTTGTAGTTGGTGAAGACAGAAAAAATGCCAAGCGAAAAGTTGACATGTTCCAAAAGTTTCCTTTTCCTGTGCAAAAGGGCACCGAGTTGCTCGAATTCTGTAAAAGTGAAGGCTTAAAGATATCTGACCTTGTTTTGCAAAACGAACTTTCTTTAAGGGATGAAGAAATTATAGATCATGAGCTCAATAGAATTTGGGCTACCATGCTTGAATGCATGTACACCGGATGCCATACCGAAGGAACTTTGCCCGGTGGATTAAATGTAAAGCGTAGGGCTTTTGAAATGCACAATAAATTAAAGAGTGACCTTCCCTACTCCTCCCCACAAGAATGGCTACAAAGTATTAGACAAACAGAAGTGAAGTTTAGGCAAATTTTACAATGGGTAAGCTGTTTTGCCTTAAGTGTAAATGAAGTAAATGCATCTCTAGGCCGTGTGGTAACCGCACCGACCAATGGCAGTGCGGGTGTTATACCTGCCGTATTAATGTATTATATGGTCATTGAAAATCATGCAGGTAATTTCGAACATATAAAACAGTTCTTATTAGTTGCAGGAGAAATTGGCAGCATCTTTAAAAAAGGAGCTACAATTTCGGCCGCAATGGGTGGATGCCAAGCCGAGATAGGCGTATCATCTGCAATGGCTGCAGGTGCGCTGGCCGAGTTACTGGGTGGCACGCCAGAACAAGTACTAATGGCGGCAGAAATAGCAATGGAACATCATTTGGGACTTACCTGTGACCCCATTGGCGGACTAGTACAGATACCATGTATAGAAAGAAATTCCATGGGTGCCATAAAAGCGATCAATGCTGCAGAACTAGCATTGGGTTCTGATCCTTCTGCAGCTAAAGTCCCACTAGATAAAGTGGTACAGACCATGTGGGAAACCGCTAAGGACATGAATTCAAAATATAAAGAAACCTCAGAAGGTGGCTTAGCAGTCGGTGTTTTCTTGAGTGATTGTTAAAAGTTCCGGTTTTATCAGTAAAACAATCGTTAATAACATCTCCTTTTATATCAAGGATTATTCTGCTAACTTTAATTTATGAAAAATCTTATTTCTGAAAGGGTCGCGGATTTCATTAAAAACTATCCCCCGTTCAATGTACTTGACAACACATCTTTATTTCAGTTAGCCGAACAGGTTATCATTGTATATAAGGAGAAAAATAGTGTCATTTTTACAGTAGATGAAAACCAACATTCACATTTCTACATGGTACATAAAGGTGCGGTAACATTGAACAACCCTGCAACCTCAAACATACTAGACTACTGTGACGAAGGCGATATATTTGGTTTACGACCACTTTTTGCAAATGAAAATTACAAACTAGAAGCCAGAGCTCATGAGGAATCCATTATTTACGGAATTCCAATAGATCTTTTTAAACCTATTGCAAAACAGAACGAGCAGGTAACTATTTTTTTAATGGAGAGTTTTGCCTCTAACACCCGTAATCCGTATGCAAAAAGTCAAAAGGGACAGCTTTATGATATTGAAGATAATGAAGAGATCAATAAAGAAGTTGTTCTACCAGATTTACAATTAGCAAGCTATTCCAAAAAACTGATTACTTGCTCAACTAGAACAAGCATACAAAAGGCTGCCGAGCTAATGACCAAAAAGCAAATTGGGTCCATACTCGTGGTCAGCAAAGAATTACCTGTTGGCATTATTACAGATAAAGATTTTAGAAATAAAGTTATTACAGGAAAGCAGCCCATTACGGCATCGGTAAAAACAATAATGGCCTCCCCTGTAATTACCTATCCAAAAAACCTAACCATAACCCAAGCTCAAATGGCTATGATGAAGAGTAACATCAGTCATTTGGTCATTACGGAAGATGGCACACCAAATACAGCTGCATTAGGCATATTATCTAAACATGACTTAATGGTCTCCTTGGGTGACAACCCTGCTGTTTTAGTCAAAGCCATAAAACGTGCTACTCGAACAAAAAAGATAAAGCAGCTTAGAAAGAGTATAATGGTACTTTTAGCGGGATACTTGGAGCAAAACATTCCTTTAGGAATTATTGCCAAAATCATATCTGAACTGAACGATACATGTATAAAACAAGTAGTAGAAATATCCATCAACAAAATGGGTACTCCACCACCCGTAAAGTTCGCATGGTTGGCTTTAGGAAGCCAAGGTAGAAGTGAACAACTTTTACATACCGATCAAGATAATGCATTGGTATTTGAAGATGTACCAGAGGAAGATTTACCTAAAACTACCACTTATTTTTTAGAACTTTCAAAACACGTAACAAAGGCTTTAAATGTAATTGGTTACGAATATTGCCCTGCCGACATGATGGCTTCTAATCCCAAATGGTGCCTTAGCCTACAAGAATGGAAAAACAAATTATCTTACTGGATCAGTAACCCTGGACCTAATGAAGTATTGATGTCTTCCATATTTTTCGATTATAGCTTGGCCTATGGTGAACGAAGTTTGTTAGATAATATGTCCGATCACATTTTTAGAACCGTAGATAAGTATCCTATATTTTTGGTGCATTTAGCGAACGGAGCACTACAGAGTCCTTCGCCTACCGGATTTTTCAGACAGTTTCTGGTAGAACAGGATGGTCAACATAAAGATTTCTTCGATTTAAAAAGCAGAGCGTTAAGACCTTTGATCGATGCAGCGAGAGTGCTAATTTTGTCCCACTCAGTAAAAGCAATTAGCAATACTTGGGAACGCTATGAAAAACTAGCTGAATTAGAACCGAACAACAAAGAGCTTTACTTAGCTTGTTCGTACGCCACCAAGGCCTTATTAAAATTTAGGACCAAACAAGGTTTGTCACATCATGATTCTGGGAGGTTTATTGAGTTGGAACAGTTGACAAAACAAGAGAAAATGAAATTAAAGCGTACTTTCAAGGCCATCAAAGAAATACAAGAATTAATTACGCTACGTTTTAAAGTCACTAATATTTTAGGTTAATGGGACTATTTAAAAAAACACCAAAGAATCTTCCGGAATTTTGGAAAAGCTATGAGAATCTATTCAAGGAAACTCAAAGTAAAAATTTTGATGACTTGGTTTTTGTTGTTCTTGACACTGAAACGACCGGTTTTAGCTTTGAAGAAGATCGTATATTATCTATTGGAGCCGTAAAAATCAAAAAAGAGATCATCTCTGTTCAAGATGTATTCGACATCTATTTAGAGCAAGAGAAATTCAATAAAGAGACCGTACATGTACATGGCTTATTAAAAAACGGTCAAAGAGATTGTATAAGTGAAATTTCAGCAATGCAAAAATTCCTTGAATATGTTGGTAATGCAATTATTGTCGCCCACCATGCAGGGTTTGATATGGGTATGCTAAACACAGCTTTAGAGAGACATGGATTGCCTAAACTGAAAAATACGGTACTTGATACGGGTGTCATTTATAAAAAAACACTCATAAAATCTTATTTAGTACAACCAAAATCTAACTACTCATTAGACGAACTTGCAGAAAAATTTTCTATCTCCAGAAAAGATAGACATACAGCATTAGGCGACGCTTATATTACAGCAGTCGCCTTTTTAAAGATTATATCGCGTTTAAAAGAAAAGAAAAACTTTTCGCTTAAGTCTTTACTTAGATAGCTTTATAAGCTCTCTAAATAATTTAAAACATTTCTATTGATCCTATCGTGAATATGAGTAGTATCGGCTTTTACAAAAGGTTCGCCGGTTATATGTTCGTAAAGCTCAATATACCTTTCTGAAACAGATTCTATATACTCGTCTGACATTTCTGGAACAGTTTGCCCTTCCAATCCTTGGAAATCATTTGCTATCAACCACTGTCTTACAAACTCTTTTGAAAGTTGTTTTTGAGGCTCGTTCGCATCTTGTCTTTCTTGGTATCCTTCAGAATAAAAATATCGTGATGAATCGGGAGTATGGATTTCATCGATTAAAACAATTTCACCGTCTTTGGTCTTTCCAAATTCATATTTGGTATCCACTAATATCAACCCTCTATCTGCGGCTATTTCAGTACCTCGTTGAAAGAGTGCATATGTATACTTTTCAAGAAGTGCATAATCTTCAGCAGAAACAATTCCTTTGCTTAAAATATCCTCCTTTGAAATATCTTCATCATGATCACCCATTTCAGCTTTGGTGGCAGGAGTAATAATCGGACTAGGAAATTTATCGTTTTCTTTCATACCATCGGGCATTGCAACCCCGCAAAGCATTCTTTTACCCAATTTATATTCTCTTGCCGCATGACCGGATAAATAGCCACGAATTACCATTTCAATTTTAAAAGGTTCACAGGCAACACCTACGGCAACGTTGGGATCAGGAGTAGCCGTTAGCCAATTTGGAACAATATCTTCTGTAGATGCCATCATTTGGGTAGCAATCTGATTTAAGATCTGCCCTTTGTAAGGAATTCCTTTTGGCATCACCACATCAAATGCAGACAACCTATCTGTAGCGATCATAACCAACCTATCATTCTCTAAAGTATAGACCGATCTCACTTTGCCCTTATAGACATCTTTTTGTCCCGGAAAATTAAATTCTGTTTCGTAAATAGTATTATTTGCCATGAAATTTTTTAATTGTGATGTTCAATAGTCTTATATGCGTCAATTACCTTTTTAACCAACTTATGACGAATTACATCTTTATCATCTAGGTATATAACCTCAATACCCTCAACATTGTTTAAAATAAGTAAAGCCTCTTTTAACCCTGAAATTGTTCTACGCGGTAAATCTATCTGCCCAGGATCTCCAGTAATTAAAAATCTCGCGTTTCTACCCATTCTGGTCAAAAACATTTTCATTTGGGCATGAGTGGTATTTTGTGCCTCATCTAGAATAACAAAGGCATTATCTAAAGTTCTACCACGCATAAATGCCATAGGAGCGATCTGTATGGTACCGTTTTCAATATAATGTACCAATTTTTCGGCAGGGATCATATCTCTAAGGGCATCATACAAAGGCTGCATATAAGGATCTAGCTTTTCCTTTAGATCACCCGGCAAAAAACCAAGATTTTCCCCAGCTTCAACAGCTGGTCTTGTCAAGATGATTTTCTTGACCTGTTTTTCTTTTAATGCTTTTACTGCTAGCGCTACACCGGTATATGTTTTTCCTGTACCGGCCGGGCCAATAGCGAAAACCATATCGTTCTTTTTAGAGGCATCTACCAAACGACGTTGGTTGGCGGTCTGCGCTTTTATTAATCTGCCGCTGACACCGTGTACCAAAGTTTCGCCGCTGTTTTTTGACGATTGTAGCTCTTGGTCATCTGAACTTGTGAGTACACGTTCAATGCTATTTTCGTCCAACTTATTGTACTTTATGAAATGCTGGGTAAGTAAATCGAACCGCCTTTCAAACTCTTCTAAAAGTTCTTCGTCTCCAAAGGCTTTGATTTTATTGCCACGGGCAACAATTTTCAACTTCGGAAAGTACTTTTTCAATAAATCAATATGCTCGTTTTGCTGCCCAAAAAATTCTCTTGGGCTAATTTCGGTAAGTTCTAGAATTATCTCGTTCAAACAGTCGTTTTTATAATGATTTATAGTTAGCGAATATTAATTTCTAATCGCTGTTTTTTTGTTTAGTTTTGTATATCAAATTTAAGCAAATTTTAAGTTTGACTAACCAAAAACATATCAACATTGCTGTATGGCAATAATCACCCTAACAACAGATTTCGGATTAAAAGATCACTTTGTAGCTGTTTTAAAAGGCTCCATATATACCGAATTGCCCGATGCGAAAATTGTTGATATTTCGCATGATATCATGCCGTTCAACATTCAAGAATGTGCATATATTTTATCTAATTCATACAACAGTTTCCCTAAAGGCACTATACATATTGTTGGTGTAGATTCAGAAGAAACTCCAGACAACAAGCACATTGTAGCTTTGGTCAACGGACATTACTTTATAAGCGCAAACACCGGTGTCATTGGGCTTATCACATCTGAAATGACTCCGGAAAAAGTATTTGAAATACACTTACCAGATTCAATCGCAAACTCATTCCCCGTTCTTAATGTCTTTATACAGGTTGCCTGTCATATAGCACGTGGTGGTACCTTAGAATTGGTAGGCAAGCCTTTTATAGATTTAAAGAATTTAAGGGAATTTGCGCCTAGAATCGTAGAAGATGGCAAGAAAATTATTGGCAGTGTCATTTATATTGATAACTATGGTAATGTAGTAACGAATATTAGAAAAAATCTATTCGATGCTTACAGAAAAGATAGAAATTACACCCTTTTGGCTCGTAATCATAAAATCAATACGATTCATAAAGCCTATAATGACTTTATAGACTATAGTGTAGAGAAGAATCATAGAAAAAGTGCGGGAGACCTATTGGCAATTTTTAATTCGTCAGAATACATAGAATTGGCTATATTTAAAAGCAACCTTACAACCGTTGGTGGAGCCTCTACCCTTTTAGGGTTAGATTATAGAGACACTATAATGGTAGATTTTGAATAGCCATTATAGTGTAGATTTATTGTGCAGGTTGATGTACTTTAGTACTAACACAAAATAGTAAAAGTTAATAACTAGTGTACTAATAAAAATTTAATGAGCATAATGCAGTAATAACTAGTAGTATACCGTACCTTGACCAACAACAAACTGTTAATAAGTTTGTTTCTTAAAAAAGGGCAATTAAAATATCTTTGCTGATATTGAAAACTGCCAACATTAAGGATTAAAACCTATTTTTCTTGATAATTTCAAGAACGATATCAATAAAATTTAAAGAATGAAATTTATAGTTTCAAGTACCTATTTGCTAAAACAACTCCAAATATTAGGAGGTGTAATCAACAACAGTAATACATTACCAATACTAGATAATTTCCTGTTCGACTTGCAAAAGGACAAACTAACCGTATCGGCGTCTGATTTAGAAACTACCATGAGTTCTGTGATCACTGTAGATTCTGATAACGAAGGCACAATTGCAGTACCGGCAAGATTACTTTTAGAAACGCTGAAAACTTTTCCAGAACAGCCATTAACTTTCGTAGTTGAAGATAACAATACGGTAGAGATCAGCTCTAATCACGGTAAATATGCTTTAGCATATGCGGACGGAGCGGAATTTCCAAAAGCAGTTGAACTTACCAGCCCAAGTTCAACAACCTTGCTTGGTGATATTCTTGCTATTGCGATCAATAAAACCATTTTCGCTGCCGGTAACGATGATTTAAGACCTGTAATGAGCGGTGTTTTCTTTCAGTTCTCACCAGAGAATTTAACCTTTGTTGCAACAGATGCACATAAATTGGTGAAGTATCAACGTACAGATGTTAGGGCATCTCAAGTTGCAGAATTTATTATGCCTAAAAAGCCTTTGACATTGTTAAAGGGAATTTTAGCAGGCAGTGAATCAGACGTCCTTATTGAGTATAATGAAAGTAATGCCAAGTTCAGTTTTGAAGATACAGAGCTTATCTGTAGATTAATAGATGGTAAATACCCTAATTACGAAGCGGTAATTCCTAAAGAGAATCCTAATCAGCTTACAATAGCAAGAAACCAATTTTTAAGTTCTGTAAGAAGGGTTTCTATATTTTCCAATAAAACAACACACCAAATTCGTTTAAAGATCGCTGGTGCAGAATTAAATATATCTGCAGAGGATATCGATTATTCTAACAAGGCCGAAGAAAGATTGACTTGTGCTTACCAAGGTGATGACATGCAAATAGGGTTTAACTCAAGGTTCTTAACTGAAATGTTGAACAACTTAAGCTCAGATGAAGTTTCTTTAGAAATGAGCTTACCTAACCGGGCCGGTATACTTACCCCTTCCGATGGTTTAGATGAAGGCGAATATGTAACAATGTTGGTAATGCCGGTTATGCTGAATAGCTAACTATTTACCAAATATTCATAAATTAAAAAGGGTCAGTTTTTCAACTGACCCTTTTTTTTTGTCTTATTAACTCGTTTATGAAATAAATCTAAACGTTCCGAAATAACTGGGCGATTCTCCATTACTAGCTCTAATAGCATTGACAGCGGGCATCACTATAGATAAAATACCTGCAAAAATCAATAATAATATTCCCAGTCCAAACAATAATATTCCAGGTATACCAATAACCAAATACAAGATCAAGGTCAATTGAAAATTAATAACCGATTTGCCATGCTCGTCCATACCTATAACAGAATCTTTGGTCGTTAGCCAAATTACCAACGGTACAAGTAGTCCGCCAAAACCCGTTACAAAATCTAAATATTGAGATAAATGTGTTATGACCAATAGATTTCGGTCTTCACGTACTGCGATTGAATTTTTATTTACTAGTTCCATTTTTGATTGATTTAATGATGAATACTACAAATAAGACGCATAAATCGCATAAATGTTACAAAAAGAGCCTTTAAAGTTTTCTATTCAGCTTTTTAAGTTTTTCTTGCTCCTTCATTAATTTTATTTGGCTCTTAGCAATTTTATCTTCTTTTTTCTGAATATCTACAGGAGAAAGAGTACCCTTAACTTTACCTTTTTCTAGTTGGGCTTTTAACTTTTCAATTTGCTTTTTTTCGCTTGAAATAGATTTTTCTTTGTTCTTGATCTGCTTTTGTAATTTTTCGATCTTTTTTTGTTCCGCAGCCTCTTTCTTTTCTTTTTTAGCTTTCGCTTCTGCTTTTTCAACCTTTTTCTTTACCTCTTCCATTTCCTTTTCTTGTTCCAAGGTTATTTCGCTAGAAGATTCGGTAGTGTCGTTTTGAGCAACTCCCGCAAAAGAAACAAACATAAATACTACTAAAACAAATACTTTTTTCATTTTCTGATTATAATTTATAACACGCAAAATTACTATATAATTGAATACAGAAAATATAACACTTGAAAATTAAGAAAAGAACAACAGGTAATAATTGATTATTTTTGCACGATGATTAAAACAGATACTATAGTAGCATTAGCAACTCCCGCAGGCGCAGGAGCAATTGCAGTCATTAGACTTTCTGGTCCGGAAGCAATTACAATAGCATCAAAACATTTTAAATCGGCATCTGGCAAAATACTTGAAGACCAAAAAAGCCACACCATTCATTTAGGTTATATTATGGATGAAAAAAACACCATGGATCAAGCCCTTGTTTCGGTTTTCAAAAATCCGCATTCATATACTGGTGAAAATGTCGTAGAAATATCTTGCCATGGTTCTCCCTATATCCAGCAACAAATCATACAGTTATTCCTAAGAAACGGATGCAGAACTGCTGATGCGGGAGAATTTACGCTAAGAGCTTTCTTAAATGGTAAGATGGATTTGAGTCAGGCAGAAGCTGTTGCCGACCTTATATCCAGTGATAATGCCGCTAGCCACCAAATTGCCATGCAACAAATGCGCGGTGGTTTTAGCAATGAAATAAAACAATTACGAACAGAACTTTTAAATTTTGCATCCCTAATTGAACTTGAGCTCGATTTTTCGGAAGAAGATGTAGAATTTGCCGACCGAACCGCGTTCAAAGACCTATTGGCTCGAATTCAAAAAGTATTACAAGGATTGATTGATTCTTTTGCTGTCGGCAATGTGATAAAAAATGGAATACCCGTTGCCATAGTAGGCGAGCCAAATGTGGGCAAATCTACCCTTTTAAATGCATTTTTAAATGAAGACCGTGCGTTGGTATCAGATATTGCAGGAACAACCAGAGACACTATAGAAGATGAGATTTCAATTGGTGGAATAGGATTTCGATTTATTGATACCGCGGGTATTCGGGAAACCGAAGATGTTGTGGAAGGAATGGGCATTAAAAAAACCTTTGAAAAAATTGAACAGGCCCAGGTAGTATTGTTATTGGTTGATGGATCTAAACTTTTGGCAGATGATCAAAAGTTGAAAAATATTGTCATTGATTTTGAAAAAATAAAAAATCAGAATCCTTTAAAACCTTTAGTTCTATTGGTGAACAAAGCCGATACACTTTCGGAAACAGATAAAGAAAAAATAGCTACTTATTTAAATGAGGTCAAATATCTATCCGCAAAAACGGGAGAAGGTGTTGAGGAATTACAAAACAGCCTTTTAGAATTTGTAAATACAGGAGCACTCCGTAATAATGAGACTATTGTCACCAACACACGTCATTACAACTCACTATTAAAAGCATTAGAAGAAATAGAAAAAGTGCAATTCGGTATGAAAGCAGAACTTTCTAGCGATTTAATGGCCATTGACGTACGTGAAGCACTATATCATTTAGGTGAGATTACAGGACAAGTCACCAATGATGAATTATTGGGGAATATTTTCGCTAATTTTTGTATAGGGAAATAGTTGCTAATATTATTTGATTTCAATTGGGTTTAATTGCCTGTAAATCAAATGACTGTTGATAACTCTCGAAGTTTTACTTTCTCTTGGTTATCCGATTTTCATACTTTTATTACATCTAATTTACACCTCGAAATTATTTTTTACACCCGAGGTGTAAAAATTACACCTCGTATGAAAATCCATCTCAGAAAGAAAAAATTGAAAAGTGGCAAGACAAGTCTTTATATTGAATTTTATAAAGGACATAAAACCACTTCCGAAGGAAAGATAAAGCATATTCGAGAATTTGAATATTTAGAGCTTTATCTCATTACTAATCCCAACTCAGCTTTCGAAAAAAAGAAAAATAAGGAACAGCTTGAATTGGCTCAACAAATTCTGGCTATTCGTAAGGCAGAAATTTATCAAGGGAAATATAAAATCCAAAATAATTCCAGAGGACGGACGAGCTTTATAGATTTTTATGACCTCAAAAAAGAAGAACGCTATCAAACTAAAGGCAACTATGATAATTGGGATGCTGCTCAAAAGCATTTAGAAAGGTACTGTCCCAATCATATTACATTCAATGATATAGATATTGATTTCATCAAGGGATTTAAAAAATACCTCGATACTGTTGCGGTTACCAAAAGCGAAAAAAACTTATCTCAAAACACGAAACATACCTATTTCAACAAATTCAAGGCCGCTATGCGAGCTGCATTTGATGAAGGATATCTAAAAGAAAATCTGATTACAAAAGTGAAAGGATTTGCGATGGGCGAATCCAAAAGAGAATATTTGACTTCAGACGAATTGAAAAGCCTTGCGAAAACACCTTGCAAGATTAAAGTCTTTAAACAGGCTTTTTTATTTTCTGCATTAACAGGCATAAGATGGTCGGATATTCATAAGCTAACGTGGTCTGAAGTTAGGGACGAAGGAATTGACAATTCTGGTAATAAAATTTTCCGTATCGTCTTTAAACAGAAAAAGACCGAGGGTATGGAATATTTATATATCTCTAAACAAGCCAGAGAACTATTGGGCGAACGTTCTGAACCGAAAGACAGGGTTTTTACAAACCTACGTTATAGTGCGCATATGAATCTTCAACTATTGCGATGGTGTATGTTTGCGGGAATCACTAAGCACATTACTTTTCATTCTGCTCGCCACACTAACGCTGTATTATTACTTGAAAATGGCGCTGACATCTATACAGTTTCAAAACGATTAGGGCATAAAGAAATAAGGACGACCGAAATTTATGCAAAAATAATTGACAAGAAAATGAAGGAAGCTGCTAATTTAGTTCCGACTTTAGAACTCGATATTATGGAAACAACCGTATAATTTGTTAATAACTAAAGATTTATCCTGTTTTCCTCAAACTAATATAATATCAAAATCAATCATTTGATAATCAAATTTATTAAGTCAATAAAATTTAATTTCATTTGTATCTGAAACTATATAAGTGACTTATTTTATGCATTTTGTGCATAACTAATACCAGTTTTAGTCTACATTATTTTTCCTTCTTTATACCTTTAGTTTCAGAATTCTACTAAAAGAAACGATACACTTTATAGAATTTTGGACTTTAAATAAGTTAGGATGGACAACATTGAAATTCAAGAAAAACTCAATAGAATAGAGAGTTTATTGTTAGGTACAAAACAGGTACTTACCTTGGAAGAAGCCTGTGATTATACTGGCATTTCTCGAAGTTATTTGTACAAGCTAACTTCCGCAGGAATTGTTCCCCACAGTAAACCAAATGGTAAATTGATATTTTTTGATATCAACCGTCTGAACGAATGGTTACTTCAAAATAATCGTAAATCAAAGGCTGAAATTAAAGGCGAGGCATTGGATTACGTACTAAAGAAAAGATAGTTCTTCCCAGAAAGTCAGATGTCGACTAAATACATAGACTACTCTCATATTTAAAAAATTTTCATTCACAAATAGGCTGACGATGCATTGGATAGCGTGGTTAGTTTTTAGTTTAAAAGTCTAATTTTTATTCATATCAGTCCATTAAATTTAGTTTGCAGCAAAATTAAATTTTTGTTAATCCCAATAAAAACTGTTAAATTTTTGTAATTTTGCAACAATGAAACAAGTTTTCCATAAAATATTATCCATCTCAATGGCTTTTGTAGTGATGTTCTCTACAATGTCATTTACTGTGGATATGCATTATTGTGGGGACTCTTTGGTCGATTTCAGTTTGTTCTCAAAAGCTGATACCTGCGGAATGGAAAAATCACAGGCAAATAAGGGATGCGAAAAACTGATGCTTTCCGAAAAAGATTGTTGTACTGACCAGCAAATTGTAAAGGAAGGCAAAGACGACCTTAAAATATCTTTTGACACACTTTCATTCGAGCAGCAAACGTTCATCGCTGCATTTACATACTCTTATATAAATTTATTTGAAGGAACCAAATCTGAAGAAGTTCCTTTTGAAGATTACCCGCGACCCTTTGTCAAACGGGATGTGCAAGTGCTGCACCAGACTTTTTTAATTTGATTATTAGATTTTTTGAATGAAGCCCAACAGCTACGCTGTAGTGGGCTAAAACTCGTGTTTGTCATTTTTTGCAGCACGTAATTCCAATTATCTAATAATCAAAATGCTATGCTAAATAAGAGCATTAAATTTCTCATAGAAAACAAACTTGTTGCCGTTCTACTACTTGCCCTATTTGTGGGTTGGGGCGTGGTCAATGCGCCTTTTAATTGGGAAACTGGCTTTCTGCCCACAGACCCAGTTGCAGTAGATGCCATACCTGACATTGGCGAGAACCAACAAATTGTTTTTACAAAGTGGCAAGGTCGCTCGCCGCAGGATATTGAAGACCAAATCACATATCCGCTTACCACTTCCCTTTTGGGTATTCCAGGCGTAAAAACCATTCGTAGTTCTTCTATGTTTGGGTTTTCCAGCATCTACATCATTTTTGAAGAAGATATCGAGTTCTACTGGTCGCGCAGTCGCATACTCGAAAAACTGAACTCACTTCCTGCAAACCTTTTGCCCTATGGTGTCAATCCATCTCTTGGGCCAGATGCCACAGGACTCGGGCAGATATTTTGGTACACGCTGGAAGGTCGCGATAAAGACGGCAAGGTAACAGGCGGTTGGGATTTACAGGAATTGCGTAGCATTCAGGATTATTATGTAAAGTACGGTTTATCATCTGCAAGCGGTGTTTCTGAAGTAGCTTCCATAGGTGGCTATGTTCAGGAATATCAAGTGGATATCGACCCAGAAAAAATGCGCCAATACAATGTGAGTATGGGCGATGTGGTCAAAGCTGTAAAGCAGAGCAATCAAGACATAGGCGCACAAACCCTCGAAATCAATCAAGCGGAATATCTCGTGCGCGGATTGGGCTACGTCAAGTCCATAGCAGATATCGAAGATGCTGTAGTAAATTCAGAAAACTTTACTTCCATCCGCATTAAAGACGTAGCAAACGTTCATTTGGGACCTGCTGCCAGACGTGGCATTCTCGATAAGGAAGGTGCCGAAGTTGTAGGTGGTGTTGTAGTCGCTCGCTATGGCGCAAATCCGTTGGAAGTTATTAATAATGTCAAGGCTCAAATCGCTGAAATTAGTTCTGGACTTCCCACAAAAATTTTATCAGATGGTCGCACCTCACAAGTAACCATCGTGCCATTTTACGACCGTACCGAACTCATACAAGAAACGCTGGGCACGCTCAACGAAGCTTTGACTTTGGAAATCTTGATTACCATTTTAGTTATTATCATTATGGTGTTCAATCTACGTGCATCCATCCTTATTTCAGGATTATTGCCCGTAGCTGTTTTGATGGTTTTTATCACGATGAAGCTCTTTAATGTAGATGCAAACATCGTCGCACTTTCCGGTATTGCCATTGCCATCGGTACAATGGTGGACGTGGGCGTGATACTTGCTGAAAATATGATACGGCACTTGGAAGATGAAAAGCTTCGCCTTAATGAAAATGGTAAGGAATACACCACAAACGAAATCATCTACAACGCAACTGCCGAAGTTTCTGGTGCTATCCTAACAGCTGTCCTGACGACCATTATCAGTTTCCTACCCGTATTTACAATGATAGGTGCCGAAGGAAAACTGTTTCGTCCGCTTGCCTTTACCAAAACAATGGCACTTACAGCTTCGCTCATCATTGCGTTGTTTCTCATTCCGCCCATTGCGGCATTTCTTTTCCGTAAGACGAGTGTGCGAGAACGTACACAGTATGCCATTAATGGCTTGCTTGTTTTATTGGGAATTCTCGCTATCGTTTACGGTTATTGGTTAGGACTAATTCTTATCGCCTTTGCCATCACATCGTTCTTGAAGATGCGTGGCACGCTTTCCAAAAAGCGCAAAAACCTGCTTGACATTATCATTTCATCTGTTGCCATCGTCGTTTTATTAGCAGAATACTGGCGACCATTGGGCTTTGACCGAAGCATTGTGATGAACCTAATATTTGTTTTCATTATCTGTTTTGGACTGCTCGGTGTGTTCTCGATTTTCAGGATATACTATGAACGTATTTTGCGATGGGCACTTCAGAATCGATATCTATTCTTAATCGTTCCGGCTACGGTGCTCACGTTGGGTATTATCATAATGCGCAATACGGGCAAAGAGTTTATGCCAGCGCTGAATGAAGGTTCATTTCTTTTGATGCCTACATCCCTACCACACGCAGGTGTAGAAGAAAACAAGCGTGTATTGCAACAGCTCGATATGGCGGTGGCAAGCATTCCAGAAATCGAAACCGTGGTGGGAAAAGCGGGAAGAACCGAAAGCGCACTCGACCCTGCCCCGTTATCGATGTATGAGAATGTCATTCAGTATAAATCTGAATATATGCGGAATAGTTCTGGCGAGCGACAACGCTACAAATTCAATGAGGATGGATTATTTGTACTGAAGAACGACAAATTTATCATCAACCCGAATAATGAGATAGATGAAGATGCAAACTATGACGAAGCATCGCTCAAGACTACTGCCACGCGCAATGATTTGATTGAAGATGAAGATGGCGAGTACTACCGAAACTGGCGACCGGACATTGAAAGTCCAGATGATATTTGGAACGAGATAGTTCGAGTGACCAAATTGCCAGGCGTGACATCGGCACCCAAGTTGCAACCCATCGAAACTCGACTGATAATGCTACAAACGGGAATGCGGGCACCTATGGGCATCAAGGTAAAAGGACCTGATTTAAAGTCCATTGAAAACTTCGGACTGGAATTGGAAGACATTCTCAAACAAGCCGAAGGCGTTAAGGAACAAGCTGTTTTTGCAGACCGTATCGTGGGTAAACCGTACTTGCTCATAGATATTAAGCGAGACCAATTGGCTCGATATGGCGTGTCTATAATGGACGTGCAGGAAATTCTTCAAGTGGCTGTAGGCGGTATGCCACTCACACAAACCGTGGAAGGTCGTGAACGCTATGTCGTTCGGGTTCGGTATCCACGAGAATTACGGGCAAATCCAGATGACTTGCGTAATATCTATGTTCCAGTTGAAAAAGGAAGTCCCGTACCGCTGGGCGAATTGGTTGAAATTCGATACGAACAAGGTCCACAAGTTATTAAGAGCGAAGACACTTTTCTAATTGGCTACGTGCTGTTTGACAAGCTCGACGGCTTTGCCGAAGTGGATGTGGTGGAAAATGCCCAAGCCTTAATACAAGAAAATATTGATAACGGTTCGTTGGTCGTACCACAGGGCGTGAGCTATCGCTTTACGGGAACGTATGAAAATCAGTTACGGGCAGAAAAAACGCTGTCGGTTGTCGTACCGCTTTGTTTGCTCGTGATTTTCTTGATTTTGTATTTCCAGTTCAGGTCGGTTTCTACATCGCTTATGGTGTTTACTGCCATTGCCGTAGCTTTTGCAGGTGGCTTTATAATGATATGGCTGTACGGGCAAGATTGGTTTTTCAACTTCAGTTTTTTCGGCGAAAATCTACGGGATTTGTTCAATATGAAAACCATCAATTTAAGTGTGGCCGTTTGGGTAGGATTTATTGCCCTGTTCGGTATTGCAACGGATGATGGTGTCGTTATGGCCACCTATTTAGACCAATCTTTCAAAAGCAACGAACCAGACAATAAAAAGGGCATTCGTCTCGCCACTTTGGAAGCCGCAGGTAAACGTATCCGTCCGTGTTTGATGACTACCGTAACGACGGTGCTTGCTTTACTTCCCGTACTCACATCTACAGGCAAGGGAAGCGATATAATGATACCGATGGCAATTCCCATTTTTGGCGGAATGATAATCGACGTTACGTCTTATTTCCTATTACCAGTTTTATACAGCTGGAAAAAGGAATACCAACTTAAAAAAGCAAACAGATGAAGAAATTAAAATATATACTGGTGTTTTTGTTTGTTTCTGCTGAAGTTCATACTGAGCGAAGACGAAGTGCGAAAGCCCACCTGAACGTCTTCGTGTTTTTAGCGTTACTTCTTGTCGGAATCGGCGGGCAGGCGCAACAATTACAAACCTACATTCAGGAAGCCGAAGCCAACAATCCAGAAATTCAAGCCTTTGAATTGCGATACAGCATCGCCGAAGAAAAGGTAAACGAAGCCAACTGGATTCCCAATACCGAAGTAAGTGCTGGCTATTTTGTGAGCGAGCCAGAAACCAGAGTGGGCGCACAGCGTGCACGAATAGGCGTAAAACAGATGTTGCCGTGGTTTGGCACCATTACCGCTCGTGAAAATTATGCCATCGCAATGGCAGATGCCGAATATGTGGACATCACGATTGCAAAGCGCAAGCTCGCACTTTCGGTCGCACAATCGTATTATCGACTTTATGCTATAAGAGCCAAGCAAGCTGTGCTGGATGAGAACATACAATTACTGGAAACCTATGAACGACTTGCACTCACATCTGTAGAAGTGGGCAAAGCGAGTGCTGTAGATGTATTGCGACTTCAGATTAGACAAAATGAATTACAACAACAAAAGGAAGTGCTGGAAGAAGAATTTACAGCAGAACAAACGGCTTTTAACAATTTGCTCAACCGCGAATCAATGATGACGGTTATCGTTGTTCCCGAAATGGAAATCCCGCAGGAAGCCCCTTTTTACGACAATCAAGCGCTATCACTCAATCCCGAACTGCTCAAATATGACAAACTCTATGAATCGGTGGCACAATCTGAACTGCTCAACCAGCGAGAGAATTTGCCTATGATTGGTTTTGGTGTGGACTACCTGCCCGTAACGGAACGCAGCGATGTCAACTTCAGCGATAATGGGAAAGATGTATTGATGCCTATGGTTTCGGTTTCAATCCCCATTTTCAACAACCGTTATAAATCTATTTCAAGGCAAAACGAGTTGCGCCAGCAAGAAATTGAGACCCAACGGGAACAGCGATTGAATGTGTTAGAATCCGCTTTCGCGAAAGCGCAATCACAACGCAACCAAGCCCGTATCGCTTACAACACACAAGTTCGTAACCTAAAACAAGCCCAAGATGCCGAAGAAATTCTGGTAAAAAATTATGAAACAGGCACTATTGACTTTAACGATGTATTGGACATTCAGGAATTGCAGTTGAAGTTTCAGATGAATCAAATCGAGTCGGTGCAAACGTACTATGTGCAATCGGCCATTATTAACTATTTAATAAATCAATAATCTAAACAAATATCTTATGAAAAATGCAATTAAAATAACAGTAGTAATGCTTTCTTTGGTAAGCTTCGTTTCGTGTAAAAATGAAACTAAAAACGATAAAAACAAATCAAATTCTGATACTGTTACGATGGCAGAATTGTCATTTGAAGATGAAAATGTAGGCAAACAATTTCAGCATTATATCCACCTTAAAACCGCATTGGTAAATTCAGATATGGACGAAGCGAAATCTGGCGCAAAAATGCTTTTGGAAAATTCAGAAGATGCAGCTTTAAATGAGTTACTCTCAAAAATTTCAGAAGCAAGTGATATTGAAGAACAACGAAGCTTGTTTTCTGATGTGACAGAGAAAATGACAGCGATTGTCGACGCATCAATCTCTTCAGGCGAAGTGTACCAGCAATATTGTCCAATGGCTTTTAATAATGAAGGTGGCTATTGGTTATCGACGGAAGAAGAAATTCGTAATCCTTACTTCGGCGATAGAATGCTAAAATGTGGTAAAGTGACGGAAACTATTAAGTAAAATGACACACACCTATCACATACACGGAATGACCTGTAATGGTTGTAGAACGCACGTAGAAGAAACGCTCTCTAAAGTTGAAGGTGTTACCAATGCAACTGTCAATTTAGAAAAAGCCGAAGCGAC
This sequence comes from Maribacter litoralis, assembly GCF_003075045.1. Classification (GTDB taxonomy): domain Bacteria; phylum Bacteroidota; class Bacteroidia; order Flavobacteriales; family Flavobacteriaceae; genus Maribacter; species Maribacter litoralis. Next base: position 26,632 of record NZ_QCZD01000006.1, on the reverse strand, counting down.
CATAGAAATGGAATCCCATATTCCAATAGAGAAATTTCAAGAGGCGCTTAAAGCCGATGGTGGGCAATACAGTATCCATCAAAATGGCGAACATCAGCATACCCACGATAAGAAGAAAGTTGAGAAACCCAAAGGTCAAGGAACGGGAACATTTTACTGTCCGATGCATTGCGAGGGCGACAAGACTTACGACAAACCAGGCGACTGTCCTGTTTGCGGAATGGATTTGGTTGAAGAAGTTAACCTAACGGCTACTTCCGACACCCAATATACCTGCCCGATGCATCCCGAAATTATCAAGGAGGAACCGGGAAGCTGTCCAATCTGTGGGATGGATTTAGTGCCTATGGAACCCGATTTATCCGCAGAGGAAAAGACCTATAAAAAACTTCTTAAAAAGTTCTGGATAGCGGTCGCTTTTACCTTGCCCATTTTTATCATCGCAATGTCCGAAATGTTGCCCAACAACCCCTTATATGATGTTTTAGAATTAAAATATTGGAACTGGATTCAATTTGCGCTTTCTATTCCTGTGGTATTCTACGCCACTTGGATGTTCTTTGAACGCGCCTACCGCAGTATAAAGACGTGGAACTTAAATATGTTTACGCTTATCGGTATCGGTGCTGGCGTTGCTTGGCTCTTCAGCGTGTTCGGGATGCTCGTACCCGATTTTTTCCCTGACCAATTCAAGACCGAAGCCGGTACGGTTCACGTCTATTTTGAAGCGGCAACGGTCATTCTAACTTTGGTATTGCTTGGGCAGGTTCTGGAAGCTCGTGCGCATAGCAAGACCAATTCCGCAGTCAAGGAACTTTTAAAATTGGCACCGAATAAAGCGGTAAAGGTGGTTGATGGCGAAGAACAAGAAGTGGCCATCGATAAAATCGAATTGGGCAATATCCTACGTGTGAAGCCGGGCGATAAGATTCCCGTGGATGGCGTGATTACCGAAGGTGAAACTTCCATCGACGAATCGATGATTACTGGTGAACCCATTCCCGTAAACAAATCAATAGATGATAAAGTAAGTAGCGGAACAATCAATGGTAACCAATCTTTTTTAATGAAAGCCGAAAAGGTAGGTTCCGATACCTTGTTATCACAGATAATACAGATGGTCAACGATGCCAGTCGAAGCCGTGCGCCCATCCAAAAGTTGGCAGATACCGTTTCGGGATATTTTGTGCCAATAGTTGTTATAATCGCTGTTGTTACATTTGCCGTTTGGGCAATTTGGGGCCCAGAGCCAGCCTATGTTTATGCCTTGGTCAATGCCATTGCCGTATTGATTATCGCCTGTCCGTGTGCTTTGGGGCTTGCGACACCAATGTCCGTAATGGTCGGTGTTGGTAAAGGCGCACAAAATGGGGTGCTTATCAAGAATGCTGAAGCCCTTGAGAAAATGGACAAGGTCGATACTCTCATTGTTGATAAGACAGGAACGATAACTGAAGGAAAACCAACGGTCGAGAAAGTGGGGTCTTTCGACAAGGGGTTTACCGAAAACGAAGTGCTGCAATACATCGTTTCGTTGAACAGCCAAAGTGAACATCCTCTGGCGGAAGCCACCGTAAAATATGGAAAAGAACAGAACGCAGAGTTTTTAAAAGCAGATGGATTTAACGCAGTAACTGGAAAAGGTGTTGAAGGTAAAGTAAACGATAAAGAAGTGGCTTTAGGTAACGGCAAAATGATGGAACAGGCAAATGCCAGACTTACCGAAGCTATGGAAAACGAGGCACAATCCTACCAAAAACAAGGGAAAACGGTTTCCTATCTCGCTGTTGAAGGTCAAGTTGTAGGCTACGTGGTCATAGGTGACAAAATAAAGGAAACGAGCGCAAAAGCTATCAAGGATTTGCAGAATAAGGGAATTGCGGTCATTATGCTTACTGGTGATAATCACGACACCGCCAAAGCTGTCGCAGATGAACTTAACCTTGCCGATTTTCAAGCAAGTATGCTACCGGAAAACAAATTACAAGAAGTCGAGAAATTACAAGAGCAAGGCAAGGTGGTTGCAATGGCAGGCGATGGTATCAATGATGCACCTGCACTCGCTAAAAGTGATGTAGGTATCGCAATGGGAACAGGAACGGACGTTGCCATTGAAAGTGCAGCCATTACCTTGGTGAAAGGTGATTTACACGGTATCGTAAAGGCAAGAAACCTAAGTGATGTAGTAATGCGTAATATCAAACAAAACCTCTTTTTTGCAATGATTTATAACACGCTGGGTATCCCTATTGCAGCAGGACTACTGTACCCGTTTTTCGGAATACTACTATCCCCAATGATTGCGGCTTTGGCGATGAGCTTCAGTTCGGTATCGGTAATTGCCAACTCATTACGTCTAAAAAGTAAAAAAATATAATCTAACTAATTGAATACTTATGAAATATAAAATTTTGATAATCCTATTGGTAGTTGCTGTCAGCGGATGTAAAAATGAAGAAAAGAATAATACCAAAATAGAGACAGAGCACAATCATACCCAGAGTGAACCTAAATCTGAGAACAAAAAAACCCTAAGTCCACACACATCGGCAATGGCGATGATAGGTGATGCTCATATTCACATAGATTATTCGTCGCCAGGCGTGAGGAATAGAATTATTTTCGGTGGTTTAATGGCATACGACCAAGTCTGGCAGGCTGGTGCCCATATGGCTACTTGGCTTGAAACAAATAAGGATTTAGAAATTGACGGTAAAGAATTGAAAGCCGGGAAATATGGATTTTTTGTAATTCCGAATCAAGAAGAATGGACTGTCATTTTCAACAGGAATTGGAACCAACACGGTAAGGACGACTATAATGAAAATGATGATGTATTACGATTTAAAGTGACACCTAAAATTTCCGAAGAAATTAAAGAACATTTAGAGTATAACGTAAACAAAACAACTGAGACTTCCGGAACAATCTCAATGAGTTGGGAAAAAGTCACTATTGAATTCCCTTTCGAAATAAAATAATATGGTCAACAGAAAAACAGCGAAATGGATTAGAAAAGCACACCGCTATTTGGGTATCTTTTTAGGGATTCAGTTTCTGATGTGGACGATTAGCGGGATGTATTTCAGCTGGACTGATATCGACGAGATACACGGTGACCATTTTAAGAAAGTAGCGCCTTTGCAGACCTCTTTTAATGATTTGCTCGGCACATCTCAACTTGCAACAAATGAACCCGTACAATCTTTGGAACTACTGGAAATAGCAAATGAACCTTACTATTGGATTAATGAAGCACAGCTTTACAATGCAAGAACGGGACAAATGAAAAATGGAATTTCTAAAGAAGAGGCACAACAAGTTGCAAATAGGTATATGTTGAACGATTTAGAAATAGCAAAAATTCAATTAGTCGATTCTGTAGGGTCTCATCACGAATATCGTGGTCGCCCACTTCCAGCTTATGAAATCTCGTATGAGACACCACAAAATTTAAAAGCCTATGTGGCGGTTGAGAATGGCGCTTTTCAAACGGTGAGACACAGGGATTGGCGCTGGTTTGATTTTCTATGGATGACCCATACAATGGATTATCAGGGAAGGGATAATTTCAATACGTTGTTGTTAAGGGCATTTTCACTTTTGGGATTGATAACTGTCTTAAGCGGTTTCGTTTTGTGGTATATCAGTTCCCCATCAATCAGAAAACTAAAAAAGAAAATCAAATAATTAGTAACAAATAAAACCAAAAATTATGAATTCAAACGAACACGAAAACAAGAACAAAGGAATGAGCCAATACACTAAATTCTTCCTTATGCTAGGGTCATCATTTATAGCAATGTACATCACAATGTATTTAAATACCTACGAGTTTGACCACGTGTGGTTCAGTCTTACACGATTTTATATGGTGTGTTTAGGAATAGCTACTATGGCTGTTATTATGTTGTTATTTATGTTGAATATGTATCAAGACAAGAAAAAGAATATTGCAATTCTCGCAGGTAGTGTTATATTGTTTTTGGGAGCATTAGGACTGGTACGTGATCAAAAGTCAACCGTGGGCGATGTACTTTGGATGAAAGCAATGATACCACACCATTCCATCGCCATTTTAACAAGTGAACGGGCAGATATTGAAGACCCTGAAGTCAAAAAATTAGCTGAAGAAATCATTAAAGCGCAACGTAGGGAAATCGCCGAAATGAAAGAAATGATTGAACGTTTAGAGAACGAAAAATAAAATTATGAACAAGAACATTTTATATATAGCAATAGCCGTAATAATAGGTTTGGGCGCAGGCTGGCTCATTTTTGGAAACGGGTCAAGTGATACTATGGCAAATAAGGATATATCCGATATGTCCGATCAACACGACCACTCTGGCGAGAGTGCAGACCAGATGTGGACGTGCTCAATGCATCCACAGATTATGCAACCAGAAGCTGGCGATTGTCCTATATGTGGAATGGACTTAATTCCTGCTGAAGCTGGTGCTGAAGGTCTCGCTGCAAACGAGATAAAAATGACTGAAAACGCAATGGCGTTGGCAAATATCCAAACCACAGTCGTCGGGAATGCACAAGCCAGTGCTGATGATGGGATGATATCGCTTTCGGGAAAAATAGCTGCAAACGAAGAAAATAATACCGTACAATCCAGCTATTTTAAAGGAAGGATAGAGCAACTCAATATTAACTATGAAGGACAGCAATTAAACCGTGGTCAACTATTGGCAACCATTTATGCACCAGACCTTGTAGCGGCACAACAGGAATTGATTACCGCAGCATCGCTGAAAGAATCGCAACCCGCTTTATACAAAGCCGTTCGCAACAAGCTCAAAAACTGGAAACTTTCAGATACACAAATCAATGCTATTGAGGAAAGTGGAACGGTACGTGAGAACTTCCCGATTTATGCAACGGTTTCCGGAACGGTTTCAGAAGTAATGGCAGCACAAGGCGATTATGTAAATCAAGGACAGCCTATTGTGAAGTTGAGCAACCTCAATTCGGTTTGGGCAGAATTTGATGCCTATGAAAATCAAATAGCGCAATTCAACATTGGGCAAAAAATCAATATCACGACCAATGCTTATCCCAATAAGGAATTTGAAGGCACTATCTCATTCATCGACCCTATTCTAAATAATGCTACACGAACGATAACGGTACGTGCAACTCTGCAAAATAAGAATGACCTGTTTAAGCCAGGAATGTTTGTGACGGGTAAAGTCAAAGGCGCAACACAAACTATGGAAAACACCCTTACCGTGCCTGCAAGTGCTGTGTTATGGACGGGCGAGCGCTCATTGGTATATGTGAAAACCAATCCTAACGAGCCTGTATTTGAAATGCGCGAAGTAACCTTGGGCAATCGCTCTGGCGAAACTTACCAAGTATCGGCCGGATTAAATAATGGCGATGAAATTGTTACCAATGGAACATTTACAGTAGATGCAGCGGCACAGTTACAGGGTAAAAAATCAATGATGAATCAGCAAATGATGCAGGATGAATCGGCTATGATGGGTGATATGGAAATGAGTTTCAGTAATGCGTTTAGTTCTGACTTTAGTGAAGCATTACCGTCGTATCTCAAAATGAAAGATGCCTTTGTGGCAAGCGATGCTGGTCAGGTTTCCGCTTTCGCGAAAACGACTTCAGAAAAATTAAAAACAATATCGACTGATGATTTAGGTACGATGGAAAAACAACATTTAACCAAAAATATTGAGATGCTGGATGCCATTGCAAACAATGATAATCTGGAAAACCAGCGCGCTCACTTCGTCATTCTAAACGAGAATATCGTGCCTATTGCAATGAGCATAGAAAACTCGACAAATTATTACATTCAGAAATGCCCTATGGCAAATAACAATAAAGGTGCGGTATGGTTAAGTATGGAAGAAGAAATAAGAAATCCATACTATGGCGATGCAATGTTGACTTGCGGAAGTGTGATTGATTAGTTGTAAAAATCATTTGCAACACAGTTGCACCGAAAAATTTTTATCTTTGCATCGTGAAAGTTATAACAATCATACTATCGTTTTATTTCTTAGCACTCAATGTGGTGCCTTGTAGCGATATGAATGATAGTGAAAATGATTCCCAAGTTGTTACAGTAATAGATATTGATGGCGACCACGACCAAGACTGTGAGTTATGCTCGCCTTTCTGTCAATGCCATTGTTGCCACGTTCACACGATAAATTTCGGGCTTGCTGCGTTTCAACCGCTACAGCCTGCTATTCCACACGAATTCTTTGCCCATTTCGATAACCTTGGTAAAGATATTCCACATTCCCTTTTTCAGCCACCACAGGTATAATTCAGTTTTAATAGGATAACTATATCCTGTTTTGACGTGTCCATCTATTGGATTCGTCAACATTGTGCATTGCATTTTATTCAATGTGCTTAACAAGAATTTCAACTGAATTAACATCCTTATCTATGATTAACAAAATCATTGATTTTTCAATCAATAACAAATTTATAATCGGTCTGCTCACGCTGGCATTGATTGGTGCTGGCATATACAGTATGACCCAAGTACCCATTGATGCCGTACCCGATATTACCAATAATCAGGTACAGGTCATCACGCAATCGCCCAATCTGGGAACGGAAGATATTGAGCAATTTGTAACCTATCCCGTGGAAGTTGCAATGAGCAACCTGCCCAATGTCAAGGAAATCCGTTCGGTTTCCCGCTTCGGGCTTTCCGTAGTGACCGTCGTTTTTGACGATGATATGGGCACCTATCTACCGCGTCAACTTGTTTCTGAAAAACTAACAGAAGTACGTGAACAAATCCCAGAAGGTTTTGGACAGCCAAGTATGGGACCAATTTCAACAGGCTTGGGGGAAGTTTATCAGTACACCCTAAAGGTAGAACCTGATTTTCAGGACAAATATTCATTGTCCGATTTGCGTACAATGCAAGATTGGATTGTGCAACGGCAAATGGCAATGGTGCCCGGTGTTGTGGAAATAAACGCCATAGGCGGAAAAATAAAGCAATATGAGGTGGCCGTTGACCCTAACGAATTAAAGGCAATCGGCCTTACCATTACCGATGTGTTCGAAGCATTGGAAGCGAACAATAAAAATACAGGTGGTGCGTACATTGAGAAAAACCATCAAGCCAACTTCATACGTGGCGAAGGTTTGGTGCGAAGCCTTGATGATATTAAAAAAATCGTCATCAAAAATGAGAATGGTGTGCCCATTACCATAAGTGATGTTGCCGATGTAGGTTTTGGTTCTGCCGTGCGCTATGGGGCTTTGACGCAGGACGGCGAAGGGGAAGTCGTTGGTGGTCTTGTAATGATGCTCAAAGGGGCGAACTCAAACGAGGTTATTGTACGTGTGAAAGACCGTATGGCCGAAATACAGAAATCCCTTCCTGAAGGGGTCGTTATTCAGCCCTTATTGGATAGAAGTAAACTTATAAGTGAAACAACTGGCACGGTACGCAACAATCTTCTTGAAGGTGCGCTCATTGTAATTTTTGTACTTGTTTTCCTTTTAGGAAACTGGCGTGGTGGTCTTATAGTGGCTTCGACTATTCCTTTATCGCTATTGTTCGCTTTTATTCTTATGAATGTTTTTGATGTTTGGGCGAACTTGATGAGTTTAGGTGCTATCGATTTTGGCATCATCGTGGATGGGGCGGTGATTATCGTGGAAGCCAGCGTATTCTTAATGGGAAGCTACATCCTAAAAAAGAAGTCTTTAAACAAGGAAAAACGTGATGAGATAGCTGCAAATGCATCAAAAAAGATGATGAACGCTGCCTTTTTCGGGCAATTGATAATTCTAATTGTGTTCTTGCCCATACTGGCATTGGAAGGTATTGAGGGCAAAATGTTTAAACCAATGGCGCTCACATTCATTTTTGCAATGATAGGTGCTATGTTTCTTTGCCTGACATACGTTCCAATGATGTCTGCCTTATTCTTAAAACCACCCAAAAAAGAAAAAAAATCTTGGGGCGACCATTTCGTGCATTGGGTACAGCGGAAGTATGAACCACTTTTGGTCAAGACCTTAAACAAAGGGAAATGGATTGTGGGAATTGCCATCGCCATATTCGCCCTTACCGTTTTTATGTTTACAAGGATGGGTGGCGAATTCATTCCCCAACTGGATGAAGGCGATATTGCATTTCATACCATTCTTAAGCCTGGAAGTTCACTTAGCGAAACGATTGAGACCACTACAAAAGTAGAGCGCATCATAAAGGCCGAATTTCCGGAAGTTGAGAAAATTGTAAGCCGTATCGGTGTGGCCGAAGTGCCCACAGACCCGATGCCAATGGATTTCGCTGATGTATTTGTTATTCTAAAACCCCAAGACGAATGGGTGTCTGCCGATGATAAGGATGAACTTATTGATAAAATGAAGGAAGCGGTAAGTATTATCCCGGGCGTCAATTATGAGTTTACCCAACCTATCGAAATGCGCTTTAATGAACTGTTAGAGGGTATTCGAGAAGATGTTGCCATCAAAATTTATGGTGAGGATATCGATGTGCTTGCTGCAAAAGCGGATGAGATTACAAAAATCATTGCAGGTACTCAAGGTATAGGCGATATGAGGGCAGAAGCAACTTCTGGACTGCCCCAAATGACCATTAAATACAATCGTAACAAGCTGGCTCAGTATGGGGTGAGTGTTGACCAGCTGAATACAATGGTACAGTCCGCTTTTGCGGGCGGATATGCAGGGGTCATTTTTGAAGGCGAAAAGCGTTTTGACTTGGTCGTTAGACTCGATGAAGAAAACCGTACTGACATCAACGACATCAGAAATCTGTACATCAATTTACCCAATGGCTCACAGATTCCGCTTCAAGAACTGGCTGCTATTGAATACACACCTGGTCCTATGCAAATCAGTCGGGACAATACCAACCGAAGAACCTACGTAGGTGTAAATGTGCGCGGACGTGATGTGGAATCCTTGGTCAACGAGATTAAGGATAAACTGGACGCAAATCTTGAATTACCACCAGGCTATTTTATTCGGTATGGTGGTGCATTTGAAAATCTCGAAAGAGCAAGCGAGCGATTACAGACTGTGGTCCCCATTGCTTTACTGCTCATTTTCATTTTGATTTATTTCGCATTAAAATCCTTTCCGCAAACCTTGATGATTTACTTGGCAATCCCGATGGCGACCATTGGCGGTGTATTCGCACTATGGCTTCGGGATATGCCTTTCAGTATTTCCGCAGGGGTCGGCTTTATCGTCCTCTTTGGTGTTGCCGTCCTGAACGGACTGGTAATGATTAGCGGCCTGAATGAGTTGAAGGAAGAAGGCGTGACCAATTTAAAAGACCGAATAATTGAAGGCACGAAGCGTAGAATACGTCCTATTATGCTTACTGCCTTTACCGATATTTTAGGATTTCTTCCGATGGCAATATCAGCTTCGGCAGGTGCTGAAGTGCAGCGACCCTTGGCAACTGTGGTTATAGGTGGATTGATAACTTCAACACTCTTGACGCTATTTATCCTTCCCATCTTTTACCAATGGGTCGAGAAACGTTCGGAACGGAAGAAGAAATTTAATCCAAAATTTGTTACCGCAACAGCCGTGGTCTGTCTTTTGTTTACTTCCGCTATCGCGCCTGCCCAGAGCGCAGTCGAAGGGAAAGCACAACAAGTCCAACCTCAAGATTCTTTACCAATTGTTTCATTGGAAAGAGCAGTAGATATTTCCAAGGAAAACTATCCCTTATTGAAAATAAAACAGTTGGAAATTCAGAGACAGGTTGCACTCAAAGGCGCTGCTTATGATTTAGGAAACACCCAAGTTTTTACGGGTGGCGAAGAAATTGCGGATGGTCAAGGTATTTACACTTTGGTTGGTGTAGGGCAGCAGAATATTGACCTTTTAGGTATCGGCACAAAAAAGCGACTGCAAAAACAACGAATTGCTTTGGCCGAAACCGCTCTCGACTTGTCTGAACTGCAAGTGGAACAGGAAGTGAAAAAGGCTTGGTCGCAGGCATACCAACAGCGACAGAAATTTGAACTGTACCGCGAGCTGGATTCCATTTATTCACAGTTTGAAACGGCCATCCAACTCAACTTTGAAGTAGAAGCCATTTCCAGATTGGAATATTCATCGGCGAAAAACCAAGCGTTGCAAATCAGTAACAAACTGCAACAGGCCGAAAGCGATTATGCCATTGCCTTGCAAAAGCTAAATCTCTGGCTGGCAACAGACATTTTTTATTCTGTACCAGATTTGCTTGAAGAAAATGAGGTGGCTCTATTGGGATTGGGTGCGAATTTAGAAAGACATCCAGAGTTGGAACTTTCACAAAGGCGCATCGATGAAGCCGAAGCAAACTATAATGCCGCTCGTGCCGAGCTACTTCCTAAATTAAACCTTCAAGGTGGATTGCAACAGGTCAATGGCGATAGTGGGTTTTATACCTATCAGGCAGGGATTTCCGTCCCGTTGTTTTCGGGCACACAGCGCAGTCAAGCCAAAGCCGCTAAAATCAATAGCGAAATCGCAAAGACAAATGCGGACTATACCCAACGTCAATTGCAATCTGAATTTCAGCAGGCAGTACAAGCCTATCAAAAATGGAAAACATCTTGGCAATTTTACAAAGATGAAGCTTTGCCACTTGCAGAAGAACAGCGTAAGGGTGCGTTACTTGCCTACAAGGAAGGTGCGGTGGATTATGCTGCATTTACACAGATTATACGTGATGCCATAAACACCGAAATGGATGCGCTCGATGCGCTTGACAATTATTTAGATGCCTTGTTTGAACTACAATACTTTCAAAACTAAAAAAGATGAAAAAATTAAAATATATACCGATTACCGCAATGTTTTTTGCATTGGCAGTTATCAGCTGTGGCGAGTCAAAAACAGAAAGCGACCACGATGATGCAGCACATTCAGAAAAAGAAGAAAATCACTCTGAAGAAGATGAAATAGTAACACTTACTGGAAAACAGTATGATGCCCTACAAATGGAAGTCGATACGCTTGCCCAGCGCAATATGAGCGGATATGTAGAAGCCAACGGTCAACTGGAAGTGCCACCACAAAACGAAGCTACCATTACTACGGTTGTGGGTGCCAATGTGGTTTCTATTGAAGTCATTGAGGGCGATAAGGTCAACAAAGGTCAGACGGTGGCCTATCTGTCACATCCCAATATCATACAGAAACAGACGGATTACCTCAATGCATATAGTAACAGTCAGTTTCTCAAAAAAGAATACGAACGCCAAAAAACCTTGTATGATGCAGGTGTGGGCAGCGGTGCCAATTTCCAAAAAGCAGAAGCTGAATATCAAGCTTCCCGAAGTATGGCGAACGGTTTAGAAGCACAGTTACAACAACTGAACGTTAGTGTGTCTGGCGTGAGAAACGGCACTATTTATCAAAGAGTTGCATTACGAAGTCCCATTGAAGGCTTTGTAGAAAAAGTAGCCGTCAAAACAGGACAATTTGTAGAACCTCAAACAGACCTAATGGAAATCGTGGACACCCATCACGTTCACGCCGATTTGATGGTGTTTGAAAAAGACGTGTACAAAGTAAAGGAAGGACAAACCGTGCGGTTCAATGTCCAATCCATTCCGGGAAAGGAACTGACAGCGGAAATTTATTCCGTAGGAAAAACTTTTGAGCAGAACCCAAAAGCGATACACGTACACGCCGAAATCGAAAACAAGGAAGGCAACCTGATACCAGGAATGTATATTCAAGGGCGCATCCAAACCGACAACACAATGACCACGGCAATTCCTGAAAGTGCCATCTCAGCCGATGGCGAAAAGTCCTTTGTATTTATAGCAAAAAAGGAAGGTGAGGATTGGAAGTTTATGCCCGTGGAAATCATAAAAGGAACTCACGATGGCGATTGGATTGCCATTGATTTTCTAATGGAACAAGAACCAAATACTAAGTATGCCTTTAATAACGCCTACTACTTAATGGCGGAAATGAAAAAAGGGGAAAACGAGGAAGAAGGACATTAAAAAATGGACCAAAAAAGAAAGCAAAATTTAAAGGAAGCAAGAACGCTTCAAATATGGAATGTCATTTATGACATTATCGAAGTGGTCGTATCGCTCATCGCGGGATTCACGGCAAACAGTTCAGCATTAATAGGCTGGGGTTTGGACAGCACCATTGAAGTCATAAGTGCTGGCACTCTCGGTTGGCGATTGCACGGCGAAATCAAGGGTTTGGACGAAAAGCGCGTAGAAAAAAGAAAAATGACAACGCTATACGTCATCGCAATATCTTTTGCCCTCATCTGCATTTTCATATCCTATGATTCCATATCAAAACTAATAAGTCAAGAAACGGCATCTTGGTCTACGATAGGTATCGTGATTCTGATAGTTTCCTTGGTGGTAAATCCATTTCTGATTTATTACAAAAGAAAGTACGGACATAAATTGGATAGCCCTGCTTTATTAGCTGATGCCAAGGATACTTTTATCTGTCTGTATCAAACCGTAGTAGTCCTAATAGGTCTATTGCTCGTGAAATGGCTGGGCTGGTGGTGGGCCGACCCTGTTGCGGCATTGTTGATAGTGCCATACGCGGCAAAAGAGGGTTGGGAAGCATTTTCCAAGGCACAAAAAATCAAAAACAGCATCGATAAGAAATGAAAGAAATAGAAAAAAGATTGATTGACAATGGGGTTCGCCCAACGGCAATGCGCATATTGATTTATAAGTATATGGCCGATAGGGATGCCGCCATCGCCCTGACTGATATTGAGAATGCTTTCGCAAAAGCGGATAGAACCACATTGTACCGAACCCTAAAAACGTTTGAAGAAAAAAACGTGGTGCATCACATAGATGACGGAACTGGAATCTCTAAATACGCACTTTGTGAAGAAGGCTGTAATTGTGAAATAGAACAGGATTTGCATTTACATTTCCATTGCACTAACTGTGACGAAACGGTTTGTTTAACGGAACAAAAAATCCCGCATATCAATTTGCCCGATGGATATTTGGCAGAGGATGTTAATCTCGTGGTTACGGGAATATGTGAAAAATGTAGCAGTAATTTACTTTAACAAACAAATTAGATTGATTTTGAAAAAAAGCACTTTTATAATAACTAAAATGGACTGCCCTTCAGAAGAGCAGATGATTCGGATGAAGTTAGAGTCTTATGCTCAAGTAAAACACTTGGATTTTGATATTCCTAACAGAAAATTGGAAGTATATCACGTGGACGACGTCAAGGCGATACAAACGTCTATAGCCAGCTTAAAACTTGGGGATTCCTTAGAAGGAACCACAGAAGCCGAACCACCCGTAATGGAAGACCAATCCAAACAAAAAAGAATCCTATGGTGGGTCTTGGGCATCAACTTTGGCTTTTTCGTTATCGAAATGACCACTGGTTGGATTTCTTCTTCGATGGGTCTAGTGGCAGACTCATTAGATATGCTGGCAGATTCCATCGTATATGCATTAAGCCTATTTGCGGTAGGCGGTGCCATTTCAAGAAAAAAGAAGGTTGCGAAATACAGCGGATACTTTCAGATGGCATTGGCAATACTTGGGTTTGCAGAGGTCTTGAGAAGGTTTTTTAGCAATACCGAAACGCCCCTGTTTCAATGGATGATTATAGTTTCAATTTTCGCATTGGCAGGTAATTTGATATCGCTCTGGCTCATCAACAAGGCAAAGAGCCAAGAGGCTCATATGCAGGCAAGTGCCATTTTTACATCCAATGATATTATTGTCAATGGTGGTGTTATAGTAGCTGGGGTGCTGGTTTATTTTCTGAATAGTAAATGGCCCGATTTAGTGATTGGCGGGATCGTTTTCACTTTTGTAATGCGCGGTGCATTGAGAATACTGAAATTATCGAAGTAGTTTTTAAAATGATATCAAACTTGATTAGAACATATGAAAAAGAAAAAAGTAAATTTACGGGACATTGACCCAAAAGAACATAAGGGCGAGCACAGTCACGATGATGGCCATAACCACAGCAGTCCAGAAGAAGTTTCTAAATTTAGAACTTATCTGCCAGCAATTTTCAGCTTTGTGATGTTGATAGCCGGAATTGCTATTGATTACTTTGATGCGTTTCCTTTCTTCAAAGGATGGATTCGCATAGTATGGTACACGGTAGCCTATATCCCTGTTGGTTTTCCGGTGATAAGAGAAGGCTGGAAAAGTATTAAAAATGGTGATTTCTTTACCGAATTTTTCTTGATGTCCATAGCCACTTTAGGGGCGTTCGCTATCGGCGAATATCCAGAAGGCGTAGCCGTAATGTTATTTTATGCTGTGGGCGAACTGTTCCAGAATGCGGCCGTTAACCGTGCGAAGGGAAATATAAAAGCCTTACTCGATGTAAGACCAAATGAGGCTTTGGTTTATCGTGATGGTGATTTTGTTTCAGTAAATCCCGAGACTGTTGAAATCGGTGAAAAGATACAGGTACGTGTAGGCGAAAAAGTTCCGCTTGATGGTATTCTGCTTTCTGAAAAGGGTTCTTTTAATACCGCTGCCTTGACAGGCGAAAGCAAACCTGATACGATTGCTAAAGGTGATACTGTTTTTGCAGGAAGCATAAATCTTGATGGTGTAATCGAGATTGAAACCACTAAAGAATTTAAAGACAGTTCCATTGCACGAATTCTGGATATGGTGCAAAATGCAACTGCCAGAAAATCAAAGACCGAATTGTTCATCAGAAAATTTGCTCGGATTTATACGCCTATCGTTGTATTCTTGGCAATTGGACTGACGTTTTTGCCCTACTTTTTCGTGGATGATTATGTGTTTAGGGATTGGCTGTACCGAGCGTTGATATTCCTTGTGATTTCGTGCCCTTGTGCTCTGGTCATTTCCATTCCTCTGGGCTATTTCGGCGGTTTGGGTGCGGCATCTCGCAACGGTATTCTTTTTAAAGGTGCATCCTTTTTAGATGCAATGACCCAAGTAAACACGGTCGTAATGGACAAAACAGGTACCGTTACCAAAGGGGTTTTTAAAATCAAAGAAATCAATTCCTTCACATTTGAGGAAGCCGAATTTATGAAATACCTGATGGCGATGGAAGAACAATCCACGCATCCTATCGCAAAAGCGATTCTCGAATATAAAGCAGACGGTTCGGATTACGAGGCGACCGATGTTTCAGAAGTTGCAGGAAAAGGTTTAAAAGGAACGGTCAATGGGAAAACGGTATTGGTAGGTAATAAAGCTTTGATGACCTCAAATGGCATAGAAGTCCCTTCGGGAACAGATGGTATTGTAGAATCCATCGTTATGGTGTCCATAGATGGAACATTCGCAGGTTATGTAACCATTGCAGATGAACTGAAGGATGATGCGCACCAAGCCATTAAACAAATTCGAGATTCGGGAATTTCAAAGATTATAATGCTATCAGGCGACAAAGACTCAATTACACAACAGATTGCAAAAGAGTTAAATATCGATTGGGCAAAAGGTGGTTTGTTACCTGAAGATAAACTCAATGAGGTTGAAGAGCTCAAAAAGCAACCCGAAACCAAAGTAGCCTTTATCGGTGATGGTATTAATGATGCACCCGTTTTAGCAGCAAGTGATGTAGGTATTGCGATGGGTGGTTTAGGAAGTGATGTCGCCATCGAAACAGCCGATGTTATCATTCAGACCGATCAACCGAGTAAGATTGCAAGAGCAATAAAAATTGGTCGTTCAACGCGAAGAATTGTCTGGCAAAATATTGCGCTTGCATTTGGTGTCAAGGTCATAGTCCTCATTCTTGGTGCAGGTGGTTTAGCGACAATGTGGGAAGCTGTTTTTGCTGATGTGGGTGTTGCTTTATTGGCTATTCTCAATGCTGTACGATTGCAGAAAATGAAGTGGCAGGATGCTTAGAGTGTTTATTTTGACCGAACCAATAAAATTAGTTTTAAATAAATTAACACTATCTTTATAAGTAGAGGAAGTCCTAATTTATGATTCTCATATTCACAACAGGCGGTACAATCGAAGGGTTGGATTATACAGATGATGGTGGTATTACTTCATCCAATGTAGGGATTGAAGATTTTTTAAATAAAGCAAATATCGATTTTGAATACACTATCGAAGGTGTCTTTAAAAAAGACAGTCGTGCTATAACAAATGATGACCGAGAACTATTGGTTCGCAAGATAAAAGAAACTAATGCGACTAAGATACTGATTACCCACGGTACTTTCACGTTAGAAGATACCGCAAAATATATAGGAAAACTCAATTTAAACAAGACAATAGTTTTGGTTGGGTCTTTCATTTTGGGTTCATCTGCAGATACAGATGCACCCTTCAATTTAGGGTATGCAATAAGCTCAGTACAGCTTCTAAAACCGGATGTTTATATTGCTATGAACGGACAAATTTTTGATTGGAACAATGTTTCCAAGAATTTAGAAACCAACAAATTTGAGCGCAATGGGAAGTAGAGTAAATGTTTGGTACATCGATACATTGGACGACTTTTTTCTATCTATTAATAGATACGTTCATAGTATTGCTTACACTCTACTTTTCCAGAAAGAAAACGCGCAGTAGTCTAAGACGTTTCCTCTACCTCGGAATCCTGTTTATTGCTTATAATGCTACTGGTGGTTTCTTACCAATTGACAACTTTCCTGACCCATCTATTTTACAGTACATTATCACGTATGGTGTCGCCATAGCCCTGTGTGTCTATATCGTTTATTATCTCTATAAAGAATACGATATTGTTGTTTTAAGGTTCAATTCATCCATAAGAAACCTTGCTATACTCGCAAGCGTGAGTTTTGTGGTATTGTTTCTAATCCCTTATTTTCTAACAGATTCCCTTAATTCTGCACGCTTTCTATTTACCATTCCTATATCTGCTGTCACTTTTGTTTTTCTGTTTATTTTCTATCGTCGTATATCAAATCCCAGCAATCCGAATCCTTTCATAGTAAGACGAAATAAACTCTCAATGGTAAGTGTAGCAAGTATTGCCTTATTACCTATTTGCACAGTCATCGGCGATTACCAATGGATTACATTTACCGTAATGAATCTGGCTTTCTTTGCCATAACAGCGATTGAAGCAGATAGGTATTTGTACTTCATAGAAAACAATAACCGAATGTATGAAGTCTTTGCATTAAAGAAAAAACAACGTGACGAATCGGTAGAGCGTAAAATTATATATGAAGATTTGACCCGTAGAGAAATCGAAGTGGCTTTGTCAATTTTAAGTAATTCAAGCTACAGAAACATCGCCAAAGACTTATTCATTGCAGAAAGTACCGTATCAAAACACGCATCAAATATCTTCAAAAAGACAGGTGTAAAGAATAGGCGTGAATTTTTGAAGCGATTTCGGAAGAAAAAGTAAGTAAATTGAGTTTATTTAAAAGCCACTATTTATAGTGCCTAACAAATAATCCGTAGAAAAATACGGACTATTCCGTAATTATATACGGTATGTTTTCCTTGTACAAGTTAGAAGTAAAGGTACTTTAGTAAGAGTTCCCTAAAATACAATAATGAGCCACTAATTTTATGAACCTTGGCATTCATTTACACCATTTTGTAGGACTATGACATCAACCAACCAATCGTATCAACTAAATCCCATATCTATGGTTTACAACGTTAAAGTTCCTGCTTATGAATTCTCAATTACAATCAAAAAAACTATTAAAGGATCTGG
Organism: Maribacter litoralis; assembly: GCF_003075045.1. Lineage (GTDB taxonomy): Bacteria > Bacteroidota > Bacteroidia > Flavobacteriales > Flavobacteriaceae > Maribacter > Maribacter litoralis. The sequence goes on along the minus strand of NZ_QCZD01000006.1, from coordinate 8,950 downwards.
ATGAAATTAAAACCCAGAATACAAGCATTTTAGAACAAGCTAATCGTTCCATAAAAGCGTGCCGTAAATTACTGAGTGATTATAAAAAAGAGATCATCGACACGAAATTTAAGACGATTCAAAATGAAATAAACTTCTTCAAGAACACTAAGCAGGTTCCCCTCATCAAACTCATCTATTTTTCAGAAATACATTCCTTTGAAATTCAACTTCCAAAGGGCGATAAGGATGCCCAACTAAAATCGATTAAAAAGAAAATCAGCAAAATAAATCGCTTCTTCCTGTACAATATCGATTTTGGACGTTATGTAAATTCCGGTGCTACCCATTTTGACAAGGAATATTACACCAGAGATTACCTCGAAACATTCCATATCACAACTTCCAAATTTTACTTTCAAGACCCAGAGTTTTGCACACCAAGAGATATGCTGCTTGGCAAATACAAGGCGTATGATTTGTTAGTGATTTATTTGGATAAAAAAAAGCATCGAATTCGGAATGGAATAAACGGCAAATTAAATGGTGCTAAACCAATTGAAAAGATACATTGGCCATTTTCAAATACAGATTATGTAGAATTGGTATATGCCCTCTGCTCAAAGGGATTGGGCAAACAGGACAATCAGGCCATAATGCAGGTTTCCAAAAAAATGCAACAGCTATTCGATATTGAACCGAAAGATATCTACAAAACCTATCAGGACATCAAAAACCGCAAGAACAGTAGGACACTTTTCCTCGATGAACTTTCTACATCGTTGCTCATAGAAATGGACAAGAGCGAGGAATAACAAGCGGATTTTTCTCTTAAAAAAAAAGACCGTACTACGGTTAACCTACGGTCTTTTAATTTTGGAAGCCGTCTTCATATAATTTGATGTGATTTAGCACACCGTTACTATTTCAGAAGCCTCAAAACACCACAAAATCCATCTAATTTCAAGATGTTAAAATTTGACCGTAGTACGGTCGTACTGGGGAATAAAATCCAATAAACCTATTCAAATTTGTAGAACGAAAGTCAAATCAGGTCAGGGACTGTCATTTAAAATAATAAACACAAATAGTCCCTTTTCATTAAACCGTTCTATTATGCCGACAAGTATCATTACCACAGACGACCTTCGGGAATTCAAAATGGAATTGCTCGATGACATTAAACAATTATTGACCAGACAAGCCAGCGGTAAGCTGAAGAAATATCTCAAATCCTCTGAGGTTATGGACTTGCTTCAAGTGAGTCCAGGCACATTACAGAATCTTCGCATCAATGGCACATTACCATACACCAAAGTGGGTGGCATCATTTATTATGACACAGAGGAAATTCAAAAAGTGATGGATGCCAACCGTGTGCACCACGGTCTAAATTCTTAAGCGATGAACTATATAAAGCTACTTAATGCGGCTTTTGAGAAGTTCTATTTTGATGACCGCCTAAATCCTACCCATATCAGTCTTTATATGGCGCTGTTCCAAGAATGGAACAGTTGCCGCTTTATGGATGAATTCTACGTGAACCGACGAGATTTAATGCGCTGTGCCAAGATAGGTTCAAAGTCCACATACCATAGATGTATTGTAGAACTGGATTCTTGGCAATACTTGTCTTATTTCCCTTCCAACAATCCATACAAAGGCAGCAAAATAAAGATGGTCATTATTGGGACAAGTGATGAACCTGTTGTGGGACAGTACAATCCCATATTAGAACAACTTGCGGAACAGTACCATCCCAGAGGTGTACCGCTTGAGGGAAACCACCATCCCAAAAATGGACAGGTTGTGAACCTACACCGTCCCATAGGTGGACAAGCATTGGTATCTGAAACAAACAATATCAAACAGGAAAACTATATAAAACAGCCAAAGGGCTGGCAGGCCGTTTTTATTTTTTTTGAAGAAAAAGGTTTTGATGCTAATGAGGCAAAAAAATTCTATGAGCATTACCAAACCAGAAATTGGCAAACAGGCGATGGAAAAGAGATTAGAGATTGGCGAGCCGTAGCCATCAACTGGATGGACAGGACCGAAATATTCGACGAGGAAAACAAAGCAAACGAAAAACAAGCGTCCCAAATCAAGGACAACTTGCGAACCACTAAAAACAAAGATTATGGACAACCCCTCTAAAATAACCGAAGGCGGCGTGGTATATTCGCTCGGAAAATTTGATGGTAAAAGTGTTCTCTACGATTTTCCAAAAATATTGATTTACCTGAATGCCAAGGGCAAACTATTGTTTGGTAAAAGATTCAGGATTTATGATGAGGACAAGGATATTCTGTTGAAGCTCTGTTCCTATTTCATCAAGGACAAGGATAACTGTGAGACTTATGGCATTGACATTGACAAAGGGATTCTACTTTCCGGACCAGTTGGCTGTGGCAAAACCAGTTTGATGAAATTGTTGCGCCATTTGGTTCCGTTACAACGTCCTTATGAAATGATTCCCTGCCGAAACGTAACCTTCAGTTTTAATCATTTAGGCTTTAAAACCGTTGAAGAATATGGTAACACCAAATTTTACTGTTTTGATGATTTAGGCGTGGAACCGTCTGGCAGATTCTACGGAAAGGATCTTAATGTGATGGGCGAAGTGCTTTTATCTCGATACGAGCTGTACTTACAAACCAAACACAAAATCAAGACCCACGCCACCACCAATCTCAACGCAGAAGAACTGGAAGAACGTTATGGTAATCGTGTCCGTAGTCGAATGCGGGAACTTTTTAATTTGATTGCTTTTGATACGAAGGCTGGGGATAAGAGGAAGTGAATTTAAGGTATGGCTTTTTAACAACAATTTTTATTTTCTTGAATCGGCGGACAAGCCAAAGTACCATAAGAACAGAATACACAACAATCCCCTTCTTTTGGTTTCAGGACCGTTTTGCAATTCTCACATTCATAAAAGAATTGACAGGCCGTGGTTGGCATTTCTTCAGCCTTTTTGTGGCCGCATTCAGGACAGGTAATCGTAGATTTTAATTGAATCTTCATTATTCTATTATTTTGTACCCCGTACTTTCTATAGCTTTTCGGATTGTGGGCAAATTGGTTTTGGTCTTGTCAAATTCCACTATGGTATTGGCATTTTCGTAGCTGGCTTTGACCGAAATAATTCCGTCCAATTTATTGACTTCGTTTTCTACGTGTGCCTCACAACCTGCACAGGTCATTCCAGCGACTTCAAAAGTGTGCTTTTTGATATTGGATTGAGAGACATAGACAATATCCTTGGTGGGCTGTGCATAAAATAGATTGGAATAGTACGGAAAGGCCAGCATCAATGCTGCGAATAGTGTTACTATCAATAAGAACCGTTTGGATTGCCAAAATGATGGTTTCGCATCATCTTCACAGGCGCAATCTATTTCTTCCTGTGTTTTCGGTCGTAGTTTCTGATACCAGGCAAAGACCAAAACAATAATGGTCAAGCCGATAAGATAGGGTCTAAATGGCTCGACCCAAGAGAATGTAGATGCAATTCCGCTTGTTCCGGCAATTAGTGCCAAGACAGGGGTTATACAACATATTGATGCTGCAACTGCGGTAAAAATGCCGGTATAGGTCGCGGTATTTGAAGTTTTATTAGGTGCCATAATGTAAACTTTCTAAGCTGTTTTCTTTCTTGCTGAAATTGAATTGAAAATTCCATTCAAAACATTGTCCTCACTCTTTACCAGCGAATAATACAATGTTTGCCCTTCACGTCTCGATAAAATAATTCCTGCATCCTTCATTTTACGGATATGTTGGGATACGGCAGGAACACTCATTTCAAGAATGTCAGCAATATCGCAAGGGCAAAGTTCATTCTCTATGTTCAATAGAAATAGAATTTTCAGTCGTACCTCGCTTCCCGCAAGAGACAAAATTTTGCTTATCGCTTCTAAGCTACCTGAAGAATTCTCTATGGTTTCCTTACATCTCGATATTTGCTTCTTGTCTGCTTCGTTCCGTGTACAGGTTATTTCCAAGCTCATCTTTTTTGATTTAAAGTGGTCACAAATATATCATTATTATATTATTTAAGCAAATACTTAAATATACTATCGGATAAATTTTTTTTATAATGTGTAGATAATAAACTTAGGTAATCTAACTTCTAAAGGATTTGTACAATAAAATCACTTCTGAAACGAATTGCAATATAATGTCCTTCAAGCTCTTTGTTAACTCTAAAAAAATATCTTTCATAATTCTATTGATTTTTGAATGGATAATAATATGGTTAGTGCAATGCGTTCAATATTGTTCTTATCTGAAATGTAGCTGCCTTCATCTTTATTGCTCAAAAAACCCAATTCTAATAGTATTGAGGCGCAATACTCAACAGTTTCCCGAAGTACCTGAAAGTTGGCAAACTTTACACCTCGATTTTCGTAGCCTATTGTTTCACAAAGTGCGCTTTCAATTTGATAGCCCATAAAAGCCGATGTTTTTGAGAACTTTTCTTGTTTTCTTGAAGCATAAACCTCTATCCCTCTCGCATCTGGATTATCAGAATGGTTGCAATGCAAGGACACAAACAAGTCAGCTTTTAATGCTTTTGCCAGTTTAGTCCTGTCCGATAATGACATTAAAGTGTCTTTATACCTAGTCAAATAAATATCGAGTGGTTTTTCCAAGTCGTCATTTAACTTTAAAATCTCATTTGCAATCGATAAAACCACATCTTTTTCTTGAATGTCATTTATACCAATTGCACCAGCATCTTTTCCGCCGTGTCCAACGTCAATTATTATTCGTTTTTGAGCAGTCGATTCTTGTCCAAAAATGAAGCACATTTTTAGAACCAAAATCACAAAACTGACGTTTTTGAGCAGATTTTTCATTTTCAATTTTCGGGTTATCAACAACTTCCCTTCAAAAATCCATTGGATTTGATGCCAAATAATAGCAACGGAATTCAAACAATATCAAATAATATTTTATTCACAATTATTTGATTTTCAGTTATTTAAAATCAAATATATGTAAATTTCCAATAACGAAAATGAACCAAAAATTTAAACTGTTCCGTTATGAAAAAATCACACTATTTCGCATCCATTCTTTCGCTCTTATCCACTTCGCTTTTTGCTCAAATTGGTGGCATTGAAGATTCAGTTAACGATGTAGGCGACACTATCCGAACTATTTTTCCAATACTTCTCGGTGTAATCTTCCTTGTAGGTTTCCTGTTTAACGCAGGACATTTTTTTGGGGAAAATGCAGATTTAAAAAAGGGGATTACCCGAGTTTTAGTATTTGTATTGATTGCAGGTGCAGTAGTCGGAATCTTTACTTACCTAATAGGAATCGTTGTATAAATGAAACGGTTCGAGGTCTATAAAAACATCAGGAAAAGGGCGGTCATTTTTGGGCTGCCCATTTCCCTGTTTGCTTTGATGATGGTTTCTATTTTGGCTTCGTTGCTCATCATCATCTTCTCTTTCAGCTTTGGGATAATCATAGGTGTGTTGGTTTTCAACGCTTCCCTTTATGTGGCGCTGACGAGAATAGCCCACAATCCACAACTATTCCAAATGGCTAAGGCTTTTCCAAAAATCATTAGTAACAAAAGAAATTCTGGCTTCGATTATGAACAAGATTAACCTTTCGGCATATCAACCCATCGTAGATATTCAGGACAATATCGTATTTGCCAATAATGGCAATGTTATTTTGTGCTACAAAGGAAATCTGCCGGAAATATACTCGTTGTCTGAAAAGGATTTTGAAGATATGCACGGTGCTTGGTTTCAGGCTTTAAAATCTTTGCCTGTCGGAACCGTGGTTCACAAACAGGATATCTACCTCAAGAAATCCTATACTTCAGAACAACTTCCCAATTCTACATTTTTAGAAAAAGCGACCCACGAGCATTTTAAAGGTCGTGGTTATATCGAGCACAGCTGCTATTTGTTTTTCATCTTGACTAAAAATAAGGCGCTCAACAATCCGAAATACGTCAACCCTTTCAGAAAAGTTTCAAAAGGTATCGTACAGGAATTGGATGATAATATCAAGAGCTTCTCCAACTCGGTTAGTGATTCGGTTTCCTTTATCAACAATAGCAGAAAGATGGATTTTGTTTCGCTTAAAGCGGAAGAAATACAACAACTGGCTAATTCCTATTTCAACGGCTTTAATGAAGGCTATGATACTGATATTTTACTGGATAAGAAAAGCGTCAATATTGGCGAAAACCATTTTGATGCCCTGGCCATCAACAGCGAACTGTGCTTTGGCGAAAGTGTACAGAGTAGCAAAACCAATGAGAAATTCACTTCTGACGATTTTGTTTTTCATCAAGGGTTTATTGATGGTTTAGGGCTTACGCTTAACGAAAATCATATTGTCAACCAGATTTTGTATTTGGACGACAAACAGAAGTGGCGCAAATTGCTCGATAAGAAAGTTGAGGAACTCAACAAAAGTTCCAACTTCGGTTCACAGAATAAAGTGGTTTTAGGTAAAATCCAACACATCCTTGACCAAATCAATGCCGATGATAATGCTCGGATTATTCGTGGTCATCTCAATATTGTCTATTGGGCGAAGGAAGCTAAAGAGCTTGACAAGATAACTTCAAAAATAAAGACCGAATTTAAGGAATTGGACATCATACCATACTATCCACAAGGGGAAGAACGCAAGAATTACATCCTTAATAGTTACTGCTGTTTCTCTACCAATTTCTCAAACAATGATTTATACGTAACCGATTTAAAACACGCGCTTTGCCTGTTTATCAATAACACCAATTATAAAAGTGATAACACCGGAATCATCTTTAATGACCGTGAGCATAACATTCCTGTTTTGAAAGATGTTTGGGATGAAAAGAAGAAACGCATCAAGGCACGAAACTTTGCCATTTTTGCCCCAACAGGCGAAGGCAAATCCTTTTTAGCCAATAATATTCTACGTCAGTATTTTGAAAGTGGTGTTCGCTTGGTCATTATCGACTTGGGTGGTTCCTATACCAAGTTTGCCAAACTCTATCCTGAAAAATACACGGTGCTTCGCTACGAAAGTGGAAAGAATCTGGGCATCAATCCTTTTTATATAAGTGGTGCAAATGACCTTACACCCGAGCGATTGGAAGATTTATCCGTGTTCCTTTTCGAGTTATTCGCTTCAGACTTAAAGGTAACGAAAGCACAATCGGTTTCGGTTAAAAAGATACTGCGCCATTATTACGATAGCACTTCAGAAAATCACTCGTTGGATGGTTTTTACAGTTTTATAGAAAGGAATCAGAAAGACCTTCTGAGCGCCTTAAAAATCCATCCCGACTATTTCAATGTCACGAGCTTTTTGCACGTAATGTCCGAATATGTCGGCGATGGTCTATATAGCTTCCTTTTTGAAGTAAGCGAAGACCAGACTTATAAAATCGAAGACAAACGCTTGATTGTTTTTGAACTGGATGAAGTTAAGGACAATAAGGAAATCCTGTCCGTGATGTTGAAGCTAATTAAGTCCGCTATCCAACGAACCATTTGGAAAAACCGAGCCGAAAAAGGGATAATCCTTTTTGATGAGTTTGCAAAGCAATTAAAGTTCGAAAACGTATTGGAAAGCGTAGAGTTCTACTATCAAGCCATCCGTAAACAAAACGGTGCGATTGGGATTATTCTGCAATCCATCAATCAGCTTCCGAACAATTCGACTTCAGCGAGTATTCTTGAAAATACCCAAGTCATTTACAGCCTTAACAATGAAAAAGGATATGATGAACTGGTCAAAAGGCTCAATCTATCCAGCCACGACTTGAACCAATTGAAATCCATCAAGAACAATCTTTCCGGTCCACGGAAGTACACCGAAATGTTTATCAAAATTGGCAGGGAAAGTAACATCTTTCGGCTCGAAGTTCCAAAGGAAGTATATGCCGCATACCTGACCGATGGACAGGAAAACGTGGAAATAATGAAGCTCTACAACGAGCATCACGATATGCAAAAAGCAATAATTCAATTCACATCTAAAACATAATATTATGAAGACAAAAATCAAAATTTTAGTAACAACGGTAGTATTGACCTTATTTATGTCAGGCAAAGCAACCGCCCAAGGAATGCCTACTTACGATAATACAAATTTTATCAGTTTGGTAAAACAGCTTATAGAATCTGGAAAGCAGACAGCTCAAATGATTAAGTCTGTAAAATTCCTAAAAGATGCAAAAGAGGCAATAGAGAAAGTATCAAGCGTTGTTGAGCAACTAAGAGCAGTTGAGGAAATTGGACAGAATAATCAGCGTCTTATCAACGTAATGCAAAATGATTTGCAGGATATTTTGAATTCGCCCTATATCAAACCCGATGAAGTTTCAAGGGTTGTGGAATCGTTTGACGCCATAGTACAAAACTCATTGGACACAGTAGATTTTATTGATGAAGTCCTATCCAGCGATTACCTAAAAATGAGCGATGCCGAACGTGCTGAAATTCTAAAAGCAAAAGAGCAGGAATCCAAACAAATGGTTTCCAACATCACTACAAAAACCAAACGCTATCGAGACATCATTTCCTTCAGGAAAATGCAGGATAAAGTCAATAATCGAGAAACCGAATACTAAAAATGACTGCGACCATTCTCTTAGGAATTGGACTGGAATACATCGATACCGTCTTCCAGACCATACAGGCCAGCGACTTTTCGCAATACACGATTGCGGGAATGAAAACGCTCGCTGTCCTGTTCTTTCTGGTCAACATCCTCAAAAAATACAATGAAGGCATTGCAGATAAGGATGGCTACACTTGGGGATTGAGTCCAGGCGAACTCGCCAAGAATTTTGCCATTGTCATTTTGGTCATTTTCTCAACGCAGGTATTAGGGTTTTTCGATGGAATTTTAGTGGCCATCGAAAGTCAATATCGAGGGACTGCACCTGCATTATTGCCATTACAGATGCAGGATATTCCGTTAGAGGAAGATGTAAGTC
>NZ_QCZD01000005.1 GCF_003075045.1 Maribacter litoralis | reverse complement strand
CCTTCCAAAAAAACTTTTACAGGAACTTCGCCAGCAACTTGGTGATATCTCGCAAACAACTATTCGCACTTATAAAAAAGAAGCTTTTGACAAGATTAAAAGCTTTACTGAAGTAATGAAGTTAACTGAAGAATTATCCGATGGAAAAATCTAAAATTGACGAAATATTGGTTTCTTTAGGCTTTGGTTTTCCCGAAAGTAAGAATGATAATATTGCATTTGAAGAAACTTTTGAAAAGTATCAATTTGAAGCTGATGCTAATAAAATAGACTCAGAAAAAATTTTAAAAAGCTTAAAACCTAAAAAAAAAGTAACTAATATAGACTATCATCGTAGAACTGTATTAGCTGCCGAAATTGTATACAAACTTCATAAGGAAAATACATTAGGGCATTTGAAACTTCAGAAATTGATATATCTCTGTCAACATTCCGCTCAGATGGATTTATATACTAACTTTCTAAAACAAGCTATGGGCCCCTATGATAACAGGCTTATGCGGTCACTCGACAAACAATTTAAAGTAAATCAATGGTTTCAATTTTCAGGTGGGGAATATTTAAAATATCAACCACTCTCAAAAATAGGTGGTCATAGAGAGTGGTATGAAAAATATTTTTCAAATCAGCTTTCTGAAATTGACTTCATTATAGAGAAATTTAGAATAACAAAAACCAAAAGGGTCGAATTAATTGCTACTGTGTTTGCTTGTTGGAAAGAAATCATTGAAGAAAAGCAGCTTTTTAACAATGAAATTTTGATTAAAAAATTCTATAATTGGCATCCTGATAAATCGAAATTTTCTAAACAGGAAATAATCGACATAATTGAGTGGATGAAAAATGAAGGTTTCTATCCGAAAATCGACCTCGCCTCATCATAAATCCGCTCAAAATTAGACGCTAAATCAGCCTGAGAAAACTGTTTCGATTCCTTTGGTAACTCTCTTTGGATATTAGCCAATTTGAATTGAACCATTTTATCCTTACCATCAGCGTAGGTAATAAACTCGCCCTGCTTCAACCTGAAAAATACGTCTGCTCTAATCTTTGGAATTTCCTTTTCACCTGTTGTTATACGTGTATCAAAATCGAGATTATGGCCACGGCTTATGCTTTTAGTTGGGTCTTTAATGATTTCAAAAAAGCGCTCGTAATATTTGGCAGTATCCGGGTCGTTGACCTTGCCAAAAAACTGATAGGATAGATTGCTTAAAATAGCCTTACTTGCCTTATCGCCATACATCATATCATTCTGAATTTTATCCTGCATTACATAAATGGTGGCAATATCATAGCTTCTTAAAGTTGCCGGAATTCGGTGCATATTCAACAGGCGAATCGTTGGTGCTTCTTCCATTAACAAAAATGAGGGTTTGGAATTCCGTACACTCATTTGCTTAGTTATGGTGTGAATGATTGTGGCAATTACTGGCGAATAAGAGGTTTCATATTTTGGGTTGTTCACTACCGATATGATTGCGGGATTTTCCTCGCTATTGATGTTCAATGGCACTTCGTCTGCAGATAGTGCCATAAAAATGCGCTGTGTACTAATTCGTTTCAGCGCATTTGCCAAGGTACTTTTCACACCAGCTGTCTGCCTATCCGAATCCTTTCCACTAATAAAGGCATCTGCCATCGCTCTCGATGTGGTATTTGTTTCCAAAAACTGGATAAGGCTGTCGGTATCGAGCATTTGATAAATCGCTATCAAATGTGGAAGCGTACAGTAGTTGGGATAATCGGTTTTCAGTTTCCAAATCAATCCACCAATCAAACCTTCCGCGGCATCGTTAAAGAATTTAGTTGTTCCAGTTGTTCCACTTTCTCTTTGCTCTAAAAGGTTTTCAATTAAGACTCTTGACACCTCGTTTACGCTTTCTTCGTTCTCTAAATAGCGAGGTGCAATAGGATTTACCCTATGTATGATTTTGTCGAAGGAAATGACCTTAAAAGGAATATCGCTATCCTTAAAAAGCGGATACGCCATTTCGGTCAACTCAAAATCCTTGTAGTCGTGAATGATTCCACAGAATCCTTCTTTTTGGAAGTGTTTTAAAAAGCCATATACCACACTTTCGGTCTTTCCACTTCCAGCAGATCCGATGATGGATGCGCCCCTTTTGATGTTATCCAATTTAAAATTCCCTTTTGTCGTAGCAAAATTGACTTGATACTTTCTATTGCCATTTTGGACGGTTTCAGTTTTATGCAGAAAAACATACAATCCTATATTAATTAGCATTAGAGGGCATACCATATATAGCAATATCGATACTAATTCGTTCACTTCAGTTAAATAGAAAACCAAGCACGAAAGCATTATGAAATTCAAGAAAAGCGCATACTTGCTCACTCGAAACATCGCATAGAAAACCATACTGGCCACACCAATAATTGAAAGAATTGTTATGAGATTGTCTATTTCCATACCCTAAATTCCTATTGAACTTGATTTGATGGCCACTTCAGCACCACGTCTTAACCTTTTGAAAATCCGAAGTGCGATTTGTGTTTGACTAACTGGAATACTTGGCACTATCGGTAATCCTGATTTGGTAATCATTTTAAACGCTAATGCTTTTTCGTTCGCTGGTAATTTCATCAAGGCGGCGAAATACAGGTTGGGATTCTTCATAAAATCTTTTCGTGCCTTATAGGTCTCTGCAAAGTTGCGTTTGTAGCCAAAAGTCTTGTCAAACGTTTTTTCCGCTTTCTCGAAAAAGGCATCTCTATCAAAACCACGCCTTACTTTTTTGCCGTGCATTTCAACTTCGGATGCTTTATGCTTACTTCCTGGGGAAAGACTTACCGAATTTGAAGCATCCTTTCTGCTCACGATGATATGAATATGACTTTGGTTTCCATCTTTTTGCATTCCCTGGACAATCCGTTTGCCATTTTGCTGGTGTGGTGCTTGGCGTTCCAATTTGGCAATTTCCTTTTTCATTCTTTTAATATTCCCTTCAGCTCGTCCTTCTTGAATGTTTCTGATTTCGGTTTTCAGCTGAAGTATTTTTGTGACAAAGGGTTGGTTTTCTTTAATCTGAAAATCTGTTCCTTTGAATGTTCTTTGGTGTTCAATTTTCGCATAGTATTTTATATCATCGATGGTTATAGGTCGCCCGTTTATTTCCCGATTGAAACTGGCAACATAATCTTTCATCAGCTCACGAGTATAGGTTTTTAAATCTTGACTATTGTTCTGAAGTTTTCGCAATTCATATTTTGAAGGACTAACCGTGATAGAATAAAACTTGGGTTCTTTCTTTTTTAATTTTGCGGTATTACCATCAATTTCTTTGACCACTTCTTCAGCGGAAATCTCATCGCCATATTGATTGAAAAAATGTTCTATATCCTGTTGTTCCAAACCTTGATTTTCCTTTTCCAAATAGCCTACAAAATCAGCCGAGCTTTGTGAATAATTGTTACCTAATTTTTGAGATGTGATTGTGATGTACATAGCTCGAAAGTTTAGAGTTGGTTGCTTTGATTTTTCTTTTCGCGAAAGCGGACTTCCTTCTTTTCTTCGGCATATTTCTTTTCTACAATAAGCGGTTTTTTGGTTGGCTCTTCGGTCTCAAAAAGGGACTGAATCATAGCCACCGTAGGTTTGGTTTGTGTCTTTTCCACATCTCGCATTATGGCAATAACCGCATTGATTCTTTTGAGTAATTTAGCCTCAATGGTACGTCCTGTTGGACCTAATTTTTCCTTTGGCGATATTTCGTTGTAGAAGAAAAAATCGAGCATCGTTGCCATTGCCTCGGTGTGCGATTTGAAGTATGTGCGTGAGAAAGTTTGGAAGCGTTTTGCAGTTTCCTTTTTAAATCTAATTCCAGTAAATGAGTCCATATTTCGCCGATTTGTCGCAAAATCATCCCTAAAAATGGGCGTTTACAGCCCGTTTGTCGCAAATCGTTGATTGTCTGGAAATTACAAATTATTCAAATCGCTGATAATCAGCGATTTGAAAACGAAAAGGAATCCGAAACATCGCGCAGCGTGTTACCCTCTTGCTATTCCTTTTCGTCACGCGCAAGCGTGACGAAAATCCATACAATCCAGCTAAAAAGCCGATTGCCATTTTCGGGGAAAATGATTTTCCGATATGTTATTTTCGATGTGCAAGGTTATCGGCGAAAGTCGAAAAGTGGATAACCCTACTTAAATTTGAATGCTGAATTTCAGCGAAATAAAGATACGTTTTTTTATTGACTTGGTATTAATTACATACAAAAACACCCCTAAACTTTTAGAGGTGTTCCACATATAATCTTAATGTGTCAGATATTGAAAACATAATCGTAGGTGTATAGATTTTTAATCATTTCTTCATCTATTAACTTTTCATAATCTGCACCAGTTTCGTCAACATATTTTTGAATAGATTCCCCAAAAATATGTGTAACGTGTTCTCTCGAAACCTGTAAGAGTTCCTCTTGTTTTTCCTCGCTCAAATCTTGAAATTTAATGTAAATCATAACTTCAAAATTTTAGTATTCGCTTGGTAACATCAGCGTGTCATTTACAAAAAATAACCGCAGTTCATCGAGTGGAAAATCGGTTGCTCTGTAACCGTGTTTTTCTAAAATATTATCGTTGCCATCGCTGTAAACTATCTCGGCTTCGTAACCTGTAAAATCCTGGTTTTTTTCGGATAATCTTTTGAAGTCTATGGTTACAAATTCGCATCGGTTCATCAAACTTTTTGCAATTACGGACGTGTCCGTAATGAGCCAAAAACATTCTGCAACAGTAGACAGGTATTTCAATCCGTCCGTAAATCTTGTTCGTATGAGCGGTAAAGAATAGAACATTTCCGTTCCCGTAAAATATTGCAATCGCTCTTTTATTTCGTTAACTTGTGCTTTCATTGTGCATATATTTAAATGTGTGAATAATGAAAAAGAGGGCGCAACTTTCGAGAGGAACGCCCTCTTTAATTTTAAAGTTTACTTGTCGCTTTTGCTTCCAAGTAATAGGATTTCATCGGCTACAACTTCGGTAACATAGCGTTGTTCGTTATCATCAGTTGTATAGCTTCGAGTTTTAAGTTTTCCCGATATTCCAACTTCTTTGCCTTTTTCGACAAATTTTTCAACGATTTCGGCAGTTTTACCCCAAGCCACTACGGTATGCCAATTAGTGTCCGTTTGCTTTTCGCCTTTACTGTCTTTGTAATACTCGTTTGTGGCTAATGAAAAACGAGCTACTTTCTTACCGCTTTCAAGTTTTGTAATGGTTGGCTCTTGTCCAACGTTTCCAATCAATTGTACGTGATTTCTAATAGTACTCATAATAAAATATTTAAGTGATTTATATTTCCCCTATTTGTTTTAAACTGAATTAAATTTTAAGGGGTGTTTGTTCTTTTCTTCTGTGCACAGCACAATGGATAGAGTGGGTTTTGTCAAGACTTTTAGGGTAAAATCAGGTGTGTTTGCGACGTAGTAAATCCGCCTTTTTCGGCGGATTTCAAGGAAGTAGAAACCTTATTTTTCACTAAAACTCGTACAGTCTTGACAAGTTCCATAAGGGCATTAGCAATTCTTTTAAACGCAGTTGCGTTTGAGCGTACCGACAGTTAAGCGAAATAAGTGGCTGTGTTTACATTAGAATTGGTTATGTCGTGCCTGTTTTTCGATGACCCGAAAAACAACAAAGGCTTTATCCATTATAAACCCCTTAAAATGTGTAAGACAGCGGTTTGGTTTTTAAGGATTTTCAAGTGAGGGCTCAAGAAGTCCTCGCCGAAAATCCTGTCAAGAAAATCAAGCCAATGGCTTTCCGATTAAAAAAGCGGACTTAATTCACGATTTTGGCTCTGGAATGTAGTGTTCCTTTCCAGCGTAGCGGGAAGGGTTAGCGGAATGGAAAGCTGAAATCGGGCATTGTGTCCAAGACTTGTGTAGTGAAGCTCTTTTCTCGAAGTGAAGTGGTTGCCTGCTTTTTCAGCAGGCAAGCGTGGAATGTAGGGGAATGTGCTGAGGGGTATTTTAGCTAAGATTTATTTATTCAGGGAATAGTGGTGCTGCTTTTTCTAATAATTCTTTTGGTGTTCTCGTGAGATTTAGCTTTTCAACTTTATTGTCCACAAAGAAGGAAAAAGGCTTATACGATGACTTTAACATTGCAATACCTTCCTCTTCAGAACGAGGTTGCAGTTTTGCCTTTGACAACTCAAATCTTAGGTAATCTTCCTGATACTCCAATAGGATATCCCATAAATTCATTTTTTTTGATTGAAGAGCTTCTTTATTGAACATTAGTGTATCAATATCTATGATAACCAAATCTTGGACTCTGGAAATATCTAAACCATTTTCTTCCAATTTGACAAGTTCATCCCGAAACCAACCGTTGAGAATGGCATTTGCTCCTGCTGTGTTAAACATTCGATAATGTACAACCAATATCGGCCTGATAATACCTTTTTTCGAAGGAAACTGTGAGTCATAATCTGCTTTACCTTTGAGTAAAATTTCAATATTTGTTGCCAATTGTCGAACTGCTTTAGGTTTTCCCTTCTCGTTCTCAAACAACTTTAGCCTGAGCTCGGCTTCAAGTACTGTATAATCAGGACTTGTTTTTGATTCTTTAGATATTAATATATCCTTAGACTCAAATAGCATTGCTCGTTTACCATTTCTGATATAATAGTCTGGCGCTCCATCCATCAATTCATCAAGTTCCTTTCCTGATTTTTGAAAATATCGTTTTCCGAATATTTCTCTTAATAATGTATCGAGTGCGTATTGCTCACTATATTCGTATGTTTTAAGGCCATATAAACCTTTAACTTTTTGGTCATTTGGCAACTCATCGTTGATTAGCTTCATCCTAAAATATAGTCCATTGTATATCATTTCTATTACAAATAATGGCGATATAATACGGTATTTTAATTCTTCAATCTTGTACAGAGGCCTACTTCTTAAAGTCACAAAATCCAGCTCTGCAGCTATATCATCTGGGGATAGAATATGCTTGTCTATAAAATCTTCGTGGACAGGGTCTTCGAGATGTATCTCTGTATGAGTTTCCTTATCCTTCATTAAAACTGAATAAGTGATACCTAAAAGGCGACGTAGGTATTCATTGTAATTCTCAACGCCATAATATTTGTAAAAGGCATTTAACAACGGCCCGCATTGCTCAATACCAGAAAGAAATTCAAAATACGACACCGCACGCAGAAACTGGCAGGTAAATACTTTATCGGTTCTAAAGTTTATTAATTCATAATTGTGAAATTGCAACATTAGGATTGCTTGAGCAGCAGTAAACTGTAAGCCTGATTCTTCATCGGCTTTTTTTTGTTCGATTCCCCTATCGGTAAATGAGACCTGATTAAGGTGCAGGTAAGCTCTAAATATGTCACGCTCCATTTCCTCGTTGGTCTTTTCTGTTTCAACATCCTCGGAAATATTGTCAAAGATATATTCAAAGAACAGAAGGCTACTACCTACATACGGAATTTCGTAATCAGATATATCATAGTCTGCTTCTGCTACGTAGCTCAAGAGATTCTGGTATGCTTCATTGGCAAAATTCTGATTACCTTGCGAGAAGAACATATTCATAAAGGCGATTACATCACTATATTTTGATTTTTCTGTATCAAATCCAAGAAAGTGAGAACCTGTTTTCAATAAGGTATCACGACTTATTCCACTCAAATATTCATCAATAGATTTTCGATTCTCTTTTGGAAAGCAAGCTTCAAATGTAACACCAAGTTTAATTTTCATATTTCGTATTTAATCAAACAGTCAATATACTATTTATTTACAGAATCAGATATTGAGAAAAAGAGCCAGCACGAATGCCGACCCTTCTTCAAACAACAAAAGCTAATCGTTGAGTTCCTCAATTTGCTTTTCAAGAACAGTAAGGCGCTCTTTCAAACGTGCTTCAAGCTTGTTCCTTTTGTCGGCATATTCCTTTTCTATGCTAACAATCTTGGATTTGTAATATCCCTGCATTGCGTTGTAAAATGAAATGTTCGTCAGATTATTGACGTGATTGCTTTCGCCAAAATGCACTTGCTTTGTGAGCATATACCGTATCAACTTATGGAAGATTTCCTTTTTGAACTTCTTCTTGAAATTCTCTACCATTTCAACTTTGGTCATCTTTGAAGTTTCCCCTAAGAATTTTGAGAAATACTTTTGTTGACTCATATAGTCCACATTGTTCTCAAATAGCGATATTGAGAATGCGACCATTTCATCTTTTGAAAGTGTCTTCTTCGTATCAATGTATTTGGTCTCACGAATCATTTGCACAACTTCTTCAAACTGCTTGTTGTTCTCTATTTGCTTCTTACGGATTTCCCTTTCGTTGATTTTTATGATTTGTTCTTCAGGCGTACAATCTGCCATTTTTCTGTTGGCCAATGGTGCCGAATAATCCGTAGAATCGTTCTTTGACTTTTCAACAATCTTTACAAAGACCTCTTTATTCCTGTAAGTTTCAGGATGGAATAAAATGCCATTTACGAATCCGTTTTCTTTCGCTGAATTGTATTCTTCCAATGCTTCTTTATAATTCTGCATTGCTTCATCCAATTCTGCCATTAATTCATCTTCAGAATAATCGTAATGTTGATATTCTTTCTGAATAGCTTCAATTGTTGGCTCAATCGGATTCTCTATAATTTCAACATCGTCCAGTAGATAGACTTTCAACCCTTGCTTTTCCAATTGTGATATAATGAGCTGATTGTTCTCGTCATCTGCCCAATACTGTCGTATTTCAGGGATTAAAAGGATATTCTCTTTCTTGGACTTTTCAATCAGATTTAAGAACGATTTACTTTTCTTCGTTTCAAAACAGGCTGCTTTTGTACAGACCATCTTTCCTTCGCCGAATAGATTACCTTGATTAGCTGTATTGAAAGGACATTCTATACAAGACCCAGCTTTCGGCACCAATTTTTTATCGGTAACATCGAACGATGCTTTTTCCAAATCATAGGTCTGGTCTTTAATCATCCTGTTTATCTGATGCGCATTAAAATCCTCGCCCATCGTTTCCAGCATCATCTGTTGCTCTTCTGGTTCAAATAGCGCTACACCAACACCCAATGATATGGTCATTTCTCCATTTCGTATAAATTGCTTGAAACCGTCAATCAATCCAGCCAGTTTAAGTCGCTGTCTGATGAAGTTATCCGTTCTACCCAATCGCTTTGCAATTTCGGTAGGTGCATATCTCTCACTTAGGTAAGCAATCGCCTCAGCTTCTTCGGTAGGCTCGACATCCTGTCTTTGCAGATTTTCGATGATTTGAACTTCCAGAACATCATTGTTCTCATAAGTTCTCACGATACAGGGTACAGTCTTCTTTCCTGCCAATTTACTTGCACGATACCGTCGTTCGCCCATCACGATGACGTAGTGGCCATTTAGTTGTCTAACCGTAATTGGTTGTAACACACCGTGCTTTTCGATACTCTCAGAAAGCTGCTTTAACGCATCCTCGTTAAAGGTCTTTCTCGGCTGTTCAAGGTCAGGCTTGATTTTGCCCAATGGTAAGTTCTGAATTTGAAGTACGGATGTTTTTTTTCCGTTTACTTCTTTCTTGGCAGCAGATTTCGCTCTAATGCGCTTCTTTGTGGTACTCGCTTTTGTTGTCATAATACTCAAATTTTTGATTAAACAATATTTGAGCAGAAACCAAACGGAAGATAAAATCTTGGCTCAAAAGGAAACGGAATAAATGGGTAAGGGAAGAAGCGTTGGCTTTATGCCGTAGTCTTTTGATGGAAGTATTTTACGAGTTTAAATTGCGGGTATATTGTATGATATTAAACTACCTTTACTAAAATTTACAACCCATCATTAATTTTGGTTATAATTGCGTTAATTTTTATCAACAACCTTTTTTTTGTACCTCATTTACACCTCAGTTCCTTGAAACTACTGTGAATAAAGGATAGTTAGATATTGTATAGGGAAGTAAAACATCACTTATTTTTATTGATACGTGTAAAACGTTATTTATAATTCTTTGTATTTTAAACTAAAAAATAGGGACAACTACATATCGTTATCCCTATTTGCAATTAAACTAACATACTCAAATAATATTTTCACATGTGATGAAAAGCCCAAATAAAATCATTCGATTATTTGCCCTTTAGACAATAACACTTCTTTCAATTGCCCATAATCGACATTTTGAACTGCTATATTTTCATCAATAGCTATTACTGCGGCTGCAGCAGCTGATTGCCCCAAGATCATAAAAACCGGCTCCATTCTAATTGATCCAAAAGCAATATGACTTGATGATACACATACAGGAACAAGCAAATTTTTACATTCATTTTTCTTTGGCACCAAAGAACTATAAGAAATAGTATATGGACCATTAGTTTCCACTCCTATATCACCTTCGTTTTGTACAAATCCATCTGGTTTTATATAACGCTGTGCATTGTGAGAATCCATAGTATATGAACCTAATCCTATTGGGTTAGGAGTTTTACTCTTTTTTAATAGTTCATTTTCTGTCATTACAAATTCACCTACCATCCGTCTTGCTTCTCGAACATAAATTTGATGTGGCCAATTATCATTATCCACAAATTCATCTTTTGCCAAACCCCATTTTTGCATTTCCATTTGAATATTTTTTGGCACTCTAGGGTCATTTGCTACAAACCATAAAAGTCCTTTTTGGTATTGCTCGTGTTCTTTTATAATCTCCTTTCTTCTTTCATATGAAGCCTCTGGATAATCATAATTCATTCCGATATTGTCGCTACTAAACGGTCCATGATTATTTGTATCTGTCTTATGATTGGGAATAGCATCAAACTTATTGAACCATTCGTTCCAACCTGAATCAAATACACGAACAAGCAATTCATATTGCATTGAGTCATAACCTTCAGGCTTTGGAAAAGGTACTCTATTGGCTTCATGATTAGTCATACAAGTACGAAAACAATATGCTTGAATCTTATGGTCCCCATCATGTTTTTTACCTGGTGCTTTACTGGAAACCCTAGGTAATAATCCACTAGTTGAATCCCCTGGTATTATATAAGGGGATATATTAGATTGAAACCAATGTTTATGATGTAAAACACCTGTCTGCACTCCATTCCATTCTTCTCCATAAACATCTTTGCCTTCCCTACCTACATGATAACTTACACCTGCAGCTGCCATTAGATCACCTTCATATGTTGCATCTAAAAAAACTTTAGCCGAGTATGTTTTACCTGTCAACGTAGAAATTGATTTAATAGTTCCGTTTTCTACAACTACACCATTCTCCCGATCTAACCATTCATCTCTATCAACCCAAATTTCATTCTCTTTAATTAGGTCTTCAAATACATTTTCTGCTACATGAGGTTCAAAAATCCACATAGTCCTGTTTTCTCCATCCATGGCTGGTGTACCTTGTCCTGTATTTCCATATTCACTTTTAGGTTGCCATTTCCAAGCCTCATCAGTATTATAATGCTTATAAATTCTTTGATAAAATTCTCTTGCAAGTCCTCCAATTACACTTTTATCACCAGTATCAGTCCATCCTAATCCTCCAGAGGTCAACCCTCCCAAATGCTTGTCTGGAGAAACGACTATAACCGATTTCCCAGAGCGTTTTGCCTCTACTGCTGCCGTTATTGCCGCTGAAGTTCCCCCATAAATAATAATGTCTGCTGTAATTGTTTCTTTTACATCTGCAGATTTATCCTCACATGAATACAAAATCAAAGTTGAAATCATCAACACTACCATATGAAGTACGAAACGGCTTATATATTTCATTTGTTTTGATTTTTAGAATAGGTATTGGATGTTATTTCAAGTAATTCTTTTTTCATTTCTTCTCCCAATTCAAAATGCTCGTTAATTAAATCATTAGATTCAGATTCATCCTCCGCCAGATTATATAATTGACCCTGTAACTCATTCTCGTTTGGCTGAATATACTTCCAGTCCCCTTTCCGCAATCCCATTTGACCATTGGAAGATTGTACTACGACAGTATTTCTAATATTATTTTCCTTTCCCAAAAAGTTTAAAGATTGATCATAACTATCTATCGCAACATTCTCTGGCAAGTCATAATTGACAAGAGCTCCTAAAGTTGCCATTACATCGTTTAAAGCAAATAGTTTATCAGATTTAACTCCTAAAGGAATTTTATCTGCCCACTTAACGATAAAAGGCATACGAACTCCACCCTCCCATATTGTCCATTTAGAGCCTTTGAGATTACCATTTGGATGATGTTCATCAGTACCATTATTTTTTCCTTTTACATCTACCAAATCATTACTTGGGTTGGCATTGTCGATATGTAAGCCGGTTCTTTCAAACTGAGACCCGTTATCACTGGCAAAGATTATTATGGTATTGTCTTTTTGGTCAGAGCTTTCTAAAGTATCTAATATCTCACCTATTTTGCTGTCTAATTCAGCTACATAATCACCATAGGTACCTGCTTTAGTTTTTCCTATATACTCATCACTTACCGACAATGGAATGTGTGGTACATAAGGAGCAAAGTATAGAAAAAATGGACTTTTATCTGGTGATTTGAATCTTTGACTTAAAAATGCGATACTTTTTTTAGTAAGTAGTTTTAAATACTCGTTAGATGGAATAATTTGAATATGTTCTTTACCCTTGACAGCATCTATATTATAAAATTCATGCTGTAAGGCCGCAACTATATCATTACCTTCCATAACCCAGCATTCGCTCGCACAGCTAAACCCATACCAATTTTCAAAACCCTTATCTACAGGACCATTTTTAATAGGTTTACTTAAGTCGATATTTTCACCATTGTTCTTAGATTTAAACTGTCCATAACCCGCAGGTTTTAGTCCGTCCAATGTTGGAAAAGTTGCTCCTAGATGCCATTTTCCAAAACCTGCTGTTGTATAACCTGCTTCTTGTAACATTTTAGGAAGTGTTAATTGACCCTCGCTTATCATGGAAGGTTCATAATTTGCAAGTACACCGGATTTCTTCCAACTTCTAAAGGGGTATGTACCGGTCATCAACGCATATCTAGAGGGTGTGCAAACAGAGACGGGACAGTATGCATTGGTAAAACTAATGCCTTCAGATGCTAATTTATCTAAGTTAGGCGTAGGTACTAGAGAATGGTCATTATATGAACCCAGGTCACCATAACCGAGATCATCGGCTAAAATTAATATAATATTCGGTAAAGTTGATGCCTTCTCTTTTTGCGTTTGGCAAGATGAAAAAAACATCACACACAATACTATCAGACTATAAAAACCATGCTTACTCCTTGCAGATTTATTGATATATATGCTAACAGATTCTTTCGAAATCTTCATAATCAATTCAATTAAACTTTATTAATTATTCAAGGCGTTGACCATTTTTTAAAAGAACAGATTTTAAAGTATTATAAGGAACATC
The DNA here is from genome assembly GCF_003075045.1 of Maribacter litoralis. Classification (GTDB taxonomy): domain Bacteria; phylum Bacteroidota; class Bacteroidia; order Flavobacteriales; family Flavobacteriaceae; genus Maribacter; species Maribacter litoralis. Next base: position 230,912 of record NZ_QCZD01000005.1, on the reverse strand, counting down.
TTGAACCGAACTATCTGAATCAATAGCCAAAGAAGCAGCAGTAGCGGCAGACTGACCCAGAACCATAAATACAGGCTCCATTCTTATAGAACCAAAAGCTATATGTGTAGAACTAAGACAAACCGGCACTATTAAATTTTCACACTCTTCCTTTTTTGGAGTCAAAGACTTGTAACTTATAGGGTAAGGATCAAAACCGTGAGCTTCTACGTTCCCTTCATTTTGAACATAACCGTTAGCATCAACATACCTTTGAACATTATGAGAATCCATTGTATACGCAGCCATACCAATAACATCCTCTGCAACTACAAGCCCCTCACAATTATGTTGTGTCATTACATAATCACTGATCATGCGTCTGGCCTCACGAATATATAGTTGTTGCTGCCATCCATCTTCTCTCTCAAACTCATCTTTTGTTGTCCCCCATTTTGAAGCTACATCACGAACCTCTTTAGGAATTCTGGGGTGATTGGCCAATGTCCACATTAAACCCATTTGGTAATTGCGGTGATCTTCTACTATTCGTTCTCTTTCAGCGTATGAAGCCTCTGGATAGTTATAGTTCCTTCCGATATAATCGGTAGAAAAACCAAATCTGTTATTCGAATCGGTTTTACGATTTGGCATACTGGAATTAATTAATGGCAATAAAGGTCCGCCTTTATAGTACATATCACGTACAGACCCTTCCCTTGCTTCATAATTACGAAATAGCAATTCATAATTCAATTCATCATAATCATCCGGTTTTTTAAAAGGAATTTTATTCTCAGGATGGTCTGTTAGGCACATTCTAAAACAATAAGCCTGTACTTTATCATCTCCAGCTCCCTCTACCCCTGGTTTTTCATTTATATTCGGCAAAAGTCCACTCTTTGGGTCCCCTTTTACAACATAAGGATCTACTCTTTGTATAAAATTATGATTAGCTGCATTCTTAGAAACTAATTTAGTTAAGGAAACATTATAATTATTTGCCTGTACACCATTTAAAGTTTCTCCGTATTCTTCATTACTCTCACGACCTACAGTATAACTAACACCACTTGTAGCCATTAAGTCACCTTCATAAGTTGCATCAAGAAACACTTTACCAATGAATTTTTTCCCACTTTCCATTGTAATAGAAACGATTCTACCATTTTTCATTTCTACACCAGAATCCCTATTCAATCTTTCATTGTATACTAGTTTTACCTTCTCTTTTTTTAACATCTGATTATAAACCGATAGTGCTGCCGAAGGTTCAAATGTCCACATGGTAGGCTCTCCTTTCTGCGTTCGTGTTTGGCCACCATCCTTATAATCAGACTTATCTTCCCATTTCCAATTACTTGAATCATCATAATACTTTTTAATGTTCTCGTAAAATTCTCTAGAAATTCCTCCTATTGCCTGCTTGTTACCAATATCCGTCTGTCCTAAGCCTCCTGTAGTTAAACCTCCAATTCGGCTTGTTGGTTCAATAAGTACGACTGATCTATTCATTCTACTCGATTGAATAGCTGCTGCAACACCGGCCGAAGTACCTCCATAAATTACTATATCATATTTTTTTGTTTGTGCGTTCAAGCCTTGAAACATTAATATGAGAGTGAAAATTTGTATTAATTTGGTCATATTCTTTATTAATTAGTAATATACTTTATGCTATTTTCTAAAATTTTATTCGTTTAAAAATTCTTGGTTTTATTAAAAAAGCACTACCATTTTTCTTGACAGTGTTCACTTTTTAAGCACAGACTATCAATCACTCAACTTATTATTGACAAAAAAGTGGATTAACAGTTTTTAGCGTCCCTCTAGTTTTAAAAATATTTAGCAAAAAGAGATAAAGAATACAGGCCGAATTTGAGACCTGTATTCTTGACACTATTTAAATATTAATAACCTGGGTTTTGGTCAGATTGGCTTATTGCCGGATTGTTATTGATTTCATTTTCAGGAATTGGCCACAATAAGCGTTCATCAATAATATTTTTGCCAGCAGCTGTAAAAGCCTCTTTAACCGTACCGGTTCGTTTCAAATCAAACCAACGTCTACGTTCCAATAAAAACTCGTAACCACGTTCTTGTAAGACCGCATCTCTAAAATCGCCTGAACTCATACCAGAAGGATAATCTTCTGCAGATACCGTGTTCAAATCTAAACCATATGCTCGTCTCTTAATAATATTAAGTCGCTCTAATGCAAGTGCTGTTGGGCCACCATTGGCGTTACTTGCCGCTTCCGCATAAATTAAATATGCCTCGGCAAACCTATAAATAGGCACACTGTATACATTTTGCCCAGACGAATTGGAAATAAACTTTTTAAAGAGTACCGGCAATGTTTCCGGTAAAGAAACCCATGACCCATCAAAATTTTGATACTCTGTGTACAAATTAAAATCCTTTCGTAAGTCATTATCATCCCAACTATCTCCAATAAATGAATTTGTATCAGGAAGCCATGCAAAGTAACCTGTAGATGAATAATTATACGGCAGCGCCTGCCCTCTATGAATATATGTTGGAATACCCGAAGTTTTTGTTTCAGAGTGGTGAACAGACATTATATCTTCTGAGCTAGAATCTACAGCAAAAATCTTATAAAAATCATCTGGACTTTCAACTTCTACTAAACTAAAAGGACCGTTAACAATTACATCATTGGCCTTATCTGCTGCTGCATCCCAATTTTCTAAAGTCAAATACACATGAGCCAATAACATTTTAGCAGCCCATTTTGAAGCTCTACCCGTTTGTGAACCTGTTTCACCTAGTCTACTTTCTGCAGCCAAGGCATCAGCAACTATTAATTCATACACCATACTTTCTGGCTCCCGTGCGGCTTCTACGGTACTTAAATCTACACTTTCACTAGTCTTTATAGGTACAGCACCCCAACCACGAACTAGTTCAAAATAACTTAAAGCTCTTAAAAAATAGGCTTCTCCAAGTATCATCTCTTTAGTTTCCGCATCTATATCTTCTATTTGTGATACATTATCTAAAACCGCATTGGCACGATTAATCGTAGTATAAAGTGATGACCAATTTGAGGCACACCTTCCAATACTTGTTTGATCCAATATTTGATCCCAAATAGTAATTGGTGCTTGTGACCCTCTACCAAAAATAAAATCGCCATGTAGCTCGGTCATCAAATAATGGTTCATACCATAAAAATCGCTTTGTAATCCAGCGTAAACACCGACAATGGCGGCTTGAGCATCTTCTTCGTTATTGTAGAAGTTTGCCTTTGAAACAAAATCCCTTGGAACTTCTTCCAGTGTTTTTTCACAGGCAGAGAAACACATGATTATTATTAATCCTAAAACTATATTTTTCATAATGTTATGTCTTTATAAATTAAAATCTAAATTTTAGACCAATCGCATAAATTTTGGCGCTAGGATAGCTACTCTGATCGTGACCAAAACGTAATCGATCGCCAATATTACTTGAATCAGTTCCTCTAGTATTAGCTTCTGGATCAATACCTGAGTAATTTGTAAAAGTGAATAGATTTGTACCTGAAATATATAATTGAAGCATATCAAAATCACTTAGACCTATGTCAGAAACAGGAAAATTATATGCCAACCTCATCGATTTTACACGCAAATAACTGGCATCTTCAATAAATCTATCTGAAACAGTAATTTGAGTAGCACTACTGATTTTTGGATATTTTGCGTTAGGATCAGGGTTTTCAGCTGTCCAATAATTTCCAATAATATCTCTAAATTGATTATTACCTCGTTGAAAAGAATTTAAGTGTGTTCCATTGGTGGCATTAAATAGTTCATTTCCTTGAACCCCTTCCAACATCACATTTAGTTCGATACCTTTATAACTAAAATTAGAAGTTAATCCATATATAAAATCTGGATGATAACTACCCAAAATCACACGATCCAATGAATTTATTAAACCATCAGGAACACCATCGGGTCCACTAATATCTTGATATTTTATAAACCCATTCTCATCCAAACCATCTTCAAGAAGTCCGTAAAAAACACCCAATGGTTCTCCTTCTCTTGCAATATTCGCACTTGGCCATACCGCAGCTTGTGCCGCACCAAAAATATCACTGTCACCAGCAAGCTCGATAACCTTGTTTCTATTAGCGGAAATTTGAGCCGATACATCCCATTTAAATTCGTTTCTTAAAATATCAGCGTCAACACTAAATTCTACTCCTGAATTTTGTATTTCACCAAGGTTTCTAAGAATTGAACTAAACCCAACACTTGATGGAAGAGGTACCGATGCAAGTAAGTCTTTCGTATTCTTTTTGTAATAATCAAATACAAACCTTAATTGATTATTGAATAGATTCAAATCAAAACCAACATCTAGTTGCCCTGTAGTTTCCCATTTCAATTCACTATTAGAAATACCGGCAGGGTAAAACCCGATAACGTCTGCTTGATTTTCAAAGATGAACTTTGCTGAATTCAACCTATCTAGCGATTGATAAGGACTGAGCGCGGTGTTACCTGTAATACCGTAACTAGCTCTTAATTTCAAGTTTGAAATAGTTGAACTATTTTCTAGAAAAGATTCGTCAGAAACACGCCACGCTAAAGCTGCTGAAGGAAAATATCCCCATTTATTATTTGCGCCAAACCTCGAAGATCCATCTGCTCTAATACTAGCGGTCACCATATATTTACCATCATAGGCATAATTTACCCTCGATAGAAACGAAGCTAACGTCCAGTCAAAATAACCGGACCAAGGATTACCAACAGTTTCTGCGGCAGCCAGATTATAGTTTTCTGTAATATTATTGGAAAAACCGCTTACGTAAATACCAGAATAACGGTTCATTTGCGTTTGGTAAGTAGCACCGCCTATTACGTTTAAACTGTGTTTTTCATTTAATGTCTTTGAATACGTCAAGACATTTTCCGTTAAAAATGAATTAAAGTAATTATTTCCTTCTTGAGCAGAACCTCTATCATTTTCATACACAGTTGGCGTAAACAACTCGCTACGTGAATTTCTATATTGTAAGCCTAATAAGGTCTTAAAAGAAAGGCTGGGCGTAATTTGAAAATCGAAAGTTGAGTTAGCCAATACACTATTAGCAAAACTAAGATTCTTATTAAGTGTAGATAATAAAGGGTTCCGCATATCTGCAGACCCAAAATTGTAAATCTGTCCTATTTGGGTTGGTAGCCCATCCTCATCATATAAAGGTAATGTAGGTGGTGCCGAAGCTGCTGCAGAAAGCATTGATGTACCTCGGTATCCATTATCAACATTAACTGAATGGGTCTCACTTCTTGATAATTGAAGGTTAATACCCATTTTTAACCAGCTTTTCAATTCTTGATCTAAGTTAACTCTAACTGAACCTCTTGTAACGCCAGAGTTTTCAATGATTCCTTCCTGATCATAATAATTACCGGATATAGAATATCTACCTTTATCTGAACTACCTGAAAAAGTAATGGTATGGTTTTGAACAGGTGAAGTTCTAAAAATTGCATCTAACCAATCGGTTCCTGGGTTTTGAACTTCATCAACATTAAAATTCGGTTCTAGACCTTCATTTTTTAACCACTCATTGGCTATAATGGCATATTCTTTAGCATTAAGTAAATCATATTGATTTATGACCTGTTGCATACCAAAGTAATTATTTACCTCTATTTTACTTTCTTGATTCTTTACCCCTCTTTTAGAAGTAATAATTACCACGCCGTTTGCACCACGTGAGCCATAAATTGCAGTTGCCGATGCATCTTTTAAAATATCTACGGATTCAATATCAGCAGGATTTAAATAATCTATACCACTAGTAACTGGAAATCCATCCACAACATATAACGGTTGATTGTTACCTATCAATGAATTCCCTCCTCTAATACGTACCTCAATTCTAGAACCAGGAGTACCTGAGTTTTGAGTAACCCTTACACCAGATGCACCTACCTTAAGCGCCTGTGCCATATTGAAAACTGGAACAGATTCTAGGGTTTCAGTTTTAACCTGAGAAACCGACCCCGTTAGGTCTGCCTTTTTCATTGTACCATAACCAACTACAACAACCTCTTCTAAGCCCGCTGCACTTTCTTGAAGTACAATATCAACATTACCTTTTCCTTCTAAAGCAACCTCTCTAGTTGCATAGCCTAAATATGAAAATATTAGGGTTGCGTTTTGATCAGAAACCAAAATGGAAAAATTACCATCAAAATCTGCTGTTACTCCATTATTAGTGCCTTTTTCAACAATGTTAGCACCTGGTAAAGGAACACCATCAGAATCTAAAATGGAACCTGTCACCGTTTTTTGATAGGCTTCGACTTTTTCGTCTTGTCCCCTAGCCCTATTTAGCTTTGAATCTTTTTTTAAAAATATTTTACGATCTTTTATTTCGTAAGTAACATTTTGATCGTTAAAGAGACTTTTAAGAATGTCATCAATTGGAACACGTTTAAATTTTACAGTTACCTTTCTATTTAAATCAACGGTATTTGTCTTAAATAAAAATTTAAACTCACTAAGGCTTTCGATTTCATCTAATACCTCACGAACAGTTGAATTTTCTTTCGCTATAGAAATTTTAGTTTTTTGAGAGTAGGTATTGGCCTGCATTAAAAAACTTATTGTCAAGAAAAAAAGAAGCGATAACTTCATTTTTAGGTCATAATTTAAGCGCCGAGAGAGAAACCCCTTCGACATTGGTGGTTTTTTCATAATTTTGAGTGTTTATTTGTGATTACGCTTTAAGTGTGATCATTTTTATAATCGGGAAATGTTCCAGCATTTTCCGATTTTTTTTTCGTCCTCTCGAAATATTAAAATGATCTAATGATGTTAGTTGATTTTAGCTCATTGTATTTAAGTTTTAATTGATTATTATTTTATTCTCTACTATTTGATATTCAATTTGATAAACTTTATTGAAATAACTAAACACTTCTTCTATTGTCTCGTGTTTAGTTTCAATTGTCGCATTAAATTTCTCGTTAGCTAGTGCTACATTATTGTTAATTATGACCACATTATAATGTCGTTCTAGTTTTTGGATTATATTTTCGAAAGAAACATTTCGAAAAACAAGATTCCCCTTCATCCAAGAGGTATAAAGCGCTGTATTAACTTTTTGATTAATTATATTTTTATCCGTTTTATTGAATACTCCCATATAACCCGGTTCCAAAAAGACTTCTTTTAAATCTTTCTTACTTTCTTTAGAAGACAAACCAACAGAACCTTCAACAAGAACAACCTCCGACTGCTTATCTTCGTCATAATTGGTCACATTGAATTTGGTACCATATACCTTAACATCTAAATCTTGAACATTTACTACAAACTGTCTATTGTTTTCGTGTATTACATCAAAAAAAGCTTCCCCTCTCAGAACAACACGTCTAATAGCATCTTTTTCGAAAACAGTCGGATATGTTATTGAACTACCTGCATTTAAATGCACCCTAGTACCATCTGACAATACAATTCCAAATTGTTTACCATTAGGAACACTTAATGTATTATATTCTAGTATCTGGTTTTCCTGCGACTCATAAATTAATTGATCATCTTTCTTGTTGCCGATAACCTTACCCGAAGTTCCTACAATTTTAGCAGTACCTGTCTCCGTTATTACCTGCTGTTCACCGTTGCCCAACTCTAGTACTATAGAATCTTCTCTTGGTACAACTACATTTGCTGTTTCATTGACCAATAATTTATTTTTCATTAAAAATCCAACTCCCAAAAACAAAACCGCAATAGCAGCATACTTAAAAACAGATAACATTCTAATTTTAGAACTTTGTTTTTTGTCCTTATTAATTTCCTCTAGGAGTTTTTCTTTTACTTTATCAAATTCAGAATTGTTCATAGCCAAGTTTATAGAGAAATGGGTTTTAACATATGATTTAAAAATCTTTTGATTCTTATCATCTAATAACCAATTATTAAGAATATCCAAATCTTCTACATCAGCTGACTGAGTAAAATATTTAATGATTCGATTTTCAATATCTTTTGATATCATTGATTGCTTCTCTTTTAATTAATACAAGTGAAATTCTCAATACCCTAACTTTTTTTTGATATTTTTTTCATAATCTCATAATATTTACCGTTTATTTGTTAAATAATCATTTATTATGGATGCTGAAGAAAATAGAAGATTAATTAAAAAACTTATTTCCGGAGAAGAAAAAGCCTACATTTTACTTCTAGAAAAATATCATCAACAACTAAATGCTTATGCGGTAACCTTAACCCATGATCAATCAACCGCACAAGACATTGTTCAAAATGTATTTCTAAAGACTTGGAAATCAAGAAAAAAACTTAATCCAGAATTCTCTATCCGTAATTTTCTTTATAAATGTATTTATAATGAGTTTTTAAATTCGTATCAAAAAAACAAGAGCGTTGTTTTATTAAACCAAAAGTATATTGAATACTCACATGAGGTTGCCGTTGAAATGGATAACAATATGATGAGCAAAATGATGGAAATTGTTAACAGAGAAATAAATAAGTTGCCTCCAAAATGCCAAAAAGTTTTTATACTCAGTAAAAAAGAAGGACTAACCAATAGTGAAATTGCAGATTATTTAGACGTTTCAATTAAAACTGTTGAAGCTCAAATAACCAAGGCATTTAGAATATTGAAAAATAAATTAGGCGATAAATATGAAACTATCTTGCTTATTATTTTCAATAAAAAATTGGTTTAAATATAGATTTGTGAACTATAATCTATCCTCTATACTAAATTAACCCCTTTATTCTTGTAAGGCTTTAGAATTTCTGCATCTGGATCAAGTTCGGTTACCAAATCGGTCAAGGTATTGATCTTACAAATTTTATATCTATTTACGGTATTCAATTTTTTACTGATGGTTAAAGCTATTAGTCTTTTAGAAGAATTGATCATTGCTTTTTTCATCTGTGCAATTTCCCAATCGGTCTCAGTTATGCCCTTTGCACTATCCAAGTAACCCGTTCCTAAAAAGCAAATATCTACCATAATATCGGTCAAGCTATTTATTGATACTCCACCTGTTACCAACTGAGATTCTTTAGATAACTTCCCTCCTATTAAATACACCTCATGATGATGAGTTTTATTATTCAAAAGTTCAATGGCCATAGGTAAACTAGGAGTAAAAAATGTAAGGTCCATTTTTCTCGGAATTAATTTAGCAAGTTCTAAGTTGGTAGACCCGCCACTAATTAGAACAACATCGCCGTTTTTTAATAGAGCAATACCCTTTTTTGCAATTTTCACTTTGCTGTCTTGTTCAAATATCTCTTTTGACCTATCCGAATAGGTATTGAAGCCATTCGAAATAGCTCCTCCGTGAACTTTACGCAATTTTTGTAATTCATCCAGCTCTTTTATATCCCTTCTTACGGTATCCATGGATACGTTTAGAATATTGGCTAAATCTGTTAACAACACTCTGTTATGTAATTGAACTTCTTCTAGTATAACTTGATGTCTATCACTTTTTTGCAAAATATATTTTTTAAAAACTACTACAAGGATATCAAATTAATAATAAACAACTATCATTTGCAACAAAAAATAGCAAATGATGTGTGCGATTTTAGAATACAATAAATTTTTCTTGATTTTATTGCTTTGTTGCAATAAAATATTGCAAAACATAAAATATTCTGCTAGGTTTGTTAGCACAACTACTTAAAACTAATATTATGAAGAAAACCTATCATGTTCTCTCGGTGCTCTTGCTGATGCTATTTTCACTCAGCACTTATGCACAATCCTCAACGGTATCTGGTACTATTATTGCCCAAGATGGTCTACCCCTTCCTGGCGCTACTGTCTTATTAAAAGAAACTTCCACAGGAGCTTCTACCGATTTTGATGGTAACTTTAGTATGCAGCTAACAAATGCTAGTAACAAAACATTAGTTATTAGTTACATTGGTTATAAAACAGAAGAAATTGCTTTAACGGGCATGGATCAAATTGTCAATGTGACATTAATGGAAGATTCAAATGCTTTAGACGAAGTAGTTCTAGTGGGTTCATCGGTAACACAATCTCGAAAAAAACTTGGTAACGCTATTACTACTGTAAAATCGGTTGAATTGGTAAAAGCTTCACCTGCAAATATTACAACTTCATTGCAAGGTAAAGTTCCTGGTGCACAAATAACACAAAATTCAGGTGACCCTGCTGGTGGTTTTTCCATTCGCTTAAGAGGTCCAAGTACAATTAAAGGATCATCTGAACCTTTATATGTAGTTGATGGAGTAATTACCAGTAACCTTACTACCAACGTCACCAATTTAAATGTTGATGCTGGCGATGCTGCCCCTGGTCAAAATAGAATGGTAGATATTAACCCTAATGACATTGAAAACGTAAATATTCTTAATGGTGCAGCAGCTGCAGCAATTTACGGTTCTCGAGCATCAAATGGTGTTGTTGTAATCACCACAAAAAAAGGTGGTAATTATGAAGACGGGCCAGAGTTCTATTTCAAATCTACATTTAGCGTAAATACCATTCGCAAAAAATTAGATTTAAATTTAATTGGTGAGGAATTTGAAACAGTACCCAATAGTGATCTTTCCGGTAGGTTATGGCCTATTTTCGGTTTTGATCCAAATGACAATAATGCGCTTACCACATATAGAAATTTGTCAACCGACAAATTTGAAACTACTAGATACGATTATCAAGATGAAATTTTCCAAACCGGATTTGGAAGTGACAATTACTTCTCAACCAAAGGAGGCAATGATAAAATGAGCTATATGGCTTCTATTGGTTACTTGACCAATGAGGGAATCATAAAGAATACAAAATTCGATAGATTCTCGGCAAGAGTGAACTTTAATCACAGAGTGACCGATTGGATGTCTTACGACTTAGGTTTATATTACGCTAATAGCAAATCTGATGAAAAACCAGATGGAAATGTTTTTTGGAGTCCTATCAACTCTATAAATATAACCAATAACACTTTCGATATAACTCAAAGGGACGCCAACGGCAATTTAATGGCTGTTGAAAACACCAGAGTAAATCCATTGACCATTATTGAAACCTTCGACATTACTCAAGATGTAAATCACTTCATTCCAAACTTGCACTTGAAAATTAAACCTACCGAAGAATTAAGCATTGATCAAATTATAGGTGTTGACACATACAATCAAAAAGGAAATATCTACATACCGGTATATCCTTATGAAAATGTAAATCCTGCATACTATGATGATGGTTACATTGGTAGTGCCGAGGCGAAGGTATTCAATTGGAACTATGATATTAATATGGCATACAACACCAATATTACAGACAAATTAAACTCGGTTACAACTGCAGGATATAGTTTTCAAAGTAGTGAGTTATCTTTTGAAGGAACTCAAGGAAGAGGTTTAGACAGTAATAACGAACCAACTATTCCGCTACAAACCCAACCAATTGACACCAATTTGGATATTTACGGATTCTTTTTACAGGAAACATTATCATGGGACAACAAGCTCTTTTTAACATTAGCCGGTAGAATTGATGGTGCAACAAATTTCGATGTTGACGAAAGATCTAATTTCTATCCAAAAGTTTCTGGATCCTACGTTCTTTCAAATGAACCATTTTGGAATACAGAAAGTTTTTTGAATTCCGCAAGGTTAAGAGCATCATACGGTGAAGCCGGTAACTTAACTGCAATAAGTCCTTACGAAAGATATGGTAGCTATACCTCAAATGATTACCTAGGCTCCTCAACATTACAACAAAATACCAGATTGGGTAACGAAGGATTAAAGCCTGAGCGTACAAAAGAATTTGAAATAGGTACAGACTTAAGTTTCTTTAATAACAGAGCTTCATTATTATTCACCTATTACCGTCAAAACATTGAAGACTTAATTGTAAGTCGTGTATTGGCACCTTCATTAGGTGGTTCAACAAGAACAGAAAATGTTGGTACAATGCGTAATAACGGTATTGAGCTTTATGCAAAAATAACACCTATTAAAACTGACGATCTAACATGGGATCTTAATTTCAACTATAGTAGTAATAGAAACAAGGTACTAAGCACTGTAGGTGGTGATATTACTATTGAAAGTGTTACCGGTGCCCCACCAATTGTAAGAGAAGGCGAAGCATTAGGCGTATTCTACGGAACTTACTATGCTACAGATGACAACGGAGAATTAATATTATCAGGTGAATCTACAGATGGTAGTCCGGTTGGGGTTCCTCAACAAGAAAGAGGTGACCTTACAACCAATACACCACAGCGTGATGCAGACGGACAACCGACTGGAGATGTTTTAAGAAAAGTTATTGGTGACCCTAACCCAGATTATATACTTGGAATTGGAACCGATCTTGCATATAAGAATTTCAATTTCAGCATGCTTTGGGAAGCAGTTCAAGGCTTTGATGTGTTTGATGCCGACAAAAGAACCAGACAAGGTGTAGGTGTTGGTCAGTTGGCAGCACAAGAGTTGACAGGAGAGCTACCTAGAGGATATATTGCCGGTATATACCCTATAGAAGAATTTAGAATAGAAGATGGTTCTTTTGTTAAACTAAGAGAGGTTTCTTTAGGGTATGAATTCCCTTCTCTATTCAATTCTAGTTTAGAAAATGTAAGACTTTCCTTGATCGGAAGAAACCTTATTTCTTTTGACAAATTCTTCAGCTATGACCCTGAGACCAATGCCGGAGGACAATCAAACTTATTGCGTTCAGTAAACTTTGGTAATGTACCGATCCCAATGACAATCTCATTATCATTAAGCGCTAACTTCTAAAAAGACAAATATGAAAAATATACTAAAAACTATAGCTATCACATTGCTCATTGCTACCACGTCTTGTGATACTGAATATTTGGACCCAAACTCTACATTAGAACCAGATGTAGTAAATAATACTGACAATTTGGTGCGCCTAATTAATGGTGTGCAACAAAGATGGAGTACCGAAAGAACCGGACTAATTTATACAAGCACACATATTTCTGGGTTAAATACCGATGAATTAAGATTACTGAACCCTGGTAACCTAGGAGAGAATGAAATTCTTTTAGGCGGTGATGATGTTAGCGGCAGTAATGAACTTTTAATTAATATGTGGACAAATGCATTATTGACCCGAAAGGAAGCAACTACAGTGATCGATGCAGCTGATGATGTTAGCGAAAGTACTTCCGTTTCGGGTTCTTTAAAAGCTTATGGTCTTTTCTACAGAGCTCTTGCCCATGGTACGCTTATTCAATATTTTGAAAGCATACCATTGGAAATTGTTGAGAATGCTGAATTTATAGAACGTTCAGCTGTTTTAGAAAATGTAATATCAGATTTAAACGAAGCCAAAAATTATATTGACGCTGGTTTAGATGCTTCTATAACTGCTGACATTTTTACTTCCGTAGATATAGAAAATTCAGTAAACGCTTTACTCGCAAGATTTAATTTAATGGCTGGTAATTATGACGCAGCAATTACCGCTGCCAATAATGTTGACCTATCAGTAAAATCTACATGGGAGTATGATGCATCAATACCGAATCCATTGGCTTTTTGGTTTGGCTCACAAAATGTTACCCAAGCAAAAGATTTAACTTTTGGTCTGCCTACGGAGTTGTTACCTGATGAAGATGATGAAAGAATTCCGTTCTATATTACCGCAGAAGATTTAGAAGCTGAAATACCAAACTACCAAGTAGTAGGTTTCTGGAGCGATAATACAGATGAAATCCCAGTTTATTTACCCGGTGAAATTTCACTAATTAAGGCGGAGGCATATGCAAGAAATAATGACCTTGCCAATGCGGTAGCCGAACTGAATACGGTTTTAACCAAAACATCTACAACAGACATTTACGGTTTAGGAGCAAATTTACCTGAATATGATGGTACGATGGAACAATCTGCTATTCTAGATGAAATTTATAGAAACAGAAGAGTTGAGCTATACTTAACCGGACTTTCTTTAGAGGATAGTAGAAGGTTTGATAGACCAGGCGCAACCGAAACAGATGCCGAAAGAAACAGGGACTATTACCCTTACCCTAACTCTGAAAGAGACAACAATACCAACACCCCCGCAAACCCTTCTTCTTAGGAAGTTAAATTCAACAACCACTATCTAAATTGGGACAGTTTCTATACTGTCCCAATTTTTAAATGATAATACCTATTGAAACCAACAACGATCATTTTTATAATTGCTTTTTACTTTGGTCTACTTATGATCATATCATACTTCACATCAAAGAAAAATAGCGATGATACATTCTTTACAGGCGACAAAAAATCTCCTTGGTATTTGGTCGCATTCGGCATGGTAGGCGCAGGCTTATCTGGAGTCACCTTTGTTTCTCTGCCCGGTATGGTAGCCAACAACAACTTTTACTTCTATCAATTTATACTTGGTAATATCGTAGGTTATTTTTTTATCGCCTTTGTATTAACTCCTTTATACTACAAACTTAAACTTGTTTCCATCTATACCTTTCTCAAAGTGAGATTTGGAAATAACACGTATAAAACGGGATCACTATTCTTTCTGGTATCTCAATCTTTTGGTGCGGCATTACGATTAATGTTAGCCGCCAAAATTCTACAATATGCAGTTTTTGACTATTTCAATGTCCCATTTTATGTAACCATTATCATTATCCTAATACTGGTATGGCTATACACTAACAAATCCGGTATTAAAACCATTGTATGGACAGATACTATGCAAACCATATTTTTAATATTGGGAGCTTCAATTACAATATATACGATAATAAATACATTAGATTTGAGTATCAGCGAATCTTTTGAACGTATAACCACACACGAATATTTTAAAATATTCAATTGGGAACCTGAATCAGGAAATAATTTCTACAAACAGTTTATTGCCGGTGTCTTGGTAGCAATTGCCATGATCGGTCTTGATCAAAATATGATGCAAAAAACCCTAACCTGTAAAAATGTTTGGGATGCTCAAAAAAACACCTTGACCTACAGTATCATTTTAGCAATGACACAGTTTCTATTTATGGGGCTTGGTGTGTTAATGTATATCTATGCAAGCGAAATGGGCATACTATTACCCAAGGGCGAAAATGGATTGTTTTTAAATACCGACAACCTTTTTCCTAACCTTGCTCTAAATCATCTTGGTACTTTAGCGGGTATATTCTTTATTCTAGGGATTATAGCAGCTTCGTTTTCTAGTGTTGATTCTGCGCTTACCGCTTTAACCACATCATTCACTTACGATTTTTTAGATATTTCAAACAAATCGAGCAAAAGAAAAAAGCAATTAAAGAATTTAGTCATTGTACTATTCTCCTGTATCATATTTGTCATCATACTATCTTTTTCAAATAGTAAAGGAGATGTAATCTCACTAATTTTTAAAGTTGCCGGTTATACCTACGGACCATTACTAGGACTATACCTTCTAGGCATGTTTTCCAAAATAAAATTAAAAGACAAATGGGTTCCTATTGTTTGCTTATCCGCACCGATAATCACTTACCTATTGGGTCAATTTTCTATAAATACATTCAACTTCGATTTCGGATTTATAAACATAGCAGTCAATGCAAGCTTAACCGTAATAGGCTTATTGCTTATAAAAAAATAAAAATATGAATACACTTAAACCAACAACAGAACAATCATCAAATTATGACGACTTAGAAAAAATGACCGTTAACGAGTTACTTGTTAGCATGAATCAAGAAGACAAGTCCGTTCCGTTAGCTATAGAAAGAGCCATCCCCTCCATTCAAAACTTTGTTGAGCAAACATTAGTTAGAATGAAAAAAGGAGGTAGATTATTTTACATTGGTGCCGGTACAAGCGGTAGACTTGGAGTTTTAGATGCTTCTGAATGTCCACCAACATTTGGGGTTTCAGATGATTGGATTATTGGTTTAATCGCCGGCGGAGACAGGGCATTAAGAAAAGCTGTTGAAAATGCCGAGGATGATGAAACTATGGCTTGGAAAGACCTTGAAGTTTATAAGATTAATGAAAACGATGTATTACTAGGTATAGCGGCATCGGGCTCAACACCCTATGTGATTGGAGGGTTAAAAGCTGCTAATGCCAATGGCGTACTTACAGGAAGCATATCATGCAACACAAATTCATTAGTTTCCAAAATAGCAAAATGCCCTATGGAATTAATTGTAGGTCCAGAATTTGTAACAGGAAGTACAAGAATGAAAGCGGGTACGGCCCAAAAGTTAGTACTAAACATGATTTCCACATCTATCATGATCAATCTCGGTAGAGTTAAAGGAAACAAAATGGTAGACATGCAACTATCCAATAAAAAACTGTTTGACCGTGGCACAAAAATGATAATGGAAGAATTAGAAATAGATGAGAATCTTGCTAAATCCCTATTATTGGAACATGGTAGCGTTAGAAAATCGATTGAGTACTATAAACAATAAAATAAGCACACATAGAATTAAAATAGAACGTAGATTGCATACTTAGGTAAATTAAGGGTGATTACTTAATTTTACCTTATCAAAATGCTATTATGCTAATTTCCGTACACTTTTCAAGACTTATTGTACCTCAATTCACCTGAGGCACTATATTTATTGATAAGATAATTCCTGTATCGGTAAATAATTAAAATCTAATTCAAATTTATGTTCAACTTTTTTTCTAAAAAACATTTTTTAATTGATCATCTTGAAGGGTTTATAGATATTCACAACCACATATTACCGGGTATTGATGATGGTGCAAAAACAGTTGAAGAATCTATTGAACTAATTAAAGGTTTTAACGAATTTGGGGTAAAAGATTTCATTTGCACCCCTCATATAATGGAGAATTATTATCCCAATACTCCTACAACTATTCAAAGTTCGTTATCGTTATTAAGGAATGCTTTGAAGATGAATAATCTTGAGCATATTAACATTGACGCTGCTGCAGAACACATGATAGATTCGGGTTTTGAATCAATTTTAAGCGAGAATAATGTGATGCCGTTGTCCAAAAACTACCTGCTAATTGAAATGTCTTATTTACAGGCTTCGATAAATTTTGATAGTGCTGTTCAAAAAATAAAGAGCTCTGGCTTATTTCCAATTTTTGCTCATCCTGAGCGATATGCATATTTGCATAAAAATCTAAGTAGCTATTCTCGATTTAAAGAGATGGGTCTACTGTTTCAAATGAATATATTATCACTAACTGAATACTATGGTAAAGAGGTAAAACAAGCAGCATTATGGTTATTAAAGAGTAATCAATTCGATTTCTTGGCTTCTGATATTCACAAAGTATCTCAGTTACAAGAGTTAAAAAAAATAAGCATCAACGAAAAAACATTGATGCTTATTAAACCTGTTATTGAAAAAACGATTTATAATTTTAAGTAAATTAATTATTTAAAATTTCCACCATTTTTTACTTGTTTTGCTATATCCATAACCGTATTTCCCTCCATATCCTAATTCATCTAAAGTAACATCATTGACAACAAAAGATATACCTTTTAATTTGCCTTCATCACGAAGATTAATCGGGAATTTTACAGCGGCTTCATCAGTAACCCCTGCTCTCGTTACATATATAATATGATTAGCATAAGGAGCTATTAACAAGGTATCGCTCACCACCATCATAGGTGCTGTATCCACTATAACATAATCGTACAATTCCGAAACTTCATCTAACAACCTCTCAACTTTAGAGCTCATAAGAAGCTCTGCCGGATTTGGCGGAATTTTCCCTGAGTAGATAACATCTATTGTATTATGATGTACTAACATAGGTCTAATAATATCCTTAGTATTTATTGAATCATCCAAAAGATATTCTGTTAAACCTGCATCCTTATTTCTTGAAGGTGTCTTTAGCTTATCCACTGAATCTCCAGAGAAAAAAGTATATAATTTTGGATTTCTTATATCAGCCCCAACCAATAAAACTTTTTTATCCGTACTCGCTAAAATCATTGAAAGATTTGTAGAAACAAAGGTTTTTCCTTCTCCGGGCGTACTTGAAGTTACGTAAATAATATTATTTTTATTCTGATTAGTGGCATGTTTAGTTTTTATAAGGAAATCTAGATTAGTCCTAATTATCCTTAAAGCTTCTGCTAAAACTGAACGATCGTCATTAATAATAATCTTATTATCTTTTTTTGAAAGTCTAGGTAATTCCCCTAAAACTGGTATATCTTTTAAAAGAACCTCTAAACTATGCTTATTGTGTATCTTAGTATCTAACTGGTCTTTTACAAAAATTAATCCAAACGGCAATAATAACCCAAGCATTAAAGAAGCTAAATAAGTAATAGTCTTTTTGGGTTTTACCGGAGTAGGACTCGACACAAAAGCTTTATCTATAATATTAGATTTTGGAGCTGCAGACGCAAATGCAATCTGTGACTCTTCTCTTTTTTGTAACAAATACAAATAAAGTGATTCTGTAGTTTCTTGTTTTCTTGTAATGTTTCTTAATTCTCTTTGATTTTCTGGTGCAGAATAGATAGTTCCTTGAATTCTACCTAATTGACTTTGAAGTGTACTAACGTTCATACCAACATTGCGTTCAAGGGAATTTAAACTGGACTGCATTGTACTTTTAATACCATCTAATTGTTCATCTAAATTAACAATCATTGGATTTCTTTCATCAGCACTCTTTAATAAACGTTTACGCTCTGCTACTAATGTATTATATTGTATTGTAGCTTGGCTTAAGGCTCCACTTCCCACATCTACTACAGGCATTTCATCATAACCTGTTTCACCGCTCACATAATCTTTTAAACCACTAACCATTTCAAGCTGTACCTTGGCATTTTCTAAACTCTGCCGGCTACTCGCACTAACTTGTACAGCAGCACCAACCTCAATTCCAGAACCGGTCATCCCCTTCTCTGTCAATAATTCTTGTGCATCTTTATCGACATTAGTTAAGGTACCGGATATCAACTGAATTCGATTATTGATAAACTCCGAAGTAGTATCTGCTATACGGCGCTTTTCCTCTACTGCGTTTCTATTATAAACTTCTATTAATTTGTCAATAATATTTCTTGCTTTTTCCGGTATAGGACTTACCATAGAAACATTTAAAATGTTTGAAAATTCTTCTGTTACAGAAATCGAAACTGCAGCTTTAAATGCCCTTGCTACACTCTCAACCGTGTTTATTGAAACATGATAGTCTTTACCAATTAATCCCTTTGGATCCTTAACATTAGGTGTAATTACCATGTCTCCCATTGAAGTTGGTATACCATTTCCAAAAGAATATATTCTTGGAGGAGTTCCCTCTGTTTCCGTAAAACTAAATGTAGTTGCAGAAGTAAACTCAATGAAAAAACTGTATCTAGAATTATAAACAATAGAATCTGCTGAAATAAAATTAATCTTGATTGGAGGATTAGTATATACTTCAGAATTAATGACATTTCCTAAAGCCTTTATCGTAATATTTGCCCCTAATTCTTTAACCACTTCAATAAAATTAGACCTAGAACCTAAAATCTCTATTTCATCCTCTACCTGTTTAGATGTTCCACCCATTATATTCAAATCTTGAAAAACCCCAAGCTCACTACCTGAATTTTTTTCTTGAACTATCTGTATCTGAGATTGTACATTATATTCAGGAATGGTGTATCTAATATTAAAATAGGCAGCAACTATAGCTAATAGACCACATAAAATAAACCATTTCCAATGTTTGGCATAAGTTTCAATAATATTCTTAATATCCTCTTTCTTTTCTGAAAAACTCATAGTAAATTAAGTAATGATGTAAAGATTCCTGTATTATCTTGTAAGAAGAATAACTGCTGTAGTAATGACTAAAGATGCAATCGACACGGTTAGTCCTGCCCGATTATCTAATGTAGACTGCGAAACCGCAGATTTATTCGGTTCTACATATACAACATCATTTTGAGTCAAATAATATACAGGTGAATTTAAAGAAGCTTTCTTTGTAAGGTCAATACGTGTATACACTTTGGTTCCATTGAAATCCCTTATAACAAGTACATTATCACGCTTACCTTTTATTCCAAGGTCATTGGCTAGACCAATAGCTTCTAATACCGTTATCTGCTCTCCATTCACCTGATAGGTACCAGGGCGATTAACCTCACCCAAAACGGTAACGGTAAAATTTCTTAATCGAATATTAATAATCGGATCTTTTAGATATGGTAGCAATTTTTCACTTAAAAGTTGTTTAGTCTCTTCAGGTGTTAGTCCTACTATTTTTATGGCTCCTAAAACCGGAAAATCTATTTCTCCATTTTTATCCACAATATAATCTAACTGCTGTGGCTGGCTATAACTGCCTTCGCCTGCGGTTGAGAACAAATTAAATGGTATACTGGCCGTCGGATCCAATGTTGACACATTAATACCGATTACGTCATCAATTTTAAAAGTATTTTTATGACTATTATCACTCACAATAGTTTCATAGTCAGCAGCATCTTGAAAATATACTATATCTTCACTCGACCCACATGAGCCCATAAAAATTACTAATATTATAAGAAAAAATGGTAGTCGTAAAAAATGCTTTAGTGTTCTCATATTTCTATTTAATTAATTTATAGTTGTCAATTTTATGGTTGGACAATTTTTAGTTTAGCAATTTTTGAAGCTTTGTCACTTAAATCCTTTTTAGCTGCATCCAATTCGCAAAAATCAGAATTTTGAGACACGTATTCCGGAACTATTTCTTTCATCAATTTAATTGTATTACCACTAAAAAACATATTGGTAATACACAGTTCATCAATTTTAGATCTCACTTTAGCATACTCCACATCACGTACTTTGCTAATTTTAATTTTCTGATGATATGTCGGTAAAGTATTTTCACCATTGGCCAACAATTCTTCGTAAAGCTTTTCTCCTGGTCGTAAACCAGTGATTTTTATGTCTATATCCTCCGGATACTTAAGCCCAGAAAGTTTGATCATATTTTTGGCCAAATCAAAGATTTTCACCGATTCACCCATATCGAATATAAATATTTCCCCTCCTTCACCCATAGCTCCTGCTTCCAAAACTAGTTGAGAAGCTTCCGGTATGGTCATAAAATATCTAGTAATTTCTTTATGGGTTAAGGTCAACGGACCACCTTTTTCAATTTGTTTTCTAAATAAAGGTATCACAGAACCATTAGAACCTAATACATTTCCAAAACGAGTTGTAATGAACTTGGTTTTATTTTCCTTCTGCATACAACTAATATACATTTCTGCAACTCTCTTAGTGGCTCCCATGACGTTAGTAGGGTTTACTGCCTTGTCCGTAGAAACAAAAACAAATTTTTCAACACCATGCAAAATAGAAAGGTCCGCTACATTTTTAGTTCCTCCAACATTAATTTTAATAGCCTCATAAGAATTATATTCCATTAACGGAACATGCTTATAAGCAGCTGCATGAAAAACTATATTAGGTTTATGCTCGCTAAATAAAGCATTCATTCTATTCTTATCACGAATATCGGTTACAATAGGAATAAAATTATGAAAGCCATTTTGCTTTAATTCTTGCTGAAGATCATACAAAGCAGATTCTGCAGAATCTAAAACAATTAGTGAATTATAAGAGTAATTACATATTTGACGTACAATTTCACTTCCAATTGATCCTGCCCCGCCCGTAACCATAATAGATTTATTCATTAACTCCATGGCTATCTTACTATTTTTTTATAGTAATGGGCGCTCTATCCAACAAGTCTTCTATTTGTACCTGCTTAATTTGAGAAACCTTAAGCTCACCATTGATCCAATCTTCTATTGGTGGTACAATTTTAACCACAATCGGTAAATCAACAAGACCCTCAACAGTTTTTCTTAACTTTATAGAGTCAATATTCTGGATAGAAAATATAATTTCAGAGATATTATTTTTTACTATGAACGCTTCGGTCAAGGTTCTTCTACCAAAAACAGGTACTCCATTAATATTTTTACCTATTTTTTTGGCATCTCTGTCTATATATCCTATTACTTTATATCTACTTCTCGTATTATTTGCTATGGCACTATGTGTTAAAACACCAGAGTCGCCCGCACCATAAATAATAATATTCTTTGTAACCTTAATATTACTATTCATCTTGTTATAAAACGATTTAAAAACAAAACGAGAAGCTACCAATCCAATAAAAGTAATTAAACTATTAATGATTATGATGGACAAAGGAATGGTAAATTCATCCAACATTCCTAATTGTCTATTGGTTAAGACCACAAATATTACAAGGATACTAAAAAAACAAACTGCATTAAAAATATTATAGACATCGCGTACTCCGGTATGTCGTACAACACCCTTATACGAACCAACAATTAAAAAGGCAATTAAAGAGGATATTGCCACCAATGGAATTTGAACCAAAAAATTATGAATATCAAAATTTAAGGTTAAATTAAAACGAATAAAATAAGATAGTACAAATGAAAAAACTACCGTAAGTAAATCTATACCCAACACTAGCCATTTAGAAGCGTAACGTTGCGCATTATAACTAAGGTACTTTTGTATCATGATAAAACGGTTTTGATGGTTGTTACTATACGTTCCAATTCTTCACTAGTCAGATTAGAACCACTAGGCAAACAGAGACCCCTATCAAATAATGTTTCAGAGGTTCCATCCACAAAATGTGGGGTGTCGCTAAAAACAGGCTGTAAATGCAAAGGTTTCCATAATGGTCTCGATTCAACATTCTCTTCTAAAAGTGCCAATCTAAGCTGTTCTCTTGTTTCAAATGACGGTGTTAAGATACAACTTAACCATCGATTCGAGAAATACCCTACCGGTTCGTCTAGAAATTCAATTTCAGCAAATTGTTCTAAATGCTCTCTATAATATAAGAAATTGGCCCTGCGAGCGCTTACTCTATCCTTCAAAACTTGCATTTGCCCACGACCAATACCCGCTAGCACATTACTCATTCTATAATTATACCCTATATTCGAATGTTGATAGTGTGGCGCCTCATCTCTAGCCTGTGTTGCCAAAAATATAGCCCTATCGGTATGGTTTTTGTTTTTTGAGACTAAGGCACCTCCACCAGAGGTAGTTATAATTTTATTTCCATTAAATGACAATATACCTATATCGCCAAAAGTACCACAAGCAATATTGTTAAAGGTACTCCCTAACGCTTCGGCACTATCCTCTAAAACAGGAATTTTAAATTCATCTGCAATTTTTCTTATTTCGGTTACTTTATAAGGCATACCATATAAGTGAACCGCTATAATTGCCTTAGGCTTTTTACCCGCATCAATTCTTGTTTCAATCGCCTTTCTTAATAAATTGGGCGACATGTTCCATGTTTCAACCTCGCTATCCACAAATACCGGAGTAGCACCCAAATAAGAAATAGGGTTTGCAGATGCTGAAAAGGTAAAACTTTGACAAATGACTTCATCACCTTTACCTACACCCAACAATTCTAACCCCAAGTGAATAGCCGCCGTACCAGAACTTAATGCAGCTACATGAATATCTTCTCCAAGCTTCTCTTGTATTGCTTTTTCAAAAGCATTCACATTTGGACCTAAAGGAGCTATCCAGTTGGTATCAAAAGCCTCTTTGACAAAATCTTGTTCAGTGCCTCCCATGTGTGGAGAGGAAAGCCAAATTTTAGTAGGTGCTGAAATGGTTTTCAATAGTTGTCAATTTAGGATTACAAATATACAGTCAAAGTTAACTATACTTATCATGACAAAAGAGATTTTATATTATATTTCGTTTAATACATGTAAATTATCGGTTAAATGAAATGCATATCCCATTAATCGGTACAACCTGTTTTTAAACGTCTAAATAACGAATTCATCTATAATATATTTCTTAATCGGTCGTTATTTTTTAATCTTTGCTTTTTTAATTCCCATAATCCATTCATGAAAAATATTACAAAAATTTGTTGTATCGGTGCCGGTTATGTTGGTGGACCAACCATGTCGGTAATCGCAAAACAATGCCCAGAAATACAAGTTACCGTAGTAGACATCAATAAAGACCGCATTGACCAATGGAATACCGATGATCTTGATACATTACCTATTTATGAGCCAGGTTTAAAAGAAATTGTAGGTGAAAGACGAGGAAAAAATCTCTTTTTCTCTACAAAAGTCGACAAAGCTATTGATGAAGCTCAAATGATATTTATATCGGTAAACACCCCTACCAAAACATATGGCAAAGGCAAAGGGCAGGCTGCAGATTTAAAATTTATCGAGCTATGTGCTCGTAATATTGCACAAGTTGCTAAAGATGACAAGATTGTTGTGGAAAAATCGACACTGCCGGTAAGAACCGCGCAAGCCATTCAAAATATTTTAGATAATACTGGAAATTCTGTAAAGTTTGAAATATTATCGAATCCAGAATTTCTTGCAGAAGGTACCGCTATTGAAGATTTAATACATGCCGACCGTGTACTTATCGGTGGTAATGACACACCTAGTGGGCAAGCTGCAAAAGACGCACTAAGTGCTGTTTACGAACACTGGCTGCCCAAAGAACGTATTTTACAGACCAATGTATGGTCGTCAGAGTTATCTAAATTGGTTGCCAATGCATTTTTGGCACAACGTGTTTCCTCCATCAATACCATATCGGCTTTGTGCGAAAAAACAGATGCAAATATTCAAGAAATCTCTAGGGCAATAGGTTTCGATAGTCGCATTGGCCCTAAATTCTTAAACGCTTCGGTGGGTTTCGGTGGGTCTTGCTTTCAAAAAGATATTTTAAACCTGGTTTATATTGCAAGGTCATATGGGCTCACGGAAGTTGCCGATTACTGGGAGCAGGTCATTATTGCCAATGATTACCAAAAGAGCCGTTTTGCCGAGAATATTATCTCTAGCTTATACAATACCATTTCGGGCAAAAAGATCATTATATATGGTTGGGCCTTCAAAAAAGACACGAATGACACCAGAGAATCTGCTGCCATTGCCGTTGCAGATGCTTTATTGGAAGAACGTGCAGAAATTATAGTCTATGACCCTAAAGTCTCAGAAGAGCGTATTTATGCAGATTTAGATTACTTAAACACGAGGTCTCCAGAAGAAAACAGAAGGTTGTTAAAAGTAACCAAAGAACCTATTGAAGTTACAAAAGAAGCACATGCAATTGCTATTTTGACCGAATGGGACGAGTTTAAGACTTATGATTGGAAAACGATTTATACTCAAATGCTTAAACCGGCCTTTGTATTTGATGGTAGACGACTTTTAGATACCGATACTATGAAAACCATTGGCTTCAACTATTACAAAATAGGGCAATCATGAAAATATTAGTTACCGGTGCTGCCGGTTTTATCGGTTTTTTCGTTTCAAAGAGCTTAATAAAGAACGGGCATGATGTGGTCGGTTTAGACAATATCAACGATTATTATGACGTTAATCTTAAATATGCTAGGTTATATGAACTTGGCATACAAAAGGAAGAGGCCAAACATTTTAATGTATTGACAAAAAGCACCACTCACTCTGCTTTTGCATTTATAAGATTGGGACTTGAAGATCGCGAAAATTTACCAAAACTGTTTAAAGCACAAAAGTTTGATGTGGTCTGTAATTTGGCAGCACAAGCCGGTGTTCGCTATAGTTTAGAAAATCCGGAAGCTTATGTAGATAGTAATGTAGTGGGTTTTCTTAATATTTTAGAATGCTGTCGCAATTACAAGATAAAGCATTTGGTATACGCCAGTAGCTCAAGTGTATATGGGTTGAATGAAAAAATTCCGTTCGAAACTACCGATGCCGTTGATCACCCTGTAAGTTTATATGCGGCCACCAAAAAGAGTAATGAGTTAATGGCGCATTCCTATAGCCATTTATACGGATTTAAAACTACCGGATTGCGATTCTTCACGGTCTATGGCCCTTGGGGCAGACCAGATATGGCCATGTTTTTATTTACAGATGCCATCGTAAACGATAAACCTATAAAGGTTTTTAATAACGGAAAGCTTGAACGCGATTTCACTTATATAGACGATATTACCGAAGGCGTGGTTCGTATAATTCAAAAACCGGTTAAAGAACAAGTAGAAAAGAAAGGCGATTTTAAAATCTATAACATTGGTAATAGCAAATCCGTAAAATTAATGGATTTCATAACCGCCATTGAAGAAAGTTTAGATACTGTAGCCAAAAAAGACATGTACCCTATGCAACCTGGCGATGTTGAGAAAACATGGGCCAATGTAGATGACCTAATAGCAGATTATGATTACCGCCCCAATACCCCTATTAAAGAAGGTGTTCAACAATTTGTTGACTGGTATAAAGGTTATTACCAAAAATAACACTCATTATTATTGCATTTAAACAAAGTAGAAAGTACTTAAATATTGCATTCATCTATTATAATTTATAACCAATCTAATTTCCAACAACTTGATATAAATGCTTTTTAACTCTTTTGAATTTTTAATTTTCTTTCCTATTGTTTTTATCTTGTATTGGATGCTACAAAACAATTTTAGATTACAAAATATTTTACTTTTATTAGCTAGTTATATTTTTTATGCATGGTGGGATTATAGATTTCTATCCTTAATTATTATTAGCTCTTGTATAGATTATATTGCAGGTTTACAAATTTTTAAGGCATCCAATCAAAGTCGAAGAAAATTCTGGCTTTATGTAAGTCTCATTGCAAACTTGGGTTTTTTAGGAGTATTCAAATATTACAATTTTTTTGCTGAATCTTTCTCTCAACTTATGAATCAGGCTGGTTGGCAACCAAATGACCTTACCCTAAATATTATTCTACCTGTAGGGATTAGTTTCTACACCTTTCAAACTTTAAGCTACACTATAGATATCTATAGAAAAGATTTTCAACCTACAACGAATATCCTATCCTTCTTTACCTATATCGCCTTTTTTCCACAACTAGTAGCCGGTCCAATAGAAAGAGCATCCAACCTGCTCCCACAAATGGAAAGAAAAAGAAACCTAAGTAAAGAATGGATCAAAGAAGGACTTGTACAAATTGTCATTGGATTATTTAGAAAAATTGTGATTGCAGATACAATTGCGGCCTATGTGGATTTAATTTATGCTGATGTAGGTATATACAATTCTTCCAGCATTTTATTAGCAACTTTTCTATATGCATTTCAAATATATTTTGATTTTGCAGGATATTCTGATATAGCCATTGGCAGTGCTAAACTTTTAGGCTTCAAATTTCATCAAAATTTTAACCTTCCTTATTTTTCAAAGTCTCTTACAGAATTTTGGCGCAAATGGCACATGTCTTTATCATTTTGGTTACGAGACTACTTGTATATTTCCTTAGGTGGTAACCGAAAGGGAATTAAAATCACCTATCGAAATTTATTATTAACTATGCTGCTAGGTGGTTTATGGCATGGTAGTTCTTGGAATTTTATTATTTGGGGCGGTATTCACGGATTTGTATTGGCAATAGAGAAATATATAAAATCTAAATCTTTTTCCATTAAACTCAAACCCATAAATTTTTTAGGATATCCAATTACGTTCGCTGTGGTTTTATTAGCATGGGTTTTTTTTAGAGCTCAAAATTTAACTATCGCTACAATAGCTATTAAAAAAATTCTCTTGTTTGAATGGACTTTACCTTATATGGGAGATATTAATGCCTTAGCTAATTCCGTTTTACTTTTGACCTTGGGTATAATTTTTGATTATTATCTGTTTAAAAAGAAGATAACCTTAGAACTATTAGGAAATCAATTTAATATAGTAAAAACATCCTTTATTTGCTCATTTACCATTCTACTTATCATCTTATTTTATTCGACTTCAAATAACTTTATTTATTTTCAATTTTAAATAATGAATACAAACGTTCGAAACTATTTTATAAAAATAATTGCGTTGATTTTAGTTGGCTCATACCTAATGGATAAAATTGCGTTTGTACTATTAAACTCTATTAGCGATGAGGTGTATTCAGGTCAGAGTATCGGTAAATTAAATCAATTCCTAGAAATTAAAGATGAATTAGATTTTATAGTTGTAGGGAGTTCAAGAGCTAACCACCATGTAGACGTTAGTAAAATACACGACAATAGTTTTAATATTGGATTAGATGGCACAAAAATGGCTTATGCCTCCACTCTTATAAAAACACTCTCTAATAAAGAACAAGTTATTCTAATGCATATCTCCCCAGAAACTGCTTTTTCAGAAAGTTATAACGGAGACGATGTACAATCATTAAAAAGTAAATACAATAGAAATAAGGCTATAAAAAATGAAATTGATTTCCTTAAAAAAAACAATCCTCTTCAAAATTTTTATTGGAGTCTTGGATATACCGGGTCTATATTAGGAATGATCAAAAACATATACTTTCCAAATTATGATTACACAAAATATAAAGGCTATGACCCACTAGTAGTTAATTCTAACCAAAAAGAAATTTTAGAAAAAATTCTAAAGAGAAACACTACAAAACCTTGTAAAAACAAGCTAACATTAAATCCAATATATGCACACTATTTAACTGAATTAGAAATATTCAGTAAACAAAACAATAAAAGAATAGTTTTATTTACAGCACCTATTTATAATGATGTTTGTAAATCAGACAATCAAAAACTTCAAAAATTTCTTCAAAAATCAACTTTTGAATATATTGATTATACTGATTTCTTTAAGCACAACAATACTATTGATTTATGGAAAGACAGAACCCATTTATCTGATAAGGGCGCTCAATTATTAACATTTCAATTGAAGAAAAAAATAAATATAAAATCAAATTAATTTTTGCAACTTTTAACCAGAAAACAATTTAAAAATCCAACTTCAATAAATACATGGATATTTATCGAATAAACTGATGCATTCATATACTATAATTGTTGATTATAAGTTAAATTATAC
The DNA here is from genome assembly GCF_003075045.1 of Maribacter litoralis. Taxonomy (GTDB): domain Bacteria; phylum Bacteroidota; class Bacteroidia; order Flavobacteriales; family Flavobacteriaceae; genus Maribacter; species Maribacter litoralis. Next base: position 201,985 of record NZ_QCZD01000005.1, on the reverse strand, counting down.
ATATTTGCAATCTCAAAACATATAAATGAATTTATACAATCTCGATTCAAAATTTCACATATTAGTTACAGGTGGTGCCGGCTTTATAGGGTCTAACCTTTGTAACGCTTTATTACAAAATGGCAACCAGGTTACTTGTTTAGATAATTTTGCTACGGGCAAACGCGAAAATGTTGCACCTTTAGCACAAAATCCGAAGTTCACGTTACTAGAAGGTGATATAAGAAATTTAGCCGATTGCCAAAAAGCATGTGAGGGTGTAGATTATATTTTGCACCAAGCCGCCTTAGGATCTGTACCAAGATCTATTAACGACCCTATTACCAGTAATGATGTTAATGTGGCCGGGTTTTTAAATATGTTGGTCGCCGCACGAGATGCCAAAGTAAAACGCTTTATTTATGCCGCAAGCTCATCTACTTATGGTGACTCAACCAACATGCCTAAAGTAGAGGATATTATTGGCAGACCCCTTTCCCCCTACGCTATTACAAAATATGTAAATGAATTGTATGCTGATGTTTTTAGCAAAACCTACGGCATTGAAACCATTGGTCTACGTTATTTTAATGTTTTTGGCCGCAAACAAGATCCAAACGGTGCCTATGCAGCCGTTATTCCAAAATTTGTAATGCAGTTAATGCAGCACGAATCGCCGGTAATTAATGGCGATGGTTCTTTTTCTAGAGATTTCACCTATATCGACAACGTTATTCAAATGAATGTTCGCGCTATAATAACCGACAACCAAAATGCATTAAATACCGTATATAACACAGCATTTGGCGAACGTACAGATTTAAATGAACTAACCGCGCTTTTAAAAGAATATTTAGGGGCTTATGACCCTAAAATAAAAGAAATTAAAAATGTGTATGGTCCTACCAGAGCTGGTGATGTACCACATTCCTTGGCATCGGTAGACAAAGCAAAGGCATTACTTAGTTACGACCCCAAATATGATATAAAAACCGGACTTAAAGAAGCGGTGAAATGGTATTGGGAGAATTTGAAGTAAACTTTAGAGTTAGTACATAAGTATGGTTACTGAGCGTAGCCGAAGTAAAAATATAAAAAGTTGCTTGTCGCAACTAACTAATAAATTACGGTTATTTATTATAGCCGAAGTAAGAAGATTATGAAAGATATAAAAATTGCCATTATTGGGTTAGGTTACGTTGGTCTGCCTTTAGCCCGTTTATTTGCCACCAAATACCCTGTAATTGGTTTTGATATTAATCAAGGTCGTATAGATGAACTTCGAAAAGGTCATGATAGCACCTTAGAGGTTGAAGATGCTATTCTTCAACATGTACTCAAAGATTCTCCAAAAATGGAAACCGGGCTTTTCTGCTCCAATCAATTAACAGATATTGCCGATTGTAATTATTATATTGTAACTGTACCCACACCTGTTGACAGCACCAACAGACCAATATTAACACCATTGTATAAAGCAAGTGAAACGGTTGGGCAGGTGTTAAAAAAAGGAGATACGGTGGTTTATGAATCTACGGTCTACCCAGGGGTTACCGAAGATGAATGCATACCGGTTTTAGAGAAAATTAGTAACCTGGTTTTTAATGAAGATTTCTTTGCCGGGTATTCTCCAGAACGTATTAACCCGGGCGATAAAGAGCATACCGTAGAAAAAATTCTTAAAGTAACTTCTGGTTCAACACCAGAAGTGGGTAAAAAAGTTGATGCCCTGTATGCTTCTGTTATTACAGCTGGCACACACCTAGCCCCCACTATAAAAGTGGCCGAGGCAGCCAAGGTCATAGAAAATTCGCAACGCGATATTAATATTGCCTTTGTCAATGAACTGGCTAAAATTTTCAATCTAATGGGTATCGACACCCACCAAGTACTGGAAGCTGCAGGTACTAAATGGAACTTTTTACCTTTTAAACCCGGTTTGGTCGGCGGGCATTGTATAGGTGTAGATCCTTACTATTTGGCTCAAAAAGCACAAGAATTTGGCTACCACCCAGAAATTATCTTGGCCGGTAGACGAATGAACGATACCATGGGTAAATATGTAGCTTCTGAAGTGGTAAAACTTATGGTTCATAAAGACATTAAAATTAAAAGGAGCAATATTTTGGTATTGGGCATCACCTTTAAAGAAAATTGCCCCGATGTACGTAATACCAAGGCTGTGGATGTAATTAATAATTTATCCAGCTACGGAACCAATGTTGCCATTTACGACCCTTGGGCTTCACCTAAAGAGGTAACCCACGAATATGGGCTAAACATCACCAATACAATTCCAAATCAGAAATTTGATGCCGTGGTATTAACCGTGGCCCATAAAGAATTTTTGAATTTAGACTTAAAAAGTCTTTTGAACGACCATGGCGTTATTTACGATGTAAAAGGTATTTTGACCGAAGGGGTTGATGGAAGATTGTAAGCTAAATAGCTTGTTCTGGTGCAATTGCCTTTAACAATTACCATAGCATTACAATTATTTTGATAAAAACTAAACCTGACCAACTTATTTTTGGTCAGGTTTTAACTTCCAATAAAAATGAAAAGCCTTGTACTAGTATTCTATTTAAAAAAGAGAACTATGATTTCAAAATAATGAATTCCACCAATTACCTTTCATGTCACGTCTAGCAAAAACCATTAAAAACGCCAAAGTAGGGCTGTTTTTCCATGTACTGTTTATTGCATCTCAGTTTATTTCAAGAAAAATATTCTTAGATGGATTGGGAGATGAATTTATGGGAATCGTTTCTACCCTTGGTAGTTTCTTAACTTTTATCAATTTGGCTGACTTGGGCATAGGTACCGCTATAGGCTATACCCTATATAAACCTTTACATAAAAATGACTATAAAGAAATAAACCATATAATTCAATTTTTTGGTCACATTTATAAGAAAATAGGTTTTTTCATACTTACGGGAAGCATAATACTTTCATTATTTTTTCCTATCATTTTCAACGAGGTTGAAATTAGTCTATGGCTAGTTTATCTAACTTTTTTTGGATTGTTAACTGCCTCGTTACTCGGCTATTTCTTCAATTACCATATGATTCTTCTACAAGCGGATCAGAAGGACTATATCGTCGCCAAATATTATCAATCTTTTAATATTTCTAAGATTATACTGCAAGCAATATCAGTATACTATTTACAAAGTTTTGTGCTATGGATATCGTTAGAAGTATTAACCGGATTAATTTATACGATACTCATTCGAAAAAAAATAACTAAAGAATATCCATGGCTTGTACTGTCTACCACAGTTACAAAAGGTGAACGTAAATTTGAAAGCTATACCTCTTTAGTCACAAAAATTAAACAAATTAGTATTCATAAAATCGGGGAATTTTTAGCTAGTGGCTTAGATAACATCTTAATTTTCTTTTTTTTGAGTGCAGAATTGGTGGCCTATTTTGCTAATTATCAATTGGTATTGGTCAATTTAGGAACATTGGTTACAAAAATTTTTGCTGGTTCTAAAGCAAGTGTTGGCAATTTGGTCGCCGAAAATAAACCCGAAAGCATTAAACAGGTATTTTGGGAAATGATGGTTTTACGCTATTTTATTGGTGGGCTTGGCGTTATTAACATTTTTTATCTAATTAATCCGTTTATAAACCTCTGGTTAGGAGATAAGTATGTGCTTTCAGAAAATACGATTATTATATTCGCAGCCGTCTTTTTTTTAAGACAAGTAGTACAACCCACCGAAGTATTTAAACAAGCTTATGGCCTTTATGACGATGTATGGGCTCCTATTGCAAAAAGCATTATTAATTTAACACTATCCGTAATTTTGGTACAATACATGGGTATTTCCGGTTTGCTCATCGGTACTTTCTGCAGTGTATTAAGCATTGAGGGAGTATGGCGCCCATATTATGTTTTTAAATGGGGGTTTAAAAAAAGTCACAAAAGCTACCTTCGAGGTGTAGCGAAATTACTTATCACCTTTTCATTAAGTTTACTATTCATTAAAATAACAATACCCTATATAGTTACCGTACCACTAAATTTTTATCAGTGGACATACAATGCTTTTCTACTAAGTATTATTAGCGCATCTGTTTATGGTCTTTTTCTATATGTTAGCAACTCATATTGTAGGGATGTCGTAAAACGTTTAAAATCAACTGTAATTAAAAAATAACATCCAATGTTCAGCATACTTACCACCACCTATAATTCCGCTAATCTTATTCATCGGGTATACGAGTCTTTAGTATCACAAACCTTTCAAGACTTTGAATGGATTGTTTCTGATGATGGTAGCTCTGATAATACGGAAGAAATTGTAAAGGGCTGGAAAAAAAACAGTTCCTTTAAAATTGTTTACCATAAAATGGAAACAAACCAAGGGAAGGCTTATGCCTTAAACGCCGGAGTGGATTTATGTAATAGACCGATTACAATCAATGCGGACGCTGATGATACTTTTGCTCCTAACACATTGTACGACCTCAAAGTGATATGGGACATGATCGACCATACAGCCAATAGTGAAAAAATTGGCGCCGTATGGACCTTAGTGCAAGATGAAAACAATAATCTAATTGGCGAACCTTGGCCCAAGAATTTTTGGCAAGTGAGTTTTAAAGAACGGGTTTTAAATCGAAAACTAAATATAGCTGGAGAAAAATGGCACAGTTGGCGCACCCAGGTATTAAAAAAACATAAAAAATATACCAATCCCAATTCTAGAATAAGTCCTAGTGTCAGTTGGAATAGAATCAACAAACACTATGATTTTCTATGTGTGAACATAATACACCGCACCTATTATTCTAACCCAGATGGCATCACTCAACAAAAAAAATCAAAAATAAGAATATTAAAAAGAGTTTATTACAGTGCCTATTATGAGTTGAATTCGGCCTCTTTTTCGGAGATTATTAACGCAAATTATTACCGAGACAAAGCCTATTCTTATGTCAGGGCTAGATGGGCCTATAAGGACAATAAATTAAAACTAAGTGGTCTTAAATTAATTCTAGTATTTTTTATCTTTCTTTTAAAACTAACATCAAAAGTAATTAATAGACACTAAGGTGTGCTGTATAAAATTCATACAACCGTAAAAAATGATATTTCTAATGAATAAAAAAAAGACACTACGTATCTCTTTAATTATTTGCTTAATTCTTATTGCTCTTATTTACGGTATACTCATTGGCAAATATCATGTATTCCCTTACAGTCTACTTAAAAATTTACAAGATAATACGGAAATACAACCCGAAAATGCACTGGAAAATATACGATACGATTCAAAAGAGTTAAACGCTCTTACCTCTGTTACTTCTGACAATTATTTAAGTATACGCAAGGAATTAGACTCTATAATATTTGGGGATATGAACCCTTTCAAATTACAGATCAACACTATAGTACAAAAAGAGGATCAAGCTTTTGAAAATTTAAAAAACCTTAGGCAAATAGAGCAATTTGAAATTGTTCAAAACTATAATATTAAATCGATCGGTTATATATTTCTTCCAGAGAAAAACAATAATAGACTGGTATTATATCATCAAGGTCATAGTGGTGATTTTTTAATCGGAAAAAATACTATAGCATATTTTGTATCCAAAGGATTTACCGTATATGCCTTTTCCATGCCCCTCAAAGGACGAAACAATAGACCTGTTATAGAAATTCCTAAAATAGGAAAGATACAATTATCGAATCATGAAGAATTTAAATATTTAACAAATCCGTTACAATATTTTATCGCCCCAGTAATTACCATGTTAAATTATGCTGAAACCAAAAGATTTAACGACATTTCAATGATTGGCGTTAGTGGAGGTGGATGGACAACCACTTTGGCAGCAGCTTTAGATTTGAGGATTGATAACAGCTACCCTGTTGCAGGAAGCTATCCAATGTTTGTAAGATACCAAGAACCCTCTAGAAACTATGGAGATTTTGAACAAACTTATCCTGAACTTTATACAAAAATAAACTACTTGGACCTCTACATCCTAGGCTCAACTGGACCTAACCGTTCACAAACACAAATAAGTAATAAATATGATCCTTGCTGCTATGGTGGCAATGGTTATTTACAATATGACAAATTCATTAAAAAAAAGATGGAAACGTTTAGTAATGGTAGTTTTGAAATTTTGTCTGATTCTACGCATGCCAATCATGAAATATCTCAGTGGGCTTTAGAACAGATTTGGAAGCGTTTAGATTCTAAATATCACAAAAAATAAAATTTACTTTTTTAAGTTTATTAATAATTCTTTTCAGAATATTTCTTTTTTATATTCTATTGCCAAACTCTCATATTTAAGTGTAGTGTGGAAATTTATAATAAAATATCACCCTTCAACAAATAGCAATAAGCACTTTTATTGTAATCCTTAAGATGTATGTTCCAAATCTATTGAAGACTTTTCAAAGAGGTTTATTGAGTTAATATAAATAACGATAGCGACATAAATTGAATAGATTATTTTAAAGAAAAGTTAACAAAACAAGTAGTTCATCGATTTTTTCAAAAAAACAACGCAGTTCATCGATTAAAAACATCCAATCAACAGATAAGTAACGTAAGCAAAGGGTTATTTATAATAATCTAATTTTTTTCAATCAAAAATTACACTTAATCGATTAATGTGTTTCTGAGAAATAATTTATGGTTTACAACGTTAAATACTTAGCACCCAAATCATAATTTACCTTTCATCGAATAAAACGAACATTTCATCGACTAATCAAAACATTAGATTATTATTGTAACCCAAAGCGCAATAATTTTAATTCAATACAAAATTACCTACTTATGTCAAAGTATTTTAGTTTAATTACAAGATGGATCCTGTCAATTTTTGCTTTTTTCTTATTCTTTTCTTGCAGTAAAGATGCCGACCTTTTATCTGAATATGTCATTAATACAGAAGACAACCTACAAAGCATAGTCTTACTTGCCGATGATAGTTTTTACATGGCACCTGGTCAAAACTCCATATTAATGGATGTTTTAAATAATGACAATTTTAGTAATCCTGAAAATGTTACTATTATAGAAACATCAACACCTAGTAATGGCAATGTGACCATTAATAACGACAACACTTTAACCTATACACCAGTAACTGAAGCCAGTAATGAAGAAACAACTACAGAAGAAACTGTTATAGAGGAAACCACACCTGTATCTGAAGATACCTTTACCTATACTGCTGAAGTTGTTGATGAAGAAACTGGGTCCACCACCAAAGAAGAAGCAACCGTTACTGTTACTTCTAGTGATTTGGGTGAACTTTTGGCTTTTCCCGGGGCGGTAGGTTTTGGTAAAAACACCACCGGCGGAAGAGGCGGTATAGTCTATCATGTCACCAATTTAAATGATAGCGGTAGTGGAAGTCTAAGATATGGTATAGAAACACTAAAAGGACCAAGAACCATAGTTTTTGATGTAGGTGGCGACATCTATTTAACAGGAATGCAATTAAACATCGGAGTTTCTAATGGAGATTTGACAATTGCTGGTGAAACCGCCCCATTCCCTGGTATCACCATCAGAGGCGACAATATTTCAAGTTCTAGTTATGGGGGTACCCTTGATATCTCTGCTAGCAATGTAATAATACGCTACATATCCATTCGGGAAAACAACAATAAGAGTACAAATAATGATGGTATTCGCCTTCGGAACGATAGCGGGATGAGCAATATCATTTTAGACCATGTTAGTGTAAGTCATGGAAGCGATGAAAATATGTCGTCAAAAGGTGCTAAAAATGTAACTATCCAAAATTGTATGATTAGCAATGGGTTGTCTGTAGGTACTTTTTTATTTAGCAGAGAAAACTATGATTTTTCATTTGTAGGAAACTACATGTCCCATACAGGTTATAGAAACATATTACTAGGTTATGGTGAAAATGAAGAAAACATTGAAGTTATCAATAACATTACATATGGATATGAAGAAGGGCTATATATTGCTTATGGGCATGATACCGATATCTTGGGGAATATCTACAAATCCTTTCCCAATAACACCCCTAATTATGCTAGCATTCAATGGGTCCAAAATTTAAATAGTATGTCAATTTCTGACGGCAATTTATATTTGCAGGATAACTACCAAGTAAATGCGCACCAGTACGATTTGTACAACCAAAACTCCATTACCTATAAAATCAACAATAGAGCTATTACCAATAGTACCATATTAACCTGGGCTAGTACCGTACAAGATATTGAGGCAAGGGTGTTTGGAGATAAACTTCCTGGTAATAGTCTGTACCAAGACAGTATGGATGAACAGGCAATAGCAGACTATTTTAACAATACCGGTGATTTTGGCTCCTTAAAAGTTCCGAGCAAAGAAAGTACCTCAAGATCTTCCGATTATGACACCGACAACGATGGAATTGCCGATGCCTGGGAAAGAGATGTATATGGAGATTTATCTAAAACTGCCAATGGAGACGAAGATGGTGATGGCTACACCAATTTGGAGGCATTCCTGTATTCTTTAGTGCAATAATATAATTTCAATTTACCCGTTAATAGAAAAGACGTTCTTTTGAACGTCTTTTTTGTTGTTATATGTTTTTTTATAGGAGATTTGTAAAACCAACTAAAGGATTGATATTATATGAAGAAGATCTTAAATCGTTCTAACAAAATGCAGATCATGGTTTTTACACCATAAAACCTTTTGTGTAGGCAAATTAGAACACACATAATCCAAGAAAAGTTTATTAAAAAATATAGATTATACATTTTTGAAAAATAATTGAATGTTAATTGCCTAACTTTGCGTCAAAAATATCCTTATTTATAAAAAGTAAATATTTAATTTATTTGAACCTCCAAATGCTCCTTAAAGCAGTTCGTTATATCACCTTATTTTTAATCATGCTCAACTTTCCTGGTTGGGTTTTAGTATACATAAGCCCTACCTATTCCAGTGCCTTAAGTTATCTCTCTTTTGGTTTAATGCTTATTTTTTTTTTATTTTTCTCGCAAAAGACTTTAAATCTTTGGATGATTACTTTAGGGGTTTTGTATTTTGGTATTGGAAGTTTGGTCGATCAAACCTACATATCAGATGAAATCAACTATTTTATTACTATTGCAAAATTTTTTATTGTTATTATTGCTGGTTATTCTGTTGTTAAGGCAACTTCCAACAAAGAATTATTTATCTTTTTAATTGTTGGGGCCTTAACCGTTTTTCTTCAAATATTCTTTTTTTTTAACCCATTAACTGATGGTGGCCGCTACAGTGGCTTTTATTTAAACCCCAACTCTTTAGGTTTTATTTGTATGATGGGCTATGCCTTATCGTATAGTGTTGAAAAAAAATGGAGATTCATTGGGCAGATTATATTTACCATAGTCGGCTTTTTAACCTTTTCTCGGACATTTATTGTTGTATGGCTCTTTATTAACATATTATCCATTGGCGTTTCCATTAAAAACATACGAATATTGGCCGTTGGTTTATCCTTATTTATCGGTTTATTAATCTTTAATTCATTTTTACCGAAATCGAACCCGAGGTTGGATGCAATGACCAAAATTTTTGAAGGAAAAAGTGATAACACCGCCGATTTAAAAGAAGATGGCAGGACCAAAACTTGGGCCATTTATTATCCGGCTTTATTTGAAAAACCCTTATTTGGTCAGGGTCATAATGCCTTTGCCGGTGGTGCTAAAGTCTCGCCAGTAGGTCCTCATAATGCATATATAAAAACTATGGGAGAAGGTGGTTTACCAACCTTACTGGTAATGCTAATATTTTATACATTAATGCTTAAAACAGCATGGTCACAATTCAAACAACACCCCCATCTTTTTTTAATGATTATTGCCTTATTGCTTTTTATGGCCACCAATCATAGTTATTGGACAAATGGCTACCTAATGTTCTTCTCAATGTGGCTACAGTATCAAGTTTTTAAAAAAATAAATAATATTAGCTCGATAAAGGAACAAGAATTACAACAAAAGCAAGAATAAACCTTTAACTTATTTGTTGAATTTACATAAATGAAAATAACCTTTATCATATTTGGTTTAAACACTGGTGGTGCCGAAAGAGCAGTCACCGGTTTAGCAAACTATTGGGCTGCCGATCATAAAGTATCCGTCATAACATTAGTAAAAAGTACACCCTTCTACCCTTTGGATACAAGGATTAATCTATATCATTGTTTAGACGCTCCAAAAAGCGAAACAACCGTAATACAATCTTTAAAAGACGTTGGAAAGAGAACAAAAATGTTAACCCATTGGTTAAAAAAAGAACAAACAGAGGTGGTTATCAGTTTTATGACCAAAACCAATATCAATACTCTTTGGATTGCTAAATGGGTAGGCATCCCATGTATAGGAAGTGAACGTGCAAATCATGAAATTAATAAATTACCAAAATTCCATGAATACCTTAGGAATTTTAGTTATAAACATCTAAATGCTTTGGTAGTGCAAACTCAAGGAAATCATAATTATTATGACAAAATTATGCCAAAGCATAAAATAAACATTATCCCGAATGCTGTAGCTCCTGTTTTAAAAGAAAACCGAAAGGATACTTTAATTGAAACAGAAAAAATAATTTTAAACGTAGGTGCCTTTAGAAATGGCAAGGCCCAAGATGTTTTGATCCGTGCTTTTGCCCAATTACCAACATCAAATTGGCGTTTGGTATTTTTAGGTCATGGCCCTAATTTAGAAAAGTTTAAAGTTTTGGCACAACAATTGGGCGTGGCCGACAGAATTTCATTTGAGGGTGCCCAAAAAGATGTGGCTTCGTACTACAACAAGGCGGCTATGTTTGTGTTCACCTCAGAGCACGAAGGTTTTCCCAACGCGCTTTTAGAGGCCCTCTATTTTGGTGTACCCAGTATCTCTACAAACTGCCCCCACGGGCCATCGGATATGATTACCGATGGCGAGAACGGGTATTTGGTGCCTGTTGGAGATGTAGAAACTTTGGCCATGAAAATGCAAGTACTTATGGAACAACCCGAACTTAGAGAAAAGTTTAGCCAAGCAGCCTTAGCGTCCACCAAAAAATATGAAATGGCACCTATTGCCGAGCAATGGATGCAGGTAATTACATCGGTGACCTCTCAAACAAAATAATACCAATCTAAACAATCGAAATGTCAATGTTTCGTTATAGCATAATAAACACTTAACCAAACCCTCTATACTCATCTCTATGTGTGGAATTTACGGCACTACGCTTTCTTATAAAAAAGAACAAATACAAAAAAAATTGGAACGCACCCAATTTCGAGGTCCTGACCAAATGGGCATTGCTGCTTTCGACAGTGTAAATGGTCCCATTACTTTTGGTCATAACCGACTTAGCATTATTGATTTGGACGCACGATCAAATCAACCCTTTACCTACCAAGAACAAGTACATTTGGTATTTAATGGTGAGATCTATAATTTTAAACTACTACGGGATACCTTATCTAAAAAAGGGCATACCTTTAATACCAGTAGCGATACCGAAGTAATTTGCGCGGCCTACCTTGAATATGGCGAACATTGTGTAAACCATTTTAACGGCATGTTCGCATTCGTTATTTATGACATTAAAAAACAACTGTTATTTGGAGCCAAAGACCGATTAGGGCAAAAACCATTTTACTACCAGCTTAGTGAAAAAGGATTTGAATTCGCCAGTCAAATTTCATCAATACAGTTATTCAATAATGAATTAAGTATTAGTCAAAAATCAATAGAACAGTATTTAGCCTGGAACAGTATACCCCACCCCAACTCTATTTTCAATGAGGTGAAAAAATTAGATGACGGTCATGCTTTCACCTATAAACTTCATACCAAAGAATTTAATGATTGGGCGTATTGGGACATTGCTTTCCCAAATGTTGAACGCTATTTAGGAACGTATACCGATGCCAAAAAAGATTTAGAAACGCTGTTAACAGCTGCTGTTCAACAGCGTATGGTTGCCGACGTTCCGTTAGGCGTCTTTCTTTCAGGTGGGGTAGATTCATCATTAGTAGCCGCTTTGGCAGCAAAAGATTCAGAACAGAAAGTAAAAACTTTTTCTGTAAAATTCAATGAAAAAGGCTTTGACGAAAGTGCCTATGCCCAAAAAGTTGCAGACCACTTACGCACTGACCACCATGTCATCAATTGTGATTATGCTGAGGGCATTGACCTAATTGAAAATTTCAGCCATTATTACGATGAACCTTTTGCCGATGCTTCGGCCATACCGTCTATGTTATTGGCCAAGCATACTAAAAAAAAGGTAACCGTAGCCTTATCGGGTGATGGGGCAGATGAGTCCTTTTTAGGTTATCATAGATACCAGAAATTAGAAAAAATCGAAAATACCCTTAAAGTACCCTATGTGCTACGTAGGTTGGGTGCCCCCGTATTAAAAACTTTTCAAAACAATAGATATAACGGTATTAAGGATATATTACGAGCCAAAAGTAGCGGTGAAGCATATTTGGCCCTCATGGCCAATAACAATGCCCCTTGGTTAGCTATTGAAAAAAATGTTTCTCAAGTCCAAGAATTAAAGTATTTACTGGAATCTCCTAAAAACAGTTTTGAAAGTGCCGGTGATTTTGATTTAAAGACCTATTTAAGTTGGGATATCAATACCAAGGTAGATCGCGCTACCATGGCCTATTCACTGGAGGCTAGATCTCCCTTTTTAGATTATAGGGTTGTAGAATTGGCTCAAAGCCTGCCTACTGCTTTTAAATACCAAAAAGAGAAGCAAAAACGGATATTAAAAGACATTCTATACAATCATGTCCCAAAAGCCTACTTTAATCGCCCTAAATCTGGTTTTGGCATGCCTTTAGAAGTTTGGTTTCGCAATGATTTAAAAGAATTGGTACTTTCGGAGCTTTCGTTGAACAACCTGAAAGAAATACCTGGTATTAAACCAACCGTAGTGACAAAACTAATTGGCCAACACATGGAGGGAAGCTGGAATCATCATACCATGATATGGAAACTATTGGTGCTAAGACAATGGTTGGGCAAAAACAAGAAAGGTTTGACCTTAAATTAAAAATTGAATTCCTTGACAAACAATAAAATCAGAATACAATTAGTAATTCCTAATCTTAGTCCGGGTGGTGCGGAGCGCATATTGGCGTATTTGGCACAGAACCTTGACCCCTTAATTTTTGAAAGTGAGTTAGTAGTCATTGGCAAACCACAAAAAGATAGTTATGAAATAAACAACATTAAGGTCACTTATTTAAATAAAGATAGGGTCTTAAGTGCCATACCAAAACTTGCGATGACCATAAAAAATAAAAAACCCAACATTGTATTAGGCACACTATCACATGTAAATTTTGCAATGGGATTAATTTCAATTCTATTTCCAAAAATTGTATTTATCGGTCGGCAAACATCAATTGTAAAAATCTACAAAAAGTTAAATACCCAATTAATATTTGATTGGTATTCAATAATCGAAAAAGTAGCCCTTAAAAAATTGGATTACATCATCTGCCAATCATCGGATATGGCCAAAGACTGTTCTTCAATATACAACATTCACCCAAATAAGATAAAAATACTAAACAACCCCATTACAGATAATTTTAAATTAAAGCCAACATCCTTAGATAACAATTCTGATAAAATAAGATTTATTACGGTGGGAAGATTAGTAGAAGTAAAAGGACACAATCGTATAATTAACGTGCTTTCAAAATTTCAAAAATCCTTTAGCTATACAATTATTGGAGATGGGCCTTTGAAAGATGAGATTTTCGCATTGGCAAAGAAAAATAACATACTAGAAAATATCACTCACATTCCTTTCACTAAAAATGTATCCAAATACCTAAACGATTCACATTTTTTCTTACAAGGATCTCTAACAGAAGGTTTTCCGAATGCACTTTTAGAAAGTTGTGCGGTTGGAACACCTGCCATTGCTTTTAATGTACCAGGAGGGACAAAAGAAATTATTAAAAATGGCGTTAATGGATATTTGGTAAATGACGAAGAAGACTTTTTGGCCACTTTGAACAAGCTTCCCAATTTTGAACCTAAATCTGTTTCAGAAGCCGTTTACAAGAAGTTTGACAAAGCGATTATTTTAAAACAGTATCAAAGTTTTCTTCAAAGTTTAATTAAAAAAAATAATTGTGTCTAATACTCCTCCAAAAATAGCTATACTCATTTACTCTCTTGCTGGAGGCGGAGCAGAACGTGTGGTTTCTTACCTACTACCCTACCTTAAAAACAAGGGTATTGAAGTATATTTGGTATTGATGAACACTACGATTAGTTATGATATACCTAAAGATATTCCTATTCACTTTATTGAAAAATCCCTAGGAGATGAACATGGGCTTTTTAAGCTTATAAAACTGCCTTGGTTGGCCTATAAATATGCCCGCTTAATAAAGCAATTAAAAATCTCACATTCCTTTGCCTTATTAACCCGCCCTAGTTATATAAATATACTCTCGCAATACTTTACCAAGAAAACATTTAAAATTAGTATTAGTGAACGCTCTTACCCCAGTATGCAGTATGGCTATAATAATATACAATCAAAGATCAATAATTTTTTAATCAAACGTCTCTACCCAAAAGCAGACCAAATTATTTGTAATTCTCATGGAAATGCTAATGATCTTGTTGAAAATTATGGAATAATTACTTCAAAAATAGAAGTTGTTCATAACCCCATAAATATTGAGAACATAAATGATGTTGTACCCGATGGCGCTATCTTTAAAAAAAATAACTTCAATATTATAACGGTAGGCAGAATGGATGCTGGCAAGAATCATGAGTTACTTATTAGGACCATTGTAGATGTCCCTAAGGTTCATTTATTTATTCTTGGAGACGGCGCTTTAAAACAACATTTAAAAGTACTTGTTGAAACTAAAGAACTTAATGAAAGAGTACACTTTCTGGGGTTTGACAATAACCCTTTTCGTTTTTTGAAAAAAGCAGATCTCTTTATCTTTGGGTCGAACCACGAAGGTTTTCCCAATGTATTATTAGAGGCCATGGCCTGTGGGCTACCCCTTTTGACGACCAACTGTAAATCTGGACCCGATGAAATTATGAAGTTACCACAAGAACAAGTTACTACAGAAGATATTATGATTACAGATTATGGTATTCTTACGCCCGTTGGTAATCGCGAACTTTTACAAAAAGGACTCGCTTATTGTATAGCACATCCTGAATTTTTAAAAAATTGTAGAACCAAGGTCAAAGAGCGCATACAAGATTTTAAAAGAGAACCTATATTAGAATCTTACGTGAATTATATTTTTAATAAAAAATGAAAATGCGCCCCTAAAATTGAGGGAATAAAATTTTTAAATAATCTAACCTATTTAAATTATTACTATGTCAAAAGCAATATGGATATGTTCAAGGGAAAAACTTCCGTTTGATACAAAAAATATCATTAACAATATATGTGATTCAATTGCTCCCGATAATATTGTACCTAACCCGAACATGGTAAATGTTGACAATAAAGTTGCTTTCGGAGTTATGAATCCAAAGAAATCAATTTTAAGACAAAACAACTGTTTACTATTAGGGGTAACGACATGTAAAGATGTTGATTGGCATCTACCTAAATCGGAATACCCTGATGGTTGTTATGCCCTTTTTCGGGATAATAAGGAGTATTCCGAAATAATTTCCGACCCGGCAGGATCCAGAACCATATGGTATTACAAGGATGATTTCGTTTTAATAGCATCAACCTCACAAATTGCTATCATTTCATACTTAAACAATTTCGAACTAAATAAGGAAGTTCTTCCCTGGATATTATCAACAGGAAGTTTAGGTCCAGGATTATCTTGGGACAAGAGAATACAACGTTTACTACCAAACAATTCGTTATTATTAAATAAAGATACATGGAAAAGTGAGCTTACAGAAAACAAAATTGTTTTTAAAAAAGAGGATAAAAAAGAAAACGAATTTGAAGAAAAACTAAAAGAAACCATTTCTACAAGTTTAGATTCATTAGAACTAAATTATGATGATTGGGCTCTGCCTTTATCCGGCGGTTATGATTCGAGGGGTATTCTTTGCTTTTTAAAACTAAAAAACAAGAATATCAAAACCATCACTTGGGGTCTAGAAAAATCATTAAACGATCCTCAAAACGATGCTTACATAGCAAAACAATTAGCGGAAAATTTTAACGTACCCCACAATTTTTACTCCACAAACTTATCTAATGAACCTATCGAGAAGATTCTAGAAAGGTTTATTAAAAATGGGGAAGGACGTATAGATCATATTGCTGGTTATTTAGATGGATTTCATATTTGGTCAGTATTACATAATGATAATGTACAAGGAATAATACGTGGAGATGAAGGTTTTGGTTGGAATGAGGTTTCCTCTGAATTAACTGCTAGATTATCTGTTGGTTTAGGTATGTGCTCCGATTATTCTAATTTAAGTAAATGGAAAAGTTCAGGATTATTCGAACAAAACCTTCCTGACTATTTGAAAAAAAGCAAAAATGAATCCATAGATCAATGGCGAGATAGATTATACCATGAATATCGTTTACCCACCATTGTATCTGCTCTATCCGATTTAAAACTATCGTATATTGAACAAATAAGCCCTTTGTTATTGCGAAATATATTAGAAGAAGTTCGTAAACATCCAGATTCTTTACGTACTGAAAAATCTCTGTTCAAAAGAATAGTGACCAGTATAAGCCCCTCTATTCCTTATGCAACTCGTGGTGCTAACGCATGGATCTATGATATTCTTAAACAAAAAGACATGGTAGAATTATTTAAAAAGGAAATAAAGAAAAACATAGACACAGGTATATTCCCAGCAGATTTTTTAAATGAGATTTTAAATAACTTAAAAACTACAAGTCAAGATAAAACAAAAAATAGTTCCCTTAATATTAAATCATTTCTAAAATCGATATTACCAACTTCCATTAAAAACAAAATAAAAGATAATGTTTCATCTGTAAACTTAGTAGATTATAACCAATTAGCATTAAGAGTATATATTAGTTTTAGAATGATCAACATGTTAAAAACAAACCAAAAATAGTTAGTGAACAACAATAATAATTTGTATTTCAATTTATGGAATGGCGCTGTAAATAATATTCAAATATAACCCCCATATTCTATCATAAAGATGCTATGAAAGATCAAAAGCACTTACATAAAAGAAAAAAAATAATTCGTACAGCAGCCTTATCTGGGTCGTTATATGTATTACTTGAAGATCAATTACGCTTTTTAAACCAATACTATGATATTTTAGCAATCGGTTCTGATCCAGGTCAAGAATATTTGGAGAAACTGAAACGTAGAGAAGGTATTCGTGGTAAAGAGATAAATATAGAGCGTAAAATAAGTCTCGTAAATGACTTAGTATCGTTGTATCGACTATATATTGTATTCAGAAAAGAAAAACCTTTTATGGTACATAGTATTACCCCCAAGGCTGGTTTACTAACTATGATCGCAGGCTATTTTGCTCGAGTACCTGCAAGGGTTCATACATTTACCGGTTTAATTTTTCCAACCCAAACGGGCACAATGAAAAGAGTTTTACTTTTTTTTGATAAACTGATTTGCAGGTTTGCTACCCATGTATACCCTGAAGGTAATGGAGTAAAAAATGATCTTATAAATTATAAGGTAACTTCAAAACCGTTAAAAGTAATCGCAAATGGTAATGTTAATGGTATTGATTTATATAAATATAACCCAGCACTTTTTTCGAAAGAAGAAAATAATAAGTTACGTAACTCAATCGGTGTCTCTGAAAACGACCTAGTATTTTTATTTATAGGCCGATTGGTAAATGATAAAGGTGTTAATGAATTGGTGAATGCCTTTAACAAACTTTCAGCAACAGATGAGCATGTTAAATTAGTAATGGTTGGTTCTTATATAGGTGAAACAGACTTATTGCCCGATGAAACTTGGGCAAAAATAAAAGCCAATGCCGCTATACTTTATGTAGGTCATCAAGATGATGTAAGGCCCTATTTAGCAATGTCGGATATTTTTGTTTTTCCAAGTTATCGAGAGGGTTTCCCAAATGTAGTACTAGAAGCTGGTGCTATGGGATTACCAGCTATAGTGACCGATATAAATGGCAGTAATGAAATTGTGCTAGATAGAGAAAATGGACTTATAATACCTTCGAAAGATGAAGAAGCCCTTTATCTAGCTATGAACACGCTAAACACCGATAATTCTTTAAAAGAAAAACTAGAAAAATATGCTCGTCCAATGATTACTACAAGATATGAGAAAAGCGAAGTTTGGGCAGCAATTTTAGAAGAGTATAAAGTTATAGAAATAGAGGTGTGTTGATAAATTAATCTTCTAACTTGTTACTCTTAATTACAAATGTCATTTGACTATAAAATATGAGCTTCTTCGAATACTAGTTGATCTTTAATAAGAATTTGCTTTCTTTATACTATGCAAAAAAATGTCATAGGTTATGGTTCTATATTTCACCAAGAGGATACTAGCCATATAAAAAATATTTTAAACCCAAATTTTATAGGGGATTATGAACTTTTTTATGCTGGACGTTACGCTATTAAACATGTTATTTATAGCATATTTGAACATAAAAGTATAAATCAAATTTGGTTGCCAAATTATTACTGCCCATATGTAAAAAATTGGTTAGAACAAGAATTTGATGCTATTAAGTATTATGACAATGACCCTTTTGATTTCAAAGACCAAATAGATTGGTCATTATTCTCTACCAAAGACCTTGTTATTGCCAATAATTATTGGGGAATAAAAGAAACCAATATTCCTAAAGGAGAACGCCCAATTGTAATTGAAGATCATTCTCATGGCTGGCTTACAAAAGGTTGTATTGAAAGCCCTGCTGATTTTTGTATTGCATCATTAAGAAAAACCATACCGGTACCGCTTGGAGGTATTGCTTGGAAGCCTTTAAAAGGTAATTGCGACATTCCACTAAAACCGATAAAGAAAAAGCGCATAGATTCAGAAACAAACCCAATGCTTAAATCGTGGGATCTGATTACAAATGCAATGAATGTTAAAGCTAACTGCACTAATGAAGAGGAAAAAATTGCTTTTTTATTAAGTTATAGCCAAGGTGAAACCCTACTGCGAAATACACTAGAAATAGTACCACTATTACCGCAACATAAAAATGTAATTCGTGAAGAACTCTTTAAAGATTTTAATTCGTTTAAAAGAATTAATTTAACCGATATACTTAAAACTTTAGAGCCATCGAAAACGTTTAAAGTAATTACTAGCAATGAAAAAACGCCTTTTGGTCTTCTAATAGCCTTTAAAGATTGGGAATTACTTACAAATTTTAAACAATTTTTAATTACAAATATGATTTATCCGGCCGAATTATGGCCACAAAATAGAATCGCACAAGAATATAAATTTCTTTTAAACATTCATTTAGATTTTCGTTATAACGATAAGGATATGGAATATGTGGCAAAAACCATTAATCAGTGGACCTTACAACAAGCTTATATCAATATCGATTGATATTCTTAGTCAAAATTTATTACACGAAATCGGGCTAATGCAATACAAGCCTTTGTGCTAGTATAATAATGGATTAACTTAGCCGTTTTCATATTAAAATGAACTCTTTCCCCATATGATTTATAAAAATTACTTTAAACGACCATTAGATTTTATTCTAGCTCTGGTTGGGCTCATAGTCTTCTCGCCTATCATTTTAATTACTATAATTATATTGGCAATTAGTTTTAAAGAAAGTCCTTTTTTTATACAAAAACGTCCTGGCAAGAACGAGAAAATATTTTCGGTCTTAAAGTTAAAGACCATGAACAGTAAAAAAGATGCCCAAGGTAATTTATTGCCAGATACCCAGCGTTTAACACCTATGGGTATTTTTATACGCAAAACCTCTATAGATGAGCTACCGCAGCTAATTAATATTCTCAAAGGAGATATGAGTTTAATTGGTCCAAGACCTTTATTAATTCGCTATTTACCCTACCATACCGAAAGAGAAAAAAAACGTTTTTTAATACGACCGGGAATTACAGGTTTGGCACAAATATCTGGAAGAAATTTCATTAGTTGGGAAGATAGATTTGAGAAAGATGTAGAATACTATGAGAATTTGACATTTGCCAATGATGTGAAAATATTTTGGCGAACATTGGTAAAAGTAGTTTCGTCAGACGATATAGAAGTTAACCCTGAAGGGAATCCTAAAATGGAATTTTTGGATATTGAGCGAAGTACTTGGGAGCAATTTAAACATGTTAAAAAAACTTAATCATGAAAATTGTTTTTGTTGTAATGCGTTTTGGTAAAGACGGGTTATCTACCAATATTTTAGAACTTACACGTGGTTTTATAAACAAAGGCCATGAATTACATATTATTACAAGTGGATTTAAAAGTAAAGCGACTTCTGACACTAACTTTTTTCAAGAATTAAAATCTGAATTCGATGCCCTTGGCGTTCATCTTCACTATTTTACCGAACCATCAGGAAAACCATTAAAAAAAATAGTTACCTCGGTAACAAGTCTGTCAAAAATTGGAGCTTTATTGATTAAAATAAATGCTGATGTTATTCATTGCCATTCGCCAAATTTGACCTTTATACCTTGGTTACTGAGAAAAAAATTTATTTCTACCGTACACGCAGATACTATTAGACCGAGCGCTAGATATAAACATCCTACATTATTAATTGCAGTAAGCCAAGGTTCACAGGAGTTTACAGAAAGGGTTATGCATTCTCCTTCGAAGAGTATTAGAACGGTTTACCATGGTATATCTGATCGTTTTGCAAATTCAACACCTGATGACGAATTACAACAGTTAAAATTAAAACATGATATACCAACCGATAAATTAATTATTGGTTTTGTGGGTAGAATATCGGAAATGAAAGGTACCGATATTTTGGTAGAAGCGATCGGCAATCATTTATCACAACAAATAAAGGACAAAATTCATATTGTACTAGTTGGAGATTACTTAACCAGACAAAAAGTTGCATGGTTAGATGAGATGCTTAAAAAGCATCAACTAAAAGATAAAATAACGATAGTATCTTTTCAGGACCCAAAACCTTTTTATGAACTTTTCGACGTCTTTATATTACCATCTCGTTCTGATACATTTGGCTTAGTAGCCGTAGAAGCTATGATGAGCGGTTGTTGTACAATAAGGGCCAATTCTAACGGCGCCTATGATCAAATAGATGATGGTATAAACGGCTTGATATTTACAATGGAAAATGCTACTGAATTAGGTCAAAAATTAGAACAAGTACTTTTAGATAGCAACCTGCGAAATAAACTTGCCTTAAAAGGAAAAGAAAAAGCCTTAAAGTATTTCACAAACCGCCAAATGATCGATAATACATTGACGGTTTACGAAGAACTTTTGAGCTTATAAAGCTTATACCTAATTAGTATTTGCTTTTATTTTGGCGTCCTGTATCTTGGAAAAAAACCTTCCTTAAGATTTTCTAAGGCATTCTCTTTATCTATATTCGAGATTTCTAAGAATTCTAAATATTTTGAAGGCATAATGATTTTTCTGCCGGTATAAAAATCTATATCATTATCAAAAGGAAAGTATTTTTTCTTGTACAAGTATAGATTATCTTCTTTACCGTTAGATAATCCACCACCAATCATATAATATTTTAAACCCTCTTCATTAGCCCATTTAATTGCACTAATTTTTAAATATTCATTAGGTCTTAATTTAAAGTGATCAGCGTCTGTACCGCCTAAAAAAGAATACATAGTAGATTCAGAAATCAGAAAGAGTTCGGTAGAAATTGGTAACCCATCTTTATATACTAACCCAATGGCACATTTTTCTTCATTATTCTTCCAAAAATCTAGAAAGTATGATAAAGGATGGTAAAAAGAATCTACAGCATCTCTTCTATCCATAGTACCAATATAAACCTTGTAAAAATCTCTTACTTGTTTTTCTGTAATATCTTTATAAAAGAATTGAAATTCTAGACCTATTTTTTCAGCCTTACGAAATTGATTTCTTGTATTTGATTTAAGGTTAGACCAAAACAAATCCCAATCGGTAATATTACCTTTTACATTGTATAATGTATGTAATGCTTTCCCTGAATAATTTTTATAATTTTCAAAAAAATTAAATCTCAGAAATTCAGATACAACCTTATTTTCTTTATACCAAGAATCTATAAGTGCCCAAATTTTTTCAATATCGTCTTCAGAAATTCCTTTTAGGAAAAAGGGTCCATTATACCCCCAAGGGCTACTAACATCATAAAATCCAGTTTTATTTTCACCAATTATTATTTTTCTAAGAAAAAATGGCATCACTGCTTTAACTTGGTTATCAGCAGATTTAATTATAAAAAACTGTAACAGTTGATCGTTATCATGTCCACTATTTAGAAGCTCATAAGAATAGTATGCACTTTCACAACCTATTTCCTTTAAAGCCTTATTATATAGGTCTATACTTTGACCATTTTCAAATGAATAATTATTTAATGTAAAAGTCTCTATAGACTGCATGTTTTAATGTTTTGTAAAATAGAACGTCAATAATGATAAAGAATTGTTTGTAAATGCCGGTAAAAAATAGTTTTTAAAGTAACCTAAATAAATATCAGAATTGCAATAAAATTTATAAGATAATAATGCAAAACTATGATTAACACAACTAAAAATAAAATAACTAATATCAAAAAATGAAAAAGAATACTAAAGACAAAATGATTAAAACAATTAAAATAAACCGTAAAAAACAACCTGCCATTCTATTTATACCATGTTATGGCAAAAACCTTTTAAACTACAATTTAATTGAAACTTAAATACATTATCCAATAAAACTTATAAATGACGTTTATTGACTTTTTAAATACTAAAAAGATGAATTAATAAGGGTAACATAGATTGAAATTCGTTTTATTTTGCGAATAAATTTTTAAAAAACATAAAAAAATATACAGAATCTCGTTCTTTAACCTAAAAATATAGCGATTAAAAGAAAAACCTTAAAAAATTTAAATAATAACAAATTTCATTAGTTAATTTGATTGTCAGAGTATTACATTTATTACATCGTAAATAATTTTAAACTCGCACTAATATTAGTATAATTTATAATACCAACATTGATTTAGCTACTATAACAAATAAATATGAAAAACAATTTTAAAGTAAGACTATATTCATTTCTTATAGGAACCATAGGTAACTTTCTAGTATTTCTTCTACCTAAAAAAGCCAAACGACTTTCTAAAGATAGAATTACACTTATACATAGAAATAAAAACAGTATGACCATTGCAGAAAGATTGATGCGTGGAGCCTTGGTAAAAAAACTGGAAAGAATTGATGACCATAATAAAATTGCCGAATTAAATAGAAATTTCTGGGTGAATAAATCGGCAACTGAATTGTTTACCGAAACCGCAGATGGATTTGAAAAGGATTTTTTACCAAACTGTACTTTTATTTTCGAAAAACTTAAAAAAGAATTATCAAATACCACTGAAAAGTATACTACCATGGTAGAAATTGGTACTGGTAATGGAGATGTATTAAACTATCTCAGTTCAGAATTTCCTGAAATTGAAAGATTTATCGGCATAGATCTTAGTACCGACCAAATAACTATGAATATCAAAAAATTTGAACATAACAAAAAGTTAGAGTTTATAAGAGCTGATGCATTCGACTGGGTTAAAGATTATGGTGAAAGCAACACAATTTTTGTGTCATCTAGAGGTGTTTTGGAATATTTTATGGAGAAAAGACTCCAAGAGTTTCTAAAAGAGATTAATAAATTGGGCAAAACAATGTTTGTAGCCATTGAGCCAAATGGTGGTGACCACGATTTTGAAACGACTCTCAACTCTCAACTTTATGGTGACGAGCCTTCTTTTTCGCATAACTACCCGTATCTATTTAGAACCGCTGGCTTTAATTTATGGCATTCTTCACAGAAACCTTGGGGAGGAGAAAGAACCTATCAGACATTTATTGGTGCAAAAAATTAAAAAACATCATATTAGATTTATGAAATTAATAATCGATAACCGTAATCAAGAAACTTAAAGTATTCGTCATTAATAAATGATTATGTTTTACTGAGGTATAATAGTATTCATATAATTTTAATAAATTTAGTTCAGTAACATATTTATAAAGCAAGTACTTATATATGTACTTTTTTTATATCAGTAAGTTCTTTTTTTTCTCTAAAATTCCCCCAGAGCATTTAAAAAAATTAATCAGAATTTAATCGTAAAACATAGATTATCTGATTAATACAATCTTTAACTACACTAAAGATTACTTGAACACGTTTTTAAATCAGTGATGATTCGCAAATTTAAAAATGTTATTAATTGTAAAATTGCAGGAATATGAGCAACACAAATCAACTTTATCTTCTATTTGAAGAAGCTGCCAGATTATATCCAGATAATAGCTGCTTAATTAATAATGATCTTATACTTACTTATAAAGAGGCTGAACAAAAAATTGCAGATGTATGCCATTTTATTGAACAGATTGCTAAAGATGAAAAATATATTGGCGTATCTACCACTAGAGGTGTTGAACAGATCATTTTTGTACTTGCAATATTAAAGTCAGGTAAAGCATACTTACCAATTGATTTTAAGTATCCTAAAAAACGACTAGATAGTATAATCACCAATTCAAAACTTACTTACTGCCTAACTACTGATACCGATAAAACGGTTGCCAAGGCAAACGGTCTTACTCCTATTCTATTTAGTTCTAGCAAAAAAATTACGCCTAAAAAGAACACCACTTCTACTGCCAATAATTTAGATACCTATATATTATATACTTCTGGTTCAACTGGTGAACCCAAAGGAGTTTGTATGGGAGAAAATGCCTTGTTAAATCTAATTAGCTGGCAGAATAAAAATTCAATTAACAAAAATGGCTCACGAACGTTACAGTTCGCTCCTTTAAGTTTTGATGTTTCTTTTCAAGAGATTATGGCAACGCTTAGCAATGGCGGTACGCTTGTACTCATTAATGAAGAACTACGGTTAGACATGGTTGCACTAATAAAGCTAATAGAAGAGCAATCTATAAACCGACTTTTTCTTCCGTTCGTAGCATTACAGGCTCTTGCTGAAGCAGCTGTTAGCATTAAGGTTTTTCCTTCTAGTTTAAATGAGATTATGACCGCTGGTGAGCAATTAAAAATTACTTCACAAATAAGAACGTTTTTTAAAGCACTAAACGATTGTACTTTATACAATCAATATGGCCCTACAGAATGTCATGTAGTCACTGAATTAAAATTAGAAGGAGACCCCGAACATTGGCCAGCTCTTCCAAATATTGGCAAGCCAATAGAAAATACAACTATTTACATTTTAGATAAATACCAACAGAAAGTTCAAAATGGTGTAACAGGAGAACTCTGTATAACCGGTATTTGCCTAGCAGAAGGATATTTAGGTAAACCCGAGCTTACGAAAGAAAAATTTTCAAATCTAAAAATTTCTGACTCTACCGAAATTAAAATATATAGAACTGGTGATATCGCACGCTATTTACCTGATGGTAATATTGAGTTTCTTGGTCGTGAAGATGAGCAAGTAAAGATTAGCGGCCACAGAATAGAACTTGGCGAGGTGGAACTTGCACTTAATAAATTACCAAGTATAACCCAGGCAGTAGTGGTTGCTAGTACACATTTCTCTGAGCAAGCACAACTTATTGCTTATCTAAAATCTAATGACACCGCTCAAGACAGCCCTAATTTTAGAGAGCAAGTTAGTGACGCCTTACCTGAGTATATGTTACCCTCCTATTTTATATGGGTAGATGAATTTCCAAAGACTTCTAGCGGAAAAGTAAACAAAAAAGAATTACCACTTCCTCAATACAAGAGACCCACCACGGCACCTGTATATAAAAAACCAGCTACTGATGTACAAAAAAACATAGTACAAGTTTGGTCTAATATTTTACGTATTTCTAAAATCGGAATATTAGATAACTTTTTTGAAATGGGAGGCACTTCTCTCCTAGCCCAAAAAACCGTACTGACATTAAGACAACATTATAATTACGATATTCCTATCATAAAATTGTATCAGTACCCTACCATATTAGAGCTGTCAACATTTTTAAACCCTAAAGAAAATACAAAAAACAAACTGGTCTCGAAGAAAAAAAGAAACTTATCTTCAACCGCGGTTGCCGTTATTGGAATGGCCGGGCGTTTTCCTGGTGCAAACTCAATTCAAGAACTATGGGACGTGTTGAGAGATGGAAAAGAAACTATTACATTCTTCAACAAAGAAGAATTGGATGCAAGTATACCCAACAGCCTTATTAACGACCCACTATATGTTCCTGCCCGCGGCATAATACCCAAATCAAAAGAATTTGATGCTTCTTTTTTTGGATTGAATCCAAAGAGCGCTGAAGCTATGGATCCACAGCAACGAATATTTTTAGAAATCGCTTGGGAAGTTCTAGAACAAACAGGGCATTTACCTTCTCATTATGATGGAAAAATAGGTGTCTATGCAGGCACAGGTATGAATACCTATTATAAAAACAATATTCTTCCGAACAAAAAAGTAATGGATAGAATAGGCAGCTTTCTTACAGATACTTTCAACGAGAAAGATTATATCGCTTCAAGAATTGCATATCAACTAAATCTAAAAGGACCTGCTGTAAGTGTTCATTCTGCTTGTTCTACCTCTTCGCTAGCAATTGCCCAAGCAGTAGAAGCCATTAGAAGTGGCCAATGTGATGTTGCTTTGGCTGGAGGCTCAAGTATAACTGCTCCAATTCATGCCGGGCATTTATATCAAGAAGGATCAATAATGAGTCCTGACGGGCATTGCAGACCTTTTGACGAAAACGCTAAAGGGACCATATTTAGTGATGGTGCGGGGGTTTTATTACTTAAACGATTAGAAGATGCTGAGCATGATGGCGATACAATCCATGCTTTAATTAGCGGTGTTGGTATAAATAATGACGGTGGTAACAAAGGAAGTTTTACCGCACCAAGTACTGAAGGTCAAGCCGATGCTATTTCATTAGCGCTTTCTGATGCTAAAGTGAACCCATCAGAAATAAGTTATGTAGAAACACATGGCACTGCAACACCTGTAGGAGACCCTATTGAAATCGAAGGGCTAAAAATGGCCTTTGGCGAACAAGAAAAGCAAGGATTTTGTGCTATTGGCTCAATAAAAAGTAATATGGGACATCTTACAGGTGCAGCGGGAGTATCGGGTGTTATAAAGACCATTTTAGCTTTGAAAAACCAACAAATTCCAGCATCATTAGGTTTTGAAAAACCAAACCCCTCCATTGATTTTGAAAACAGCCCCTTTTATGTCAACAACAAATTAAGTCCATGGAATTCTAAAAGCTTAAGAAAAGCCGGAGTCAGTTCTTTTGGAGTTGGCGGTACCAACGTACATATTATCGTCGAAGAATATGAAAATGAAAAAATAAAATCCAATGCAATAAGACCCTTACAGTTGCTTATGTGGTCTGCAAAATCAGAGCATAGTGCAATTGGCTATCAAAAAGCTCTTGGTGAATATGTAGATCCACTTTCAAACATGAAGCTTTCAGATATTGCACATTCATTAAATAGAACAAGAGCGGAATTTGCATACAGAAGTTTTGCTATTGCCAATACCCTGGTTGAGGCAAAAGAAATCTTATTATCTGACAATCACAAACAGGTAAAGACAAATGAACTAAAGATAGATCCCAGTGAATTGGCTTTTCTATTTCCAGGACAAGGTTCACAATATCTTCAAATGGGGAAATCGCTCTATAAAGAAGAAGTAGTTTTTAAAAAAGCGGTAGATCGGTGTGCCAAAATTTTAAAAAACAATCTGAAATTAGATATTAAAGATATCATATACCCAAAGGACAATTCTGCCCAAGCAGAAAAAAAATTAAAGGATACCAAGTATACCCAACCAGCATTATTTGTTGTGGAGTATGCCCTTGCACAATTATGGATGAGTTGGGGCATAAAACCCACTTTACTTTGTGGCCATAGTATTGGAGAATTCGTAGCTGCGCATTTAGCTGGAATCTTGAGTTTAGAAGATGCTCTACAGCTTATTACCATGCGCGGTAAGTTAGTAAGTGAACTACCAGGTGGCAGTATGCTTTCTGTCCGTTCAACTATTGATGATATCAAAAATTTAATACCCAATGAACTATCTATTGCAGCTATAAATTCTGATCGTTTAATTGTAATATCAGGTCCAGACAATGCTATTGAGAATTTCTCAACGGTATTACATAACAAAAATATTGCCAATAAATTGTTATTAACTAGTCACGCCTTTCATTCAACAATGATGGATCCTGTACTAGATGTATTCGAAGCTGAAGTAAAAAAAGTAAGTCTTAGTCTTCCGCGTATACCAATTGTTTCAACAGTAACCGGTACATGGCTGACTGATGAAGAAGCTACGAGTTTTACCTATTGGACAAATCACTTGAGAGCAGCCGTGAATTTTTCAGGTGCTATGGAAACTGTTCTAAGGTTAGAAGATACGGTGTTATTAGAGGTAGGGCCTGGACGTGCCCTTTCTACTTTATCTATGCAAAAAAAAGGTTTAAAACCATTGGCAGCCATAGCAAGTTTACCCTTACCCAAAGAAAATAAAAACGCCCACCACGCTGTATTAGCTGCCCTAGGTGACTTATGGCTCACTGGCATTACTCCTGATTGGGCATCGTTTTATGGCAATCAAATTAGTAAAAAAGTAGCGTTGCCAGCTTATGTATTTGATCGTAAACCCTGTTGGATAGCACCTGTTACCGTAGAACGAGAAATTAAAACTATACAAACCAAACAACAAATAAACACAGACCGTCAACCTCAAGAAACCAATCACAATACCAAACATACGTTTATGAGAAAGCCCGTAATTCTAAAGAAAATATCAGAAATCGTAGAAAATAATTCTGGAATTGAAATTGAACCTAGTGAATTTAAATTAAGCTTTTTAGAACTTGGACTAGACTCTCTCGTCTTAACCCAAATGGCTATAAATTTAAAAAACGAATTTAATACCCCTATTACTTTCAGACAATTAAATGATGATCTTGAATCACCAGATTTGTTAGCTGAACATTTAGATAAAACTTTACCTAAAGAGCTTCTGGCACCAGCACCACTAGCAGAACCAACAACTGAGCATGTACAAGCTACCGCCAACCACACAACATCGTTTAATGCTGCTCCTCAGAATTTGAATACGATAGCAGCACCAAATCAAAATACTGCATTAGGTCTTATTGCGCAGCAAATACAACTTTTAGGTCAACAAATACAGTTAATTCAGACTAGTGGCAATGCTGGTAACCAAGTTACAGCAGATCAAGCAAATACCGCTACAGAAAAAAATACTCCCCCCACATCCCCCACCCCGCGCTCTACCGCTGATGATACGCTATCTGATGATGAAAAAAAAGAACACCAAAAACCATTTGGAGCTACACCCAGAATAGAAAAACAATCAGACAACCTTAGTAGTTCCCAAAAAGATTTTTTGGAAAACTTAATTATCAGCTATAACAAAAAAACGGAGAGCAGCAAAGCCTATTCCCAAAAGCATCGCCACCACATGTCTGATCCTAGAGTGGTTTCGGGTTTTAAACCACTCACCAAAGAATTGGTCTACCCTATTGTTGTAAATAAGTCTCTTGGCAGCCGTCTTTGGGATATTGATGGCAACGAATACCTTGATGTATTAAATAGTTTTGGTGCATGCCTTTTTGGTCATCAACCCAATTTTATAAAAGAAGCAATCCATAAGCAAGTTGAACTAGGGTTTGAAGTTGGACCTCAACATCCTTTAGCCGGGGAAGTTTGTGAATTGCTTTGTGAATTTACCGGGCAAGATCGTGCCGCTCTTTGTAACACGGGTTCTGAAGCCGTATTAGGGGCTATGCGAATTGCGAGAACCGTGACAGGGCGTTCATTAATAGTCGCATTTACCACCTCTTACCATGGTATTAATGATGAAGTTATTGTTAGAGGTTCTAAAAAATTAAAATCTTTTCCTGCCGCATCTGGTATTTTACCAGAAGCAGTACAAAATATGTTGATATTGGATTATGGAACAGATGAAAGTTTGGCCATTATTAAAGAACGTGCACATGAGATTGCTGCAGTTCTGGTGGAGCCGGTACAAAGCCGTAGACCAGACTTTAGACCTATAGAGTTCTTGAAAGAAGTAAGAAAAATTACTACGGCATCTGAGTCCGTTTTAATTTTCGATGAAATTATTACAGGTTTTAGAACGCATCCTGGTGGTGCTCAGTCACTTTTTGGAATTAAGGCAGATATAGGCACATACGGAAAAGTAATTGGGGGAGGTATTTCTATTGGGGCAATAATAGGAAACAAAAGATGTATGGATGCGCTTGATGGAGGCCATTGGCAGTATGGTGATGACTCATTCCCAGAAGCAGGAGTCACCTATTTTGCAGGCACATTTGTACGCCATCCACTTGCTTTAGCTACATGCAAAGCTTCATTATTACATATGAAAGAAAAAGGGGAAGCCCTACAAGATGAATTGGCAAGAAAGACCGAACATTTTGCCCATGAAATCAATTCATATTTTGAATTGAAAAATCTTCCCATGAAAATAATGTTCTATCGTTCTTTATGGAAATTAAAATTAGAAGAAGAAATACCATATGCGGAATTGTTCTTTGTATTGATGCGTGAAAAAGGCATCCACATTTGGGATGGTTTTCCATGTTATATGACTGAAGCGTACAAAGAAGAAGATTTGCTGCATTTAATAAAAACCAGTAAAGAATGTATCAATGAACTTATATCCGCAGGATTTTTAAAATCTGAACCAAGCCATCGTTCTAATGAAAAAAATCAAAAATCGCTTACAAAAGAATTGAATCAACCACCAGTGCCAGGTGCTCGGTTAGGTATGGATGAATCAGGCAATCCTGCTTGGTTTATTGAAGATAAAGATAAGATCGGGCAATATGTTCAAATTGATTTGTAAAATATATTACAGCATCCATTTTTAAGGAAAATCTTATAAGATTAATGAAATGATCAAGAGCATAACTAAACAAAACCGAGCAGTGACTTATAATCCATTTTCAGGACCAACTATTGAAAAAGTCATACATACTACCGCTTCGCAGGCAGAAATATGGATTGGTTGTACTTTAGGCGGAGCAGATGCAAATAGAGGGTATAACGAATCTGTTTCGCTTATTTTAAAAGGTATATTAAATAAAAATGCCTTAGAACAAGCTATTCAACACTTAATTAAAAGGCACGAAGCACTTCGATCAACTTTTAGTACGGATGGTCTGTTTATGATTATCTTCAATAAGATTCAAATAGTACCGGTTTATGAAGATTTTTCTAGCTTTTCAACTATAACAAAGAAAAATAAGGTTTCTAATTATTTATCGGCAGATGCAAATCACATATTTAACCTAGCAGAAGGTCCCTTAATTAAAGTTGGTATACTAAAGTTATCTGAATTAGAACATCAGCTTATCATTACCGCACATCATATTATTTGTGATGGCTGGTCTATGGGTATTATTCTTCAAGATATTGGAGGTTTTTATTCTGCGACCATTACCAACACCCCCCATACGCTCCCAACAGCAAATGATTTTAGTTCGTATGCCGATCAGCAACAAGAATTTATTGATAGTGAAGATTTTATAACGACCCAAAAATATTGGCTAGACCACTATAAAAGTTCAGTTCCAAAAGTTACTTTACCTACTGATTTTCCACGACCAAAGATCAGAACTTTCAAAAGTAATCGTTTAGATTTTCCAATAAATTATGACTTAGTCAATGATTTAAAAAAAGTTGGAATACAATCTAGAGCAAGTTTTGTGGCTACACTTATGACCGCCTTTGAGGTTTTTCTGTATTATCAGACAGGTCAAAACGATTTGGTTATAGGTTTATCTGCCGCCGGGCAATCTTTAAGTGGCAAAAATCAGTTGGTAGGCCATTGTGTTAGCTTACTTCCATTACGTAGTAAAATAACACCAGAAACTCCGTTTAACACGTATTTAAAGCAAAGAAAAGATGAAATATTTGATGCGTATGAACATCAACAATTTAGCTTTGGTCAATTACTTGAAAAACTAAATGTTCAACGAGATCTCTCACGAGTACCACTGGTACCCGTTACTTTCAATATTGATATGGGTATGGCCAATGATGTAATCTTTGAGGGATTAACGTATAGGCTAAAAAGCAACCCAAGAGCCTTTGAAACATTTGAACTTTTTTTAAATGCTACCGGAACAGAAGAAGAACTCATCTTAGAATGGTCTTATAATGCTTCTCTTTTTAAACCTAAAACAATAGAGCAAATGATGCTCTTGTTTAAAGAGATACTTCATAGTATAATAGAAAACCCAGCTAAGGAGATTGGCGCTATTTTAAACCTTGATAAAACAAATTTTATACAGCAGAACGGTATAGACCTATCTTCTGCAAAGGAAACGGTTGAAAAAACGAACGCTTCGACAAGTACAAGTTTTACTGATTCAACAGAAAATGAAACCGTTGTAGAGGCATTCTTAGCACAGGTAAAACAATCACCTAACGATACGGCAATAGTATTTGGATCTAAAAAAATTACATACCAAGAATTAGATACGTTATCTAACCAGTTTTCAAATTACATTGTCAACACCCATAATGTCATGGTCAATGATATCGTTGGCATTATGCTAGAGCAAAGCGAATGGGTAATTGTATGTGTTTTAGGTATATTAAAATCTGGAGCGGCATACGTACCTATAGCCCCCAATTATCCTGAAAAAAGGAAAAATTATATCATCAGTGATAGTCAATGTAAAATTACAATTAACGCTGATTTTTTAACCAATTTTATAAAAGTAATAGATCATATTACGCCTAATTTAAACCCTTCTATTAAGATTCTTCCACAGAGTCTATGTTATGTGATATATACCTCTGGCACCACAGGTAATCCCAAAGGTGTAATGAATGAACATAGAAGTTTGTTCAACTATTTAATAAGCAGCTTAAATTATATTGATAAAAACTCAAATACATCTGGGTGTTTTGCACATCTATCCTTATCGTTTGATGCTAGCATAACAGAAATTTTTCTACCGTTAATAAGCGGTAAACGTTTGGTTATCACTACTGGTAATGGATTAGATGTTTTTGAAGATAGTAATCTTTTTAAATATGCTCCCTATGATTTTATTAAGTTGACACCTTCACATATCTCCATATTTACTGCTGTATTAAAGAATATTTCCGATAAGAATATAGCTACTAAATATATTATAGGAGGTGAAGCTCTTTACGATCATCATATCAATAATTTTAAAACCTTGGGTATAGATGCTTTAATTGTCAATGAATATGGCCCTACAGAAGCTACAGTGGGTTGTTGTATTAAAGAAATTCATACTTCATATTCCTCAGACTCAAATGAAAGTATCTCTATAGGTTTACCGATATCCAATACTCAAATGTATATATTGGATGAAAACCTAGAGGAATTGCCCATAGGCGATATTGGTGAACTCTATATTGCCGGGAAAGGTCTTGCTAGAGGGTATTTAAATCGTCCAGAATTAACAAAAGAACGATTTGTTACCGATGTGTTCAACAAAGTTGAGCGTATGTATCGTTCAGGAGATCGTGCAAAATGGCTCCCAAATGGAGAAATTGCCTTTATTGGGCGCGTTGACGACCAAGTAAAGGTCAGAGGATATCGAATTGAACTAAGCGAAATTGAAAGTGTATTAAATTCTTTACCAGGCATAAAACAATCCGTGGTAGTGACCAGTAAACACCTTGCCGGTGATATAAGTTTAGTTGCTTATTTACTACCAACCAAAGATAAATTTGACTCAAATACGGTAAGAAATCAGCTTAAGAAAATAATGCCAGAGTTTCAAATTCCCTCAACCATGATGTGGGTAGAGCAATTTTCTTTAACCACTAATGGAAAAATAGACAAAACAAACCTACCGCGTCCAGAATATGTGCGTTCAGATGCTAGTACAGCCTTTAAAACCCCACAAACAACACTTGAAAAAAATATAGCCAATGTTTGGAGTGAAATGCTTCAAGTACCTGATATTGCTATTAACGATAATTTTTTTGAAATGGGGGGATCCTCATTAATGGCTCAAAGAGTAATAGGTTTATTGAGAAAAAAAATAAACAAAGAAATACCATTAATTAAAATATTTCAACATCCTACAATTGCTCAGCTTGCTGAATTTCTAGGTGATGATACAAAGGTAGATCATGAAAATGAAACCATTTCTAAACTAGAAAAATCAACTGTTACAGCGGCCATACGAAATTTTAACGATCAAGAGC
This sequence comes from Maribacter litoralis, assembly GCF_003075045.1. Classification (GTDB taxonomy): domain Bacteria; phylum Bacteroidota; class Bacteroidia; order Flavobacteriales; family Flavobacteriaceae; genus Maribacter; species Maribacter litoralis. Next base: position 167,536 of record NZ_QCZD01000005.1, on the reverse strand, counting down.
CACGCACTACTGATAATCTAAATAAGACCACAAAATTAGAAATCCAAACCACAAAAGCACAATCTGAAATATTGACCGACAGTTTTTTTGGAGGTGATGATGCAAAAAAAGCGTATAATATTTCGCTCTCTTTTAAATTTGTTGGCACATTGAAGTATGATGCTGTAGAGCAGGCCATAGTATCTTTAATCGAACGCCACGAATCATTAAGATCATCATTTAGTGAAGACCTTAATTTGATGCATATTTATACAGATATACATGTAGATATTTTATTTTATGACATTACAGATCAGTCAGAAACCGAGCAGCAAAAGACTAGGTTATCTTTAATTAACAAGGATGTTAATTATCTTTTCGATTTGGTCAATGGTCCTTTATTAAAATTTAGTTTAATTAAAATAAATGAACATGAACATGAATTGATACTTTTAGTAAATCATGCTGTTTGCGATGGTTTAAGTATTAACATTATACTAGAAGAACTAAGTGAGCTCTATACTGCTTTTGCTCAAGGTAAAGAATTAAATTTAAACGAACCCGACGCTTTCAGTGTATTCGCTACTAAAGAAAATGAATATGCAGAAAGCGACGCTTATAATCGTTCGGTAAATTTTTGGTTAAATATGTATAAGGATTCTATTCCAAAACTTGAATTACCCATAGATTTTCCAAGACCAGAATTACGAACCTATAACAATCACCATTTAGATTTTCAATTAGATAATAGCATTTTAAATGCATTAAAACTAATTGGCAATAGTAGTGACTCTAGTATGTTCACTAGTGTAGTTACTACATTAATAGCCGCATTTGAAGTCTTTTTATACCAACAAACAGGTCAAAATGATTTGGTTTTAGGTCTTACAAGTTCTAGGCGGGCCAATTACGATATGATGCAAATGATTGGTCATTCTGTCAATTTATTACCGCTTCGTAGTAAACTTGACCCAAAAATAAATTTCAAAACGTATTTAAAACAGCGAAATACGCAGTTATTTGATGCATACGAAAACCAATCAATTAGTTTTGGTCATCTTCTAAGAAAACTCTCTGTACCAAGAGATGCCACAAGGGTTCCTTTGGTTCCTGTAATTATAAATATTCAGTTAGATGATGATTTGGAAAGTAAACATTCATTTTACGATTTAAAAACGGATATAATTTATAATGAAAATACGTATAGGACCTTTGAAATTGAATTACAGGTTTTTATGTCTAACGAAAGGCCATGTTTTCGTTGGAGGTACAATACAACACTCTTTAAACCAGAAACTATAGAACGGATGATGACTTCTTTTAAAGAAGTTTTAAATGCTATAATTGCTAATCCAAATTTAGAAATAGGGAGTATTATACAAATAGATACTGCTGCTTATTTAGAACTAAACGATACCGCTGCAATTTATCCGCAATTACCGTTACATGAGTTAATTGCACAACAATGTAAAATAGTCCCTTCAAAAAAAGCGATTAAATTTGGAGAATCTGACATTTCGTACGGGGATCTTGAAAAACAAATTCACCAAATAGCTCATTTTTTAAAACAACAAGGTGTACAACCTGGAGATTTTGTAGCGGTATCTTTACCACGCTCTATTGAATTGATTACAATTCTACTTGCCATAATGGAAAGTGGAGCAGCGTATCTTCCATTAGACCCTAACTATCCTAGTAAAAGACTGGAGTTTATGTTAGAAGATTCTGGATCTAAATACTTGATTACAACAGATACCTCTTCTTTACCTATAAATGCTAACATAACACGTTTATTGGTCTCCTCTATTTTTTCAGATTTGTCAACATATTCGTGTACACCAGTAAATACTAAAATTAGTATTAACCAAATAGCGTATATTTTATACACCTCTGGTTCAACAGGTAAACCAAAAGGGGTTACAGTTACACATAAAAATTTGGTAAATCTATTATACAGTATTTTAGAAAAACCTGGTGTTCAAAATACGGATAAAGTAATTTCAATAACCTCTATATCTTTTGATATTGCCGGTTTTGAACTTTATGCTTCCTTACTCAAAGGAGCACAATTGATTTTAACAGACGAAGAAACATCTAAGGACCCCAGATTATTACTAGAAGTACTAGAAACTGAAGAAATCACCTTGATGGAGGCAACACCTGCAACTTGGCAAATGTTAATAGACGTAGGTTGGAAAAATCATTTACCGCTAAAAGCTTTTTGTACAGGTGAAGCTTTACCTATGGCTTTAGCAAAAAACATTTTGAGTAAGGTCAATGAGTTATGGAATCTTTATGGACCTACAGAAACAACCATTTGGTCTTCCATAAAAAAGATCAATAACACAGATGATGTGGTAACTATTGGAAAGCCCATAGCCAACACACAATTGTACATAATGAACCAGCAGGAGCTATTGGTAGCACCTGGGAGAATAGGAGAATTATGTATTGCAGGAGATGGCGTTGCCCAAGGATATTGGAAACGACAAGAACTCACGAATGAAAAATTCATAAAAAACCCTTTTGAAACGGAAATAGGTCCTGTGCTATACCGTACAGGAGATTTGGCTAAATTACTGCCATCTGGTGAAGTACAATGTCTTGGTCGTATAGATCACCAGATAAAAATAAGAGGACAACGGGTAGAACTAGGTGAAATAGAAGAATCATTAGATGCTTTAGACGGTGTTCAATCTTCCGTGGTTTTACTACATGAAGATCGACTGATCGCCTACCTAATGGTACCAGCTCCGCTAATTGATCATAACAACAAAATTAATGAATGGAAAGAAACGCTACGAGAGCAACTTCCACCACATATGGTACCCCATTTATTTCATATCGTTAAAGATTTCCCCATTACCCTTAATGGTAAAATAGATCGAAAAAGCTTACTAAAACTTTTACCCAGGGAAACCGCATCTAAACCATTTACTACACCTACTACACCATCTGAGAAAGTTATAGTTGCCATTTGGCAAAAATGTCTGGGATTAGAGAAAATAGACATCAATAGCGATTTTTTTGAACTTGGCGGACATTCCGTTATTGCTGTTAGGGTAATGAAACTCTTAGAAGATGAGACAGGTTATAGGTTACCCCTTGTTGCTTTACTAAAACATCCAACAATTAGAAAGCTAGCTACTTATATGGATAATGAGTTTGTGACCTGGAACTCATTAGTACCACTACAACCAAATGGAAATAAACCTCCATTGTACATTGTTCATGGAGCACATCATAATGTACTTATATTTAATGAACTAGCCAAAAACATGGATAAAGAACAGCCTGTTTATGGATTACAGGCCAGAGGTTTGGATGGTATTTCTGAACCGCATGAATCTATGCACGATATGGCAAGAGATTATATAAAAGAAATTCTAATTACCAATCCAGATGGTCCGTTCTGTTTAGCAGGATTTTCCCTAGGTGGTACTATTGCTTTTGAAATGGCCAGGCAACTCAGAGCACAAAATAAAAAAGTGAAGGTTGTTGCGGAGTTTGATACCTATGTTTTTCCTGATTATTATTTTAAAAATCCCCTAAAAAAGAAAATTGTAGGTATAGGTTACGACCTTACGAAAGTAGGCTTTGTATTACTGAATATGTTTACTAGTAAAAAGAATTTTAAGCGTAGAACTGGCTTATTCAAGCTTCGTATTAAGGGTATATTTTTACGTTTAAAATATGGCAAAGAAAAGCAACATGAAATGCAGTTTCATAGAAATATAAAAATGGAACAAAACCATTTAAAGGCTACGGGAAATTATCATATTCAACCTCAAGATATTGTTATTGATTTATTTAAGGCAGAGGAAGAAATTAACTTAGTACATGATAGAAAATATTTAGGATGGAAGAAAATCGCCACAAAAGGAATAAGAAGACATATGGTTCCAGGCAATCACATTGATATGTTTGACAAAGGTAATGTTGAAGTATTTGCCGCAAAATTGCAATACGTATTAGATAATCATAACTTAGAAGGTGAATAGCAAACTATTTTGTGGATCTGTAAAAATTACGTGTGTACATACCAAATCATATATTCACGAGCATTCTGCCGTGAAAATTTATAAAATACACCTGCCATCTAACTATACTAATATTTCAATTTTAAAAAAACACCTTACTATTGCTGAGCTTAAAAGAAGCGAACGTTATCATTTTCAACAAGATAGAGACAGGTTTATAATCTGTAGAGCATTCCTAAAGTTGTTATTATCAGATCATTTAGATTTAGATTCAAATAAAATAGTTATAGCCACGGATGAAAACAAAAAGCCGTTTTTACCATCACATCCAAAAGTATTTTTTAATGTTTCCCATACCTTAGAATATGGTTTAATAGCTATTTCCCAATATCCTGTTGGTATTGACGTTGAATATATAGATAGAAAAATGAACCATTTAGAGACTGCATCCCTTCTTTTTAAAACTAATGATCTAAATATATTAGATAGTTCAAACGATAAAATACGCTTATTTTTTACTTATTGGACTCGTAAAGAGTCTATTGTAAAAGCCACTGGGAGAGGTATTGATGATAATCTTATAAATATTCCTGTTAGGGACGGCAAGCATTTAATAAATGCTAACTTAATAAAAAATGGTACTGCTCTATCAGTGTATAGTTTTGAGGTAGATGATCATCATATTGGCTCTATTGCAATGAAATTTACAGAAGAGGCTATTCAACAATTATTTTTCTTACCACTTCCTTCAGTCTGAAATTAATATTTCAAATAAAGTTCCAATAACCGTTTAACTTCATTAGTTTATATCACAAACTTTAAAATAGAAATAGAAATAGAAATAGAAATAGAACATATAAATTATATTCTAAATTGCCTATTACTTATTATCCAATTTAGCTTCTATTTTTTTTAAATATCCTAAAAAACTACTTACAACTTTAATTTTAAGTAAGTTATTGATGGTGTTTACGCCAAGCATCAATTTTACTTTTCTACGAACTATAGAAAAAGCGGGCAACCAAGAGCCACTAAAATGATGAATGGTGTAGGTATTCTCAGTCTTATGAATTTGACCGGATTCCACATCTTTTGGACTAAAGTAGTCAAATGGAAATAAGAAAAACTTACTCTCATCCTTAATTAAATTCTCCACTTCATTTACTTGTGAAGAACTCATTAACACTATCTCTCTTACCGTATTCAATTGTAACTTTAGAATTGTGGGTAAAATTTTAAGGTCATAACTGCCATCTTCTTTTATAAAAGATTTGTTGTCATAATATTTTAAACAAGTTGCAATCCAACCTGAATTTTTCTCAACCCCAATAATTGCCGATTCCATAATTCCAGTATGTTCTAAACCTGCAAAATATGGTAAATGTAATAAATCATCGAATTTTTTAAGAATCTGAACATCTGTATCTAAATAAATACCCCCATAAGTATACATGGCATACAACCTAGCGACATCTGAAGTAAAAGCATATTTTTTCTTTTCAAAAGCCTCCTTTGCAAAAGGCCATTCTTCTAAATTAAAACTACTATTATCCCAAAGCATAAATTCATAATCAGGAAGCATAGTTTTCCACGAAGCAATATTTCTTTTTAATTCTTTTGGTAGACCTTTACCGTTACTAAACCAACAATAATGAATAATTTTAGGTATCATAAAACATTGCTATTACTTAAAAAATTACTAATTACGAACTTAACATAAAACAATTTAACTTTTCAATTTAATCGATAAAATTATATTTAATATAGATAATTTAATTACTCTATTTTAATAATATCGAAGATCATCTTTTTTAATTAACCCGATATAATTAAGAATCTCCTTAAAAGTAGAATAGCTAAAAAATTACCTGTAATTGGTCTCAAAAAATCGGTTGATATATTATTCAATAATACATAGAAATTATAATAAAAATAAAAGCTAAATAGCATACAATTAATAACTTAAAAAGTTAGCCAAATAAATTATTTTGCTATTAACATCAACTTTATTAGAGGAAATAAATGACTGAATTCACAAAAGTATTTAAGAAGGAATAAAAACGCATAATCCAATCAATTAAAGAATATTATAATTGAACCTTTAATAGCCTTTACACTTACTTATTTAATTCGACTCAACTAATTATAAAATATTTATATAAAAACAAAAAGCTAAACAATATTGCTATTGTTCAGCTCAAATGTTAAAAAAAACTATTTAATAATCTATGTCAAAATTAATTAACTGATTATAGTACTACTGAATTATTAAACGTTTAGAAACCGGTTCATTATTGTTGAACATTAACGTAATAACATAAACTTCATTTCTATAAGAATTAGTAGGTATTCTTAGTTTACCATCTTGTAAGACCTCTGTTACCATGAATTGCCTAATTAACCTACCTGCACTATCATGCATCATAACCCCTATGATTTCATCCACATTAAAATTCTCCTTCATAATAACCTCAACGTAATCAATTGAAGGATTGGGAGCTAATATAAAATCAAAAGAAGGCTGTTCCAAAACAATATTTTCTTCTGTAACAGTAATAGTTATGGTCGTCGAGTTCGTAAGACCATCGGTATCCGTTACCGTTAATTCCACTTCATAGGTTCCAACACTGTCAAAGGTATGGACAGGATTCGCATCGGAGGATACTGTTCCATCCTTGAAATCCCACAAGTAATCCACGATACCGACATCATCGGTAGACTGGTCTCCCGTAAAGCTTACTTCTAAAGGAACTTCACCTTCCGCAATATCCGAGGTCGCTACCGCTACAGGTGCTCCGTTTACCGGGCTAACAGTAATAGTTATGGTCGTCGAGTTCGTAAGACCATCGGCATCCGTTACCGTTAATTCCACTTCATAGGTTCCAACACTGTCAAAGGTATGGACAGGATTCGCATCGGAGGATACTGTTCCATCCTTGAAATCCCACAAGTAATCCACGATACCGACATCATCGGTAGACTGGTCTCCCGTAAAGCTTACTTCTAAAGGAACTTCACCTTCCGCAATATCCGAGGTCGCTACCGCTACAGGTGCTCCGTTTACCGGGCTAACAGTAATAGTTATGGTCGTCGAGTTCGTAAGACCATCGGCATCCGTTACCGTTAATTCCACTTCATAGGTTCCAACACTGTCAAAGGTATGGACAGGATTCGCATCGGAGGATACTGTTCCATCCTTGAAATCCCACAAGTAATCCACGATACCGACATCATCGGTAGACTGGTCTCCCGTAAAGCTTACTTCTAAAGGAACTTCACCTTCCGTAATATCCGAGGTCGCTACCGCTACAGGTGCTCCGTTTACGATAATCTCTATTTCCTCACTTCTATCTTGAAAACCATCTCCATCAGTTACTGTTAAACTAACATTATAAACACCCCCCACTAGAAATTCATAATTTGGATTGACATCAGTAGTTGTATCGCCATTGCCAAAATCCCAAAGGTATGCTACAATATCATTTTTGTCATCTGTAGATGTATTACCTGTAAACTGAATTTCTAAAGGTGCATTTCCTGAATTAATATCAGCAGAAGCAATAGCTTCTGGTGGAAAACCAGTAGGCAAAAATTGCCATTTAAAGAAATCTGTATCTCCATTTATATCGGCAATCAGATTTCCATCAGGTTCAACTGTCAAATAATTAGACGTTGAAAGAGCACTAATTATAGAATATGAACCATCACCTAAAGAAGCAATTTCAAAATGTTGAGCTATGTTTGTATTACCATTATTCGCAATATATGACCATATATTTGTACCTGGATCAGTACTTCCATATTGATTATCTAAATATAAATCTCGCCCCATAGCATCTTGTTGTGTAAGTCTTATACTATAAAGTCCATTTCCTTCAGCTATCAATTCAAAATGTTGATACTCTGAAGCATCATAAGTATCGGTTAGCATATTTACTTGCCAAGATATATCTCCTGCATCTGGCATAATATTTTTTTGATTACCCACATTACGTATCTGATAAATTCCTGGTAAAGGAGCACTATTGGCGCCTTCATCATTATCATAATTAAGACCAGACACGCTATCCCCTAAGCCTGAACTATATAAAGGGTCATTAAAAGGTGCAGCCACTACAGCCTCTATGGTAAAATCTTGAATACCATCAATAGCGTCATCATTTTCTCCTGTTACGGTAACAATTTGTGGAACATTCCACGTTGCATCCGTAAAAACAAGTTGGTTTTTATCTAAACTTACTTCACCAACTCCCTCTATAATTTGTAAATCAATAGTAACAGTAGCCGTAGGTTGTGTTTTTAGCTCAACCGTAAAGGTATCAGATAAACCATCTTCACTTGTAATTATAAGATCTTGACTAACTGCAATACCCGTATTACCTAATGCAGTAATATCTTCAAAACGCCATTTATATTTATCGCTGCCATTATCCACATCTACCAACATGTTTCCGGTATCATCAATACCCAAATAATACCCGGCCAATTCACTTACAATGTGATAGGTATTTTCACCCGCATCCTCAATCGCCCACAGTTGAGGCGTAGAGCCGTCAAAAGTAAATTGCCAAACATTAGTACCTGGATTGGCAATACCTAACTCTACGTCCATAACTTTACCACTATGAACCGCTTCAATTGAATAAAGGCCATTTTCCCTATATACCAATTCAAATTGTTGGTATTCATCGCCTTGATAGAGACCTTGAGCTATGTTCACCCGATTATCTGTACCGGCATCAACGACCTGTGCTGATAAGTTACTATTTACATTTATTATTCTATAAATACCTGGTGCAGGAGGAGCTCCGATACCACCATCATTATCTTCATTATAGCCCATTAAATTTTCAATAAAGCCAGCATAAGCAGTATCACTTCGTGTATTATCTATTGCTATTTCTATATTATAAAACTGAACTCCATCAACGTCATCATCATTTAAACCTGTTACCGTTACCATTTGTGGTGTTTGCCAATTAGTTGTAGTAAAGGTAAATTCTGTTTCTGAAAGAGAAACTTCATTTACAGCATCTACTTCAATAAGTACTACCACATCAGCAGCAGGTGCAGATTTTAAAGCTATGCTAAAATCATCGGTTGTACCATCTTCTGAAGTTATCATTTGGTCCCCTTGCACGTCTATCCCTATTTCAAATGGTGCATAGGTGGGTAAAAATTTCCATTTATACTTATCGCTACCATCATCCGTACCTACAATCACATTACCGTTTGGCTCAACACTTAAAAAGTTACCGTTAAATCTTGATATTATAAAAAAGGTATTATCACCTGCATCGACTATTTCCCATTGTTGAGGCGCAGAGCCATTATCTGACCATTGCCATACGTTTACCCCCAAACCTTCACCAAAACCAGCAACATCCATGTATCTGTTACTGCTTACAGCTTTAAATCTGTAGTAACCTGCTTCACCTGCATCCTCGAACGCCCAATGTTGGTAATCCAAGCCTTCATAGCCGCCTTCTTGTACATTTACTCCTGTATCATTACTATTCTCGGCCAATTGTAATGTGGCATTTGTTTCATAATTTACTAATCTATAAGTATCCAAACCAGGAGTGGGTGCTATGGGGTCCATCCCATTTATCCATTGCTGTAACATTGCAACACCCTCTTCATCTATTTGATTTTTCGCCAATGGAGGCATCATAATTCCTGCCGTAGTATTATTTACTCTAGCATAAATATGTGATTTAGCAGCATCACCTGGCAATAAAATCTTTTGATCATCACCTAAAGAAGGAATAGTTTGGTTAACTCCTGCTGTTAATAACCCCGTTTGAGCCAAGGAATTAAACAACCTAAGATCAAAATTTGCACGATTTCCTGTTGCAGGCTGATGACAATACGCACAATTGTTATCTAAATAGGTTCGAGCCTTTTCTTCCAGTGTACCGTTTGGATCATTTAATGCAACATGTTTCAAATATCCAGGGGTATCTGTATCAGAAATCACCTCATCTAAAATACCTAGCGCACTAAGGGTAACCAATTGATTACCGACAGTCCCTCCTTTTTCGCCATAATCGAAATCCTTATTCAATGAGCGTGTTCTAGGTCCCAATGTCCCTCCTAATGCTGGGTCATGACAAGTAATACATTCTGTATTGGAAGGATAATGCCAAACGACATCACGTGTTCCATTTCCTGTATCTACCTCAATGGTTTCGTCATCTCCTAATTCCATATTAACTAAATCAGCATCAGTTTGATCTTCTCTCCATTTATATGTTAAATAGTAGAACTGACCATCAGTCCCTTTGATTGAAAAACGCGTTTCTACTTTACGGGTTATTGAAGGGTCTGTATCATCAACAGGGTAGTCAAAGTGTTTTATTATAACTGTACCTATGGGAAATTGCCAATCACCATTCTCCGACCACTGAATTTTTTCTTCTGGCAAATCATGAGAACCATCGTTTGGAATGGCCATCCAGCGCTTTTTCGATGCTCCATCTGACCAAAAAGGATCTATCATTTCATAAGGCAAATAACCACTAGATACTGTAAGGTTTGACAAATCTGTAAAAGCACCTGTTTGAGATAGTGTTAGCGGTGCACCACCTTGATTAAGAGATGTTGTAAGCTTATAAAGTTTAACACCGGCACCATAACTTAAAATATAAAGTTCACCTTGCTGATCTTGACCAAAAGAAACTGGAGGAGCAGGTGTAAATTCACCTAAAAGCTGTTTACTTCCATTATTAATATCAACCTGCCAAATTTCATTTCCTGGTCCATAATCAGCACAAATATATTTACCTTGTAGACTTGGAATATCAGTTCCTCTATATACATAACCTCCTATAATAGAACTAGCTTCAGAACGTTGAAATTCTACTAAAGGTAGCTCGTGAGGCATATCATTATATAATTCTGTCACGCAAGAGGTGTTTGGTCCCATTGTTGCCTCATATACCGGCCAACCATAATTTTTCCCTGCAGAAAGAACATTTATTTCCTCATGAGTAACTTCACCAACTTCTCCAATATAAAAAACCCCTGTATCCCTGTCTTTTGTCATACGGTGCGGATTACGGTGCCCCATAGAATAATACTCCTCAAAAGTATCACCAAATTGACTAGGAAAAGGATTGTCATTCGGTATAAAATATTCAATTCCTGAAAACTCATCAGAATCACCGGCTCCTGGTGATGCAAGGGTCCTAATGGGCGCATGACTTGTAATTGGATTTTTATCCACATCAATTCTTAAAACTCCGCCATCTAAATTTTCGGCAATATCTTGTGCATTTACATAAGCTGCTTGATCACCTGTAGAAAGATATAAATACCCATCGTCACCAAATTCCATACCTCCACCTCGGTGAGTAGTATTGTACATACGCCTTTTAATCATGGGCACCCTAGAACCAGTAACAAAAGTGAGATTACTAGGTTCAACCTCAAACCTTTCTAACAACAAATAATTATCATGAAAAGTTTCGACACCACAAGAAAAACCATCAGGATCATTCAAGGTGTTATCTCCTGATTCTGAAACACTTGTATAATAGATAAAAAAATAATCTTTACCTACTCCTGTTCCAAATTGCGGATGAATAGAAAGTCCTAAAAAACCGCCATCCCAAACAACACCTACTTCATTAGAAAGGTCAATCACAAGATTCTTATCTGTTGTATTATCAACATTATCAAACCAAAAAACTTTACCATCCCTTTGTCCAATAACAATTTTATTTTGACCCGGAACAATATTAAAATTGAGAGGAGTATCAAAATCTAAATTTGGAAAAGCCACTTCATATGGGTCAGTTGCCGTTCCATCTTGAGAGAAATTTGAATCAACAAGCAAGTTAAAAGGTTCCGGGTTAGTTAGACCCGGTCCTAAAAACATAGGTCCAAAGCTCATAACCAACACAGCTGAACCTACTACACTTATTGTTATAAATAACTTTTTAATTGAATTTATCTTTGTTAAGTAATTTTTCTTCATCTGTCGCAGATTAGTATTTAGTGGTATGCAATATTCCCTACAAAAAAAAACGAAAATGCGTAAGCAAAATATTAATATCGTTCAAATTCATATATATACGTTTAATAAACTTGTTTTAAAGCACACAAAACGTTAGTTAAAATTAAAAACGCACACGAAAAAATTGATTTAATACAATATAACTATTTGAATTGCGTTTTTAGTCTTGAAAAGGAGGAATGGCAGAGTGGTCTAATGCAAATAACAATGAATTTTGTTATTAAGGTTAACGCCTTCGAGGGTTCGAATCCCTTCTTCCTCCGCTAAAAAAGCCCGTTAAACGGGCTTTTTTTTATCTTTACATCTTCATGAAGCAACACAAAATAAAAGGCAAATGAACGAACAAATAAATGAGTTCAACTAATTTAAAACGTTCACTGCCCTTTTTAATATTAATTTTATCAACCTTACTTTAAAAGTATTACTAAAATGTCAATCAAAATAGCGTTTATTGGTGCTGGTATAGCAACAAGTTATACATTAATTCCGTTTTTGGATAATTTTGAAAAAGAAGAAAACGGTGCTACCATTAAGCTTACCATAATAGACAAAAGCACTGATTTTTTTAAAGGTATGCCTTATGGAGATCGTTCAGGTAAATCTGTATTGCTTATACAAGATTTAAAGAATTTCATTACAGAACCCCATAGAACTCATTTTAAAAATTGGTTAGACAATAATATCACTGAATTGGCAAAACAATTCAGTGAAAGTGGAGGAGATTATGCCACTAAATGGGTAGAAATCAACAAACCCCTCTATAGTGAAGGGCATTGGGATGATTTATATATACCAAGATTCTTTTTTGGAAAATATATAAAGCAAGAAGTACAGTCCCGTATTAAAAAGCTAAGTAACATAAATAGGCTACACGTAACTTATATACAAAAAGAAGTACTTAGCGTTAGTAAAAAAAGTTCTGAATTTACAATTGCCTTTGAAGACAATTCTGAAATCATTTCTGAAAAAGTTATTCTTGCAATTGGTTCCCTACCCTATAAAAAACTACACAAGCCAAACTTAGAAGACAACCACGCTTCTCTCTACATTAAAGAGCCTTATGGTTTAGGTATGGAGCAAAACATGGAAAAGATCGCTAGTTTCTTACATGCTAGAAAAGAACTAGGTTTACCTACAAAAATCGCCGTATTAGGGGCAAATGCCAGCGGCCTAGAGATGATTTATAAAATCTGCGATAAATTCCCGCTTACCGAATACGATACCACATTTAAGACATTGTCTTCTCACGGCATTATGCCCGACGGCTTTTTTGATGAGGAAAAAGCAAAAAAATTCAATGCTGTCCACCTACAGGCTTTGGAAAATGAACCATTATTAATGGCTAATCAAATTGCCGAGGCAGCTCATAAAGATATTGATGAAGCGGAAAAATTAGATATAGGTGCCGCTACCACGGTACGTATTATTTCTAAGGGTTTTGGCAGTTTACTACCTAAGTTAAGTCATGATGAGCTTTTAAACTTTGCTTGTTTTCACGGCAATCAAATAGGCAGAAGGCAACGCTGTGCCGGTCAACATTACCTGTCAGTTGTTGATGAACTTTCAAGTCTAAAGAGATTTAACCATATTAAGGGTAGATTTAAGGATCTTACTAATGATGATAACGGTTTATCTCTCCTTTACACCGGCAATAATTCAACTGAAACTGAAGAATATTCCGAAAGTTTTAATATTGTAATTAATTGCCTTGGAAGCGTTGACTTATCATCTGAAGATTTATCTCCGTTTTTGAAAAGTCTTATCAGTAATGGTTTATGTGAGCCAAACCCTTCTAAAATTGGTTTTAAAATAGATGAAAATATGCAAGCTTCTGAAAACCTATACCTTGCAGGACCACTATTAGCAGGCAATCAGATCAATGATAAAATATTCTGGCATTTAGAACATTGTGCTAGAATAATCTGGTCAAGTTCCGTTTTATCCCAAAAATTATTAAAAAATATGAATTAATGTTGGAAAATATTTATTTTTAGACTCCTTTTTATTTTTTTCAAATTAAAAAAAATTATAAAGTAAGCTTATATTTGACGCTGTAAATACAGCTTCATGTTTCCCACCAAACCGATTAAATTTTTTTTATTCTTAACGCTACAGTTAACATTCTTATCTATATTTTGTCAGACTTCTTATGAAGAAGCTTTCCCTAATCTATCATTTAATTTCCCGGTAGAAATACAAAATAGCGCTGACAACAGTGATAGGATTTTTGTGGTTGAGCAACCTGGCTTAATTAAAGTGTTTCCAAACATAGAAAATGTAACCATTGAAGAACAAAGTATATTCTTAGATATTTCTTCCACAGTGGCATATAGTGCTGGGCAAGAAATAGGGCTTTTAGGTTTAGCTTTTCATCCAAATTACGAGTCTAACGGGTTTATATTCATTTACTATATAGACCAACCTAGTACTTATAGAATAAATATTGCTCGTTACAAAGTGGACACTTCTAACCCTAATTTGATTGACACTTCTTCAAAAACCCTCATTGCCCAATTCTCAAAAAACCAATCTGACTCAAACCATAACGGCGGTAAAATTGCATTTGGTCCAGATGGTTATCTGTACATCTCAGTGGGTGATGGAGGTGGTGGTGGCGACCCACAAGGTAATGGTCAAAATTTAAATACTGTTTTTGGAAGTTTACTTAGAATTGATGTTGATATAGATGGTAACAATCCCCTTGAAACAAATCCTGAATTACCAAATGGCAAATATGAAATACCTTCTGACAACCCTAGGGTAGGCCAAACTGGGTTAGATGAACTTTATGCCTGGGGTATACGTAATACTTGGAAATTCTCTTTTGATTCCACAGGCAAACTTTGGGGATCAGACGTAGGACAAAATTCATATGAAGAGATCAATATAATCACCAAAGGCGGTAACTATGGCTGGAACAAATTTGAAGCAAAAACAGAACCTAGTTACGGCAACGGTACATCACTTTCTACTACACCCAATATTGAGCCGATATTCTTTTACGACCACAGCGCCTCAGATGTATCCATAACAGGAGGTTACACGTATAATGGTTCAATAACCAGCAGTAATATAAAAAATAAGTATATCTATGGTGATTATGTTTCTGGTCGAGTATGGGCTTTAGAATACGATGCTTCAACTGGCAGAACATCAAACGAGTTGCTCTTTAAAACAAATGGAGAGTTTATTTCTACCTTTGGAGAAGATGAAGATGGTGAACTCTATTTCTCCGATTATGGATCTAATGCCAAATTATATAAATTAACTGAAACCATATCCGGTCCAGAAGCCGCCCCCGAAGATGGTATTGGAGCATGGAAATCACTATCATCTGGAACCAACGGGATTGTTGAAGCTATTGCTACTTCTACTAGCGGTCTAAGTTATATCGCAGGTACGTTTTCTACAGCAGGCGGTATTAGTGCATCAGCTTTAGCCACATTAAGCATCACTGAGGAATGGGGTTCATTGGGGAATGACATTGAAGGCACCATTTTAACTACTGCTCTTGCTCCTGACGGAACTCTTTACATTGGCGGTGAATTTACTGCAATTGCTGGTATAGGCGCTAATAATATCGCCAAATGGAATGGTAGTTCATGGTCTGCTCTAAGCTCTGGCACTAACGGTCCGATCACAACAATGCAGATAGATGAGAATGGCGCATTATTCATAGGAGGAATATTTACAACAGCAGGTGAATTGAACGCAAATAATATAGCTAAATGGG
Source organism: Maribacter litoralis (assembly GCF_003075045.1). Taxonomy (GTDB): domain Bacteria; phylum Bacteroidota; class Bacteroidia; order Flavobacteriales; family Flavobacteriaceae; genus Maribacter; species Maribacter litoralis. The sequence goes on along the minus strand of NZ_QCZD01000005.1, from coordinate 151,824 downwards.
AAAATGAAACATGGAACCTACTTACAGATAGTGCCTCCAATATTTCTGGAACGAACAATGAAGTACGTTGCATACACATAGATAATGATAAGGTCTATGTAGGTGGGAATTTTGATGCAGCAGGGGGAATCCCCGCCTCAAGAATAGCCCGTTGGGACGGTGCTAATTGGTCGGCATTAGTCACAGGAACTAGCGGCTATGTACAAGCTATAAATTCGGCTGGAGAATATATATACGTTGGAGGGAATTTTTCTATTGCCGGCGACAAAACCGTAAATAGAGTTTCTAGATATCATAAAAGTAACGGCACCTGGGAATCATTAGGAAATGGCCTAAGTGGAAATGTAAATGCAATTACTTGTGATGATACCTTTGTATACGTTGGTGGCACATTTGATACCGCTAGTGATGACGGGTTAACGAACAAAATAGTAAACAATATCGCTAGATGGAACTCAGAAACCGGTTGGCAAGCTTTAGGAAACGAAACTGATGTTGGAGTTAACATTAGAGTAAATACTTTAAAATTCATAAAGAACAATACAGAACTTCTAGTAGGTGGCAATTTTAGTTCAGCTGGAGATACAAGCTCTAATAACATTGCTATTTGGAAAGAGGTTTCCTGTACGAATGAAACTATTACAGTGGCATACTTAATTGCGGAAAATTGGGTAAGTGGTGGTGATAGCTTAACGATAACGGAAGGGAATAAAATTACCTTGAGTATACTGCCAAATGACAATTCATTTACCATCACGCTTCCAGATGGCGAGATAGTGAACAATGATTATACAATAGAAAGCATCAATTCAACGGATGCGGGAACTTATATTTTCACTTCTTCGGAAGGTTGTACGAAAAATTTCTCACTTATAGTTGAACCTATAAATTATGATGACGATAACGATGGAGTTACAAATAGTAATGATCAGTGCACAAATACACCTGTAGGGGAAGGTGTAAACACCGATGGTTGTTCTAGCTCCCAATTAAATAATGATGAGGATGGAGATGGAATATTAGATACAATTGATTCTTGCCCAAATACACCTAGTGGCACCATCGTCGATACCAATGGATGTACTATTTCTTCATACCCCTCAAATCAATTTAAAATTACTGCTAAAGGCACATCTTGTATCGATATAGATAATGGTTCAGTTACCATTGAATCTATCACAAATGAAACATTCAGCGGTAGCATTATTGGTGAAAACGAAAATAGAACATTTACTTTTAGCGAATTCATCAATATAGAAGATTTGAAAAGTGGAGTTTATAATGTTTGTATCTCTTCCCTAGAATCCACAAATTACCAAAACTGTTCTAAAGTTGTTATTACTGAACCATTACCATTAGATGTGCTCATAAACTTTGATGATTCAACAAATAACATAAGTCTGAATTTAAGCGGAGCAGACGAATATTACATTGATATTAACGGCAAAAGTTTATTAACTACAAAAAATTTAATAAGTTTAACTCTTTCTGAGGAAATCAATAAAATAAGCGTAAGCACAAATAAACCATGTCAAGGTCAATTTGAAGAAACAGTTTATTTGCAACAATCTCCCTATTTATACCCAAATCCTTTCAGCAATAAACTTTCAATAGATTTAAAATCTCTTGCTATAGATAACGTTGAAATAGCTATTTTTACTGAAGCTGGTGCTTTAGTACATTCTAGCACCTATAAAGTTGAACAATCAATAATCGATATTAATACAACCTTTTTTAACTCTGGTATTTATATTTTAAGATTAAAGAATGGCAACTTCAGTAAATCCTTCAAACTTTTAAGACAGTGAAGAACCCCAATTTATTTATTTTCTTAATCCTAATTATACAATCTTGCGGTGTAGATTCAGAAGTTTTGAAATATGCTCCAGACCAATTTAATATTTCTCTTATTTTCCCAGAAAATGACTCAGAATGTACCGAAGGAATTATTGTTTCGGACACTCAAAGTGAACTCATTTTTGAATGGTCAGATACAAATGATAATAGTCCTTATCAAGTTCACTTAACAAATCTTACAAATTCAGAAACAGGGGTATTTGATAGTGATAATAAAAGTATCGCCATTATTCTTGAACGAACTGTAGCATACTCATGGTATGTAACCGGACAAAATAATAATAGCAGCGAAGTTTGGACTTTTTACAATGAAGGACCCGGTTTAGAATCAACTATTCCCTACCCTGCAACTGCCATATCTCCTGTATCCGGTGCCTCAATTTCACAAACAAGTACTACGGTAAATCTAATTTGGAAAGCCGAAGATGAAGATAATGACATTATAGGATATGACCTCTACTTTGGTGAAACCGAAGAACCAGCTTTACTAGTCAGTGATATCACAACTTCAAGATATAATGACATTCCTGTTGAAGCTGGTAAAACCTATTATTGGAAAATTGTCACAAAAGATAGTGTTGGCAATGAATCTACCTCTGAAGTATTCAATTTTAGTGTTGGTTAAATATTTCATTTAAGCTAAACTAAAACTGTACATAATAAGAAAGCCGATAAATGTATTATTTATCGGCTTTCTTATTAATATGTTTCTTTATTAAAATTCGAGAATTACGAATTCTGAACGTCTGTTTACAGCATGTTTATCTTCTGGGCAATATTTATTGTCATCACATTCATTTAATAACATAGTTTCACCATAGGCCTCTGTTACCAATTTATCATCGGCTATACCTTTAGATAACAAATATGCTTTGGTTCTATCAACTCTTCGTTGAGATAACCAATCATTATACTTGGAAGTACCTCTAGAATCAGTATGGGATGTAATTTTTAGTTTTAAAGTTGGTATATCTTCTAAAACCTGAACCAACGAGTCCAATACCTTTTTAGATTTTGTGTTTACAAACGAAGAATTTAATCCAAAATACACGTTACCCAAACTCTCTATCCTAGATTTAATTTCCGCTTTTTTCTTATTTAAAGCATCTTCTTTTGCTTTCTCGGCAGCAGCCAAAGCATCTGCCTCTTGTTGCTTTTTAAGTCTCTCCGCTAATAAAGCTTCTTCTTTTAAACGATTTACCTCATTTATAGAATCTCTTTGACGTTCTTTTTCTTTTTCAATTGCAGCCAATAATTCGAGCTTTTCTTCACCTCGTTTAGAAAGACCTTTTTCTATTCCGAATTGATAAACCACCCCAGCTGCATGTTGAATATGGTTTGTAGCGCCATCACCTTGGCTCATAGCCCACTTTCCTGTTGAATTAAAATCTAATCCCCATCGATCTGAAAGCCATGTTCTAAAACCAACTACGGCATTATAGGTTCCCCTCCCTTTGTTATTGGCATCAGTATATCCTGCACCAATACCTACGTAAGGATCAAACCAACCCGTTTCACCAATAATTTTATTGATATCGTAGGTAATTCTACCATCAATGCCAAAATAGCTAATATTTTCATTTATAACCTGAGCATCGATAATATTTCCTTCTTTGTATTCATTGTAAGTACCGATAGCTTCTAATCCTAAACCGTTTTTAAAATACCTACCAATACTAACTCTTGAAGGAAATGGAACAATATTCCATTCTTTACCGACATTAAAAAGACCATCGAAAACATTACCTGAATCATCAACTGCGTTGAAGCCAACGCCAACAATCCATGAGCTCTGTACAATACTGTCTTTTGCCGTAATTTGAAGCTCTTCTTGAGCAAAAAAGACAGACGGTAGCACCAGAAAAATTAGTAAACCAAAAGTTTTAGCCGTTTTCATAATTATAAATTTGGGTTTAAAATGTAAAATTAACTTTACACAAGCTGACTTGCAAATTATTACTATATATAGCATTAAAAATCGATTGATAGTTGAATGTAGAATTATAATCGACTAATTACTGTTTGATTTTTATGCTTTTTGAACTGAGCGGTAATTTGTATACACTAAAAGGACTAACTATTAATGAGTTTTCTTCTTTAGCGACTTTAGATCTTTTATTTTGAATTTCTAACAATGTATCCTTCTCCCTTACTACCAATTGAGCATATTCGGAAGCGGAATAATCCCCACACCAAACTAGAATCATTTCACTATCAAAGTCTACTTTTGGAGGTGTCAATCCTGGCTTTCTAGTTCTGTTGATTTTACCGTAAAAAGCATTAAGATCTTTCTGGTTCTTAATAAGAATATAATTCTCTTGTTCAAATCCGCTATAGTTTTCATTTAAAATAAGCTCCATTTCTATGCTATTTGAATCTTGAAGATTACTTGGCACTACACTTTTACAAGAATATACTTGTGTAGTCAACAATAGAAAGAGATAAAGAAAATTCTTAAACATCCTTAAATCTGCTATTGTAGGCTCTTTCATAAACCTCCTCATATAGAGGCACCACTTTCTGTATATCAAACCTTTGTGCTTCCTTAAGAGCGTTAAGTTTAAATCTTTCTAATACACTATCATTCTTTAAAATGGTAATTGCTTTAGATGCCATATCATTAATATCACCAACATCACTTAAAAACCCACTAACACCTTCAGTATTCACCTCAGGTATACCACCGGCGTTACTAGATATAACCGGCACTTTATTAATCATAGCCTCAAGTGCTGCAAGACCAAAACTCTCCGATTGTGATGGCAAAAGAAATAAATCTGAAAAACATAGAATTTTATCAATTTCATTACTATTTCCTAAAAATATCACCTTATCGGCAATACCAAGCTCATCGCATAGGCGTTCCGCACCTGCCTTTTCTGGGCCTTCCCCTACCATGATCAGTTTGGCCGGAATTTCTAATTGAATTTTACTGAAAATCTTAATTACATCCGGTATTCGCTTTACCTTTCTAAAATTACTGATATGTGTTACAATACGTTCTTCTTCTGTAGCCATATTAGACCTTTGGCAATCGGTAAAAGAAGTACTATATTTTTTGGCATCAATAAAATTTGGAATAACCTCAATATCTCCATGGATATCAAAAGTATCTAAAGTTCCTTGCTTTAAACTCTCGGATACCGATGTAACTACATCAGATTGATTTATACTAAATGTTACCGCTGGTTTATAAAATGGATGTTTACCTACCAAGGTAATATCCGTACCATGTAGTGTCGTTATCATAGGCACATAAATACCTTCCTCCTCAAGCATTTTTTTAGCCATATAGCCCGCATATGCATGCGGAATGGCATAATGTACATGAAGAAGATCAATTTTATGAAGCTTTATGGTATCTACCAATTTACTTGACAATGCAAGCTCATAGGGTTGGTAATGAAACAATGGATACTCGGGAACATGAACTTCATGAAAGAAAATCTTATTGCTCAACAACTCTAAACGAACAGGTTGCTTATACGTTATAAAATGAATTTCATGACCCCTATTGGCCAATGCTATCCCTAATTCTGTTGCCACTACACCACTACCTCCAAAGGTAGGGTAACATACTATTGCTATTTTCATTGCAACAAAATTACCTTTTTTAATTCAGAATTGAATTGTAAATGACTTGTTGAATTCTAGTTCTTAACCCAGATTTAACTAAAAGGGTATTGGAAGCAGATGGATATGTTCTGTTAGATAAAAATACATACACAATTTCTTCTTCTGGATCAGCCCAAGTATAGGTGCCGGTGAATCCACTATGCCCAAAGCTCTTTCGTGATACACAACCACAAGTAGGACCACTATGTTGTAACTGGGGCTTATCAAATCCTACCCCTCTACGTACATTGTTATCACAGAAATAACAAGTATTAAATTTCTTCACCGTTCTGGAATCAAAAAACTTGGTTCCACCATAATAACCATCTTGCAAATACATCTGCATTATTTTTGCAACATCGTTGGCATTACTAAAAAGTCCGGCATGCCCTCCTACTCCTGCTTGCATAGCTGCGCCCATATCATGAACATAACCTTGCACGGTACCGTATCTATAATAATCATCTTCCTCTGAAGGCACGATCATTTTTTTATCAAACTTTTCCAGCGGATTGTATGTGGTATGATTCGCGCCGATTCTTCGATATAAAAAATTACTGGTCAAATAGTCCAATCGTTGTTCATAACTGTCCTCTATTACCTTTTTCATTACGTAATAAGGAACGTCACTATAACGATATCTGTTCGATTTTAAATCTTGCCTGCCTATTCTGTTATAAATGGAGTCTTGATAAGCATCCGTCAGATACAGATTATCATACACCTTAGTTGAAAAACCTGGTAAAGGGGAATTCCTATAAAATTCGCTTGAAGGTTTTTTATTTTCATCTAATGTTCTAATGTAAAATGGTATCCAAGCCGGTAATCTACCATAATGGGAAAGTGCTTTTAAAACCGTTACATTCTTAATTTCGGTATCGGAATAATTAGGAACCAATTCTTCGAAAGTATTGTTAAGTCCTATTCTACCTTCTTCCTCCATTTTCATTACCATTGGTAGGGTCGCCAATATTTTTGTCAGCGAAGCAAGATCATAGATATACTCATTGGTGATATTTTCTTGAGAATCATACGTTGGTTTTCCAAAACCTTTTTGATAAATCACTTTTCCTTTTCTAGCTACTAGAACTTGAGCCCCGGGAAACATTAAACTATCGAGACCGTTGTGCATTAGTTTATCGATCTCTTTCAATCCTTTTGAGCTCATACCTACACGTTCTGGAATACTATAGCCTAATCTTCTCAATGATTTAACCTCTACACCTGTATTAACAGAAAACTCTTTATGCGCGGTAACCGGTAATTTCCCAGAGGCACTAACGGCACCAAATAAAATTTCAGCCGTTTTCTCTTGTGCTATAATACTGTTTTGATAGGCCATTACTACAGCATCAATACTGCTAAAGGTTTCGATTTCTGATAAGGCATAAGGTTTAGCAAATACACAAAGTATTAAATTTGAAGTTCGTTCTTTAGCGATTTCTTGCAACCATGCCAATTCACTTTTAGAAAATTTATATGCTTTCCAGGGGCTATCATTACTCATATGATGCCCTATTATAATTAAATTGAAATCTTTTAATCTAGTTTTTAAGGTAGTGATATCATTAGCCTCAACAACGGTTACATTGGCATAATTTTTTAGACCTTTAACAAATGCTTCATTATTGGCATTACCCATTTTTACATAGGCTATTTTTTTATTGTCCAAGTTTTTGATCGACAAAAGATCCAATTTGTTCTTGACTACCGTTATGGCATTCTCAATCGCTTGCTCATAAACAATATCATCTTCAAGACTATTAAGGTCATTGTATAAATTCGCTAAATCAATAGGCTTGTATTTATTTAACCCTGCCTTATATTTTGCCATTAAAATTTTCTTGACCGAGTAAGCCAAACGTTCTTCTGTCAATTTACCTTTTTCATAGGCCTTAGTCAATTTTTCCTTTGCACTGACAATATTTTCGGGCATTAAAAGCATATCATTACCTGCCATAAAAGCGGCGAGTTCTACACTACCGTCTTTACCAGTCGTTGAAACACCTTTCATATTAAGGGCATCAGTAAAAATTAAACCTTTATACCCTAGTTCTTCTTTCAGTATTCCAGAAATGATCTGTTCTGATATCGAAGAAGGTAATTCCTTTTTCATTTCTAGCGCAGGAACCTCTAAATGCGCAACCATTATACTACTTAAACCAGAGGCAATCAGTTTTTTGAACGGATACAGTTCTAAACTATCTAACCTTTTCTTAGAAAAAGGGATAATAGGTAAATTGTGATGAGAATCTACTTCGGTATCACCATGGCCCGGAAAATGCTTTCCATTTGCCAATACACCAGCACGTTCCATTCCTTTTACAAAAGCAATTCCTTTTTGTACCACATTTTCTCTGTTCTCACCAAAGGATCGATTACCGATAATAGGATTTTTAGGATTGGTATTAATATCTAAATCGGGAGCAAAGTTTATATGCACCCCAAGTCTTTTTGCATGTTTGCCAATCTGGTAACCTACTCTTTCAACTATTGAACTATCTTGAATTGCCCCTAAGGTCATGTTCCAAGGAAAAGCGTAAGTAGAATCCAATCTCATAGAAAGTCCCCACTCGGCATCCATACCGATCAACAAAGGTATTTTAGAAACCGCTTGATAATTATTTGTAAGTTTAGCTTGGCGCACTGGTCCGCCTTTAGAAAAAATTACGCCGCCAAGGTTTTCTTGTACAATTAGATCCTTAATCTTATCGGTAACTTGTTTGCTTTGATTAGAAGCAACACTTACCATAAATAATTGCCCCAGTTTTTGATCTAAGCTCAATTGAGCGTATTGACTGTCTACCCAACTTTGTTGTGCTAAACTGTCGCTGGTTACCAACGGATTTTGAGCTAAAATATTGGTACAGCACAATAACCCACAAATAAAAATAAAAATATGGCGCATAAAATAATATGTACAGTGATAACTAATAGGGATGAAAATTATTGCATTTCATCGATAAAACCCAATAAATTCTAATACTTAAGAAGAAATTATGTTAAAGAAAACGTGCATGCCAACTCTCTGAAGCGGGTACTTCCCAATGCTCTAAATACTCTCCTTTATTGGCAACCAGATTGTTGAATACAATAGTCTTCTTTGATATGGCCTTTTGTTTAGCCATAGTCTTAAAATCCAACAAGCTTTTATATGCTATAAATTCACCTTGTTTATAAGATACATTCATTTTATCCAATAGCATAACATCGTACTTTTTTTCCAATTCTTGAATAAAATGTACAGATGCATCTATAGAACAACCTGTTGCTCCTTGTGAGGTTTGATCAAGGGCTATAACAATAAAGCGTTTATACTTTATCTCGTACCCAGCGTTTAAATCATTACCGTGTGCAGTCCAAGATGTAAGAAAAGCATCTAAATCTGACCTGATTTCTAACATTTCAGCATCAGAGAATGAGCGATTACATTGATAAATCCACACTCTGGCAGTTTCCGGTAATGTTTTAAAGTCTACTAGCAATTTTTATATATTTAATATTATAAATCTTCTGCAGTTGCAATTAATTCAGCAATATCCATTACCGCAACAGCATCTTCCTTTTCCTTATTTTTAACTCCGTCTGTCATCATGGTGTTACAAAACGGACAACCTGCAGCAATAATTTCGGGTTTGGTTTCCAAAGCTTGTTCTGTACGTTCAATGTTGACATCCTTATTTCCATTCTCTGGTTCCTTGAACATTTGCGCACCTCCGGCACCGCAACATAAACCTCTTTGCTTACAGCTTTTCATCTCAATAAGCTCAGCATCCAATTTTCTAATAAGGTCTCTTGGTGCTTCGTAAACCCCATTGGCCCTTCCTAAATAACATGGGTCATGAAATGTTATACGCTTACCTTTAAACGAACCACCTTCCATAGAAATTCTTCCATCATTAAGCAAATCCTTAAGAAATTGGGTATGGTGTACTACTTCGTAATTACCTCCTAAACCAGGATACTCATTTTTAATCGTATTAAAGCAGTGTGGACAAGCCGTAACTATTTTCTTAATTTCATAGGCATTCAGTACCTCAATATTCGTAACGGCCTGCATCTGAAATAAAAATTCATTACCAGCACGTTTAGCAGGATCACCAGTACAACTTTCTTCTGTCCCAAGTACAGCAAAAGATACATTTGCCTTATTTAAAATCTTAACGAAGGCCTTCGTTATTTTCTTTGCTCTATCATCAAAACTACCGGCACAACCTACCCAAAATAAAACTTCGGGTACTGTTCCAGACGCAAAAAACTCTGCCATTGTAGGCACTTTCAATTCACTTGCCATAACTTTCTTTAAGATTCTTTACTCCAATTTAAACGGTCCATTTGGTTAAATGGCCAAGGTGCTCCATTATTCTCAATATTACCCATCATGTTATTCAAATCTGTAGGAGCTGCAGATTGTTCCATTACCAGGTACTGTCTCATATCCATAATAATAGATAAAGGATCAATACTTATTGGACAAGCCTGTACACAGGCATTACATGAAGTACATGCCCATAATTCTTCCGGTGTAATATAGTCGTTCAGTAATTGTTTGCCATCATCTTTAAATTCACCCTTATTTTCATCGATATTCTTACCGACTTCTTCAAGACGATCACGAGTATCCATCATAATTTTACGGGGCGATAATTTTTTCCCGGTCTGATTGGCAGGACATTCACTAGTACAACGACCACACTCCGTACATGTATAAGCATTTAATAGTTGCACCCAGCTTAAATCTTGCACATCTGATGCTCCAAACTTATCTGGAACAGCTGCATCTTCTGCAGGTTCTGCGTACGGGTCAGCATCTGGATCCATCATCATACGAACTTCATCAGTTACAGATTGTAAGTTCTTAAACTGACCTTTAGGCGTTAGTTTGCCATAATACGTATTCGGGAAGGCCAGAAGAATATGTAAATGCTTTGAATAGTATAAATAATTCAAGAAAAACAATATACCGGCAATATGCAACCACCAAGCAGTACGTTCTATTATAACCAAAGTGGGTATGGTCATATTCTCAAATAATGGCGCTAGAAAACTACTTATAGGAAAAGAACCTGCAGCGGCATAGTGATCAGCACCCATTTGCTGCAATTGATAATCTGCCCCATTCATGGTCAAAAACAAGACCATAAGTACCAATTCTATATAAAGAATCAAGTTACCATCATTCTTTGGCCAACCCTCCATTTCTGGTTTAAAAAATCGTTTTAGTTTTATAATATTTCTTCTGATCCAAAATACTACTACCGCTACTATTACCAACAGCGCCAAAACTTCAAAAGAACCTATTAAAAAATCATATACAGGACCTAAAACGGCAAACATTCTATGCGTACCAAAAATACCATCCAAGATAATCTCGAGAACTTCAATGTTAATAATCACAAAACCAACATAAACAATGATGTGTAAAATACCGGCAATTGGCCTTACAACCATTTTAGTTTGCCCCAAGGCAATCTTTGCCATGTTTTTCCATCGTTGCGGTTTATTATCGGTTAAAGAAGCATCTTTACCTAGAAAAATATTTCTTTTTAACTTGGAAATATTCTTTACAAAAAAACCGACACCTACAACAAGTAGGATTACAAAAATTACATTAGGGAGATATTGCATATAATTTAATATTCTTTAATTCTCAATAGAATTTGCAGCTGGATCATCTTCTGGCAGTTCATATTCTTTTTGTTTTTTACCAAAAACAGATACGTTTACATACCTTTTTGGATTCAAACGAAAATCTTGTAATAACAGATCTAACTCTCTAGAAGCGTTATTTAAATTTGTATAAAGCTCCTTATCATTCATAAGTAAGCCTAAAGATCCGTCACCATTTTCAATTTTAGAAGTCACCTGATCCAAACTTGCCATTGTAGATTCTAAACTTTCCAAAGTACGACCAAGTCCGGCTGCATTTAATGAATCTGAAAGTTTTGCGAAGTTTGCCGTTAGTTTTTCAAAATTTTCGAATGAAGTATTCAACTTTTCCTCATTACCCGCCAAAACGGTATTAAGTGTTGCGGCACTGCCGTTTAAACTATTGATCAACGTATTTAAACCACCAATAACTTCTTTCAATTCTTTTTTGGTGTTCTCATCTAAAACAGAATTTACGTTAACCAGAACAGAATCTGCTCCAGATATAGCAGACTCCACTTTACGTACCAAAGGATTAAGTTTTTGCTGTGCCAAGTCTGTAATACCAGGCCTTGTTTCTGTTTTCAATGTATCACCAGATTGAGCAGGTGCCCCATCGAAAATAGGTTTTATCTGTAAACCTTTTCCACCTATAATACCTGTATCATACAACTCTACGGTACTATTTTTAGAAAATTTAAAATCATTACCTACCGTAAAAGTCACCAATAAATTTCCTTTTTCATCTAAAAATCGAATATCATTGACCTTACCAACACTGAAACCGTTTATCGAAACAGTAGTACCAGATTGTAAGCCCCCAACATTAGGGTAAACGGCAAAAAATGTTTTGCTATTATCAAAAATTGGGGTGGACTTTAAATAGCTGAATCCCATGATGAACAGCAAGATGCCACCAATAACAATAATTCCTGTTTTTAATTCTCTAGATAGTTTCAAGCAGTTGAATTTTTATTACACTCAAAATTATGAATAATATTTACACTTTATGGATTAAATTGAGAAACCTCGTCAATGGCTTCTTGAATAGGAATTCTTTCGCCTAGTTTATAAGCAACAATATATGCGGAACCATACCCTTTATTTTGCGCTTGACTTTGCATCATTTTAGCTTCCCTATATGATCTTGTTTCTCCATACATATATCTATACAAGTTTTTATATGGTTCTTGTGAAAGATTTGAAAGACCTTTAAAATTACTAGGACTTAGAGGTACATTTTTACTACTTGCCATTAACTGAATTTTAAAGACAATAGATTTTGCCACCTCATTGGCATTGATTGCTTCCTTTACGGCTGCAGTTGTTTCTTCCGTTTCTTTTTTTACTTCCACAGATGGCACATTTACCGAATTAGGCTTTTTAGCATCTGCAACTTTTTCAGCGACTGGATCTTTTACTGCAACTTCCTTTTCATTAATTTTCTGAACTGCAAGTTCTTTTTCCTCTTCTGCTTTGGCAACCACATCCTCTTTAATTGGTGGAGCCTTAGGTTGTGACACAGTAGCCTCTACATTCTTTACGGTTGGTTGAACACCTTCCTTATAATTTAAAATTGCCTTTGCAATGGCATCTCCCATTTCATTCTGCCCTTTGGATGAGTTCAAATAAGCCCCTTCTTCTTTATTGGTTAGAAATCCGGTTTCAACCAGTACACTTGGCATGAAAGTTTGGTGCAAAACAATAAAACCAGCTTGCTTCACCTTTCTATCCGTTCTTTTAAGTTGTTTAGAAAACTTTTCTTGAATCATAGTAGCCAAGGCTACACTCTGATCTAGAAATTCCTCTTGCATTATTGTAAGCCCAATAACCGATTCTGGTGAATTAATATCATAGTCGGCATATCTATTCTCATAATTATCCTCTAAATAAATCACCGAGTTTTCTTTCTTTGCAATCTCAAAATTTTGTTTGTTGGCATGAAGCCCCAGTACAAAGGTACCCGCTCCATGTGCATCAGATGTATGGGAATCACAATGAACAGACACGAACAAATCTGCATTGGCTTTATTCGCAACTTCTCCCCTAACATACAAATCAATGAAAGTATCATCTTTACGGGTGTAAATTACTTTGATGTCTTTATTCTTTTCAAGAATTTCTCCTACTTTCAAAACAATATTTAAAGCAATCTTTTTCTCTAGATACCCATTACCAAGATTTCCAGGATCATGACCGCCATGACCGGCATCTAAAACAACAATAAACGGGTCATCTGACTTAACCTCTTGTTTTACAACAGAAAAAGACAATAAAAAAAAGGCTGTTACTAAAACCAGTGTAATGCTAAAGAATTTTATTTTCATACGTATTAGGGATTATATCGCCCTTATTATGGTTAAATTTATGGTAAGACCCTACATATGGATTAAAAAATATATGTAAGTTTGACATCTTAAATAACGGCTCATTGGACCGCCAAACCTTTACAAAAATAGGATATATAGCCTTGCAATCAAACAAACAATACTTACTTTTCCTATTCATGGTTGTTGTCTGTGGTTTTTTTGCCATTGGTCAAGAAGGTAAAATTACTCCGCTGAATATCAAAGCAGATAGAGATTCAATAATCGCGCCGTTATTTCCACCATCCGCAATTAGAGACTCTATAGCAAATGATTCTTTAGCAGCAGATTCACTAAACCAAAAGCCTCCACTACTACTAGATAAAATTACCTATAAGGCTAAAGATTATGTGAAATTGAGCCAAAAAGAGAACAAAATCTATCTTTATAATGAAGCGGAAATCTATTATCAAGATACCGAATTAAAAGCTGGTATCATTATAATGGATTACATTAAAAATGAGGTCTATGCCGGTAGAATGGTAGATTCTTTAGGCAATTATACGCAGCTACCCTATTTTAAGCAAGGCTCTAACATTGTTATACCAGATTCCATCCGATTTAATTTTGATACGCAGAAAGCTCTTATTTGGAATTCTAGAACAGAACAACAAGCTGCAGCTGGTGCACTAGGTAGCGATGCCATGAAAGTGTATGCCGAAATCACCAAAAAGGAAAATGATTCGGTTTACTTTTTAAGTGAAGCTAAACTAACGACATCAACAGACACTATTAACCCAGATTACTATATAAGAGTAAGAAAGGCAAAATTTGTACCTAAGAAAAAAGTAATTGCCGGGTTCAGTAATTTATACATTGCAGATGTGCCAACACCGATTGCAATGCCATTTGCCTATTTTCCATTAAGTGTTGGTAGATCTGCAGGGGTGCTTATGCCCGCTTTTGGTAACGATCCAGATGCCGGATACTTTTTACAGGATATGGGTTATTACGTACCATTGGGCGACTATGCCGATATTACCCTTACAGGAGATTTTTATACAAACGGAAGTTACGCCTTTAGAACTGCATCTATTTACACCAAAAGATATAAATATAGAGGGAATGTAAACCTAAGATTCGAAAATATAGTTAACAGTCAAAAGGGGTTTAGTGACTACAGCCTTTCAAGAAACTACAATATTCAATTTTCACATACGCAAGACACCAAGGCGAGTCCGAACTCCAGATTCTCCGCATCCGTAAACTTAGGTAGTAGTGATTATTATCAAAATTCATTACAACAACGAAATTTACCGAACACACAAAACAATACCTTATCATCATCGATATCATACTCTAAAACATTTCCAAATTATCCTTCTGTGAACATGAGTATGACCGCTACCCATTCACAACTAACATCAGTTGCAACAGATGATGATGATGACGACGATAATATCAATATGACCTTACCTACATTTCAAGCAAGTGTAGAGCGTATTTATCCGTTTGTAAAGCGCGATGGCATAAAAAAGGGTATAATCGACAATATTAACTTTCAATACAGCGTCAATGCTCAGAATCGATTGACCACCAACGATGAAGATTTTTTTACTTCGAAAATGTTCGACAATGCCCGTGTAGGTGCCAGCCATAGTATACCAGTTGCAACCAACTTTAAAGTAGCCAAGTTTTTCAGTGTCAGCGTGGGCGGTAACTACGAAGATGTATGGACACTAGAAACGTACAACCAAAGTTATGATGAAGATCTTGACGAGGTCGTAAGGGACACCATAAGTGGGTTTGACCGCTATAACACCTATAATTTTAGCGCTAGTATTGGAACGACACTTTATGGAACTTTCAATTTTGGTGAAGACAAAAAAATACAAGCCATAAGACACACCATGAGACCATCACTTAGCTATGGTTATGCTCCTTCTTTTGAACAGTTTTATGACGAATATCTTGGTGAAGATGGCGTAGAAGTGCAGTATAGCCGATTTACGGGCACACTTAATGGAGCACCGTCTTTAGGTAAATCAAACAGCTTAAGTTTCTCTTTGGCTAACACTTTAGAAGCAAAAGTAAAAGACAAAGATTCCACCAAGTTAGAGCCTAAAAAGGTATCGCTTCTAAGCAATTTCAATATATCAACAGGTTATAATTTTGTATCGGATTCCCTCCGCTTAAACCCCTTAAGCATTAACGGAGGAACAAGTATTCTTGACAATAAGATGTCGATTAACTTTTCTGCAGGTTTAGACCCATACGCAATTGACAATAACGGCACTAGAATTGACACATGGAATATTGACAATGGCGGAAGCCTTTTTAGACTGACAAGGGCAAACGCCAACGTATCTTACTCAATTAGCAGTGATATGTTCGGTAAGAAAGACGATAAAGGCAGAAAAGAAGATGAAGAAGAATTAGATCCATTTGACTATGTTGCTCAAAGTGGCGGTAGAGACGATGATCTATTTGGTAGGGCCGATGATTTCAATTCAAACCCCATTAAAAAAGACGACAAAAATGCCGATGTAGAAAACCCCGTTTACGGCACCAAGATTCCTTGGAATTTTAGATTAGCTTATTCGGCAAATTATAGCAATACCGCTAGGCAAAATGAATTTAGCAGCCACTCTTTAATGTTTTCTGGAGATATTGAACTAGCCCCAAGGTGGTCTGTAGGAGGTTCTTCGGGTTACGATTTTAAAAATCAAGGTTTTACTTTAACGCAATTACGTTTTCAACGAGATCTAAAGAGTTTTACCATGCGTTTTAACTGGACGCCTTTTGGCACATATAAAAGATGGTATTTCTTTATTGGTATAGATTCATCAATTCTGAAAGATCTTAAGTGGGAAAACAGAAGCCAGAACTAATGTTTAAATACTAGCTACTATGAAAAAGATTATAAATACCGAGAATGCCCCAGCACCGATAGGACCATATAACCAAGCTATTTTAAGTAATGGCACCTTATATATTTCCGGTCAAATTCCAATCGACCCAAAAAGTGGAGAGCTAGTTTCTGGAGATATTAAATTGGAAACAAAACAGTCTATGGAAAATTTAAAGGCCATTTTAACCGAAGCTGAAATGACCTTTGAAAATGTTGTGAAGTCCTCTATTTTTCTTAGTGACATGAATCAGTTCACCGAAGTTAACGAGGTTTATGCTACCTATTTTAATGCCGACACAGCACCTGCGAGAGAAACGGTTGAAGTAGCAAATTTACCTAAGTTTGTAAATGTTGAAATTTCAATGATTGCAGTAAAATAAATTTCTACATATTAGATCTGTGAAACTCAACAAGTCCCTCAATAGGTCTTTGTCTAATAACACCAACTATCAAATCATTTCTAAGTAAAACAGATGTTAATTCATCTCTTAGATAATGGGCAATACTACCCACAAAATTGATTGGCACCTTGGTAGCCAATTCAAACTGCATTACATAGTTATTTATAAACTGCTGAAAACCTTTATCAATTACCCCTTTTGAGTACGGGTGATCTTTATTTTCAATTAAAAACCGAGCAAAAGTAGCTAAATACGTATTTGGGTTTGGCTGCTTGTACAAGTTCTCCTTAATCACATCGGCATCTAAATCATGTGATGCCGCAAACTTATGTGCTAGATCAGATGGCATTTTATGAAAGTAGTAGTCACGTATCAACTTACGGCCAAAGAAATTTCCACTACCATCATCCATAGGAATATAGCCCAATGAGGTTACTTTTTGAAATAATTGGTTACCATCATAATAACTACAATTAGACCCTGTCCCCAAAATACAAACGATACCTTGATGACCAACTTTGGTAGTAGCAAAAATTGCCGCATACGTGTCTTCTTTTACATCTGCTTTTGCATTAGGAAAGAAGTCTTTAAATATCCCTTTCAAAAAGACCTTCATACGATCGGTACCACAGCCGGCACCATAAAAGTACAGATGACTAACTTTCTCCCTGTTCTTAGAAAGTTCAAAATTATTCGCTAAGCGATCTTCTATGACATCTTTTGTCAACACCTCTGGACTTAAACCCAATGTTTGCGTTAAAAAAAGCTGTTCGCCATTTTCATCTAAAGCAATCCAATCTGACTTGGTTGCGCCACTATCTACTATTAAAATCATATACCGAATGTCTTTAAAAAAATAAACCTGAAAACAAGACGCAAAAGCCTCATTTTCAGGATATATTATTGTTATACTAAAATGATGCTTACAACGTGTTAACGTGCTGAATAAGGTCTACCATTTTATTGGAGAAACCAGCTTCGTTATCATACCAGCAGATTAACTTGAAGAATTTAGAATTCAACTCAATACCTGCACCTGCATCAAAAACACTTGTGTGAGACTCACCAACAAAATCTTGAGAAACGACAGATTCTTCAGTATATCCTAAAACACCTTTCAACTCACCTTCAGAGGCAGATTTAAATGCTTTTTTAATTTCTTCGTAAGAAGTTTCTTTTTCAAGACGTACTGTTAAATCAACTACAGATACATCGGCAGTAGGAACTCTAAATGCCATACCTGTAAGTTTACCTTCTAATGCAGGTATTACCTTGGTTACCGCTTTTGCAGCACCTGTAGAAGCAGGTATTATGTTCAACATTGCACTTCTACCACCTCTCCAGTCTTTCTTTGAAGGACCATCAACGGTCATTTGAGTAGCAGTAGTTGCGTGTACCGTAGTCATCAACGCTTCTTCAATACCAAAGCTATCATTCAATACTTTAGCCATTGGCGCTAAACAGTTTGTAGTACAAGATGCATTAGATACAATTGTATTATCAGCTGTAACCTCAGTATGGTTTACACCCATTACAAACATTGGAGCATCTTTAGATGGAGCAGAAATAACCACTTTTTTAGCTCCACCATCAATATGATATTGAGCAGTTTCTAAAGTTGTGAAAATACCAGTACACTCCGCAACGGTAGTAGCACCAACCTCGTCCCACTTACAGTTTTTTGGATCTCTTTCTGCAGTAATACGCACAGTTTTACCGTTTACGATCAAATCACCATCTTTTACATCAACCGTACCATCGAATTTACCGTGAACAGAATCGTACTTTAACAAGTAAGCCAAGTGCTCAACATCTAATAAATCATTGATAGCAACCACATCAACATCACCACGTTTTACCGTTGTTCTGAAGACCAATCTACCTATTCTACCGAATCCGTTTATTCCTATTTTCAAATTTGACATTTTCTCTCTTTTTATTATTTAAAATTATGTAGTCATTATTTCTGAAACTCGTATAAGTTCCTTATCAATTTTCGTATGTCCTTTTATCGCCTTGTTAATTGGCGTTAGTGTAAGTTGGTTATCCTGTATACCCACCATAAGGTTTGTTTTGCCTTCTAATAATGCCTCAACTGCCTTAACTCCCATTCTACTGGCAAGTACACGATCAAAACAAGATGGCGCACCACCTCTTTGCATATGCCCTAATACCGATACACGTACATCATATATAGGTAAATGCTCTTCAACATACTCTTTAAGTTCGAATACGTTTTTACCAGATTTATCTCCTTCGGCAACTATTACAATACTTGAAGACTTACCAGACTCTTTACTTCTCTTTAGAGATTCAAGCAATCTATCTAACCCTAAATTTTCTTCGGGAATCAAGATTTCTTCTGCACCAGCGCCAACACCTGCATTCAATGCAATGTGCCCAACATCTCTTCCCATAACTTCAACGAAAAACAATCTGTTATGAGAACTTGCCGTATCGCGAATTTTATCAATACATTCTACCACAGTATTCAAAGCTGTGTCGAAGCCTAGTGTAAAGGTAGTACCAAAAATATCGTTATCAATGGTACCGGGAATACCTATTACAGGAAAATTATACTCCCTGTTAAATATCATGGCCCCTGTAAAACTACCATCACCACCTATAACTACAAAAGCATCTATACCGGCTTTCAATAGTTGATCATGAGCTATTTTTCTTCCTTCCGGTGTTCTAAAATCGTTACATCTAGCAGATTTTAGAATAGTACCACCTTTATTGATAATATTGTTTACGCTACGGGCATCCATTGGTTTAAAATCCCCTTCTATCATACCCTGATACCCTCTGTAGACTGCAACACAATCTACCTTCATATAGGCACATGTACGAACAACCGATCTAATTGCTGCATTCATGCCAGGAGAATCACCCCCTGAAGTCAGCACTGCTATTTTTTTAATTTGTGATATCATTGAAAAATTTAAGCCAACGAAATTAATGAATCTTAGTCAAAAACGGAATATTCTGCCATCGCATTTTAAGAAAAAATCAACGAAAAGGATTTCGTTGTAACATATTGATGGTTAATTTCTTAAAAAGCTTAAATACTTAACAATTAGATTGCATTTAGTTATCGATTTAATGATTTTGACTTATCGTAAAAACGAATAAGACTATCATTGCCCATAACTGAAGAAGGGCTTTCAATTTCTCTAACAGGCTCTTCTTTTTCCTTAGGCTTTGTTGCCAGTATTTTCTGAAAAAGCTCCCTAAAATTATTAAAATCAACCTCGTATGAGATACCTGCGCCTTGAGTGGACCCTTGAAGATCCGATAAATATGCCTGAATTTCACTTTGTCTACTAAAGAAATTTGCACTCAAAGTACCCTCTTCGTTTAATAAAACTTGTATTTCAAAATCGCCGGCCACCAAAGTTTCACTTGACGCACCTACCGGAACCCCAACTTTACCATTGAATAAAATTCTATCTGATATTTGGGTAGAAACCGTAACACCAATACGATCATCTGTCTCTATATCGGCAGAACGATCCAATATACCTTGCTCGTAAGATAAACCAAGATTAAACTTATCATTACCACCACTTAAAATGGAATTCAAAATACTTGATGCACTTTGCACTAAATTACCGGTAATCGCTTGTTGATTGATTCCACTCTGGGAATTCACAAAGGTACCTTGCGCCAATAAGAATATAGCATTCTTTTCTTCTACGGTAGGATCCTGCAAACGATATTCCAATTCTGATTTAACAACGGAATTGGTTCCAGGAAAATCGATACCGAAATCAATATCTGGCTTTTGCAACTGCCCCGTTAAGCTTATAATAACATCTGTAGGTATTCTACGGGTAAAACCTGCATCATCCAATAGCGGTGCCGGGTTAGCATTCAATGAATATACAGCCTCCATATTCAGTATGGCTTCCAATGGTTTTTGGTCCCAATTAATAGTTCCACCAGGTTCAACAGAAAATTTCTTATCTATAATACCCCCAAACTTATAATTGAATTCACCGGTTACTACAACGTAATCACCATACATTTCAAATTTACCGTTTGTATTGATCTGTATTAAAATAATACCGACCCCGGTTCCTTTTAGTGAACTTCCCGTTTTTGTATCCGTAACAATTTCAACTTCGGCATCTGGCGTTACATCTAAATTGAATTCAAGCTCCAAACCTTGATAGTCTTTTAACTGGCGTTGACTTTCAATTCTCTTTCTATCATTCTTTTCAATAAAATTTATAAAGGAATAATCACCTACACTAGCTACATCACTCAGCGGAATTTTTAAAGAAGTTCCTTTTGCTGTAGTACCGTCAACCGTAATATTCAAAGCGGTAGTTGGTCCATAAATACGCCCCGTACCATTTAAATAACCCGTACCATAATAAAGCTCACCTTCTTTAAATTCGGTATTTAATATTAAGAACCGTTCATTCTGTGTATCCACATTTAAATCTAACACCCAATCTTTAAAGAAACTATGGGTAATGGTACCATCTAAATTAGCGGTGGTACCTTTGGCTACATCTTTTAAGGCTATATTTTCAAAATCGAATGTTTGATTACTTAAAACGACTCGAGAGCGTGGTGCAAATTCATAATCTACATTTAAATAAGGTACGGCTATACCAGCATTGTCCAAAGTTAGGAGTCCGTTAAAAATAGGATTATCCACATTTCCCTTAATACTGACCCTACCATCGACCTCTCCCCTAATATGATCAATAACCCCTTCACCCAAAGGACTAAAGGGCTCTAAATTAAAGTTATTAAGATTGGCAATTAAATTCGCCCTAGGAACATCTCCCCTATTCTCTATACTACCAACGACACTAAATTTTTCCAAACCATTATCAGACAACTGAGAATTTACCTGAAATTCGGTCAAATCTCTATTACCAATAATACTTATAGCCAAGTCGCCTAACGGAATGTCGTTAATGCCAAATTTATCGATATTTAGATTTGAGGAAGGCAAATAAATACCATCTTTCTGTAATACATTTAGTGTTCCATTTACTTCCCCTTGTAATTTTAAACTATCAATAACAGGCGTAATCTTATCTAATGAAACAATTTTAAATTGCAGCTGCAGGTCTTTATAGGTAGAATCAGCCAATTGCCCTTTTAACCTAATTTGCTCCTTTTCCTCATTGTTCATTACAATTTCTTGTATTGTAATACTGTCTAGAGCCCTATTTAAAATTACTTTATTCTTTGTATTGCCTTCTTTATTTAATACCCACTTATTACCTTTAAAATTGACATCTGAGGTTTTAAGACCAATAACAGATTTATTATCCTTATTGAACGTATGATAAAAATTGAGGTTATAAGAATCATTGAACTCACTACCTCCCTTAAACTCAGATCTAAAGAACAAGGTATCCTTTAAGGTGGTGTTGATCAAGTTGAAATCTTTAAAATTGTAATAAGGCGTATCTAATTCCCCGACCGACACATAGGTATTGAACAGCGGGTTTTTGTTATCGATACGAACTTCAATTTTATCTGCCGCTGTACCAAAGGCCTCTATACTTGGCGACTCAAAATTCAATTTAAAATCGCCTTCATCCGCTACTATATTACCTTTAATAAAAGTATTTGGATCAAAGCGAACTTCTGGAAAAAACACATCAACAATTTTATTGTAGATCTTAAAATTGAAAGAAAGGTTTTGACCATCTGATATTTGAAAAGGCCTATAATTTGTATAAATACTACCCAATGAGTTCTGCACAAGTTTACCCAACTCCCTCACCTTAAAATTACCTTTCATGAAACCGGTAATTATATCTGGAGAATTAATATTGATTGTACGTTCCCTTTCTTGATCAAAACTTGATGTCACCGCAAAATCTTCAAAATAATAGGTGTCGTTTTTATTTTGATAACTTGTTTGGGTAAAATTAATATCACCAACAATATTATCTAATGTTGTACCGGTGATATCCATACTAACATTTCCTTTAAATACAGATACGCTATCGTTAATAATATTCAGTTTTTTTAAATCTGCATAATCTACCGAGGCGATGAAGTTGAAGTTGTTTCTGGTTTCGGCAACATTGGCAAGACCTTTAAAATCGAATTTAAAATTCTCATCGTTACTCACCAACGAACCATCGAACAGCTGATCTTTTATGATACCGGAAACACGAATATCTTGATAATTGTATTTATTAAACTCAATAGAATAAATTTGACCAATTACCTCGGTATTCAGTTTTTCCTTTACAAAACCTTTTCCTTCTACATTAAAATCTAAAGTAGTTTTACCTAAGTTTTTATTCTCGGCAAAATCACCCAAATCAAAATCTATTAAAGAAATAAAACCTTTATAGGTGGCATTGTCAATATTATTGAAGTCACTCAGTACAATATCTGCATAACTACTGCCCACCGCAGTATTTAAATTCACCTTGGCATCTATGGACGAATTGGTAATAAATGCATTACCACGAATGGTAAATTGCCCTAATTTACTAAATGATGAAGGCAGAGAGTTACCAATTAAATTAGGCAATAAAGCATTTAATTGATAATAGCTACTTGTAACATTTCTCATTTCAGCATCTAAACTGAACGGTTTCTGCTTGTTAAAAAGGTTCTTAAAATTAAAGTTACCTCGTATACCGGTATCATCTGAAAACAAGAAGAGGTCATCTGTATTTAAATCGTTCAATACTCCGTTTACATTGGCATTGAATGTAACCTCTTTGCCTTTTCCAAATTCATCATAAAGTAAATTAACTTCATCAAATGCCACTTTAGATTCCTTAAACTCGGCAACTACATTCACCTTATTTAAAAAATCGGCAAAGTCTTCTCTGTTATAATTAAAAACCAAATTGCCATCCAATTCAGATAAAGGAGTTTTAATCTGTAAAGAATCAAAACGCATTTGTTGCTTGGTATATTTAAAGTTAGTTGCCATACGATCTACTTTTAAGCCCCTTTTACTATAGAAAGCCATTTCTTGAATATCGGCTGAAACTTCTGGTCCCAGAATCAAAAAATCACCGGCACTAATATTTAAACTATCAAAATTTAAAACTGTAGTATTTTGTAAATTTTCGTCTATATATTTAAACCTGCTCTTGGCGATATCGACTTTAGAAGAAGATAATTTAAAAGGAGGCGTTCCCTCTGCCCTTGGTTTACCATCATCCAATTTATTTACAAATACCTCTAGGTTTGTATTTCTTTCTCCAAAATAAGTTTTGAGCTTAAAATTTAGTTCATCAACAGAAATATCTCCAAACTCCAGATTACCTTGAGCCAAGTTTCCCAAACTTAAAATCGATGTCTTAAGCTCATTTACATAAAACAGCGTGTCTTGTTGATAGTCTTCTATGTATACTCCTTGCAAACCTGTATTCCAAGAAATCAACGACACTTTTAACCTATCAATATTGATATGGGTACCGTACTGATCGTTAATTTTTTTCGTAGCGAACTGTGCCAATAAGGTCTGAACCACTGGCAACGAAAAAATGATGGTACCTAAAACACATATCAGCAATAGCACTAATAATGTTCTAACCAATATTTTTCTCAGTTTTTTGATAGGTCTTTATGTTTTACCTTTGTTATTCAAAATTTATTCCAAATATGCTGGAGCACAAAACAATTTATATACTTGCTATTGAATCTTCTTGTGACGACACTTCTGCGGCAGTTTTAATGAACGATAAAGTGCTCAGTAATGTTGTGGCTACCCAAGCAATTCACAAAGAATATGGAGGGGTTGTACCAGAACTTGCTTCAAGAGCCCATCAACAAAATATTGTACCTGTAGTGCACCAAGCATTAGCCAAAGCAAATATCGATAAAAAACAATTATCAGCCATAGCATTTACACGCGGACCTGGACTAATGGGTTCTTTATTGGTAGGCACCTCTTTTGCCAAATCCTTATCACTTGGTTTACAGATTCCTTTGATCGAAGTCAACCATATGAAAGCCCACATTTTGGCTCATTTTATTAAAGAGGAAACCATGAAAGCACCTTCATTTCCTTTTTTAGCCTTGACAATAAGTGGCGGACATACCCAAATTGTACAAGTAAATGATTTTTTCGACATGAAAATCATTGGGCAAACCCTTGACGATGCCGTAGGAGAAGCTTTCGACAAAAGTGCCAAAATATTAGGATTGCCCTACCCTGGCGGACCTCTAATAGACAAGTATGCAGCAACAGGTAATCCTCATAAATTTGATTTCCCAATACCCAATGTAAAGGACCTGGATTTTAGTTTTAGCGGATTGAAAACAAACATTCTTTATTTTATACAAAGACAGACCAAAGCAGATCCTGATTTTATAAAAAATAATTTAGAGGATATATGCGCATCTATTCAATATACCATCATTACTATTCTGATGAAAAAATTGAAAAAAGCAGTTAAGCAAACGGGCATAAAAGAAATTGCTATAGGTGGCGGAGTTTCTGCAAACTCAGGAATACGCAATGTCTTGACCGAAGCACAAACAAAATACGGATGGAAAACATACATACCTAAATTTGAGTTCTGCACAGATAATGCAGCAATGATTGGTATAGTAGGATACCTTAAATATAAAAATGAAATATTCTCGCATCAAGATGTAACGGCTAAAGCCAGATATGTTATCTCCTAACATTAAACATAAACCAAATGCAACTTTTCTACACACCCGATCTAGAACCTACCGCTAATTCTTTCACCTTTGACAGTAATGAAAGCAAGCATATTATTAAGGTGCTCAGAAAAAGAATTGGCGACCAGTTATGGATCACCAATGGTAGCGGATATTTATTTGAAGCTAACATTATTGGCGATACTATTAAAAAATGCGAGGTAGAAATCATTTCATCTAAAAAAACACATGCAAAATCCCACAAATTGCATATGGTCGTAGCCCCTACAAAAATGAATGACCGGTATGAGTGGTTTTTAGAAAAAGCTACAGAAATTGGTGTCGATGAAATAACCCCAATTATTTGCGACCGTTCTGAACGTAAAGTTTTAAAATTGGAGCGCATGAATAGAGTGTTAGAATCAGCAATGAAACAATCTTTACAAACTTATTTGCCCGTACTTAACGACCCCATACCATTAAGCGAGTTTTTAGATAAGCCTGTAACAGGCTTACAGTTTATAGCACACTGTGAAGAAACGGAAAGACACGAACTTAAAAGGAGGGTGACCGCCGATAAGGATATCACAATTTTAATTGGTCCGGAAGGTGATTTTTCACTTCAAGAAATTGCACGTGCATTACAAAAAGGTTACGCACCGGTAGCTATGGGTAAAACCAGATTAAGAACCGAGACCGCGGCAATAGTAGCCTGCACTATAGTCGCCTCTATCAATAATGGATAGTATTACAAGTGCGCTTTGGCAGCACCTGTAATATCTGCCTCTTGGTTTTCTACAAATAACATTAGGGTAATATTTTCACCTTCTTTAACGATACTTGGTATCTCTATGACACCTACACCACTTGTTTTTTTAAGGAGCATATATTCTTCAGCAACAACAATATTGCTGTTTTTTAAGGTTCTATGACGATTTTCGCCATTTTTGACTTTTGTAGTTCGCTCGTTAAGTAACAGAACAGCCCTGATCTCCTTATTTAAAACATCACCATCTACCTTATATTCAAAAGACACCTTTTCTTTACTTCTACGTACACTAGAAATACCAAGCATATTCTGAAATTCTATAGTACTATATTTATCAATGGCCTCAATTACATTAGTTTTATTAGAACCCACCATATGCTCTGTTCCATTTACAATTAATTCTGGTGTATAATTTCCTCTGTATTTAAACTTGGTATTATACCTACTCTGTTTTACGGTATAATTCTTATCGCTAAAAGGGTCTTCCCAACCTATATAATTCCAATAATCTACATGATAGCTCAAAACAAAAACATTATCCGGATAGGTATTTTTTATTGTCTCCAATAATGCATCTGCTGGCGGACAACTAGAACATCCTTGCGAGGTAAACAATTCAAGTACTACTATACCGTTCGATAATTTTTCTGATTGATCAGAAAACAAAGCAGCATCAACTTTATTATCTTTACTCGATTGAGACCAAATAATAGTTGTTAGCAATAGACCGACTACAGAAAATACGGAAACATAAAATTTTTTATCAAACATAATAGCATTATTATATTCTATTATTCGAAATAAAATGAAGAAACTTACTATCTACCTTGCTCTTATCATGTCTTTCACATGTTACACCTTATACGCTCAAGAAATAGCCATATTAAAATATCAAGGTGGTGGCGATTGGTATGCCAACCCCACCGCTTTACCCAACCTTATAAAATTTTGCAACGACAATATAGGTACCACGTTAAAAAACAAACCTGAAACGGTAGAGGTTGGCAGCAGCTCTATTTTTCAATATCCATATTTACATATGACAGGACATGGTAATGTTGTATTTTCAAATGAGGAGATAGAAAATTTGCGTAACTACCTCCTCTCTGGCGGGTTTTTACATATTGATGACAACTATGGCATGAAGCCTTACATTACCAGAGAACTAAAAAAACTCTTCCCAAACAAAGAACTGGAGGAATTAGGAGCCGACCACCCAATTTTTAGCAACACTTACTCTTTTCCAAAAGGATTACCCAAAATACATGAGCACGACGGACAACGACCACAAGCTTTTGCTATTTCAGAAAATAACCGAATAGTACTGCTGTTTACATCAGAATCTGATTTAGGTGACGGCTGGGAAGATCCAACTGTACACAATGACCCTGCAGAGGTTAGAAAAAAAGCGCTTGAAATGGGTGCCAATATTATTACTTACGCCTTTAAAAATTAAAATATGACATCAAAGACAATTTCACAGGGCATTTTAAGAGCTGTAGGCGTTTTGGTAGGCATTGTATTTCTACTCTACTTTTTGTACACCATTCAATCGGTTTTGGCATA
This sequence comes from Maribacter litoralis, assembly GCF_003075045.1. GTDB lineage: Bacteria > Bacteroidota > Bacteroidia > Flavobacteriales > Flavobacteriaceae > Maribacter > Maribacter litoralis. The sequence goes on along the minus strand of NZ_QCZD01000005.1, from coordinate 124,131 downwards.
TTTGGCTATTGCTGCAGTGGTTGCACTTATTGGCAGTCCACTAGTTCGTTTTTTTAGAAGATTAAAACTACCGAACATATTAGCGGTAATTATAACAATGCTATTAATGGTAGGGATTTTAGCTGGCATAATAGCCTTGTTCATTCCGTTATTATCCGAGCAAGGTAAAAATTTATCTTTATTAGATATTGATGAACTTCAAGTTAGTTTAAACACGTTGTACCATCAAATAACCAACCACTTAGGTCTCTCTTCACATATAGTTGAAGATGTTTTTGAAGATCCCGGTTTCGAAAGAAACATTTTACAAGGATTAGATATAGGGTTTATACCCAACTTTTTAAATTCATTTTTAAATGTACTGAGCTCAGCGAGTATCGGTTTATTTTCAGTACTTTTTATTTCTTTTTTCTTTTTAAAGGACAGCAAACTATTTGAGCACGGATTATTAATTTTCGTTCCAGTAGATAAAAAGAAGGGCACAACAAATTCCATTGGAAAAATAAATGGCTTGCTTTCTAGATATTTCGTTGGTCTATTACTTCAAATTTTCATTCTCTTTGTCATCTACACCATTGTTTTGCTAATAGTAGGTATAGAAAACGCGGTGGTTATCGCATTCTTATGCGCTTTATTCAACATTATACCCTACATAGGTCCTATTATTGGCGGTGTAATTATGTTAACCTTAACAATGACCAGTAATTTAGGGTCAAATTTTAGTGAAGTTATTTTACCAAAAACGGGGTATGTATTTTTAGGATTGCTCTTTGGGCAGCTAGTTGATAATTTTTTCTCGCAACCCTTTATATTTTCCAACAGCGTAAAATCTCATCCGTTAGAAATTTTCTTGGTAATCATCATTGCGGGCCTGTTGTTTGGAGTAGTAGGTATGATAGTTGCAGTACCGGGTTATACAGCCATCAAAGTTATTTTAAAGGAATTTTTGTCCGACAACCCCATAGTAAAATCACTTACCCATAACCTATAGGCATACGTGAACAAAGAAATACTACAACCTGAAGTTCAAAAATTCATTGACGACAACCTTAAAACCGATGTCCACCGCATACTTTTATCAAAACCTAAATTCAATAATGTTTCTCAAAAAGAACTGGTAGAACAAATAGAATCGAAATCAAAGGCGAAAACAAAACTACCCACTTGGTTTGAGGCTACAACTATATATTACCCAAATAAACTCAACCTATCTCAAACATCATCAGAAATAACCGCCAACTATAAAGCATGTTTATTGAGTGGTAAAACCATAGCTGATGTAACAGGAGGTTTTGGAGTAGATTCATTCGCTTTTGCCCAAAAGTTTGAACACGTTACCCATATAGAAAAGAATAACGACCTTTCTTTAATAGCTCAACATAATTTTGATCAATTGGGAGCAGACAATATAAGCTGTATCGCTGATGACGGACTAGAATTTTTAAAAAACACTGCTAGTAATTTTGATTGGTTGTACATAGACCCATCTAGACGGGATAGAAACAACAAAAAAGTTTATTATTTATCTGATTGTGAACCAAACATATCTACTGAAACATCTTTTCTTTTCACTAAAGCTAACAACCTACTGATTAAAACCGGTCCGCTTCTAGATTTAAAAATTGGATTAACAGAATTGAGCAACGTAAAAGAAATACATATTGTAGCTGTAAACAATGATGTAAAAGAAATTCTATGGTTGATGACAAAAAATTACGAACAAGAACCAAATATAAAAACGATCAATTTTAAAAATAGCCTAAAACAAGAATTCAATTTTAAACTAAGTGACGAAGTAAATGCAATGCCCACCTTCTCCATACCGCAAACATATTTATATGAACCAAATGCAGCCATCTTAAAATCAGGCTCTTTTCAATTTGTTGGAGAATACTTCAAACTAAAAAAATTACATCCAAATTCACATCTCTATACCTCTAAAGAATTAATTACGTTTCCAGGTAGAGTATTCAAGATTGAAAACATATATGAATACTCTAAAAAATCATTTAAAAAATCGGGTGTCGATAAAACCAATATCACCACTAGAAATTTTCCAGATTCAGTGGTAGAAATCAGAAAAAAACTAGGGCTAAAAGAGGGTGGAAAAAATTACCTGTTCTGTACAACAGATTTACACGAAAAACTGATTTTAATTTTATGTTTTCGCTACCAAAATCTATAAAACTTTCAACCAAAAATTCTCTTTTTTACATCACCACACAAAGTAAGAAATTTCACAAACTACAACGTTGTATATTATCATTTAACGTAATTTTTTACTACATAATCAAAGAAAGATGTTAAAAATTTAACTTAATAATTTCAAAATTTTCATAGTGCTAAATTATTGATATCCTAATGATTACGCCTATTAATACAGATTATTACAATAACAATAGCTAAATATGGTTTTATGTCTTCGGTAATTTAACATTAATGAATTAACCATAATTAAAGGAAAAGTGCTATTATTATACCGGATTTCAATTTTTTTAACATTAATTAAACACAATGATCAGTTAAAAAAGTGAAAAATTCAGTCAATTAATTTAAACTAACAAACAACATCAATTATGAGTCAAAAACGTGATTACACGTTGATAGGCTCCAGTAAAAGGTCTTCCTTTATTAAATCTGGGGTTTTATCAATGCTCGTATGCTTGGGTACACAACTTGTACAAGCAAATGAAAACACAAGTACTTCAAACAACGTTGAAGTAAAGACACTTCAATCTACAATTACTGGAACAGTTCTAGACGAATCTGGTCAACCCTTGCCTGGAGCCAATGTTGTAGAAAAAGGTACTACTAATGGTACACAAACAGATTTCGATGGCAACTATATTCTAAACGTAGCCGATGGTGCTACTTTGGTATTTAGCTATATCGGTTTTAAAACCATTGAAATTGCTGTAAACGGCCAAACCAGTGTTGATGCAACATTACCAGAAGATGCTGCTGCATTAGATGAGGTAATCGTTACAGGTTATTCTACACAGACCAGAGGTGATTTAACAGGTTCCGTAGGTAGTGTAGATGTATCAGAGGCTACAAAAGCCCCTATTGTTAATGCTGCAGAAGCATTACAAGGTAGAGTTTCGGGTGTAACCATTACTAATAACGGTTCTCCAGGAGCAACACCTGTAGTAAGAGTTAGAGGTTACGGTACCGGTAACAGTAACGACCCTTTATATATTATTGATGGTGTTCAAACAGATGATCCAAGTATTTTGAATTCGATCAACCCAGCGGATATCGACCAGATGAACGTACTTAAAGATGGTGCCGCCGCTATTTATGGGGCAAGAGCCTCTAATGGTGTTGTCATTATAACTACCAAAAGTGGTGGCTATAATATGGATAGCGCTAGAGTATCTGTAGATATGTACACTGGTTTTTCTAAAGCTACCAATGTTCCTGAGTTATTGAATACAGAACAGCATGGTGAAATGATTTTTCAAAGTTTAAGAAATGATGGCGTTACCCCTTCACACCCTCAGTATGGAGACGGACCTAACCCAGTAACACCAACTACTATTCAAAGAGCACCCGTTAGCGCTACGGTTAAACCTGGCGGCGGAACAGATTGGTTAGATGAAATATATAGAACTGCCGTTACACAAAATGCTTCTATAACTTTAGAAAATGGTAACGAACAATCTAAATTCCTTTTTTCTGCCAGTTATTTAAACAGACAAGGTATTCAAATTGCTACTGGCTTTAAAAGAGGTTCTGTTCGTTTAAACTCAGAGTTTAAAATTGGAGATAGAATTAGAATAGGTGAACACACAAACATTTCGTTCGACAGAAGAAGTGGTGGGCAGTCATGGTTTAATTTTGCAACCAGAATGTCTCCTTTAGTGCCGGTTTTTGATGACGAAGGCAATTATGCAGGTAACTATAGTAATGACACCGGGCTTTCAAATCCTAACAACCCAGTAGCAGAAGCAAATAGACAAGCTGATGATTTCAATAAATCCTTGAGAATTTTTGGAGATGTATATGCTACTTTAGACATAATAGACGGGTTACAATTTAAAACCTCTATAGGTGGATCGATAAGAGCTTACAACGATAGACGCTTCAGAGCTCTAATTCCAGAATCTTCTGAACCAATAGCAACTAATACCTTAAGAGAAGCAGATCAAGACTCATATGAATGGGTATGGTCGAACACTTTAAGTTATAACAAAAGTTTTGGTGACCATGGCATCAATGCTTTAATTGGTATTGAAGCAGTTAACGTTACAGGTAAAGGCAAGGAAATTTCAAGAACAGATTACTTTTTTGAAACTCCAGAATATTATCTTCTTAGCAATGGATTAGGTGCTGCAAACGTTGCTTATGCCTACGACAATGCCTCTTCTTTGTTCTCTCTTTTCGGTACGGCAAACTATAACTACGCAGGTAAATATTTATTAACTGCCACGGTAAGAAAAGATGAATCATCTAGGTTTCTAGGTGACAATAAGAGTGATGTATTCCCTTCTTTTAGTGCAGGTTGGGTAGTAAGTAATGAAGATTTCTGGCCTACAGACGGCACTGTTAGTCGTTTTAAATTAAAAGGATCTTGGGGTCAGTTAGGTAATCAAACTTTACCGGTTAACAACCCTACCACTAATATATCGGTAGTGAGCGAGCAATATGGTAACTATGTATTTAACGGCAGTGGAGGCGCTACCCCTGGAGCATTGTTAAATGCAGTTGGAAATCCAGATTTAAGATGGGAAACAAGTGAAACTACCAACTTTGGGGTTGAATTAGGTTTCTTTGACAACAAACTTAATTTAGGTGCTGAATATTTTATCATAAAAACCAAGGATTTAATTAATCAAGATGGTAGCCAATACAGTTCTACTTCAATCGATGCTGCCCCACCTTACGTTAACTTAGGATCAATAGAGAATAAAGGTGTAGACGCTACGATAAGTTATGCCGATGTTACTGATTCTGGTTTCAGCTATGGTATTGACATGAATTTCTCTAGTTACAAAAATGAAGTTACAGAATTGATCAGTGCATTTCAAACTGGTTTTGGAGGGTTCAGAACAACTGGTACTGTAACAAGAACTCAAGAAGGACAACCAATTTCATCTTTTTACGGTAGAGTAGTTGAAGGAATCTTTGCTACACCAGAAGAAGTTGCTGCTGCAGCAGATCAAGGATTTGCTACCCCAGAGGACGGAGTTGGTAGATTTCAGTATAGAGATATAACAGGAGATGGTGTTATCAATGATGATGATAGAACTTTTATTGGAAATCCTCACCCAGATTTTACATATGGAGTTAACCTTACTATGGGTTATAAAGGATTTGATATGTCTGCATTCTTCCAAGGTTCTCAAGGAAATGAAATCTTCAATAATGATAAAGTATATACAGATCTTCCAACTTTCTTTGATGCAAACAGAAGTGTACGTGTCCTAGATTCTTGGACACCAGATAATTTAGATGCTTCTTTACCAGCATTGAGTTCTAGTATTACTAATAATGAAGGTACCGCCAATTCATTCTTCGTTGAAGATGGATCATACATGAGATTAAAGAACCTTCAAATAGGGTATACTTTTAACGAAAAAGTCTCTAAAATGATGGGGATGGACAGTGTTAGATTTTACCTTCAAGGCACCAATTTATTCACTATCACAGGGTATGATGGTGTTGACCCGGAATTACAGCCAAGATTCTTAGATAGTGGCGCTATTGACAACCTAACTATAGGTGTTTCTGATAACAACTATCCTTTAGCTTCAATTTACTCCTTAGGTGTTAATTTAAAATTTTAAAAAAATGAAAAAGAAATTAATTTATTCAATAACGCTCACATGCATGATGCTAGGTGCATGTAGTGACGATTTTACCGAAATAGCTCCAACAGGAGCACTTTCTGATGAAGCATTATTAAATGTAACCGGAGTTGATTTAAAACTAACAGCGGCGTATTCTGTTCTTGATGGCGAACGAGTTAATCGTCAAGGAGAAGGTGTTGCTGCCGGTGGAGATAACTGGTGGACAGATGTAATTGCAGATGATGCACATAGAGGTAGTGAAGATGGTGACAACACAGCTTTATTTCAACTTGAAACTCTAGATTGGCAAACTGGTAACAACTGGTTTTTAGGTAGATGGAGCGCAATTTTTGGTGGTGTAAATAGATGTAATGCAGTTTTAGATCTTATTGACCAAATACCAGATGAGGATTTATCTTCTCAAAGAGGTGAAGCATTGTTTTTAAGAGGTTATTACAACTTTGAATTACAAAAGTTCTTTGGTAATGTACCATTTCTTTCTGTTGAGAATTTAAGAAATGAAGAATTTAACCAACCTAACCCTGGTCCTATATGGGCTGAAATAGAAGCTGATTTCCAAGAAGCATCTAGTTTGTTAGGTACGGGTGTTATTAATGGTAGAGCTAATTTTTGGATAGCCCAAGCTTTCTTGGCTAAGGCATATATATACCAAGAGAAGTGGGACGAAGCTTTACCTTTATTGGAAAATGTAATTACTGAAGGTCCATATAGCTTAAATGCTGAATATGTAAGTAACTTCAACTATGCAGGTGAAAACGCTGCTGAATCAATGTTCGCTATTCAGTTTTCATCGGATGATGGACGTTCTTTTAATGGTAACGGAGCCGGAACATTAAATTTTCCAGGAGGCGGACCTTTAGGTACTTGTTGTGGTTTTTACCAACCAACGCAAGATTTAGTAAACGCATTTCAAACAGATGAATCGGGCTTACCTTTGTTTGACACTTTCGCAGATACCGATGTTACTAGTGATTATGGTATCCCATCATATGAAGAAGATGGTGAAACTCCAACAGACTTTACACCTTTCGAAGGCCCATTAGACCCAAGACTAGATTATACTGTATCTAGAAGAGGTATAGATTATAATGGTTTTGGACCTAACCCTGGCAAAGAATGGATTAGAGCTTCATTCAGCGATATTTCTGGACCATACCTTCCAAAGAAAAATGTTTATCAGGCCGATGAGGTAGACGCAAACCGCGGAACTGGTGGTTGGGGATCAGATTGGTCTGGAATTAACTATAACGTTATGCGTTTTGCAGATGTTCTTTTAATGGCAGCCGAGGCAGCTGTTGAAAAATCAACACCTGATTTAGCATTGGCCTTATCTTATGTTAATCAAGTAAGAAATAGAGCTAAAAATATGACATACGTTAAAGGCTTTGATGAAGATGGCAAGCAAGATGACAACATTGATGCAGCAAATTATCAGATAGAACTTTATACTTCTTTTCCTTCTCAAGATTATGCTCGCGACGCTGTTCGTTTTGAGCGTCGTTTAGAATTTGGAATGGAAGGTCACCGTTTATTTGATTTAAGACGTTGGGGTATTGCCGAAGAAACTATTAACACCTATATTGATAATGAAGGTGATGATATTGATCAAGCCGACTATAATTCTAAATTTGGGACTTATACGGAAAAGCACAACCTATTCCCTATTCCAATTAATGCTATTGACCAAAGTGGAGGTGTATTAACACAGAACCCAGGTTGGTAATTAAGCACAAATTATTTCATAATTAGAGAAAGAGGCTGTTTAACAAAACAGCCTCTTTTTATTATCTTTAAGCCTATCAAACACAACTAGCTTACTAATTATCGGTCTAAAATTTTTCTTAAACGATATTATCAACAACACTTATCTTTTCAAACAGTATGAAAACTTTTTCTGCAATAATTTTACTGATTTTAATACCCCTTTCTTCCTGTAAAAAGACGGACAGTAAACTATTTTCTAAAATAGAATCGGACCATTCTGGTATAACATTCAATAATAAAATCATTGAAACTGACAGTTTTAATATATTAACAAGTGAATACATTTTCAATGGTGGAGGTGTTGCTATTGGAGACTTTAATAATGATAATAAACCCGATGTATTCTTTACAGGTAACCAAGTCAGCAACAAGCTATACCTAAATCAAGGTAATTTAAAATTTAATGATGTCACGGAGATTAGTGGAACTTCTGCCACAAAAAAATGGAAAACAGGTGTAGCAACAGTTGACATTAATAATGACGGATTTTTAGATATCTACATCTGTGCGGCTATGTACCCTTCCAAGCAAGAGAAAGCCAATATGTTATTTGTAAATCAAGGATTGAATGATGATGGAATACCTGAATTCAAAGAAATGGCAAATGAATATGGTATTGCAGATTCGGGCAATAGTATGAACGCAACATTTTTTGATTACAATAATGATGGTCTATTAGATTTATATGTATTAAACAATGTTGATGTGCATGTACTACCATCAAATTACAGAAAAAAAATTACCGATGGTTCCGCTCTTAGCAATGATCGGCTTTATCGCAATAATGGAGACAATACCTTTACAGATGTAACTATTGAAGCAGGTATAACCATAGAAGGTTATGGTTTAGGTATCGCAATTTCAGACCTTAATAATGACGGGTGGTCAGATATTTACATCAGTAATGATTACCTTACTAATGACATCTTATATACGAACAATCAAAACGGAACTTTTTCAAATAATATTGATGATCTCATTAAGCATCAAAGTAAATTTTCAATGGGTAATGATATTTCCGACTTTAATAATGACGGTTATTTAGACATTATCACCTTAGATATGCTAGGTGAAACCAATCACCGATTAAAAACTACTATACGTGATACAAAGTATAACGACTATGTAATGAACAAAAGATATGGCTACAGCCACCAATACATGCGTAATATGCTACAAGTAGGGCAAGGTCCAAACCTCCCCTATAGCGAAGTAGGATTACTTTCAGGTATTTCGAGAACAGATTGGAGCTGGTCGCCCTTATTTTTCGACGCTGATAATGATGGATATAAAGACTTATTTATCACCAACGGATTTCCTAGAGATATTACCGATTTAGATTTTGGCGAATATAATTTTAACGTTCGTAGGTTTTTAAGTCCAAGTCAAATTCTTGATTCTATACCTGTAGTAAAAATTCCAAACTATTCTTTTGAAAATACTGCGAACGGTACATTTAAAAACTCAAGTAATAAATGGGGGTTAGATATTCCATCCTTTTCAAATGGGGCCGCCTATTGCGATTTTGATAATGATGGCGACCTAGACTACGTAGTAAACAATATTAATGACGAAGCATTTCTGTTTCAAAATAACACGAACAGTAATGAAAAAATAAAATCAAACTTTCTAAAGGTAAAATTAGAAGGTCCGGATAAAAATAGAAATGCAATCGGCTCTAAAATTGTTTTGAGAGACGCTGAAGGCAACTTTCAATTACATGAACAATATTTAACTAGAGGTTATATGTCTAGTGTAGATGATGTAATCCATTTTGGAATAAACAATAAAAATCAGATTAAATCCATTGAAGTTGTATGGCCCGATGGGAAATATCAAAAACTGGATAGCCCAAAAACCAATACCACTGTAAGCATTGATTATAAAAATGCAACCGAGATAGATAAGAACTCATTAGCTTTTCCAATAACAGAAAAGAAAAATTTGCCAATTTTAAAAGAAATTTCTAGTTCTATTGGTGTCAATTATATGCATGATGAGCTGGATATGGTCGATTTTAATGTTCAAAGAATTTTACCTAAAAAATTAACTCAAAACGGTCCTTGTACAATTACAGGCGACGTAAATGGTGATGGAATAGAAGATTTCATTATAGGCAGTTCTTCTGGAAAAGCTCCAGAGATTTTCATACAAAACAAGAATGGTGATTTCTCTAACAAACCATTATATACAGATGTTTACAATAAGACATTTGAAGAGGAAAGCATGGCGCTCTTCGACCTTGACAATGATGGTGATTTAGATTTATACTTAGTTTCTGGAAGTAATGAGTTTATGAAAGGACCAGAATTCTACACCGACCGTCTTTTCATAAATGATGGTAAAGGCAATTTTAAGATTAGTGAAAACAAAATGCCAAACATTCAAGCTAGTGGTTCGGTAGTTACCGTAGGAGATTTTAACAATGATGGTTATGATGATCTTTTTATTGGAGGTAGAACTCCGTTTGCTAAATTTCCAATTGCGGATAAAAGTTTTTTATTATTAAATGAAAATGGGATTTTAAAGGATGTTACAGATACCCTCGCACCTGATCTAAGAAATATAGGAATGCTTACCGATGCATTATGGCAAGATTTTGATAATGACGGTAGATTAGATTTAATAGTTGTTGGTGAATATATGCCCATTACCTTTCTTAAAAATAAAGAATCTGGATTTGAAATTTTAGACAAAACCGGAATAGATAGTTTATTTGGTTGGTGGCAGACTATAAAAGCAACCGATTTTGATAACGATGGTGATATAGATTATGTAGTAGGTAATTTAGGAGGTAACAATATTTATCAGCCAACAACAGAAAGACCGGTAAATATATTATATAAAGACTTTGACAATAACGGAACGGTTGACCCCGTGGCATTCGCCTATTTGAAAAAAAATTATAGCGATACTACTTATATCTCAGCTCCGGTAAACTTTGGAGGAGATTTATTCGGGCAAAGTCCATTATTTCGATCAAAATTTAATTTATATAAAGAATACGCAGCCACCACTCAAAGTACTTTGTTTACTCCTAAAGAACTTGAAGGAGCTAAAAAATTAACTGCAAATTTTGATAGAACCATTTATATTGAAAATACAGGTGAAGGAAAATTCAAGGTTCATCAATTACCCATAGAGGTACAATATTCCACAATTAACGATATTGAAATCATTGATTATAATGATGATGGTTATAGCGATATATTGTTAGTTGGCAATGATTTTGGAAATGAAGTTTTTGTAGGTAGATATGATGCTTTTAATGGCCTTCTTCTTAAAAATGACGGAAAAGGCAATTTTAAAACCATCCCTACTACAGAAAGTGGCTTTTTTATTCCAGGCGATGCAAAAAATATTACCGCTATTAAAAATAGTAATGGCGGGCAACCGTATTATGTAGTTACTCAAAATAGGGACTCAATCAGAGTTTTTCAGAAAAAATGAGAATATTAAATTAGTAACACCTTAAGATAAACCTGAAAATTAATTTTTTTCAAGAGTTTACAATTACCAATAATTAAGTTAAAACATTTAATTTCAATGGGGTTGATCAGTCCGTAATATTAATGGACTGATCAACCCCTCTTTTTATTCCGATTTATAACAATTCGCATTAAACATCTTACAAAAATCGAAGACGAATAACGATCTACAATCGACGAACGACACCTATCAAACTACAAATACATTCATGATAAATTTTTAGTAATTATATTGGTTATTTGATAAAATATTAACTAATATTATGATAATATTATATATATCTTAACTCAAATTAAGATTAGATAATAAATCAACAATTAATCAAACAACAACTAATTATGAATCAAAAACTAGATTTTAAATCAGTAAAATCCAAAAAAAGACACGCAGTCTTAAGAACCGGATTCTTATTGGTCTTAGTCTCTTTATGCTTTAATGGTATAAGAGCTAATGAAAAACCAATTGAATCAATGAGCAATGAACCAACATTGGTTCAAACTACTGTTACCGGAACAGTATTAGATGATCTCGGCACCCCGTTACCAGGAGCCAGTATTATTGAAAAGGGCACTACAAATGGAACCCAAACCGATTTCGATGGAAATTTCACAATTAATGTAGCTTCATCAGCAACCTTGGTCATTAGTTATGTAGGTTTTAAAACCGTAGAAATGGCAGCGAGCTCCTCGCCTATTTCTGTAACTTTAACTGAAGATGCAGCTGCTTTAGACGAGGTTGTAGTAACAGGTTATGGCTCACAATCAAAACGAGATGTTACAGGCTCAGTATCGACAGTAGATGTTGAAGAACTAAATGCCGTTCCTGCAACAACTTTTGCCCAGCAACTTCAAGGTAGAGCTGCTGGTATAGGTATTGTGAACGATGCTACGCCAGGTGGTGAGGCTACCGTAAGAATTAGAGGGTTTGGTACCATTGGTAACAATGACCCTTTATACGTTATTGATGGGGTACCATCTCGATCACAGGCAAATCTTAACCCCAACGACATTGAATCCCTACAGGTTCTTAAAGATGCATCTGCCGCTTCAATTTACGGTTCAAGAGCTGCAAATGGGGTTATCATTATCACCACCAAAAAAGGTAAAATGGGCAAACCGGTAATTACCTATGACACCTATTATGGTCTACAATCCGGTCTAGGAGAGGTAGAAGCTTTAAATGCGGCAGAATTAGGTGAATACCTTTATTTAGCCGATTTATATGCAGGAAAAGATCCAAGTCACGGTCAATATTCTTTTGGTCCAAATGGAGAAATAGGAATACCTGACTATGTATTTCCTAGTGGTGCCATGGAAGGTGACCCAGGAACCGATCCAGATTTGTATGCACTAGAAGAAGGAAATATAAATGCCATTGTACGTTCTGCAGATACAAACTGGTGGAAAGAAGTTACGAGGACCGCTCCAATTTTAAATCACCAAATTTCAGCATCCGGGGCAACTGAGAATGCAAGATATGCCTTTACACTAGGGTACTTTGCTCAAGATGCCATCACAAAGTTTGTGGGTTATAACAGAACATCTATCCGTGCAAACACTGAATTTAAGGCATTGAATAAAAAATTGACCATTGGAGAAAATCTTTCGGTAAATTTTGATAACAGAAAAGGTGGTTTTGGAAACGATGAAGAACAAAACGCCGTATCAGGTTCATACAAGCACCACCCTTTATTACCCATATATGATATCGCCGGAAATTTTGCCGGTAGTAGAGGTGCTAATTTAGGCAACAACTTTAATCCGTATGCAACTTTATATAGAGAACAAGATAACAGAACTTATCGTTTACGTGTATTTGGTAATGTATTTGCTTCCTATGACATTACCGAAGACCTTCAAGTAAAGTCTAGTTTTGGTGTAGACGCAACAGGAGAAAGAGGTAGATACTTAAGGAGACAAAATCCGGAATATGTAGAAGGTAATTTTATTAGTGGGTCTACTTCTACCAACAGTTATGAATACCAATGGCAATGGAATACGGTATTGACCTATGCCAAAACCTGGAACGAAGTTCACAATTTTGATGCATATATTGGGGTTGAAGGTATTGAGGCTTATGGTGAAGAGTTTGGCGCCAGCAGAAACGGTTATGCTTTTGAAACACTTGATATTCAGCGTTATTTGGATTTGGGGGATGCTACCACTGCTAGTAATTACGGCTTTGCATTTAGGGATTACACTTTATTCTCTGAATTTGGAAAACTAAATTATAACTATGACGGTAAATATTTAGCACAGTTTATTCTAAGAAACGATGCTTCATCTAGATTTCAATCCGCATCTAGAAGTGCTATTTTTCCAGCATTCAGTTTAGGTTGGAGAGTTTCTGACGAGGCGTTTATGGAGAATCTCGAAAATGTAGATGAATTAAAACTTAGATATGGTTGGGGTAAAACAGGTAACCAAGAAATTGGTGATTACAACTCATATACTACATACCGATCAAATATTTTTAACGCAGGTTACCCTATTGACGGGGCTACCGGTGCACCCACGCTTGGTTTTGATGTTCAGAGTTATGGTAACCCCGATGCTAAATGGGAAACAACCACATCAAACAACATAGGTATAGATTTATCAATGTTCGACCGTAGATTTAATGTAGGTTTAGATTTGTGGGACAGAATAACGACCGATATGTTGTTCAGAAGACAGATAACCTATACAGCAGGTGATGCACAAGCACCTTTCTTCAATGTTGGAGAAATGACCAACAAGGGTGTAGATCTTCAAATATCTTGGGATGATAAAAAAGGCGATTGGGGATATGGTGTAAGCTTTAACTTATCTGCCTACAAAAATGAAGTTGACAAATTAAGTGAAACCGATGACGGAACAGTATTGTTCGGAGATGCTTCTAGAGTACCTTCTTTGACCATAACCCAAGTAGGAGAACCCATATCTTCTTTCTATGGTTTTAAGACCGAAGGAATATTTCAATCTCAAGCAGAGGCAGATGCATGGCCAACCTATGGCAGCTACAATGCACCTGGTAAATTAAAAGTGACCGATGTAAACAATGACGGACAAATTGATGATGATGACAGAACAATCATTGGTAGTCCGCACCCAGATTTCACGTATGGGGTAAATATAGATGTTAGTTACAAAAACCTAGCCTTGAACATTTTCGGTAATGGCTCAGAAGGAAATGACATTTACAATTACGTAAGGTATTTTGCAGATTTCAACACCTTTCAAGGCAACAGATCAAAAAGAGCACTTTATGATGCTTGGCAACCTGCGAATCCTTCCGCACCTGTTAGTGAGTGGGTAGCGGCAAACCCTAATGCCACAGTTCCTATCATGGATGCAAACGATCAAATCAGTAGTAGACCTTCATCTTATTTCATTGAAGATGGTAGTTATTTTAGACTTAAGAATGTCCAGTTGACCTATTCATTCCCTTCTGATTTAATGGAAAAAATAGGAATATCAAGAGGACAAATATATGTACAAGGTCAAAATTTGGCTACTTGGACAAAGTATACAGGTCTAAATCCAGAGATTCAAGCGGGTAACAGAGATGATGCTACTTTAGGTTTTGATGGTGGTTATATGCCAGTTTCTCGCACCTATACCTTGGGTCTAAGGTTAACACTTAACTAAAAAATAAAATTGCTTATACAAGCTATCATTTAATGAAACATTTAAAATTTTAATGATGAAAAGAAAAAACATAATATTAATCGCATTTATCTGTATGGCCATCTTTACGGTTGGTTGTAGCGATGAATTTTTAACACGAACTCCAGAAGGTCAGTTTAGCACCAACAGCCTTGAAACCGAAGATGGTCTAGATGGTATATTATTAGGTGCATATGCCATGATAGATGGCGCTGGTCTTGATGGTACCAACGATTGGAATGTTACGGTAGAAAACTGGGCGTTTAACATTGCATCTGATGATGCATTAAAAGGTACCGATGCTGGTGATCAACCTGAACAATCATTTATAGAAGCATATGATTTTCAATCTTTCAATGGACATATCACAAACAGATGGCGATCATTGTTTAAAGGGGTTGCAAGAGCAAATAATGCTATTAATACAGCCAATAGTATTGAAGATATTTCAGATGAAAAGAGAACACAGGTAATTGCAGAAGCTCGATTTTTAAGAGGTATATTTCATATGGAAGCCCGTAAAATGTGGAGAATGCCTCCCTACATTAGCGAAGAAGATTACATTTTAGATGATGTAGAAAGTACAAAAGTGCCTAATGATCGTGAAATATGGCCTTTTATAGAAGCTGATTTTGAAGCTGCAGCTGCAAGTTTACCAACCACACAATCTCAAGTAGGTAGACCTACTAGTTGGGCTGCAAAAGCTTTCTTGGCAAAATCTAAGATGTATCAAGGATGGGATGAAAACGGAACCGCAAATACCGCAAAACTTGGTGAAGCCAAAACATTGCTAGATGAAATAGTGAACTCTGGCGTTTTTAGCCTAGCCGCTAAATTTGAAGATAACTTTTTGGTTGCCACTAGAAATAATCCTGAGTCAATCTTTGAAATTCAATATGCAGTAAGCAGTGCGGCAGACCAAGCTTCTAGTAGAGGAATGGGCCTTGCTCATCCATACACAGATCCATGGGGCTGTTGCGGATTTTATCAGGTATCTCAAAACTTGGTAAATGCATATAGAACTGAAAATGGTTTGCCATTAATTGAAAATTTCGATGCAGAAGATATCACAATAGATACCAATGATGATGGTACAAGTGCAGAAACGGCCACTTTAGACCCTAGAATAGACCATACTTTAGGTAGACCAGGTATACTATACAAAGGTTTTAAAATATATCAAACAGATTTTGTACGGGATCTATCATATGCCGGTCCTTTCTTTTCTAAAAAGCATGTAGCAGAGCCAGAAGGTTTTGGTGTTGGCGGCTGGGGCAATCTATCTGCCAACAACTACAGATATATGCGCTATGCCATGATCTTATTATGGTTGGCAGAAGCGGAAGTTGAAGTTGGTTCTTTAGAAAGAGCACGAGAGCTCGTAAATGAAATTAGAACAAGAGCCGCTAACCCAGACGGGTTCGTACCCCTTGCCACCCAAGGAACCGACAGAAATGACTTTAGCATTGTTGAAGGTGAAGCTGCAGCAAATTATGATATTGCAACTTACGACACACCTTGGACAGATAAGGCTGCCGCAAGAGATGCCGTTCGCTTTGAAACAAGACTAGAATTTGCGATGGAAGGTCACCGATATTGGGATTTGGTTCGTTGGGGTATTGCTGCCGAAACTTTAAACAATTACATAGCCAGCGAATCTCAACATAGAACATACTTGGTAGGAAAATCTTTTACGGAAGGAAAAAATGAGTACTTCCCTATACCAAGTCAGGCTATTGACAGATCAGCCGTAGATGGTCAACCAACACTGACTCAAGATCCAGCATATTAATTAAAATTATTGTTAATTGTTAGTTGCATAAAGAGTGGTCAAAAATCTATTTGACCACTCTTTATTATTTTGTAAATACAAGATTATTTATAAACTCCAATAAGGTGAGTTCTAATATAAACAGGTATTGCATCAGATTCGTCGTCAAGCTTCAACTGCATAACTTCAGACGGTACCAATGGCATATGACAAGAAATACAGTTTTGAGAATTGGCGTGTTTGTTTATTTCAGCAGTTGTATTTATATCTTCAATATTATGACATGACAAGCACTTTGCGTTAAAATTGTTGTGCTTACCCCGTTCATTTTCATGAGGGTTATGGCAAGTAATACAATCCATTTTAGAAGAATTTACAAAACACTCACTTTCACTTAAAAGACCCATTTGATTACCATGAACATCTAATTTTAAATTTCTATTATAATTCTGATAGTTCTTAGAGTATTCAGATAATGTATCTCCTGCTAAAAATGAAAAAGGATTTCCCTTTACCTGTTGTGCCTGTAAACCAGAATGACAAACCGCACAGGCATCTAATCGCTGTTGCCTTGTGAAATTACTATAACGATCTACGTAAGCACCCTTCAATTCGTTTGGATTTTCCCTATGATGCACAACATGTTTTTCTAACGGACCATGACATCTTTGACAATCTATGCCTAGCAACAACTTATTCCTATTATATGCATTGCTATTTGCAGCTTCATTTTTATTTTCGGCAAAGGTGACATGACATTTTAAACAATTATCATCTACAGGTCTACTGAAAGCATAATCAGGAAAGTTGGGACTGTTGACCCATGCATTTGTAGGTTCAAAGTATGACACTTGTATTTGACTAAGTCCGTTATTTTCCCAACTAAGGTAACTCTGTCCTTTAACCCCAGAACCAATTACGATATCCAATTTTGACTTCACTACTGCGGTATCTCCAAATTTGGATTTTGATAGTTGATAAAAATTATGATTATCTTCTATCATTTTTAAGCGAACTCCCTTCAGATTCAGCTCATTTGAGCCCTCTTCAAAAACACCTTTCACATGAACCTCATCGGCAATTGCCGAAGTATTAAAATGAGCGGTTTCTATGTGATTCTTGAATATGTCTGCATGACACTCTACACATGTATCTGCGGCAATATAGTTTTCACCATTGTAATGCGTTGCCACCACTTTAGGTTCTAAATATTCTGAAATTTCAATCGTATTCTTTAAATACCAAACACCCCAAACAGTTAACACCATAAAAATTAGCCCTATGACGTATTTGGTATATTTGTTATTCATCGCAGTGAATATATCTATTTTAATTCTTGATTCATAAACCAATCATAAAGGGCTTCGGTTTCATAGGCTTTTATCCACGCGCTATGACCTACGTTGGGGTATCTGGTAAATATAACCTCATATCCCATTTCCTTTAATTTTGCCACCATATTTTCAGATTCTGAGAATGGAACAGATTTATCTTTTTCTCCATGAAAGACCCATATGGGCATTTTTCTATTGATCCAAGATGCGTAGGGCAAGGGTGCCATACCACAAACTACTGCCATTGCGGCAAAGGTATTTGGATATTGAACGGCCATTTCCCATGCAGCTCCTCCTCCCCTGCTCAATCCTGTTATATAGATTCTTTTTTTATCTATTCTATTAGTATCCACAATAGAATCTAACAACTGCTTAACAGCCCTTGTGTTCCACCATTTTTTAGCGTTTGGGTTTTGAGGCGCCAATATTAAAAAAGGAAACTTCTTACCCTGAACAATTAATTTTGGAGGTCCATTTCTTTTCACTGTCACCAAACTATCGCCAGATTCGCCTCCGCCATGTAAGAACAGTAAAATTGGAAAATCCTTTTCCGGCTCGTCTTGGTAATCTTCAGGATAATATAAATAGTAAGAGAGGTTCTCTTTTACATTCGTTTCCATTTCTGAATCAATCAAAATAGGTTTAGATTGAGAAGCACAACTTTGAAAAATAACCAGTAAAATAATATATATAACAGACCTCATCATCAAAATCAATATTTTCTATCAAATGTACCCTAAAAACAAGTTGCTTTAAAGTTAAAATCTCAATAGGTCATTTTAGATTTAAAATATTAGACGAGAATACAGCCGAAGATTATTGGATTTAATAAAAAAAAGGAGACACAAAATTGTATCTCCTTTTCGGCAAATGTATATTTTCAAATACTACTTATCTATACAAGGTGAAATGACCAACATATTTAATATCATCACTATTGGCGTTAACAACATACCAGTAATCACCGGTAGGTACTTCTTTGCCTTCATAGGTTCCGTCCCAACCACTTACCTCATCTAGCTCTGCTACTACTCTACCATAGCGATCATAAATTTTAACCACTACACCATCAAAAAGCTCTCTGTTGTTCGGAGACCAAATGTCGTTAAGGTTATCACCATCGGGTGTAAAGAAGTTTGGAAATTCAAGCATTCCGGTGAATTCAAAAGGCACATTAAGTTCTAACTCACAACCTCTGGCATCTCTTACACGCACATTAACTATTCCGCTTTCATTGGTGGTAAATACGGTCTCTTCTCCAAAAGACTGCCCATTGAAGAAAAACTCATATTCACCATAGCCACCAGCAGCCGCAGCTTGCACTTCATTAGGTCCGGTTTTATCTACCACCAAACTTAAAGGCTCATAACCATCAATACTGAACTCCACACTATTGGTACAGCCATTTTCATGATAAATATATACGATGTGATCTCCAGCAGGTAAATCTCCCCAAACATACTGATCGGTAGCATTGGCCGTAATAGCATCTGTAGGATCTATAGGATCCAATGCAAACATTAATTGTGGCAATAAATTATCATTAGCCAACTGAACTGTAGCTGTACTTGTTGGGAATATACCATCACAACCATATTGAACCTGAGGTTCTGCCGTTAAATCTACCCCAATATCAATGGTAAACAATTCTGAAGCCGTACATAAGTTTACATCTTGTATATAGATTACATAAGATGCACCACCTTGTAGGTCTTCTATAATTTCACCATTGTAAAGAGCAAATGTTCCAGTACCACTCTCATCGACAGGATCGACCATTTCTATCTTATACTCAAAATAAGGAGTAGGATTTACCAGAACATCATCAAAAGGAGTACCGCCGATTATATCGAATACCACTGTACCATTATTGGCTCCAATACAAAGTTCGGGAGTGGTTTCAATATTTATGACCTCTATTTGATCAGGCTCTTCAACCGTTATAAAATCTTTCTCAAAACATCCATTATCATCTTTGATCAAAATTTCATAGGTACCTGCCGCCAATTCATCAAAAGTATAGGTACCTGGGTTCTCGAAATCGCTAAAGAATTCATTAAAGTTTGGCGCAATTGCAAACTGGATCAATCCTTCTCCACCAGCGCTAACAGATACGGTTATTGTACCATCTTCTTCACCATTACAAGTAACATTGGTAGGCACGGCATCGAATATAATCGGATCAGGTCTAATAATTTCGAACGGACCGGCAATATCCATACAAGTAGCTCCACTTGTTACGGCAATATAATATTCGGATCCTTCAGCAAGTCCTTCAAATGTTCCGTTATCTTGAGGACCTCTAACCATGGTCGCAGTAACGGCCGGGTTAAAAGCATCAACCGGATCACCTTCATATAAATAGAACAAATCTTCACCTACACCACCATTCACAAATGATTCTATTCTACCATCCAATTCAGAAGCACATGAAATGTCATCTGGCAAGTTCGGTAATAATGTTATCCCAGTAGCATCGGTCATTGTTATACCGTTTGATCTAATTGCCGGGCAAGCACCTGCAGCGTTCACCTTTCTTACATCAAATTGATAGGTAATTCCTTGAACACCCGTAATGGTTACAGAATTGCCGGTCATAGGTTGATACGTACCAATAGTTACGCCATTTTCAACCCTTAAATATTCATATGTAAACAACGGATCAGGATTCTCAACGGTCATTCTCATTTCACCACCCCCTCCACAGCCAGGTACTCTAGTCTGTACCAAAACCGGTTGTATAGGTGGTGGCGGATCTACGTAGTAAGCTTCGGTAACAAAAGAACACCCAAAACTAGATGAAACTTCTATGGCATACCAACCAGCACTAATATATCCTCCACTATCTCCAATAAAGGTTGGAGTATTCTGTAATCCACTTTCAGAAACGACAGCCGTATTATCATCACCACTTAAATACAATAATGTATAGTTATAACCAGCACCGGGGAAGCCTCCACTTGCCCCAGCGGTTGCGGTAAGCGCATCGCCAGATGTAACATCATAAGCCTCAAGAACAGCATTATTACCATTAGGACAATCTAAACTTTGTGGCTCTCTAATACCGGCAATAATTTGCGGTACTTCTTCCAATTCTATCTCAACTGTATCTGTACATCCTTCTACATCCCTAATTTCTATCTCATAGAAACCGAATGATAAGCCGGTAAATTCATTATTGTTTGAGAAAGCGGCAATTTCAGTGGTATAAGTAGCACCATTATCCGTACTCATCAACAATCTATACTCATAAGGTGTGGTATCCCAACCACCGGTTCCGGTAGCAACAATTTCTCCAGTATCATTGGTACAACTAACGTTTCCTATAGATTCTGCCGTTACTTGTAGCGGACCGTTAGGTGTTCTAATATTGGCAACATTACTGATACCTGCACAATACGGATTACCCACAGAAACTACATCAACTATTAAATTACCACCAGGTAAATTATCAATACGGGCTTCATCCCCATTAACATCAGGGAAATTATTGGTATCAAAAGTACCAGAAGCCAGTGGCGTTGTTCTCGCATCATCGGTAGCCTCATAAACAATGTAATCATAAACACCGCTATAATCACCAACCATAATGAACAATGCTCCATCATTGCCGGGTACCGCACAACTAACGGGTTTAGCTTCGCTAATTAAAACCGTTGGCGCAATAGGTGTATTTACGGTATGAACTGGCATTGGGTAAGTACAACCTACTGTATTGTCCACAATTTCGAATAAATAATCACCAACATCTGGTAAGTAAACATCAACATAATTATTACCAGCTGAATTTGTTACTGCAGGAACCGCTGTTACCGAAACTGTATTTACAGTAAAGTCTGTTGTACCCGTAACTTCTATACGTACACGTTCATCATCTCTACAATTTAAAATATCAATATCAATGATTGTGGGTATAACATCTGTAGGCGGATTGATAGTTGGCACATCAAAGGTAGCTTGGCAACCATTACCATCTATTGCATAAACCGTAATATTCTGAGCAGAACCATTATCTATAATTTCAAACGTATTACCAGTTTGATAGTTCTCGAACCCTGTAATACTATATTGATAACCTGAACCTATGGTACCTGCATCAACTACATTCACCGTAATAATAGTAGAACTATATCTATTAGCACCTGGCTCACAAGAAAAATCGGCTGCACTTGCCGTTATGCTAAAATCATCGGGGTTATCAATAGTTTGAACTGTAGACAACACTTCGCAACCACGTGCAGTTACCACTTGTACTTGGTAATCTCCAGCAGGCAATCCTGAAAAGGCTCCCGTATTATTTCTTGTAATCTCCGTTGTACCAGATGTAACATCATTTAGGATATAGGTTAATGGGGTATCTTGCGAAGTAAAAGGAACCATTGCATTTGCAGGACCAACTATTACTTCTATAAACCCATCGTTCTCATCTCTACAACTAATATCTATAGCCTCTTCTGAAATGATAACAGGTTGAGCCGCTTGATTGAGAATAATGTTAGACACTGTAGTTTCACAGAAACCAGTTCCATCATTAACAACTCGATCAGTTATAACAACTTGATAATTACCAGGTTCTAAACCTGTAAACACCGGATCGTTTGTCTGTAATACCGGACCAACGGCAGATGAATTATAATCTACACCTGTTAGTTCATAATCGAAATCTCCACTTCCTCCATTGGTAGTTATTGTAATTTCACCATCAGCATCATTACAAGTACTATCGGTAGTAAAGTCACCTGTTGCAGACAAGAAATCATATACCGTGGCAGTACCTTGACTTGTACATCCATTGGCATCAACTACATCTACTACATAATCACCTGGACTGCTTACCGTGTAAGTGTAAGTCCAATTTGTACCATCATCCGTAGGTAATTGTTCATCACCACCCAGAGTAAATCTCGGTGTATTCAAAGAATTTGGTACGGTAACGGTAATATCAAATGCCGTTGAGGTAGGATCACATTGATTAACAACGGTAAAAGTAGGAGCCGGTAAATCTGGATCTAAAGAAATAATGGTAGCAATATCAAAAGATGTACATCCGCTAGCATCTCTAACATATACGTCATAATCACCATCAGGAGCTGTAAACGTGGTATCTGTTGTCCAATCAGTACCAGTAGGCACATCACCATTGTTCATAAACGCGAATTCATATGGTCCGCCAGAACCACCTCTTCCTTGAACGGTAACTTGACCAAAGGCATTACAATTTGCAGGAACTTCCTGTAAAATATCAATATCCGGTAAATTCTGATCAATAGTCACGGATGCAGCATCTGTACAAGTATCAGTTAAATTTTCAACCAAAATTTGATAATCCCCAGGCAATTCCGCGTAGGTACCGTTATAAGGTAAACCTGTAGTTGTCAAAGCAGCTTCTAACTCTGTTTCCGATCCATCTTCGTTATTGATCAATACTATTCTTAACTGATCACCAATAGTATAACCAGTAATTTCATAGGCTATTTCACCATTTCTGTTGATATCACAGGCACCAGGTGTGGAGGAGGCCGTAACATCTAAAGAAGACGGACCCTCAACTGGTGGAATTTCTTGCTCATAGGTACAACCAGTACCCACATCCAATACTACAACAGTATATGCTACACCATATTGAATACCGTCCGTTGCATTGCTAAAAGTATGGTCATTGACCCCTGGTGTATTATTAAGATTATAAAATGATGGTTGATCCAACAATCTAATTTGATAAGGCCCTGAACCTCCACTAACATTAACAGCATAGGTGAAAGCAGTATCATCACAATCAACAGGTGCCGGTGGCGGAATTGGTGTAATTACCACTTCATTTGATGTAATCGTAACCGTATCTATATCTGTACAACCATTGGCATCAATCGTGATGATAGTATAATCTCCAGTTACCAATGAAGGATCTAAAATTTGAATCGGAAAAGTACTTTGATTTTCAACACGAGTAACTTCTACACCTGTATTATCTTCTACTATAAAATCAAAATTAGGCGTACCATCGGCAACTGCATCAATACTTATACCTCCACTAACTGGACCACTACCAGAACATACTGCCTGAACTTCTGAAACCGTAGTTGCTGGTGGCGCCGTGTTATCTAAAATAATATCAAAAGTATCGGCAACGGTTTCACAACCTCTAGCATCTCTTACCAAATAAGAATACGTTCCAACGGTCAAATTTGAAAATACGGTTTCCGACCCCCAACCATTTCCGTTAAAATTAACTTCATATGGTGGCACCCCACTTGTTGCATCGGGTGTTATGGTTACCGCCCCGTTATTGGTAGAGCTACAGCTCACTGGTCTAGTTGTTACGTATGCTGCGGCTATATTTTGAGGTGGATTCAATGTAATAGAAACTGACTCTGCTACACAGCCACTGCTTGTTGTATTATTATCGGTAATTCTAAAAACATAATCTCCAGGTACATTTGTGTTATAATCAAAAGTATCAGAAGTTAGTGGAATTGCAGTACCAAAAGTAGCACCACCATCAGAACTAACCTCATACTGTTTAGCACCTACACCAGCAGTATAACCGCCATTGACACTTACTCTAATAGTACCGTCTGCTCCACCACATGGTATTTCGGCCGTAATGCTGGTATTTACCCTTAATTGGGGCTCAATGGTTATAGGTAAGCTATCTGAGCAATCATTACCATCTACCACCTCTATGGTATAGTTACCAGGAGATAGGCCAGAGAAAGAAGCGCTCGCCTGTAAAGTACCACCATTAATTCTATATTGATGTGTACCGACTGCTGCAGTACCTGCAGTGGAGGTTACGGCAACCGTAGCTCCTACTCCGGCTACAAAACAAAAATCTGAAGACGGACCATCTAATGCAATAGTTGGCGCATCAATTGGGTTTAAGTCAAAGGTGAACGTATCTGTACAACCTTCAGCATCTTCTACAGATAATGTGTATGTTCCCGCTGCAGAAAGATTACTAAAGGTTCTTCCAGATTTGGGACCTATTTGTGGCCCTACAGGTGGAGTTAGGGTGTATCTATATGTTCCCCAACCACCGGTTGCATTTGCTCTTACACTTCCTAAATTACCATTGGCACAGCTCATAGCCGTAACCATACTTGTAGAAAGATCTAATACTGGAGCTTCTTCAATTTCAAAGGATGTAACATCTGTACAACCGGTATCAGCATCGGTAACTGTAATTGTATATGTTCCAGCACCCGATAATGGAAGTGCTACTTCGTTATTACTTTGTGGTCCTCCAGAGAATAATCCGCCATTAATATCATAGGTATAATTATTTGCAAAACCATCTACGATAAAAGATCCCGTACCGTCGGTAGCACCGTTACAAACTCTTAGGTCACCACCAGATTTTACTCGTACTCGAATAGAACTTATTTCAACCGGTCTAAAACCTTCGGTATACGAACATCCGTTAACATCGGTTATTTGAAAGATATACGCTTGTGAGGTCATTAAACCCGTAAACGTATCATTAGTACCATTGTCAACATACGCCGGACTAATTATTTCATATCTATTTATTGCAGCATTACTAGTAGGTGTTAACTGAACATCTGTAGTACCTGCGGCACAACTTGTATTACTTTGTGCAAAATCTAAATCTGTAGGTGGATCAACATCCAAAATATCAATAGCTGTCAATTCTAAACGACATCCGCCGGCATCACGAATAATTGGTGTGTATGTTCCCGCAGCCAAATCTGAGTACGATGATACAGTAGAAAAGTTTACCCCATCGATACTAAATTCATAACCACTACCCGAGCCTCCTGAAAATGGACCAACAAAATCAATTTGTCCGCCATCATTGCCAGAACTTGTACAAGTTACATCGGCAACCTTAGTAGCCGACCCCGTCAACGATCCTACAGTATCTACAGTTACCGACGGAAGATCTAAAGTACATTCAAACGCTCCTTGTTGGTATCTTACCTCTATATCATTATACGTTCCTGCTGCTACTGAAATCTGTGGAGTACTTACCCAAGAATCGGAAGCACTTTCCCTATATGATATATTATAACCTCTACCGTTATTAATGGTAAATTCTAGTTTTGCCCCACCATTGCTACATGTACCATCTATACCGGCAACTGTTACATCTGGAGGCAATAAATCTTCAACATCTGAAGATGCATTTATGATACAGCCATTACTATCTGTTATAACAAAATCATAAGTTCCAGCTGACGTTACGGTAAAGGTAGTAGTACCAGAATCAGTAGAAGCATCTCCAAAAGAAGGCTGTACCGGACCACCATTAACAGTAAATGTGTAAGGCGCAGAACCACCTGACGTATTTAAGGTAATATCTACACTAGAAATATCTGAACACCCAAAACTACTATTCACCTCGGTTGAAGCATCTAAAGCAGAAGCACCCGCACCAATGGTTAAAGGGTCTCCATTGACATCTACATTTTGTCTAGGCGGGTCAATTCCGTTTAACGGGTCACCCGTACATTGCTGTGTTTCTACCTGTACGGTATATGTTCCAAAACCTACAGCAGAAAAAGTGTAGGGATTGGTAGAAACAAATGCCGTAAACTCTTGGGCAACGCCACTAGAATTCAATAATGTATATTTATACGGACCGGGAACATTGGAAGCGGTAACGGTAATAGTACCGGTATCTCCACTACAGAGCGCATCTGTAAAAGTTGCCGAGATTTCAATTTCCTTTTCTTCAATAACAATTGGCTCGTACGGATATTCACACGTATTGGCTGTATTTCTTAATCTAGCCTTTACATTATATGTACCAGGTGCCAAATTAGAAAAAATTGCACCTTGCCAAGCCCCAAATCCGCTACCGCTATCAATAGCAAACTCATATGCACTTGAAAGATTTGTTATTTGTATTCTACCATCTACACCACATATATAATCTTGTTTTACATACGTTTGGGTAATGGTACTTTTCTTTACCTTAAAGTAATAAGGTTGTCCGTCTATTTCAACTCTATATTCAGCGCCTGAAGTAGCCGATACAGAACTGGCATCAAGATTAAAAGTTTGTCCGGTTCCAATTTCCGTATAACAAGTATCTGTAGTATTAGGACATTCAACATTTACATCTGCAGAACAAGAACCATCTAATACCTGCCATGAAACTGAGCTATAAGGACCACCGGTTAGACTTATAATACGATCGTCAAAATCACCACATAAATTATACCGAGCAATTGTAAATCCGTTATCATTACAAGTTACCGTATTGTCCGCACCTACTATTGGTGTAGAAAACATTGCAGGAGCTGCTAAGCTAGACTTACGTATAACTTTTTCCTTCTTTTCTAAAGTGGGTTGAATTTTGGTAGAAACCGAAACGGCTTTTTCGATTACATGAGCCACCTCTGCGTACAAAGTACTTACTTTGGAGTTGGCCAGAGCCGTAGTACCAATTACTGAAATAACAATCAGAAATAGTACATACAGCGTATACCGCTGTTGTTTTGGGAGCATAGGTTAAGTATCTTTTTTAAGAACAATTTCGATTTGGGATCTTTATAGTTCTTTGGTGTAATTTTTTACTTATATTTTATCTTTAGTTTATTCACGTGTTCATTAATATATTTCTAACGCCTTAATATGAAAAATAGTATTATTATCCCACTTTTATTCGTTGTAACGCTTAATTTTTCTTGCGCACAAAACCCTGAAAACAAAGTAACTACCCCAAAAGAAGTCTTTTTCACCACTGAGCTGTTCGTCGATGAGCTACAGATACCATGGGGCTTTACATTCCTTCCCGACAAAAGTTTATTAATCACCGAAAAAGAGGGAAAATTGATACATTTTGCAAATGGTAAAAAATCGATAATCGGTAATGTCCCTGAAGTTTATAATAGAGGCCAAGGCGGTCTGCTAGATATTGCCTTACACCCAAAGTATCAAGAAAACGGGTGGATATACCTTACCTACGCTTCTACAGAAGGAAAAGAAAAGGGAGGGCACACTGCAATTATGAGAGCAAAATTAAAGAACAACGCATTGACCGAAAATCAGGTTTTGTACAAAGCCTCGCCCAATACTACTAAGGGACAGCATTTTGGATCAAGAATTGCCTTTGACAAAAATGGTTATCTCTACTTTTCCATAGGTGAACGCGGTGATAGGGAAACAAACCCGCAAGACATTAAAAGGGATGGAGGCAAAATATATAGATTACACGATGACGGTCGCATACCTTCAGACAATCCGTTTGTTGACCAAAAAGGTGCAAAGACTGCCATTTACAGTTACGGACACAGAAATCCGCAAGGTTTAATCATGCACCCCGTAACTGGAGAGATTTGGGACAATGAACATGGTCCAAGAGGAGGGGATGAAATCAATATCATTAAAAAAGGTGCTAATTATGGATGGCCGTTGGTAACATACGGAATAAATTATGGCGGAACACCAATTACCGACAAAACAGAAATGGCAGGCATGGAGCAGCCAATTCATTATTGGGTACCCTCTATTGCTCCTAGCGGTATGGCATACGTATCTACAGATAAATATAAAAATTGGGAAGGTAGCCTTTTGGTAGGCTCCTTGGCTTTTCAGTACTTAGAGCGATTGGTCATGAACGGAAATAAAGTAACTGCACGTGAAAAATTAATGGACGGTCTGGGAAGAGTTAGAGCAGTACATGAAGGACCAGACGGATTAATATACGTAGCTGTTGAAGGCAAGGGAATTTATAAATTAGTTCCTAAAAATTAAAGCATAAAAAAGCCTGAATACAAATTATAGTATTCAGGCTTTCTATTATTATAACTACCAAACCTATTGCTTGCCGGCTTCTATTGCCAGCTTAACAGACCCATGTATTTTCAATAACTCGGCAGCCTCGGTATAGCCAATATCAAGACCTTCCATAATATATCGTGTACCACGATCTACAAGTTTATCATTGCTTAATTGCATATTCACCATCTTGTTCCCTTTCACCCTACCTATTTTAATCATAAGGGCAGTAGAAATCATATTCAATACTAATTTTTGAGAAGTACCACTTTTCATTCTGGTACTACCGGTCAAAAATTCCGGTCCTACATTAATTTCAATAGGAATATCGGCTATTCTAGCAATAGGAGCACCAGGATTATTGGTTATGGCCGCAGTTAAAATTCCGTTTTTCTTAGCATCTTCCAACCCACCGATTACATAAGGTGTACTTCCCGATGCAGCAATACCAACAACAACATCGGTACTGTTGATATCATGTTCTTTTAAATCTAACCATGCTTGTTGTGTAGCGTCTTCTGCATTTTCCACCGCTTTTCTAATAGCTGTATCTCCACCTGCAATTAAACCCACTACACGTTCGTGAGGCATGCCAAAGGTTGGCGGTATTTCAGAGGCGTCAAGAATACCCAAACGTCCACTGGTACCTGCCCCTATATAGAATAATCTACCACCGTTCTTAAAACGCTCTGCCAATGCATCTACAAGTTTTGTAACCTGCGGAATAGTTTGCTCTACAGCATATGCCACCTTCTTATCTTCCTCATTCATTTTTTGAAGAATAGTCTCGGTATTCATTAACTCAAGATCATTGTGGTTCGAAGGGGTTTCGGTTATTTTTTTATAATCCATTTAATTATATAATTTTTACATCGTGGTTTTTAAAAGCTTTGAGCAATAAATCGTTTGGGTTCAATTCGGTTATCATTGTATTAATAGAACTGATGTCACAGGTTTTATAACGGTGTTGAGAATTCAGTTTTTCAGAAATCGATAATAATACCGTTTTCTTTGAAGCCTTTATTATTGCCTTTTTAATTTGAACAATATCCCAATCAAACTCCGTCAGTCCAAAGGTCGCATCAACATAACCGGTTCCAATAAAACTATAATCGAACCGTATTTCTGAAATATGATGAATTGCATTTGCCCCTATCGCAATTTGTGCCTCTTTTGAAATTTGCCCTCCAATAGAAATCACATTAATATTGGCTTTATGGGAAAGTTCCATGGCAACGGGCAAACTTATGGTGAAACATGTAAGGTTCATGTTTTCGGGTATAATACGTGCCAGTTCCATACACGTTGTTCCTCCATCCAAAAAAATAACCGCACCATCTCGCAGCATTGAAATGGCCTTTGTCGCTATGGCAACTTTATCATCTAATTTATAGATATTGGTATTTCTTGCACTATTGGTCATGTAACCCATAGAAATAGCACCACCGTGCACCTTTCTAAGCTTATTTTCGGCATCAAGCTCTTTTACATCTCTTCTTATGGTATCTATTGACACATCTAATGCCTCGGCAATATCGGTAATGAGAATTCTATTATGCAGATCTACTTCGTTTAGAATGGTCTGCTGACGTTCCTCTTTTAACATGTAATGGCAATTTTTCTAATAAATATGGCAAAGATAGCGATTTTTATCACATGCCGTTTTGTGACGTTAATATAATGTAAACACATATTAAAGATTAATTAACAGCAAAAAACGGCATAATTTATTGCAAAAAACCGCAAGTAATCAAAATAACGCATATATTTGCATGATTTAAAAATCCAAAAACCTATCATAATCATATGAAAAACGCCGTAAAAGATTCCAAAATCGATATCAGTTACAAACCAATTGGTCAGTTTGAAGAAACCAGGTTCGAAAAAATACATAACGTAATCTTCCAAGATTCTAATGAGGCCTCTATTCAAGTTGCGCATGAAATAGCTGCACTGATCAAAAAGAGACAAGGGCAAAAAAGAAATTGTGTTTTGGGCTTAGCTACAGGTTCTTCGCCAATAAGGGTATATGAAGAGTTGGTACGTTTGCACAAAGAAGAAGGTCTAAGCTTTAAAAATGTGGTCACTTTTAACTTAGACGAATATCTCCCTATGGAGCCAAATAATATTCAAAGTTATTTCTACTTCATGCACGAGCATCTTTTTAATCATGTAGATATCCCAGAAAAGAATATACATATTCCAGATGGTACGGTAAGTAATGAGGAAACAACGGTCTACTGCTTAAGTTATGAGCAAAAAATAAAAGAACATGGCGGACTGGATTTTCAACTTTTAGGTATTGGTAGAACGGGTCATATCGGTTTTAATGAACCTGGATCTCACTTTAATTCTGGCACACGAGTAATTACCCTTGATCACATTACCCGTGTAGATGCGGCCCCATCTTTTTTAGGCATAGACAATGTACCTAGAAAAGCCATTACCATGGGAATTTCTACGGTAAGAAAAGCAAAACGAATAGTATTATTAGGATGGGGACAGAACAAAGCCAACATCATCAAAAAAACTATTGAAGGTGAAATTTCCTCTCATGTACCTGCAACCTATCTGCAGCAACATGACAATTGCACCTTTGTATTAGATACCGGTGCCGGAAGCGAGTTGACCAGAAACAAAACTCCTTGGTTGGTAGATGCCTGTGAATGGACAGAAGAATTGAAAGCAAAAGCAATTGTTTGGCTTTGTGAGACTACAGGAAAAACAATTTTAAGTTTGACCGACAAAGATTACAACGACAACGGCATGGCTGATCTTTTAGCGCTGAACGATGCTTATAACCTGAACATTGAAATGTTCAACAAACTACAGCATACCATTACCGGATGGCCTGGTGGTAAACCAAATGCCGATGACACTTATCGACCAGAACGTGCCAACCCGGCTAAAAAGAGAGTAATTATATTTAGCCCTCACCCAGATGATGACGTAATTTCTATGGGCGGAACTTTTGATAGACTGGTAGAACAAGGTCATGAAGTGCACATTGTTTATCAAACCTCTGGAAACATAGCGGTTTCAGATACCGATGCAAGAAAATATGCTGAAATAGCATTACATATAAATCCTTCTGACGAAGCCAATAAAATTATCAAATCGCTTTCTGAAAAGAACGAAACCCATATCGACTCGCCTGAAGTGCGAAATTTAAAGGGCAAAATAAGAAGAGGTGAATCTTATGCAGCAACCAGATACATGGGGTTACAAGATGAAAACGTTCACTTTTTAGATTTACCGTTCTACGAAACAGGTACTATAAAAAAGAAAAATTTATCTGATGAAGACATTACCATTGTTGCCAATATCATAAGTGAAATAAAACCTCATCAAATCTATGCAGCAGGCGATTTAGCAGACCCGCATGGCACACACAAAGTGTGTTTAGATGCTGTATTTGCAGCATGCGAAAAGCTAAAATCTAAAGATTTCATGAATGATTGTTGGTTATGGTTATATAGAGGCGCTTGGCATGAGTGGGACATCAATGAAATTGAAATGGCAGTACCCATGAGTCCGGGTCAAGTTTTGAAAAAGCGAAATGCCATTTTCTGTCATCAATCTCAAAAAGATGGTGTAATGTTTCAAGGCGATGATTCTAGAGAATTCTGGATGCGCGCCGAAGAAAGAAATCGTGATACCGCTAATAAATATAAAGCAATGGGCCTATCTTCATACGCAGCAATGGAAGCCTTTGTAAGACATAAATTCAACTAACAACTAAATTGAATTAAAAGACCTATTTTTAGTTTAAAATGGGTCTTTTTTAAATTTATGGTAAAACAACTATCACTACTTGCCTTACTACTTCTTTTAAGTTCTTGCGGAATTTTTAAATCTTATGAAAAATACCCCAAACGAGAGTTTAGAGGTGTTTGGATCGCTACGGTGGTCAATATAGATTGGCCAAAGAATGGAGCCGATTCTGCACAAAAACAAAAAGCAGACTACCTAAAGATTTTAGATTTCTACGAAAAGGAACATTACAATGCCGTTATATTACAAGTACGTGCAGCTGGTGATGCCTTTTACGAATCTGAATATGCTCCTTGGTCAAGATTTCTAACAGGTGAAGAAGGTACTCCACCTCAATGGAATACAGATGTTCTGAAATGGATGATTGCCGAAGCTCATGATCGTGGCTTGGAGTTTCATGCATGGCTAAACCCATATAGAGCAACTTTTGATGAGAATTTTGAGGTTTTATCAGAAACACATGATTATTGTACACACCCAGAGTGGATAGTGCATTATGGTAAGAAAAATTATTACAATCCCGGTCTGCCCGAAGTTCGCAACCACTTTCAAAATATAATAGAAGAGCTGGTCTCTAATTATGATGTAGACGCCATACATTTTGATGATTACTTTTACCCTTACAAGGTTACCGGTGAAGTCTTTAATGACTCGGTCGCCTACAAAAACTACGCACAGAGCAATCAATCAATAGATGACTGGAGACGAAGTAATATTGACTCGTTGGTAAAGCAATCTCACGAAACCATAAAATCGTTAAAACCATGGGTTCAATTTGGTATTAGTCCGTTCGGAGTTTGGAAAAACAATTCTACAGACCCAAAAGGTTCTGATACTAAAGCGGGGCAAACTACATATGAAGATTTATATGCCGACCCATTGTTATGGATGAAAAAAGGATGGATAGATTATTTAGCCCCACAAGTATATTGGAGTATGGATCTACCCGTTGCATCACATAGAAAAATTGTTGATTGGTGGTCAAAAAATAATTACAACACCAACCTATATGTTGGTAACGGTCCTTATAAAATTAGAAACAACAGCGATAAAGCGTGGGACGATTATAAAGAATTACCAACACAAATAGAGTTAGCACGTAACACGCCACAAATTCAAGGAAATGCTATGTTCAGTGCCAAATCTTTAATGACGGAAAATGATGATGTGGTAGATTATATTTATAAAAAATATTATAAAAAACCAGCATTAAACCCTGTTTCAACCTTAGCTAACAATCATATTGCAAAATCACCGAGATTAGTAAACTCATGTAAAACAGACTCTGAAGTCATTCTTGAATTCAATGATTTAAGTGCTATAAGATATGCCTTATGCTACTCATCTGGTATTAGGGTAAAAGAAGCGTATGACATTAAGAAATTACTGTCCAAAATATATGTAGACAACACCTCTAAAACAGTGCGCATTCCCCTTGACCAACTGAGAAAAAAATATAATGCAATTAGTTTTATAGATGTTTACGGTAAAGAGACCGCTCCAATAATTTTTAATTTAAAACAAATGAGCAAGTAATATGGTACAAAAAGACAAAGGAGCTTGGGCATGGGTACCTGTGCTTTATTTCACGCAAGGATTACCCTATGTATTGGTTGTTACGGTTTCTGTAATCATGTATAAAAAATTAGGGGTAAGTAATGAAGACATTGGCTTATACACCAGTATTTTGTATTTACCATGGGTTCTTAAACCATTATGGAGTCCGTTCGTTGATTTAAAAAGCACCAAACGCAAATGGTTTTTAAGCATGCAACTTTTAATAGCCATTGCACTTTTAGGGGTTGGTTTATCATTACCTACCAATATGTTCTTCGTGACTTCATTGGCATGTTTCTGGATGGCCGCATTTGCTTCCGCCACTAATGACATTGCATCCGATGGGTATTATATGATTGGCTTAACGGAAAAAAAACAATCGTTCTTTGTGGGTATGAGAAGTACCTTTTATCGCCTTGCTATGGTTACCGGCGAAGGCTTAATAGTCGTACTAGCAGGCTTCTTGGAAAATAAATATGGCGACAATACTAAAGCTTGGAGCATAACCATGTCGGCCGCTGCATTTTTAATGTTGGTCATGACCGTGGCAAACTTTTTTGTAACACCTAAATATGAATCGGAACATATAGAGGAGAAAGAAAAGCCCGCAGGGTTTTTAGAAGTATTTTCTTCTTTCTTTAAGAAACCGGGCATAGGTATTGCCTTAGCATTTATTTTAAGCTACCGTTTGGGCGAATCACAATTGGTCAAAATGGCATCACCTTTCTTATTGGATTCACCGGACAAAGGTGGATTAGGGTATTCAACCGAACAACTAGGTACCATATTCGGTACTGCAGGAGTTATCTTTCTTTCCATTGGAGGAATTTTAGGAGGCATTCTTATTTCACGTGACGGATTAAAAAAATGGATGTTACCGATGGTCCTTTCATTGAACCTTCCAAATATTCTTTATGCCGTATTGGCCATGACCAATACCACAAGTGTTTATGCGGTAACGGCTACGGTAATATTCGAAAAATTTGGTTACGGCTTCGGTTTTGCCGCCTTTTTAATGTACCTCATCTACATTGCCGAAGGTAAATCTAAAACATCGCATTATGCCATTGCTACAGGTTTTATGGCACTAGGCATGATGCTACCTGGTATGATTAGCGGTTACATGCAACAATGGTTGGGTTACGACGGATTTTTCGTTTGGGTAGTCATTGCTGCCCTACCGGCACTCTTACTTTTAAAATTTATTAAATACCCTGCAGATTTTGGAAAAAAAACAACAGTTCCCAATGAATAAAATAATACCTACAAACCAAGCAATACAGCAACTAACTTTAAAACAGAAAGTGGGGCAGTTATTTATGCCCGCTGCTTTTATAAACGATACCGAAGAAGAAATACAACAACTTGAAAAACTGATTGCCGAACACCATATTGGCGGTATCTGTTTTTTTCATTCTAGAGCCAGTGCAGCAACAAATTTTGAGGGCAAAAAGAAAATAGTAGTTAATGAAGATAGTTTTGGCACTTTAAAAAATCTCATCAACAGATATCAAAAAGCAGCAACCTACCCCCTATTAATTTCTATTGACGCAGAATGGGGATTGGCCATGCGCATTGAAAATACCCCGCAATACCCATATGCAATTACGTTAGGTGCCAATAAAAATAATACCGACCTAGTATTTGAAGTAGGTCAAAACATTGCCAAAGATTGTAAGGCCGCAGGAATACATTGGAATCTCTCTCCCGTTGTAGATGTCAACGTAAACCCTAACAACCCAGTAATTGGGTATAGATCGTTTGGTGATGACAAAGAACAAGTAATCTCATTGGCAAAAGCATTTGTAAAAGGAACCCAATCCGAAGGTGTACTTACAAGTATTAAACACTTTCCTGGGCATGGAGACACGGCTACAGATTCACATTTGGGTTTACCGATTATTGATAAGACCAAAGAAGATTTAATAGCCAATGAGCTCTACCCTTTTCAAAAATTAATAGACGAAGGTGTAGATTCGGTTATGGTAGGTCACTTATCCGTACCGGCATTGACCACTAATGCAGAATTACCGTCAAGCATAAATAAAGATATAATCACTGGCGTTTTAAGACACGAAATGGGGTTTGATGGAGTAGTAATTTCAGATGCATTAAACATGCATGCAGTATCTAAACATTATCCAACAAAGGGCGAATTGGAGTGGCTTGCTTTTAACGCAGGCAATGATGTATTATGCTTTGCCGAACATATTGAAGAAGGCATTGAGCATATTCTTAAAAATGCATCCGAAGCACAAATAAATAAAAGCATAGAACGTATTTGGAAGCTAAAAGAAAAAGCGATTATTCCCAAAAATATTCCCCAAGAACTAACCGACCCGAGTCCTTTAAATAAAAAAATAGCAAAACAGTCACTCACTTTGCATCACGGTTCTATTGAGAAAATTGAACAGTTTAGAGCAACCAATTTCTGTACCTTGACGATAAAAAGATTTGGTGCCGACCAAACGAACCAAGAAATTGTAGAAAATATTGCCGACATGCGCAAAGAGATAAAAAATGAAACCGAAATTCTATTACTGCTTACTCCCCCACAAATAAAACCGACGAACAACTTTGGATTCCTTCAAGAAGAAATTGATTTTGTTAATGAATTGATTGCCTCCAAAAAAGTGGTATTGTATCATTTTGGAAACCCATATGCTTTACAATTTTTTAAAACGGATAAAACAGTGGCTACAGTAATTGCATATCAAAATTTTAAAGAGTTTCAAGACATTGCCACAGCACATTTTATGGGTACATTAGAGGCAAAAGGAAAATTACCTGTAAAACTAAATTAGAGTCTTATGAACCATAGTGGATGGGCTAGAGTAATTGCATTAATATTTCCATACGTTATAATAGTTGGTCTATTTCAAGTTGGCGGTGCTTTCGTTGCCGGTATTCCATTTGGAGATAACGATTTTCAAGCAACCTCGCTTCAGGAATTAATAATGACATTTTTTTCGTTTCTAGGAACGCTTCTTTTAGTCTGGATTTTTATGAAATATATGGACAAGCAAAATTTTATGGACGTTGGGCTTCAGATAAAAAACAGAAAAAACGATATTATAATAGGCACTCTACTTGGGTTGGTCATAATGGGATTAGCCTTTATTAGTTTAAGGGCAGCCGAAGAAATTATCTATACTGATTTTAACTTTGATGTATTAGAATTAATCTATACCACACTATTGTTCGTATTTGTAGCCATTTTAGAAGAAGTTCTTTTTAGAGGGTACATTCTAAAGAATCTTATGCTATCTTTTAACAAGTATATAGCACTAATAATTTCTTCTGCTTTGTTCGCAATAGCTCATGGTGCAAATCCAAATATTAGCCTATTCAGTTTAACAGGCCTTTTTTTAGCAGGAATAGCACTTGGCGCCTCATATATCTACACAAAGAATTTATGGTACCCTATAGCCTTCCATTTTAGCTGGAATCTATTTCAATCGTTATTTGGCTTCAACGTAAGCGGTCAAGATATCTATAGCATCATAGAATTCACAGTGCCAGAAAACAATATGGTTAACGGAGGGCAATTTGGCTTTGAAGGCTCTATTTTTTCGCTAATTATAGAAATGATACTGGTAGCATTGATTATATATTATTATCAAGTAAAAAAACCTCAACCTATTAGAAATGAAAATATATAAAATCATTGGTCTCATGTCGGGTACTTCATTAGATGGGCTTGACTTAGCTTATTGCCATATTTGGCAAAAAAAAGAGGCATGGCAATTTGCAATCAAAGAAACAAAAAGCATCAAATATTCATCTGATATGATGAATACATTGAAAAACGCCATTGATTTATCTGCGGAAAAACTTCTTGAACTTCATAATACCTACGGCACTTGGCTTGGCGAACAAGTACTAAATTTTGTCAATGAAAATTCATTACAAGTCGATTATATTGCCAGTCACGGTCATACCACTCACCATAGACCAGAAATGGGACTTACCTTTCAAGTGGGTTCTGGTCAACATTTGGCAAATGCTTGCGGTATAAAGGTAATATGCGATTTTAGAACAAACGATCTGGCATTAGGGGGTCAAGGCGCCCCTTTAGTGCCTATTGGAGATCGAATATTTTTTAGCCAGTATGAATTTTGCTTGAATTTAGGCGGAATCAGTAATGTCTCTTTCGAAGTAAAAGATAAAAGAATAGCCTATGATATTGGTTTGGCAAATATGATTCTCAACTATATTACCAGAAAGGTAGATTTGGAGTATGACGAAGATGGAAATTTGGCACGAAAAGGGCACCTAAACCACACCATGCTAGAAAAATTAAATAGCTTAAAGTACTATTTACTACCACACCCAAAATCTATTGGTTATGAATGGTTTTTAGAAGAGGTTGTGCCCATAGTTGAAGAAACGGAAGACACCTTAGAAAACTTGCTTCACACAAGTGTACACCATATTTGTGATAAAGTGGCACAACAGATAGAGCTGAATTTCAAAAGCAAAAATCAACAATTGATGGTAACAGGCGGTGGCGCACTTAATTCTTTTTTGATTGAAACACTACAAGAGAAACTAGGTGAAACAACAAAGGTGGTGGTTCCCGAAAAAATTATAATAGAATTCAAAGAAGCATTGGTATTTGCTTTAATGGGGGTTTTAAGAATAGAGCAATTAACAAATGTACTTTCATCGGTAACCGGAGCAAAAAAAGATTCTTCGAGTGGAGTATTGTTCATACCGAATTAAACTTTTATGCCTAATTTACTCGATAATCGAGATTTAAATGACCAGAGGTACTCCTCTGTTATTATATAAGTTTTATACGAATAGGCCTTAATACGACGTAAGCCTATTCATTCATTAAAATAGAATAAAACATGTCTGAAAAACAAAAGAAAGCAACCGCTTACTGGAAAGAAAATGTACGTTACCTATTCATTTTATTGGCGATTTGGTTTATTGTTTCATTTGGAGCGGGCATTCTATTCAAAGAAGCATTGGATACTATTAAAATAGGCGGCTTCAAATTAGGATTCTGGTTTGCACAACAAGGGTCGATATACGTTTTCGTTATCCTGATCTTTGTATATGTAAGACTCATGAATAAGCTAGATAAGAAATACGGATACAACGATTAAACCAACCAACAAAAACCAACGAAATGAACGTACAAACCTGGACATATATTTTAGTAGGGCTCACATTTGCCCTGTATATCGGTATTGCAATATGGTCTAGAGCGGGATCTACAAAAGATTTCTACGTTGCCGGTGGCGGAGTTTCTCCTTTAGCAAACGGTATGGCGACCGCAGCGGACTGGATGTCGGCAGCTTCTTTTATTTCCATGGCCGGTATCATCTCTTTTGCTGGTTATGATGGTTCCGTTTATTTAATGGGATGGACAGGCGGGTATGTTCTATTGGCGTTATTACTGGCTCCATACCTACGAAAATTCGGAAAATTCACCGTACCGGATTTTATTGGCGACCGCTACTACTCGAAAACGGCTAGAATTGTCGCAGTGATTTGTGCATTGATTGTATCGTTCACGTATGTCGCAGGACAAATGCGCGGTGTTGGTGTAGTATTCTCAAGATTTCTTCAGGTAGATATCAATACCGGTGTAATCATAGGTATGA
Source organism: Maribacter litoralis (assembly GCF_003075045.1). Classification (GTDB taxonomy): domain Bacteria; phylum Bacteroidota; class Bacteroidia; order Flavobacteriales; family Flavobacteriaceae; genus Maribacter; species Maribacter litoralis. The sequence goes on along the minus strand of NZ_QCZD01000005.1, from coordinate 84,618 downwards.
TTATTGTGCTCTTCTATGCCGTTTTAGGCGGAATGAAAGGTATTACCTATACACAGGTAGCGCAATATTGTGTTTTAATCTTTGCCTTTATGGTTCCGGCAATTTTCATATCCATACAAATGACCGGAAACCCAATTCCGCAATTAGGTATGGGATCAACTTTAAACGATGGTTCGGGCACTTTTTTGTTGGATAAACTTGACGGGCTTTCAACCGAACTCGGCTTCAATGAATATACGGACGGTTCTAAATCGGTCACCGATATTTTTGCAATTACCTTGGCTTTAATGGTGGGTACCGCAGGCTTACCTCATGTAATTGTTCGCTTTTTCACCGTAAAAAAAGTAAAAGACGCCCGTAAATCTGCAGGATTGGCACTATTGCTCATTGCCATTTTATATACTACTGCCCCAGCGGTTTCGGTATTCGCCAAAACCAATTTAATTAATACGGTAAGCAATGAAGAATATTCTAGCATGCCTGTATGGTTTAAAAATTGGGAAGAAACCGGACTCCTATCCTTTGACGATAAAAATGAAGATGGAAAAATTCAATATGTGGCGGATACCTCAAAAAATGAATTGACCATTGACAATGATATCATGGTGTTGGCAAATCCTGAAATAGCAGATTTACCTGCTTGGGTAATTGCCTTGGTCGCCGCTGGCGGACTGGCAGCAGCATTATCCACTGCAGCCGGACTATTACTGGTAATTTCTGCTTCGGTATCTCATGATTTGGTCAAAAAAGTTTTTAAACCGAACATTTCCGATAAAGGAGAATTATGGGTAGCTAGGGGATCGGCAACCGTAGCTGTAATTATTGCAGGGTACTTTGGTATTAATCCGCCAGGTTTTGTTGCCGCAGTGGTTGCATTGGCATTTGGATTGGCGGCGGCATCGTTTTTTCCAGCAATTGTTCTAGGTATATTTTACAAAAAAATGAATAAAGAAGGTGCAATAAGCGGAATGGTAGTAGGTATTGTACTGATGTTATTTTATATGACAAAATTTAAATTTGGCTGGTTTGGCGGCGGAACCACTGCAGATTGGTGGTTTGGAATTTCGCCCGAAGGCTTTGGCAGTATTGCCATGATCGCTAACTTTATAGTAGCCATTATCGTATTACGATTTACCCCAGAACCACCATCGAACGTTCAAGAAATTGTAGAAAATATTAGAATACCAAGTGGAGCAGGTGAAGCCACAGGACATTAAAAAAAGTAATTCAACATTAAACAACAACCAAAGGCTTCAACAACCTTTGCATATTAATTAACGCATACCATGAGTAATTACCACATTAAACATCTTGAGGAGTATTATCAAGTTTATAGAAAATCGGTTCGTAATCCCGAAGCTTTTTGGGAAGAAATTGCCGAAGAACATTTCGTTTGGCGCAAACGCTGGGACAATGTATTGAGCTGGGATTTTAAAAAGCCTGAAATTAAATGGTTTGAAGGTGCCAAACTTAATATTACCGAAAATTGTTTAGACAGACATTTACCTACAAGAGGAGATAAAACTGCTATCATATTCGAACCTAACGACCCTAAAGAAGAAGCATTACATATTACCTACAGAGAGCTACACGAACGTGTTTGTCGTATGGCAAATGTCTTATTGGGCCACGGTGTAAAAAAAGGAGACCGTGTTTGTATTTACTTACCAATGATTCCTGAGCTATCAGTAGCACTTTTGGCTTGTGCGCGTATTGGAGCTATCCATTCCGTAGTTTTTGCCGGGTTTTCTTCACATGCATTAGCGACCCGTATCAATGATTCAGATTGTAAAATTGTAATCACTTCCGATGGTTCTTTTCGTGGTAGCAAATCCATAGACCTAAAAGGTATTGTCGACAAGGCATTAGAAGGTTGCCCCGGTGTGGCAAATGTTTTAGTGGCAAAGCGCACAAACGCCAAAATTGATATGCTAAAAGGAAGGGACAAGTGGTTACAACCTTTATTGGATGAAGCTTATGCCGATTGCGTAGCCGAGATCATGGATGCTGAAGATCCATTGTTCATACTTTACACTTCTGGTTCTACCGGAACGCCCAAAGGAATGGTACACACCACTGCCGGTTACATGGTCTACAGTGCCTATACTTTTAAGAACGTATTTCAATATACTGAAAATGATGTATACTGGTGTACTGCAGATATTGGTTGGATAACGGGTCACTCATACATAGTGTACGGTCCCCTGGCAAATGGCGCAACTACTTTAATGTTCGAAGGGGTTCCCTCCTATCCAGATTATGGCCGTTTTTGGGACGTTGTGGAAAAGCATAAAGTAAATCAGTTTTATACGGCACCAACCGCCATTAGAGCATTGGCAAAAGAAAATTTGGACTATGTTGAAAAGCACGACCTATCTAGCCTAAAGGTACTAGGCTCAGTAGGCGAACCTATAAATGAGGAAGCATGGCATTGGTACAATAATAACGTTGGTAAAAAGAACAGCCCTATAGTGGATACTTGGTGGCAAACAGAAACGGGCGGAATAATGATTACACCGATACCTTACGTTACCCCCACTACCCCAACCTACGCAACCTTACCATTTATAGGCATTCAACCTGCCCTTATGGATGAAAATGGACAAGAAATAAAAGGCAATCAAGTAGATGGTAGATTGTGTATTAAATTCCCATGGCCGTCAATTTCAAGAACTATTTGGGGCAATCATGACAGATACAGAGATACCTATTTTTCTGCTTATGAAAACATGTATTTTACAGGTGATGGTGCGTTGAGAGATGCCGTTGGTTATTACAGAATTACAGGTCGTGTAGATGATGTAATTATTGTATCTGGTCATAATTTAGGTACTGCACCAATAGAAGATTCCATTAACGAGCACCCTGCGGTAGCAGAATCTGCCATTGTAGGATTTCCACATGATGTAAAAGGTAACGCACTCTATGGTTATGTTATCTTAAAGGAAACCGGAGAAAGTAGAGATCGTGAAAATTTAAGAAAAGAAATAAACCAGCAAATTACAGAACATGTTGGTCCAATTGCCAAGTTAGATAAAATTCAGTTCGTATCGGGATTACCAAAAACACGTAGTGGTAAAATAATGCGAAGAATTCTACGAAAAATTGCCAGTAACGACACTAGTAATTTAGGCGATACCAGTACACTATTAAATCCGGAAGTTGTTCAAGAAATTATGGACAATGCACTATAATTGGCAATAACAACACATACTTTAATTGAACCAAGTTCGCCAAGCTCATTGAAAAAATGTGTTTGGCGAATTTTATTTTACACGTGAGGTAGTCAAAACAATGTCGGCATTTTCCCAACTTTGCTTTCTAAGTAACTCAACCTCTTTCACCATATCCTGATTGTTTAAGTTTTCGTAAGCCAGTTTTAGACCGTGTAGCGCCCATCCATTTTTTGGCAATCTATCTAAATCTTCTTTATACGTTTTTACAGCATCATCGTAAAGATCCGCTTCAATTTGAACAGCCCCAAGGTGATGCCTTACCGAAAAAAACCAATCCGGTGGTTCATTATAATTTAAACCATCTTCAATTTTAACCGCTTCTAGTAACAATGCAATACTTTGAGAATATTTAGATTCCTTAGCCAAAATCTCCGCTTTTAAAACATTTCTGGCTATTTGAACCAAAACATCTACCGAGTTAATATCCCAAATTGATATTTCCTTCAAACTATCATCCTTCGCAAAAACCTCTAAAGATTGTAATTCCTTTTTTGCATTTTCAATTTCATCCAATCTTAAAAAAGCCATTCCACGGGCATAGTTTAAAATAGCTGATGGATATTTTAAAGAAGGAACATCATTTTTCATTTTCAATATTTCATCCCACTTACCGAACTTCACGTTAATGTAAAACGGTATCGTATAAAAATGCTGAAGCGTTCCCCAACCTGGCTCTGTCATTAACGTGGTACTTGAATGCCTTGCTACTTTGTTAGATGCGTCCAACGCCATTTCACTATTACCTTCTAATGAGGCAGTGGCTGCCAAAAAATGATAATTATGAGGAAAATAAGCAATAGGATATGCACCTTGGGCGTTGCACGCAGCCACATAACTACTATCAACGGCTACTGCCCGAACATTTGCCAATGTGCCTTTATGATAATCTCCAGTTCTAATATAAATATGGGAAGGCATGTGAACAAGGTGCCCGGCACCGGGCACTAGACCTTCATCAAAAATTGCAGCACTATCTAGAGCATCTTCCGGATGTACGGAGGCTTCAAGCATATGAATTTTAAAGTGATGCGCACCAGGATGTTTTGGATCTATTTCCAAAGCGCTGTTGACTACCTGAATAATTTCATTTGTTCTTTCTCTAGGATTTCCATTTTCATCCCACAAATCAAACGGATACATATCCATTATTGACTCGGCATACAGCGCGGCAACATCAGCATCGTATGAATAATTATCATAAACTTCACGCAATGCATTTGAATATGCCAAATCAAGGTTGCCTCTATCCTCAACCGGAAACTGAACATACCTTTTCGACAGGGCATCAATGAGATCCTTTTCTTTTTGAGAAGCATTATTTTCTGCCAGTTCTTTTGCCTTTTGTACTGCATCGTACGCTCTTTGATAATTATCCGGTTCCATACCAGCATTATAATTAGGCCCTAAAACATAGGCAAATCCCCAATATGCCATTGCGCAATTAGGATCCAATTTTGTGGCATAATAAAAAGATCTTGCCGCCTCAGCATGGTTAAAACCGTATGCCAAGACCATACCTTGGTTTACATATTGTTGTGCTAGTCTATTATTGGTAGTTACGGGAAACTCCATCACATCTAACCCATCAATAAGAGGAGCAATATTATCAGATTGATACCATGCCATATCTGTTGTGATTGGAGCACAAGCTATAAAAGGTCTGTTTGAAATGTCGTGAGTATTCCCCCTATTCTTACATGCTACGAAAACAAAAAGTAGTACTATAGAATAAAGAAATGAATTTTTCATAGCTGTAAATATTAATATTTATCAAAATATAATATTCACAATATAAATTCATGATTCTGAAAATCAATTATTTAACGTACAAATTGCATTGAATAACGTATAAATAACAAAAACTCTAAAAATTTAAAACCTCAACAACAATTAGACGCTTTTACTAAAGATTACTTAGAGAAGGCATGATTATTTGCGAACAAGGGCCTGGTTTTAAAGGTCATGAATAAAACAACAGAGATTAAGCCGCATACCCCTAAACCAGCAAACAGTGCCCAAACGGAATCTTCAATAAAACTACCAACAAAAATGGAAATCGGAATGGACAAAATGGTTGATATAAAGCCTGTAATTGCAGCTCCAATACCAGCAATATGACCAATAGGTTCCATGGCAATCGACCTCATATTACCCCAAATAAATCCTAAGCATAAAAATTGAAGAGACAGAAAAATCAATAAAATGACAATACTTGGGTTTTGAGAATTAAAGAATAACAAACTATATGACAATGCAATTACCGTAAAAGCGACCAATGCCGTAAACGACAAATTTCGCATACCAAAACGAATTACTAGCGTACCGTTCATTAAAGTGGAAAACCCTACAGAAAGTGCCAACCCGGCAAACACATATGGAAAAGTATCCGTTAGTCCGTATAGTTCCTCAAATACATGTTGGGCAGAACTCAAATAAACTAAGAAAGAACCGGTAATCAATCCGGATATCATGGTACATGAAACCGTTTCCTTATACCTAAGTATTTCTTTTGTACCCTTAACGAATACCTGAAAAGAAAAAGGAACCTTGTATTCTGGTTTTAATGTTTCTTCCTGTCTTTTAAAGAACCAAATACCTACTATAAGTGCAAAGAACAATTGCATGTAAAATATACCCTGCCACCCGGTATAACCCATAACGGCTTTACCTATAGCAGGAGCCACAACAGGTACAAGAATAAAAAACGCGGTTACAAAAGACATAATTTTCGCCATATAATCTCCACGATAGGTATCACGAATAATAGAAATACTAATAGTTCTCGGCGCCGATAAACCGATACCCTGTAGTACACGCCCTATCAACATAATTTCAAGATTAGGCGCGAGCAGGCAAATAACACTTGCAATTAGAAATACAGTGAACCCCAAATAAACAATTGGCTTTCTACCAAGACTATCAGATAGCGGTCCAAAAAACAACTGACCAACACCTAATCCTAAAAAAATCATGGTAACCAGTAATTGGTTCTGGGTTGGATCTAAACTATTTATAGACACCCCAATATCTGCCATTGCCGGTAAAATGGCATCAATGGTAAGGGCAACTATCGACATTAAAGAAGCCATTAGGGCTACAAATTCAAAATTCGGCTTTACTTGTTCATTCTGCATTTTGCAAAAATACGGCTTAACAATTCAAGCAATGTTATTAAAAGTTGATTTTTAAGTTTAGGGCTTTTTGAAATTCAAATATGTATTTTTGCATTAAATTTAAATGTATGCTCGTTATAGGTATTGCTGGTGGAACCGGTTGTGGTAAAACCACGGTAGTAAATCAAATTATTAATGAATTACCCAATGAAGAAGTTGGTGTCATCTCACAAGATTCTTATTATAACGATTTATCACATTTATCACTAGAAGATAGACGCAAGACCAATTTTGACCACCCTAGCTCAATAGATTTCGCACTATTGGAACAACACTTAATTGCCTTAAAAAACGGAGAATCCATAGAACAACCGGTCTACTCTTTTTTAGAGTGTAACAGAACGGCAAAAACGGTACTTACCCACCCTACAAAAGTTATCATAGTAGAGGGTATCTTAATCATGACAAATTCTGCCATTCGTAAAATGTTCGATATTAAAATATTTGTACATGCTGATACCGATGAGCGGTTAATAAGAAGGCTTAAGCGAGATGTAAACGAACGTGGTTGGAATTTAGATGAGACCCTAGAAAAATATCAAGCGGTAATTAAACCAATGCACGAGCAGTTTATTGAACCTACCAAAGAATATGCAGATATTATAATACCCAATAATAAATACAATACAGTTGCCGTTGAAATTGTAAAGAGTATCATCAACGAAAAAATAATGCAATCCTAATGGCATTTAAAGATTTAAAACAAAAAAAATGGTTTAAGATCATGACCAATATGTATGTATTGGTCTTGACCGTTTTTGTTGTTTGGATGCTTTTTTTCGACACCAACTCCTTATTAATTCATTTAGAATTACGAAAGGAAATCAAAAAACTTGAGAAGACCCAAGAATTCTTGAAAGAAGAAATTGCAAAGGACAAAAAGATTATAGAAAAATTATCTGACGAAGATGAGTTGGAACGTTTTGCCAGAGAAGAGTATTATCTTAAGAAAAAGAACGAGGAAATTTATCTTATTGAATACGAGGACAGTTTAAAACTTAGGGATAAAAAATAATTTTTCATATCATTTTAATAAGTTTTCTACTTTTAAAATACTATACTTAACCCTAAGTCTTAACCGTTTCATAATTAAAAGTTTAACGCATTATTAATGAAAAGTGGGTGCTTATTCACTTAGTGTTAACAAAAAGCTTTCATTAGCCTCATAAATAATTGTATTTTTACGACCTAACTTACTTTGAACATGGGCAAGATTATTGCTATAGCCAATCAAAAAGGAGGTGTAGGCAAAACTACTACCTCAGTAAATTTAGCTGCCTCGCTAGGTGTATTGGAAAAAAAGGTATTATTAATAGACGCTGACCCCCAGGCGAACGCTACTTCTGGGCTTGGTATAGATGTCGATGGGGTTGAACTTGGTTCTTACCAACTTTTGGAACATACCAAAAGTGCACGTGAGACAATCATACCTACCACATCGCCAAATGTAGACCTTATTCCTGCACACATAGACCTTGTTGCCATTGAAATTGAACTGGTAGATAAGGATGAGCGCGAATACATGATGAAAAAGGCCATTCTAGACCTTAAGAACGATTACGATTATATTTTAATTGATTGTGCCCCGTCTTTAGGACTATTGACCTTGAATGCATTGACCGCGGCAGATTCTGTTATTATACCCATACAGTGCGAATATTTTGCACTAGAAGGATTGGGCAAACTGCTGAATACCATAAAGAGCGTGCAAAAATTGCATAATTCTGAATTGGATATAGAAGGTATGTTGTTGACCATGTACGACTCAAGATTACGATTATCTAACCAAGTGGTTGATGAAGTAAGAAAACATTTCGGAGATATGGTATTCGATACCGTAATTCAACGTAATGTTAGGTTAAGTGAAGCTCCTAGTTACGGAGAAAGTATTATTAAATATGATGCTGCCAGTAAAGGGGCAACAAATTATTTGAACATGGCTAATGAGATAGTCAAAAAAAATAAGCAGACGGTTTAAGTATGGCAAAAGCGACTAAAAAACAAGCTTTAGGTAGAGGACTTTCGGCTCTTTTAAAAGATCCGGAGAATGATATAAACACGGCATCTGATAAAAATGCGGATAAAGTTGTTGGTAATATAATTGAATTGGATTTAGATCATATAGAGGTTAATCCATTTCAACCACGTTCCAATTTCAATGACGAACATATTAAGGAATTAGCCACTTCTATTCGTGAACTAGGTGTAATACAACCTATTACGGTTAGAAAATTAGGTTTTAATGAATTTCAACTAGTTTCTGGTGAAAGAAGATTTCGTGCATCTAAATTATTAGGTTTAGAAACTATACCGGCATATATACGTATTGCCAATGACCAAGAGTCTTTAGAGATGGCTTTGGTAGAGAATATTCAAAGGCAAGATTTAGACCCTATAGAAATAGCGCTTTCATACCAACGTTTAATAGATGAAATAAATCTAACTCAAGAGAAATTGAGTGAGCGCGTAGGTAAAAAAAGATCTACGATTGCCAATTACTTGCGTTTATTAAAGCTTGATCCCATTATCCAAACAGGCATGCGTGATGGCTTTCTAAGTATGGGGCATGGTAGAGCTTTGGTCAATATTGACAAAAAAGAAGATCAAATTTCGATTTACGAAAAAATTATATTTGACAATCTTTCGGTTAGAGATACCGAAAGTGCAGTAAAAGCCTATCATTCTAAAGCAGAAGCTTCTGCCGAGGTTAAAAAGCCGGTTAAGAATGACCCTGCTGTATTTGTTAGAAAAGGAATAAAAGAATTAACGGATGCCTTATCCGTGAAAGTAGATATTAAATCTACCGACAATGCCAAAGGAAAAATAACCATACCATTTAAGTCTCAAGAGGAATTTGACCGTATCAAAAAATTGATAACAGGTGCGTAACTATCTTTCATTAATTAGTACACTTTTACTATTTATAAATTTCACCTTCTCACAAGAAGAGCAAGATGCTATACCTAAAACCGAAATAGACAGTGTACAGGCAGACCTTGCCGAAAAAGGAGTGGTCATTAAAGACTCGGTAGCCTTAAAAAAAGTGGAAAGAGAGTTCAAACCCCTAGCACCGAGTAAAGCTGCTTTTTATTCAGCAATCCTTCCTGGAATGGGGCAGATTTACAATAAACGTTATTGGAAAGTTCCCATTGTTTGGGGAGCCATTGGTGGTAGTGCTTATATGTACGCTTACAATAATGATTTATACAAAAGTTTTCGAACAGCTTTTAAACGAAGACAAGCAGGGTTTACGGATGATGAATATTACGACATTAACGGAGATAATGCGGAAGGCGCAGATCCTGATTTGGACACCGATGATTTAGAATACCAACAAGAACGTTATCAAAATGATCGTGATCTATGGCTCGTAGCTGCAATAGGTCTTTATGCATTGAATATAGTTGACGCCAATGTAGATGCACATTTAAAACAATTTAACATTGATGATGATCTAAGCATAGATTTTGAACCCTACTTAGATTTCAACCAAGTGACCAATAGCCCCAACTACGGCATGGCATTAATAATAAAATTTTAAGAATGAGAATTGCACTTTTCGGATACGGAAAAATGGGTCAGATGATAGAGCAAATAGCTTTAAATCGTGGTCATGAAATAGTAGCCAAAATTGATGAAAGTACAGAAGATATAAACTTTAGTACAATGGATGTTGCTATTGATTTTAGTATGCCCAGTGCTGCTTATGGCAATATAACCAAATGCATTAACAATAATGTACCTGTAATTTCTGGAACAACGGGGTGGTTAGATGATTACGAAAATGCAGTTAGCTTATGCAATGATAAAAAAGGAGCTTTTATTTATGCTTCAAATTTTAGTTTAGGCGTTAACATATTTTTTGAGCTGAATAGCTATTTAGCAAAAATGATGCAAAATTTGCCCGAGTACAAAGTTGAACTAGAAGAGATTCATCATACTCAAAAATTAGACGCACCAAGTGGTACGGCAATAACTTTAGCTGAAGGCGTTATATCGAATTCTAACTACAAAGCATGGAAACTAGACCACTCTTCTGATGAAACATTAAAAATAACATCTAAAAGAATTGGTAAAGTACCAGGTACACACACAGTGGCATATGACAGTATTGTTGATAGCATACAAATTAAACATACAGCCCATAATAGAGAAGGTTTTGCTTTAGGTGCCGTTACTGCTGCAGAGTGGATAATTGGAAAAACCGGCGTATTCTCTATGCGAGATGTGTTAAACCTTGGTTAAAAGCGTAACAAAAATTAATCTTAAAGACTGATTGATTATTGATATCATATGAACCGATATCAATATTCGTACTATATCAATAAAAAACAAAAAAGATGAACGGCACTCAATGGATTATATTTATCCTCATTGTACAAGTAATCCACTTTTTAGGAACTTGGAAGTTATACGTTAAAGCTGGTAGAAAAGCTTGGGAAGCAGCAATACCAGTATACAATGCCATCGTATTGATGCAAATCATCAACAGACCAAAATGGTGGGTAATATTATTATTCATACCTATTATCAATCTTTTAATGTTTCCTGTTATATGGGTAGAGACCATTAGAAGTTTTGGTAGAAACAGCAAGGCAGAAACTTGGATAGTTGTGCTTACTCTAGGTTTTTACATCTATTATGTAAATTATGCATTAGAAGTAACCTATATACAAGACAGATCGTTGCATCCTAAAACTGCAACGGGCGAATGGGTCAGTTCCATCTTATTCGCAGTGGTTGCCGCAACATTGGTTCATACCTACTTCATTCAGCCTTATGTAATACCTACAGGCTCATTAGAGCGTACACTTAGAGTGGGCGATTTTCTTTTTGTAAGCAAGTTTCACTATGGTGCAAGAACCCCAATGACCACGGTTGCAGCCCCTATGGTTCATGATACACTTCCTGTATTGGGTGTTCCTTCATATTTAAAAAAACCACAACTACCCTACTTTAGACTACCAGGGTTTACGAAAGTTGATAGAAATGATATAGTAGTTTTTAGCTGGCCGGCCGATACTGTTCGCGTATTCTTTAAAAAGGAAAAAGGTGTAGACAAGCCTATTGATAAAAAATCAAACTATGTAAAACGTTGCGTCGGAATACCGGGGGATTCGTTAGAAGTGCGTGATGGTTATGTATTCATAAACGGAAAACAGTTAGAATTACCTAAAAGTGCAAAACCACAGTTTGACTATACCATTTATAGCTCTAAAGGTGTATCATCGAGAGCCTTGGATAATTTAGGCATAACAGATTTTACAAGAAAATACCTTTCAAACCCTCTTAATCAAGAACAAGTAAACGGTATAAGAAATTATATTTTAGGATTCAACCAAAATGACAATGGTCAAATTGAGCTATTTACAAAAGCAAGTGGTATACCTGCCAATGTAATATCCAAATATAGATTATCATTAAAAGAAATCACCGACCGTCAGCGTACAGTACCTTTGACCGCTGAAATGGTCAGTTCACTTCGAAAAAGCCCTAATATCGATTCTGTGGTGCAACAAATAACGGAGAAAGGTAGACGCGGCATCAATTTATTTCCTCAAAGTCCGGATTACCCATGGAATTACAGCCAACTTGGACCTATTTATATCCCACAAAAAGGAGCTACTGTAGATTTGAATTTAAAAGTTCTTCCTCTTTACAAGAAAATAATACAAGAATACGAGAATAACGACATTTCGGTATCTGGAAATCAAATTAGCATTAATGGCAAACCGGCCACCAGTTATACGTTCAAACAAGATTATTTTTGGATGATGGGTGATAATAGAGATCATTCTGAAGACAGTAGGGCCTGGGGTTATGTACCCGAAAACCATATTGTTGGAACCCCTATTTTCATTTGGATGAGTTTTGACAACTTTACTGAAGGCATTACCAATTGGAGACCTAGATGGGATCGTATTTTTACTACTGTGAATGGAGATGGAGAACCACAGTCATACTTTAAGTATTTCTTGCTGTTATTAGTGGCATACTTAGTAGGAAATTGGTTCTGGAAACGAAAAAAGGGTACTAAATAAATCAGATGAAACTAATTCATCCTTCATATTTCCCTAATATATTTGCGTTCAGCTATATACTCCACGAGCCAGTTTGTTGGGAGGTACATGATAATTACCAAAAGCAGACCTTTAGAAATAGAACATATATATCCAATGACCGTGGTAAGCACATATTAAGTATTCCTATAATTCATGTGGGTAAGGAAAATGGCAGACAAAAATATAAAGATGTTTTAATAGACAATTCTTACCCTTGGCAAAGGCAACATTGGCGAACCCTACAAACAGCATACAGAACATCTCCTTTCTTTGAATTTTATGAAGATGAGATTAAACCTTTATATGATAAACCCTACGAGAAGCTTTTAGATTATAATTTAAAAACGATTGAAACCATTTTCGAGTGTTTGCAAATGGAAATGCCAAAAGATACCTCTACGGAGTTTGAAATTGAACCAAGCGAACATGAAGATTTCAGGTTTTTGATAAATGCTAAACTAAAGCACAAGCTCACTATTGAACCATATACACAAGTTTTTGGTGACCGCCACGGATTTATCCCTAATCTAAGCATATTAGACCTACTATTCAATTTAGGACCTAACACCATTGAATACTTAAAAAAGGACTTTATATCACAGGATAATGCTTAGGTTCATAGCTCATTATGGTATTCATTTCATAGTACCCATCATTATCGCCATCTATTTTTACAGGGAAAATAAATTTTGGGCGGCAATTATACTTTTGTCCGGTATAGTTACCGATTTAGACCATTTACTTGCAACACCAATGTTTGACGCAAATCGTTGTAGTATTAATTTTCATCCGTTACACTCGTATTGGGCAATAGCTATGTATACAATGATGTTTGCCTACAAGAAAACCAGAATAATAGGGCTCGCATTGCTAATACACATATTAGCGGATATCGTAGATTGTTTATTTATTGGTGGGGAATTTTAAAAGTTGCCATTATTGGTTCATGATCAGATATATCGATCTTGTAATTTTTATGTGATAACACCTCTATAGAAGGATCAGTTAATATCATATCAATTCTAAAAGGAAATTTCCAAAACTTAATTGTTTCACCATAACCACGACCAGCTTCTAGAAAAGTATCCTTTAGATTGCCTTTAATATTAAAGTATACTTTGGAAAATTGGGTGTTATTGAAATCACCTGCCACTATAACCTTATAAGGGCTATTATTTATAAATTCTCTTATAATTTCAGCTTGCTGTAGTTGTTTTTCAAAAGAATCTCGCAAACGAACAAATAAACGATCAGATCGCTCATATTTTAAATTATTTGGTCTAACCGCAAAAGATTGTAAGTGTAAGTTAAAAACTCTTACAGTATCGGTTTGAACTATCATATCAATAAATAATCCTCCATTATATGTATCTGGAAACACAAGTTTTTCACTATTGATAATTTTATATTTAGAATAAACTGCTAAGTTTACACTAATATTATCCTTCTGATTTTCAAAATTGTTCGCTACATAAGGATAATTTTTAAGCATATCATTTTTTAAATGATATGATTGAAATTCCTGAAAACAAATAATACTTGGGTCTTCGCTTTCAACAAACTCAACGATATCACCACTTGTACTTATTTCCCACTCATTGTAATTCTTTCCATGAAAACCTAACACATTATAACTTAACAAAGATATTGCTCCACCCTCTAAAGTGTTATTAAGTTTACTATTAAAACCTATAAATGAACCTAGAGTAAAATAACCAAAGACCAAAATCAATAACGAAAAAAACAAGTATACTTTTTTAGCCAATACCCAATACAATACGAAAAGCATATTGATGCAAACCAATGCAGGTACGGTTAAACTAATAAAAGCTAAACTTGCTATGGATGTGTATGGCACAATACATGCCAAAAACAAACAGAAAACTACAATCATGTTTAAGAACAACATGATTCTTTTAAAAAAAGACAACTTCTTCATTTTCAGTTCTCTTTACCCGCTTTAAACAAGAAGTCTTTCTCTGCTTTTGATAAACTTTCATAGCCAGACTTACTTATTTTATCCAAAATAGCATCTATCTTCTTTTGATGTGTTTTCTTATCATAGTCAGCAGCAGACGAAGTGCTATTAGACGTCCTTTTGTTCTTGTACACTGTTTTTAGCGGCGCTTTCTTCTCTTTTTTGAATAGATTGGCTATACTATCCATAAACCTTGAGAATCCGGATCCTATATCATTTCCTTTAGCCAATTGACTTGCATATAGATACCCTAAGAAAGCACCTCCTAAATGCGCCAGGTGTCCGCCAGAATTGCTAATAGGTAATTGCACTAAATCGCTTAACACTACTAGCGCACCAACTACCCAAAGCTTTACATTAAAAAAAATGACTCTAACTTCTTGATTGGGCAAATAAGTACATACAAAAATCAATACGGCACTAGCCCCAGCCGAAGCACCTATCAAATAAGCATTAGTATTAAAGAATGCCGGAAAAATATTATAGCCTAGAACAAAGAACAACCCTCCTAAAATTACACCTAAAATATAGACGTTAAGAAAGCGTTTTGCATCAAAAAGATTTAAAAAAATACGACCAACAAAATAGATCAACAACATATTCCAGAACAAATGACCAATGCCACCATGAAAAAAAGAATAGGTAACTATTGACCAGGGCTGAAAAGCGATACCAACAATATCATTAGGCAACTCGAACCACTGAACAATAACATTGCTTGACAACCCCAAAAGAAAAGGAACCAGCGCATTTACAATGAATACGACTACATTAATTGCAATTAACTTTTCGGCAATGTTTAGCCTGCTATACTGATATTTTAAATCGGGTTGAGCCATACTTTAGTTCCACCTATTATTATTAAACTGATTTTTTTTCCAATACCACATCATTAGAAATCCAAATAATGCCCCACCAACATGCGCAAAGTGAGCTATACCTTGTCCAAATAAACTATACCCCGTTACTCCGGAAAACAAATCTAATGCAATTAAAACCGGAATAAAAAACTTTGCTTTTATAGGTACAGGTAAAAAGATCAAAAACAATTCACTATTAGGAAAAGACATACCAAAGGCAACAAGTATACCGTAAATAGCCCCAGATGCCCCCACAACAGGCGTATTGAACGCACTTAAAAAATTATCTATAGTTGAACGCCCTGCAATATTGTACCAATCTGTACTGTATTGACCATTATTTATAATTTCAAGAATACTACTTTCTGCAATACCAGCATCCATTAAAGCACTCATTCCGGCATTGTAGTAATAGTAATTTACGCCAATATGTATCAATGCCGCACCCAAACCTGCCGAAATGTAAAAGAACAAGAATTTATTCCTTCCCCACATTTGTTCTAAAGGCGACCCAAATGCCCAAAGCGCATACATATTAAAAAGAATATGCATAAAACCACCATGCATAAACATATGGGTAATGATTTGCCAAAGCTGAAAATGCTCATTCTTTGGGAAGTAAAGAGAGAACAACTCATACATTTGTTCGCCATACAACTGTGTAGCAACAAAGAACAGAACGTTAATAATCAATAAGTGCTTTATAGTTTCTGTTATTCTTCCCATTTATATAAATTTTCGTTCAATATCATTCTCCGTAATGGTTACGTATACTTTTTTATTAAAGGGACTCAATGTAGTTTCCTTACATGCAAACAAATCATTTACCAACTTCACTTGCGAGAACTCATCTAAAGACTCTCCCGTTTTCACTGAAAGGGTTTTAGCCAAGGTCTTGGCCAACATATCACTTTGGGAAAAACTATCGCCAGGAACTTCTTGCTTAAAATCTGACATCAACTGCTCCATGATCATCTGAACCTCACTCTCCACAACCAAAACCGGAACACCTTTTATCTCCACTCCATCATCATTTAACTCTCCAAAAACAAAGCCAACCGTACAAAGGCTATCTTTTATTTCACTTAAAATATTCATTTCTCCGGGTGAAAAAGATAATGTTAGCGGAAATAGTAATTGCTGACTTACCGCCTCTTTTATGGTAATATTCTTTAAAAACTTCTCATAGAGCACACGTTGATGAGCCCTACTTTGGTTAATAACTACCATGCCTGATTTAATGGTTGTAATTATAAACTTTTTACGCAATTGAAAAGTAGTTGTTGATTGTTCAACGGTTTCTTTTTCATCATCAAAGATACTGCTATTGACCACCTCAGACTCAAACTCTAGGTGACTAACATTACTTTCAACCTTCGTTTCTAACCCTGCATACAAATTCTCCCAGCCTTCTACTTTAGGTTTTTTATAATTGCCTCCGCTTATATTTCCTTTTGACTGCTTTTCAGTTGTTTCAAAAGGGTTAAAAGAAGAATCTACAACAACCTGCGGAATACCAACTTGTTTGTTTTTATAGGAATACGGAGTATCTAAATTCTGATCTTGGTCAAAATCAAGTGCCGGTACAACATTAAACTGCCCTAAGCTATGTTTTACAGTAGATTTCAGCATTGCATATAAAGTATGCTCATCATCAAACTTAACTTCAGTTTTCGTGGGGTGAATATTTATATCGATCGTACCAGGGTCCACCTCAAGGTTTAAAAAATATCCGGGATGAGTACCCGGTCTAATTACACCTTCAAAAGCACCCAATATAGCATGATGCAAATACGGACTTTTAATAAACCTATTATTGGCAAAGAAAAACTGTTCTCCCCTACTCTTTTTCGCAAACTCTGGCTTAAGAATGTAACCTGAAATTTTCACTACCTGTGTTTCTTCTTCAACAGGAACTAATTTTTCATCGGTCTTTCTTCCAAAAATATGCACAATACGCTTTCTAAAATCATTGGCAGGCAATTGAAAAACGTCACTACCATTATTATAAAAACTGAATGCTACCTGAGGATGTGCTAATGAAATTCTGTGAAATTCATCGGTAATATGTCTATACTCTACTTGATCTGATTTTAAAAAATTTCTTCTTGCCGGAATATTAAAAAACAAATTTTTCACCAACATAGAAGTCCCCTTAGGGGCAACAACTACTTCTTGCGAAACAATTTTACTACCCTCTATCTTAATTTTTGTACCTATGTCATCATCTTCGGTTTTAGTCAACATTTCTACATGGGCAATTGCTGCAATAGACGCAAGGGCTTCACCTCTAAAGCCTTTGGTATTTAAATTAAAAAGGTCTTCCGCTTTTTGAATTTTTGAAGTAGCATGGCGTTCAAAGCTTAAACGTGCATCTGTACCGCTCATACCCTTACCATTATCAACTACTTGTATAAGTGTTTTACCACCATCTTTTATAATCAGTTGAATATCTGTAGCGCCGGCATCAATGGCATTTTCCATCAATTCTTTCACCACAGAAGATGGGCGTTGTACCACTTCCCCAGCAGCAATTTGGTTTGCTACATGGTCTGGTAATAATCTAATAATATCGGCCATTATGAAGAAAAGAAAATTGAGAGGTCAAAATCAATGATATAAAGAAAAATAAATACCAAAACCGTTATAATGACGACCATCCTCATCTTTAAGTTTCGATCACCTTTTCTTTTGGCATCTTCAATTGCGCTATTGATTTTTCTTTTTAAACCTCGAGATGTATTCAGTGTACTACGAAATTGGTCAAATTTTGGCTCTATTTTATAAGGATTCCCTTTTCCTTTATCATCATAAAACCTAGGGTTATATTCGAACCGCCTATTCTTACGCAACCTTGTAATTTTACTCAACATCCCCATAGCTTCAAAGTTACTTAAAATAGAAAAACAGGGCATAATAGGAATGCCAAAATTTGTTAACAGTCAATATGTTCGACCGCTAATTCAAAAAAAGTTCGAAATAATAAAAAAATAAGAATGACTCTAGTTACCTAAAACAGCCATTTTTATAGCAGCAATTGCAGCTTCAGTACCTTTGTTACCGTGCTTACCACCGCTACGATCAATGGCCTGTTGCATGTTATTATCTGTCAAGACACAAAAAATAACAGGTACATCAGTGGTAATATTCAAATCTTTAATGCCCTGTGCAGTAGCATCGCAAACAAAATCAAAATGTTTGGTTTCCCCTTGTATCACACTACCAATAGCTATTACGGCATCTACTTTTTGGGTCTGAATCATTTTCTTTGAACCAAAAGTAAGTTCAAAACTACCAGGCACGTTCCATCTTATGATATCAGAACTTTGAGCTCCACAATCAACAAGAGCTTCTATTGCTCCATTGTAAAGTCCTTCTGTAATTTCAGAATTCCATTCTGAAACAACAATCCCAAACCGAAGTCCGTTCGCGTTTGGGATTGTTGCCTTATCGTAAGCCGATAAATTTTTATTTTCTGTTGCCATTATTCAGCACTTTTCGCCATACCAATAAACGCATCTATTGAATTGGCATTTTCCGATTTAGGAAAATCATTTTTAATTCTTTGAAAAAATTCCAAAGCTTTATCCTTATCTCCCATCTCCAAAGCGGTAATACCTGCCTTGTACAGAAATTTAGGAGCTGTATATTCATTACCGCTATGCTTTACAGCGGCCTCATAATACCCTAAAGCATCAGAAGGCTGGTCTAACTGCATAAAAGCATCGCCCAAACCACCTTTAGCCAATGCTCCTAAAACGGCATCATCTGAACTAAAGTCTTCTAAATACGTAATAGCCTCTTGATATTTGTTCATATTCAAATAAGACATACCAGCACCGTAATTTGCAAGGTTGGCAGCTTTTGTTCCACTATACTCCTCAATAATATCTAAAAAGCCATATTTACCTTCTGCACCTTCTAATGCCAAAGTAAACAAAGAATCTTTTTGACTGGTTGCTACCAAAGCTTGATCAAAATACTGCTGCGGGTAATACATTTCGTTTGCCGCATTTGATTCCTTTGGCTTTTCAACAAACTGATTGTATGCCAAATATGCCAAAACACTGATAGCTATTACTCCAATGACTCCTAATATATAGTTCTGATTCTTAGAAACCCATTCTTCTGACCTTGAAGCTCCTTCATCTAAAGAACTAAAAACCTCAGCTGTTGTGCTTTCCTGTTCGTCAAATTCTTGCTGTTCAGCCTTTGTTTCAGGTTTATGTCCTCTTTTCTTATATGTTGCCATCTGTAAATTTATTGATCGCGCAAAAATAATGGTTTTATTGAAATCGCAAAGTGTATTTATTCGTTATTTTTGGATATTTTACGCTAGTTTACATCCTACCAAATCTAAAATCGGATATTTTTAATGCAGCTGAGACAATTATCACTGATCAATTATAAAAATTTTGAATCTAAAGAACTTGCTTTCGATGCTAAAATTAATTGTTTTGTTGGCGCAAACGGAATAGGAAAAACAAACATACTAGACGCCATTTACCATTTGTGTTTTGGCAAAAGTTATTTTAACCCCGTTTCATCTCAAAACATAAGGCATGGCTCTGACTTTTTCGTAATAGAAGGTGCTTTTGAAAAAGAAAATAGGGAAGAAAAAATTGTTTGCAGCCTTAAGAAGAACAATAAAAAAATTATAAAGCGAAACGGCAAAGCTTATGACCGCTTTGCTGATCACATAGGTCTCTTACCTTTAGTTATTATCTCTCCTGCAGATAGAGATCTAATTATTGAAGGAAGCGAAACACGAAGAAAGTTTATTGACGGGGTCATTTCACAATCAGACAAATCATATTTGCAAAACCTCATCAACTATAATAAGGTTGTCTCTCAAAGAAACGCCTTATTAAAGTATTTTGCCGCAAACAGAACTTTTAACAAAGACACTTTAGCTGTTTATGATGAGCAAATGCATACGTATGGTTCTGAAATTTTTAAAAAGAGGACAACGTTCTTAGAATCATTCATTCCTATATTTCAAGAACAATACAAAGCAATTACCGGAAATACCGAAAACGTATCACTTACTTATGAAAGTAAGCTAAAGAGCAATGATTTATTGACACTGCTGAGCAAAAGCCTTGATAAGGACCGTGCACTACAATACACCAGCGTTGGAGTTCATAAAGATGACCTTAGATTTGAGATAAGCGAATATCCCATTAAAAAATTCGGCAGCCAAGGACAACAAAAATCATTTTTGATCGCCCTGAAATTTGCACAGTTTCATTTCATGAAATCTCAAAGCGGCACAACGCCCATCTTAATTCTTGATGATATATTCGACAAACTAGATGAAAACAGGGTTTCGCACATCATTACCTTAGTAAACAATGAAAATTTCGGACAAATCTTCATTAGCGATACACATGCAGATCGCACCGAAAGCATTGTTAAAAAAATTCATCAATCCTATAAAATATTTAAATTGTAATGATGAAAAAGCTTACCCTTATTTTCACACTATTAATAATTTCATGTAATTCAAAAGTCGACCAAAAAAAATTACATCTACTAAATGGTTATTGGGAGATAAAAGAAGTTACCTTCGTAGACGGAGCAAAAAAAGAATACTCAATTAACAGTACGGTAGATTATATTCAATTAGACTCCTTAGAAGGATTTAGAAAAAAGGTAGACCCAAAATTTAATGGCACTTTTGAAACATCTAACGACGCCGAGCCTTTTAAAATTATAATTTCCAATGATTCTATTTTCATGAAATACAAAAATGATTCCAATATTTGGGAAGAGGCGCTAATATCATTAGAAGAAGAAAGTTTTTCGGTAAAAAACAACGACGGTGTCACCTATAAATATAATAGATTTGAACCTATAAACATAACCCCATAATGGCAAGTAGAGGAAACGACAATACTTCAATGAAAGAGGCACTTTCTGCATTTATTCAAAAGAACAAACTCGAAAAAGGAATAGATAAAGTAGATGCAAGAGCCGCTTGGGCTAAATTAATGGGTAACGGGGTAAATAATTACACTACAGAAATAGAATTAAAATTTGATACTTTATACGTTTCTCTAAGTTCATCTGTATTACGTGAAGAACTTAGCTTGGGCAAATCGAAAATAGTACGTATGCTCAATGAAGAAATTGGAAAAGAGGTAGTGAAGAAATTAGTTCTTAGATAACCCCTACAATAATAATGCAAAAACAAAAAAGCCAGTTCTTTCGAACCGGCTTTTTTAATATTATAAAATTTGTCTTAGTAAATTTCTCTTCCCGAAAAATGAAACGCACCTTCAATAGCTGCATTCTCATCACTATCAGAACCATGTACTGCATTTTCACCAATACTAGTCGCGAACATTTTGCGAATAGTACCTTCAGCTGCATCTGCAGGGTTGGTAGCACCAATTAAAGCCCTAAAATCTTCAACAGCATTTTCTTTCTCCAAAATTGCAGAAACAATAGGACCTCTAGTCATAAACTCAACCAACTCACCAAAGAAAGGACGCTCTCTATGTACACCATAAAATTCTTGTGCATCCCTTAAGCTCAACTGTGTATATTTCATCGCTACGATCTTAAAACCAGCAGCAGTAATTTTTTCTAAAATAGCCCCAATATGTCCATTTTCAACGGCATCTGGTTTAATCATTGTAAACGTTCTATTCGTACTCATATCTTAATTTTTGCGCAAAAATACGTTTTTCCACATATCTCACAACTATTCATACACTTGTTCTATTCTTTGCAACACTAATCCGTTATCTCCAACTATTTTAAAATCAACAGTTTTCGTATTAAAATGAAACTCTAGAATTCCGAAACTTTCTGTAAAAACAACCTCTCCTACCCTGTATTGATTAGGCTCACCTGAAAAGTCTCTATATGCATGTGTTAACCCACTACTTGTAAAATCGATTAAAGGATAATCCATCCCCTCTAAATTGGTTTTAGAAAACTCAGAAATATGACGATCACCAGATAACACTATTACACCTTCAGCTTTTGAGTCTGCAATCACTTTTGCCATTCTATCCACCTCGTGTGGAAAATTACCCCAAGCTTCAAAGCCGTGTTCTTTAGACAGGTACTGTACGCTACTTACTATAATATTAAATTCGGCAGTAGTAGTTTTCAATTCATTCTCTAACCAATTCCACTGCACATCACCCAAAATTGTGCCTTCACCATATTTATTAGGCTTCAATCTTTTATCTGTTTCCGTATCAACAGTTAACCGTGTTCTAAAATACCTAGTATCTAAAAGTATAATATTGATACTGTGTCCGTCAATTTCATATATTTTGGAATTATAGACACCCTGTCGATTTCGCAACGGACTATCATCTGGTACGTTCATAAAATTCAAGAATTCTTGCTGACTGGCATCCTTAGCCGAAAATTCCACTCCGCCATCATTCAATCCGTAATCATGATCATCCCAAGTACCAATAATGTCCGTACTTTTTAAAAGCTGATTGTATCCCGGTTGTTCTTTTTGCTCATTGTACATAGCACGTAGTGCTACCATATCATCGGTATCTGCATAAATATTATCACCTCCCCACACCCAAACATCTGGGTTTGCTTTTAAGATATCGTCCCATAAAAGATTAGGTAGATCAACCCTGTTACAAGATCCAAAAGCGAGTACAAAATCAGGCTCAGAAGCTATATTTTCTACTTGTATTTTACTGGATGAACAAGAAACCAAAAAGAGCGAACAGATAATAAAGTATATAATTTTCATGTGAGATAGTTAAGTCTGGGTAAAATTAAGGCATTCCGTTTAAAGCCTATATTATTAAATTGTATCTTTGCCGCCATGAATTTAGAGCACCTAAACGCCCTTAAAAAGCTACTTTCCTCAACAAAGAAAATAGCGATTATTCCACATAAAAATCCCGATGGAGATGCCATTGGATCGACATTGGCACTATGGCACTATCTGATCAATAATGGTCATACAGCAAGCATTGTAGCACCCAACGACTTCCCTAAGTTTTTAAAATGGATGCCCGGTGCAGACCGAATTTTGAATTTTGAAAAAGAAAATTCTCAATCAATAGCCTGTATTAACAATGCCGATATCATTTTTACTTTAGACTTCAACCATTTAGGTCGGGTAGGTCAAATGAGTGAGGTTCTTGAAGCCGCACAAGCCACTTTCGTTATGGTTGACCACCACCAAGAACCCGCTGACTATGCCAGTATCATGTATTCTGACGTAAGTATGAGTTCTACCTGTGAAATGGTTTATGTGCTTATTAACCAGCTGGGTGATGAAAACAGTATTACACCAGAAATGGCAAACTGCATCTATACAGGAATAATGACAGATACAGGTTCTTTTAAATTTGCAGCTACCACCAGTAATACACATAGGGTTGTTGCAGACCTTATGGACAAAGGTGCTGAAGGAACAGAGATTCATCATCGAATTTATGACACCAATTCGCCAAGCAGATTGCACTTATTAGGTTGTGCGTTGAAGAATATGGTGATTTTAGAAGAATATTCTACAGCCTATATTACATTGAGCCAAGAAGAATTAGATACATTTAATTACCAAAAAGGCGATACCGAAGGTTTTGTAAATTACGGACTTACTTTGGACGGAATTAAATTTGCTGTCATATTCATTGAAAACAAAGAAGAGGGAATTTTTAAAATATCATTTAGATCAGTAGGTGATTTTTCTGTGAATGATTTTGCAAGAAAACATTTTAATGGTGGCGGGCATACAAATGCCGCTGGTGGCAGAAGTGAAGATTCTATTACCGATACCATAGCAAAATTTACTGCGTTACTACCTTTGTACAAGAATCAATTACAATCATGAGAATACTAACAATTTTATTTTTAGCTATAATCATAAGCAGCTGTGATGGTCCTGAACCCAGAAAACCGGTACAAACCAAAAGTGGCAGCTTTTTTAAGGCATCCATAGAAAGAAGCCGAAAACTACTTGAAGCTGAAGAAAAAAAAATTCAGTCTATCATAAAATTAGATTCACTTAAACATTACGACCACAGCAAATCTGGCTCGTGGTACCATTATTTAACCGTAAATGAAGAAAGTGATTATACGCCCAAAACAGATGATTTGGTTGTTTTTACTTATGACATTCTCACTTTGGACAATGACACCATTTACTCTAAAGAAGATATTGGGGTCGTAAACTATAAGGTAGATAAGCAAGAGTTATTTTTGGGTTTACGCGAAGCCATTAAAATGCTAAAGGAAAATGAACGAGCTACGTTTTTGTTTCCTTCCTCCATTGCTTATGGATATCATGGTGATGAAAATAAAATAGGCACCAATGTACCTATTAAATCAACTATCACAATTTTACAAATAGAAAAACAACAAGAAAATACAGTAAATTAAAATGACCATTATGATTAAAAAAATGTACTTGCTTGCAGTTCTAGGTTTACTAATAACCAGCTGTAAAACTAGCAAAAGAGCAGATTTAGGCGACGGTTTGTTCGCCGATATCAAAACTTCTAAAGGTGACATCATTGTTCGCTTAGAGCAAGAAAAAACTCCTGTTACCGTTGCCAATTTTGTTTCTTTGGCAGAGGGTACAAATACTTTCGTTAGCGAGGAATATAAAGATAAAAAGTACTATGACGGCTTAACCTTTCACAGGGTTATGAAAGATTTTATGATTCAAGGTGGTGACCCTTTAGGACAAGGTACGGGCAACCCAGGGTATAAATTTATGGACGAGTTCAACGACTCTTTGGTACATGATAAAAAAGGAATTTTGTCTATGGCGAATTCCGGACCAACTACCAACGGTAGCCAATTCTTCATTACACATAAAGAGACACCATGGCTAAACAATAAACATACTGTTTTTGGTGAAGTAGTAGAAGGTTTAGATGTTGTTGATTCCATCGCCAACGTACCCGTTGGAGCCGGTAACAAACCTATAGAACCGGTTATTATGAATACAATAGAAATAATACGTAATGGTAAAGAGGCTCGTAAATTTGATGCTGTTCAGATCATGACCGATTATTTCGACGGTGAAGAAGAAAGGTTGGCTGCCATTGAAAAAGAAAAAGCAGAAAAATTGGCTGCTGTTCAAAAGATTAAAGATGAATTTGCTGCATCTCTAGATAAACAAAAGGCAAAAGCAACCGAACTACCATCTGGACTTAAAGTTTTGACATTAGAAAATGGTAATGGCGAGAAGCCAAAAGTAGGTCAAAAAGTAAATGTAATGTATGCGGGTTACTTAGAGAACGGTACCTTATTTGACAGTAACTATCAAGAGATTGCCGAGAAATACGGTGTTTTTGATTGGAATAGAGAGCAAGGTGGTGGTTACATGCCTGTACCAATGGACTATTCTCCAGATTCTCGTTTAATTGCAGGTTTCAGAGAAGGACTATTAACTATGAAAGTTGGTGACAAAGTTCGTTTGTTCATTCCGTCTCATTTAGGATACGGCGAACAAGGTGGTGGCCCAATACCTCCAAATGCAGACCTTATTTTTGACCTTGAGATTACAGGTATAAATGAATAATAGTAATTGACACTACAATTAAAAAAGGCCTTCAGTAGACACTGAAGGGCCTTTTTTAATACAGTTAAATATTTTAATTCGTATTCTTTAAAACTTCCAAAAGTAAACTCCAGAACTTTTGTACTGATGATATACTAACTCGTTCATCTGGTGAATGAGCCCCTAAAATAGTAGGACCAAAACTCACCATATCCATTTCAGGATAATTCTGTCCTAAAATACCACATTCCAGACCAGCATGACAAGCAACTACTCTTGGTTCTTCTTTAAACAAGTTGACATAAGTATCTTTTACAACGGTAAGTATCTCTGAATTAGGATTAGGGTTCCACCCAGGGTAATCTCCACTTAACTCTACATCAAAACCACTCAATTCAAAGGCTGACCGCAAAGAATTGGCCAAGTCCAATTTAGCTGAATCTACCGAAGAACGGGTCAAACAACCAATTCTGATTTTACCATTTTCAACCTTTACCTTTGCTATATTATTAGATGTTTCTACCAAGTCATCTATAGCCCCACTCATAGCATATACGCCATTTTGTGCCGCATAAATAGCTTTTACCATTTTTTCTTGAGCACCAAGACCCATTACTTTTTTTGCGGGCTTTATATCCTCAATCTCAATTTTCAGATTAGGCTCTTGTTCCTTTAGCTCTTTAATTATAGTTTTGGAAAGCTGCTTTACCTTGCTTACAAAACTATCTGCTTGCTTTCGCACAATATTCAACTTACAAACACTTTCCCTAGGTATGGCATTTCTTAAACTACCCCCATTTAAAAAGCTAACGCGAACATGGTGATCCAATCCTAGGTATAGTAATCTGTTCATAATTTTATTGGCATTTCCCCTCCCTCTATGAATATCCATACCACTATGGCCACCGGTTAAACCCTTAACGGTTATTTGAAATCCGGCATCGCCATGTGTACCTTCTTTTTCACTATACGTTCTAGTTGCGGTAACATCTATACCACCAGCACAACCAATATCTATTTCATCATCCTCTTCGGTATCCAAATTAAGAAGAATATCTCCTTTAAGCACACCTTCTTTTAAGGCAAAAGCTCCCGTCATACCAGTTTCCTCGTCAATAGTAAAGAGAGCTTCTAACGGTGGGTGTGGTATATAATTACTTTCTAACAACGACATTATAGCAGCTACACCCATACCATTATCAGCACCAAGTGTTGTACCTTTTGCCTTTACCCAATCACCATCAACGAACATTTCAATACCTTGTGTATTGAAATCAAATTCGGTTTCCGCATTTTTTTGATGAACCATATCTAAATGGCTCTGCAGGGTAATCATTTTATTACCCTCCATACCTTCGGTAGCCGGTTTTCTAATAATAACATTTCCAACTTCATCAGAAATAGTTTCCAATCCCAGTTTGTTTCCAAACTCTAACATAAACCCAATAACCCTTTCTTCTTTTTTAGAAGGTCTTGGAACTGCATTTAGCTTAGAAAAATTTTCCCAAACAGATGTGGGCTCTATTTTGTTAATATCCATTCTACAATTTTCATGGTTAGATTCCACAAAAGTACTCATAGAAAAAGGATTTCGCTATTTTTGGGTCAATGAAGATATCCTTTAAAACTGCTATTGCCTTAACCCTAATTCCTCAATTCATAATTGTGAAATGGCTGGCAACCCGTACAGATTTAGTTGAACAATATTATAGCATGGGTATTTATCCTATCATTTCTAACTTTTTCAGGCTTTTATTTGGATGGATTCCATTTTCCGTAGGTGACCTTTTATATTTTTCGTTATCAGTTCTTGCCTTATTATATATCGTAAGAAAAATAAAGCATATTTGGCGAAATAAACTCAAGTTTTTAGAAAACGTAGGTATGGTCTTAGCGGTAACCTACTTTACCTTTCATATTATGTGGGGCATGAACTACTATAGAGAGCCACTTGCGCATAAATTACAACTTACACCTAATAAGGAATATAAAGACCTTTTAAAATTTACAGAACGCCTGATCAAAAAAACGAACGAATCTCAATTACAAATTACAAAAGATTCTAGTTTGGCAGTGAAAATACCATACTCCCAAAAAGAGATTTTCAACAAAACGATTGATGGTTACAAACACCTTAAAACAATACACCCATTTCTTGCATATAACACCCCTAGCCTAAAAAAATCGCTATTTAGCACTGGGCTTACTTATATGGGTTATGCCGGGTATTTAAATCCATTTACCAATGAGGCCCAAGTAAATGATCTACTGCCCAACTTTAGATTTCCATTTGTAGCTGGCCATGAAGTGGGGCATCAAATTGGATATTCTGCTGAAAATGAGACAAACTTTATTGGCTACCTGGTAACATCTAGCAATAAAGACCCGTATTTTAAGTATGCTGCCTATGCCTACGCCCTTGGTTATTGCCTAAACGACGTTAGAAGAACCAATAAAGATGACTTTGAAAGAATCATGCAGAATTTAAACCATGGTGTTAAGATGAATTTTCAAGAAATGGCAATTTTCTGGAATTCTTATGAAAACCCAATGGAACCCGTTTTCAAATCTATATTCGACACTTTTTTAAAAGCCAACAATCAGACCGAAGGTATAAGAAGCTATAATGCCGTTGTACTCTTTTTAGTAGCCTATCATAAAAATCACCCTTTATAATATTTTAAGACTTCGTGATCTAATCGCCTCATTTCCATCCATACTTTAAAAAATTAAGAAAATAATAGCTATTCTCAATTTGCGTTTTTTCAACTGTTAAAGAAAAGTGAAATAAGCCCATTTTACTGTAGAATCCCAGTATTTTTAAAACACTAATTCAAACTAAACGTAATGAAAAAATTATTTTTTGCACTATGCCTGCTTGGGTATGGTACATTTTTAAATGCCCAGGATTATTTTCCTGAGAACGCAGGCGTAAAGGTCAATAACAATAATTATACTGCCTTTACCAACGCTAAAATCTATGTAACCCCTACACAGGTTATTGAAAATGGAACACTATTGATCCAACACGGTAAAGTAGTCAACGCTTCTAGTACAGTAAGCATACCTAAAAATGCCGTTGTTATTGATTTGCAAGGAAAATCAATCTACCCATCATTTATCGATGTATACTCAAAATTTGGAGTGGAACAAGCTAAAAAGAAACCGGGTCGCGGTAGATCTGCTCAATATGAACCTTCTAGAGAAGGCTATTATTGGAATGACCATATTATGCCAGAGAATAAGGCAATCGAGAAATTTACATATGACGATAAGGAAGCCAAAAAATTACGAGAGGCTGGTTTTGGCGTTGTTAATTCACACATACATGATGGTATTGCTAGAGGCACAGGTGTTCTTATCGCTTTAAATGGAGAAGGAACCAATGCGAACAGAATACTGGATGATCGCTCTGCCCAATATTTTTCTTTGAGCCGAAGTATTGCCAAAGGGCAATCTTACCCAAGTTCACTAATGGGAACTCTAGCACTATTACGACAAATGTATAGTGACGCAGATTGGTATGCCAAAGGGAATGCCACGACCACAGATCTTTCTTTAGAAGCATTGAACGACAATAAAAATCTAGTTCAGATTTTTGAGGCCAAAGACAAATCCCACGATCTACGAGTAGATAAAATTGGTGACGCCAATGGCATACAGTATACGATTTTAGGAGGCGGAAACGAATTTGAGCGAATAGAGGAAATAAAAGCTACGAATGCCAAATTTATTTTACCTATAAACTTCCCAGATGCTTATGATGTTTCGAACCCATACGCGGTGGACTATGTGTCTTTGCAAGATATGCGTTATTGGAACCAAGCACCATCTAACCCAAAAGTATTAGCTGATAATGGAATTCAATTTTCGCTTACAACGTATGATTTAAAATCTCCTTCGAATTTTAAACAGAAATTAATGAAAGCCATTGAGTACGGACTTTCATCTACCAAAGCACTAGAAGCTTTGACTACGGTACCTGCTGAAATATTAGGTAAATCAAATGAAATAGGTTCTTTAAAAGCAGGGCACCTTGCTAATTTTCTAATTACATCCGGTGATGTTTTTGATAAGTCTACAACCTTATATGAAAACTGGGTACAAGGAACCAAAAGTGTAATTAACTCTATGGATGTTAAAGATATTAGAGGAGATTACAAATTAATGGTACAAGGAAAAACCTACGACGTAGCCATCTCGGGAGAAGTTTCAAAACCTAAAATTGAGGTTAAGCAAGACACCGCTAAACTGAATTCTAAAATTAAATACGATGACAATTGGGTAACCATGTCTTTTGCAACAAAGAAAGACGATAAAACCTATAGAATGATAGGTGCCGTCACAGAATCCTCAGATAACTTATCCGGTCGTTTGGTTCTGCCCGATGGTACAGAATCGAAATTCACGGCAACGAAATCAAAATCATTTGCTGAAAAGGAATCAGAAAAAGAAAAAGCTACCGCTGCCAAAAATATAGTTCCTGTAAAATTCCCAAATGTTGGATATGGTTTTGCTACTAAACCAAAAGCTGAAAACACACTATTTAAAAATGCCACGGTTTGGACGAGTGAAGATGCTGGAGTTCTAGAAAATACAGATGTACTTGTCAAAAACGGTAAAATCGTTAAAATAGGAAAAGATTTAAATGCAGGTGGCGCCAAGGTGATCGATGCAACCGGCAAACATTTAACTGCAGGTATTATTGATGAACACAGTCATATTGCTGCCCTATCAGTAAATGAGTCCGGTCAAAACAGTTCGGCAGAAGTAAAAATGGAAGATGTTGTAGATCCAGAGCATATGGGTATCTATAGATCTCTTGCAGGTGGTGTTACTTCATTACAATTACTTCACGGTTCTGCTAACCCAATCGGCGGTAGGTCGGCTATTTTAAAATTAAAATGGGGAGAAGAAGCAGACGGCTTAATTTATGACAACTCTCCTAAGTTTATAAAATTCGCTCTTGGAGAAAATGTAAAGCAAAGTAACTGGGGCAGTTATTCCCGTTTTCCTCAAACACGAATGGGTGTTGAGCAGTTATATATGAATTATTTCCAAAGAGCTAAGGAATACGACACCAAAAAGAAAAATGGCGAACCATACCGTTACGATGAAGAAATGGAGGTTCTTGCTGAAATTCTAAACGGAGAGCGTTTTATTTCTTGCCATTCTTATGTACAGAGCGAAATAAATATGATGATGAAAGTTGCTGAGCACTTTGGTTTTAGGGTCAATACCTTCACCCACATTTTAGAAGGGTACAAAGTGGCAGATAAAATGGCTGAACATGGTGTAGGCGCTGGTACCTTTAGTGACTGGTGGGCCTATAAGTTTGAAGTAAACGATGCAATACCATACAACGCGGCAATTATGCAAAAACAAGGTGTTGTAACCGCTATTAATAGTGATGACCGTGAAATGATCAGAAGACTGAATCAAGAAGCGGCAAAAACAATTAAATATGGTGGTATGACAGAATTGGAGGCTTGGAAAATGGTTACCATCAACCCAGCTAAACTATTACACTTAGACGATCGTGTGGGTAGTATTAAAGTTGGAAAAGATGCTGATTTGGTATTGTGGTCCGGTAGTCCGTTATCCGTATATTCAAAAGCGGAAAAAACAATGATAGAAGGGGTTACCTATTTTGATTTGGAAACCGATAAGAAGAATCGTGACGCCATTAAAAAAGAACGTAATGACTTGGTAACAATGATGCTTAAAGAAAAGAGCAGCGGCAAAAAAACACAAAGCCCAAAGCAAAGTATAAAAAGAGATTTCACTTGCGAAAGCCTTTAATATAACCACAAGTATTCAAAAATATAAAACAGTAAAAATGAAAAGATTAATAACCTTGATTATAGCCCTTGGTTTGGCACTACCGGCCATAGCGCAACAAACACCGGGCGATAAACAGACCGAAGCTATTACTATTGAAGGGGCCACGGCTCATTTAGGTAATGGAGAAACAATAGAGAGTTCGCTTATTATGTTCGAAGACGGTAAAATTACTTTTGTTGGTGATTCTAAAATGAGAATCGCAAGAAAAGGTAAGATCATAGATGCTACCGGCAAACATGTATACCCAGGTTTCATTGCACCGGCAAAGACTTTAGGTTTAGTAGAAATTGATGCCGTAAGAGCTTCTAAAGATGAAGATGAAATAGGAGATTTTATCCCTCATGTAAGAAGTTTAATTGCATACAATGCAGAATCCAAAGTTGTAGAGAGCATGAGACCCAATGGTGTGTTAATTGGGCAAATTGCACCTTCTGGCGGATTAATTTCCGGTACTTCAAGTATCGTACAATTTGATGCCTGGAACTGGGAAGACGCCGCTATAAAAGTAGATGATGGTATTCACTTAAATTGGCCAAGTACTTTTAAACAAGGTCGCTGGTGGGCCGGTGAGGACCCTGGTTACCATCCAAACAAAGACTATGCTGAGCAAATAGATGCAATTGCTTCTTTTCTAAAAAATGCCCAAGCTTATGGCAAATCGACGCCAAAAGAGGTTAACCCAGCCTTTGCTGCCATGAAAGGTATTTTTGACGGAAGCCAGAAACTTTACGTTCATGCCGATGATGAAAAGCAAATTATAGATGCCGTAAATACCTTAAAATCCAATGGTTCTAAAGAAATTGTATTGATAGGTGGTTATCATGCTTACAAAATTCCAGATTTTTTAAAGAGCAATAATATTCCTGTTTTGGTACAGTTTACCCACAACCTTCCCGTTTTTGATGATGATGATTATGACTTACCATATAAGTTACCAAAGTTATTGGTAGATGCCGGATTGTTAGTAGGCATTCAAAATTCTGAAGCAGCAAACTTTCAGACAAGAAATTTACCTTTTTACGCGGGACAAGCTGCGCAAATGGGATTGGATAAAGAAAAAGCAGTTCAATTGATTACAGGAAATACTGCCAAAATATTGGGTATAGATGATCAATATGGAACTTTGGAGAACGGAAAAAGTGCCACTCTGTTCATTTCTGAAGGTGATGCTCTAGACATGGCCGGAAACCGATTAACCCATGTTTTCATTGACGGACGTACAGTTTCTTTAGAAACACACCAAACAGAACTTTGGAAACGCTACATGGGCAAGTACGAAGGAAAATAGCACATATAATTTGTGGCAATTAAAAAGAGGCTGTCTTACAGAAAGACAGCCTCTTTTATTTTACAAAAAAAATGCTATTTCTTGGCGAGCAAATACCCTAAATATGCCATCGGCAAATAAGCTACTATAATATCTAAAGCAGTGAACCACATTGGCCCACCAAGCATGGCAATATTAACCGTGCCTCCAATTAGAAAAAATAATCCTATCAACAAAGCCATAAGCATTTTTCTAGTTGCCGCTATTTTAGCAGCTATAAATGCACCCACCAAGGTACCTAAGGCATGAGCCAAAAAAGGAAAAATAAAATGCTTGGGCTTAAATAAATGAATGGTTGATTTTAAACCTTCCATAGTAGTAATATCTCCACCTTCCGGTGGCGGAATAATAGAACCGCTGATCATAACAATTCCCATATTCACCATACTACCAACAATAACTCCGGCTACGACAGCCAAAATGTTTTTTAATACTGGATTCATATCAAAAGATTTAATTGGTTACTACCTGGTTTTTATAAAACGTACCACCTCTCCTACTTCATAAGCCTTCTCTTTCGGCTCCAAACAAATAAAGCCGTCGGCTTTAGCCAAACTGGTTAAATCGCCCGATCCATTTTCAACCACCGGTGTTCCCCAAACAGCGCCTTCTTTAAACTCCGTTTTTACATGAACAAACCTGGTCAAAGGTGGCATTATTCGCATGGGCACACTTAGCTTAATATACAAATTATCTAATTGAATGCCCCATGAGGTATGCAACCATGGTAAAAAGTAAAGATGATAATTGGCAAATGTGGACACAGGATTACCAGGAAATGAAAAAATAACGGTATTCAATTTTGCATGAACGCCAAACCAAAAGGGTTTACCAGGTCTTTGTGCTACTCTATGAAACACCTTTTCAACACCAAGGGATTCCATAACATCTGGAATAAAATCGAACTTACCCTTAGATACCCCACCACTCAATAATAGAACATCATTTTCAACTAAAGCTTTCTCCAGTTTTGTCCTAATAATTTCTTTATCGTCTAAAAGATGTAATGAGCAGGAAGTTATCGTACTGTTCAATAATGCCGCTTCAATGGTCAACATATTTGATTTTCTAATCTGATGTGGTTCTGGCAACTGGTCAACCTCAACCAATTCATTTCCCGTAGCTATGGTACAAATCTTTGGGTTTACTTTCACGTTGACTACAGATTTGCCCACGGAGGCCAAAACCCCTATCTCAGCCGGAGTTATTTTTATTCCTTTTGAAAGAATAACCGCTCCAGTTTTTTCATCACTTCCCTTATAGTGTATATTTTGACCTTTTGTTACTTTCTCATTAATGGTGACCTTATTATCTGCTATTGTAATATGTTCGTACATTACCACAGTATCACAATTTTGAGGAACTACCGCACCCGTCATAACCTCTAAACAATTGCCAGTATCAATTAACGACTGTTGTGTTACACCAGCTGCAGCTTCACCTTCTATAATGAATGCATGTTCAGTTTCCAACAAACTTGAAAATTGAATTGCAATACCATCTTTAGTTGCACGATCAAAAGGAGGAAAATCACGATCGGCAAGAATATCTTCAGCTAAAATTCTATTTAAGCTGTCCATAAGTTGAACCTCTTCTTCTCCAAAATTTAAGCGATGCTTTAAAACTTTCTGATAGGCTTCCTTAAATGTAATCATAGATTAAAGGTAATTTTTTTAAATGGATTCTCTTGAGTATAAGGCAAGACTAAAACCAGCCCAATCCATTAACCAATAACACTCTTATACCTACTACGAAAACAAGCAGTGCAGTAACTCTTTTAATTCCATATGCAGATAACCTTTTTAGACTGATTCTAATACCTAATTGACCACCAAGCAAAACGGCGAAAACCAAGCACATAGTTTCTTTCCATGGTAAGGAAAGAGAATTACTAGTAAGCAAACCGAATAGACCTGAAACAGAATTAACCAATATGAAGAAACTGGCTAAGGCTGCAATTTTAATTGCTTTGTTCCATCTTAAATGGTTTAGAATAGGTGCTAAAAAAATACCTCCTCCAATACCTACTAATCCGGATAAGAACCCAATTACGGCTCCCAAAATATAACTCATATAATTAGGGTAGTCTTTTACTTCTTTCTTTGCAGTGTTCATCTCAAATGTTTGCATGGCCAAAAACAAGGCTGAAAGAATAAGCGAACATCCAAGAATTATAAAAAACACGCTTTCTTTTAGTCGAAAGGTGGCTCCTAAATATGCTAAGGGAATACTAGCCAAAACAAATGGTAGAAAGTCTTTTAACTTGGCGTGACCATTTTTAAAATATAAGTAAGTACTACCCGATACAACTACCAAATTACATACTAAGGCAATAGACCTTATTGCAAAAAAACTGGTCAAAAAAAGGGTTAACAGTGCCAAATAGCTAGAACCACCACCAAAACCGACCGAAGAATACAAGGTGGCTATAATAAAGAACCCAACACATAAAAGCATTAGTTGCTCAATAGGTATCAACATAATTTTTCATCTGGTTCATACCTCCAACAACATTTACAAAATCTTTACCTGGGTGTAATTCTTGCAACTTGACAATCGCCTTTTTACTTCGCACACCAGTTTGGCAAATGACATACACCGTTTCCTCTAAATTAACCTCAGCGACCCTATCAGTTAATGAGCCCAATGGTATATGCTTGGCTTCTTTTAAATGTTGCCTTTGAAACTCTTTATCCGTTCGTACATCTATAAGTTCAATAGAGTTACTTGAAAGTAATTTTTGAAGTTCACCGGACTCAATTGATTTTAGCGGAAGTTCACAATCAAACTCATAACTAGTAGCAAGTGATTTAATCTCATTATTACCAGCCTGTAATTTAAATTTCATTCGTTGCATACGCTGGCTAAGCGTATCAAAAAGTAATAAGACTCCTGATAACACCTCTCCTATTCCAGCAATAACCTTTACCACTTCTAAAGCTTGAAGGTTACCTATGATACCTGGCAAAATACCTAGCACACCATTTTCATTACAATTAGGTACTGCATCTGCCGTCGGCATAGTTGGGAACAGACAACGGTATGTTGGTCCGCCTTTGTAATTAAAAACACTTACTTGACCTTCAAAAGCATGTAGCGCCCCATACACAAATGGCTTGTCAGCTATTACACAAGCATCATTAATCAAATACCTAGTCGGAAAATTATCTGTAGCATCTACAACTATATCATAATCTTTAATAATATCAAGTGCGTTGGCGGTTGTTAAATAAGACTTGTAAATCTCAATATTGGTTGTAGAATTCTGAGCTGACAACTGTTTCTTTATCGCCTCAACTTTGGGAGTGCCTACCATAGTCTCAGTAAATAAAACTTGACGATGAAGATTAGATAACGAAACTACATCAGCATCAACAATACCAAGGGTACCAACACCCATAGCGTTTAAATACGTTAATACAGGAATTCCTAGTCCGCCAGCACCAACCACCAAAACCTTGGCTTTATTTAGCTTCTGCTGCCCTTCAATTCCAAATTCCGTTAAGGTAATTTGTCTTTGGTAACGATCTTGGTTCATGATGCAATTTTTTGCAATGCTTCTTCGTATTCCACTTTAGAGTTTGCATTTAACAATACCTCTTTCTGCTGAGGGAACACCAAATGAACTTCTGCGTTTATCAAGAATTTTCTTGGGCAAGAACCGTTTCCGGCTTCCAAGTATGCTACAGATTGTTTTAATGCTTCTGGTTCCCAAATTGCACAAAGAGGCTCTGGTAAAGGGTCTTCTTCATTTGCAAAGGCGCTTGCCAATTTCTCTGGGTTTCTGGCAGCAATTAGTTCTTTTAAAGCCTTTTTATCTATCAATGGCAAATCGCAAGCTAATACCAACCACGCTACATTCGGGTATGCTTTGTGTGCAGAAAGCAACCCATTATACGGACCGCGAAATTCATTATTATCAACAATCGTATTAAATGAATTTGATATTTCATTCTCTTGATCTTTGCGAATACTTAGAAACGCATCGTCACAAACCTCATTCAGCAAATGATATAAATGTTCACGCTGTGGAAGGTCGTGATATTTTATCAATCCTTTATCCTCACCCATTCTAGTACTTTTTCCACCGGAAAGCACTAAACCATATAATTTATCTTTGGAAATCATTCTTCCCTCCCGTTTTTTGTTCTAATTGAATTGCACTTATTACAATATCTTGTGAAAGTGCCTTACACATATCGTAAATAGTCAACGCAGCAATGGACACTCCCGTTAAAGCTTCCATTTCAACACCAGTTTTCTCCGTACATTTTACGGTACATGTAATTTGAAATGCATCCGTTACAGGTTCTATTTCCACATTAATTTTGGACAAATTAATTTGATGGCACAAAGGAATTAATTCTGATGTTTTCTTTACACCTTGTATACCGGCAATAACCGCTGTTTGTACAATACTCCCCTTTTTGCCCACAAAATCTTGATCGGATAATGATTTAAAAACTGCTGTCGGAAATTTTATTAGTCCGCTTGCAATTGCGGTACGTACCGAAGCTAATTTTTGGGAAACATCGACCATTGTAGCATTCCCGGATTCATCTATGTGCGATAATTTTTTTTGCATTACCCTCCTATTGAAGTCATTGAATTACTAAATACGTCTTTATATTTTTCTTGTGCCTCAAAACCGGTTTTAGCACGACTGCCGACAGCCTTTAAAATTTCTTTTTTGATATTTTCTTCCACATCATCGGCTCTCATTATGTCCCTTAAATTCGCACTTGCTTTAGCATATAAACAAGTGATAACATCACCGGTTGCAGAAATTCGCAGACGATTGCAACTGCCACAAAAAGTTCTACTAAAAGAAGGTATTACCCCAAAAGTCCCTTTATAACCAGGAATCTTATAATTTATGGACGTTGATGTCTTTGGAGATTCTAATTTATAGTACTCAGGATGGGCATTTCTAATTTGTTCCAGAATCGCTTTAAAATCCCATTTAATAGTTTGAAACTCTTTAGACCCTCCGTTAAAAGGCATTTCTTCTAAAAAGCGAACCGAAACATTGTAATGCTTGGTCAATTCTAACATGGGTAGAATATCAACAGTGTTCTGACCATCTAAGACTATGAAATTAATACGCACATTAAACCCTTCGGTAATTAAGCGAATCATATTATTATACACCACATCATATTGATCACGACGGGTTATACGCTCGAAGGTCTCACGATTTATGGCATCCATACTTACATTAATATTCTTAATGCCCAATTCCTTTAATTCATCAATATACGGACCAATTAATGTTGCGTTCGTAGTAACAGAAATATCATGTAAACCTTCTAATTTTGATAAGCTACGCAACAAAACCATTAAATCTTTACGTACAAAAGGCTCACCACCTGTAATACGTATTTTATCTATGCCTTGAGAAACAACAATTTCGCTTAGTTTGACCAGCTCGTCTATAGTAAACAACTTGTCGTTTTTCGCAAAGTTAATTCCCTCCTCTGGCATACAATAATTGCAACGCAGGTTGCAACGATCTGTCACCGCCAATCTTAGGTAATTAATTGCTCTATTATGGTTGTCTACTAACATACTTTTAAAAATACAAGTTCAAACTCAAAAATCAAGTTCAGGTTCAAATACAAACTCAATTTCCTCTATTATCTTTATTCTATTCTCCAGCTCCTCTTTTCTATTTTCTCTCCTCTAACTTCTGTTTTCCAAAAATCACGGATGCGCCGATACCCATATCGTTTTATTCTTGAACTTCTCTTTTTTCCAAATAGGAACGGTTTCTTTTAAAGTATCGATAAGATATCTACAAGCTTCAAAACAAGCATCCCTATGTGCAGAAGACGCCCCAACTACAACAACCGGTTCTTCAACACCTTTCTCTCCAACGGCATGTCTCATTACAACCTTGTTCAATGCCCATTTTTCAATCGCGCTGTCAGCAATCTTTTCCATTTCCTTTAAGGCCATTTCTTTATACGTTTCAAACTCTAAAGCAATTACTTCTTCGTTGTTTGTAAACTCACGAACGGCACCAACAAAAACACAGATTCCTCCACTTTTGGGATCACTTAATTCCGTATAAACCTTTGCAGTATCTATAGTATCAACTATTTCTATAACTTTCTTCATTAGCCTCCGCTTACAGGTGGTATAATCGCAATTTCCTCATTACCTGTCAAGGCTAAAGTATCATCGGCATACTCACTATTTACGGCAACCGCCAATGAATTCAGCTTTGAAAATTCGGGGTAAGTGTCAATCAATTTTTTCTTTAACGAACCAACATTCGCTGGTTTTAATTCCTCATTAAAATTAATTGCTGAACTGCCCACTATATCTTTGGTAATACCAAAAAAAAGTACATTCATAACCGTCTAAAATTAGATAAATTCCAAGTTAGGCATAAAAAATAAGGTGCCATAAAAATGGCACCTATTTTAAAAAAATTATATGATTTTGAGAAAAGATTTATTTCACACTTACCGCATTCTCAGCTGCGGAATAAAACCCTGTAGGTTTAGCTTCAGTAGATAAATTAGCATTTTCAAAATTCACTGTTTTAGCTGATTCTTTAACTTCACCTTCTTCAACATTATGCCATGTAATCGCTTTTGGCAGCAAGACATCCTCAACCTTGGTCCAGTCTGCATAATTGATCCAACTTACCTTGTTAGAAGGTTCTCCGCTAAAGTAAGTCATGGTGTAACCTAACCATTTCATTTGATGTGTATCTGCATCATAATGTATAAAATATTCATCTGTGGATGATGCCCCAACACCGTCATTGTAAGAAATTTTATAACCAGGGTATGAAACACCGTCATAGACCAATGCCTCCGCTTCTTCATATTTTATTCCGTCATCAGACAATACGAATGGCATAGCATAGAAGT
Source organism: Maribacter litoralis (assembly GCF_003075045.1). GTDB lineage: Bacteria > Bacteroidota > Bacteroidia > Flavobacteriales > Flavobacteriaceae > Maribacter > Maribacter litoralis. The sequence goes on along the minus strand of NZ_QCZD01000005.1, from coordinate 44,747 downwards.
AAAACATTAAGTTATGGTAAAACTTAGGTTTTCCTTCGTAGTTCCCTGTATTATCCAATAGCCACACCTCACCACCATCATAACCTATAGTATAATCAGGTGTAGAAATTTTATCAAATCGCTTATGAAGATCAATAGTTTGAATTTCATTATAACCTTCCTTTGGCATTTCAAAATTCAAGGTTTTATAGCTTTTCCATGCATTTAATCCGCCATGAGCTTCAAATACCTTGTTTAATTCTGATGGGTACCGATCTACATTCACCATTTCCACTGCCTCTTCAACGGGTTCTGCAGGCATTTCTTTTTTAGGAGCCTGCTTACATGAAAATACGGCCATTGTTAAGACTAAAAGGTAAAGTTTGTTCATCATTTTTATTCAGTTTTTATGGTTTTAAAAATCCTTAGTCGAGAAAATATGACGGACTTACCAAATTGAACTATTTTTGTACTACATGCAGTCAACCAAACATATTAGCAGTGCTCAAAATCCTTTAATCAAAAAGGTTTTACTCTTAAAGGAAAAATCTAGAGAACGCAAAAAAACCGGTCTTTTTATTTTAGAGGGATTGCGCGAATTGCAGATTGCAAGCAACGCATTGTATGATATAGATATGATATTATACTGTGAAGATATACTTGAAAACACCCAAATTCTGCAATCTTTTAATTTTGATCAATTAATATCAGTAAGTGTCGACGTATATAGAAAATTGGCTTACCGAGATACTACCGAAGGTATTATAGCTATAGCCAAAAGTAAAGACCACCAATTATCATCTTTAGCGTTCGACACTGAAAATCCTTTAATATTAATTGCCGAAGCTCCCGAAAAACCAGGCAACATAGGTGCATTACTTAGAACGGCAGATGCGGCAAATCTTGATGCGGTTTTGATAGCCAACCCAAAAACAGATCTTTACAATCCCAATATTATACGATCAAGTGTAGGGTGTGTGTTCTCTAGAAATGTAAAAATGGGTACCACTACCGAGATAATTTCCTATCTAAAAAAAGAAGGCATTCAGGTTTTTTGTGCTGCCCTCTCGGCTTCTAAAGATTATACAACAGTAAGTTTTAAAGAACCTACTGCCATAGTCGTTGGTACAGAACACTCTGGGCTGAGTAATGAATGGCTACAAAATAGCACTCAGAACATCATTATACCCATGGAAGGTGAAATAGATTCGATGAATGTTTCGGTATCTGCCGCAATACTTATCTTTGAAGCAAAACGACAACGCAAATTAAACTAGAAGTTCACATACTTTTTCTACTAATGCATTCGTTTTCAAATACGCTATATGGACAAAACAATTGTATTTTATTGTATTCTATTTATTCTGATCGGGGAATTCATACTTGCCACAGTAATGAATTATTTGAACGCCAAGCGTTTTAAAGATCCCATTCCGGCAGAAGTAGCCGATGTATTTAATGCAGAAGAATATAAAAAATCACAAGCCTATAAACTTACTAATTACAAGTTCGGTATTTTTACTTCGGTATTCTCTTTATTATTAATTCTTGCATTTTTGCTTTTTGGCGGATTTGCCTGGGTAGATCATGTTGCCCAAAACCAGAGTGACAATACCATAATACAAGCATTAATTTTCTTTGGCATTATAATGATCGGTAGTGATATACTCAATCTCCCGTTCTCTTATTATCAGACCTTCGTTATTGAAGAAAAATTCGGGTTCAACAAAACAACAAAAACTACCTTTTTTATCGACAAGCTAAAACAATGGCTAATGACCATTATAGTGGGTGGATTAATACTTTCTTTGGTAATATGGTTTTTTCAATGGGCAGGCACCAATTTTTGGCTTTATACTTGGGCAGTGGTAACTGTTTTCATCTTATTCATGAATTTATTTTACAGCAAGCTTATTGTACCCTTATTCAATAAACAACAACCATTGGAAGCTGGTAGTTTAAAGAGTAAAATTGAAAGTTATGCCGCAGAGGTAGGTTTTGACCTCAAAAATATTTTTGTAATCAATGGCTCTAAACGCTCTACCAAGGCAAATGCATACTTTTCTGGTTTTGGAAAAGAAAAACGCGTTACGCTTTATGACACCTTGATCAATGATTTAGAAGAAGAGGAAATAGTGGCCGTTTTAGCACATGAAATAGGACATTATAAACGAAAACATATCATTTATAATTTGGCAGCATCCGTCCTTTTGACCGGGGTAATGCTATTGATATTATCACTCTTTATAAATAACCCGGAAGTTTCTTTAGCAATAGGTGTTGACAGACCAAGTTTTCATGCCGCATTAATAGGGTTTGGAATATTATATAGTCCGATTTCCGAAATCACTGGGTTATTAATGAATCATTTTTCAAGAAAATTTGAATACGAGGCAGATGACTATGCCAAACATACCTATGCAGCCTTACCATTGGTCGCATCTTTAAAAAAGCTATCAAAAAACAGTCTTAGCAACTTAACGCCGCATCCTGCTTACGTATTTATGCATTATTCACATCCACCGTTAATCGATCGCATACGTAATTTAAAGGCATAATTTTTGTTGTGCATCATATAAGATTATCTTATTTTTAATCTAGTATGACACAGGCAGCGATAGAAGAGGAAAACAAGCTTATAGCTCAAGAGTATAAGGAGTTACTTCGAATTAGTTATCAAACTCTAACTGATGATGATAAAAAACTAATACGAAGCGCTTTTGAGGTGGCAGTTGATGCGCATAAAACCCAACGAAGAAAATCTGGAGAAGCTTATATATTTCACCCTATAGCGGTGGCAAAAATTGTAGCCTCAGAAATAGGTCTTGATGCGGTTTCCATTGCCTCTGCCCTGCTACATGATGTTGTAGAAGATACCGAATACACCTTAGACGATATTGACCGTATGTTCGGTGAAACGGTAGCGCGCATTGTAGACGGACTCACAAAAATATCACATTTAAAAAAAGACATGAACATCTCCCAGCAAGCGGAGAATTTCAGAAAAATGCTCTTGACTTTAAATGATGATGTACGAGTTATTATCATAAAGATTGCCGACCGTTACCACAACATGCTCACTATGGATTCTATGCCAGAGCACAAGCAGGTAAAAATAGCTTCGGAAACACTTTACATTTATGCCCCACTTGCCCATAGAATAGGGCTTTACAATATTAAGACGGAGTTAGAAGATCTAAGCTTAAAATATACAGAACCAGAAGTTTACAACTCTATTAAAGATAAAATAGAGGATAGCAAAGAAGATCAGCAAGCATACATAGATGCTTTTTCTGGCACTATAGATAATTCACTTAAAAAAGAAGGACTCAATTACATCATAAAAGGGAGGATGAAATCTATCTTCTCTATGCGTAAAAAGATGATTGCGCAAAATGTAACATTTGAGGAAATCTATGACAAATTTGCTATTAGAATTATTTATAAATCCGATTTACAAAATGAGAAGTTTCTCGCTTGGAAAATTTATTCCATAGTAACGGATCACTTTACCCCCAACCCTGTTAGATTAAGAGATTGGATATCCTCGCCTAAATCCACCGGATACGAAGCTTTACACATCACCGTTATGGGACCAAAAGGTAAATGGGTAGAGGTTCAAATTAGAAGTGAAAGAATGCACGAAATTGCCGAAAAGGGTTATGCAGCGCATTTTAAATACAAGCACGGAGATCAAAAAGAACAAGGTATAGAGGTTTGGTTAAACAAACTTCAAGAAGCGCTTGAGAACGCAAATACAAATGCCGTAGATTTTGTTGAGGAATTTAAACTCAACCTATATTCAAAAGAAATATTCGTATTTACCCCTAAAGGAGAGTTAAAGTCATTACCAAAAGGAGCTACACCGTTAGATTTCTCATTCAACATTCATACAGAAGTTGGTATGCGCACCCGGGGAGCCAAGGTAAATGGTAAATTGGTTCCTTTAAACACCACACTTTCAAGTGGAGATCAAGTAGAGATCATAACATCTGACCAAGCAAAACCCAATCAAAACTGGTTAGATTACGCAACAACAGCTAGAGCACGTGCTAAAATTAAATCTGTTCTTAGAGAAGAGAAAAAAGCTGTTGCAGAAGATGGTAAAGAGATTTTACGTAGAAAACTAAAATCACAAAAAATTTCGCTCAACGAAGACTCCATCAACAAAATGGTGACCTTCTTTAAGCTAAAAACCAGTTTAGATTTATTTTACCGTGTAGGTATTGGCTCCATTGACAATGCCATGATCAAAGACTTTGCTTCCTCCTATAGCAATGCATTCATTAGTTTCTTTAAGAATAGAATGCGTAAAACACCAGCACCAGAGGATATCAACAAAGATGAGATTACCTCTAAATATGACATGTTGGTCTTTGGTAAAGAGGAAGAAAAGTTGGAGTACAAACTATCACAATGTTGTAATCCTATACCCGGTGATGATGTATTTGGTTTTGTAAGTGTATCTGAAGGTATAAAGGTTCACAAAAAAAATTGCCCCAATGCCATTTCATTACAATCTAATTATGCGTATAGAATTATAAGTGCTAAGTGGATAGATTCTTCTCAACAAGAATACCAAGCGGATATTGTAATGACAGGTATTGATAATTTAGGTCTTGTAAGTGATATTACCGAAGTTATTTCTGATATTATGCACGTTAATATGCGTAATTTAAATTTCAGTACCGATGGCGGCACCTTTAAAGGAAAGATTACCGTAGTGGTCAAAAATAAAGCAGTATTGAAAAAGTTGACCGATAATCTTATGAACATCAACGGTATTGATAAAGTTACTCGTATTTAGAAAAAGGAAATTAAAATTTAACTGTACCTTTGTGCATTAATGCAGTAAATATGTCTTCTGATAAAAATCAAGAAATTGTAAAAAACGTCTTCACTACCTTTTTAGAGGACAAAGGACATAGAAAAACACCCGAACGCTACGCTATTCTACAAGAAATTTACGAAAGTGACGAGCATTTTGATATAGAGTCTCTCTACATTAAAATGAAGAATAAAAACTATCGTGTTAGTAGGGCAACTCTCTATAACACCATTGAACTTCTATTGGATTGCAAATTGGTTCGTAAGCATCAATTTGGTAAAAACCAGGCGCAATATGAAAAATCATATTTTGATCGCCAACACGATCATGTGATTTTAACCGACACTGGTGAAGTAATGGAGTTTTGTGATCCTAGAATACAGTCTATCAAAAAAACAATTGAAGAAGTTTTTGATATTAAGATAAATACACATTCCCTATATTTTTACGGGACCAAAAATACTCCTGCTAAAGATGCAGGCAAAAAAGAAACAAAATAGAACTAACCAAGTATATAATATTTAGATGGCAGTAGATTTATTGTTAGGCCTGCAATGGGGTGACGAAGGAAAAGGTAAAATTGTTGACGTTTTAACCGAAAATTATGACATTATTGCTCGCTTTCAAGGCGGACCAAATGCCGGTCATACTTTAGAATTTGATGGAATTAAGCATGTTTTACACACCATTCCTTCAGGAATTTTTCATAAAAATGCGGTAAACGTAGTAGGTAACGGGGTGGTTATAGACCCAGTTATTTTCAAGAAAGAATTAGATGCATTGAAGAAATTCAAATTAGATGTAAAATCTAAGTTGTTCATTTCTAGAAAAGCGCATTTAATCTTACCTACCCACCGTTTACTTGATGCAGCCTCCGAAGCATCAAAAGGAAAGGCAAAAATAGGATCTACCTTAAAAGGTATTGGCCCTACTTACATGGACAAGACCGGAAGAAACGGTATGCGTGTGGGTGATTTAGAACTAAGTGATTGGAAAGAAAAATACCGTAGCCTAGCCAATAAGCACGAAGCTATGATCAATTTCTACGATGTAGATATTCAATATGACTTGGCAGAACTTGAAGCAGATTTTTTCAAAGCTGTTGAAGAACTTAAGACATTAACGTTCATTGATAGTGAAGAATATTTATATCAAGCACAAAAAGCGGGTAAAAAAATATTGGCAGAAGGTGCTCAAGGTTCATTATTGGATATTGATTTTGGCACATACCCATTTGTAACCTCATCGAATACAACCGCCGCCGGCGCTTGTACAGGTTTAGGTGTTGCCCCTAATCAAATCGGAGAGGTAAAAGGTATTTTCAAAGCATATACCACAAGAGTTGGTAGCGGTCCTTTTCCAACAGAGCTTTTTGACGAAGATGGCGAAACTATGGGTCGTGTAGGTAATGAGTTTGGAGCCACTACTGGAAGACCAAGACGTTGTGGTTGGTTAGATTTGGTAGCTTTGAAATATGCGGTTCGCGTAAACGGAGTTACTGAACTGATGATGATGAAAGGCGATGTTCTTAGCGGATTTGAAAAACTAAAAGTTTGTACTGCTTACAACTATAAAGGAGAACAAATAGAGCATTTCCCTTATAATATTGAAGCTGAAAATGTTACTCCCGTTTACTCGGAAATGGATGGTTGGAAAGAAGATTTGACTAAAATGACTTCTGCCGATCAATTACCAAAAGCATTAAATGCATATATAGAATTTTTAGAGAAGGAATTAGAAGTGCCGATTAAAATTGTTTCTGTTGGTCCAGATAGAACACAGACAATCTTAAGATAGACATTAAGCGACCAGAATAGGTTGTTCAACTTTCAAGAATGGCGATATAGGGAAATACCTTTATCGCCATTCTTTTTTTTTGTATTTTCAAGCTTGTGCAAAATTTACATTTTACACATCAACAACAACTTAACGACAACTCAACAAATGAAAAAAACCACCTACTCAACCTTGTTTTTTTTTCTTGTATTGGCGACAGCTTGCAAAACAGAAAAAAAAGACAAAGCTGATGAACAAACCGTTACCCAACAAGAAACCGAAAGCGAATGGATAACCCTTTTTGATGGTACAACTACAAAAGGCTGGCGCGCTTATAATGGCAAAGAACTACCGCCAGGTTGGATCGTAAAAGACGGAGAACTACAATTTGACACAGAATTAGGTAAGGAGCAAGATTACACCGGCGGCACAGATATTATTTATGGCGCAGAGGAGTTCGATAATTTTGAACTCTATGTAGAGTGGAAATTACCAAAAGGAGGCAATAGCGGCATTTTCTATCATTTAAAAGAAGGATACGATAGTCCACCAGAAGTTGCGCCAGAATACCAATTGATAGATGATGAAAACTATGCCAGCATCCACAATCTTACCGATTACAATTTAAGTTTAGGGTATACGGACAAACCCGAAGAGCTAAAACCTTTACAACAAACTGCATCAGACTATGCCATGCATGCTGCAGATCCAGAGGGCAAAATATTGCATCCGGTGGGCGAATGGAACACTACTAGAATCATCTTCACTCCAGAACAGGTAGAACATTGGCTAAACGGAAAAAAAGTAGTTTCCTTTGTGCCATGGGATGAAGCTTGGTACGAAAAAAAGAATTCCGATAAATGGAAGAACAGTGAAGATTATGGCAAGTATAAAACTGGCTATATCGGTTTTCAAGATCACTCTAGCCCTATCTGGTTCAGAAACATTAAAATAAAAAAACTTTAACCACCACACCAATGAATAAAAGAGACTTTTTAAAAAACGCTGCGGCATTGTCCACATTTGTATTATTACCATCTGGACTTTGGTCTTGCAAGAAAGAAGCGAAAAAATTAACCAGATTAAGAACTGCTCATATTGGTGTTGGCAACATGGGTGCCGAAGATTTAAAAGCGATTTCATCACATAGCAAAGTAGATGTTACCGCCCTTTGTGATGTTGATGCCAACAATTTGGCAGCAGCAAAAGAATTGCATCCAAATGCAAAAACATATACCGACTACAGAGTTATGTTAAAAGAAATGGGCGATGATATCGATGCTGTAGTGGTTTCTACACCAGATCACACCCATGCACCCGCTTCAATGATGGCCATGGAGATGGACAAACCGGTATATTGCCAAAAACCATTGACCCATTATGTATCTGAAGCAAGGGCCATGAACAAACTTGCAGCGGAAAAAGGACTAGTTACTCAAATGGGTATACAGGTACATTCATTTTATGATTATAAGTTAGCTACCTTATTAATACAATCGGGTATAATTGGCAAAGTACATACCGTACGTGCCTGGTCTCCTAAAGACTGGGGATATGACGGACCGGAGCCTTCAGGTTCCGACCCTGTTCCAGAATCATTAGATTGGAATCTATGGTTAGGCACCTCAGCAAAAAGACCGTATAAAGAAGGTTTTTACCACCCAGGAAATTGGCGAAAATTGGTAGATTATGGCTGTGGAACATTAGGTGATATGGGAGTTCATATTTTTGATACACCGTATAATGCTTTGGCGTTACAAGTTCCTAAAACCATTAAAAATGAATGTAGGGAACCAAACGGCTTTGGTTTTCCACAAAACAATGTAGTTACCTATGAATTTCCACAAACGGAATATACTACAGAAACATTAAAGTGGGTTTGGTATGACGGACCCGGTGCACCAAAAGACCATGAAGATTTAATTTTACCAGGGTCAGATAAAGTAGCCTCAACAGAAGACAACTCTAAAGACAGCATGGAAGATAAAATGTCACTGGAGACTAAAACTGCAGACGAAGGAACATTACCAGACCAAGGTGCTATGTTCATTGGTGAAAAAGGGAGATTGCTACTACCACATTTTATGCAGCTGCCTAAAAAAATAGTAGATGGCAAATATGTTGACATTTCAGCAGAAATAGAAGCAGTGGAAAAAGCGAACAACATGGGCAAACCTATTCGAGATTATGAATCTGAAGGTCCAAAGCACTACCATCAATTTGTAGATGCGTGCTTGGGCACAGATGAAACCACCGCTCCTTTTTCATATGCATCTAGACTTACAGAAACCATTTTGTTAGGTGTTATAGCCGGCAGGTTTCCAAACCAAGTGTTACACTGGGATAGTGAAAATGCCAAATTTGCCGAAGAAGAAGCCAATGCTTTTTTAGAAGGTGATTATAGAAATTTCTAATTTCCAATTAAATATCACAAAAACCACTTTCGAGTGGTTTTTTTATATCTATTTTTAAAAGAACAGACCACAAACAACAAAATCAAAAATGTCAAAAAGCTTCACCATTGCTTTTAGATTCGCCCTCCTATCTATTGGCATTCTAATAGCGCAAAGCTGCTCAGATAGCAAAGAGCCAATAATTCAAATAAAGCCTCATAATTCGATTGTACTGATCGGAAACAATCTAGGGTCTAGAATGATGAATTATGGTAGTTTGGAAACAGAATTACATCTACGGTATCCAAAAGACTCCCTCTTTATACGAAATATGTCCGATGCCGGTGACACTCCCGGTTTTCGACCACATTCTGGCCGAGTATCTCCATGGGCTTTCCCGGGAGCAGAAAAATTTCAAACAGAACTTGCCCAAAATTCTGGTAGTGAAGGAGAATTTGAAACTCCAGATGAATGGTTAACTCGACTTAACGCCGATATAATTTTAGCTTTTTTCGGTTATAACGAATCATTTGAAGGTGCTGAGGGCTTAGAAAATTATAAGGAAGAACTAGATGCATTTATAAAGCACTCGGTTAAACAAAAATACAACGGCACCTCTACCCCACAACTAGTTCTTATTTCTCCCATTGCCTTTGAAGATTTATCCGATCATATAGATGTACCTAATGGAATTTCGGAAAACCAAAACCTGAAATTATATACCGATGCAATGAGCGAAGTTGCTGCCGCAAACAACATACCTTTTATTAATGTTTATAATCCGTCGAAAAAATGGTTTAAAAATACCGATGAAGACTACACCATAGACGGTTCGCAAATGAACAAATTAGGATATGACACTTTTGCTAAATTTTTAGCCGATGAGCTTACGGGAAACAAACCTATAGAGCATGAAAACAAAAGAATTGCAATTAACGAAGCTGTACAAGAAAAAAATTTCTATTGGCACAACGATTATAAAATACCAAATGGTGTTCATGTATTTGGCAGAAGGCATGCTCCCTATGGTCCAGATAATTATCCGTATGAAATTAAAAAAACTAGGGAGCTAACGGCTATTAGAGATTCTGCCATATGGGCAACTGCACAGGGTATAGAATATGATATAGATTCTGCCGATGCGCTAACAAGCAAGCTACCACCTGTAGCTACCAATTATAATTTAGTAGAAGGCCATGGAGACTTAAAGTACAAATATGGTAAAGAAGCCTTAAAAACCTTAACCGTACCAAAAGGGTATAAAGTAGAATTGTTTGCCTCTGAAAAGGAATTCACCAATTTAGCCAACCCAGCGCAAATATCTTTTGACAATAAAGGGAGGTTATGGGTGGCCACATTACCCTCGTACCCGCATTACAAACCTGGTGACGCCAAACCAAATGATAAAATCATTATTCTGGAGGATACCGATAATGACGGTAAGGCAGATAAGGAAACCGTTTTTGCCGATAATCTACATTTACCAATTGGATTTGAGTTTGCTCCTGAAGGGGTGTATGTAAGTCAAGGTACTACCCTAAAATTATTTTCAGATACAGATGGTGATGACAAAGCCGATAAAATTGAAACTGTTTTAAGTGGTTTTGACGATCACGATACGCATCATGCCATTTCAGCTTTTTGTGCAGACCCTTCCGGTGCGTTTTATATGTCTGAAGGTTTATTTCTTCATACTAACGTCGAAACTTCATATGGAACCGTTCGTGCTACCAATGGTGGATTTTACAGATATAATCCGCAACGTAAACATTTAGAGCGCACCCTTCAAGTTTCCATTCCTAATCCTTGGGGTATTGCGGTCGATGATTGGGGGCAAGATTTCTTTTTACATACTTCTGGACCCAAGGTCAATTGGATGATGCCAAGTTCCTTAAAGCCCATCTACGGAATTTCATCGCCGTTAACCGAAGAATTAATTGAAGAAGCGCACCGGGTTAGACCAACATCCGGTTTAGAGTTTATTTCAAGCAGCCACTTCCCCAGCGAGGTTCAAGGTGATATGCTGTTGGCAAACTCCATTGGTTTTCTCGGTTTAAAACAACATCAAATGTTGGAAAAAGGAACAGGTTACACCACTAAACATCGCCAAGACTTAATTACTAGTACCGACCCAAATTTTAGACCTGTTGAACTTGAATTTGCACCAGACGGTTCTCTTTATCTTGTGGATTGGCACAACGTATTAATCGGTCATATGCAACATAATGCCCGTGATCCTTTACGCGATCACGCACATGGCAGAATTTACAGAATTACATACCCATCAAGGCCTTTGGTAGAACCTGCACAAATAGACGGCGCATCAATAGCTCAATTATTTGAGAATTTGAAGCTGCCAGAGTACAGAACCCGCTATAGAACAAGAAGGGAATTAAGAGGCAGAAACACCGAAGAAGTTTTAGATTATTTAAACATTTGGATCACCGGTCTAGATGAAAACGACCCCAATTATGAACATCATAAATTAGAAGGTCTATGGGTTTCTTGGGGAATGAACAAGGTAGACAAACCATTATTAGAAACATTGTTAACATCTAAAGACCATAGAGTTCGTGCTGCTGCCGTAAGAGTTGTACGGTATATGGGGCACCAACTGAACAACGCACAAGAATTACTGAAAAATGCGGCAAGCGACAAGCATGGCAGGGTAAGATTGGAAGCTATTACCGCGGCATCATGGTTACCACAAGCAAAAGGGCTGGAAATTTTAAATGTTGCCAGAAATCACCCATTGGACGAATGGATGCTTGATGCATTTAATTTTGCAGAAACAAGATTAACGGGTAACTTTCTAGAGGAAGCAAAAGAAGAAATTTTAGCATCACACTTAAAGGGAGCTGATTTAGAAGTTTTTACCAAAGGAAAAAAGATTTATGAAACCGAAGGTTACTGTGTAACTTGTCACCAAGAAAGTGGTACAGGTTTACAAAAAGCAGGATACCCAACTTTAGTAGGTCAAGAATGGGTTTTAGGTGATGAAGAACGATTGATAAAGTTAGCCTTACACGGGCTTTACGGACCTATGAATATAATGGGCAACCATTATGAAGGTCAAGTACCCATGATGGCTTTTAAGGGGTTGTTAAAAGATGATGAAATTGCTGCCGTACTTACTTATGTTAGAAATTCATTTGGTAATAAAGCATCGGTCATTGACCCAAACAAAGTAAAAGAAGTGCGGGAGGCGACCAAAGATCGTAACAGTTTTTATACGGCAGATGAATTACTAAAAGAACATCCGATGAAATAATCAACTTAAAAAAAACAACTATGAAAATTAGATATCTATCTATTTTATTTCTAATCATACTTACGGCTTGTGGTGAAAAGACAAATGAAAAGAAAGTGCCAGTCTCTGAAGAACAGAAAGTTCCGCATATCGTTTTTGTCACAGGTGAAGAAGAATATAGATCAGAAGAATCTTTTCCCATGTTAGCGAAATTGGCAAAAAGAGAATTAGGGGCAAAAGTATCCATTGCCTACTCCATTGATAGTTTGGGCTATATAGACCCAAATAGATCTGACCACATCTCTGGCTTAGAAGCATTGGAAAGTGCAGATTTAATGGTCGTATTCATGCGTTTTAGAAATTTACCTAAAAAAGAACGCGATTATATTACCAATTACGTAGAATCGGGAAAACCAATTGTAGGTTTTAGAACGACCACCCATGCATTTAAATATGATAATGATTCCACACTTGCTGCATTTAATGAAGAATGGCCTGCAAAAGTTTTTGGTCAGCAATGGATTACCCACCATGGTCACTTTGATGACGGTAAGTATCCTGTTACAACTATTAGCATTAAAGACGGTAAAGAAGAAAACCCTATTTTAAATGGTTTTTCTGAATTTGAAGCATATTCGTGGTTATATCATGTAGATGGTGGCGATTGGCAACTACAGGGCGATAGCGAACCTATTTTAATGGGACATTCCACTAAATCTCAACACGAAATAAATGGTAAGCTAGACCAATTCTCTTTAGACAATCCTGTAGCTTGGACAAAAAGTTACACAGGAACATCGGGCAAGACCGGAAGAGTATTCTTTACCACCTTAGGGCATCCTTACGATTTTAAACTTCCTGTTATGCGAAAGATTGCCATGAATGGTATTTATTGGGCATTGGGCAAAGAAGACCGTATTCCGGAAGAAGGTGTAAACGTTACTCTAGAAACTCCTTTTTCACCCAACAACTCAGGTTTTGGGCAAAAATTTAAAAAGAAACAAGAACCAATAACTAATTTCTAAGCATGGCATTAACTCGAAAAAATTTCATCAAAACAAGTGGACTAGGTGTATTGGCATTAGGTACATCGTCTTTCACGTCAGTTCAAAACATTACCAACGATGCAGATTTGAATGACCATAAGCTTAATATTGGCTTAGCTTCATATACTTTAAGAAAATATAGTTTAGATGAATTAATTGATATTACAGAGCGCTTAGGTTTAAAAGATGTAGCTTTTAAAAGTTTTCATTTACCATATGAGGCAGACAAAAAAGAGCTCACCTATATTCATGAAAAAGTTACCGCTAGAGGTCTTAACCTATATGGTGGCGGCGTCATTTACATGAAGTCAGAACAAGATGTTGAAACCTATTTTACCTACGCACATAATGCAGGTTTACCTATGATTATTGGCGCACCAGAACATAATTTATTGCCTTTGGTAGAGCAAAAGGTAAAAGAGACAAATGTAAAACTAGCTATACATAATCACGGTCCGGAAGACAAAATCTTTCCTTCACCAAAAAGTGTTTACGACAATATAAAAGGATTAGATGATAGAATTGGTCTATGTATAGATGTAGGCCACACCTTTAGATTAGGTCTAGATCCAGCAGCAGAACTTATAAAATACCAAGACAAATTATTTGATGTACATATTAAGGATATCGACGCTCCGGTAGCTGACGGAGAAAAAACGGTATTGGGTCATGGTAAAATTGACATACCATCCATTTTAAGTGCCCTAAAGAAAATAAAATATGCCGGCATAGTTGCTATTGAGTATGAAAAAGATGCTAATCATGCTATTTATGGTCTTTCTGAATCTGTTGGGTATATAAGGGGCGTATTAAAAATATTATCATAGCTAAAAAACGTTTTGTACTATCTTACTTCAAAAGAATATTTTAAATTAAAGACACTTTTAAGCAACCAAAATGTCAAAAGTATCTTAACCTTGGCAAGGCTCCTTTAAAATATCCTATTTTTGAAAAAATTTTTAGGTTGAAAAAGATTTATTTAGTTGTTCTTTTGTTCTTTGCATGTTCTCTTTTCGGTTTTGCCCAACAAGACAATAATGAAGAAGAACCCAAGCAAATCAATATTGTCTACGGTGCCAACTTCACAAAAAACGAAGCTGAATACCCAGGTGCCTCTATCTTTAGTAAAGATACCCGCCAAGTGCAATTTGAACATCAAGGTGCAGATTTATGGTGCGATGTTGCCATTTATTATCAATTAGAAAATCGATTAGAAGCAATTGGTAATGTCATTTTAAAACAGGGCGATTCTATAGAAATGACCAGTAAAAAAATCAACTATTTAGGTGACGTAAAACTGGCAAAGGCTTGGGGCAATGTTGTTCTTACCAATTCTGACATGACCTTAAGAACCGACACACTACGTTTAGATCGTGTAAAACAAGAAGCATTTTATCAAGATAATGGTACCGTAGTAGATTCTGCCAACACACTTACCAGCAAGATTGGCAAGTATTTTATGGAACTTAAAAAGTATCAGTTTTTAGATAGCGTACATATTGATAATCCTAAATACACGGTAGATTCTGAACAACTAGATTATTATCAAACATCTAAAAATGCCTACATGTACGGTCCGTCAACCATAAACGGAGAAACGTATAAAATTTATTGTGAAAGAGGATTTTATGATACCAAGGTAGAAACCGGTTACGGCATTAAAAATACACGCATAGATTATAATAATCGAATTATCGAAGGTGACAGTGTGTATTTCAATAAAGCACAAGAATTTGCTTCGGCCACCAATAACATTACTGTTACCGATACAATTAACAAAGGTATTATCAGAGCCCATTACGCCGAAGTATTTAAAGCCAAAGATTCTGTCTTTGCAACTAGAAGAGCTGTTTCTATCTCTGTTCAAGAAAGAGATTCGCTCTATGTTCATG
Organism: Maribacter litoralis; assembly: GCF_003075045.1. Lineage (GTDB taxonomy): Bacteria > Bacteroidota > Bacteroidia > Flavobacteriales > Flavobacteriaceae > Maribacter > Maribacter litoralis. Next base: position 29,583 of record NZ_QCZD01000005.1, on the reverse strand, counting down.
GAGATACGTTAATGGTCACCGGTAAACCCGAAGAGCGAATTCTAAGAGCATTTAGAAATGCCAAATTCTACAAAACAGATTTAAGCGGTAAATGCGACAGTATACATTCAGAACAAAAAACAGGTATTACCCAATTAATTAAAAACCCTATTATTTGGAACGGTGCCAATCAAATGACCGGTGATAGCATTCACTTAAAATCGAATTTGGAAACCGAAAAACTAGACTCGTTAAAAGTTCTAAAAAACGCCTTCATTATTTCTTTGGACAGTGTTAGTATGACCGGGTACAACCAAGCAAAGGGAATAAACCTGTTTGGTAAATTCATAGATAACGAGCTAAAACTGATAGACTTGGTTAAAAATACAGAGGTTATTTATTATATGTATAATGATGACGATGAACTTATTGGTATAGATAAAACGGTTTGTAGTAAGATCCGTATTACCATGGTTGATAATGATATTGAAGACCTTACGTTTTATACCGACCCAGATGGCGATATATTTCCTGAAAAAGACCTGCCGGAAAATAGCAGAAGATTAAAGGGCTTTGTTTGGCGGGGCGATGAGCGCATACTTACAAAAGAGGATATTTTTGATGAGGATGATAACAATTTAGAACTTGTAGTCATTAATGGTATAGATAACCCAATAGATATAGATGCCGAAGAGCAACAACGTAGCCAAAACGAATCTGACCCTATCAATAATATTTCTACCAATAATAAAGCTACAGACCCTAAGAAATCCATAACACCAAAAAAGGAGAATTAGAAGTTTAGATGAACAAAGACTTTCTAAAATACCAGGCACAAACTTCCCCTTACCCTTTAGGTATGGAAGTATCTCATGCCAAAGGCAGTTATATTTATGATACCGATGGCAACCAACATTTAGATTTTGTTGCAGGTGTTTCGGCGTGTACCCTTGGTCATTGTCACCCGCAAGTTATTGACGCTATAAAAAATCAGGCAGAAAAATACATGCACGTAATGGTATATGGTGAATACGCGCAATCACCAGCAACCGAGTATGCAAAATTACTTGCCGATCAGCTACCCACTTCGTTAGAGGTCACCTACTTGGTCAATTCTGGCACCGAAGCTATTGAAGGGGCATTGAAGTTAGCAAGAAGATATACAGGAAGATCAGAAATTATTGCCGCAAAATCTGCCTATCACGGTAATACCATGGGCAGTTTAAGTTTAATGGATTTTGAAGAGCGCAAGAGTGTTTTTCGACCATTATTACCAGATGTTTACCATATAAAATTCAATAACGAGGATGATTTAGAAAAAATTACGACTAAAACTGCCTGTGTAATACTGGAAACCATACAAGGTGGCGCCGGATTCATTCTTCCAAAAAATGGTTATTTAAAAAAAGTAAAAGAAAGGTGTTCAGAAGTTGGAGCGTTATTTATATTAGATGAAATTCAACCTGGTTTTGGCAGAACTGGTAAGCTTTTCGCCTTTGAACATTACAATTGTATACCAGACATATTGGTAATCGGCAAAGGTATGGCGTCGGGTTTGCCTGTAGGTGCTTTTACAGCAAGCAAAGATATAATGCATACGCTCAGTGAAAACCCAAAAATGGGGCATATTACCACATTTGGCGGCAACCCGGTTATTGCCGCTTCAAGTTTGGCAACATTAAATGTATTGCTTAATTCTTCGTTGATTGCCGACACTTTAAAAAAGGAACAACTGTTTAAGAATCTTTTGAAACATACCAAAATAAAGGAGGTTAGAGGTAAAGGGCTCATGTTGGCACTTATAATGGATTCGCCGGAAACGGCAAATGAATTGGTGCTAAGGGCAAAAGATAAACACCTTATATTATTTTGGTTGTTATTCGAAAATAGAGCCGTTCGTATATCACCTCCAATAACCATATCCGAATTAGAAATAAAAGAAGGTTGCGCTATTATTTTAGCCCTTCTTAACTCCATGTAAATCAATGTTGTTAACTAATTTGTTAATAATATAGATTGGCACAACGCCTGAAACACCTTACAAACACTTACTTTTAATATATCTTGTAAAACTAAATAGTGCCTATGGCGTTAGAATCTAACGAGAGACCGGATAAGCCAATTACAAAATTTGAATCGATGTTGAAGACAGATGATGTCTACTTCTTTGATGCCGAAGATTTTGAAGATATTGTACACCACTACCTAAATCATGGTAAAATTTCCTTGGCAAAAAAAGGAATTAAAATTGGTCTACAACAACATCCAGGTTCAATTGAACTTAAATTGTTACAGGTAGAGGTTATGGTTTTTGAAAACCAAATGGAAAAAGCCGAAGCCCTTTTAGATGAATTACAACTTTTAGACAATCATAACGAGGAAATCTACATTCAACGGGCAAACATCCTATCTAAACTTGATAATCACGAAGGCGCAATAGAGCTTTTGCAAAAAGCGCTAAGTATAACCAATAATAGTTTTGATGTTTATAGTCTTTTGGGCATGGAGTATTTGTTCATGGACAACTTCGATAGTGCCAAAGAGAGTTTTATGAAATGTGTTGAGTTCGATGAACAAGATTACTCATCACTATACAACGTAGTATATTGTTTTGAATTTTTAAAAGACTACGAAGGTGCCATTGTTTATTTAAATGGATATTTAGAGAAAAACCCGTATTGCGAGGTGGCATGGCATCAATTGGGCAAACAGTACTATTATAAAGAAATGTATACCGAAGCTTTAACAGCTTTTGATTTTGCCATTATCTCAGACGATTCATTTATAGGGGCTTATTTTGAAAAAGGTAAAGTTCTTGAAAAATTAGGTCGTTACAAGGAAGCTATTGAAAACTACGAAACTACCATATCTATTGAGGATCCTACTTCACATGCATTTTTAAGAATAGGTAAATGCTATGAAAAACTAAAGGATACCGATATGGCAAAATACTATTTCTACCAGACCGTACATGAAGATCCTTTACTGGATAAAGGTTGGTTGGCCATTACAAATCTTTATTATAATAAAAGGGATTTTGAAAAAGCGGTGTTCTACATTAATAAAGCTTTGAATATCGACGGAGAGAACCCACAGTATTGGAAAAAATGTGCAAAAATCCACATGGCTCTTGAGAACTATGATCAAGCCGACTTTGCTTTTAAACAAGCTGTAGATTTAGGCAACTACGAACTCGATACCTGGCTAAAATGGGCAGAAGTAGTAAAGGTCAATGGTGAAACAGATGCTGCTGTTCAGATTCTTGCACAAGGAAGAGAGTTTTATCCTGAAAGCTTAAAATTGTTATATAGGTCTGTAGGTTATCTACTATTGGCAAATGACGCGATTAATGCTCGCATAATGTTGATGGATGCGTTAAAAATTGATAAAGAGCAAAAAAAATTGCACCTATTCACAGAAAATTTTCCTCAGTATGGTCAATCTGAATGGACTCAGGAAATTGTAAAAAAATACAATAAAACCAAGTAGAAAAGGTTCTACACCATATGGAAAATAGAAAACCTAAAGATTACACTATCATTTCTTTAAAAGGCATGGCAATGGGAATTGCTGAACTGGTACCCGGAGTATCGGGTGGCACAATTGCCTTTGTTACAGGAATTTACGAAGAATTTATCACCTCTATCAATAACGTCAATCTAAAAACTTTAAAAGTTTTAAAAGAAGATGGCTTTAAAATGTTCTGGAAAAAACTGAACGGTAATTTTCTGCTTGCACTGGTAATTGGTATGATGATCAGCATCTTCTCATTATCGAAAATTATTGCTTGGCTTTTAGATGAGCATCCCATACCAACATGGTCTTTCTTTTTTGGTTTGGTATTGGCAAGTGTAATATTCATTGCAAAATCAATCAAAAAATGGCATTTACTAGCCATAATTCTCTTTATTATAGGTACGGTTAGTGCTTTCTATATTACGACCCTACCTCCATCGGCAAGCTCTGGCAGTTTACTTTTTATCTTTTTATCTGGTGCTATTGCTATCTGTGCAATGGTATTACCAGGTATTTCCGGTTCATTTATATTAGTGTTATTAGGATCTTACAAAACAGTATTAGAGGCAGTAAATGAAAAAGATTTCGGAATCATTATAACATTTGCATGTGGTGCCACTTTTGGTATATTAAGTTTTGCCAGAATCTTAAAATGGATGTTCACCAATTATAAGGATGCCACATTAGCTGTTTTAACAGGATTCATCTTGGGGTCATTGAACAAAATATGGCCTTGGAAGAACATCATAGAAATCATTCAGATCGGAAAAAAAGAAATTATAATTGATGAAAATATTTCACCATTTGCTTTTCAAGGTGATAATCAATTAACTTTTGCCATTGTAGCCGCTATCATAGGTTTTTCCCTTATTTTTATATTGGAAAAATCCGCTTCAAAGAAGTAATGCGAAAACCTACATGAACACACCCCGTACCTTTACCGATAAATTTTTCTTGGTGGTTAAAGGACTTTGTATGGGAGCCGCCAATAAAGTACCCGGAGTATCAGGTGGAATTGTAGCATTTGTAGGCGGTTTTTACGAAGAATTTATTTATTCTCTTCAAAAGGTAAATGCTAAAGCGTTTAAGCTTCTGATCAATGGTAGGTTTAAAAGTTTCTATCGCTATATCAATGGTTCATTTTTAACACTTCTTATTTTTGGAATGCTAGTTAGTTATTTCAGCATTTCAAAAGTTTTGGACTATTTTTTAGTGAAAAGTGAACTCTACGTTTGGGCCACATTCTTTGGCATGATACTAGGATCCATCTATTATATAGGCAAAGATTTTGATTACTGGAAAAAGAAAACATTTACCGCAGCCCTCATTGGTTTGGGCATTGGTGTGGCTATCAGCTTTCTTAGTCCCGCAAAAGAAAATGACAATCTATTATTTATCTTTTTATGTGGCATGATCAGTGTATCTGGCATGACCCTACCTGGTTTATCGGGTTCATTCATTTTAATACTATTAGGTAATTATGTGTTACTGCTAGTAGACTCGGTCAATGCGCTGTACGATACATTTTCAGAATTATTGGTTGGCGATTTTAGTTTTACAAATAACACAGAGCGCTTACATACATTAAAAATATTAGCCGTTTTTACCTTAGGATCAGCAACAGGTCTTGTTACCTTGTCGCACTTGTTGACCTTTGTTCTAAAGCATTACAAACATGTTACCACTGCAACTATACTCGGTTTTATTACCGGTTCACTAGGCGTGGTATGGCCATGGAAAAAAACTATTTACAAAACAGACTTAGATGGAAATCTGGTTTTAGATTCCAATGGAAAACAGATTATAATGAATTATGAACGTTTTCTACCAGATTTGACCGTTGTAGAAAATTGGATGGCAATTTTCTATATAATAATAGGTATTAGTATTTTGCTAGTTTTAGATTGGTATGGAAAGAACAGAAGAACAGAAAGCTAATTATGGCTTAATAGGAAAAAATATATCCTATTCATTTTCAAGAGGATATTTTAAAAAGAAATTTGAGGCAATGGAACTTAAAAACCATATCTATCAAAATTTTGATCTTTCCTCTATTTCAGAATTTCCAACCATTTTTAAGAATACCAAAAATGTGAAAGGGTTAAACGTTACTATTCCATATAAAGAAGAGGTAATGGAATTCTTGAACGACATTGATGATGCCGCTAAGAAAATAGGTGCCGTAAACACTATAAAAATTGGCGAAGATGGCTTAAAAGGTTTTAATACCGATGCATACGGTTTTAAAAAATCTCTTGAACCTAATTTAAAAAAACATCATCAAAAAGGACTAATACTAGGTACTGGCGGGGCATCAAAAGCAATAGCGTATGTGCTAGAAGAGTTGGGCATTACCTACACATTTGTTTCAAGAAGTGGAAAAAACAACGGTTATACCTATAAAGGTTTAACCAATGACATTATTAAAGAGCACACACTTATCGTTAATTGTTCACCCGTTGGAACATTCCCCGATATTGAACAAAAACCAGATATTCCTTATCAAGAGATCAATGAAGAACATTTGCTATTCGATCTTATATATAACCCTGAGGAAACCGCCTTTTTAAAGGCTGGAAAAGAAAATGGAGCGACTATATGTAATGGCTACAAAATGCTAGAATACCAAGCAGAAAAGTCTTGGGAAATCTGGAACCAAAAGTAATCTACTCCTTCGCCTTGTCTTTAATAAGGTGCCATTAATTGAATTTTCCTATACTATTGGGTTTTGCAATAGATTTAAAAAGAGTAAGCAATTCTTTGCCAGTACTAGGGTTGTTACTATCTTGTAAGCATATAACATAGGATTATGTCTGAGGATAAACAACAAAAATTACAAGAGAATTCAACTGAAGAAAACACTACCGCACAAGCTACGGAAAGTAAGGTAGAAGAAACAGTTGAAGACAGTACAAATTCAACAGAGCAACCTGAAGAAAACGCTTCTGAAGAAAATGAATCTACGGCAGATACTGATGTCATGAACGAAATTGACGATTCTAATGCCGAAGATGCAGAAGATACCGATACTGAAAAAAGACATGAAATTCCTATGCCAGACTACCATGAAATGAACATGGAGAATTTAGTTGGAGAATTACAGCGCTTGGTAAAGAATGAAAAAGTTCAGGCAATAAGAAAGCACGTAGACAATATCAAAGATGAATTCAATCAGAAATTTGATGAATTTATTGAAGAGAAAAAAGAAGAATTTATTTCTAACGGCGGTAACGAAATTGATTTTAGATATAATTCAGTAGACAAGCGACAGTTCAATGAAGTATATGCAGAATATAGAGAAAAGCGCAATCAATATTATAAGAGCCTAGAAAAAAGCCACAAAGAAAACCTAGCGTATCGATTAGATCTTATTGAGCAATTGAAGGGCTTGGTAAATGTTGAAGAAGATATAAACACAACCTATAATAATTTTAAGGATATACAGGCGAAATGGCGCCATGCCGGTCCTATTCCACGTGCAGATTACAACAATGTTTGGAAAACTTACCACCATCATATTGAAATTTTCTACGATTTTCTAAATATCAATAGAGATTTAAGAGATTTAGATTTTAAGCATAATCTTGAAGAAAAAAGTAAGATTGTAGCCAGAGCCGAAGAGCTTGCTAAAGAACCGGATTTAAATAGGGCGTTTAGAGAATTACAAGTACTACATAAAATCTGGAAAGAAGATTTAGGTCCCGTAGGTAAAGAACATAGAGAAGAAATTTGGGATCGTTTTAGTGCCGCAACAAAAATTATACATGAAAGGCGTCAAGATTACTTTAAGAACCTAGACAAGATTAAAGAAGATAACTTAGAGCGTAAGCATGCTATTATAAATGAAATTAATACACTTACGGAGAACGTTTCTGACAACCACGGTAAGCTACAACAACAGATAAAAAAATTAGAAGAGCTAAGGGAAGCGTTTTTTACAGCCGGTCAAGTACCCCAAAAAGTAAATTCAAAAACTTGGAATAGCTTTAAGGCTGCGGTTAGAGAATTCAATCAGCATAAAAATGCATTTTACAAAAATCTAAAAAAGGAGCAACAAGAAAATTTAGATAAGAAAAGAGCATTGTTGGAAATAGCAGTTTCGCTAAAGGATAGTGAAGATTGGGATACTACTACTTCAGAAATGAAACGTATTCAAGGGCAATGGAAAAAAATTGGCCACGTACCCAGAAAATACTCGGATAAATTATGGAAAGAGTTTAAAACTGCCTGCAATCATTACTTTGACAGATTAAATGCCCTTAAAAATGATGCTTTTAAAGAAGAAGAGGCAAATCTTAAGCTGAAAGAGGAATGTATGAACCGTCTTAAATCTTTTGAGTTAAGTGGCGACAAAACGAAAGATTTAGAAACGATTAAAAAGTTTTCCGAAGAATGGAAAAACTATGGCAGGGTTCCTTTTAAAAAGAAAAGTATTAATCAAAAATTCGACAAAATTATTGATGCCCTTTATCAGAAGTGTGGCGTAAGTAAGCAAGAGTCTGAACTACTGAAATATGGAAACAAAATTCAACAGCTTACCAATAATGACAATCAAGAACGTGCCATACAAAATGAGCGTGCGTTTATTAGAAAGAAAATAGACGAAAGTAAAGATGAAATCAGGCAGCTTGAAAATAATTTGCAGTTTTTCTCAAATGCCTCTGAAAGCAATCCATTAGTACAAGATGTCATAAAAAGAGTAAATCAGCATAAAGAGTCTTTGGCTGCGTGGAAGGCAAAACTTAAAAAACTAAATATTTTAAAGAATAATTTACTCAAGGAAGACGATGAAGGCGAGTCTACAGAAGAGCCACAATCTGAGGTGTAAACATTCCAATTTTTATAAAGGGTATAATAATTAAGCTGCTTAATCGTTATATGTAAGAAAAAACCTACTTATTAAATTTAGGTACAATGTTATACCCAAAATATGGTAAAACCAGAAATACCAAAAAACGAACAACAACGACTAGAAGTTTTAAATAGTTTCAACGTATTAGATACATTAGAAGAAAAAGAATACGATGCCATAACCCGTATTGCAGCAGATATTTGCAACACCCCAATGGCACTAGTTTCCTTAGTTGATAAAGATAGACAGTGGTTTAAATCTCACCATGGTATAGATGCAACTGAAACACCACGAGAGCTTGCATTTTGTGCCCACGCCATAAATACCCCAGACTCTTTATTAATAGTTAACGACGCGAATAAAGACGAAAGGTTTTTTGACAACCCCTTAGTAACGGGCGGACCTGCTGTGCAATTCTATGCCGGAGCGCCACTGAACACCAAAGAAGGAACTTCTATTGGTACGCTATGTGTTATTGATACAAAACCCAGGCAAAAATTTACTGAAAAGCAGCAAGCTTGCTTAAAAGACCTTGCCGATCAAGTTATAGCACAACTAGAACTTCGTAAACAGAATATGCAACAAAAACTGATCAACGAAGAATTAAGGATAAAGAATGATCAGTTAAAACACCTATCATACCGTCTTGCTCATGATATGAAAACCCCATTATTAGGAGTTAATTCTATGGTTAGCTTTATCAAAGATGATTACAGTGATTTTATAAAGGATACAGAAATTCCTGTTTATCTAAAAATTATAGATAATAGAGTTGAATATATGGAAGCTCTTATCAATGGTATTATTAATTATAACTCCATTACCAATGCAGAAATCGTTGGTGAGGAATTTAATATTTCAAATGAACTAAAACAGGTACTTCACAAACATGCCGATATTAGCAATGTTGAATTACAATTGATGAATTGTGACATAAGCATATATCAATCATTAAACAGCTTCGACCAAATATTTAGGGATTTGATCTCTAACAGTTTAAAATTTGTGAACTCCCCTACCATTAAAATAAAGATAACCTTCACTGAAGACCAAGACTTTTATTTCTTTACCTATGAAGACAACGGATCTGGCATACCTGAAAAATACTGGGAAAAAGTTTTCGGATTATTTGAAAAACTTGGAATCGATGATGTCGAAAACACGGGCATTGGATTAACAACGATAAAAACCCTCATAGAGAAATTAGGAGGCAAAATCACCATAGGCAAACGCCCAAATAACGAAGAAGGTGTGTTTTTTAATTTTTCACTTGCGAAGCTTCCCTCATAACCAAACAATACGATTTGTATTGACCTATCAGAACTTATTTAAAAGTACCCATAAAAAAAGCCTCTATAAATAGAGGCTTTTAACATTATAATAGATATTACATTTACTTAGCAACATTTACGGCTCTTGTTTCACGAATAACCGTCACTTTTACCTGACCAGGATAGGTCATATCGGTTTGTATTTTTTGCGAAATCTCGAAAGACAATTGCGCAGCTCTATCATCATTTACTTTTTCGCTTTCAACGATTACACGAAGCTCTCTACCTGCTTGTATCGCATAAGCTTTTTGTACACCACTAAAACCAAATGCAATCTCCTCAAGGTCTTTTAAACGTTGAATATAAGAATCCAACACCTGTCTTCTTGCACCAGGTCGTGCACCGCTAATAGCATCACAAACTTGTACAATTGGTGCAATAAGCGTTTTCATTTCAATTTCGTCATGATGGGCACCTATGGCATTACATACTTCAGGTTTTTCCCCAAACTTTTCTGCCCATTGCATACCTAAGATGGCGTGTGGCGTTTCCACTTCATTTTCTGTATTAGGTACTTTTCCTATATCATGTAATAAACCTGCACGTTTAGCTATTTTAGGATTCAATCCTAGTTCAGATGCCATTACACCACAAAGCTTGGCAACTTCCCTAGAGTGCTGTAATAAGTTTTGACCATAAGAAGATCTATACTTCATTCTACCAACGGCACGAATTAGCTCTGGGTGAAGTCCATGAATACCTAAATCTATAACGGTACGCTTACCTATCTCTACAATTTCGGTTTCAATTTGCTTTTCGGTCTTTTTAACGATTTCCTCAATTCTAGCTGGGTGAATTCTACCATCTGTCACCAACTTATGAAGCGAAAGCCTTGCAACCTCTCTCCTTACCGAATCGAAGCAAGAAAGAATAATTGCTTCTGGTGTATCATCAACAATAATTTCTACTCCAGTAGCAGCTTCTAGCGCTCTAATATTTCTACCTTCTCTACCAATAATACGCCCTTTTACATCATCTGATTCTATGTTGAATACCGACACACAGTTTTCTACAGCTTCTTCGGTACCTATTCTCTGAATAGTATTGATAATGATTTTACGGGCTTCTTGCTGTGCCGTAAGTTTAGACTCTTCAACCGTAGATTGTATAAATGCCATAGCATCTGTTCTAGCAGTCTCCTTTAGACTTTCTACTAGTTGATTTTTTGCTTCATCTGCAGATAGACCGGAAATTACTTCTAGCTGCTGAATTTGGCTCTTGTGCATTTTATCCAACTCTTCATGACGCTTGTCAAAAAGTTGTCTCTTTTGCTCTACTTCTTTTAATTTGTTGTCTAGCTGAGCATTCATGTTCTTGTTTTTAGCAAGCTCACTACTAACTTGAGATTCTTTGTCTCTAGTTCTCTTTTCAGCATCGTTTATTTTCTTATCCTTATTATTTATAACCTTTTCATGCTCGGCCTTTAATTCTAAGAACTTTTCTTTTGCTTGTAATATTTTTTCTTTTTTGACACTCTCGCCTTCGGCTTTAGCATCTTTTAAAATGCGTTCAGCATCTTTTTTAGCATTAATTATGGTTTTAGAGGCCTTCCCTTTTTCCAAAAATTTTGCAATCGCAAAACCTACTGCCAGCCCAACTATTGCGGCTATAACTATCATTGTACTATCCATAGTGTAATATATTAATAAAAAAAAAGCCCACATTGGAGAAGTTTTGATCAAACTCCGGTAAACAGGTTTAGGGCTAACAGACTGATCAAGGATCCCTATACAAGTAGGGCTTGCTTTTACAATCTAAACTCACCCTTTTTAAAAAAAATAAATGTTGAGTTTGTCAAAAGGTATTACCAATGTGGGCAGTAACTTAATGTATTTATAAGAACGTTTTTATTTAAAAGCCAATTTAGAATTCACCAAGTCCTCAAGCGCTTTTAAACGTTCTTCAGCTTCTTTGGTACCCTCTACTTGCTCTATGCCATTCTGTTCAATTTTAGACGCAAATTGTAAGGCACACATGGCCAATACATCTTGTTTGTCCCTAACTGCATAATTCTGCTCAAATTTTTTTGCCAACTGTTCTATGTTTTTAGCCGCTTTACGCAAGCCTTCTTCTTGAGAGGGGTCAATCGTTAATGGATATACCCTATCAGCAATAGAAAGTTTTATTTTGAGCTTATCTGACATATTATTATAAACATTATTCCGATAACTGGGCTATACAATGGTCCAACTCTCGTATTAATGTATTTATTTTAAGCTTAGCTTCTGTTTTATTGGTATTACTGCCAAGCATTGAATTTGCAAGTTTAAGCGAGTTGTATTTTTCTTCCCATTCAGAAACCGTTTTACTGGTGTTCTCTTGTGAAGATTTTATATCACGCAATTCTTTTTCCAATTCAATATTAGCATTGTTCAAAACCTCAAGTTTATGCAACAGCTTGCTAATTTTATTTTCTAAAGAATCAACGATTTTAATTAATTCGCTCATACATTACCGTCAATGCGATTTACACAAAGTTAACATACATATTATGACTTAGCAATAGTTTTGTGAAATATTCGTAGTTCATGAAATCTCAAATCTATTTTGTTTACGCAAAGCCCTTTAGCTTTAAATAAATTTTAGCGCATTCTTCTTCATAGAATTGTCTATGATTATTTATTTTCGCAGTATTGCTATCTACCTATGAGAAATATAACCCTAAGTCTATTATTACTGTTTTGCTTTTCGCTTTTTGCACAAAAAGAATATCCTAAAGGAGTATTTGCTCCACCAATGGATATACCTATTATTTTGGCAGGTACTTTTGGTGAATTGCGATCAAATCATTTTCACTCTGGCATAGATATTAAAACACAACAGAGAGAAGGTATACCGATCAATTCAATTGGGGATGGCACAATAACAAGAATTAAGGTTTCTCTATGGGGCTATGGCAAAGTGCTATATATAGCTCACCCAAATGGTTATACTTCTGTTTATGGGCATCTGCAAAAATTCTCCCCATCAATTGAAGAATACATTAAGAAAATACAATACAACAAAAAGTCGTTTGAGGTAGAAGTTTTCCCCGATTATGGCGAACTAAAAGTGTCAAAAGGAGAACTCATTGCATATAGTGGAAACACAGGTGGTTCCGCTGGTCCACATTTACATTTTGAAATACGAAGTAGTATTTCTGAAAAACCTACCAATCCTCTATTATACGGAATGGATGTAGCCGATGCCACTAACCCCATTCTAGAAAAATTGTTTGTATATCCGCTAACCGACAAATCTCACGTTAACGGTAACTACAGTAGAACCCAGGTTAATTTTAAGAAACAGAGCGATGGTACATTTTTAGCCGACAATGTAACCGCACTAGGCGACATCGGTATTGGTTTTGTTGGTTTTGACAGACTAGATATGGCAGCAAATAAAAATGGTGTCTATAGTGTTGAACTCAGCGTAAATGGTAAAACCTATTCCCTTTACGATTTTGAATCTTTTTCTTTTGGGGAAACCAGATATATTAATACGTTGATAGATTACGACTACTACGGCAGAAATAGACAACGTATTCAAAAAAGTTTTAAATCTCCGGGCAACAACCTAAGTATTTATAAAGAGCTTTATAACAATGGTGAGATCCAGGTAAACGAAGGTCTTAGCTACAACGCAAAACTTTTAATCAAAGATTTTGCTGGCAATGATCTAGAAATGAATATACCAATTACTGGCAAAAAGAATTTATTAGGCAACAAGAAGGAAAACTTTACAACAGAAAATTACATAACTGCAAAAAGACCTAATAACTTTGACTTAGGCGGTGCCAAGGTTTATTTTCCGACAAATACTTTTTACGAAGATTTCTACATCGATCTAAAAAAAGGGAAAGACACTGTTATGATACATACCAACACCGTGCCCGCACATAGAAATTTCACGATAACTTTTGATGTATCGAAATACACAAAAGAAGAACAAAAACAATTGTTCATTGCCCGTTTAGATTCTAAACTAAGACCAAGCCATGCAAATACCTATAAACGAGGAAATGAATTTACAACACGAACACGTTACTTAGGCACTTATACTTTGGCTCGAGATACCGTTGCCCCCACAATTAGAACCAAAAATTTTAAAGAAAAGCAGTGGTTGAACAACTATAAATATTTGAGTGTACAAATTGCCGATGATCTTAGTGGTATTGATACTTATTCCGCTACTTTAAACGGAGAATGGATTTTAATGGAATACGAACCAAAACGCAATACACTTACCTATAATTTTGACGATAAGATTGCAGACCAAACGCAATGGGTGCTTAAAGTTACCGTTACAGATAATGTAGGGAATGAAAATACCTTGACGACCTCGTTTTATAGAAAATAAATTATTTGATACTTAGCAATGTTCCAAGCCTTATAATACTGCTGTGCAGCACCATTGGTTTTGCTCAGAACGCTACTATTTCGGGTATTGTATTTGATGAGGATAACAAGCCATTGCCCAATGTTAATATCACTACTCAAAATTTAGGCACAATTTCGAATGCCAATGGATTTTATATTCTTGAGGTTATAGCTGATAAAGAAAATACCATATCTTTTTCTCACGTAGCCTATAAAGACGTTGTCATAGAAAAATTAATTCTAACGACTAACGAAACCTTTGAATTCAATCCGGTGCTAAAAAGCGATGTCACCCAAATAGATGGTGTTACCGTAACTGCAACAGGAGAAAGATCAATTAACAATATACTGAACATTACTCCAGAGAAAATAAGAAAGATTCCTGGTGCAAATTCTGGAGTAGAAACCATATTAAAATTATTACCAGGCGTATCTTCAAACAATGAATTAAGTACACAATACGCAGTGCGCGGCGGAAACTTTGATGAAAACTTAGTCTATGTTAATGAAATTGAAGTCTATAGACCATTTTTGATTCGATCGGCACAGCAAGAAGGCTTAAGTTTTGTAAATAGTGATCTTGTTCAAAATGTCAAATTTTCTGCAGGTGGTTTTCAAGCTAAGTACGGAGATAAAATGTCTTCTGTTCTAGATATAAAGTACAAAACTCCTACACTTTTTTCGTTACGTGCAGATTTAAGTTTTTTAGGTGCTAGTGCAAGTTTAGAAACAATATCAAAAAACAAAAAATTCAGTTCTGTATCAGGTGTAAGGTATAGAAACAATTCTTTATTGGTAAATAGTCAACAAACACAGAGCAATTTTAATCCGTCATTTACAGATGTTCAAAGCTATTTAACCTACCACATTTCACCTAAATTCCATATTAATTTTTTAGGGAATATAGCTATCAACGACTATAAAAACGAACCAATCAACAGGCAAACGAATTTTGGCACCATAGATAATCCTCAGGCATTAGTAGTTTATTACGAAGGGCAAGAAATCAATCGATACAATACTGCTCTTGGGGCTTTAAAAGGTAGCTATCGATTAAACGAAAACACCACATTAAAACTTATTTCATCTATATACCATACCACAGAAGAAGAATATTCAGATGTTATTGCGGCGTATGAATTAGGTGATATCGACAGTAACTTAAATAGTGACACTGCAGGTCAGGTTCTAACATCTAGGGGCGTAGGTTCGCAATTTAATAGAACAAGAAACGATTTAGATGCATTAATATTCAACCTAGAACACAAAGGCACACATACCAAAAACAACGAATTAATAGAATGGGGCATAAAATATACACATGAAGATATAAGAGATCAATTAAGAGAGTCTGAGTTTATCGATTCTGCCGGATATTCCATTAGACCACCGCAATCGGAGTTCATGAACAATCAACCTTCAGAGGCATTCGATGCACCCCTAGTTGCTTATAGCGGACTTAATGCATTAAATTTCGTGAAAACAAATAGATTCTCGGCCTATGTGCAACTAGGCACCCACAAAACTTGGAACAATACTGATATTTATTACAACGCTGGTTTACGTTCTCACCATTGGACAGTAAGTGGCACCGGTGTCGAAAAAGTTTCTCAAACAGTAATTAGCCCTAGGGTTCAATTTGCTATAAAGCCAAATTGGAAAAAAGACATGCTGTTCAAAATAGCTACAGGAATATACCACCAGCCGCCCTTTTATAGAGAATTAAGAGATAGTACAGGAACCATACAACCCAATGTTAAAGCACAAAAAGCATTTCATTTGGTGGCAAGTAATGAATATAGTTTTCAATTATGGGACCGACCTTTTACACTTATTAGCGAGGCATATTATAAAAAACTGAACAATGTAAACCCGTACACACTAGAAGATGTTCGAATTAGATATGCAGCAACTAATGATACCGAAGCCTATGTGTATGGCTTCGATGTAAGAATTAACGGTGCCTTTGTTCCGGGTACGGAGTCTTGGGTAAGCATTGGCTACTTGAAAACGGAAGAAAATAGAAACAATAGAGGTTATATCGCTAGACCAACAGATCAACGTTTAAAATTTGGAATTCTCTTTCAAGATTATATACCCACAATTCCCGATTTAAAAATGTACTTAAATTTGGTGTACCAAACCGGTGTACCCGGCGGATCCCCAAGTTATGCCGATCCATATATTTTTCAGAATAGATTAAGAGATTATAAACGTGCAGATTTAGGAATTTCCTATATTTTTGCAAATAGTAACAAACAATATTCAAGTACACATTGGCTTCATAGTTTTAAAGAATTGAGTTTAGGTTTTGAAATTTTTAATCTCTTCAATAATCAAAATTCAATTACCAATACTTGGGTAAGGGATGCGGACAGTAAAAACGAATACGCCGTACCAAACTACCTTACCTCTAGAGTATTAAATTTAAGATTGGGAATTCGCCTATAAAAAATAAAAATGAAAAGACTACTTTTCTTAATAGCCCTAATTACTTCTATTACTACAGTCGCCCAAAAAAATATTTACGAAAGTCCAAATTTTGATCGTTTGAGCGAAGATCATAAGGTTTTGGCAATTATGCCTTTTCTTACCAATTTAGACCTTAATGAGAAAATTTCTAAATCGGAACAAAAGAGATTAGAAGAAAATGAGGGTCATGCGGTACAGAATGCTCTAGAAACCTATTTTTCTGAACGAAGTAAAAAGAAAAAATTACCGGTTACTTTTCAAAATATTGAAAACACAGCGGCCATATTAGCGAAAAAAAATATCAGTTATGAAAATATTGATGTGTATACCACCAAAGAACTAAGCGAAATATTAGGCGTAGATGGTATTATAAGCGGAACCTTAGATCTTAATATTTTATTATCAAACGGTATACCTACAGAATTTAGTTTTACCGATTACTTCTCTGGCGGCGCCAATTATGGCAGAATAGGTATTAAAATTAGTGATGGAGATACCGGAAAACTTCTTTGGAAATATGAAAAAGAAATTAACAAGAAGACAGGTAAGAACACTACAGATCTAATTGACCGTATGATGAAATTAGCTATTAGAAAATTTCCATACGAAAGAGAACGTAAACGCGATAGAAACAAAAATTAATTACGCTTCAATTATCTCTTTTAAAACATTGACCGTATAATCAATATCTTCTTTGGTATTGTATGTAGAAAATGAGAACCGCACAGATGGTTTCTTCATATCCTCATCAGTAAGAATTTGTGTAAGCACGTGCGAACCCATATCACTACCAGACTGGCAAGCACTACCTTTAGAACAGGCTATACCTTTCATATCTAAATTAAATAACAATAACATTGCCTTTTCTTCTTCAATTGGTAAGCATACATTCACTAATGTATATGTACTTTTATCTAAATCGCTAGAGTGTCCGTTAAATTTTGCATCTGGTATTACGGACTTCACTTGATCAATGAAATAAGATTTTAGCCCTTCAACATACTGTTTTTCCTCATCTAAATTGTCGTAAGCATGTTTAAACGCTTCTTCCAACCCTACTATGTTATGAAAAGATTCGGTCCCTGCCCTAAGTCCTCTTTCTTGTGAACCGCCTGAAATCATGGAGTTTAAACCAGAATTTTTACGTATAAATGCGAAACCAACCCCTTTTGGTCCATGAAACTTATGCGCAGCTGCAGCTAAGAAATCAATTGGAAAAGCTTTTACATCCCAATGGTAATGACCTAAAGACTGTACTGTATCTGAATGCACCAAGGCATCATACTTTTTACTTAAAAGTGTAATTTCCTTTAAGTCTATTTTATTTCCAATCTCATTATTTACATGCATTAAACTCACCAGTTTTTTAGAATCATCTTTCTGTAATAACGATTCTAAATGTGCTAAATCCGGATTACCATACGCATCTAAATCTACATACCATAACTGTATTAAGCCTTTTTGTTCCAACTCTTCCACCGTATGTAAAACCGCATGATGTTCAATTCTAGTGGTAATAATGGTTTTTACTCCTAAATCACGTACTGCACACCTCAAGATCATATTATCCGCTTCGGTACCACCAGAAGTAAATATAATTTCAGATGGTTGGGCATTCATATATTTAGCAATAGTTTTACGCGCACTTTCTATAGCTGTTTTAGCTGTTCTACCAAAACTATGCGTAGAAGAAGGGTTGCCGTAAACAGCCAATGCCTCTTGCATTTTAGCTATAACATTTGGGTGTACTTGAGTAGTTGCTGCGTTATCTAAATATACATGTTTCATATATGCGTACTCTTGAATAAATAAAGGGCAAAAATAGTTAATTAACCCATAAATGACCGTAATGCAACAGACAGATTTCCAAATTTTAAATTAAATTTGATCTATGAAAAAATATCTTTTACTTGGAAGCTTATTTTTGTTGTTTGCTTGCGATGACGGCGATTTACAAATAGAAACCGTAGATTTTGATAGTATTGACGAAATAGAGTTTTGCGATGAAATTACGGCCAATGTAGAAAATGTTGTTTTCAAGATAAATGATGATGAAGCCTTAATATTAACGTTATCAAGCTCTTTAATTCAAAATGCAGTAACCACTACAGATAGAGAAAGCACCGTACCTAGTGGCTCACAGGTTACTTATAGAATTTTTTCCGAGACCGTAACCAGCAGTTATTTCTGTGATTCACCACCACCGGTAACACCTACCGTCTCTGAAGAAATTGAAGCTGAAAGCGGTAGCATATTGGTAACTACCACAACCGAAAACGACACGTTGTTTACACATACCATTCAACTAAGCGGTATATCGTTCTTAAATGAAAATGGCAGTAGAATTACAGATTTACAGATCAATGAGTTTGGTTCTATTACAACTTCTATAGAATAACTTAATAATTCTGAAAGATATATACCTCGGTAGCACCTAACCCGTATTTTTGATAGTCGGCATCATAGAACTTTACATTGTCATATTTTCTAAAAAGGTATCCGAGCTCTTCTTTTAACACTCCCTCACCTACCCCATGAATAAACACTACTTTTTGTATGCGTTTATTAATGGCAAAGTTCAATTGTCGTTTGGCGGTATCTAATTGCAAATTCAGCATATCAAATTTCCCCATCGATTTCGGGTTCTTAACAAGTTGGTTAATATGTAGATCAACTTCCATTTTAGGAGCGGTGCGTTCTTTGGCCTTTACTGCGGGTACTTTTCTACGTTTTGGAATTTCCTTTTCTTTTTTAATTTTAGCTATATCATAATTAGACACACGAATGTCATCTGATATCAATACCAGTTCTTGAGCATTAAAAGACAACGGAAAACCATCATCACTTACAATAGTGATTGTACTACCATTAATAGATTCTACAACACCTTTAATGACATCATCAATCGTTTCTACGGTATCACCAATCTTAAATTGAGGCATGTTTTTGTTTTGTATGCACAAAAATAATGGTAATTTTCCGACTATTAATTTATTTACAGATGCGCCTTAAGGCATTAATTCTTTTTTTGGCATTAGAAAACTTTATGCTTCCCTGCTTTACTAAACAGTTGCTTGGGGTAGATTGCCCTGGGTGCGGATTGCAACGTTCGTTGTTATTTTTAATTAAGGGAGAATTTATTTCTGCTTTTTTAATGTATCCGGCTATATATCCTATGCTAGCCTTATTTGCCTTTTTGGGCATCAATAAATTTTATCCGATTAAACATTCAAATACTATTACGATTATACTTATGGTGAGTACCGTAGGTTTTATATTGACCAATTACATATTAAAATTTATTTAACTAAACCTTTAAATTATGGAACAACAAAAATTACCCAATGTAACATTAGCACTAATTCTTGCTATAATAGGATTTGTCTGCTGCTGTATAGGCGGTTTACCTGGTATTATTCTAGGTGGTATTGCATTTTTCTTAGTATCAAAAGATGAAAAATTGTATAAAGAAAACCCAGAAAATTACTCAAACTATAGTACTTTAAAAACTACTAAAACGGTTTCAATTATCGTGTTGGTAATCGGTATTTTATATTTAGCATATTCTATCTACGGAATTATGAGTATTGGTGGATGGGAAGCATATATGGAGCAAGTTAGAACAATGTCTGAACAATATTCACAATAATTAAATGAACAACTCAGAATATCAACTAATACCAGGTTCTAGCAATGCATTGACATTTGGCATATTATCTATTGTATTAACCATTTTCTGTTGTGGTCCTTTTGGGGCTATATTCAGTTTTTTGGGCTTAAGCAATGCTAATAAAGCCAAAAGATTTTATGAAGAAAATCCTGGTAATTACCGAGGTTTCGAAAATATTAGCACAGGAAAAATTCTATCGTATATAGGTTTGGCACTAGCGTTAATTTATTTAGTTCTCGGTATCATTTATTTCGGATTGATTATCGCATTTTTTGCTAATGGCGAGTTTCAATAAGAATAAAAAAATCAAAAAAATCCCCGATGTAGATCGGGGATTTTTTATTTCTAGTTTTTAAACTCTTTCAGTGTTTTAATAATAATAGCAACACAATCTAAAAGTTGTTCTTTAGTCATTACCAACGGTGGTGCAAACCTTATAATATTACCGTGAGTTGGTTTCGCAAGCAGACCATTTTCCTTTAGAGCCATACAAATATCCCATGCGGTTGAACTTTCTTCACTATCATTAATAAGTATAGCATTTAAAAGACCTTTACCACGAACACTGTTCACCAAATTAGTTGTAGATATAAATTTATTAAGCTCTGATCTAAAGAGTTCGCCCAACTCAACTGCATTATTTGCAAGCTCTTCATTTTTCACTACTTCAAGAGCTGCCATGCCCACGGCTGCAGCAATAGGGTTTCCTCCAAATGTACTTCCATGATTTCCTGGGCGAATAACTCCCATGATATTGTCATTTGCCAAAACTGCAGAAACAGGATATGCTCCACCAGACAAGGCTTTGCCTAAAATTAGAATATCCGGTTTAATTTCGGGAGTACCGCTACAATGCTTATCTGAACAAGAACAATTGCCACAGGTTGCCAATAAACGACCCGTTCTTGCTATACCTGTCTGTACTTCATCGGCAATGAACAAAACATTATACTTTTCACATAATGCTTTTGCACCACTTAAATATCCTTCAGAAGGCACATAAACCCCTGCTTCACCTTGTATAGGTTCTACTAGAAAGCCTGCTATATTATCATTAGATTTTAAAACTTCTTCCAAAGCTTCTAAATTATCATACTCTATTTTAATGAACCCGTCTGTATACGGTCCAAAATTTTTACGAGCTACCGGATCATTAGAAAATGATATAATAGTAGTGGTACGACCATGAAAATTGTTTTCACAAACAATAATCTCAGCATTGTTCTCTGCAATACCTTTTTCTTCGTAAGCCCATTTTCTACAAATTTTTAAAGCCGTTTCAACAGCTTCAGCACCTGTATTCATAGGCAACAGCTTATCGAAATGAAAAGTTTCAGTAGCATATTTTTCATACTTACCCAACATATCATTGTAAAAAGCCCTTGAGGTCAACGTTAAGGTTTTTGCCTGATCCGTCATTGCATTTACAATTTTTGGGTGGCAGTGACCTTGGTTTACCGCAGAATAAGCAGATAAAAAATCATAATACTTTTTTCCTTCAACGTCCCATACATAAACACCTTCTCCCCTGCTCAATACAACAGGTAATGGGTGATAATTGTGTGCTCCGTGTTTATCTTCTAATGCAATTGCATATTTAGAAGATGTGATGTTTTCTAAAATTGACATGATAAAAAATTACTTTAAATAAAACTTTAGCAATTCCTTCTATACCTTTTTCCTTTCAGATCCCGATAAAGCCATCGGGACGAAAATTCAGCGTGGGAGAGAAATCATCCTGTAGAATTACAAACTTAATAAATAATTTTTTTGAATCACCATAAAACCTTTAAGAAGCTATGAACTACGATATAATGTGACCTCTAACAAAAAATTGTGTCTTAACCAATACAACCAATTAATTATAAAAAGAACACTATGAACTATTTAGAGAACATTATGACCAGCCTTTCCAACTCAGTTGGCGATTTTTTACCAACTACTATTGGCGCTATACTAATACTTATTATTGGCTGGTTTATTGCTGGATTTTTAAAAAGGCTGATTACCAAATTAATCAAAAAAACGAATGTAGACAGCAAACTTGGAACGGGCAAAGTTGTACTATCATCCTTTATTGGAAAACTAGTATACTTTTTTATCATGATTTTTGTTTTCATGCTTGCGCTAGAAAAGCTGGGAATGAGAAGTGTTCTAGATCCGGTCAAAAATTTACTTAATGGGTTTACAAATTACATACCTAATATTGTAGGTGCAGGCTTAGTAGGTTATATTGGTTATATGTTAGCAACCATAGTTTCTGAACTTGTTGGGCTTTCTGGTGAAACCATACAAAGCTTTGTTCCTAAATTAAAATTACCCGAGAATTTAAATTTAGTGAACATACTTAAAAAAGTCGTTTTTATTTTCATATTCATTCCATTATTGATCACTGCTCTTAATATTTTAAATATGGATGCCATTTCTGTTCCGGCAACACATATGTTAGAACAGTTTTTCAATGCCATCCCTAAAATTATTGTTGCAGTACTAATTCTACTAATATTTGTAATTGGAGGTAAATTTGTTGCTGGCTTAATAACCGATTTATTAGAGAGTTTAAATTTAGATGGCATAGTTAACAAAATGAACTTAAGCAGTATTTCGTCTAAAACCAATCTTGCAAAATTAATTGGTAACGTGGTTTATTTTTTCATTGTTCTTTTTGGGATTATTACCGCACTGGAAAAATTAGAATTTGAAAAACTGACAAATGTATTGGACACCCTAGTTGGGGTTTCAGGAAATATTCTATTTGGACTTGTTATACTGATCATAGGTAATTGGATTGCTTCAACGGCTCACAAAACAATGGCCAAAGATGAAAATAATCTTTTTGTAGCCTCGATAGTAAGAATGTGCATTTTAGCTATTTTCTTAGCGATGGGTCTTAAAACCATGGGTATTGGTGATGACATAATAAACATGGCTTTTGGTATTACATTAGGCACCATTGCAGTCACCATTGCATTATCTTTTGGCTTAGGCGGAAGAGAAGCTGCAGGTAAACAAATGGAGAGAATTTTAAATAAATTCAACAAAAAGAAATAGTAGCTTTTTCTACCAAATAAAATTTAAAAGTCAGGAAATCTTGCAAAACGATATTCCTGACTTTTATACTTATGAAAACCCAAACCTGTGCATTACTATAAAGAACTTCCTTTTTAACTAAATATAACAAGTCAACAGTACTTATTAGTTATAATAAATGCAACGGGATGCTTACTTTTGCCACATGCGAAAAAAGAAAAAGCGACTGGTTTTTGAAAATGTTTTGGTGACCGATGCAGCTGCAAAAGGTAAAACTATTGGTAAAGCCCCAGATGGTAGGGTTATTTTCTTGAACAACACTGTACCTGGTGATGTGGTAGATGTACAAACCACTAAAAAGCGAAAAGCATATTTCGAGGGCACAGCAATTAATTTTCACTCCCTTTCAGATAAAAGGGTAGATCCAGTTTGTCAACATTTTAATGTCTGTGGAGGTTGCAAATGGCAAGATATGGGCTACGAGCATCAACTATTCTACAAACAAAAAGAAGTAGAGAACAATCTTAAAAGAATCGGCCATTTAGATTTACCGGAAATGACGCCGATTTTAGGTTCTGAGAAACAGTATTTCTACAGAAATAAGATGGAATTTTCATTTTCCGATAGTCGTTGGCTTACCCTAGATGAAATTCAATCTGACAAGCAAATCGATGATAAAAATGCTTTAGGTTTTCACATACCAGGTATGTGGGATAAAATATTGGACATTAAAAAATGTCATCTTCAAAAAGACCCTTCAAACGCCATTCGATTAGAAACAAAAAGATTTGCTATTGAAAACGGATTAACGTTTTTCAACCCAAGAAACCAATATGGTATGTTACGCACATTAATGCTAAGAACATCATCTATTGGCGAGATAATGGTATTGGTGCAATTTTTTGAAAATGACAAGGAGAAAAGAGAGCTTTTATTGAACCATTTAACAACTACGTTCCCTGAGATAACATCTTTGTTATATGTAATAAACCCGAAGCAGAACGATACTATATATGATCAAGAAATCATCTGTTTTTCTGGAAGAGATCATATTTTTGAGGAAATGGAAGGGCTTAAATTTAAGATCAATGCAAAGTCGTTTTATCAAACCAACTCCGAGCAGGCTTATGAGCTTTACAAAATCACCAGAAATTTTGCCAATTTAAAAGGTGATGAATTGGTTTATGACCTTTACACAGGCACGGGAACCATAGCACAATTCGTATCAAAAAAAGCAAAGAAGGTTGTTGGTATTGAATCTGTTCCTGAAGCTATTTTAGATGCAAAAGCCAATGCAGAAAGAAATGCAATTGAAAACGTAGACTTTTTTGTTGGAGACATGAAAAATGTTTTTAACGAACAGTTTATAGCTCAAAACGGTGTTCCCGATGTTATAATTACCGACCCACCACGTGATGGAATGCATAAAGATGTTGTTCAACAAATATTGAACATTGCGCCTAAAAAAGTAGTGTATGTTAGCTGTAATAGTGCTACCCAAGCTAGAGATTTAGAATTGATGAAAGAAATGTACAACATTATTAAGGTTCAACCTGTAGATATGTTTCCGCAAACACATCACGTAGAAAATGTTGTACTTTTAGAAAAGAAAATTTAGGATGAGAAGATTATATTTCGGGATATTACTTTTCTGGGCAATTATTTGGGCATCTTCATGTGAAAAGGATGACATTTGTGTTGAAGGTGATACTCCCCTTTTGGTCATAGAGTTTTATGACGCTACAGACACATCGACTTTAAAAGAAGTTACAACTTTAAGAGTTGTGGGCGTCGGGCAATCTGTTACAGTAGGTACATTTACAGATCGCTCAAGTTTAAGCTCCATTACAATACCCTTAAAAACCGACGAGGATAGTGCTAGTTTCATTATGATCAATGAATCTGCTTCAGACGATAATGGTTCAGAAACAGGTAATTTAGATACTATCAATTTTTCATATTCTAGAATTGAAGATTTTCTATCACGTGGTTGCGGTTTCATCGTTAATTATGATGAGCTTGAAGCAAATGTTACCGCAGATACAGATAATTGGATTCAAGATATAGAAATTACGCAGTCTTTAGTCACCAACTCAGATTCTACACATGTCAAGATCTTTCATTAATCTATTATTAGTTCTAAGTACGTTTTTGGCGCTGGGCCAGAGCAAGCCTATAGATTTACACCCAAAAGATTCGGTAGAATACAAGCAATCTTACGGACTAAGAGCAGGTATAGATATAAGCAGAATTATTACGAGCTCATTAGATGACAATTATAAAGGTTTAGAATTTGTAGCCGATTATAGACTAACCCAAAATCTATACTTGGCAGCTGAACTAGGTAGCGAAGAAAAAACGCGGCAAGAAGATCTTTATAATTTTACTACCAATGGCAGTTATATTAAAATTGGTATTGATAAGAACAACTATTTTAACTGGTATGGAGAACGAAATATGATCTATATGGGTGGTAGAATAGCGTATAGTTCTTTTGACAATACGCTCAATAATTATCAATATTTTGATACCAATAGATATTGGAATCCAGATGATTTTGCTACAGGATCTACCGAAGCTGAGGAATTTTCAGGTCTTTCCGCCACTTGGATAGAAGGTGTTTTTGGCACAAAAGTAGAATTGCTTTCTAATATATATGTTGGTGCAAGTATTCGTTTAGGTCTTATTCTAAGTCAGAAAGAAGATGAACGGTTTCCTAATCTTTGGGTTCCCGGTTTCAATAAGGTAACTTGGGACAGTAATTTTGGAGTGGGTTATAATTTTAGCATCTCATACTTTATTCCTTTCTACAAAAAGAAGAACAAAGCAAAGAAAAAAACTGAAAATTCAACAGAGCCCCAAGGACCACCTCCAAGACCGAATGAAGGTTTATAAAATTTTAAATCCTTTTATAAAAATCCACTTCATAACTATTTTTTTAACAGCTTCAATTTTGACTACTGTAAACTTAGGCGCTAAAAATGATGCCGAAATTGCCGCAATTACAGATAAATAAATTGAACTTATTGTTAAAGTCATATGTAGTACGACACGGAATACTATGAATAATAGTGCAAAGGCTAAAAAATTATAAACTAATACCTTGTGTTTCAATTTCATTTCTCAGTTCTATTTTGATATTTGGCTTTTTTACTACCTTCATACATTTCATACTTCAGCAACCGTGATTCCAAATGACTGTTGAAAACTTTAATCTTTCTTGAAGGTCGTAAACCTACAAATTTCAAAGCTGGTAAATTACTGGTTACAAACCAAGCATTAGTTCCCGGATAACCTTGTTTTAAGGTGTCACCAATGGCACTATAAAAGTTTTCCATCTCTATATCCAAACGTTCGCCATAAGGCGGATTAAAACACATGTGCAATGTTCCTTCTGTTTGTTTAGAGGTTTTAAAGAAATCTTTTCTTTCGACAGTTATATATTCATCAAGATTTGCATTCTCAATATTGTCTTGAGCTTTTCTTACTGCAGAAGGGGCTTTGTCATACCCAATGATCTTATGGTGAAACTCTCTAGTTTTCTTTAAACTGGAGTCTACGATTTTCTCATATAGCTCCGCATCGAAATCCGTCCATTTCTCAAAAGCAAAACCCTTTCTATTAATATTGGCAGGTATATTACAAGCAATCATTGCTGCCTCTGTCAACATAGTACCACTACCACACATAGGGTCCATAAAATCACATTGACCGTCCCAGCCACTCAACAAAAGCAAACCAGAAGCAAGCACTTCATTAATTGGGGCGATATTGGTTGCGGTACGATATCCCCTTTTGTGCAATGAATACCCAGAACTATCTAAAGACACATTACAGTCATTATTATGAATATGAATGTTGATACGTAAATCTGGATCTTTAACATCCACATCTGGTCTAGTTCCATCCGTATCCCTAAACTTATCTACTATGGCGTCTTTTGTCTTTTGAGACACATATAAAGAATGTGTGAACTTTTCTGAATTTACGGTAGCATCTATGGCAAAAGTTTCACTAACAGATAGGTATTCGGTCCAATCCATCGCATATATTTTTCTATACAGATCTTTTTCATCCCTAACGCGAAACGAATGAATTGGCTTTATAATCTTAATAGCGGTACGTAAACAAAGGTTCGCTTTGTACATAAATCCATTGTCCCCTTCGAAAGAAACATTTCTTACTCCTTCTACTACATTACTAGCTCCAAGATTTCTAAGTTCTTTTGACAAAAGCTCTTCAAAACCGAATAAGGTCTTAGCGACCATTTTAAAATTATTACCCATATTCATCTTTTCACGAACCACAAAAATACGCTAATTTTGACGCCAGTTTAAAATATGACCCAATTCCTTTTGAAAAGCTTAATTAGCATTTATATGATTTATATTTTACCAATTTTGGGAGTGCTGATTAGTTTTCTTTTTGTGGTGGTTACAAAACCTCAAAAGAATGAATCCTTTAAACTTTTATTGGCATTCAGCGGTGCTTTTCTTTTAGCCTTGACCATCTTTGAAATGCTACCCGAAGTCTATTCAACCATAGCGCCAAAAACAATCGGTGTATTTATTATGTTGGGTATTCTATTTCAAATATTTTTAGAATTCTTTTCAAAAGGAGCTGAGCATGGTCATGTACATATATCAACAGATAGTCAAAATTTTCCATGGTTGCTTTTTATTAGTCTTTGTATACACTCACTTTTAGAAGGCTTGCCCATTGATGCAAATGACACTATTATTTATGGCATATTAATACACAAAATACCCATCGCAATTATACTTAGTATTTTTCTATTGGCATCTAATATTAAACCACTATATGCCGGTCTGTTCATGTTATTATTTTCACTAATGACACCCTTAGGCACCTATTTAGCACATACAATAGAATTATTTACCACTTATGGAATTTATTTAAATGCATTAGTAATAGGCGTATTCTTACATATTTCAACTGTAATATTATTTGAAAGTTCTGAAGGGCATAAATTTAATTTAAGAAAATTATTAGTGATTTTACTAGGTATAACAATAGCATATTATCTATAATGTTCAGTAAAGAAGAATCACGAAAATTACGAGAAGAATTTTGGATAGCATTTGGTAAATCATTTCCGTACAAATGGACATTGTACAAAACTGAAGTAAAAGGATTATCCTTTAAATTCCATTTTGATGTAAAGATGGCAATGGTCTCAATTGATGTAGATTCAGATTTTGAACAAAGAATCAAAGTATGGGATAAATTAATAGCACTAAAATCAATTTTAATAGACGATTTTCTTCCAGAAGCCAACTTTGAAGATTTCTATATTCTTAAAAACCAAAAAGAAATTTCAAGAATATATGTAGAATTGAATAATGTTTCTATTCATAATAAAAATACATGGAGGCAAACAATGGAGTTTTTGAACAATAATATGCTTCAAATAGAAAAATTCTACCTAGAGTATAAAGATTTTATTGAATCATAAGAGGGCAAAACCAAATCATTTATCAAATAACATCTATATAAATAAAAAACCAATGACTAATAGCTCCACCTAATACAAAAAGATGCCAAATAAAGTGATTGTAAGGTATTCTTCTCACAGCATAGAATAGAATGCCTATAGTGTAGAACAACCCACCTAACATAAGTAATTGAATTCCTAATTCTGAAGTATTATCCACTAAATTTTGAAAATCTAATACTATTAACCATCCCATTGCCAAGTACAATAGTAGTGATACCATTTCAAATTTACCGATGAAAAACAATTTCAATATAGTTCCAATAGCTGCAATTCCCCAAACTATAAAGAAAATCAGCCAACCATTACCATTAACAAGTGTTATTAGTGCAACGGGTGTATAAGTACCAGCTATTAAATAATAAATATTTATATGGTCAAGAATTCGAGTTCTCATTTTCCATACCTTATCATCAACGGCATGATATACTGTTGACATCATCAACATACTTATTAAGGAAATACTATAGATAATGATAGCAAAGGTTGCATATGCAGATTTATACGTATTAGCTGAGAGTAATATAAATAGACCTACAATAGCCAGTACTGCCCCAACACCGTGGGAAATTGCGTTAAACCTTTCCTCTTTATCCAATAATTTTAGAAGTGGCATATGAATCTATAATTAGTCCTTTAGTATTTCTAAAGAAGTAGTGTATAATTATATTAAAATTATTAAAAGATAGATCAAGTATTAGAATATATTCCATAAAAAAAGCCCCTTACATTGCTGTAAGGGGCTTTCGAAAAAGGCGGCTACCTACTCTCCCACTTGGTATAGCAGTACCATCGGCGCAAACGGTCTTAACTTCCCTGTTCGGAATGGTAAGGGGTGGGCCCCGTCGCCATGGCCACCT
>NZ_QCZD01000004.1 GCF_003075045.1 Maribacter litoralis | reverse complement strand
TGATGCTGAATTTGAAATAAAAAAGCAGCAAAAGCATGAAGCCCTTGCTGCGCGGGATAACAGTTTGATAAATCAATCTGTTTCCTAAATTATTAAAGAAAAAACTTGTTTTTTGACACAGTACCTATGAGTAGTTGCGTGGTTTAGCGTTAAACTTTGCAAGTACACACGAAACTGAAAATCCGCGAGGATTTTCAGAAGTAGACGAGAACAAGCAATTACTTATAGCCATTGTTAGGCAACGTTTTTATTTATCTTTTTTTCTTTTCAGTTCAATTTCACCAGTAGTTTCTCTCGAAGTCCAGTATTCTCCAGACATTTTGGAAACTTTATATCCATCGAAATTAAGTAATACCGAACCATAATGTATGGCACTTCTATCTCTAATTCCCGCTTTAGGTGTATTCAGATATGAATAGAAGAGTTGTTGATAACCTCTATCCTTATCAATATTAAATGAAGAACTAATACTGTGACTTGAACTTTCATCAGTTTTGATTTTTACGATAATGTTGAAAAAGTCCTGTTTAATATCAATTTCAGTTGAGATTGGTTTAGAATTCCCTTTGTCAAAATTTGACTTAATCTTTCCTTTCCATTTTCCTGACAAATCTGGTGTTTGCACCAACCAAGGATAAAACACTTTCCATTTCCAAGCCCAAAAAATAAAAATCATCCAAAGAATTATATTTATAGATATTGTAGTGGAAATATGAGTTAGTGCTTTATGAAAATCAATACTATCCAGATTTTGAGTTATAAGAAAAATTATGGCGTAGACGAAGAAAGCTAATCCAATTATCGCAAATGCAAATATTCTAATGTTGTGTTTTACCATTTTAAAACTCTAAATAATTCCACAGTTGAACCATATATTCATTAATATCCTTTCTTGACCATTTTCTACTCGGTCTAATCAGATAAAGCAATTCCGAAACTTCTCCCCATTCATTACAACTATCATCTTCTTTTGTGTTCTCGTGTAGATAGATGATTGATTGCCTTAATCTTTCAGTCCAAGTATCATAATTATTCATTATTCTATTTGGAACATTCCAAACTAAACATTCTAATAGAAATGAGGTGATATTGTCACTTACCGTTTCTCCATCTTCGAGCATTTTATATCGAAGCTTTCTATGCAAACGCGTTAACCTTTTGAACCTTCGATAAGTGTTGCTGTTTTTGGCGATTCCATTTTCAATATGTTGTTTTGGATAGTTAATAACGGCTTTTGAAGAGTCTGACCAAAATTTAGCACCAAGCACATAACTTCCATCTTTAGAATATCTGCGGTAATTCCAAGTAGGAACAACATCTGTCTCTATTCTGCTTGTATTACCAATTATAGTTATACACTTGTCTTTTCGAATTACATCGCTTCTTCCAAATTTTGCAACAAGTGCGTTTTCTACATCGTTCTTGAATTCTGAATAAGAATAAGTAGAGTTGGATAACTTGTCTAAACCAAAATCTTTTTCTTCCGTACTTGGTGGTAAATTGAACATAAAGCCACCTGTATATCTTACATTAATGTCTATGTCGCTATTTAATCTTACGTTAGTTTTATTTGCATAAGAACCTTGACCAAAAGTTTCGGTAGATTTAGTTTTAAGTTTTTCATCCGAACTAATAGCGTCTCTTACCATTCTTTCAGAGCGTTCAAGTTTATCTTGTTCAGAATTACTTGGTGGCTTTGTCCAATTCGTTAAAGTTTGTTCGGTAAATTTTGCCATTGGGTTTTTTATTCAAATGTTGCCTAACTATTGTATATGTGTACAATTGCACATATTCTCCAATATAGCGGAATATGTACAATTGTTTTTCTCCTCACTAATATATTATTAAAGAATAAACCTACAATATTCACCTCAATCTCCATTACGGAAAACCATAAAGGCTATAAATTTTATCATAGTAATGAGTCAGTTATAGAAATTAGAAGCGAAATGCCATTAAAATAACGAACCGACCAAGTAGTCGGTTTTTTGAACGTAGAATAGGTTGTAATTTGCTGAAAGAAACGACGGCAATCGTAATAGTATCGACAAAATGCAAAGCGTACGTAGTTTAGCGGGCATTCTTTATTGCTAACAAACCAAGTGGTTTGTTTTTTGCGAGGTTTGGGGTGTACTTTTAGAACAAACTTTGCTGTTTTACGGGGCTTTCATGGTTTAATAACCACTGTTTTCTATGCAATCCGCCAGCGTAACCGGTAAGTGAGCCATCGGATCCGATCACTCGGTGGCAAGGCACTACGATCCACAACGGATTTCTTGCATTTGCCGATGCGGCAGCCCTTGTTGCATTGGGGTCACCTAATAATTTTGCAAGTTCTAAATATGATTTTGATTTGCCATACGGAATGTTCTGTAGTTCCGTCCAAACCTTTTTCTGAAACTCGGTTCCTTCTGGGTTTAATGTTAGGCTGAACTCGGTTCGTTTACCTTCAAAATATTCGTTGAGCTGGTATACGGCATCTTCCAAAGATTCCGGTATCACATCGGTTAAAGGTTCATCTGAGTTGAGTACGGTAATGGCGGACAATCCGTCAGCATTGCCTATAATTTTGGCAACGCCTAAAGGGGTTTTAATGTAAGCAACATCGTCCATGATATGTACTACTGATTATTCGTCTGGTGAAGTAGGTTTTTCTATAACTCCGGTAGCTTTTGCGCGTGTTTCCCAATTTTTACGGGCAAGACTCTGTAAATCGGCAATATTATCGCTCTCATCCATGATTTCGAGTCCTAATAGTGTTTCAATGACATCTTCCATCGTTACTAAACCACTAACAGAACCATATTCATCGACCACAAGAGCAATTGCTTCACGTTTCTGAATGAATATTTCAAACAAGGTTGGGATCGGCGTACTTCTACGTGTTACCAGTATTTCTCGTTTGATCTCTTTTAACGGTATCTCCCCATTTTTATTGATCATCTCTTCAAGAACGTTGTCCTTAAGTACAAAACCGGTAATGTTGTCCATTTTTTCGGTATACACTGGTATTCTAGAGAAACGTAGCTTTGGGTTATCATCAAAGAAATCTGCTATTGTTTTCTCTTCCGATGCAATTTTCATCACCGCTCTTGGTGTCATGATATCCTTGACCAAAACTTCATCGAACTTTAATAAGTTTTTGATGATGGTAGATTCCGATTTTTCGAACACTCCTTCTTCGTGTGCCATATCGGTCATGGCATGAAAATCTTCTCTGCTTAATACGCTACCATGGTGTTTGCCACCACCTACCATTTTCGTAAAAAGGCGCAGTAACCATAGCAATCCCGTATATTTTAAGCCCAAAACCATAATATTTAGTGCTTTTGTAGAGAAATTCGCTAATTGTTTCCAGTACGTAGCACCAATGGTTTTCGGTATAATTTCTGAAGCGACCAAAATAAGAATCGTCATAATCGTTGAAACTACCCCAACCATTAAATCTTCGGTAAACTCGATACCGAAAATAGAACTGGTTTCGCTACCGTAAAGTTCTGCATAAGCAGCTTTCGCCTGCACACCTACCAATATGGCACCAACGGTATGGGCAATGGTATTTATGGTCAAAATAGCGATCAAGGGTTGGTCTACATCTTTCTTAAGTGCTTCTAAGGTAGTTGCATATGATTTGCCCTCTTTCATTTTTACATTGATGAATGTGGGCGTGATACTCAATAATACCGCTTCTAGAATAGAACACAGAAAAGAGAAGAAAATAGAAATGAATGCGTAAAATATAAGTAGTCCCATAGGGTTGTTTTAAAAATCTAAGATATTGATAAATATACTAATGATTGTGCTGTTTTGATCTATCAAATGCGCTATAAAATATTTGTTGAATGGCAGGTCTGATGTTCAGGTCGTAAATATTACGATTTTCGCGGGTGGGATATACCCTGTTGGATAGAAAAATATATACTAATTGCTGTTCTGGATCTGCCCAAACAAAAGTGCCCGTAAAGCCACTATGACCAAAACTTGATGCACCTACTTCTGGTGCCGGATAAGCATTCGCCAATGTAAATTGCGCATTGCCCAGGTAAGGCTTGTCAAAACCTAAACCTCTTCTATTATCATTTTCAGGATATTGAACCCGTGTAAATTCCTTTATGGTGTTCTCAGATATATATCGATTACCATTAAAAATGCCGCCTTGAACATACATTTGCAATATAATCGCCAAATCTTGCGCTGTACCGAACAACCCGGCATTACCCGAAATACCGCCTAACAACGATGCATTTTCATCATGTACCCAGCCTTGGGTTAAAGTGTGCCTATAGATGGTGTCGACCTCTGTCGGAACAATTTTATTGCTGAAATTTTTAGTACTCGGAAGAAAACCGAAGGTTTTTATACCAAGTGGTTTATAAAAATTCTCCTGCATATACTCGGCATAGGGCATCCCTGTTAATTGCGTAATCAACTCAGGGAAAATGAGGAAGGACAAACCGGAGTATTTGTATTTTTTCTCCTCAGAAACTTCAGACCGATTAATGATGCGGTACATTTTTCTATGGAACCTGTTTTTGACATATATACCGTCAAAAGCTTCGTTAGTAAATCGTTTGTTTGAAGTGCTACGGATAAACCTTTTTTTAAACCGACCGTTATTTTTTAAGGTTTTGCTCAAGAAAACAATGTAGGGTTCTAAACCTGCTTGATGGGCTAAAATTTCGCGAAGTGTAATACTTGCTTTATCTTTTTGTCTTCTCCAAGGTTTCCAATAGGTGCTAAAAGGCAGGTCTAGATTCAACTTGCCTTCATCTACCAATTTCATAATGGCAGGCAGCGGACCCAAAATTTTGGTGACCGATGCCAAATCGTACATATCATTTAATGCTACAGGCTGAATGCTATCGTAAGTATGAAATCCGTAGGCGTTATGAAAAATGATGTTTCCTTCTTTGGCGATTAAAATTTGAGCACCTGGGAAGGCATTGTTTTTTATACCATTTGTTATAATACTGTCTACTTTGCTGTAAATAGCGATAGAATCCAATTCATAAGCTGCCAAAGAGGCTACTTGTAAGCTAGAACCTACCGGAAGCAACAAGGGTGTAGTGCGCTCAACCTGTGCAAAGCCAACAGCGTAAAATAAACTTATTAATAACCAATTTAATCTATACATGTAATTAAATAAAAAACCGTTTAACTTTAGTTAAACGGTTTAGATAGTTTTATGTAAATCTAAATTAAAGAGCAAGTGTCTTTTGAATTTTATCTAATAAATTTTTAGATATAATTTCAGCTATTTCATCAGATTCTGATTCAAATCTAATTATCTCTTTTGGAGATGTTTCATTTTTCACCGAAAGTTCTTTTAAGAATGTTGATGTTAAATCATCATACTTTATTTTATGTCTGTCTTTGAGAAACATATATATTATTTAAGGGTTAAAATAGTTTGCATTGAACCTAGGATTATGCTTTTCTTCAAAATAATGTTTTCTTTTTATCCATATAAAACCGTCACCTTTTGAAATTAAAGCAACATCTACAGGTCCACCAACTGATTCTTCATCTGAACTAATTCTTCGTTTTAAATAGGTCAAATATATCAAACTTTCTGCCATTTCTGCAAGATCTTCTTTGGAAAGGACAGATACAGTGTTTACAGTTGGTCGAATATGTTTAATTTCTTTGACATAATTTACATCATCAATAAATTGTGAACAAATACCGTTAATATCTATTTGACGGAGTTGTTTTGCAAGTTCATTATTATCTTTTTCTATTAAATTAATTAAATGTTCATTATAACCGTTTAAAAACTTGTTAAATGTTGAAAATAGTGTTTCATTTATCTCAGGACTTATACCTGTTATTAGAGTATCTATCACATCCCTTTGTGCAAAAGGCATTATAGACCCATTATTTGCATCACTTATAGTTTCGACCTGTTCAGTATGAAATCTAACTTTTTCATCAAAAACATTTGATATTTTGGTAGAAATAGTAGTTGGATACAAATCATCATCTCCATAACCTGCAAAAACAAGTCCAGACCACTGACCTCTAAATGATTTACTCTTATAATACCTAAATAGCATTTCTAAAAATTTAGATCTAATTGTTTTAGTGTCAAACTCCGGAAATTCATTTTCTATTATTTCATTTATATCATCTTTGAGTAATTCAATAAATCTTTTTTTTGTTAATGCTTTAAAATCATCTAATTCTTCCTCTCGTTTTATATTTTCTATCTCTGTATTTAAAATCTTTATTAAATTATCTTGAAACAATTCAATTCTTTCCTTTTTTGTAAGTGTTATTAAATCAATTTCTTCGTTATCTATCGAAATTGAAACCGACATTTGTTTAAAATCTTCAAATGCAGAATAAATATATGATTGGTTAAAATGTCTAATAGTTTCAGGTGATGAAAAAAAATCTTTTGTTTTTAGGAACTTGAAAAAATGGTCAGAATAGTCCTTAAGACACTTAAATGACTTTCTTTTTAATTCGTTTCGATAAATTTTAATAATTATCTCCCAAGGTGTTGTAATAAAATTTGCAGAATTATAAATTATTATCGAAACAGGATGAAATTTAGATAATGTAAATATCTTATTTGCGGTATTATAAATTTTTCTACCATTGCTACCAGATACCGTTACCGCTGAATCGGCTGCTATTGCAACTGCATTTTTATTTAAAATTCCTATTACGGCAGTCATATTTATTTACTTTTAAGCAATTTAAGAAATATATTTAACAGCATCTTTGGCAAAGTAACTGGCTATAATATTCGCACCCGCTCTTTTAATTGCAGTTAATTGTTCCATCATTACGGCATCATGATCTAGCCAACCTTTTTCAGCTGCAGCTTTTACCATGGCATATTCCCCAGAAACTTGATAAACTGCAACTGGTACATCAACTTCATTTTTTATTTCACGAACAATATCCAAATAACACAAACCTGGTTTTACCATCACGATATCCGCACCTTCGTCAATATCCATTTGGGTTTCACGAATGGCTTCAAATCGGTTCGCATAATCCATTTGGTAGCTCTTTTTATCCTTAGGCACATTTTTGATATCTACGGGAGCGGAATCTAAAGCATCTCTAAACGGACCGTAAAAAGCACTGGCATATTTTGCACTGTAGGCCATAATACCGGTGTTTAAATAGCCCTCATCTTCCAAAGCTTCACGAATGCTGAGAATACGACCGTCCATCATATCACTAGGTGCCACAAAATCGGCTCCTGCCTTTGCGTGAGATACGCTCATTTCGGTTAACACCTCTACACTTTCGTCATTCAGAATTTCTCCGTCCGCAACAATACCATCATGACCGTAAGAAGAGTAGGGGTCAAGGGCAACATCTGTCATCACCAACATATCCGGACACGCATTTTTTACTGTTTTAATGGCCAGTTGCATTAATCCGTTTTCATTCAGCGCTTCAGAACCTTTGTTGTCTTTTAAATTATCGGGCACCTTCACAAAAAGTAAAACCGATCGCAAGCCCATGTTCCATAGTTCTTTGACCTCTTTGGTCAAATTATCTAGACTAAGACGGTAGTAATTTGGCATAGACGGTATTTCTTCAATAATTCCTTTGCCCTCAACAACGAATAACGGTACTAAAAAATCGTTTGGTGAAATAATGGTTTCACGAACCAAACTTCTAATGGCTTCATTGCTTCGTAATCTTCTTGGGCGTATAAGTGGGTACATAATGCTATATTTATTTTTAGTTCTTAGATTCTTGACTTTTTTTGATGATGCTTTTGAGACGTTCTTTTCTAAGGGCAGCTTCTTTTTTCAATTTGTTCTTCTTTCTATCCATAAGCTTGGCATGCTTTGCTTTGTTCAATGTGTTTTTAGCCTTGCCTTTTTTTGCCATACCTGAATATTTAAATTCGAACTTTTATTGCTTTAATCTCTTAATTGTAATGCAATAAAACGTACATCTTTTGAAGTTTTACAAAAATAGGGGAATTTGAAGAATAGCTACAGCCGTTATTACTTATTTTTATGGGCTTAGCCGCTAAATGATTTTGGATGCAAAAACTAAGTGACCTCTTAAAGTTCAAATATACCTGGAGAACCTATCAACAGAAGTTTTTAGATGGTTTTCAAGAGCATATTAAAGATGGGCACTTACACGTTATTGCACCGCCTGGTTCTGGAAAAACAATATTAGGCTTAGAAATTTTAACCCGAATAGGTAAGCCCACCTTGGTATTGGCACCAACATTGACCATACGAAATCAATGGCGATCTAGGTTATTGGAATATTTTACCGCAAAGCATGATTTTGAGTTTTTATCCCTTGAGATTAAAAATCCCGATGTCATTACTTTCTCAACATATCAGTCGTTATACGCTTTAACGAAATCTTTCGATGATAAGGGGAAAGAAAGGTTGGTCGAGTTTATACAATCGCATGGTATACAGACCTTGGTTTTAGATGAGGCGCATCACCTTAAAAATGAATGGTGGCATTGTTTGTACCATTTAAAGGAGATTGAAGGTCTTACTGTTGTTTCGCTGACCGCTACACCGCCATACGACAGTTCTACTACTGAAATCAACCGTTATTTTAGTTTATGCGGACCTATAGATGATGAAATAGCGGTACCGGACCTTATAAAGAATGGAGATCTTTGTCCGCATCAAGACTTTGTCTACTTCTCAAAACCAGAAGAAGCCCAGATCAAGTATATCGTTAACTACAGGGAGCAGATATTAAATTTCACCAAAAATCTTATTGCCAATAAGGGCTTGCAAGAAAAATTGATTACGCAAGATTTCTACGTGAACCCTAATGAATCGTTAGATTATATCTATCAACACCCTACATTTTTCTCTTCAATTATTATTTACCTGAATTCTTGTGGCTATGCCGTAAATGAACAGAATTTAAAGATACTTGGCTTTTCTACCAACGACGTAAGCTTCCCTAGTTTTACGTATGAATGGTCTGAAGCATTATTGCAAAATCTGTTAGTGGATCAACGCGAAACTTTTATGGCATTTGAGGATATTTTAATGCCTTTGGAAAAGGAGTTGAAACGAATAGGAGTACTAGAGCACAAACGGGTCAATTTCGTTGGTGATGAGGTCTTGTACCGAAATCTGTCAAATAGCCCTAGCAAACTGGAGAGTATTTATCAAATTGTAAAAAGCACGGATGCAAATCTTGGTGCTGACAGTAGAACGGTAATTTTGGCTGATTTTATCCGAAAGGAGTTTTTAGATTTTGAAGGAAGCGATACTAAAATAGTAAACAAGCTTGGAGTTGTTCCCATTTTCAAATACATTTTGGCTAAACAGACCAATGATGAAAAGTTAGGTGTGTTAACCGGTTCAATGGTTATAGTGCATGAAAACGCTTTACTCAAATTTAAACAGCTTCTGAGTGTTGAAAAATTACAGGTACATCCTGTTGAGGGGTCCCTGGGATATTTATTTATTCATGTGCCCGATGCGCTTAAAAACAAGATAGCGGAATCTATTACACAATTGTTTGAAGACGGAGTGATAAAAACCCTGATCGGAACCAAGGCATTTCTTGGTGAGGGGTGGGATGCTCCTTGTATCAACACTTTAGTTTTGGCTTCTTATGTGGGTTCTTTTGTTTCTTCCAATCAAATGCGAGGGCGTGCCATTCGGGTAGATGCCAACAATCCTGATAAAACAGGAACCATTTGGCACTTGGCTTGTTTAGATCCAACGGCTACCGATGGTGGTAAGGACATGGAAAAACTGCAGCAACGTTTTGAAGCTTTTACAGGTGTCTCTCTTCGTGATGAAATTTACATTTCTAACGGAATAGACCGATTGGTATTGCCTTTGGAATGGTCAGAAACTACCGATTTAGAAGCGATTAACGCAGATATGCTTGAACAGGCACAGCAAAAATCTGTATTTAAAAGTAGATGGAATCATGCCATTGAAAAAGGAAATGTTTTGGTGAGAGAACTGAAAATACCTTCAGCTAGCGATCAACCTTTTGCAAAAACAAAGAAACTACATGCTTTAAATGCCGGGAAGTATGTAATGCTAGAGGTCGTCTTAGGAGTTTCTATGTTTGTTCCTGAATTTTTGATTAAAAATATGGGCGCCGTAATAGGCAAAGGGGTTATACAGGTGATCTATTTATTTTGTGCCGCCCTAATTCTTGGTTTTGGTCCAAAAACATTTAAAGCCTTGAAACTGTACTTTTTGTTCGGCAATCAATACAAGAAAACAAAGAAAATTGGCAAGGCTCTGTTAGCCTATTTGTTAGATGATAAAACTTCGTATTTCGAATCAAAAAATGCCATAATACATGCCGAACAGCATATAAAAGGAACTTTTTCCATTTATTTAAAGGATGCTAGTCAGCATGATAGTAATGTATTTATATCTCTTTTGGAGGAAATCATTGCACCTATAGAAAACCCTAGGTATCTATTGGTCAATAGTAATTGGTGGAAGCGTAAACTAAAAATTAGAAGCTATTATGTTGTGCCAACGGATATAGGTAAAAACAAAAAGGAAGCTTTACTTTTTCAAAAATACTGGAATACTCATGTAGATGGGTCAAAAATTCAGTTCACAAGATCCCTTGAGGGTCGAAAAGTGCTTTTAAAAGCCAGGTTTTCGCATCTCAAATATCAATTTGAGGCAGTGGCAAAAAAGTCCATTACTTGGAAATAGTTTAGATATCAATTTCCCCGATCAAATAGCAAACGGCATTTCCTGAAATCTTTACCCGATCACCAAGGTACTCACATTGAATATTACCGCCACGTTCAGACAGTTGTTTTGCTGATAGGGACTTTTTATTCAATTTTTTCGACCAATAAGGAGTTAATGTGGTATGTGCAGAACCTGTAACAGGGTCTTCCGGAATGCCGCATTGTGGGGCAAAAAAGCGTGATACAAAATCAACGGTATTACCTTTCGCGGTAACGATAACCCCTCTACAATCCAATTCATTTAGCAAATGAAAATTAGGAGTCATAGCCTCAATTTCTATTTGCGTTTCATAGACCAGCATATAATCTGTTTTTCCTTTGTAGGTCTCTAAAGGTTTTTTGCCTATAGCTTCTGTGATTAGTGTCTGTTCAGATACTTTTTTAAGTTCATCTGTAGGGAAGTCCATGGTCAATGTTCCCTTTTCATTCTTTTCAACAATGAGCTCACCACTTCTAGGCGAAATAAACCGTAGAGTATTTTCTTTGAAACCATAGTAATTATAAAGCACAAAGGCAGTTGCCAGCGTTGCATGACCACAAAGGTCTACTTCAATTTCTGGTGTAAACCAACGCAGTTCATAATGGTCATCTTTCTGTACGGCATATGCTGTTTCAGCCAAATTATTTTCGGCTGCAATTTTTTGCATCAAATTGGTATCTAACCATGATTCTAGGATACAAACGGCAGCAGGATTGCCACCAAACAATTCTTTGGTAAAGGCATCGATCTGATATATTTTTTGCTTCATGGCATTAAGATTTATTCAATCCCTAATTTACGACTTATCTCATCTGCTTTGGCGATCCATTTTTTAGGAGCGTCAAATCGGTATCCTACGTAAAATTCCAAAAAACTGATGGAGTCATCCAAAATAAAATTCTCATCGGAAGTATGACTCAGTAATTGGGTGTTGATATTTACACCTCCAAAAAATGATTCGGAGTTATAGCCACCGGTCATTCTAAAAACTAGTTGTGCCAATCCATTAAATGAGTTTTTTCCGTCGGTGCTTGAATAATTAAATCCTAAACCACCAGTTGCTCCTGCAGAAAGTAAGTAGTTCTCGTCAAAAACCCAATTATAATAGTAACCAGGTCCTAGAGCCACCTTAAACGATTTTTCCAGTTGATTTTCAATTAGCGGGTCTTCTAATTTAAACTTGGTGTAGTAATACGAGATACTGGGTATAAAACTGCCCACGCTCTGGGTCTGCCATTCATTTTGGAAACCGATAGCGCGAAACGAAAAATCGGGATTGAAGATGTAACTAGAGCTGCCACCTATTTTTAGGGTTTTCAAGTCATCTACGGGCAAAGTAATGTCTTGGGTACGAACAAAGAATCCTTTTTGTTTGTAATAATCTACAGTCTGCATGAACTGCCTAAAAAACGTTCTAATATTGAACGTAATTAGTTTAGAATCGCCATTATCCTTGTTTTCGGACAAGAAATTGGGTGCATACCCCAAATCAATCTCTAAAAACCGAAATAGAATAGAAAGCCCCAGGTAGCTTTTATCGTTGGGTATGAACTCTGTTTTATTACGTGTAATCTTATCTCTAAGGGTAAAATTATTTGAGGTAGTCTGTAATGCCAGTCTCAACGTAATTTTATCAGGAAAGTCTTCTTTATATTGTGAATTTTGAGCAGTACAAAGGCTAATTGAGCAAAACATACCCAAAACAAGCAGTACTCTTATACCCATTCTTTTGGTGCTTTTAAAATATTCAATAAGCGCTCTTCTTCACTGCCTTCTTCGGGTTGGTGATCATAACGCCATTGCACATGAGGTGGTAAGCTCATTAATATACTTTCAATGCGCCCGTTGGTCTTTAAGCCGAACAAAGTGCCTTTGTCGTGAACGAGATTAAATTCTACATACCTACCTCTTCTTATCTCTTGCCAATCCCTTTGTTCATTGGTATAATCAAGGTCTTTTCTTTTTGTAACAATCGGTACATAACTGTTCAGAAAGCTATTTCCTACTTCGGTAACAAAGTTGTACCAATCTGGCATGTCCATTTCCGGTGTTGCTTTGCAATAATCAAAAAAGAGTCCGCCAACACCTCTGGCCTCGTTTCTGTGGGTGTTCCAAAAGTATTCATCACACCTTTTTTTGTAGGTGTCATAAAATGTGGGTTGATGTTTATCGCAAGCGGTTTTACATACTTGGTGAAAGTGAACGGCATCTTCGTCAAACAGGTAGTACGGCGTTAAATCTTGACCGCCGCCAAACCACTGATCTACAATTTCGCCATCTTTACCGTACAATTCAAAATAACGCCAATTGGCATGAACGGTGGGCACCATAGGATTTTTTGGATGTAAGACCAAACTGAGTCCGCATGCAAAAAAGTTCCCTTCCTTTACCTTGAAATAAGCTTTCATACTTTCGGGAAGTTCCCCATGAACGCCCGATATATTTACGCCCCCTTTTTCAAAAACTGCTCCGTTTTCAATAACTCGGGTTCTACCTCCGCCGCCTTCAGGGCGTTTCCAAATATCTTCTTGAAAAGTAGCTTTGCCGTCTACCTCTTCCAATTTAGAGGTAATCGTATCTTGAAGTTGTTGTATGTAAGCGTAAAATTTATCTTTCATTTTCTAAGATGTAAAGTTCCATATCTAACGGGTCTTCGTTAGGCGGGGTATGTTCTTTTAAAAGTGTTTCTTTCCAAATATAACCACAATTTTCTGCTACCTTAATACTGCTAGGGTTAGATTTGTGTACTATGATTCTAAGTTGGTTGATGTCTTGCTGTTTAAATCCCCATTCAGAAATCATTTTAACGGCTAGTGTTGCAAAACCTTTGTTTTTATGGGTGTATGCAATGCAATAGGCTATTTCTGCTTCTTGAGTTTCCTTTTTTAATTCCTTGAGAAAAATGAGCCCTATAATTTTTCTGTTTTCCGGTTCTTTTAGGGTAAACAAATACTCTTTTCCTGCTAGGAATTCCGCTATTTTTTCCAACACAAAAATGTTGGATAAAGTTGGGTTCAGATTTGCCGCTACTGTTTTTGGAAAATATCTTTTAATATGATCGGCATTTGCACAGACAAAGTCGCACAACCGCCACCCATCTCGTTCTGAAATGGGATTTATTTCGAAATCTGGTAGTTGAAATGAATTCATATAGCTACTGTAATTTCGGAAATTCTACAAGAATGCTGAAATAATCGACGGAATTTAAGCTGGCTTGTATTCTTTCACCGCATCAATAAACGCTTTTGCATTTTCAACCGGCACATTTGGTAAAATACCGTGACCTAGGTTTACAACGTAGCTGTCCTTGCCAAATTCATTGATCATTTGGTGTACCATTTTCTTAATCTCTGCTGGTGGTGAAAGCAAACGTGCAGGGTCAAAGTTACCTTGTAGGGTAATTTTACCACCACTTAAGTAACGTGCATTTCTAGCAGAGCAAGTCCAATCGACACCTAATGCAGATGCACCTGATTTTGCCATATCGCCCAAGGCGAACCAGCATCCTTTTCCAAAAACAATTACCGGAGCTTCGTCCTTTAATGCATCAATAATTTGCTGAATATATTTCCAAGAGAATTCTTGATAATCCGTTGGTGATAACATGCCTCCCCAAGAATCGAACACTTGTACGGCATTTACACCTGCAGCAACTTTTGCTTTTAAGTACGCGATGGTAGTATCTGTAATTTTCTGAAGTAATTCATGAGCTACGACCGGTTGTGTAAAGCATAATTCTTTAGCCTTATCAAATGTTTTGCTTCCTTGACCTTGTACACAATAGCATAAAATGGTCCATGGAGAACCTGCAAAACCTATTAAAGGGACTTCGTCGTT
Organism: Maribacter litoralis; assembly: GCF_003075045.1. GTDB lineage: Bacteria > Bacteroidota > Bacteroidia > Flavobacteriales > Flavobacteriaceae > Maribacter > Maribacter litoralis. The sequence continues at coordinate 283,596 of NZ_QCZD01000004.1, read as the reverse complement.
CAGTTTCTCTTTGGTCGCTTTAATAGCGTCCATAACGTAACCTAATGTCTCATGAACATCTGGTACAATTACGCTATCCAAATCTTTCTGATTTCTTATTGGATTAGGTAGATACGGACCAAAATTCGGCTTCATTTCCACATGAATATTCATTGCCTGCGGAATCACTAGTATATCGCTGAATAATATGGCGGCATCCATACCGTATCTTCGGATGGGTTGCACCGTTATTTCTGATGCTAATTCTGGAGTCTGACATCTAGTGAAGAAGTCATATTTTTCTTTGATTGCCATGAATTCAGGTAAATATCTACCTGCTTGGCGCATCATCCATACTGGAGGTCTTTCTACCGTTTCACCTTTTAATGCTTTTAGAAATAGGTCGTTTTTTAAGCTCATATTCTTGTAATAGCTTTTAGCTACTAGCCCTTGGCTTTTAGCTATTTTTTATTTTACTAATTAGACTATTAATCATTTTAGATTCTATTGAAATCAATTCTAAAATTGTCTTCAACTCGTCACTATCTAAAAATTTCAATTCTTCTGATATTATTAATTGAGTTTCAACTTCAAAAAGAGAGCCTAGTGCAATCTCTAAAAATCGTTTAAATTCAACTTCACTATTTCGGCTGCATCCTTCTGCAATATTTGAAGGTACTGATATTGCGGCTCTAGAAAGTTGACTTTTAAGTCCGAATTTTTCTTCGCTTGGCAACTTTTGAACTAAACTATAAACATGCTTAACTATGGTGATTCCATTTTTCCATATTTCAAGCTTTTTAAAGTCCCTCATAATTTATTAAAAAAGCCAAAGGCTAGCAGCCAACAGCTAAAGGCAATTTATTGATCTTCATAATCCGCATTCACCAATTCAATTACACTTTCTACGGTTGGTATTTTGGCTACTTTTACTGCTGTGAAATGTTCTCTAGCTGCTTTTGCAGTGGTTTCTCCAATACAATACGCCACCTTATCTGCTGAGTTTTCTTTTAAATAACTTTCAACATTTGATGGACTAAAGAACATGATGCCTTTTACAGATTCTGGTATGGACTTTCCAGATAATTTTGTTCTATATGCTTCAACAGCATTGACCGTAATATTGTTTTCCTCTAAAATAGTGGGCAATTCTTCTAAACTTAGATTTCCATGAAAATAAGTCACCTCTGTACCGTCTATGAATTCTACTAGGTGATTGGCCAAATCTTTAGCATTGTTCTCATAATGCGTTATTTTACCAAACTTATTCTTTATAAACCGTCTGGTTTTTCTGCCAACACAATAGATATTCTCAAAATCCAATTCTGACACATCTCTACTTGCCAATACTGCTTCAACTGCATTTTTGCTAGTAAAGACTACATTCTTGTGCTCCTTTTTAAGAACAATAGGTGAAATACGATTAAAATTGATTTTTATGAAATCATCTGAATCGGCATTTACGGATAAATTAAGGCTAAGTTGCTGTTGTGGTGTAAGCTTTTTTGTAGAAAAAATATTTATTTCGGTACCGGCACTTGCCAATTCCGTCATTAAACGTCTTCCACCACGTGCTAAAATCGTCTTGGCACAGTCAATACCTAAATTTTGATGTTTGCCCAGTGGTGCAGTTAGCTCTGTTTCCAGTTTTTTACTTCCATCAACATTTAACAATACGCCTTTTAGCGTTACAATATTTTCTTTGTTGATATAGGCTAGTGCTCCAATAGGTGCACTACAGCCACCTTCCAATTCCCTAAGAAATTCTCTTTCAAGCGTAACACAAGTATCCGTTTCTTCATGGTTTAATTGTGCGCAGGCTTCTCGAACTTCTTCATTGTCTTCCATAGCAACAACCATGATCGCCCCTTGCGCAGGTGCGGGTAACATCCATGTAAGTCCGATCGTGTTTTCAGGTTCCAAACCAATACGTTCCAAACCGGCAGCGGCAAAAATAGCACCGTTCCATTCGTTGTTGTACAACTTTTCTAAACGACTATTTACATTCCCTCTTAAATCTACTACGGTATGTGTTGGGTATCTGTTGAGCCATTGCGCCTGTCTGCGTAAACTACCGGTAGCAATAACGGCGTCGCGTGACCCTAAGAACTCCTCATTGTCTTTAAACGCCATGATATCCATATAGTTGCCACGTTTTAAAACAGCGGCTTTAACGATACCTTTTGGTAATGCTGTGGGTACATCTTTCATGGAATGTACCGCAATATCGATATCGCCATTAATCATGGCAACATCAAGGGTTTTTGTGAAAACACCGGTTATGCCCAGTTCATAAAGGGGCTTGTCTAAAATTAAGTCGCCGGTAGATTTTACCGGAACTAATTTTACAGTATGGCCTAATGCTTGTAGTTGATCTTTTACGGTATTTGCCTGCCATAGCGCTAGCTCGCTATCGCGTGTGCCTAATCGTATTACTTTACTCATTTTTCGTCCAATTCTAATTGAAATACTTTTTGGATAAATTCTAAACTTGAATTGGAATCTACCGAGTCATCCTTAAGATGATTTGCAAATTGTTTGGTTATTTTTTGAATGATGCGATTCGTTACCAAATCGGCTTGATGCGGATTGAAATCTACCGTTTTTTTAGATTGGTAGTCTAATTCTTCATCCTTTATCGTCTTTAATTTCTTCTTTAAAGCCTTAATGACAGGAGCAAATTTTCTGGTTTCTAACCATTGGTTAAAATCATGTTTTACCTCTTCGTTTATAGCTTCGGCATCTGGTATAAATTGCTTTCTACGCTCTAAAGTCTCATCGGTCATTTGAGACAAATGATCTAAATGAATTACCGTAACATTGTCCATTTCAGAAACAGAAGCATCAACGTTCTTAGGTACCGATAGGTCTAAAATCAATAACGGTTTATTGGTATAGATCAGCTCTTTGGTAATTGTGGGTTTTTGTGCGCCAGTGGCAACCACCAAAATATCGGACTTTCTAATTTCTGATTGTAGATCCCCATAATCTTTAACCATTAGATTGAACTTACCTGCAATTTGCTCAGCTTTGCCCTTGGTTCTATTGATTAAAGTAATGTGTGGATTCTTGGTGTGCTTAATTAAATTTTCGCACGTATTACGACCAATTTTTCCAGTTCCGAACAGCAAAATGTTCTTTTCAGATACATTTTCTACATTTCGCAAAATGTATTGAACAGATGCAAATGCTACCGAAGTTGCACCAGAAGAAATTTCGGTTTCGTTCTTAATACGCTTACTTGCTTGAATGATACTGTTACAAAGACGTTCTATAAAAGGATTTGCAATGCCCAATTCTTTTGAGCGTTTAAAACTTTGCTTTAACTGACTTATAATTTCAAAGTCGCCCAATATTTGACTGTCCAAACCTGTTCCTACGCGAAATAGGTGATTGATAGCTTCTTTATTTTTATATACATATGCCACTTCTTGGAACGCTTCAACGGTTCCGTTAGAATGATCGCATAATAATTTTATGAGTTGAAAAGGATGTTTTGCAAAACCGTGTAACTCTGTGCGGTTACAGGTAGAGGTAGCTAGCAAACCATCAATGCCTTGATTTTTAGCTTCTACAAGTAATTTGTTTACCGCTACTTCGTCTAAACTAAATTTACCACGAGCTTCAGCATCGGCCTTTTTGTAGTTAAGTCCGATGGTATAAAAGGAGTCGTGTTTAGAAATGTGATAGTCCTTCATAAAGCGGGTACAAAAATATGTGCATACATTCAATAAAAACAACGCTAGAGGTACAATTAATGTCGTCTGCCGAATTTTTGGACAAAATATGACAAATATCAGTTTATTAACCATAATTTTATGGAGGTTTCAGCGAATGGACAACATTTTATTTAGATGCTTTCTAAATAGATAAAAAATCGATTTAAGAAAATGGACATAAAAAGTAACGCTCAAGGGTCATACGAAGAAGTTCTGATTGAAGACGGATTTTACGTGCTAAAGTTTCAGAACGAAGAAGATACGGTAACGCAGTACCACCGTGAAATCAATAAACGATTTATACAGTTTCACTTCTGTTTAAAGGGTAGTGGTACTTATAATTTTAATCAAGGAAATTATAGTTTGGATGTTAAGGAAGAGAACTCATTATTGTTGTATAACACGCAGTTAGACCTTCCGCTGAATTTAGATCTTAACCCGAAATCATCATTGGTTTCTGTGGTAATGACCTTGAGAAAGTTTCATTCGTTATTTACGGCAGAGGCAGATTACATTCCGTTTCTGAGTTCAGATAACAAGGAGAAAAAGTATTATGCACAAGAACCTTTTTCACCATCTATTGCTGTTATTTTGAGTCAGATTGTAAACTATAATCTGCATCCATCTATAAAATCGCTATATGTAAAAGGTAAGATTTACGAATTGATAGCCTTGTACTTTAATAGAAGTCCTAATGCAGATATTGAACAATGCCCGTATTTGGCAGATGAAGAGAATGTTAAAAAGATAAAGAAAGCCAAAGAAATTATTTTGGCGAATATGGCTGAGCCACCAACTTTAGCTGAACTTTCGAGTGAAGTGGGATTAAGTTTAAAGCGATTAAAAGAAGGATTTAAACAAATTTACGGTGATTCTGTTTACAGCTTTTTGTTTGATCATAAGATGGATTATGCAAAGCGCCTTTTAGAAACCGGTCAGTATAATGTCAATGAAATTGGGCTAAGAATAGGGTATAGTACGTCTAGCCATTTTATTGCGGCGTTTAAGAAAAAGTATAATACAACACCTAAGAAATATTTATTGGCATTAGCAAGTAGTTAATCTTTATAATGGTCTTGCCACCATTATACCGGTATTGCTTTTTATGTTCTTAAGATAATCTGCTAGCGGCTTTTTTGATACCTCTACTTCCATAGATCCGGTAGATGCGTGGAGTAAATGAATTCTACCATCTTTTTCCCTAGTGGCAATTCCCGTATGGGTGACATCTAAGCCGTTAATAGAAGTGGCCAAAGCAATAATGTCTCCAGATTGAATTAAATGTTCGTTTTCGGCAATCTTATCTTGTGCAAGTACACAAATAGCCTGATTGTTCAGATAGTTTTCTGAAGCCTTAATTTTTGAGTTATTAGTATCGTCCGTCAAAAACGGATATAGGTCTCTATGGGTGCTCATAAAATCTATGTTTTTGGTGATTTCGGTACCACCAATTTCACCGGTAATATCTTTAAGAAGCCCTTTTTCAGCATTGTTGGCAATCCATTCAGAAAAGTAATGTAAACGAGAAGCGTAGCCAACTAATTCGCCGTTTTTATATCGTATAATTTCAAGATTTTTTAAATAAGCGTCAAAGGACATTTCTTGCTGACGGAGTAGGAGGGAAAAAGCAAGCACGTTCTCAACAAATGTGGTGCAGTCCAAGCCTTGTAGATTAACCACCAAAGTTTCAGTATCACCAATTTCTAGGGTTTTGGCAACATATGGGGTTTGCATAAACGTTTTACCAACGATCACCATAGTTTCACCGAAATTGCCATCATACATTCCATCGATTTCTACTAGCTTGTTTTCAACTGCAGCTTTGTCTTTTGGAGAGCAGGTGATTTGTTGGGCTAACAAATTCTGACTGGTAAAAATCAATAATGCAATTATATATTTTGAAAGCATTTAGTTATGGTATATTATTATTCCATCGAATGTTGGATAAGTTTGATTATAGTTTATTTCACTTAAATTTAAGTGAGTAGTATAAGGTTCAATTTTGTCAAGATTAATATTTGGGAATTTTTCCAATATCTCTACGGGAATATCTCCCACGGTTTTTATTTTATTTTTAGGAGTTTCTACGCTCCATGAAGTAATTACATAATTACCATATGGGTAATTTCCTTCAACATATCGCCAGGTATTTTTATAAGACTTATAGTCGCTTGATGTACTAAAATCGAAATTTTGGATGGAAGATTCATTTATAATGACGAAGTTTGGGTCATCTGGAAATTCTAAAAAATCCAACTTACTTCCAAATTGAGTTTTTAAATATCTGTAATTTGATGTTTCTAAAATAATGCGTGAGCGATAATTTGAAAATTTATTTAGATATCCAAATGAAATTACATTTGCATCGATTTGATCACTATATAGAGAGATATCTAGCAATTTGTACCCTCCAAAGAAATTTAAATTTTCATCAATATCAAATCCTCCTATATCTATTAGGTAATTTGAATCTGTTGGCACTTCTAATTCAATATAAGTGTCAAATAAATTGAATTCTGAGTAATTTAATATTAAATCTTGATTTTCTAGATTTGAAAAAGTGAAATATTTATGAGTGTTATTTCCATCGAGTATAGAGATTAAATATTCTTCTTCACCTTGATATTGTACTAACTTCTGACTGTAATCTATTAATTCATTGCCATTGTCAGAAATTGAATACCCATATGGTATGGTGCCATTTTTTGTTGAGATATTTAAATTTTTAATTTGGGGAATGTCTTCTATTGTCAAATTGAACTCGCCAATTTTAGTTCGATTTTGGGGCTCATTTAACACACTTGAGTTGATATTAAAAATATCTCCTTTTTTAAGACCGTTAGTTGTTGCAATTTCATATCTTTTACCTACTTCAGAGCGGGTCTGTGGGCTTGTCCCATCATTTAAATCATTTACATAATCTATAACTTGACTAAATTTTGTTATACTCAATGAGGATGTTATTGAATCGGTATAAGCACTGAAAGTTATTTCGTCTCCACTCTCATAGGATTTATAATCAACTAAATTGTTATTGTCATCGTGAATAATTAGCCAATCTTCACTGTCAGTAGTATTTTTGTTTGTGTCAATATTAACTGTTAAATATATTTCCTCTTCAATAAATTCTATAGGAGAGGCTGGTTTTTCTGCTTCAATAACTTCTGGTTGTATGATTGGTTCCTTTGTGTCTTCGTTTTTTGAACAATTAATTAATAATAATATTATAATACTTAAATAGACGAATTTTAAAACTTTCATTTCATAAATTTACTACATAATTAACGACTATAAACAGTTAATATTTTACCATATTTGGGATACTTTTTATTTAGAATGGATATCAGTCTCCTGCTCCAACAAAACCCTATTCCTTGGAATACTGTCCGGGTAATTTTGTTGCAAGAAGGTTATTAGTTTTTCACGAACATGAACTCGAAGATCCCATGAAGTTGGCGAGTCTTTGGCACTCATTAAGGCTCTTATTTCCACACAATTTTGTTTGCTGTCTGTTACTTGTAATACATTAACTTCTTTATCCCAAAGGTCTGTATTTTCCAGAATTTTGGTCATTTCCTCACGAATGGCATCAAAAGGTACATTGTAATCGGTATATAAAAATACCGTTCCTAGAATATCTGAAGATGTCTTGGTCCAATTCTGAAACGGCTTTTCAATAAAATATGGTGTGGGTACAATCAATCTTCGTTTATCCCATATTTTAACGACAACATATGTAAGGGTGATTTCCTCTATGCGTCCCCATTCTCCTTCAACAATTACCACATCATCTATTTTTATAGGTTGGGCTATTGCAATTTGAATACCTGCCAAAACGGTACCGATCATTTTTTGAGCGGAGAAACCAATAATGATACCCGCGACACCGGCAGATGCAAAAATACTTACCCCAAGTTCCCTTATATTTTCAAAACTCATGAGTATGGCACCAATAGCCAGTATGACTATAGCGAAAATAAAAATGCGTTCAAGAATATTAAATTGGGTATAAATCTTACGCGCCTTTAGATTATTTTCTACATGTACGTCGTAATTACTAACGATTACCGTTTTTATAATCTTCAATAAATTAAGTAATAACCATGTGATAGATAATATAAAAAGAATGGTACTTGTCTTTTTAAACCAATATGCGTAATCTTCTAATTGTAATAGTGTTCGTATCGACTCCGATCGAATCCAAATAGATATGATAATTAAAAAAATAGGACGGCTAATTTTTTTAAAGGCTCCGCGTGGTAATAAATATTTGGGGTCTTTGCCATATTTTTTAATGAAATATGATATGATCCAGTAAGCTATTAAAACGCCTAGGGTAGATGCTATAAAGAAGTAAAGTGCACTTCTGGGTACCGTATCAAATAATGTGTTCATGTATAAGGTATTATAGTTCTTTATGAATTACAACTTACTAAAATTAAACAGCACTTAAAACTTATTCGGGCTGTAATTGGTTTGCTTTATGGAAGTATAGAAAAACTATTGCCAAAAATTAAAATAGTATCTACGTTCAAGTGTTATTTTTGCAAATGAATAACAAACACATACGCTATGAAAGGAGTATTATTGGTTAATTTAGGTTCACCCGATAGCCCAACACCAAAGGATGTTAAACCGTATTTAGATGAATTTTTAATGGACGAACGCGTCATTGATGCTCCTAAATGGTTAAGAACAATATTGGTAAGAGGAATTATTTTACAGACCAGACCAAAAAAATCTGCAGAGGCTTACGCCAAGATTTGGTGGGAAGAAGGCTCTCCTTTAATCGTAATCTCCGAGCGTTTTACGAATAAAATGAAAACACAGACCGAAATGCCGGTTGCCTTAGGTATGCGTTATGGAACCATGACCATTAAAAATGCCATGCAAGAGTTAAAGAATAAAGGTGTTGATGATGTGCTTTTAGTGCCTTTATACCCACATTACGCAATGTCTAGTTTTGAAACGGTAGTGGTTAAGGTACTGGAGGAACAAAAAGCTTCTTTTCCCGGCATGAAAATAACGACATTGCCTGCTTTTTATAAACATCCAGAGTTTATAAAAGTACTTTCTGAAAGTATTAAGGACGGACTAGAAGGTTTTGATTATGACCATGTATTATTTTCATACCATGGTATTCCAGAACGTCATATTCGTAAGAACGACCCAACCAGTTTCCATTGTAAAATTGATGGTACGTGCTGTAATGTGAATTCTGTTGCACATAACACGTGTTACAGACATCAAGTGTATGATACCACAAAAATGGTAAAGGAATATTTAGGGTTGAAAGAAGAACAGGTCAGCACTTCATTTCAATCGCGTTTGGCGGGTGACCCATGGCTAAAACCTTATACCGATTATGAGTTTGAACGTTTGGCTAAAGAAGGCAAGAAAAAATTGGCTGTAATTACACCTGCATTTGTTAGTGATTGCCTTGAAACTCTAGAGGAAATTGCAATGGAAGGCAAAGAACAATTTTTAGAAGCAGGTGGAGAAGATTACAAGCATATATCTTGTTTGAACGATAGCGACGCATGGGTTAAAGTAATGGCAAAATGGGTCAACGATTGGCAAACTACAGATGCCTTGGATGTAGTGCCAAGTACATAAATACACTATTAAATCTTAGAAATCACCGCTATGAAAATCGAAGAAATAGAAATTATATTACAACCGTTAAGAGAGGAATTAAGAAATCATGCCCTATATAAGGAGCTGAAATCGGTATCTGATATACAGGTATTCATGGAAAACCATGTGTATGCCGTGTGGGATTTTATGTCACTTTTAAAGGCCTTGCAAGTAAACCTAACGTGTACCACTTTACCGTGGAAACCGGTAAAGAATACAAATACCGCTCGGTTTATTAATGAAATCGTTTTGGAGGAAGAAACAGATGTCAATGAATTGGGCGTTTTAAAAAGTCATTACGAAATGTACTTGGATGCGATGGTTGAAGTAGGTGCCGATACCAATAAAATAACCGATTTTCTTAAAGGAATACATTCTCTTGATACTGTATTATCAGCTATTGAAAATGCTGATTTAAACGATGCCGTTAAGTCGTTTTTGAATTTCACTTTTGAAACGATACAAACACAAGAACCACATAAAATTGCAGCAGCTTTTACTTTTGGTAGAGAAGATTTGATACCCGATATGTTTTTAAAAATTGTGGAACAGGCAGGGGAAGATGCATATCCTAAACTAGAGTATTACCTAAGAAGGCATATTGAATTGGATGGAGATGAACACGGTCCGCTTGCTTTAAAAATGATACAAGAACTGTGTGGTGATAGTGAAGCTAAGTGGCATGAAGTATTGGAATGTTCAGAAAAAGCTTTGAAAGAACGCATTAATTTGTGGAGCCATATTGAAGCATCTATAAGACAAACTTCAGAAGTATCGGGTTAAACATCGTAATTTATATGAGTATCAATTTCAACAAATAAACTACACACATGGCAAACGTTTCCGCAGAACAATTAGGAACGGAATCAATATCAAGTTTGCTTATTAAACAGGCATTACCAGCTAGTATCGGCATATTGGTGATGTCGCTCAATGTGCTGGTAGATTCTATTTTTGTTGGAAATTGGATCGGGTCTATTGCCATTGCTGCAATCAACGTTGTACTACCTATTTCATTTTTTATAGGGGCTTTGGGTATGGCTATTGGTATTGGTGGCGCCAGTATTATTTCGCGCGCGTTAGGTGCCAATAATAAGGAAAAAGCACTGCGAACATTTGGTAATCAGATATCATTTACCATTTTGATTACCACTTCAATGGTAGCCGTAGGGCTCACTTTTGTTGACACTTTAATACCTGCATTTGGCGGTAAAGGCTCCATTTTTGAGTTGGCTAAAATCTATTATGTCATTGTATTGTACGGAGTACCTTTTTTGGGTCTCAATATGATGGGCAATAATGTTATTCGATCGGAAGGCAAGCCCAAATTTGCTATGATTGCTATGATTATACCGTCAATTGGGAATTTAATTTTGGATTATTTGTTCATTAATGTGATGGATTATGGCATGGAAGGTGCTGCATGGGCAACCACTATCAGTTACTTATTGTGCTTCTGTTATGTCGTTTATTTTTTCTTATCGAATAACTCAGAATTAAAGCTAAAGTCCAAGTATTTACGAATTAAGTTTTCTATTCTAAAAGAAATAAGCTCACTTGGCGTAGTTACTCTTTCTAGACAAGCTGTAGTGAGCGTTATTTACCTGTTGATGAATAATATTTTATTCGATTTGGGAGGAGAAGCTATGGTAGCGGTATATGCCATTATCGGTAGAATGTTGATGTTTGCGCTTTTTCCGGTATTTGGTGTTACGCAAGGTTTCTTGCCAATTGCCGGTTTTAATTACGGTGCCGAAAAATTCGATAGGGTAAAAGAATCTATTTATACTGCAATAAAATATGCAGCAATATTGGCAACCATAGTTTTCGCCGGACTCATGATTTTTCCCGCGGAAATTGCCGGACTCTTTTTGAGCCATAAACCAGATATGAGCGCATTGGAGATTGAAACAAACGCCTTTGTTCTAGAAAACACACCGTCTGCTATGCGTTGGGTGTTTGCCGCTACTCCCATTATTGCACTTCAGCTTATAGGTGCAGCATATTTTCAAGCTATCGGTAAAGCTGTGCCGGCATTGTTATTGACCTTATGCCGACAAGGGTTCTTCTTTATTCCTTTAATACTGATCCTACCAAATTTTCTAGGCGAACTAGGCGTTTGGATTTCTTTTCCCATAGCAGATGTGCTTGCAACTATAGTTACTGGATATTTTTTAAGGAAAGAGATTAATAAAACTTTGGTGGGCTAATTTCTGATGTAAAACCAAACCCTAGACCAAATCCTTCGTAAGTAGCTTTAGAACGCTAAAAAACACGAATATGAATTTCATTTTATCACAATTAATTGCCGTTGCCATATTTCTATTAGCATGGAAACTTAAAGAGTTAGTAAACAATCAAAATAGATATATGAAGCTGCTAGAGGAAGAGACTCCTAAAGCAGCTAAATTTAAAAATTAAGTTAGTTAGCGGGTTGTGCATGTAACAACTCCATCCCGGTAGAAGATCTTGGTTTAAAACCTGTCCAGTCTTTTTCATTTGAATTTTCCTGAACGTCCAAAAACTTGGCGCTGTCTTGGTTTTTAAGATGCTTGCCTATAAATGCAGTTACAAAATGTTGGTTAACGTTGTTTATTTTACGCTGATCCCAAGATGGCTCTGCATATCTGTAGTACTCATCTATATGTAAACCAGGAGCTAACGCTTCTGCTGGTGGTGGGTTGGGTGCTACATTATGTCTTGCGTTTTTATAAGTCAATAAGTACCGGTCTGCATTTACCGCACCTTCATAAATTGCTTTAATTCCTTTTTCGTAACCGGAAATATCATCTTGGCTTCCAGCAATAAAGAATGTGGGAGTTTTTAATCCTTTTAATCCTTCCGCATCCCAAACTCCTCGTTCCATTCCCCATGGAGCAAATGCTACGATAGCTTTTATTCTAGAATCAGCCGATTTTTCGTATTCCGCATTTCCAGCAAGATTTACTGAGATTGCAGAACTACCACCAGTCATTCCGGTAAAAAATTGACCTAAACCGTCGCTATATCCAGCTCCACCAACGTTTAATACTCCGTATCCACCCATAGAATATCCTATGATTGCCGTGTTATTGGCATCTACTAGTCCGGCTATTTTATTTTTAGAGCCTTTTGCTCCTAGTTTTTCCATTTCATTGATTACAAAACGAATGTCTTTAGGTCTATTGAGTAAAGTACTTTGAAATGCGTTCGCATCCTTAAAAGTTGAATCTGTATGGTCAATAGCTGCTACGATATACCCTTTAGATGCTAGGTTTTCCGTTAAATAGGTCATTAAATATCTAGAACCAACATAACCGTGAGATACTACCACTAAAGGAAATTTATTCCCTTTTAATGCATTGGCATCTCTGTAAGCTCTTCCTTTAAAGGTAAATGGTGTTAATGGTCTAAGCGTATCGCCTCTTGTTCCCATGACTTCATCATACACCACGGTTTTAGCATCATTTTTTACGCTGGCAGGATACCAAACTTCAATAGTAATTGGTCTGTCATAGGTTGGGTCTTTGCCTTCTTTCGAATTTAAAATATCTACTTGATCAGGGTTAACCAGATTTACGGTCTGTACGCCAACTTTATATTCGCCCCTTGCACTAAGTTCAGGAGCATCGGGCAATTGGTCTCCGTATAAAAAATCTTTGGTTTGGGCATTTACGGTATTAATTGTCAATCCGTTGAATAGGAGTGTAATTAACGATGCTGAAAATAAAAGTGTTCTAAATTTCATAATTGTTAGTTTGTTGGCTTAAATATAAGAATACTTTAATCATTTATCGATTTCGTTGTATAACCTTGAATTGCTGTTTTCTTTAAAGGATTAGTTATCGGTCCATTTAATGATACTTAGAAATTTAAATATTGATTGAAGATTGTCTATGTAATGGACAGCGGAATTCATAATGTGATAATTAAGCTTCTTAAGAGATGCTAATAAAATCTTAAAATCAACATTTGCGTAACAAAATGTTTAATTTTAGAGAAGACTAATACCAAACTATCAAAATGAAAAAGCACCTTACCAATGCTGGCATACTCATGCTGGCATGTTTTCTATTACCATTATCATTATTATCTCAAAGAAAGAAAAAATCACAAACTGTTACTCCTACGTATCCAGAAGAGCTATACTCTAGCTTGGATTATAGATTGATCGGTCCGTTTCGTGGTGGTAGATCTGCTGCGGTAACCGGTGTGCCCGGCGAGCCTAATTTGTTTTACTTTGGCGCTGCAGGTGGCGGAGTATGGAAAACATTGGACGGTGGTCGTACTTGGGACAATATTTCCGATGGATATTTCGGTGGAAGTATAGGTGCCGTTGAGGTAGCCAAAAGTGACCCTAATGTTATATACGTTGGTGGCGGAGAAAAAACCTTAAGAGGTAACGTATCATCAGGTTACGGAGTTTGGAAAACCGAGGATGGAGGTAAAACTTGGGCTACGGCTGGGTTGGAAAAAAGTAAACATGTACCACGACTTCGTGTGCATCCTACTGATTATAATACGGTATATGCAGCGGTTCTAGGCGATATTTATAAGCCGACTAAAGACCGTGGTATTTATAAAAGTACAGATGGGGGTAAAAATTGGAAACAAGTGCTATTTGTAAATGAACAAGCTGGTGCGGTAGATTTAACTTTTGACCCCAACAATCCAAGAATTTTATATGCTTCTACATGGCATGCACAACGAACGCCTTACAGTTTAATAAGTGGTGGTGACGGCTCTGCACTTTGGAAGAGTATGGACAGTGGTGAAACCTGGACTGAGATTTCAAAAAATGAAGGTTTCCCTACGGATACTTTGGGTATTATTGGTGTAGCCGTTTCTCCTAAGAATTCAGAAAAGGTTTGGGCTATAGTAGAGAATAAGGAAAAAGGTGGTTTGTACCGATCCGAAAATGGAGGTAAAACTTGGTCAATAGTTAATTCCGAAAGAAAGCTAAGACAACGTGCTTGGTATTACACAAGAGTATATGCCGATACGCAAGATGAAGATGTTGTGTATGTATTAAATGTGAACTACCACAAGTCGACCGACGGAGGTAAATCTTTTAATACATTCAATGCACCTCATGGTGATCATCATGATTTATGGATTTCCCCTGAAGACTCGCAACGCATGATTATTGGTGACGATGGTGGTGCTCAAATATCTTACGATGGTGGTGAAACATGGAGTACATATTACAATCAGCCTACGGCACAATTTTATCGTGTAACAACAGATAACTCTTTTCCATATAGAATTTATGTAGCACAACAAGATAATTCAACTTTAAGAATAGACCACAGAAGTGATGGGCGTACCATAGATGATAGCAATTGGGAAGAAACTGCCGGTGGTGAATCTGCTTGGATTGCTGTTGACCCAAAAGATAATGATATTGTGTATGGTGGTAGTTATGACGGATTTTTAACCAGGGTCAATCATAAAAATAAAACGGTAAGAGGTATCAATGTATGGCCAGACAACCCAATGGGTGCTGGTGCGGAAGCTATGAAGTATCGTTTTCAGTGGAATTTCCCCATTCTATTTAGTAGACATAACCCGAAGAAATTATATACATTTTCTAATTACGTACATGTTTCAGAAAATGAGGGTCAGAGCTGGGAGGTTTTAAGTGGCGACCTAACACGAAACGACCCAACTAAATTGGGTTCTAGTGGCGGACCAATAACTCAAGATAATACCAGTGTAGAATATTACTGTACTATTTTTACGGCAAATGAGAGTCCGTTGAAAGAAGGCCTGTTATGGGTAGGTAGTGATGACGGATTAATTCATGTTTCTAAAGATTCTGGTACAACATGGGAAAATGTTACACCGTCTAACATGCCAGAGTGGAATATGATAAACAGTATAGAGCCATCAAACTTTGATGAGGGAACATGTTACGTAGCCGCAACAAGATATAAATTAGGTGATTTTCAGCCTTATCTTTATAAAACCACGGATTACGGTAAAACGTGGACAAAAATAACGAACGGTATCCCTTCCGAACATTTTACAAGAGTAGTTCGTGAAGACCCAAAAAAGAAGGGATTGCTATATGCAGGTACCGAAACGGGCATGTACGTTTCTTTTAATGACGGAGCTAGTTGGTCTCCTTTTCAAATGAACTTACCTATTGTTCCAATTACAGATTTGACTATTAAAGATGATAATTTAATTGTAGCAACACAAGGTCGTAGCCTTTGGATAATAGATGATTTAACGGTTTTGCATCAATTAGATGAAAGCAAGAAGAAAGCGAATACCATATTGTTCAAACCAAAAGATTCATACCGTACAAAAGGTAGGGCAGCTAAGAAGCCATCAAAAACTTCAGGTCAAAATTTGGAGAACGGCGTCATTACCCACTTTCTTTTGAAGAACTATTCTGAAAAAGACACCGTGCAATTAACGTATACTAATATGGCTGGTGATACATTGGCTAACTATAGTTCTACGGCAAAGAAAAAAGACAAGAAGTTAGACCTTAAAAAAGGGGGCAACACTTTTGTTTGGGATACGCGCGGTAAAGGAGCTACGAAACTCGAAGGAATGATTTTCTGGTGGGCTAGTTTTGATGGTGCCAAAGCTGTGCCTGGAGATTACAAAGTACATTTAAATGTGAACGGAACTAATAACAGCGAAACGTTTACCATTTTGCCAGACCCAAGAGCAGAAAGTTCTGTAGCGGAAATGCAGCAACAGTATGATTTTATTACCGATATCAATACTACTATTGAAAATGCGCATCAATCTATAAAAAAGATTAGAGATGTTACGGCACAATTGAATGCATTTACCGAGCAGTATAAAGATGATGAAAGAACTACCGAGTTGATTGAAAAAGCCAAAAAAATGAAAGAAAAGCTTGGCGAGGTAGAGAAGGCGCTGTATCAAACAAAAAACAGAAGTAGACAGGATCCATTGAACTTCCCTATAAAATTGACCAATAAGTTAGGTCATTTGAACAGTTTGGTTTCTATAGACGATTTTCCACCTACGGAGCAAGATATTGCGGTGAAGAACGAGTTGACAGCTAAAATAAACAAGGAGCTTCAAATTTTTAATAACGTTATATCATCTGAACTTCAAGAATTCAATAAAGAGTTTAACGAATTGAACTTAAACTATTTGTTTGTTGAAGACGGAAAGTAAAAATCCATGAATAAAAACCTCTCTATTCTTTAGAGAGGTTTTTACTTTTTAGATAAAACTCAACCATCACACATGAAAAAACAACTACTCTTTTTTATGGCGGTACTGGCAACTTCCATAACTTTTGCCCAATCTGCCAACGATTATTTTCAGCCTTTAAAATTCAGAAATATTGGTCCGTTTAGAGGTGGGCGTTCGGTAACTGCAACAGGGGTTATCGGTGAACCTATGACCTACTATATGGGTACTACTGGTGGCGGAGTTTGGAAAACAGAATCTGCCGGACAACGTTGGGAAAATATATCGGATGGATATTTTGAACTGGGCTCTGTTGGTGCGGTTTCCGTTTCGGCTTCCAATCCTAATATTGTTTATGTGGGTATGGGAGAACATGCACCACGTGGTGTTATGACATCTTACGGTGACGGTATATATAAGTCTACTGATGCGGGTAAAACTTGGAAGAAAATGGGACTTGAAAAAACCCAACATATTTCAAGAATCATCATTCACCCTACAAATCCTGATATTGTTTATGTGGCAGCGCAAGGAGCTCTTTTTGAAGGTAATGCAGAACGTGGTATCTATAAATCTGTTGATGGGGGTAAGACTTGGAAAAACACGCTCTTCGTAAATGAATTAACAGGTGCTTCTGAACTTTCTATGGATGCCAATTATCCTGAAATTATGTATGCCGCCATGTGGGAACATCAACGTAAACCAAATATGGTGGTAAGTGGTGGTGCAGGTAGTGGTCTCTATAAATCTACGGATGCCGGAGAAACTTGGCAGAAAATACATAAAGGACTTCCGGAGGAAAAAGGAAAAATGGCGATAGCTGTGAGTCCTTCAAATTCTAACAAAGTTTATGCTCTTATTGAAAGTGATTCCGACGCAGATAAAGGCGGACTTTTCGTTTCAAATGATGCTGGTGGATCTTGGAGCATGGTCAGTGGAGATAATAGATTGGTACAGCGTGCTTGGTATTATATTGAGGTTTTTGTAGATCCTAATGATGAAGATACCGTGTATGTTTTAAGTGCACCTGCGCTACGTTCTGAAGATGGTGGAAAAACATGGGAAACGCTTTCAGGAACCCATGGGGATTATCATAACCTATGGATAAATCCAAATAATTCTAAGAATATGGTGATTGCCAATGATGGTGGGGCTGCCGTTTCATTCGATTATGCAAAAACTTGGTCTACACAAGATAATATGCCTACCGCTCAGTTTTATCGTATTAATGTAGATAATCTGTTTCCTTATAATATTTATGCCGGTCAGCAAGATAATACTGCGGTCAAAATTGCTAGTGCCTCTATGGGTAGAAGAAGTATAACAGAACAAGATTGGACATATACTGCCGGAGGTGAAAGTGCTTTTTTAGCTTTTGATCCAGATAATCCCCGCTATGTTTTAGGTGGTAGTTACCTTGGTACTATTGAAGTCTTGGATATGGAATCAAAGGCATCGACCAAAATTATGGCGGCACCCATTCAATATTTGGGTAGGGAAGCTAGAAATATGAAGTACCTGTATAATTGGAATGCACCTATAATTGGTTCTAAACATGAGCCTGGTACATACTATCACGGTGCACAATTGGTTTTGCGTACTAAGGATATGGGTGTAACCTGGGAAGAAATATCGCCTGACCTTACACGCGATATCGATGCAAAACAAGGTAATGGCGGTGGTCCTTATACCAATGAAGCAGTTGGTGCAGAGAATTACGGAACATTGGCATATATGCTAGAATCGCCACATGAAAAAGGACATATTTGGACAGGTAGTGATGACGGATTGGTTTACTTGACCAAAAATGGTGGGGAAACTTGGGAGAATGTAACCCCTAAAGGATTGAAAGAATGTTTGATCAATGCCATAGAGGTTTCTCCTCATGACCCGGCTACGGCATACATTGCAACGACCAGGTATAAGTTTAATGATTATACGCCAGGTTTCTATAAAACAACAGATTATGGTAAAACATGGACGGCTATAAATTCAGGGATACCTTATGGAGCTTTTACCCGTGTAGTTCGTGAAGATGAGTTCAAAAAGGATTTACTTTACGCCGGTACGGAGAAAGGTATCTATGCATCATGGAACGGTGGTAAATCTTGGGAGCCTTTTCAACTGAATTTGCCTAATACCCCAATTACAGATTTAAAAGTACATCAGGGCGATTTAGTGGTGGCAACATCGGGGCGTTCATTTTGGATATTAGATGATATTATTGCGCTGTCTCAGTATCAACCGTCTAAGAAAGGACTTCAAATATTAAAACCAAAAGATGCTTATAATGGCTCTTGGGGCAGTCCGCTAAGTGGTAATTCTAGTTCATTTACGGGTAGCGATGCGTTTAACGGTATTAACCCTGCCAATGGGGTGGTATTATATTATGAGCTCCCAAAATTAGCAGATAGTACGGCAATTACTCTAGAGATTTTTGATGCTAATGGGAAAATGATAAGAACTATCAGTTCAGAAAAGGATCCTACGTACAAACCACACAATGGTGGCGGTGCTCCTCCGGCACCAGTGTTGAGTAAAGAAGAAGGACTAAACCGTTTTGTATGGGATATGAAATACCCAATTATGCCAGGAGTACCTGATGTATATATTGAAGCAGGATTTAGCGGACATAAAGTTTCCCCTGGTACATATACTTTTACATTAAAAGTTGATGGGCAAACAGTATCCACCACAGGTGTAATAAAAGAGGTGCCTAACTATGAGACAAAACCTGGTCAGTATGAAGAGTTTGATGCTTTTATGACCGATGCAGAAGCCGAGTTGACCGAAATGCATAATATGGTGAATTTGTTGTACAAAGCACAACAAGATTTGGCAGAAGTGTTGAAAAAGGTAACCGATGTAGAAGCCAAATCTAAAGGTGAAAAGTTGCTGGCTGATTTGAAAGCTTGGGATGCCGATATGGTACAACGAAAATCTCAGGCGTATGATGACGTAGAAAATTTTCCAAATAAATTCACGGCAGAATATCTGTTCATGATCAATCAGACCAATAGTAGTATCGCAAGATTGAATAAATCTAATAAAGACCGAAAGGCTGAATTGGATAAGAAATGGGAGACATTAAAAGCAAAAGGAAATCAGTTGAAGAATACGGAAATACCAGCCTACAATAAAACCTTATGGGATGTAGGAGTAGGTGCAATAAGATTATAAGGTAAGTTCTATCCGCTTTTGCTAACTTTGAACTTGTTTAAGACTGGAAAAGAGAAAAGAGAACTGAGAAATTAGTTTTGCACTTGCACTTGTTTCTTGCACTTGAGTTTGAGTTTTGAATTTGAATTTGAATTTGCACTTGAACTTGTTTCTTGCTTTTGAGCTTTCCTCTTGAACTTGAGTTTGTTTTTATAAGCGCTATGACAGAATATTACAATTATATAAAATCCCTGCATCTCATCTTCGTAATAACGTGGTTTGCAGGGCTTTTTTATATTCCTAGATTATTCATTTATCATATAGAAGCGCACCTAAAACCATCACCAGAAAAAGAAATTCTTTCAAAACAATTAAAGTTGATGACCAAACGCTTGTGGTATATTATCACCTGGCCATCGGCTGTATTAGCAGTGTTTTTTGCTATTTGGTTGCTAATTATTTACCCAGGATGGTTGACCCAAGCTTGGATGCACATAAAACTTGGTTTTGTAGTGTTACTGATATTATATCATCTAAAAAACCATCAAATTTTCAAAAAGTTTCAACAAGATGATATTCAATATACCTCTAAATTTATGCGTATATGGAATGAGGGTGCTACCTTAATTTTGTTCGCAGTTGTGTTCTTGGTGATTTTGAAGAGTTCTTTTAATTGGATTTTTGGAGTAGTAGGCATTATAGTTTTAGGGATACTTTTAATGCTGGGTATAAAACTCTACAAAAGAATAAGGAGCAATAATCCCGAAGAATAATTCAAGCTTTATGCTAGAAATAATGAGCGAGGTTGAATTACAGCTCAACTTATATCAAGCAAGTATTATTTTAATCTAACTACCAGGTGAAGGCCAACAAGTCACGGTCCTATTTTAAATCCCACTCTTAGTTTAATTGTTATAATTTTTGTGTTTTACAGTTAAAAAGGCTGCTACAGCTTTATTAATTTTAGATAATCATAAAAATATGTAGATGAGAAATATAATGATGTTAGGGTTAATTAGTGTGTTTGTTCAATTTTTATTTGCACAGACAAACAACCTGAAATGGCTTGATATTGAATTGGCGAACTATGAATATCCTTTTGATGTTTCTGAGTTGAATTTAAAAGTTCAAGGTCAAGATCTGCAAATGTCTTACATGGATGTAAAACCTTCTAACTTTAACGGCAAGAGCATTGTGCTTTTTCACGGTAAAAACTTCAATGGAGCCTATTGGAAAACTACAATCGAAGCACTGACTGAAGAAGGCTATCGCGTAATTGTACCGGATCAAATAGGCTTTGGTAAATCTTCTAAACCTGCATATTTTCATTATACATTTCAACAATTGGCTCGCAATACAAAAGAGTTGCTTGATACCTTGAAGGTAACTAAAACAACTATTTTAGGGCATTCTATGGGAGGCATGTTGGCTACTCGATTTGCGCTAATGTACCCTAAAACAACAGAGAAGTTGGTTTTAGAAAACCCCATCGGACTTGAAGATTGGAAATTAAAAGTGCCTTACAAGCCTGTTGAATGGTGGTATGCCAATGAACTTAAGAAAAGTTATGAAGGCATTAAAAATTACCAATTGAAAAATTATTATGATAATAAGTGGAAAAGCGACTATGATCAATGGGTAAATTTATTGGCCGGTTGGACATTGAATTCAGATTATGATAGAATTGCCTGGAATGCTGCGCTAACCTATGACATGATTTTTACACAACCTGTAGTGTATGAATTTAAAAATATTAATGTGCCTACTTTATTAATTATAGGAACACGAGATAGAACGGCGCTTGGTAAACCATTAGTTTCTGATGAGGTGAGAAAAACAATGGGACTTTATAATCAATTAGGTAAAACAACACAGCAGCGCATACAGAATTCTCAATTGGTGGAAATAGATAATATTGGTCATTTACCACATATTGAAAAATTTGAAAGCTTTATTACCTCATTGATTAAGTTTTTAAAAGAATAAGTATTGGTTATACAAAGCTTGTTGGGGTATATTTTTTAATATGTAGATATGCCTAATTTATTCAATTAAGACTTCAAGTAGTTTTTGGCTTTCTTAGCGGCAATTTTCGCTTTTGGCAAAATAAGTTTAAAAGTAGTTCCTTCTCCTTTTCCTGCAGATTCGGCGGCAATAGTACCACCATGAGAAATTGCAATTTTTTTAACCATATAAAGCCCCAAGCCTGTACCTTCAATGTTCTGATGAAAACGTTCAAAAGGTGTAAATAATTTTTTCAGGTCCGCTTGGCTGATACCTAAACCATTGTCACGTACCAAAAAAGTATTGGTTTTTCCCGTATCTTCAAAATCTACGGTTATTTGAGGATTTGGTTGGTCTCCCATATACTTGACCGCATTATCTAAAAAGTTGCCAAAAACCTGAATAATCCTGTTTCGGTCGCCAAAAATGTCGGGTAGGTTATCTGCAATGGTAAGATGTATGTTTTTCTTGTCTAGTTTACTTTTAATAAGTTTTCTTGATAAATCTAATATCTCATTGGTATTCAATAGCTCATTCTTATTTTCTATTTTTCCAAGTCTTGCTATTTCGGTGATGTCAGATATCAACTCGTTCATATTATTGCATGAAACATCTATTAAACCAAGATATTCGGCTACCAGCGGATGCTCTTCTATTGGCATTTCTGTAGGAATAAGGCTAGCAAGGCCTTTAATATTGCTCAGTGGACTTTTTAAGTCGTGTGAAACCGCAAAAGTAAATCGTTGTATTTCTTGATTCTTCGTTTCTAAATCGTCTGCGGCCTTTAAAAGTTTGTCCTTTTGATCTTGTAGTTCAGTGGTACGTTCTGCTACCTTTAATTCTAACCTACGTTGGTTTTTCTTAATGGTTCTAAGCTTAATGTAATATGCAACATAGAATAGCAAAAGCAATAGGGCGACCATTAATAAATTAAACCACCAAGTTTGCCAATATGGGGGAGTGATAATTAGGGTTAAGTCAATTTCATTATCGGTCCATACACCATCAGAATTGGTAGATTTCATTTTTAAGGTATATTCTCCGGCATTAAGATTGGTATAGGTCGCTGTAGGTGTGTTTCCTACATAATTCCATTCTTTTTCAAATCCACCCAAATAAAAAGCATAATTAACACTTTCTGGATGTCTAAACGTTAGCGCTTTAAAGTCAATATTGATAACGGACTGGTCATAGCTAAAAGTTAAGGTATCTACTTGACTAATATTTTTTTTCAATACACCAAATTCATCGTTAGGAAGCACTGGTTTATTAAAGATTTTAAGTCCGGAAACATATAAGGTAAGGGTGTCTTTACGTTTTTCTACATCATTGGCGGTGAAAATGTTAAATCCGTTTATACCACCAAAAACGTACTCACCTTTACTAGTGGTCAAGGTAGAACTAGCTATGAATTCTTTAGCTTGAAGTCCTTCATCAACATCATAATTTATAAAATCGCCTGTGCAGGTGTTGTACCGTGTAATTCCGTTTTCAGTACTTAGCCATAGATGGTTGTAGGTGTCATCTATAATTCCTTTTATTGCATCATTTCTAAGACCTTCTGATTTGGTAATTGCCTCAAAAGAATCGGTTTCAGCATTGTATTTGTTAAGTCCGCCTTGCGTGCCAACCCATAATGTACCCTCACTATCTTGAATGATAGTATTGACAAAGTTGTTGCTTAATGAATTATGAGTGCTATAATGTGTAGTTGTCCAAGTACCATTGTTTTTGGTCAATTTGAATAGACCGGAGTTTAAAGTGCCAATCCACATTTGACCTAGGTTGTCTTCGAATATTTGATAGATTGAATTGATTTCTACTCCATCAACATCTGAATTTAGTATTACATTTTTATGTACATGTGTATTTGGATCATACACTTGCACACCCGCAAAATAATTTATGATCCAAATATGCCCTTTTTTATCTTTTATAAAATCGATTACAATGTTCGAGTTTAAAAAAGAGTTTTCTGTATTTAATTCCTTAAACTTTTTTGTTTTGGTATTAAATACGGTGATTCCATTGGTCCACGTGCCTAGCCATAATTCATCTTCTTTATTCTGTAATATAGATAGAACAACATTGGTATTAAGGGTTTTATTTTTTAATGCATAATGTTCAAAGGTGTCTAATGCTCTGTTCCAATAATTGAGACCTCCACCATCTGTGCCTATCCAAAAGTTTCCATTTGCGTCTTCAATAAAACAATTGACTAGTTTATTACTTAAAGACTTGGGGTTAAAAGGGTCTGAATTAATATGCCTAAACTTAAAATATTCGGGGTCATAAAAATTTAATCCACTTTTGTATGGGGCTACCCACATGGTACCATTTCGAGTACATAATATGGTCCAAATTGAATTACCGGAAATGGAATTGGGTTTAGAAACATTGTACTCTAAATGACGAATAAATTCAAGTTCGGTAGAGTATATGTATAAACCATTGTTTTCAGTGCCGATCCAAAATTCATTATTTAGATTTTTAGCTAACGAAAGAATGCCAAAGCCTGGACTAACCTGTTTTTTTTCCTTATCAATTTTAGAGGTAAGGCTTACGTTTAAACGAATTAGTGAGCCATTATTTGTACCAAGTAAAAAGTTATTGTCTTTCAATGAAATGGCAGATATGATATTTTCTATTTCTTGAACTTCGTTTAATATCTCTAAATTATTGTTGGTGACAATAATATTGTATGATGAAATAATAAGTACCCTGTTAGCATCTAAAGGAATTATCTTAAGTATCCTGTTTATTCTAGGATTAACAACTTCTAGTTTATCGTTGTCGAGGGCCAAGTGACTTATCTTGCCTGTATTTTCATTGTATTTATAAAGACCAGCCGATTCTGTACCTAACCATAATTCTCCATTTATTCTTGCTACCGATTGAAAGCTGCGATCTTTTATATGTAATCCTTCATTTTTAAAAGGAAAGGGGGCTACAATATTTAAACTTCGGTCATATAGATTTAAACCTTCGTTTGTGCCAATAAGTAAGTTCTCGTCATCTTCATACAATTCAACTACGTATTCATGGCTAAGCCCAGTTTTATTATCAGTACTTTTTCTGAATATTTCAAAATCCTTACCATCATATTTGTTCAGTCCATTTCGTGTGCCTACCCATATAAACCCATAACGATCTTCTAGTAATTTTGTAGCAGAGCTTTGAGACATACCATCTTGAATATGATGAAATTTTAGGGGCTCTAAGCTTTGAGAGTAAGCGCTAAATGAAATTAGAATGAATAGTAAAAAGGCAAGATTTTTAGACAAAGTATTGAAAAGCATATCAGACCTATAAGGGGCGTACTAAGATTTAACGCATTTAAATATAAGAAATTACTTTCAAAATGAACTAATTGCAATATGAGCTAAAATGTTTAAAACATTAGTATCTTTTTTGTGTAACAATGAGTTAGTTGGTACAAGGTTGCCAACTGAAAAACTTCTTATAGCTACTAATTATGTATATAAAAGAGTGGACATTAAGTTTGTTAATGCTTTTTGGTGTGATATTTGCTAACTTTAAACAAATAATTGAAGCTTGTTAACAAGAGTATCTTTACGGTCACGTATTTTTCTTTCCATGATTTTTTTGGTGTTAATCGCATCTGTTTTAATATTTGGCATTACCGTTTATCAGTTCAAGGAAATCAATATAGATTACCATGAAAACAGAATGGAACGTAAAGAAGAGCAAATACGCCAAAGTATTGATCTTACCATTCAGAAAACAACATACCCCGTTACAACGGAAAATTTGGATCTTATTTTTAAGAATGAAATTTATGAAATTGCCGTAGTGCAAAACATGAATTTTAATATCTATAGTTTGGATGGGGAGCTTATAAAAAGTTCACGACCTAAATTTGCCAATGACTCCATATCTATGTGTTTAGATGCTGAGGTGCTAAATATGCTAGAGATTAGCCCGAACAAACGCTATGTTATGGAAAATGCTTTGGCAGGAGATAATTATCAGGCCTCATTTACTTATATAGCGGATCAAAAATTTAAACCAATAGGTATTTTAAACTTACCTTATTTTGAAGATAATTCGTTCAACGACCATGAATTGAGAGAGTTTTTATGGCGATTATCGGGTGTTTACCTGCTCATGCTATTAATGGCAATATCATTTGCGTTTTTTATTTCAAAATATATAACCCGATCATTGGAGACCATCTCAACCGTGATGGGAAAAACAGAATTGAGTAAGCAGAACAAAAAAATTTATCTAGATAATCCCGGAGAAGAAATAGAAAAACTGATTTCGGCTTACAATGGTATGATTGACGAATTAGGTCAAAGTGCTGTAAAATTAGCCCGTAGCGAACGTGAGCAGGCATGGCGAGAAATGGCAAAACAAGTGGCTCATGAAATTAAGAACCCCCTTACGCCCATGAGATTAAGCGTGCAGAGTTTTGAACGCAAATTTGATCCTAATGATCCAGATATTCATAAAAAGGTAAAGGAGTATTCCAATACCTTAATACAGCAAATAGATACCATGAGCAGTATTGCGTCAGCATTTTCAAATTTTGCCGAAATGCCAGCGCAACAAAATGAAACACTGAATGTTGTAAAAATCGTAAAACTGGCTTTAGATATTTTTAACGAAGATTATATTCATTTCATTGCTGATGAAGAAGAAATTATTGCGAAATTAGATCGTACACAATTAATAAGAGTGGTTACCAATTTGGTAAAAAATGCTATACAAGCTGTGCCAGATGTAGAATCGCCAAGAGTTTTGGTAACTGTAGCGTCTGAAGGAAATATGGTAAAATTATCGGTAGCGGACAATGGTCACGGTATTGAAAAAGAAAATGAAGATAAAATTTTTGAACCTAAGTTTACTACCAAGACCAGTGGAATGGGCTTAGGTTTAGGAATGGTGAAAAATATAGTGGAGACATATAAAGGTACCATTAAGTTTACCTCACAACTTGGTAAGGGAACGGTATTTTGTGTAATGTTTCCAAAGGAAAATGTTTAATGCAACAAATCAACAACAATGTCATACGAAACAATACTTATTGAGAAAGAAGAAACAACTGCAATTGTAATTATCAATAGACCAAGTAAATTAAATGCTTTAAATAAGGAAACAATTAGGGAGTTACATGATGCTTTTAAAGATTTACAAAAAGACAAGACTATTAAGGCCATTATTTTGACAGGTAGTGGTGAAAAGGCTTTTGTAGCTGGTGCAGATATTTCTGAGTTTGCAGATTTTAGTGAAAAGGAAGGGAAAAAATTAGCCGCTAAAGGTCAAAAACAGTTGTTCGATTTTGTTGAAGGCTTAACAACTCCCGTTATTGCAGCAGTTAACGGTTTTGCCCTTGGCGGAGGATTAGAACTAGCTATGGCTTGTCATTTTAGAGTAGCTAGCGATAATGCCAAAATGGGGCTTCCAGAAGTTTCTTTAGGATTAATACCTGGGTATGGAGGTACACAACGTTTGCCTCAGTTGGTCGGTAAAGGCAGGGCTATGGAGATGATCATGACCGCGGGTATGATTTCTGCAGATCAAGCTAAAACTTATGGACTGGTAAACCATGTAACTTCACAAGAAGAATTGCTGCCGTTATGCCATAAAATAATATCAAAAATCACCAATAATTCCTCAGTAGCCATTGCTCATGCAATAAAAGCTGTAAATGCTGGTTTTAAGAATACTGTAAATGGTTATGAGCAGGAAATTGAGGCTTTTGGTGCCTGTTTCGGAACTGATGATTTTACCGAAGGCACAACAGCATTTTTAGAAAAAAGAAAAGCTGATTTTCCGGGTTCATGACATAAACCAATCTGGTTATGTTAAAACGTAGCGTATTCTTATTTTTATTCACAATCAATGTTTTAAGTTCTTTTGCTCAAGAAGAACTGGTTTCATATACTATTGGAGAAAAGTTTCACGACAAATACAGATACTCCAATATGCTGGCAATTGCTGATGACGGCAATAAAGGTACTGTTGTGGTACGTGCATATTACACGGGAATTGTTTTAAGGCCCAAAGGTTATTTTATTGAACATTATAATAAGGACCTAGAACTTGTTTCTGAGTATAATTATAAACTTAAAGGAGCTAATTTTATAGATGCGTATGTACAAAACGGACAAGTATACCTACTATTTTTAGAGTACAACTATAATAGTAGAAGCTATCAATATGAAGTACATAGAAGTCCGTTTTCTCAGTTTCAATTTACTAAGGAGACTATTCTATCCATTGCATCTGATCCCGTAGAACAACCTTTGGATAGAAATTTCTACAACAGAAACTTTTCATCTGGCTTTACAACATCCATCTTGTTCAATGACGATAAATCTGCCTTTGCTATAACTACACATTACAAAAAGAGGAAGGTAGACCAGCATACTATTTATGCTTTTAAATCGAATTTGGATAAAATATTCGAGCATGATTTTTCTGATGAGGTTGAAGAGAAAAACTATGCATTTGAAAATGTGGTCTTTTCGAAAGATCTTCAAAATGTGTATTTAGTAGGTAAGGCGTATTTTAAGAAGAAACGTTTTAACGCGACTGAGAGAAAATTTCAGTATGAAATGGTCAGGGTTTCAAAAAATGGTAGAAGTACACAGTCATTCTTCACCCCAGGAAAATTTCCTGAAGCTTTAAAACCAATTTTTAAGGGAGACGAATTGCTTTGTATCGGTTTTTATGCCGATCGAAAAGATAATCGATATAATGGTATATCTTATTTTAACTTGGCGCCACAATCCCTCACCTTAAAAACCGAAAAATTTAATGCTTTTTCAGAACAGTTTATGTTAGATAAATTCGGTCGTGAAGATGATAAAGCCATTAAGAATCTTGTGTTTAAGGGTATGGATATTACTGCAGAAGGCAATATCTTGTTCAATGCAGAAGAATATTTTACAAGTAATAGTGTACAGTCTAACTCAAGTGGTGGTAGGGTTATGGTGACCAGATATCATCATAACGATATTATAAGCGCTAAACTTAGTGCTACTGGAGATTTGGTATGGGCAAGAAATATTAATAAAACCGAGGTAACCCAAGGTGATGGTGCTTATGCTTCTTATAGCGCGTACACTAAGAATAATTCAACCTATTTCTTTATAAGTACATCTGCAGAAAATCCTCAACAATTAAGCGATGATCGTATTTTGTTCAAGCAAGGATTAAGTAGAAATAGAAATGTCTTTTTAATTCGTTTAGATGAGAATGGGCATATGAAGTATAATAAGGTTATTGATGACACTGAAGCTCGCTTACCACTTATGGTCTCAGCGCCTTATATTGATCGTCAAAATGACGAATTGATGTTCTATGCCAAAAGAGGCACCAAAAAACAATTGGTTCAAGTGGGTGTTAAATAAAATTGTAATTAGGATTATTTCCATAATTTTGGATTAAATCCTAATTAATGAAAGCTCATAGTATTGTAAGGGGTAGAGGTGCCCAAAAGAATACCGACAATAAATTCTCAGCATACAGCTACGAGACTAGAGACGATTTTCTAGAATTTTGTAGTGTAGAAGGTGAGGTTACCGACAAGAATAAAACCCAGTATATACCGGTTTACCCTAAAACTATTGTCAACAAAGTTACTAGTCCAGATGTGGGCATGAATTATTCCATGAACATGTATCAAGGTTGCGAACATGGTTGTATTTATTGTTATGCAAGAAATGCACATGAATTTTGGGGCTATAGTGCAGGGCTGGATTTTGAGCGTAAAATTCTGGTAAAGCATAATGCGCCAAAATTGTTAGAAGAGAAATTGAAAAGTAAAAAATGGCAAGCCAGACCAATTGTACTATCAGGTAATACAGATTGCTACCAACCTGCCGAGCAAGAATTTCAATTAACAAGAAAATGTTTGGAGATTTTCTTGAAATACCGACACCCAGTAGGAATCATAACCAAAAATGCCATGATTTTACGTGATTTGGATATCCTTAAGAAATTGAATGATCACGGGTTAATTGGCGTTAATATTTCGATTACATCGCTATCGGAAGAAACCAGAAGAATTCTTGAGCCTAGAACCACTACTATAAAGAAGCGGTTAGAAGCTATCGAGGTATTATCTAAGAACGGTATACCCGTAAATGCCATGTTGGCTCCAATTATTCCCGGTATCAACAGTCATGAAATTCTAAATTTAGCAAAAGCGGTTGCGGATCGTGGTGCTTTGTCCATGGCGTTTACCGTTGTAAGATTAAATGGGGCCATTGGTGAAATATTCACCGATTGGATTCGAAAAACACTCCCAAACAAAGCAGATAAGGTATTACATCAAATAGAGGAATGCCATGGTGGAACTTTAAATGATAGCCGTTTTGGCATTCGCAGCAGAGGAGAAGGCAAAATAGCTACTCAAATTCATGATATGGTACGTTTGGCTAAACGCACTTATTTCAATAATAGAACTTTCCCAAAGTTAAATACTCGGTTACATGAATCTTATAAAGATGGTCAATTAAAGTTATTTTAAAATAATATGCCACAAACTTGAACATTATAAGATGTTTGATCGTGTGTACTTTTTTAAAAGTGTTGTCATAGATTTTTGTTGGTATTTGAAAATCCGGAGGAAATATGAGCATCAATAAATATGGAAATTTTTTTATTAAAAATTTGGTCGATAATATTTAATAGAGTTAAACAGGTCTAATGTCCAAATGATCAACATAACTGTATGAAAAAGAACTAAATATTGCGTTTAAGTTAAAAATATAAGCATTTGAATTAGTGGCTTAAAATTAAATGTTATGCAGTTTTATAGCGTAAAAAATTTCTTTCGAAAGTTTTGTTAAAATAAAGTCCAAAAGAGAAATCTAAGCGTAGATAGGGTGAATGTAATAAATATTAGAACCATTTATGAAAACCAAGAACACTACCATAAAAAACATGAAAATTTCAAATAAAAATTCGGAAAAAGAAGTAAAAAAATCTTTCTTCTCTAAGATTGCCGACCAGATAGAAAATGCCAACGCATGGGGCATTTTTGTAATGGGCAGTACATTTGTATTAATGTTTGGATCTGCTTATTTAGCTTATATTTTACAAAACGATTTTACAGATTTGCATTTAGAGCGTAGAAGTAGCCTTATCGGCTTTATTTTTATGATTGTAGCTGCAGCTTTCTTCGTTTTCAAATTAAGCTTCTTTATCTACACTTTTGTACGTTTTTTAAAATATAAGGCGATACCATCGGTAACCGATGATGAATTACCGACCGTAACTGTAATTGTACCAGCTTATAATGAAGGTAAACAAGTTTGGGCCACTCTTAAAAGTTTAGCGGATAGTGATTACCCAGAGCATAAAGTACAATTGTTGGCTATTGATGATGGTAGTAAAGACGATACTTGGAACTGGATGCTTGAAGCCAAAAAAGAATTAGGAGATAGGGTTTCTATCTGCCAGCAACCTAAGAATATGGGTAAGCGTCATGCCCTTTACCGAGGATTTAAAGAGGGTACAGGTGAAATTTTCGTTACCGTTGATAGTGATTCTATCGTTGACCCAGATACGTTAAGAAATTTAGTGAGTCCGTTCATTGTTGATGAAAACTGTGGTGCGGTTGCAGGTAATATTCGGGTTTTAAATAACAAGAAAGAAATATTACCTAAAATGCTAGATGTAAGTTTTGCACTTAGTTTTGAGTTTGTGCGTTCATCTGAAAGTACTTTAAAATCGGTTTTATGTACACCAGGGGCATTGGCGGCTTATAGAGCTACAGCGGTATTTGGTTGTTTAGATGAGTGGATCAATCAAACCTTTATGGGGCAACCTTCTGATATTGGTGAAGATAGAGCCATGACCAATATGATATTGAAACAAGGTTTTCATGTATTGTTTCAAAGAAATGCTTTTGCGTATACCAACGTTCCAGAAAAATATAAAGGTCTTTATAAAATGTTTATTAGATGGGGTAGAAGTAATGTTCGTGAGAATATACAAATGTCTAAATATGTATTTACAAACTTTAGAAAAGGACCAAAAGCGGGTACAAGATTATTGTTCTTTAGCCAGTTTTCGAGAATTGTGTTGTGTTACCCATTTGTACTATTTATGCTAGTATTTGTTTTCACGTATCCTTTATTGTTCTTAAGCTCTACATTCTTAAGTATATTGGTACTGTCTACATTTCCAGTGATATTTTATGCAAAAAGATATACGTTTTCAGAGTCTTTCTGGGCATATTCTTACAGTGTACTTTACACATTTGGTTTGTTTTGGATTACCCCTTATGCCATTGCAACCGCAAGCAGAAGAGGATGGCTAACAAGAGAGTTGCCACAGAAATAGGTAAAATTTTAAAAGTAAAAAGGGTCTCAATGAAAAATGAGACCCTTTTTTTATTCGATATAGCTTAGTTTGTTGTCGCTAGCTTAAATTTTTAAGAGGACTCCATTCTTGATAAAATTGCTCTAGAAAATCTATCATATATTGATGTCTTTTTTCTGCCAAACGCTTTCCGGTTTCCGTATTCATTTTGTCTTTTAGTAACAGCAGTTTTTCGTAAAAGTGATTTAAGGTAGGTGCTTGTGATTTCTTGTACTCCTCTTTGCTCATGTTTAAGTTTGGAGGAATGCTTGGATCATAAAGTGCTCTATTTTTAAATCCGCCATAATTAAATGCTCTTGCAATACCTATTGCACCAATAGCATCTAAACGATCGGCATCTTGCACCACTTTTAGTTCTTTAGAGGTAAATGGTTTTTTCTTCATTTTGCCATCGTTCAAACCTGCCTTAAAAGAGCTGTACTTGATAATATTGGTTACATGGTTAATGATTCTTTTAGGCACTTCTAGACTTAATAAAAAATTCTCGGCCATTTTGGGACCTAACGTCTCATCTCCATCATTAAACTTAGCATCTGCAATATCATGAAGTAATGCACCAAGGCTAACCACCAAAATATTTACATCTTCTTCTTTGGCAATGAGCATGGTATTATTGAAAACACGTTCAATATGAAACCAATCATGCCCTCCCTCTGCATTTTGTAATGTTTCTTTGACGAAAATTATGGTTTCTTCTACTATTTCTGAATCGGTCATTTAAAGGAGTTTACGCCGCTAACCACGGATGCTTCAATTTGTTTTACTAGCTCATCAAGATTGCCCTTGTTCTCAATAGGTTGTTGTACTTCTAATCTTACCTTAGATCCCAACCCCATAGGAAACTGTCCGAACCTGACTAATTTCCATGAATTGTTGATACTAATGGGAACGATCAATGCCGATGGTGCTTTTTTAAGAAGCATTTTTAATCCCATAGGTTTAAAAGGTTTTGGATGTCCGTCTCTGCTTCTAGTTCCCTCAGGAAATATAACGGCACTTCTTTTATGTTTTTCAATGTAAGCACCAAGTTTACCTATTTCCATTATTGCCGATTTTCCATCCTTTCGGTCAATAAGTACAGATCCACCGTGAACCAAGTTAAAAGATACACTGGGTATACCTTTGCCTAGCTCTTTTTTACTCACAAATTTTGGATGGTGCTTGCGCATATACCAAATTAAGGGCGGTATATCATACATACTTTGATGATTGGTTACAATGATCAAAGGTTTATCTACTGGAAGGTCAAAATTGTTAGTGAATTTGTAGGTAGTGCCCAAAATATTGGTGCTTCGCATTAAAAAGAAATTCAATTTGCTGACTACGGACTTTAGTCCGTTATATCCAAAGATTTTAAAAGCCGCCCACTGAATTGGATGAAAAATAAGGAGACATAGTGCAAATGCTATGAAAAAAAAGGGGGTTATAATATAGGAAAGCAGTTTCTGCATAGTACAAAAATAAAAAACCGCTCAATTAGAGCGGTTTTTTAATCTATTATTTTATTTGAAAATAACCTATGCTATAGATTTAGCAAAACTCATCGTAAGCCTGTGCTAAATTTTGAGCGATCATTTCAGCAGGTCTACCTTCAATATGGTGACGTTCGATCATATGAACCAATTCACCGTCTTTAAACAATGCCATAGATGGGGAAGATGGAGGGAAAGGAACCATTAAGTTTCTTGCCGCATCAACAGCTTCTTTATCAACACCGGCAAATACCGTAACGGCATGATCAGGTTTTTTATCGTTCTGCAAGCTCATTTTAGCAGCAGGTCTTGCATTGGCTGCTGCACAACCACAAACAGAGTTTACTACAACTAAAGTTGTACCTTCTTTATTTATGGCATTTGTTACTGCATCTGCAGTATATAATTCTTCAAATCCGGCAGAGGCCAGATCATCTCTCATTGGTTTTACTAATTCCGCAGGGTACATATTCTTAATATTTTAATTAATTAGTACAAAGATAATCAATTAGTCGCAGGGGAGCTTAAGACCTTAACTTTTCATTGGCCATACTTTCTATTGGTAATATTTTATCTTTGGCAAAATTGAGAATACGAAAATGATTAAATGGTTAGGGGCCGTAATTGGTTTTTCTTTTAGAGGTTTATCTGGAGCTATTTTGGGCTTCTTTGCCGGTAGTATTATAGATAACTTTTTTGGACCTAGTAAAAGTAGTGCACGTAGTGTATTTGAAGACTATACAAGACCAAATGTTACTGCCGAGGATTTTGAACTGAATTTATTATCCTTATGTTCTATAGTTATAAAGGCAGACGGACAAGTGAGCCAGTCGGAAATGGACTATGTACGTCAGTATTTTGTGAGTACGTACGGTAAGGATAAGGCAAATGCTATTTTTAGAAGGTTCAATGAAATAAATAAAAAAGGGCAAATATCTCCACAAAAGGTATCTGCATTTTTAGCACAACGTACGCGTTATGAGGTCAGGTTACAACTACTTCATTTTTTGTTTGGTATTGCACAATCAGATGGTAGCATAAGTAATCCCGAGATTGAAAAAATCAGGGAAATTGCTGGGTATCTTAGGGTTTCGTTGAACGAATTTGAAAGTATTAAGGCCATGTTCGTAAAATCTGCGAACAACTCATATAAAATTCTTGATATACCAAAAACAGCTACCGATGCAGAGGTGAAAAAAGCGTATAGGAATATGGCGAAAAAATACCACCCAGATAGAGTGAATACTAAAGATGAAGCTATTAAAAAAGGGGCGGAAGAGAAGTTTAAGCAAGTGCAGGAAGCGTACGAAACCATTCAAAAAGAACGCGGATTAAACTAGTTGGTATAATTTAATATTAGAGTTACAATGCAAGAGTTTTGGTTTTATATAGAATTAGGTTTACAACATGTATTGGATATCAATGCTTACGATCATATTCTTTTTTTGACCGCCTTGGCACTGCCATTTACTTTTAAAAGCTGGAAGAATGTATTATTGTTGGCTACAGTTTTCACCATAACCCATTGTTTGGCTTTGGTATTTTCGGTCTATGAGATTATGGTGATTGATGCTACATGGATTGAGTTTTTAATACCAGTAACCATTTTGGCAACAGCATTGTTCAATATTATTGATTTGAAGCTTCAAAAAGAAAACAGAACAATATGGTTTCATGTATTGGCAACAGGTTTTTTCGGACTAGTGCATGGCTTTGGTTTCTCCAATTATTTTAAAATGATGGTTATGGGAGAAGAGGAAAAATTGGCACCATTATTGGGTTTCGCCGGTGGCATTGAATTGTCTCAAGTTGTAATAGTTTTATTGGTATTGATCTTAGCTTATATTATTCAAACTCTATTAAAGGTCAAGCAGCGTATTTTTATAATGGTAGGCAGTATTATTGTAATACTGATAACGATACCGTTGTTATATGAAACATTTCCTTTTTAGATTGTTAAAGTTTAGCCTACAATAATGACTTTACTGATCAAAGCGGGTAACTTAGGGTTATGTGCTTTTCTAAAGCTCACTGTTAATGAAGAAAGAAAAACAATTAAAATATGATAGGGCCTATTTGAGAATGGCCAAAGAATGGGGTAAATTATCGTCATGTATTAGAAAACAGGTAGGTGCAATTATCGTTAAGGATAGAATGATAATTTCTGATGGATATAACGGCACCCCAACTGGTTTTGAGAATTATTGTGAAGATGAAGATGGGTATACCAAGTGGTATGTTTTGCATGCAGAAGCCAATGCTATTCTAAAAGTGGCAAGTTCAACACAATCTTGTCAAGGGGCTACTTTATACATCACGTTATCGCCTTGTAGAGAGTGTAGTAAATTAATACACCAGTCTGGCATTAAACGTGTAGTGTACCAAGTGGGTTATAAAGATGATTCCGGATTAAAATTTTTGGAGAAAGCCGGGGTTGAAATACAACATATGCCAGAAATAAATGTGACAAACTAACGTTAACACTAATGATGAATAAAAAATACAGTGCTCTATTTCCTTTAATTATCGCTTCTGCTCTTGCATTAGGGTTTTTTATTGGTGGAAAACTGAATTTTAATGACTCTCCAGAACGACTTTTCTCAACCAACTCTAAAAAAGACAAATTAAACAGGTTAATTGACTACATCGATTATGAATATGTAGATGATGTCAATACCGATAGTATTGTTGATGTTACCGTAAATAGTATTCTAGAAAAATTGGATCCACATTCGGTTTATATTTCTGAAAAAGAAATGTCTAGTGTGGCAGATAATATGAAGGGCGATTTTGTGGGCATAGGTATCAATTTCTACTCTTATCATGATACCATTGCGGTAATTAAAACCGTAAAAGATGGTCCTAGTTATGTGAAGGGAATTTTACCTGGTGACCGTATATTAATGGCTGGTAAGGATACGCTTTATGGTAAGGATTTTCCAAGTGAGGTCATTGTAGATAAATTAAAGGGTAAAGAAGGCACCACGGTTGATTTAACCGTATATAGAAAATCAGAAGACAAAACGTTCAACGTCAAAGTAAAACGCGGTATAGTTCCCTTAAAAAGTGTAGATGCCTTTTATATGCTTACAAAAGATATTGGCTATATAAAGGTGAACCGTTTTGCGGAGTCAACCTATAAAGAGTTCAAAGAGGCTTTGGGAAGACTACAAAATCGGGGAGCCAAAAAATTGGTTCTGGATCTACGTGATAATCCCGGTGGTTATTTAGGTATGGCCGAAGAAATGGCAGATGAATTTTTAGAAGATGGTAAACTCATTTTATTTACTAAAAACAAAAAAGGTAAGATCAGTAAAAGTTTTGCAACCGATGAAGGTAGTTTCGAAGATAAGCCGATCTACGTTCTGATCAATGAAAGATCAGCCTCTGCCAGTGAAATTGTTGCTGGAGCATTACAGGATAATGACATAGGTACTATAGTTGGGCGTAGGTCTTTTGGTAAAGGTTTGGTACAGCGTGAAATGGCATTAGGCGATGGTTCGGCCGTTAGATTAACGGTTTCAAGATATTATACCCCTACAGGTAGAAGTATTCAAAAAACGTACGCTAATGGCACTAAAGATTACTATCAGCGTTTTACGGATAGGTATCATAGCGGTGAAATGATTTCCGTTGATAGTATAAAAGTGGCAGATTCATTAAAGTTCGTAACCCCTAAAGGAAAGGTAGTTTATGGCGGAGGTGGAATAATTCCTGATGTTTTTGTGCCCATTGGTACTAATGAAGAAGAGGCCGTTGACAGTATGGATAACTTAGGGTTTATTTCCTTTTTCGTATTCGAGCATTTAGACGAAGATCGTGAACGATATGCACAATATACCCAAGAAGAATTCGTAAACGATTTTAGGGTCGATGATATCCTTTTTGAGAAGTTTGTGGAATATTCGGTAGACAGAAACCTTAGAATGAATTTCTACGAACATGAGCAAAGCATCAAGTTATTCTTAAAGGCCAATATTGCAGAACAACTGTTCAATACAAACATACATGCCAAGATAAAGTCTGATGAGGACTTAATGCTGCAAAAAGTTTTGGAATTAGATGGTGGCGGTATAGAACAACAAGAATCTGGCGAAATTAAGACCTATAATTAGTCTTCGTTCATCTTGTCTTGAATCTTCTTACTGGTTACAAATACCAACAGTAGTACAACGGCACATAACGATGCCATTATGCCGATCAAGGCAATAGTACTGTTCTTCTCAAAAGGATCTGCAAAATTCACCAATGTTACGTTATAGGCGATTAAAGCAATTGCAATAACTATGAATATGATGGATAATGTCTTGCTCATAAATTTGTTTTTATAAAAATACAATCTTCTAACGGTCTAGAAAAGTTGATTTATATTGGCAGCGAATAATTTAACGGCTATGGCCATTAGGATAACCCCAAATACTTTTCTAATAACGTTCACCCCATTTTTTCCTAACATTTTTTCAATCTTGCCCGATGATTTCAAGACAATAAATACGAACACAATGTTGACGATTATAGCTACAATAATATTTTCTACGTAATATTCTGCCCTTAAGGAAAGTAAAGAGGTTAGTGTACCTGCACCTGCAATTAATGGAAAAGCTATGGGTACAACAGATGCACTTTCCGGTTCATCGTCTTTATAAAGGGTGATTCCCAATATCATTTCAATTGCTAAAAAGAAAATAATAAAAGCACCGGCCACGGCAAATGAATTTACATCTATGCCGATTAAGTTTAAGATTTCTTCGCCCAGAAACAAAAACGCTACCATTATCACAGCTGCTACTACAGAAGCTTTTTCAGATTGAATGTGGCCTACTTTCTTTCTTAGGCCTATGATAATCGGTATGCTTCCTAAAATATCTATTACGGCAAATAGAACCATACTGGCGGTAGCAATTTCCCTTAAATTAAAATGAAGATCCATCTTTCTAATTTTTTGCAAATTTACGTTTATAAACATGCACTTGGATCTTTATTTATAAAATATTCTAGGATTTATACTTTTTTAAAATATGTATCTTGCGCCCTTTAAACTACGCCATGTTTCAATTAGGAAAAACTATAGTATCCGAGGAAATAATAGAGAATGATTTTGTCTGCAATTTGAGTGCCTGCAAAGGTGGGTGTTGTGTAGATGGAGAGGCAGGTGCACCTGTAGATGATAACGAAACCGAAATTATGGTTGATATCTATGCCAAGGTTAAACCTTTTCTTAGACCGGAAGGAATATCGGTTATCGAAAAAGAAGGTGCCTTTGTAAAGGGCGAAGATGGTGAGTGGGAAACCCCTTTGGTAAACGGTAGCGAATGTGCTTACGTAATTTTTGATGATAAGAAAGTTGCCAAATGCGGTATTGAAGAGGCTTATAACCAAGGTGTAATTGATTGGAAAAAGCCGGTTTCTTGCCATCTGTACCCGGTAAGAGTTAGAGAGTACACAGAATTGACAGCGGTTAATTATCATAAGTGGCATATATGCGATCCTGCCTGTGCCTTAGGAGACGAATTGAAAGTGCCTATTTATAAGTTCGTTAAAGAAGCTTTAATTAGAAAATTTGGTGAAGTTTGGTATAAGGAGTTAGAAGAGGTGGCTGAAGACCATCTTAAATAGTTGGTATGTAGATGACAATTTGGGTGCCAACAGGGTTGGTTTCATCATCAAATTTGTCAATGATATCAACATGGAAATAATTCTCGTAATCTCGGGAAAAGTTGGCTAAACGTTCTTTGGTAATATCAATACCAACTGATTTTCTTTTAAGAACTTTGCTATCCTTTATTTTCTCAGCAGCGTCTCTGCCCACACCGTTATCGGTAATAACAATTTCTATAAAACCGTTTTTTCCTCTTTTGACCTCTAAATCTATATTTTTAGCACCGTCTTTTGAAGATAATCCGTGCCATAAGGCATTCTCTAAAAATGGTTGAAGAATTAGTGAGGGAATTTTAATATTGTGTACATCGATATCATCTTTAATATGAACAGTAAAGTTAATTTCATTAGAAAATCTAATGTTTTCTATGTTCATGTAAAGTTCTACGGTTTCCAATTCCTCAGCTAATGAGATTTCACGCTGCGACGATGCTTCTAAAATCTTCCTTACTAATTTTGAAAACTTGTTTAAATAATGAACGGCATTCTTTTTCTCATTATTTATAATGTATAATTTAATGGAATTTAGAGAGTTGAATAAAAAATGTGGATTCATTTGACTTCGTAACATACTTTGTTCCAAGGTCAATAATTTTTTGTCTGCATTCAGTTGGCTTTGACGGTAAAGAATGTATAAAATACCGATTAATAATATCAACGATATACCAATGATAATCAACATGGTCTTGTTTTTCCTCAGCTTTAAACGAACAGATTCATTTTCTTCTGCCAGGCGTTCCAATTGATTTTCCCTCATTTCAGATTCGTATCGCAGAATCATATCATTAACATACCTTAAGTTTAGGGAGTTTGTAATGCGTTCTTCATATTTTTTAAAATCTTTATAATAACTCATCCCCTTTTGGTAATCATCTTTTTTGATCCAAAGTTCAGATAGAAATTTATTGGCCTCCGCTATTTCTGCATTTATGTTGTTAGATTTGGCCAGGGTCAACCCCGATTCTAGATTAGTCTGTGCCGCTGTGTAATCACCTAGGCGTATAAAAGCCCAACCAAGATTTATGTAGATCGTGGTAATGATATTTTGGTCGTTGATAGCTTTAGCCTTTATTAAATTGGATTGTAGAATATCTATGGCTTCTTGTATTTTTCCTTGATGAACATATACATGGGCAATGTTATAGTTACACATTATTTTACCCTTATTAGAATCTATAATCTCATAATAAACGAGTGATTTTCTAAAATTCGTTAACGCAGGGTCTAGTATGGCTTGTGCCTCATAACATTCGCCAACATTTTTATGGTTAATAGCCAGTCCCAGTTTGTCATCCAACTCTTTTTCAAGAGACATGGATCTTTCATACTTTTCAATCGCTAGTTCATATTGTTCTAGCATTTGATAGGTTGCCCCAATGTTATTTAATGAGGCTATAATACTTCTTTTAAGAGCATCGCTAGGATTGTTGACGGTTTCAGCTAGTTCAAGGGCATTTTGGCTGTAATCCAATGCAGATTTTACAGCATCTGTTCTAGAGTATACACTACTGATGTTATTAAGGCTATACACCCTAAATTCTATGTTATTGGCCTCTACCGATAAATGTAATGCTTGTTGGTATAATTCTAATGCTTGCGAATATAGTTCTTTGTCTCTGTAAATAGAACCTAGTTGATTTAAAGCATAAGCCTGACCTAGGCTATAATTTTTATTGATGGACTTTTCTTGAATATAGCGTAATTGTAAACTGTCGTTCTTAAATGGATGTAGAAGACCATCGATCTCCTTAAAAGTTTTTGGGGTTACTATAAGAAGACTATCCAAATTTTCTTTTAACTCATTAGAGGTACCCTGAGCATAACCGTGTAAAGACAGT
The DNA here is from genome assembly GCF_003075045.1 of Maribacter litoralis. GTDB lineage: Bacteria > Bacteroidota > Bacteroidia > Flavobacteriales > Flavobacteriaceae > Maribacter > Maribacter litoralis. Next base: position 242,604 of record NZ_QCZD01000004.1, on the reverse strand, counting down.
GCCAAAGCATAGAGAAAAAAGATATGGAATTTGTACCTGAGTTTATGCACTATTGATTGAGAAAAAGCTTTGAAAAATTCTGTTAGGGGAAAGCCCTATAACATGTCTAAAAAATCTGATTTTTTTTGTCGGGAAACGGGTATTTTATGGTTCGATTTTAAGACTACATAACCATCTGTCTTTAAAAATTCCTTTATCTTATTAAGGTTGATGATATATGAATTATGAATCCTGAAAAAAGAATCGGAAGGTAATAATTCATTAACCTCCTTCAGTTTTTTGGTTAGCACTATTTTTTGACCATCGGTTAAAAAAATGGTACTATAATTACCATCAGATTCGGCATACAATATTTCATCACTCTCTAAAAATAGCAATTTACCGTCTGTATTTAGCGTAATTCGCTTGTGAACGGCTCTAGAGTTATAATTTAAAAGGGCCATTTCTAACTTTTCAACAGAAAAGTTCTTACTGTTAAACTTTTTGATCTTTACAATGGTTTCTTCTAGATCATCGGTATCGATCGGTTTTAAAAGATAATCTAAGGCTTGACTTTTAATAGCTTTTAAGGCATATTGATTGTAAGCGGTGGTTATTACAACAGGAAAATTTTTGTTGGTCAGTTTTCTAATAAATTGAAATCCGTCCATTGTGGGCATTTCTATATCTAAAAATAGGCAATCTGGCGTGTGTGTTTCTAAGTACGATAGTGCTTCGTTCGGATTTGTAAATGAAGCAATTACATTAATTTCATCACTAAAATTAGTGAGCTCCCACGTTAAGCTTTGTAGTGCTTTTATTTCATCATCAACAATTACAGCTTGTAGCATAATGTTAGGGTATCAAGTTAGAAAGTTATGAAAAATTAAGCGTTTGTGCAGTTTTCATATGCTAATTTGTATCAATGGATGAAATTTTAGTGTAATCGGTATATTTTGCGTTAAGGGTGTTAAACCTTTCTAAATCATATCAAAATGAAAGAAAAGACTTACATTTTATATTTTCAGTAAATCTTTTCAATTTTTCATGGTCCGTTTATACATAAAAGAGCACAGATTATACAAAATAGCTATAGGCTATTTAGCCTTAAAATTACCTTTAGCCTAGAGTTCAGTATATTATAAATGAAATAGAAATGAGAAGATGCGGTGTTATGTTGGCATTTTTTATTGTGATCTTGTTGATCGCATCTCATGTAATGGAAGATGAAGAATCTTTTAGTGGAAATATGGAAGTAGCTATTGAACAGAATTTAACTAAAGTGAATAGACCATAATTCAAAGTTTAACTAATGATCTTACAGAGTACTTTACGGTTTGTTGGTAAATCATTGAAATTGATTTGTTTTGGTATAGTTCCATTTATGTTGTTGGCCAGTGGGGCTAAAAGTGAAATAGGAAACGCAAGTTTAGAGAATGGCACTTGTAGTTTTAATATAGGTGGTAGTTCTAGTTTTCACATAGACGGTTCTGCATCTTTTAAAAGAATTACGGAGCTAGATAAGTTTGGCAATAAAGCAGATAAGTTGGTGTTGAGCTTCACAGATTGTGATGCCGGTAAAAAACATAACCTTGAATTTATTATAGCTTCTGATTATAAGAAAACTAAGGGAGTGCCAACGGGTAAACATAAAATAAAGAATATTCACTGTTTGATCAATAGTTTTAACGGTGTTTATGGTTTTGCAGATTTAAAGGAGGTGAGTGAATTACCTTTCTTTATCAAATCTGGAGATATTATAATTACAGAGAGTATTTCTAATAAAGTAGATGGAAAATTAGAAGTACAATTAGAGAATGCAAACGGAGAATCTTTGAAAGTTCAAGGAGTCTTTAAAGCAGGTATAAAAGTTTAAAAATAGTACGGTTCTTTATAAGGTAGTGTATGTTGCCTTATATCTAATGTTTGAGCGCCAAATAGTATTAATACGTTTAGTCGTATGATTACATTCTAAGAAAAGGTTTCGGGGGAACTACCTTTATTAGTCTTGGTGGGCATTTTTCATAATAGAAGCATTAGTGGGGCCGTACATTTTTTATTTTAGATACTAACTTTCACCTTATTTCAAGCTTTCACCAATAAACCATTTAGTATGATTTTTTATACTTTTTGGTTTAAAAAAAACATGTTTAAACTTTACCTAAAATTAACGCTGAGCCCTTATTTCGTTGAGGGTAGTGAACACTTAGAACGAGAGCACATTTCAACATGTTATGTTAAAAACTTTGTAAGGCAAATACCTAAACTAGCTTCATATTTTCAATACAATTTTGAATCTTTGTTAGTACCTTCATGAAAGAAGATTGTATTCTTTTTCACAACTAATTTTAAAAATTTAAATACTATGTCCACAGCTTTAGAGCCTATTTTGGAGCCAAATGATGATCGTTTTGTTATTTTCCCTATTAAACATGATGACCTATGGGAATGGTATAAAAAATGTGAGGCTTGTTTTTGGACAGCAGAGGAAATTGATTTGCATGAAGACTTGAATGACTGGAATAATAAGTTGAATGATGATGAGCGCTACTTTATAAAACATATTCTTGCATTCTTTGCCGCTTCTGACGGAATAGTCAATGAAAACTTGGCCGAAAATTTTGTCAGTGAAGTTCAGTATGCAGAGGCAAAATTCTTTTACGGATTTCAGATTATGATGGAGAACATTCATTCTGAAACCTATTCTTTGTTGATTGATACTTATGTGAAAGATGAAAAGGAAAAAAATGTACTTTTTAAAGCATTAGAAAATTTTCCTGCAATTAAGAAAAAAGCAGATTGGGCTTTAAACTGGATTGAATCTCCAAGTTTTGCCGAACGTTTAATCGCGTTCGCAGCAGTTGAAGGCATATTTTTCTCCGGAGCATTTTGTTCCATATTTTGGTTGAAAAAAAGAGGGTTAATGCCTGGTTTAACTTTTTCAAACGAGCTTATATCACGAGATGAAGGTATGCATTGCGATTATGCCGTTCACTTGCATAACAAGCACTTAATGAATAAAGTGCCGAAAGAACGTATAACGGAGATTTTGACCAATGCCCTAGACATAGAACGCGAGTTTATCACAGAATCATTACCGGTTAGTTTAATTGGTATGAACTCCAAATTAATGACCCAGTATTTAGAATTTGTAACCGATAGACTGTTGGTTGAATTAGAATGTGATAGGGTCTACAATGCTAGTAATCCATTTGACTTTATGGATATGATTTCATTACAGGGTAAGACCAATTTCTTTGAGAAACGTGTATCTGAATATCAGAAAGCAGGTGTTTTGAATAAAGATAAGGATGATGATTCCCAGAAAATCAGCTTCGACGCCGATTTCTAAATAATATACAGTATTAACATTCTTTATGCTAATCATTGGAATGTTGTGCATTTATTTTAAATGTTAAATTTTTAACATTTAAAAATTTTAAAATAGTAGTAACCTAAAATTTTTGTAGCCAATGTTCGTAGTTAAAAGAGATGGAAGAAAAGAAGTGGTCATGTTCGATAAGATCACTGCACGTGTACGTAAATTATGTTATGGTCTAAACGGTCTTGTTGATCCGCTTAAAGTTGCCATGAGAGTCATAGAAGGATTATATGATGGGGTAACAACCTCTGAATTGGATAATCTTGCGGCAGAGATAGCGGCGACCATGACAACTACTCACCCAGATTATGCAAAATTGGCTGCACGTATTTCTGTTTCCAACCTACATAAGAATACAAAAAAGTCGTTTTCTCAAACAATGAACGATTTATATACCTATGTAAACCCAAGAACGGGTAAAAAGGCTCCTTTACTATCGGATGAGGTTCATAAAGTAATTTCTGAAAACTCTGAGAGATTAGATTCTACGATTATATATAACAGGGATTTTAGCTACGACTATTTCGGTTTTAAAACATTAGAGCGTTCTTATTTATTAAAAATTAATGGAAAGATCGCTGAGCGTCCTCAACATATGTTAATGCGTGTATCTGTTGGTATACATTTAAATGATTTAGATGCTGCTATTGAGACATATGAACTTATGTCCAAAAAGTATTTTACCCACGCTACGCCAACATTGTTCAATTCTGGTACTCCAAAACCTCAAATGTCCTCATGTTTTCTTTTGGCTATGAAAGATGACAGTATAGAGGGTATTTACGATACATTAAAACAAACCGCTAAAATTTCACAATCGGCAGGTGGTATCGGTTTGTCTATACATAATATTAGAGCTACAGGATCTTATATAGCAGGTACCAACGGTACTTCAAATGGTATTGTGCCAATGCTGCAAGTTTTTAATGATACGGCAAGGTATGTAGATCAAGGTGGCGGTAAACGAAAAGGTAGTTTTGCTATCTATTTAGAACCTTGGCATGCCGATATTTTTGAGTTTTTGGATCTTAAAAAGAATCATGGTAAAGAAGAAATGCGTGCAAGGGATTTGTTTTATGCCATGTGGATTTCAGATTTGTTCATGAGAAGGGTCGAAGCTAATGAAGATTGGACCTTAATGTGCCCAAATGAATGTCCTGATCTTTATAATAGACATAGTGATGAGTTTGAAAAGCTTTATCTTAAATATGAAGCGGAAGGTAAAGGTAGAAAAACAGTTAAGGCTCGTGAGCTTTGGGAAAAAATACTAGAATCTCAAATAGAGACAGGTACTCCGTATATGCTATACAAAGATGCGGCCAACCGTAAGAGCAATCAACAAAACCTAGGTACTATTCGCTCATCTAATCTTTGTACCGAGATAATGGAATATACTGCACCAGATGAGGTTGCTGTCTGTAATTTGGCGTCTATTGCATTGCCAATGTTCGTTAAAAATGGTGAATTTGATCATAAAGAATTGTTCAAGGTAACAAAAAGGGTAACCAAAAACTTGAACAAGGTTATCGATAGAAATTATTATCCGGTCAAAGAGGCTGAAAACTCCAATATGCGTCATAGACCTGTTGGTTTGGGAGTTCAAGGTTTAGCAGATGCTTTTATAATGCTACGCTTACCATTTACCAGTGATGCCGCTAAAAAACTAAATCAAGAGATTTTTGAAACCTTGTATTTTGCTGCGGTGACAGCTTCTATGGAAATGGCAAAAGAAGAAGGACCATACTCTACTTTTGAAGGTTCGCCAATGGCGAATGGTGAATTTCAATATAATATGTGGGGTATAAAGGATGATGAATTATCTGGAAGATGGGATTGGACGAAGCTTCGTAAAGAAGTAAAGTCTAACGGAGTTAGAAATTCTCTCTTGGTAGCACCTATGCCTACTGCTTCAACTTCGCAAATTCTAGGAAACAACGAGTGTTTTGAACCATATACCTCTAATATTTATACAAGACGTGTACTGTCTGGAGAGTTTATAGTGGTCAACAAGCATCTTTTAGAAGATTTAGTGGAGTTGGGTATGTGGAACGAAAGTATGAAACAAGAGCTAATGAGGGCTAATGGGTCTATACAGCATATAGAAACCATTCCGCAAGACATTAGAGACCTATATAAAACCGTTTGGGAGCTTAGTATGAAAGACATTATTGATATGTCTAGACAAAGAGGTTATTTTATTGATCAAAGTCAATCATTGAATTTGTTCATGGAAAACGCCAACTATTCTAAACTGACCTCAATGCACTTTTATGCATGGAAGAGTGGTTTAAAAACAGGAATGTATTACCTACGTACCAAAGCAGCTGTAGATGCAATCAAGTTTACCTTAGATAATAGCAAGAAAAAAGTAGTTGCTACCGATGAGGTTAAGAAAACCGAAGTAGTTACAGCTATAGATAGTGAAGTTGTGATCACTGAATCTGCAGTTTCTAAAGTGGCGCCTCAGGCAGATTTGGATGTTGAACCGCTATCTCCGCAAGAGATGAAAGAAATGATCGCTAGGGCTAAAGAAGGGCAAGCAGATGATGATTGTTTAATGTGTGGCTCTTAATCATTCGAAATTTTAAAATTAACCATAAAAAAGACCCCACAAAATGGGGTCTTTTTTACATATGGCTAAGCCAGAGGTTAAGTAAGGGGACTTTTATTTGTCGTTCGTGATATATGGCTTTAAAACCGTTGTAAATAACAAGGCAGCTGCATATATCATCAATATTGTGATGTAATTTTCCATAACTTAAGTATTAGGGTATAAGTTATATACGCAGTAAAATTCAATTTGGATTACGGAAATTTAATGGTATCGTTAAAAAGACTATGAAATGTCAATTTTACGGCACTTTTGAAGTTGAACCACTTGTAGGTTAGTTTCATTTGAAATAGTTCAAATGAATTTGATTTTATCTTTTTATAAATATAAAAGGATAATTTTGAGGCCAGTAGAAGACCGGCATAGACGAGTAATGTTAGTAGGTATTGGGACATATACAAAATAACGAATAAGTAAGTTAATTCTTACATTTTAAATATGCATTTCATCGAAAAAATAGAAGCTATTCGATGAAATGCATTTTACATTCTTTTGTTATGCCATTTAAATAGGGGAGATGTTGGTCTTAACTATAAAAAGTCATCTACCTTTTTATACGCTTCAATTACTGCCAATTCCCCTTCTTTACCGTCTCTAGAATTACCATGTTCCATACCAAGAATGCCATTGTACCCTTGTTCATGAATCCATTTAAATACATTATGGTAATTTATTTCTCCGGTAGTAGGTTCTTTTCTGCCAGGGTTATCGCCTATTTGAATGTATGCAATTTCAGACCACGAAGCTTCCATATTCGGTATTAGGTTACCTTCTTGTATTTGCTGATGATATATGTCAAATAAAATTTTACATGAAGGCGAATTGACCGCTCTACAGATTTCAAAAGCTTGTGGAGAATCGGTTAAAAATAGTCCTGGATGATTTCTTAAGTTCAAAGGCTCTAGCACCATTGTGATTTTATGCGGCTCCAACAAAGCTGCTGCTTGCCTTAGGCTTTCTACAACATTTGCAGTTTGGTAGCCCATTCTTAATTTCAGGTCAACATGACCGGGTACAACAGTTACCCATTTGGCATTTACGCGTTTGGCAACTTCTATCGAATTTTTAATATCATTTAAAAATTCTTCTCTTTTTACCTGGTCTCCAGATGCCAAATTAGGCGTTTTCCAATGTATCTCATGAGCAACAAAAACTCCCATTTCCAGACCACGTTCCTTCATGGTCTTTGCCATTTTTTCCTGTTGTTCTACTGGGCGTTTTCGCATTTCATTATCTTCAAATGCGGTATAACCTTGGTCGGCCATAAAGTTCAATTGATCAATAGGGTCTTCGCCAGCAAGATGTTTAAACATACCTAAATGGGGCGCATACTTAAGGTTGTATGTATGAGCCTTTGATTTTGAGTTTAAGGTATTTGCATATGATAAGGTATTTCCTATTGAAATTGCACCTGTAGTCAATGCAGTTTTTTGAATGAAACTTCGTCTTTTCATGAGTGGTTTTTTTAAAGTAAAAAGCCAAGAGCTATAAAAAATATATACTCTTGGCTTTTTACAATTAGAATGTTATTTAGTTATAAAGACCATGCCTGACCAGCTGTAAGTTCTTGCATATCTCCACATGCTATGTACTCACCAGGCACAGGCAAATAAGCCAATACTTCTTCGCCAACATATTCAGAAGCTTTATAGCCCCATATAGTCATACCTCTTAAGTTATTGGCAAATGCAAATCTTGATATTTCATCATCTATTTCTGCAGTAGTGCCTTCAGAGATTGCTTTAGTGTAACTATTTATGGTCTCGAACATTTCTGCTTGCTGCTCTTTAGTATACTTTAAAGAACTAGCTAAAACAGGTTCAAGATCTTCGGTAGTCAAATCTTCAGCTTTTTCCTTACCAGAATCTGCCAATGCTTTATCTATGAATTTATTCATCGACATTTTAAGGAAATCTTGTTGTTCTTTTTCCATTACGTCTTGTGCAAATTTGTCGATAAAAACATCTACCTGTACTTCGGAAGCAGAAGGTGTATCGGTTTTAGGTAAAATAATATCTACCAATTTGGTTAATACGTTTCCTTCGGTTTGAGCTAGAAACTCAGGTGTCCAAGTTACCGCTGGTTCACTTTTACAACTTTGTACGATCGACAATAAGGTTGGGGTGGCCACCATATATCCAAGTGACATGCCCATATTTTTTAAAACGCGTCTTCTATCCATTATATGTTTCCTTTTTTAAGTTCTTGAACTGCATGGTTTGCAGCTCTGGCCGTAAAGGCCATATAGGTTAGGGAAGGGTTTACGCAACTTGCCGAGGTCATAAAAGACCCGTCTGTTACATAAACATTCGGTACATCATGAAGTTGGTTATTACCGTTAAGAACAGATGTTTTTCTGTCTCTACCCATACGGGCGGTACCCATTTCGTGAATACCTAAGCCTAAGGCACTTTCATTATCATACCCTTTAACATCTCTTAATCCTGCTTTTTCAAGCATTTCTACAGCAGATTCAAGCATATCTTTTCTCATTTTTAGCTCGTTCTCCTGTAGTTCAGCATCAAAAGTAACCGTAGGTAATCCCCAATCATCTAATTTATCATAATCTAGGGTAAATCTATTGTTCTCATAAGGTAGTACTTCTCCAAAGCCCATCATACCAAATGTCCATCCACCTGGTTTTAAAACAGCTTCTTTTAAATCTTTACCGTATGATAGCTCGGCAATGGTTTCTTCCCAGTTACCTCTAGAAGCTCCACCTTGGTAGCCAAATCCTCTTTTATAATCTCTGTCAGAATCACCACCTAAATTTCTAAATCTTGGAATATAGATACCACTTGGTTTTCTTCCTTTGTAATATTTATCATCAAAACCATCAAATTTACCCGATGCACCAACTTGTAATTGGTGGTCCATTATGTTACGGCCCAATTGATCAGATGCATTACCCATACCGTTAGGGAATGTATCGGATTTAGATTGCATTAGTATAGATGTAGAAGCAATAGCAGAGGCACATAAGAAAATTACCTTAGCCTTGAACTCAAAAGTTTCTTTCGTATTTGCATCAATCACTTTTACGCCTGTTGCTTTCTTTGTATCTGGATCGTACATTACTTCATGTACAATAGAGTCTGGTCTTAATGTCATATTACCAGTAGCTTCCGCTGCCGGTAAGGTTGATGATAAACTACTGAAGTAAGCCCCAAAAGGACACCCTCTAATACATCTATTTCTAAATTGACATTTACTTCTACCGTCAAATTGTTTGGTGCCTGTAATGTGTGCAGTTCTACCCGCTGTTACCACACGACCGTCGAAATTCTCTGCAACTTTTTCCCTAAACTCTTGTTCAACACAGTTAAGTTCCATCATTGGTAAAAACTTTCCATCGGGTAATTGCTCTAGACCTAAGTTCTCACCACTTACACCTATATACTCCTCTACTTTATCGTACCAAGGTGCTATATCTTTATATCGTACTGGCCAATCTACGGCAATACCTTCTTTTTTGTTTGCCTCAAAATCAATATCGCTTAAACGGTAACTTTGACGCCCCCATTGTAAAGAACGACCACCTAAATGGTAGCCTCTCATCCAATCAAATCGTTTGGTTTCGTTATACGGGTGTTTAAGGTCATTAACGAACCACATATGGCTAGCTTGATTTGTAGTGTAGCCGGTTCTGTTCTGTTTAGGTTGTTGTGCTATGATTTCCTTGGTAGGTTGCCCTGCATTTGGAAAATCCCACGGATCCATATTTGCCGTCTCGTAATCTTCAATATGTTTTACCATACGACCACGTTCTAAAACCAGTGTTTTAAGACCGGCCTCGCATAATTCTTTCGCGGCCCAACCACCACTAATTCCGGTTCCTACAACTATAGCGTCATAGGACTCCTGCTCTTCATTGTAATAAAATTTGCTCATAAAAGTTGTTTAATCTCTAAATTTATTAAATATTAAATTAATTCTATACATTTATTGTCCATTCTTCTTGCGAAATTCGCTAAAATATGCATCTTGCATATGCGATAGATTTAGTCATAATTTTAACGCAAACGATTGAGATTAGAATTCAAACAACAACAAACAACCAAAAATGAAAACAAACAAATTTATTAGAATTGCTGCAGCAGTATGTATTGGAGTCTCGTTATTAGGAATTTACTCCTGTAAGGAAACGAAAAAAGAAAAAGTGGATAACGCAGAAGTAGTAGAAGAAACAAGTAATGCCGAACCCTTTTTTGATTTATCATTAGCACAGTGGTCTATGCACAAAATGATCAGGGAAGATGGTGTAGATCCGTACTCTTTTGCCGAAAAAGCAAAAAATTGGGGTTTTACAGGGTTAGAGTATGTAAGCCAATTGTACAATCCAGAACTTGAAAAAGCAAACTACTCTGAAGAGGCAATGGCTAATTTTGTTGCCAAATCAAATGCCGAGGCTGAAAAACACGGAATGAAGAATGTGTTGATCATGATCGATGGTCAAGGTAATTTAGCGGTCGATGATGAAGCAGAAAGAAATGAAACTGTAGAAAAGCATAAGAAATGGGTAGATGCCGCTGCTGCTATGGGGTGCCATGCCATAAGAGTAAACCTTAATGGAAGTGATGTACCAGAGCAATGGATTAAGAATTCTGTAGACGGATTAACCAAATTAGCCACCTATGCTAAAACCAAGAACATTAATATTTTGGTAGAAAATCATGGGGGACTTTCATCTAACGGTGAGCTTCATGCTGAGGTAATGAAAACCGTTAATATGGATAATTGCGGTAGCCTACCCGATTTTGGTAATTTTTGTATAGAACGTAAACCAGATAGTTGGGATTGCCTAAAGGAGTACGATAAGTATAAAGGCGTTAAAGAGCTAATGCCATACGCAAAAGCAGTTAGTGCAAAATCCAATAATTTTGATGCCAGCGGGTATGATACCGGCATAGACTATGTTCAAATGTTACAAATAGTTAAAGATGCTGGGTATACCGGTTATATCGGTGTAGAATATGAGGGCTCTGAGATAAGCGAAGAAGACGGTATTATTGCGACTAGAGATTTATTGCTTAAAGCTGCAAACGAAATAGAATAATCTTTAGGATATGATTTATGGACGCTTTTTTTAATGAAATTTTCGACTATAATTTTCACTGTAACAAAAAACTGATCGAACAATGTTTGGTGATGAACACGGTACCGCCAAACACCGTTCGGCTGTTCAGTCATATATTAAATGCGCATCATATTTGGAACGCTAGAATTTTGAATAAAGCTAGCGAATTTCAAATTTGGCAAGAGCATGAGGTAAAAGATTGGGCAGATATTCATTACGAAAATCAGCGAACTTCTTTTGATATAGTTTCTAATGCCGATAATTTCGATAAGCGTATTGATTATGAGAATACCGAAGGGCGTTTATTTACAAATACCTTGCAAGATATTCTATTTCATATCATAAATCATTCTACAAATCATCGAGGGCAAATTGCCGTAGATGTAAGAGAAAATGGGGAAGAGCCAATTGGCTTCGATTATGTTTATTATAAAAGATAAATGAAAAATAAAGTCAGGGTACAACTTTGCTTTATGATGTTTTTAGAATTTTTTATTTGGGGTGCTTGGTTTGTTACACTAGGTACTTTTTTAGGAAATAATCTAAGAGCGACAGATGGCGAAATAGCATTGGCATTTTCTACACAATCATGGGGAGCTATTATTGCTCCCTTTGTAATTGGGATAATAGCTGATAGATATTTTAACGCAGAAAGAATTTTAGGAATTTTACATGTTCTTGGGGCTGTTCTAATGTATTTCATGTACCAAAGTACCGCATTCGATGGTTTCTATATTTTGGTATTGGCGTATATGATATTGTATATGCCGACCTTGGCATTGGTTAATTCGGTGTCGTTTAACCAAATGAAGAACCCTGCCAAAGAGTTTTCTATGGTTCGTGTTTTTGGCACTTTAGGGTGGATCATCGCCGGTCTTTCCATTAGTTATATATTCCACTGGGATCAAGGCGAGAATATTGGGCAAGGCTTACTTAGAAATACGTTTTTAATGACTGCTATAGCATCATTAATATTGGGGGTTTTTAGTTTTACCTTACCAAAAACGCCTCCAAGGGCAGCAAGTACCGGAGATGTCAATATTAAAGAAATATTAGGTTTAGATTCTTTGAGTTTATTTAAGGATAAGAACTTTTTTATATTTTTTATTTCTTCGGTCTTAATATGTATTCCATTGGCTTTCTACTATCAGAACGCTAATCCCTTTTTGGTAGAGATTGGTATGAACAATCCCACAGGTAAAATGACATTAGGGCAAGTTTCAGAAATTGCATTTATGTTGTTGCTACCATATTTTTTCACAAAATTCGGGTTCAAGAAAACTATTCTTGTTGCTATGGCAGCTTGGGTCGTTCGTTATTTGTTATTTGCATTTGGCGATGTCGATGAACTTGGTTTTATGCTGATTGTTGGTATTGCACTTCACGGTATATGTTATGATTTTTTCTTTGTTTCCGGACAAATTTATACAGACAGTAAAGCAGGCGATAAATTTAAAAGTTCTGCCCAAGGTCTTATTACATTGGCAACTTATGGAGTAGGTATGCTAATAGGTTTTTGGGTGGCAGGAAAAATATCGACTGCATATCTAATAAATGATGGAGAACATCTTTGGCAAACCATTTGGTTGTATCCTGCTGGTTTTGCGTTAACTGTATTTATTTTATTCGCTATTTTCTTTAAAACGGAAAAAATAGATTACCAGTCTTAGATAAATTCTTTAATTTAAATGCCTCAAATTTTTAATGGTTTAAGAACCTAACAGATTTAATAAATAATATTTTACAATTTAAACAACAACAAAAATGCCAAAGAAAATACGATTAGGAATATTAGGTGGAGGAGGAGATTCTCTTATTGGAGTTTTACATAGAGTAGCTTCTTTTATAAATGATAATTATCAAATTACCGGAGCTGTTTTTAACCCGGATCATGAAGATAGTATAGCTTTTGCTAAAGAAATAGATGTACCTCTTAATAGGATTTACAAAGATTTTGATACGCTTATTGAGGAGGAACTAAAGTTGCCAGAAGATGAACGTATACAGGTGTGTTCTATACTTACCCCCAATTTTTTACACTACCCAATGGCAAAGAAGTTATTGGATAATGGCTTTAGCGTGATTTGTGAAAAACCAATGACCACTACATTGGAAGAAGCTAAAGATCTGCAAGAAGCACATGCCAAAGCAGGAACTGTTTTTGCCCTAACACATACCTATACTGGGTACCCAATGGTACGCCAAATGCGCGAGATGATAAAAGCAGGCGCCTTAGGTAAAATACATAAGGTTGATGCCGTTTATTACCAAGGGTGGATCAATACCATTATACACGATAAAGAGAAAAGATCTTCTGTTTGGAGATTAGATCCTAAGAAAGCGGGTATTAGTTCATGCATGGGAGATATAGGTGTTCATGCTTTTAATATGGTAGAATATACTACGGGATTAAAGGTTAAAGAGTTACTTTGTGATTTCAACTACCTTTATGAAGATAACCAAATGGATGTTGATGGTACCGTGCTTATTCGCATGGGAGATCATGTAAAAGGGGTAATTAGAGGTAGCCAAGTAGCTACAGGTGAAGAAAACGGACTTGCCATTAACATTTATGGCGAAAAAGGAGCGTTTAGATGGGAGCAAGAACGACCTAACTTTTTGTATAAGTTAAGTGATACCGAACCTACGCAAATTTACAAGCCAGGGCACGCATATAATTCTGAATTGTCATTAGATGGTACAAAACTACCAGCTGGTCACCCAGAGGGTATTTTTGATTCTATGGCCAATATTTATAAAGGTGTTGCAAAGGCTATTAGAGGAGAAGATTATAATGATGGTGAATTCCCAACCATGGCAGATGGTGTTCGTGGAATGAACTTTATTGAAGCAACGGTTGAATCTCACAAAAGTGGTAACAATTGGGTCGCATTAGAAAACTAAAATAATAGAAGAGTAAAAAAAAGAGTCGCATTTTGCGGCTCTTTTTTATTTTATTTATTTCTGATCAAGAATGCACTTTTTTAAATTCCTGACATACTACGATCATACTTTCCCTGGGTTCTCTTTCAAATTTTGCCAGCTCTCTGGTAAAAAGCTCCCAATGGTATTTTTTCCAGTAGTCCAATGACTTATCTCCATTTGCTTCCAGTTGGGCATAAGCTGTATCAATACTAAAATAAGGCTTTAGTGTAACTGCCGTTGTTGCAATAATACATTGTGCTTCACCGCTGTAATCTGTTACAACAATATAATCCCCTATTTTCGGTAATGGTTCATGACGGTTCTGTAACCCTAACAATGCATATGAGACAGCCTTTTTGACTCCGCTTTTAATTAGATGTGCATTTTCGTTGGCGTCAATTTCATTATCGCCAAAATACATGGTTTTAGGGGTTTCATGAAAAACATCCTCGAGGTGGTTTTTTAAATAACTTCCCCACATGTTCCTGGCCGATGCATTCTCCATAAATTGATATTTTATTTGTTCTATAGGATTTAGTAAACGCTATTCTTTATAATAAATTTTAGTACAGTTGAAATTTACTCGCTTTATATGTTCTGTACCATGATTTTTGCTTTTTTCAAAATAGGAGGGACATTAAATGTATTCGGTTGTTATTTGATCAAAATTATGTTTTTTGTACGGTATCTTATGATATCACTACAATCCTAAGAATATTCAAGTCTATAATACATTTAAAAATACGGGTGTTTAAGCCCTTCTCTGTTAATTCCTTAGCATTCCAGAGGAAGATAATTTTAGTTTTAACACAATTTGGTCCAATATTTCGCTTTGATTCATAGGCTAATTTTTATCTTTTTCTGATGGTATTCCCTATATTTATGGCAAATCTCTAATGTATTGAGTGGAACTCCGTACAATTCTTAAATATAAGATAATTTGGCACATATAAAGTGTCTTTTTCAACAACTAAATCAAACAACAGATAGTATATTTTTATGAAAACAATTAAAGGACCAGCCGTATTTTTGGCACAGTTTGTAGATAGCAAAGCCCCTTTTAATTCTCTGGACGGAATGTGTAAATGGGCATCTGACCTTGGGTATAAAGGTATTCAGATTCCTACTTGGGAAAGTTTCCTGATCGATTTGGATAAGGCTGCTGAAAGTCAAACCTATTGCGATGAGCTCAAAGCCAAAGTAAACTCTTACGGATTAGAGATAACAGAACTTTCGACACATCTTCAAGGACAATTAGTAGCCGTACACCCTGCATATGATCTAATGTTCGATTCTTTTGCACCTGAAAATGTTCATGGTAACCCAAAAGCTAGAACAGAATGGGCGGTAGAAACGGTAAAAAAAGCTGCTACGGCCAGTAGACGATTAGGGTTAAATGCCCATGCTACTTTTTCTGGATCTCTGTTATGGCATACCATGCATCCTTGGCCACAACGACCAGCAGGTCTAGTGGAAATGGGTTTTGAAGAGTTGGCAAAAAGGTGGACACCGATATTAAATCATTTTGATAAAGAAGGTGTAGATGTTTGTTATGAAATTCACCCAGGTGAAGATTTGCATGATGGTGATACCTTTGAACGTTTTCTAGAAGCTACCGGAAATCATAAAAGAGTAAATATTCTTTATGATCCAAGTCATTTCGTATTACAGCAGTTAGACTACATTACCTATATCGATCATTACCATGAGTTTATAAAATCTTTTCACGTAAAAGATTCAGAGTTTAATCCTACAGGTAAAAAAGGTGCTTTTGGCGGTTATAACGACTGGGGCGATAGAGCCGGTAGATACCGTTCTTTAGGTGATGGGCAAATAGATTTTAAGACGATTTTTTCTAAATTGACCCAATACGGTTGCGACGTTTGGGCAGTTATGGAATGGGAATGTTGCATAAAAAGTCCTGAACAAGGAGCTCGTGAAGGAGCTAAGTTTATACAAGATCATATTATAGAAGCTACAGAAAAAACTTTTGATGATTTTGCCGGTGCAGATATTGATAAGGAAATGTTGAAGAAAATGTTAGGACTTTAAAAACGAGGATATATGAAGAAGTTATTAGTAAGTACCGCTTGTTTATTGGCAGTGGTAGCATGTAAGGAAGAGAAGAAGGAGAAAGTTGAAACCGCTGTGGTAGAAGAGGTTAAAGCGGTTGAAGATGAATGGGAAGTGTTGTTTGACGGTACTTCGTTAGATCAATGGAAAGAGTTTAAAACAGACGGAGTAAGTGATGCTTGGCAAATAGAAGGTGATGCTTTGGTGTATACACCACCAGCTGAAGGTGAAGAGCAAAAGAACCACGATCTTGTAACTAGAAAAGAGTATACCGATTTTGTATTAACACTAGACTGGAAAATCTCTGAAGCAGGCAATAGTGGTGTATTCTGGGGTGTAAGTGAAGATGAAAAATTTGGTACGGGATACCAAACAGGTCCTGAAATACAAATTTTAGATAACGATAAGCACCCAGATGCCAAGGCTGGTACAACACATCAAGCAGGGGCTTTGTATGATATGGTTGCCCCGGCTAAAGATGTCACTAAGCCGGTAGGTGAATGGAATACCATGGTAATTACCGTTAATCATAAAGAAAACAAGGGTAGTGTAACTTTAAATGGTACTGAAACGGTATCATTTCCGGTAGCTAATGATGAGTGGGATGCTATGGTTGCCAAGTCTAAGTTTGCCGGTTGGGACGGATTTGGTAAGTATACTACTGGTAAGATCGGATTGCAAGATCACCACAATGTAGTATCGTTCAGAAATTTAAAAATCAAAGAACTTTAAGAGCGTTTTAATATGAAAAATAAATATACAATATTGGCACTTGTTGCTGCCTTAGGGGTGGTATCATGTCAAGAAAAAGTTCCGGCAGATGTTGTTGGCACTATGGATGCTAAAGTAAAGGATAGTGTAATCGTTTATGAGGAGTACATGGGCGATGAACCTACAAAGCCAGAGGAAACTGAATTTTATGAGCCTAAAGTGCCGGTGGTAAAACCTGGTGAAAAAGGGTCTGCACCTAGTGATGCTATCGTGTTATTTGATGGTACAAGTCTTGATAATTGGATAAGCACTAACGATAGTACGGCAGCCAAATGGCATTTGAACAAAGATGGTAGTATGACGGTTAATGATAAAACCGGAAACATACAGACCAAACAGAATTTTGGCGATATACAATTGCACATTGAATGGAAATCTCCATTACCTGTGCAGAGAGAAGGGCAAAATAGAGCCAATAGTGGTGTGTTTCTAAACGGTATTTATGAAGTACAAGTTCTTGATCAAAATGATAATCCTACTTATGTAAACGGACAAGTAGGTTCCATTTATAAACAACATGTGCCTTTGGCGATGGCTTCGGTACCAACTGGTGAGTGGAACACTTACGATATTATTTATCATGCACCAGAATTCAATAAAGATGGCGGTAAAATTAAATCTGGCGATATTACTGTTATACACAATGGCGTGTTGGTACAGGACCATGTGGAGATAAAAGGTACGACCCCTTACGTGGGCTGGCCAAAAAACCCACCTCATGGTAAAGGTCCTTTAATGTTACAGGATCACGGTGATGACAGCCGTGTAAGTTATCGTAACATCTGGGTAAGGGAACTATAATTAAAAATTGACATTATAATTAAGGGGTAAACAAGAGTTTAGTATTGTTTGCTCCTTCTTTACATATATAGGGTAACAGGTTATATATTAGATTTTTCAATTACCTTACCTTTGTCTTAATCTTAAAAAGTATTTATGATTCAATCCATGACCGGTTTCGGAAAGCATGTAGTTCAGTTACCTAACAAAAAGATTACTGTTGAAATAAAATCTCTTAATAGCAAGAGTATTGATTTAAATGCACGTATGCCTTCCAGTTATCGTGAAAAGGAATTAGAACTAAGAAAACTAGTAGCTAACTCTTTATTGCGTGGTAAGGTAGATTTTAACTTGTACGTTGAGCTTACCGGTAATGAAACTTCTACCCAGGTGAATGAGATAGCCGTAAAACAGTATATGGATCAATTAAAGAATATTGCTTCCGGTGATGACCTTAGATTGTTGGAAATGGCTTTGCGTTTTCCAGATGCTATGAAAACGGATAAAGAGGATATTGATGAAGAGGAGTACAAAGCGATCAAGGAAGCTTTGGTCGGAGCTTTGAAAGAAATCAATGAGTTTAGGTCTGAAGAAGGTAGCGTATTGGAAAAGGATTTTCTTGATAGAATAGCTTCTTTAAAAAAATTATTAGAAGAAGTAATCGCTATTGATCCAGATAGACAAGCTACGATAAGGGAACGCTTAGAGAAAGCCGTGCAAGACATTAAGGCAGATGTTGATGCCAATAGGTTTGAGCAAGAGCTTATTTACTACTTGGAAAAGTATGACATTACCGAAGAAAAAGTACGACTTGCAAATCACTTGGATTATTTTAGTAAAACATTACGTTCAGATGATAGTAATGGTAAAAAACTAGGCTTTATATCTCAAGAAATAGGTCGTGAAATCAATACGATTGGTTCTAAAGCCAACTTTGCCCCAATGCAACAGATTGTGGTACAAATGAAGGACGAGCTAGAAAAGATTAAAGAACAAATGTTAAACGTATTATAGATGAAAGGCGGTAAACTAATCATTTTTTCTGCACCTTCGGGTAGTGGTAAAACCACCATTGTTCGGCATTTATTGTCACAACCTGAGTTGAATTTGGCTTTTTCGGTATCCGCTACTTCCCGTCCAAGAAGAGGAAAAGAAAAAAACAAGGAACATTATTATTTCATGTCGGTATCAGAATTTAAGAATCATATTAAAAATGATGATTTTCTGGAGTGGGAAGAAGTCTATAGAGATAATTTTTATGGTACGCTTAAAAGTGAGGTAGAGCGTTTATGGGCAGAAGGCAAGAATGTTATTTTTGATATTGACGTAGTGGGCGGTTTAAGAATCAAAAAGAAGTTTCCCGAACAAACGTTAGCGGTATTTGTTAAGCCACCTAGTGTAGATGAGCTAAAGATCAGACTTAAAAAACGTAGTACCGAAAGCGAAGATAAAATCAACATGCGTATAGCAAAAGCATCGGTAGAACTGGCCACCGCACCTCAGTTCGATAAAATCATTAAAAATTATGATTTGGATGTAGCCCTAAAAGAAGCTGTTGATTTGGTTGCTGATTTCATTTCTGAAGACAAAGCATAATATGTTATGAAGAAGGTAGGTTTATACTTTGGTACCTTTAACCCTATACATATAGGTCATTTGGTCATTGCGAACCATATGGTAGAGTTTTCAGATTTAGATGAGGTTTGGTTTGTTGTAACTCCTCAAAGTCCGTTTAAGACCAAGAAAACGCTTTTAGACGATCACCAAAGGTTTGATATGGTTTATGAAGCAACAAAAGAGTACGATAAGTTAAAGCCTAGCAATATTGAGTTTAATTTACCGCAACCAAATTATACCGTAAATACACTGGTTCATTTAGAAGAAAAATATCCAAATGGCTATGAGTTTTCCTTAATTATGGGTGAGGATAATTTAAAAAGTCTTCATA
Organism: Maribacter litoralis; assembly: GCF_003075045.1. Lineage (GTDB taxonomy): Bacteria > Bacteroidota > Bacteroidia > Flavobacteriales > Flavobacteriaceae > Maribacter > Maribacter litoralis. The sequence continues at coordinate 223,058 of NZ_QCZD01000004.1, read as the reverse complement.
AATGGAAAAATTATGAAACCATATTAGAGCACTACAATATTTACGTATATCCAAGAATATCGAATGGTGTAATAGAGCATCAATTTAAAGGGCATGAAAAAATTCATCCGGTGAGTGCGCCTATTATGGAAATCTCTTCAACCTTTATTAGAAAAGCACATAAGATCGGTAAAAATATCAAGCCTTTACTACCGCCAGAAGTTTGGAAGTATATGGATGAAATGAATTTTTATCGATAGAGATTACGATTGATTTACCTGTTAACCGCCGGTACCAAGTTTGCCGGAATTATATTTTTGGTCTTAGCAAATGCAAGTGATAGTTGACCATCTTGTATGTCATCCAACACCCATTGCCCATCGGTATATTCCATCACCCAAATTTTCTCTTCGTCATCATATTTATTACTGCCTTGTACAATTTTATGGGTATCGTTGCTTTTAAGATAATCCATAATGTTTGCAGTTATTAAAAATGCGATTCTAGAGCCTTCAAGATTTTCATGCTCCGAAATTTCGAGGTATAATGGTTTAACCGATTTTATGCCATCTACCTTGCAAACATTCCTCAGGTTCTCTTTTTTCCATTCATCTAAGTGAACCAATTGTTGATTTTGCCAGTACCAATGACTAATATAGCTAGAGGCCTCTTTTAAATCTTGGTTGTTCCAAGCTATATATACTCTGTTGAAAATATTGCGAACATTCTTATCTAAATTAAGCCAAGAGAAATCTTTATTTCTTTTACCTAATTCCAATAATTGCTTTTTACAGTTTTTAACTGCAAAATATTCCCTGAAATATACATAGATGGTTAAAGGAAGAAAGATAATTCCAAATATACTTAAAAGTACTTTCCCCCACCAAGTCTTAAATATTGCTTTAACCACCGTGCCGCCAGGACCGGCGTACATTGGGTCTATATCAAAAAGAACTAGGGCTAACACCAATACTAGAATTATTAAATGACTCTTTCTCATGTTACTATGGAATTAAGGTTCATTAAATAACTCTCAAAGAGTTGAGTTTAGTATGTTTTCATTCAATTAAAGCGAATTCGCTTTGCGTAAGTTGTCCGTAGCAAGATATTTATCTCCTTCATTGTAATACCAAGCGCGTACCTTTGGTATTTTTATGCCGTTAACGGTTATCATTTCCGATAGTAAAATGTACTCCCCGTCATTTTTACTTTCGTCATGGAAGAATTGATATATTTCCATGGCGTACGTTTTGGGGTCAAAATAGAAGTACCAAGTGTCATCGCCCACTTCCTTTTCGTAAGTAGCTTTTAACACTAAATATTCTTTGCCCTTAAATGTCTTTTTAATTACTTTATTATCTATGATGGTGCCTGGATCTTTCAACTTCATAGGTAATCCGTAGAGGTAGGTGTAGTAATTTTTCATCATCTTAGCACGATCGCAGCTAATGTTTAAACTATCTTTTATTCTAGGGAAAATAGAAGTACTTCCATTGAGTTTTAAAGTACAATCACCTTTGTCCAATTCAGATTCAATTGTGTAATTGTCTTTTTTAACGGTAGTTTTAAAGTAATTGTTAGGAAGCTTCATTTCAATTAAAGTGCTTCGCAAACTCCTTTTTGGACTCTCCATTTCAATAAGCATTTTACCTTTAAATGTAGACCAGTTATCATTAGGATCGTGAAATGCAATGGCGCGCTCTAATAATTCAGGTCCCGTAATATCTTGGGCGTAATTAGATACTCCGCAGCATAGTAAAACGGAAAGCAAAAAGTATTTCATAAGTATGTTTTATTCAAAAGGGCACACCCTTTAATCTAATGTAGCCGGTTTAACATCGGCATCATGTTCTTTATAGTACAATTCCAAAAGATTCATGGTGGCCGTCATCAAATCTTTTGTTTCGAGTAAGATAGTGAAATATAACGTAGTGTTTTTAGGACTTGACTCTTCTGATCTAGTACGTTCTACTTGTAAGCTTATCTTTTGGGAAACCAAATCGTACAGCTCTTGCTTATTGTTCAAAATATTACCAATCTTCTCAAAAGACCTTTCATCAAAGGCATGATAGGTGTTGTCTAGAATTTCTGCAAGCTTAATATCTATTTGCTTGAGTTCCTTAATTTGGTTGTACTTTAATTTTTTGTGGTTATTGTTGACATGCTTATGGCTTACCTTACCAATATATTCCAATGATTGGGAAATATCGGTCAAATGACCCATAGCATTTATGTAGAAATTACTTGCGCCTATATGAGCTTCTTCTAAGTTTTTGATAAAATAGAAAGTGTGATTTCTTAAATCTTCAATTTCGTTGGCCAACTTGGCCCCTTGTTTTTTATTTTTATGTAGTGAACTCAAATCTTGTTTGGCAAGACCGTTGATGGAGTTGGAGTATATTTTGTTCGCTCTTTTTACCACATTAGCGATATTCTTGGCGCTTTCTTCAATAACACCTTGAATAGAACTGCTCTCGGCACGTTTTAAAATTTCCTCCTCTTTTGTCTCCTTCAATTTTTTAGTATGAGATAAGTAGTTTTTACCTATCAATATAGATGCAAAAATCAATAATGCACCAATTGCCCAAATACCGCCTAAATGAATTACATAAGCGATAATCGCCGCCGCAACAAATGCTACGATTGCAGTAAAGAACCATCCGCCTATAACATTAAGTACACCTGCAACTCTATACACGGCACTTTCTGATCCCCAAGCTCTATCTGCCAAAGATGTACCCATTGCTACCATAAATGTTACGTAGGTGGTAGATAAAGGTAATTTTAATGATGTCGCCAAAGAAATCAATACACTAGCCACCATTAGGTTTACAGAAGCTCTAATAAGATCGAACGCTGGTTGGTCTTTCGCTTTTGCCTTTAGTGCGTAGGAGGTCGGTTTAATAAACTGGTGGTTAATCTTGTTTTGAATTGATATTGGTATAATTCCGTTTAAGTTTTCCGAAGCTTTAATTGAGAATTTTACAATTTGCCTAGATAGAAAATTTGGTTCGAAACGCTCGTCACCTTCATCTTGCCTAGATAGGTCAACACTGGTTTTTACTACATTCTTTGCTTTAGAGGAGAACCATAAAGTTACCACCATTATGATACCCGATGCCAATAATAAATATGTTGGGGTTTGTACAGCAACTGCCAGACCCTCCATATTGAATTCAGAGGCCAGTTGCCCCGAGTTAGACCAACTTAAAAAAGATTCATAAGCCGCTAAGGGCACCCCTATAAAGTTGACCAAATCATTTCCGGCGAAGGCCATCGCCAATGCAAAAGTTCCTAAAATAATGATAATGGTATAAATGTTCCATTTCATAAATGTAGTAGCCAACCAAGAAAGCGCAAACCATAGAATTAAATTTCCTAAAAGAAATAATTCTGGGTTTTCTGCAATGAACATAGATGCTTCGGGGCTAATAATCGAAGTTCCTTTAAGGCCTTTGATCAAAATGAAATATATAATCGCTGTGATGGCCATACCACCAAAAATGGCACCTACCCATTTTGGCTTCTCATTGAATTTAAAGGATATTAAAACCCGGGTAAAAAATTGAACGATGGCACCAATAGTAAATGCGACGACGACAGATAATAAAATGCCCAATATGATCTCGGTAGCTTTATCTGTATTTATATAATCGTTTAAATGGGTAATGTTACCGTCACCAGAATAGATTTTCACTAGCGATATAGCTACTGCAGCACCCAATAATTCAAAGACGATAGATACCGTTGTAGATGTGGGCATACCAAGGGTATTGAAAAAATCCAATAAGAGAATGTCGGTGATCATAACGGCCATGAAGACAATCATGATTTCCGCAAATACAAACTCCGAAGGATTAAAAATCCCTTTTCTGGCAACTTCCATCATTCCACTAGATGATATTGCACCGAAGGCTATACCAACACTGGCAACGATCATTATAGTTTTAAAGGAAATTGCTTTTGAACCTATTGCTGAATTTAAAAAGTTGACGGCATCATTACTAACACCTACAATTAAATCGGTTATGGCTAACACGGCCAATGCAATAATCATGAATAAATAAATGTTCTCGCCCATCAAAAATTTAAATAAGGAACAAAAATGATATTATAAATTATCATTCAGGTTAACATAAGGTTATGAAGTTAAAATCGTATTTCATGCAATGATGATTAATACTTTCAAAGAAACCAAGTTTTTGATGATGAAAATACTACTATTCTTTTGAAATAGATTTTTATTAAATGGTCTTTGGTCAATTTTAAAAAGAATAAAAATTGGTATTACACCTTAAAACTATTTGGTTTTGTTCGCTGCCAGCCCTAAAGTACCAGTGGTCGATGTAGAAATAGTGCTAACTTTAGTAGAAGATGGCATAGGTAAACTTTTAGCGTAAAGCGTTTCTAAAATAGTTGCCTGCTCTCCATTTTTAACTTCTATTTCTAATCGCATAGGTTCATACCCCATAAATTGAACTAGAATATTATGTTTACCTGGCGCAATGTCGTTAAACTCAAAATTGCCTCTAAAATTGGTTTTTGTAGCTACCGTAGCATCGTCTAAAGAAACAGAGGCCATTAGCAAAGGCTCGTTAAAAAACTCACCGTCTAAAATTTTACCTTTAATAGAACTTGTTTCTTGTGCAAATGACAAGGAAGTTATTACTAGAGCAAATAGAACAAAAAAGACTTTTTTCATTGGTTCAAAAGATTCTCGCGCAAAGAAAGGAGTTCAAGGTTAAGAAAAGGTTACCTAAGAATTATGAATACGTATTTAAAAGGTTAAGATTCTAGTTTGTAATAACTTAGTTGTGCAAAGTTTCACCGGTTAAAAATTGGTAAATGCTGTATCTTGCACTTCGAAAATAATTGATCATAATGAATTGGGAGCAACTACTTTCTTTGCGAAGACAGGGCGATAAAAATAAACGATTACGAAATGAACAAGATGAAACCAGGCTTGGGTTCGATGTTGATTATGACCGCATTATTTTCTCATCTGCTTTTAGAAGTCTTCAAGACAAAACCCAGGTTATTCCATTATCAAAAACCGATTTTGTACATACCAGATTAACACATAGTCTAGAGGTTTCTGTAGTAGGTAGAAGTTTAGGGAGACTTGCTGGAAAAAAAATTATTGAAAAACATCCACATTTAAAAGAAGTGCACGGCTATCAATTCAATGATTTTGGAGGTATAGTTGCTGCCGCAGCCCTAGCTCATGATATTGGAAACCCTCCTTTTGGCCATAGTGGGGAAAAAGCTATAGGTGAGTATTTTAAAACGGGTAACGGACTTAAATTTAGAACGCAATTTACCGATGTTGAATATCAAGATATAATAGATTTTGAAGGAAATGCAAACGGATTTAGATTTTTGACCCAAGATAGGGCAGGGGTTTCTGGAGGATTACGTTTAAGTTATGCCACTTTGGGTGCATTTATGAAATACCCAAAGGAATCATTACCAAAAAAACCTAGCAAACACATTTGTGATAAGAAATTTGGGTTTTTTCAGAGTGAAAAGCACATCTTTGAAGAAATCGCCGAAGATTTAGGGTTGCCAAATAGAAGTTTAAATGGTTCGGTTTCATATGGTAGGCACCCATTAACCTTTTTGGTTGAAGCTGCAGATGATATTTGCTATACTATTATCGACTTTGAAGATGGTATTAACCTCGGATTAATTTCTGAAGATTATGCGCTGGAGTATCTAATAAAACTGGTAAAAGATACCATAAATACCAAAAAGTATAATTCTTTGGAGTATATGGAAGATAGGCTAAGTTATTTACGAGCACTAGCCATAAACACTTTAATACAAGATGCCGTATCTATATTTATAGAATATGAAGAGCAAATTTTAAATGGTAAGTTTGAAGTCTCCCTATTGGACAAAAGTAAGTTCAAAGCTCAAATTGAGGATATTATTAGTTTGAGTGTGCAAAAAATATATCAATCACAAGAAGTAGTGGAAAAAGAGATTGCCGGCTATACCATTATCTCAGATATTTTAGATGTTTATATCAATGCGTTGATTCAGAAGAAAAACAATAACGCCAGTAATTATCACAAATTAATACTGCAAACGTTACCTGGTCTTTACAGGAAAACAGATACCTCTTTATATCAAATTGTATTGAATACATGCTGCTATGTTGCTAGTTTATCGGATAGTGCAGCGGTACATATTCATAATAAGATTAAAGGAAGAACCCTTTAGAAACCATAAAGAATACCCACGCCCAATACTTGTTTAAATTGAATTTTGGGCGTACCTGCATTAGTAACAGTGCCTGTATCGTCTTTGACCACATCAAAAAGAATGTCGTCATCAAAAATTACCTGTGTGCCCAAATTGGTACTTATGTATTTGTTCACCTTCATATTCAAGGTAAGTTCCCAATCAACATCTATGTTACCAAAACTTTTTATGTAATCGGAATACAAGTTTAACCTGCTTTTAAGTTCAACATTATCTGCAATGTTATAGCTTAAGTTGTTGGTGATAAGTATACCAAGTTCCAATAAATGGTTTTTTCCAGGGGTGATGACGTTTCCTTCTGCATCTAAAATGGCTTCGTCAACACCAAAAGCACCACTGTCAGCTAAATCTTGGTCTAAAACAAAAGTCGATTTTTGAGTTAATGGGGATAGGTAAAGATTGAACTTTTCATCTTTGGTAATATAGGAGGTACCTGCACCGAATAATAGATAACCAGGTGCCATAAATCTAGATATGGGCGTATCTCTATCTGGATATTTGTAACCATTGGAAAATTGCGTGTTAAAGTTCAATTGAACGGAATAGAACCACCTACTGTTATTTTCTTTTTTAAAACCTAGGTTAGAGGTAAGCCGAATTACATCTTCTGTTTTTCTTAGCTTTTGACCTTCTTGAGCGTTTAGACCATATCTTAACTCTAAATTATTATCCCATTGAAAATTGCTGAATTTATATTTTCTGGCAAATTTTAGAAATCCTAGTCCGCTTATGGCATTGTCACCACCAGCATTCCAGTTCACAAAGGCTACCTCGCTAATATTAATACCAAAACTGTTTTCGGTTTCCCAAAATGAAGGCACTCTAAAACGTTGAAAGCCTTTTTTTAGCGTTTTGGTTTTTTTAAAATCTATTTTGGGTATTTGAAGATTCACATCCTTTTTAGGTGTAAAGATTTTATTTACCGTTCTACGAATAACGATAGTATCTACGGCTATACTGTCAACGGTAACACTATCAACAATTATTGGTGCGGGAATTGTATCTTGACCGTATGATACTAATGTTACTAGAAAAAGTAACGGAAGCAGAAATTTAAGCGGTTTCAAAGCTATTCTTTTCATAGAAATTGTTGTACATATTTTTTTACGGACATCTTATCTATTCCTGCTTTTTTATACAGTTTCTGGGTATTGCCATGTGTAATAAAATTGTCAGGAACACCAAATATCTTAATTATTTTGTTGATTCCAACATTATTGGCAAATTCTAACACTGCGCTACCAAATCCGTTAATAGATGAACCATCTTCTATCGTAATAATATGCTCAAAATTCTGTAAGATTTCTTTTAATAAAACACTGTCCAAAGGTTTTATAAAAGGAAAATTGTAATGTGCTATTTCATCAGGTTCGTCTAAAGCAATTAACATATCTGATATCATGTTGCCAATTGGTCCGGTGCTGATAATAGCAATTTTTGTGCCTTTTTTTAAAATTTCCCCTTTTCCTATGGTAAGTTTTTTCATAGGCAATTGCCAATTGAGCGTTTTGCCTCTTCCACGAGGGTATCTAATGGCTATAGGATGATCTAAACCTAACTGCGCCGTGTACATTATATTTCGAAGGGCCATTTCGTTCAAAGGAGAGAAAATAGTAAGGTTCGGTATACATCGTAAATAAGCAATATCAAAGACTCCATGATGCGTAGGTCCGTCTTCACCTACCAGACCGGCACGGTCCAAACAAAAAATAACCGGTAGGTTCTGTATGGCAACATCGTGTATTACCTGATCATAGGCACGCTGTAAAAATGTAGAGTATATATTGCAAAAAACAATTAATCCGTCGGCGGCCATACCCGCAGCCAAGGTTACCGCGTGTTGTTCTGCAATACCAACGTCGAATGCTCTTTCTGGAATAGCTTCCATCATATATTTTAAAGAACTACCTGTTGGCATAGCGGGAGTTATGCCAACAATTTTTTCGTTTTTTAATGCAAGCTCTACTATGGTCTTTCCAAAAACATCTTGAAATTTAGGTGCTTCTATAGCTCCATTTTTCTTTTGTAATTCTCCGGTTTGTCTATCAAATTTACCGGGTGCGTGGTAGGTAACCTGGTTTTCTTCTGCCTTTTGTAAGCCTTTGCCCTTAGTGGTAATTACATGTAACAGTTTGGGACCTTCAATTTTTTGCAACCGTTTTAATTGCTGTACAAGTAAAGGTAAATCATGACCATCTATCGGACCTGTGTAATGAAAATTCAAGCACTCAAAAATATTCTCTTCTTTTGCGGTACCTGTTTTTACGTTTGTGAGGTATTTTTTTAAGGCACCTACGCTTGGGTCGATACCCATAGCATTATCATTAAGAACTATTAGAATATTTGCATTGGTAACGCCCGCATGGTTTAACCCCTCAAAAGCCATTCCACTGGCAATAGAAGCATCGCCGATTACGGCAATATGTTGACGTTCTATTTTACCTTGTAATTGTGCAGATATAGCCATACCCAATAAGGCTGATATTGAGGTAGAACTATGACCCGTACCAAAGGCATCAAACTCGCTTTCCTTCATTTTCGGAAATCCGCTTATACCACCAAACTGCCTATTGGTGTCAAAAATATCTTTTCTACCGGTCAGTATTTTATGCCCATAGGCTTGGTGCCCCACATCCCAAATTAATTTGTCTACAGGCGTGTTGAACACATAGTGCAATGCTATGGTAAGTTCTACCACACCTAAACTTGCACCTAAATGACCTTCTTTTACAGAAACAATGTCAATAATAAATTCACGTAATTCAATAGCCAATTGCCCTAAATCTTTCTGATGTAAAGATTTTAGGTCTTTTGGTGAATTTATATGTTCTAGAATCGAATTCAAGTTGTTGGTATAAAGGCACAAAAATACTTTTTTAAAAATGAAACTGTTGTATTTTTGACCTTATGGTTTTACCTTTTGATGATACTTATTTTATGAAAAGAGCGCTTCAAGAAGCTGAGTATGCTCTTGAAGCTGGTGAGGTACCTGTAGGAGCGGTAATTGTTGTACAAGATAAGATTATTGCCAGAGCCCATAATTTAACCGAAAAGCTTAATGATGTTACCGCCCATGCTGAAATGCAAGCAATTACTTCTGCAGCTAATTTTTTAGGAGGAAAGTATTTAAAAGATTGTACTTTGTATGTAACCTTAGAGCCCTGCCAAATGTGTGCAGGTGCCTTGTATTGGAGCCAGATTGGTAAAATAGTTTATGGGGCAAAAGATCCCGAACGAGGTTTTGAGGCGATGGGCACAAAACTTCATCCTAAAACGAAGGTTCTTGGGGGTATTTTAGCTATTGAAGCTGCCAGTTTATTGCAAGAGTTTTTTGCAAAAAGGAGAAAGTAATTTTTTGTAGTAAACGAAAAACCACGCTTTTGCGTGGTTAGTTAATTTTATACTTAAAGAAAAACTATTTATAGTACTTGAATTTGTCCGGCAACCGTACCTTTTCTTCCTTCTTCCTCTTCATAGCTTACTCTATCTCCTTCTCTTATTTCAGTGCCATGTAATGCAGTGGCATGAACAAAAATATCTTTTCCAGTTTCTTCATTGGTTATAAATCCATAACCTTTAGATTCATTGTAAAATTTGACGGTACCGATCATTGTATTGAAATTTTAATATTAACATTCTAATTTAATATATTTTCAGCTTGATTGGTAGAAAAATAGATGATTATTTTTTTGGAGTGTCTTGATTATCAGTGTTTCTAGGTTCTTTTCCCTGCATTTTTCTTACATTTTCATCGGTAAGCATATAATCTTTGAACTTTTTGCCTTTGCTCTCCTTTATTAGAAAAAGTGGCATCGCAAGTAAAAATAGCCCAAGAGTACCTGATCCAATATATCTATGTGATAAGGCTTCTTGGCTGGCATCTAAGGTAAAGCCGTAAATTATGAGTCCGATTGAGATTAAGACTATCAGTGTTATAATGTATTTCATGTCCTTAATTTTATTTTAATCGTCAAAGCTTACTTTGTAAACCTTATAAGTTCTCTTCTGTAGGCGGTCAATAACTTAGATTTTGAAACAAAGCCCATGTATTTTCCATGTTTCACCACAGGTAAGTTCCAAGCGCCGCTGTCTTGAAATTTTTGCATGACTATTTGCATGGTGTCAATACCGTAATATATATGATCGGGTGCTTTATGGGTAAAGGTTTCAACCTTGGTAGTATTATACAATTTTGTATCGAACATAAATTCCCTAATATCATCTAAAAGTATAATACCTAAAAATTTCTGATTGGTGTCAACTACAGGAAATATGTTTCGGGTAGATTTTGCGACCGAATCATGTAGCATTTCTCCCAAGGTCATTTCTGGATGTACGGTTTTAAAATTCGTCTCTATAACGGAATCCAAATCCATTAAGGTTAATACTGCTTGATCCTTGTTATGGGTCAACAACTCACCACTTTCTGCTAATTCTCTTGTGTAAATCGTGTAATCAACGGTGTTTTTGGTGATGATATATGAAATTGATGCGGTAATCATTAATGGAACAAATAAGGAATAACCGCCTGTTATTTCAGCGATGAGGAATATTGCGGTCAAGGGTGCGTGTTGCACACCTGCAATAAGACCGGCCATACCGATCAACGTAAAGTTACTTTCCGATACAGAAAACCCTAAACCAGAATTGTTGATCAACTTTGCTACTACATTACCTAACGCACTGCCCATTACCATGGTGGGTATAAAAATTCCGCCTGCACCACCAGCTGCCAATGTAGTGGTCATCGCCACGGCCTTAAAAATGGTTATGCCGAACAGTAATGCAATTACGACCCAAATATTATCGATATATGCGTCTAACGGTGTTTTTCCTAATGCGCTAATATGATCACCTTTCAAAAGGTCGTTTATAAAGGAAAAACCTTCACCGTATAATGGTGGTATCATATAAAGCATTATACCAATAGCCAACCCACCGACCAAAAGGCGATATTTTGGACTTTTCAACGGTTTGAATAGGTTGATGATACCAAAATACATTTTTGTAAAATAGATAGACGCTACCGCTGTACCTACACCAAGAACAATATAAAATAGTGTATCCTTAACTTGAAATGGTTCATTGATAGAAAAGTTGAACAATATCTCATTACCCATAAAAAAATAGGAGGTAAGTACGCCGCTAATAGAGGCCAATAATAGGGGAAGCATAGATATCATAGTAAGATCTAGGCTAAATACTTCTACCGCAAAAATAATGGCGGCAATGGGTGATTGAAATATTGACGATATCGCACCTGCCGATGCACAGGCAATCAATAGGGAACGGGTTTTACTGTTAATATGAAACAGCCTACCAAGATTTGAACTAATTGCCGCTCCAGTTGCCACTGCTGGTCCCAGTAACCCCACCGAACCACCAAAACCAACCGTTAATGGAGCTATAATCAATTGGGTGTATACTTGCTTAACGTCAATATGACCTTTGTTCTTTGATAAGGAAAATAAGATCGATGATACGGCGTGCTTTAGTTTCTCTTTATGTACAAATTTTACATACAAATAAACCAATGTCAGTCCAATGATAGGGAGGATAAAATACAGCTGATTACTAGAGAAAATGATTCCTTTTTCAAGAGATGCTTCAATGAAATAGGTAATGTTTTTTAGGGTTACCGATGCTAAACCAGCTAAAAGACCCACAACTACACTTAAGATATAAATAAAGGTCTTTTGGGAGATGTTCTTATATCTCCACTTATAAATTCGCTTTAAGAAGTTGTTCGTTTGAATGGGCATGGTTGAGCCATAACATTATTAGGGGTCAAAGGTATTTAATTACTAGCTATGATTTTTGATTTTAGTTCTTCTAAATCTAATAGGTAAATTTGACGGAGTGTTTCAACATAAGCTCTATTGTTATAATAGCCGTTGTTGAAATCTACAATGGTATCTTCGATCATGTTTAAAGCTGCCTTTTTATGGCCTTCATTTAATAATAGCTGTGCTTTGTAATATTTAGCATCTGCAGAGCTGGTAAAGTACTGAATAACTTTGTCAAAATTCTCATTTGCTTTCTTTGTATTACCAGATTCAAAATAGGCTATCCCTCTGTAAAGAAAAGCTTCTAGCTCTACCCAATCTTCACCCGAATCTTCTGTTTCTTTAGTAATGTGTTTGTCCCAATAAGCAATAGAATTATCATAGTCTTTTGCGCCTAAATAGGCTATGCCGCGCCAAAAATCGACACTATGCCCTTGTGGATAATCTAAATATGAGGTAATTGTATCTGATGCATTAAAATCTGCGATAGCCTTTTCATAATCTCTATAAAACCATAAGTAGAGGTAACCCCGCCAAGGTATACGTTGCACAGGATTTAGTTTTACAGCTTTATTATATTGAGGCAACCATTTATGTGGTAATCCACGTTTTAGGTCGGCTACAGAAAGCTCATAAACCCCAGGTTCATATGTTGAGTCTATAGCTACAGCTTCAGCTATACCATTTTGAAAAGCAACTGAGCCTTGTCTAAAAAATATAGCATCTTTAAATCTTTCTTCAGCCAAAGTTCTAGCATCTTTTTCATTACCATTATCTGTGCAAGAAATTGATAATAATAGTATAAAGCAACTAAGGAATAATTTCAACCACTTTTCCATTTTCTATTCGGTATGATAGGTACATGTAATAATTGCCAGGCTCTTCTTTGAATTCTAATGGTTTCCAATTTTTGGATAAAGCCGTAAATGAAAAGAGGGAGTCTACCATATTAGAATCAAGTTCAGTTTCTTCTAAGTCAAGATTCATTTGAATGATTTCAAACCATCCTGGATTTCCTTCACAATTAACCAAAAATCGAAAATTTATATATCCTGAATCATTAAAAGTATCTCCTTGGTAACTCTCCGCTAAGTTTATTCTAAATTGCTTTTGGTATTTGCGTATGCATCTAAACCCGCACTACTATACGTATGATATATACCGCCATCATCACATAATGAATAAACATCATTTAATAGGGCTTTTTCCTGATCAATATATCCTACATAATTTTTATAAGGTCTATCGGTGGTGTCATATGCATTCTCGAACTTGTAGTAAAAATATCCCGCAAAAACCCCTAATATGAGTAGGATACCCAATAAACTAAACAATAAAATTTTAACCCATTTTTTCACAAAGTGAATTTAACAAAAAATACCTTACATGAATAGTGCTTTATTTTAATGAATAAATAGAAACTAGTAGAAAACAAAAAAATCCTGCACAGTGGCAGGATTTTTAATTATAAATTGATCAAGATGAACTATTCTTGAATATCTAACTTTAAATTCAATTCTTTCAGTTGCTCGTTATCAATAGCTGCGGGGGCATCGATCATTACATCACGACCACTATTGTTTTTAGGGAAGGCGATAAAATCTCTAATAGTTTCTTGTCCGCCTAAAATAGCTACGAGTCTATCTAAACCAAATGCTAGTCCGCCATGTGGTGGTGCACCGTATTGGAAGGCATCCATTAAGAACCCGAATTGTGCTTTTGCTTCTTCCGGAGTAAACCCTAAATGCTTAAACATGGTCGCCTGTGTTTCTTTATCGTGAATACGAATAGATCCACCGCCAATTTCGTTACCGTTCAATACCAAATCGTAAGCATTGGCGCGTACTGCACCTGGATCGGTTTCCAATAATTCTAACTGGCCTGGTTTAGGAGAGGTAAACGGGTGGTGCATGGCATGGTAATGACCGGTTTCTTCATCAAGTTCCAATAATGGGAAATCTACTACCCATAATGGTGCAAATTCGTTTGGTTTTCTTAGCCCTAGTCTTGTAGCCATTTCCATACGTAAGGCACTTAACTGTGTTCTTGTTTTATTGGCATCTCCAGAAAGTACACATATAAGGTCCCCTGGTTTAGCACCGGTGATTTCTGCCCATTTAGCCAAATCATCTTGGTCGTAAAACTTATCTACGGTTGATTTATAGCTTCCGTCTTCGTTACATTTTACATAGACCATTCCTTTGGCACCAACTTGTGGACGTTTTACCCAGTTTACCAAGGCATCTAATTCTTTACGTGTGTAAGAGGCTGCACCTGGTACGGCTATACCAACTACAAGTTCAGATGAATTGAAAACTCCGAATTCCTTATGTTGTGCAACGGCATTTAATTCACCGAACTCCATTCCAAAACGAATATCTGGCTTATCGTTACCATATTTGCTCATAGCTTCATCATAGGTCATTCTTGGGAACGACTCGATTTCAAAACCATTTACTTCTTTCAAAAGGTATTTTGTCAAGTTTTCAAATACGTTAAGTATATCTTCTTGCTCAACAAATGCCATTTCACAATCTATTTGTGTAAACTCAGGTTGTCTGTCGGCACGTAAATCTTCATCTCTAAAGCACTTTACAATTTGAAAATACTTATCCATACCACCAACCATTAGCAATTGCTTAAAGGTTTGTGGTGATTGCGGCAAGGCATAAAATTGTCCTTCGTTCATACGACTTGGTACCACAAAATCTCTGGCACCTTCCGGTGTTGATTTTATAAGGTACGGCGTCTCTACTTCTATAAAACCTTCACCAGATAAAAACTTACGAACTTCCATAGTTACCTTACTTCTAAATATAAGGTTGTTCTGTACAGGTTTTCTACGGATGTCTAAATACCTATATTTCATGCGTAGATCTTCACCACCATCGGTTTCGTTTTCGATAGTGAACGGCGGAGTCTTAGATTCGTTTAATATGGTTAATTCAGATACCAAAACTTCAATATTACCCGTTGGGATGTTTGCATTTTTGGAAGCTCTTTCAATAACTTCACCTTTTATTTGAATTACAAACTCCCGACCTAAATTTCTAGCTTGTTCTAAAAGTGTTGCATTAGTACGATCTTCATCAAGTACCAATTGTGTAATACCATAACGATCACGTATATCTACCCAAACAACAAAACCTTTGTCCCTGGTTTTGGAAACCCACCCAGAAAGGGTAACAGTTGTACCAATATGTGATTCTCTTAGTTCCCCGCAGGAATGGCTTCTATACATAACATGTGCTTTAATGAAAGGGCAAATTTAAGAAGTCTATTTCATTATAGGTCTATATAAAAGGTAGGTTTTATTCGATGACCGGTTTTAGGGAAGTCGTATAAGTTAAATATGTAAATATACTGTAAAACAATGTGTTATGCTTTCAATGTAAATTTAATGTTACGTAAAAGTTATCTAAACATTGATTAATTGCAAAATAATTGTATCTTTATCACGTTACAATACTGTAAAACAATAATCCAAAAAAAATATATATCATGAAAAAGATTTTAATTTTAGCCGTAATGGCACTATCGTTAGGAGCGTACGCACAAGTTGATCCCACCTTTGTAAAAGATGGAGATAAAATAAAAGCTACATACTTTCACGCAAATGGAGAGAAGTCTCAAGAAGGTTATTTTGTAAATGAAAAGCTAGATGGACAGTGGAAAATGTTCAACGAAAAAGGAGAAAAAATTGCCATGGGTAATTATGACAACGGGGTAAGAACCGGTAAATGGTTATTTTGGGAAGGCGATGTAATAAACGAAGTAAATTTTGATAACAATAGAATAGCAAGTGTTACACAAGCAAGTGCTAAGGATCCTGTTGTAAGCAATAAATAAGTTAACTAACTCAAATAAAAAGCCCGTATCAATTTTGATACGGGCTTTTTTATGGACTATTATTTAATATACCTATGCTGCACTTTCTATTTGTTCGGTAGTATCAGTACTATTACTGCCCCAATTTCTTAGCTTAATTTTTATACGATAAACTATATTGAAGAGTACCGGTACTATAATAAGGGTTAAAAAGGTGGCTACCAATAAACCGAAGATAACCGTCCATGCCAATGGTCCCCAGAAGACTACATTGTCACCTCCCATGTAAATCTTAGGATTAAATTCCGAGAACAAAGAAAAGAAGTCAATATTTAAACCTATAGCTAGTGGAATCAAGCCTAATACAGTAGTGATCGCTGTTAATATTACTGGTCTAAGCCTTGCTTTACCACCAACGATCATAGAATCGGTAGCGTCATTAATGGTCAATAGGTCACTATCTTCCATATCTAACCTAATCTTTTTACGATCGATCAATATTTGTGTATAGTCTAAGAGGACTACACCGTTGTTCACTACAATACCTGCTAAAGAGATAATACCCATCATGGTCATCATAATTACGAAAGACCATCCGGTAATCATTAAACCTCCAAATACTCCAATGAAGCTTAAGAAAATAGCGATCATAATAATTAATGGTTTAGAAATACCACCAAATTGGAATATTAGAATAAGCATAATCAATCCTAATCCTGAGAAAAAGGCACCTACCAAGAATGCCTGTTGCTTCGCTTGCTCTTCCAACTGACCGGTATAATCTATTTTGACAGTAGCGGGTGTACCATCGAAACTTTCCATTTCATTTTGAATTTCAGCTACAATAGCACCGGCATCGGTAAAGCCAGGTTTTAATCCGGAATAAATAGTTACTACTCGTTTACCATCGCGGTGTTTTATAGCGCTAAAGCCCGACGTGTTTTTTTCCTTGGCTACCGCAGAAATAGGAATTTCTTTTATTTGACCGTTAGAAGGGTCTCTAAAAATGATGTTCTGGTTGAACAAAGCACTTTTATTATACCTTAAATCTTCATTGAAGCGAACATTGATATCATAATCTTCTCCGTCCTCTTTATAAACACCTGCCTTTTCACCAAAAATAGAGCGTCTTAATTGGTTGCCTACTTGACCAACAGCAACGCCAAGTTCACCCGCTTTTTCACGATCTACGATTACTTGCATTGCCGGTTTGCCTTTATTGACATCAATTTTTAGCTCTTCAATACCAGCAATATTTTTGGTATTGATAAAGTTTTTAATGTCTTCGGCGGTGTTGATCAATTCATCATAATCACTACCTTCCAATTCAATATTGATAGGAAAACCAGCTGGTGGACCATTGGCATCTTTTTCTACCGAAATGGCAACACCAGGATAAATACCCTGTAATGCATTTTGCACCCGTGCTCTAATATCTTCGGTATTTAACCCTTCTCTGTATTTGTATTCACTAAAGTTTACGGTAACTTTTCCTTTATGTGGCATTTCTGCAGAAGAACCACCATCTGTTAACGGATTACCTGCACCTTCACCAACAACTGAAACAGCAGAAGCCATCATAAAATTTTCCCCGTTCTTTTTGTATTTAGGGTCATCCATTATGGCGTATACCTGATTTTCTACTTCTTTGGTAATTTCATTGGTTTTTTCAATAGAAGTACCTTCAGGGTATTCTACATACACATAAATTTCATTTGGTTTGTTGTCGGGAAAAAATTCAATTTTGGTACGACCACTACCTACAGACATTCCAAAAAGCATAAAGACACCGATCAACATTAAAAATGTAATACCAAAGTACCAGTACACATTATTGCCTCTAAGGGCATGTTTTAGTCGTTTTTCATACCAGTTTTCAAAACGTACCATGGTTTTACGTTGAAACTTGATTGCGGCACCTTTAATAACGTATTTATATACCCAGAACATGATTCCGGTCAATATCAACACAGAACCCAAGCCACGCATGGCACCACCAGAAATCAGTATTAATATTCCTAGTCCACCTAGAATAATACTCATTCTGATCAATTGCTTTAAGGTCAGTTCTTTTTCATCTGTACTCATGAATTTGGAAACCAACATGGAGTTCATGAAAATTGCCACGAACAATGACGATCCCAATACTACAGAAAGTGTAATTGGAAAATAGATCATAAACTGCCCGAAAATACCAGGCCACAATCCTAAAGGTACAAAGGCTGCTACCGTTGTTGCCGTAGAAATAATAATGGGATAGGCTATTTCGCCAATACCTTTTTTGGCAGCTTCAGTTCTAGAAAGACCTTCGTCCATTAAACGGTATACGTTTTCTACTACCACAATACCATTATCAACCAACATACCTAAGCCCATGATCATACCAAAAAGAATCATGGTATTTAGCGTATAACCGAGCCATGATAAAATTACGAATGACATGAACATTGACATCGGTATGGCAAAACCAACGAAGAGTGCGTTTCTAAATCCTAAAAAGAACATTAATACGGTAACAACAAGAATGATCCCGAAAATGATATTGTTCACCAAATCATCTACTTGGTTCAATGTACGCGTAGAAGAATCATTGGCAATAGAAATATTTAGATCCGATGGAAAGTATTCCGCTTTTTCCTTTTTAACCAGTTCTTTGATCTTATCAGCGGCAGAAATCGCATTTCTACCCGCTCTCTTCTTTACATCGAGCATTACTACATTATTGCCAAACTCACGGGCATAGGTAGTTTTATCTTTAGCATGAAAATTAACCGTAGCGATATCTTTAAGATAAACTGCGCCATTTTCAGATTTGACTACAAAATTGTTCAATTCTTTTGGGTCTTCAATTTCACCAAGAATACGTATGGTACGTCTTTGACCAACTGTTTTCAGGTTACCTGCAGACATGGTCATATTACCATTACTTATGGCGCTGATGACATCTTGGAAACTTATTTTAGCAGCCATCATCTTGTAGACATCCACACCTACTTCAACTTCAAGGTCTTGTGCACCACGTATATCTGCCTGCTTAATTTCTGGTAGATCTTCTACTTCATCTTGTAGATATTCGGCAAACTCCTTCAATTTCTCCACAGGATAGTCTCCCGTAAAATTGATGTTCATGATCGGCACTTCTTCTGAGAAATTTAGATCAAAAACATTGGGTTCTACTTTTGCGCCGTTAAACGTTGGCCAATCTTCACTTGCTTTTTCACTATCTACTTCATCCTTTACCTTTTGTTTGGCTTGTTCTACAGTTATGTCCTCATCAAATTCTACGGTTAAAATGGCGTAATCTTCTTGAGAAGTAGAAACAATCTCTACAACATTGCTAATATTCTTTAGCCTATCTTCTAAAGGGTCGGTTATTAGTTTTTCAATATCCTCTGCGGTGTTACCAGGATATGGGGTACTAATGTATATTTTAGTCTCTATGATTTCAGGAAAGTCTTCTCTGGGCATAGCCATGTACGCACTGAAGCCTAACCAAAGAAAAATGGCTATCATAACATAAATAACCGACGGGTTATCTATGGACCATGATGAAAGACCGAATTCCTTATCGGCGTTCTTTTTTACTTTACTCATCGATCTTTATTTTTTGATTTTAACTTTCTGACCATCTTTAACGCTTCTAGCGCCTTCTTTAATAATATGGTCTCCGTCATTTAAACCAGTTAATACCTCTATTTCTGCACCTTGCGTTTTACCTGTGGTAATAATTGTTCTTTTTACTATCGATTCTCCTTCTGCACTTGCTTCATCTGCAACAAAAACATATTGTTCTCCCTCTGCATTTTCAGAAATGATACTCGTAGGTATTAAAATGGCATTTTCACTGGTATAATCGTTAATGTTCACTTTTGCGGTAAGGTTGGGTTTAATTTTACCTTCCTTATTCGGTACCGGTATCTCAGCTTCAAATGATCGGTTTGCCGGGTTGATGAAATTTCCGGTCTCCCTAATCTTTGTAACCATACTATCACCTAAAACAGGAAAGTAAACCAAGGCTTCCTTACCTTTTGTCACATTACCTATATAGGCCTCTGGTACCTCAACTTCAATGTACATATCAGATAAATTGACAATACGAAATACTTCTGATCCTTGACCTGGGGCTACTACCGTACCTTGATCTTTGATTACATCATCAATAATACCTGAGAAAGGAGCTCTAATGGTAGATTTACCTAATTGGCTTTCTGCTTGTGACACCATGTTTTCTGCCGCCTCATAATTGGTTTTCGCTTGTAGGTATTGAATTTCAGAGCCAATATTCTGGTTCCATAAACGTTCTTGACGCTCAAAAGTGGTTTTAGCCAAAGATGCCTGGGTTTTTAATTGGTTTAACTGGCTAGACAGACCACCATCGTCAATAGTAGCCAAAACTTGTCCTCTGCTTACACGGTCGCCCTCTTTTACATGTACCCTTTGCAAGGTACCTGCCATTTCTGGGTAGATCAGTACATTTTGCTTGGTGCTAACATCTCCCTGTAATTCCAAGTAATGGTTAAACACTTCTTTCTTTGCCGTTAGCGTATTCACCAAAGGCAATTTCTCTTCATTTCCTAAAATAGCAATTGCAGAGTCCAATGATTTAAGTTGGGCATCTATTAGTTTCTGCTGTGTAGTTATTTCATTTTTCTTGGCTCTGATTGCCTCAAGATTTTGTTCCGAAATAATTTCAGCTACCGATTGATCTTTACCACCACATGAGTAAAGGCTTATGACGGCAATTAGTAAAATTGGTAATTTTTTCATGATTGTTTTTTTTATGATTGACTATTTAGGATTTTGTATTTAGTATAATTTCTAATTCGGTCTTTTTATTGATAACCTCAACCATAGACTGTAAAAATTCTTGTTGTGTTGTATATAGTTGGGTTTGTGCCTGTCTAAGCTCAAAACTAGTTGCCAAACCTTCTTTGTATTTAATTTGGTTCTTATTTTCAATACGCTCAGAGAGTAAAAGGTTTTGTTTTGCCGTTTCATAATTATTTATGGCCAACGTATAATTGTTTTTGGCATTCTCTAACTGTAATCTAATTTGTTGTTCTGCTTCGGTCAACTGTGTTTTAGCTTTTTCTAAAGCAATTTTTGCACGTTGAGTACTGGCACTACGTTTTAAAGAACTGAAAATAGGTATATTCAAATCGAAACCTAGTATAGAAGAATCGAACCATTCTTGGTCTCCACTAAAAAAGTCGAAACTTTCTGAATATGCAGAACTGCCGTAGTTTACAAACGCATTTAGGGTTGGTAAAGCACGGCTTCGAGCTAGTTTCCACTCGTAATAGCGTTGTTCGTTTAAATTTTCTGCAAGTTTATAATCTACATTTTCACTGATGTTAAATGCCGTACTTAGAATACCTAGGTCCATTTTAGAAACGGTAAGATCTTCTAGATTTTCTGTTAACTGTGTTGGAGCATTTAAATCTAAGCCCATGCTAACATTCAGCATTTGTAGGGTTATATCTTTTAACCTTAATGCATTTTGTAATTGATTTTCTATGGAAGAAAGTGTAATCTGTAGTTGATCTACGCTTTCTTCATCTCCTAAGCCGTTTTCGTAAAGTTTGCTGGTTTCGTAAAGATTTTTTTCGAGATTGGCCTTGTTCTTTTCTAAAATAGCAACCGATTCTTCTGCCAAAAGTACATTACCATATGCCTCTACTACTTGTTGTCTAACATCTAGTTCTGTTTTTTCCTTGTTATTGGCACTATAACTTAAAAAAGCTTTAGTTGCTTGTACCCCTACAATGTATGAGCCGTCAAAAATCTGTTGGGTCAACGTTGCAGTAGCGGTCATAGACTGTGGTTGCGAGAATACTACGGGAATAAATTCTCCGGCTGCACCACCTACTAATTCCGCAGGTAAAAGCGTAACAGGTTGCTTTAGTTGGTTTTGGTACCCAACTGATCCGTTTATTTGCGGTAAACCACCGGCTATTGTCTCCCATTTTTGCTTTTGGGCATCAATGATGTCCCTGTTGGCATTTATGGCAGTGTAGTTGTTTTCTAAGGCAAATTGAATGGCCTCTTCTAATGTGAAGGTGTACGTCTGCTCTTGTGAATAGCCTAAATTGAGAGCTAGTACCGTGATTAAAATTACTAATTGATTTCGCATTTATTCTTGATTTGAATTGATGATGTTGTTTAATATGGCTTTTCCTTTAGGGGTAACGATTCCTCTTATATGGTATTCTAAAAATGAATCCATAAGTTCAGAGATGGGAAAAAGGTCTAAGGGGAAAATGTTCTGATCTTTAATGGTATTCATACCGCTAAAATATATTCGAGCTACAAATTCAGGATTTACGTTGTCTCTAAAAAGCCCTTGTTCTAAACCGCGTTCTACATTTAAAAGCACACACTTATGCATTTTTTCAAATTGTAGATGCTTTAACGATTTATGAATTTTTGGATAGTATTTCATTAACTGAAACTGTGCGGAGCTTTTTTCGTTGTTTAAATGAGACATTACAAATCTTTTGATCTCGTATAATTCTTCAATAGCATTCTTTTCCATTGCTATTATTAGATCTATACCCTCATTAAGAACGCAAAATTTTGCCATTACGCAATCTTCTACGAGCGATGTCTTATTTTCATATTCGCTGTATATAGTTTTTTTAGACATGCCTATTTCATTGGCAATATCGTCCATGGTTATACTTTTAAAACCACGTTCCAAGAAAAGCTGTGTAGCAGTATCCCTTATTTTTTCTTTCATAACGACTGCAAATATACATCAGGAAACTTTAGAAACTTCAAAAGTTTCCTAAGTTTTACAATTTGTTAATGTTATTTGGAAAGATCATCCGTTGTTTATAGATTCATTTCTAGCAACATAGTCTTTGTAGGCTTGTTCTCCTTCATTTTTCCAGAATTCATCATAATGTTTCCATTTAGAAAAGTCATTTCTTACAGGTTTACATGGGTCAAATTTTGCGAACTTTTTACGCTTGTTCTTTTTCTTGTTACCTGGTCCGTCTCCACCTCCAAAACCAAAGATTATTTTGGAGAAAAGAAGTATTCCCATTGCTTTCCAATAATCTATTTGAGGTAATCCAAAAATATTTGGCATAAGCCAATTCCATAGGCGCATGACAATGTAGCCCACTAAAAAAGCTATAGCGAGACCTAGTAAAACAAAAAAGAGAATTTTAAACGCCTTGTACACGTAATGTTGCACTGATTTTTCCATGTTTTTTTCCAAATTAGATTTCATAATGCTATTTTTTAATTTTCTATACTTTTAAGTAATATTGATAATGCCCTATGTCTCCTAGACATAAGTGTGCCTTGTGGTATGCCGGTTTCAGAGGCAATTTCTTTGTAACTGTAATTTTCAAAATCTACTGCGATGATAACATCCCTATACAAAGGTTTTAGTTCACTAATTGCAATCTTTAGCTTTTCGCGAACATGATGGGGATATTCGTTGGAAGTTTCATCATAGAATAGGTTGGTGAAATCCGTCCAAAGTTCTTCTAGTTGATCTTGGTCATCTAAGCGCGATTTTTTAGTGCGCAATATGTCTGTTATCTTATTTTTAACTGCATTATAGACATAACCGCCAATGTTATGTATAGGTAATGCGTCAATAGGTCTAGAGAAAATACGTAATGCAACATCTTGTATAATGTCTTCTGCATCACTTTCAGATGTTTGTTTAATTTTAGATTGAATATAGTACTTGATCGAGCCATATTCTTCTTCAAAAAAACTATTCAGGTTCTTGTTATCTTTTTGGTTGGATGACATCCAAGAATATTTTCAATTGGTCTTCATATATAAAGACGAAGAAGTTAAAACCTATTGCATTTTTAGGAAAGATTTTTTTAAAAGGGAAATCTAATTGACGGTAAAGATAATATAATCAGGTAGTTGTGTTTATTTTTTGCGATATAAATATATACCAGAAATTATTAAAATAAGCACACCCAGAAGATACCAAACATAAGTTTGATTGTTTTTGGGTTGGGCAATTTCTATGATCTGTAGTTGTTGGTTAGTCTCAACATTAGTTAATACTTGAGTATTGCCACCAGTCCAATCTACAATAACGGAGTCTACTTTTGTATTTGCTCCTAATCCAAAGTGTGCAATGACGGAGTTTTGAGACAAATGGCTGGATCCACCACCATCTATTTCTCTAATTAATCTTTTTCCCTTGGTAATTACCGTTACCCTTGAACCTATTCCGTTCGATTCGGCCTGTACACCTTTTAATGCCACTTTCAACCAGTTTTCGGTGGCTATGTCATTTCTAAAAAGACGTGTTGTAGATGCTATAGGGTAGTTTAAAATAGGTTTTTGGTTTACGACCAATAAGTCCATATCCCCATCGTTGTCCATGTCAAAAATGACTGAACCTCTGCCAATACCATAATCGTTAATGCCAAGTTCCCTGCCTTTTTCGGTATAGGTATTATCATTGTTGTCAAAATAAAAATTGCCCATGGGTGTGCAATTAGGATTTAGATCTCCGTTAGACACAAACAGATCTAAATCTTGATCATGGTCAAAATCTGCAAAATTGGCACCCCAACTAATGGCTAAATTATACGTGCCCAATTCTTTTGCTTTATCTTCAAATGGTCTTCCATTGCCTTGGTTTTCCATGAGCATGTTGAACTTGATATTGGTAATGTAATAATCCATCCACCCATCACCATTAAAGTCTCCAACAGCAGCTCCCATGGCGTTGATCTTCAAATCCATTTCGGTTTGCTTGCTTGCGTCTTCAAAATGCTCATTAGGATATTCATTTTGGTATAGAAAATTCGGTACTGCTTTATACCCAAAATCTTGGTTTACCAAAAGGTCTTGATCTTGATCATTATCAAAGTCGGTGAATACACCACCAAATCCAAATCCTTTATGGCCTAGAGCATAGTCATCATATACATTTTCAAAACTTTTGCCACCTTCGTTTTTTAATAGATAACTTTTAGCTGTTTGGTTGGCACTAACTATGGTAGCGTCTTTTATGATTCCCAATTTACCGGTAAATTCTTGAAAATAGTTGCCCACAAATAAATCTGGGTAACCATCGGCATCAATATCGCCAAAGCTTGGACCTGTACTGAAGGAATTTAAATCTTCTAATCCGTATTCATTAGTAACATCTTTAAAGGTGGAGTCTCCATTATTTAAGAACAATAGATTTTTTGCCCTTGGAATAATATTCTTACCATCGGTAGTAGTGATCGTGGTTATGAATAAATCTCTAAATCCATCTCTATTAACATCGGCACTTACTACGCCTTGTGTAACATACTTACTGGTAACCTCAAGACCAGATCCTTCAAAAACGTTTTTAAAAGTTCCATCGCCGTTGTTCAAGTATAATTTATCATCTTTTATACCGCTGGTGATGTAAAGATCTTCAAAACCATCATTATTGAAATCAAAAACGGTAACACCTCCACCAAAAGTTCCTTCGTATACCTCATATTGGTGATTTATACCCGAGTCTTCTGTAACATCTGTAAATTGTTGTGCATGGCTAACCCATCCAAAGAAAAAAATGGATAAAACTAGGTGGTTTATGAATGTTTTGGTGTTATTGTTCATGAGGTTTTCTCCATTCTAAGTTGTAAATGTTCTTAGCTATTACTTTGCCTTTCTCTAAACCTACTTCATTGTCCAGTTGAGTATGTATACCGCCGTAAAATCTTGAATCAGCTGTTTCTTGTGCGGCTTCCCAAAAAGAATGGAACGTACGAATTACAAAATCAGTTTCCTTCAATTCATCTCTTTCCCTTCCTTCATGAGCTCTGTCGGTAAAAGTGAATTCCTTACCAAAATTATGTTCTAAAACAGTGGCCGCTGCTGCCGCTTGTATCGCATGCCCTGATGGAAAAGAAGGAAACGGCGGGTCGGGCCAAAAAGACTCCCACTCTTCATCAATATATTTTGGTACAAATGTATTAGGTCGCTCGGTAAAGAATTGATATTTCCATTTCCAGCAATTTATAAATGCATCTGCTACCGCCATACCTACTTGTGCAAATACCTGTGTACTTTCAATAAGTGAGATATCATGGCCTTCTACGGCAAGTGCTGTAAAATAATACGAATGACCGGGTGGGGTAAAACTAACATCTGGATCATCTCCCCACCAAATTGCCGCTTCTTTTTCTATTTGGGTTAATTCAAGATCTTTTAGGTATACATTTTCAAATTGTTCATAATAAGGAGAACCTGGTGTAGTGTCATATGGAATCATCTTTGGATCTTCTACTTCTTTATTCATGGAAGCAAATGTTCTATTCTCGCCCCAATGTGGGTGTAAGGGATGATGACTGAATGATTGTGCGAACAGTGGGGGTTTCCATGCACCGGGTCTGTCTGGGTGAATCATGGTTTTGTCAAAATTGAAAAGATACCCTCTATGGCCACCATCTGTTTTAGACCAATCAAAAATTGCATTGGCAATAGCTTTTCCAAAATCTACCGAGCGCTGAACCGTTTCTTTTTCAACTTCTTTTTGAAATTGATTGTAAATAACTTGCTCTAGAGAATCTATTTTTTGAATATTTTCTTCGGATGTTTGAACGTATATATTTTTTAATATTTCTGATTGACCTGCATTTAGGGCCAATACCCAATCATACTCTTTTTTATCGTCAATCGGAGGTAGCTTTTCTAACCCTAACAACTGGCCGTTCATGGTATTGTATTCGGTAAAGCCTGGCACTACAGATTCATACATGGTGAGTCCGGTATATCCAAAAGCTCTGGATGCGAAAGTGGGTGAGTTGGAAGGCGTGTGTCTAGTAATGAACAAAGTCATGTTCGCCCATTTTAATACAACCTCTTTATCGCTCATTTTTTGCTCTTCTTTGGTAGAGCATGCCGTTACTATTAGAAGAAGTAAGATTAAAAGAGATTTACCTATTTTGTTTGTAAAGAATATGGTCATCGTTATTTAGCGTCTAATATATAAGTTTTAGTGGGAGCACCATAACTGGTTAATATCAATTGGTTGCCTATAAGCACAGCATGTGTATTGCTTCCTGTTATGGAGAGACCTGATCGAGTTTGGAGAATGTAATTGTATGTTCCGTTAGTATTACCCATTAACAGCGTACCGTAATTGGCGTCGAACTTACCAATTCTTAATTTATAATTATCATCGTTACCTAAAAGTAAAATGTCCTTGTTGCCATCTTGATTAAAATCTGAGGTTATGATCTCAGACACCGGGGCGTACTGTGCCTGCGTAGGTAATGTTGTGGTTTTAAATTTTTTACTTTCAGTACTTAAGAACAATGTGGTTTCTTGATGATGAACAGTTAATTTTTTCGCTTTTTTCAAATCGGTTTCATTAAATATATCTGTTAAACGTGCATCGGCATATTTCTCATAACTATTGAAAACCTGCCTTTTACTGGCAAGTTGCCCAAGTAGTTCATCTCTTGTAACATAAGGATAGCTAATGCCATCGATGTAGAAATTGAGAATAGGATCTACTGAACCGTTGTTGTCAAAGTCAGAGTAGTACAATTCTGCCGGAGTTTCGGTACTAATTTTAAATTGTGTGTTTGTGCCAATATTTCCAGCAATTATATCGGGTTTACCATCGTTATTAAGGTCTGTAACCTGAAGGCTTGTCCATAATCCAGAGTGAGGTTTTTCAAAAAACTGATCTGTTGCAGGGGTCAACTTTCCATTTTTGTTCAAGTATATACTAATAGGCATCCATTCGCCAACTACAATTAAATCCTCTTTTTGGTCACCATCTATATCTACCCATTGGGAGTCTGTAACCATGCCTATATTTTTTAAACTTGGCTGAATTACATCCGTTTTATCCGAAAAATTTCCCTTTCCATCATTAATGAGAATGTAACTTCTAGGTATTTCGGGAAAACGACCCGGAGTAATATATCCTCCAACAAAAATATCTGGAAATGAGTCATTGTTTATATCTGAGAATGTAACTGAGCCGGTACTTGTGGATATTTTTGGTAAGGATTTTTTCATTTTCAAAAAACCTCCTTGGCCGTCGCCCAAATAAAGTCTGTCTTGCAAGAGAGGATCATTGGCGGTCAAGTGATGGTAGCCGCCACTGCCTACATAAATATCTAAATAACCATCATTATTTACATCAAGCACTGCAATATCGGCATCATAATATGCTTTGTCTTTCTCAAAATCTGTATTCAATTTTTGTTTAAAATTACCTCTGGTATTTTGAAGATATATAGAAGTTGGTTGGTCAACTCCACCGCCGATAATAACATCTTCTAATCCGTCTTTATTTAAATCTGCACTAGCAATTGGTGGTCCGGTATGCGATAGCTGCTTTAGTAAAAGCGACTGTCTTTTAAAGTCATTAACTGTTGAAGGCTGGTGTACAAAATCTATAGCGTTAGAGGCAGGTGAAAATAAAGGCTTTGCTCTTTTATGAGACTTAACATTTGTATTGGCATTGTCCTCATCCAATACAATCAATTGGTTTGTTGAAAGGTCTTTAATAGTTTCGGTTTTTCCAGAATTCCATACTACCACTAAAGAATCTATAGTAGTTGCGTTTGCCAACCCAAAATGTAGAACTGAAGATACGGTAGAGAGATAACCTCTGGTGGGCATTTGCTCTACTACCTGTGTTTTTCCATTGGTAAAAATACTAACCTTTGTACCTATACCTTTTGTGTTTTTGTTATTACCATTTAATTGAATATTTATAAAGTTGTCGGTGTCTTTAGGTGTATCGTTCCTATAAATAAAGGCGGGCTTATTAATATTGTTGATCACTAAGTCTAAATCGCCATCGTTATCTAAATCTGTATAAACGGCACCGTTACTATTGGCAGGCTGATTTGTACCTGCTTCTATGGTCTGATCCGTAAAATTGACGCCATCTTTATTGGAATAATAAAAATTTGTTAGGTTAGAAGCTGGCATTTCTTTAATGAGTTCCAATACATCTTGTCGTTGTAGTCTACCTTTAGATTTTACGTAACTGTCCATGTAATTTATGAAATCTAAATTGGTGTAGTCCCTAAAATATCCGTTGGTAATGAATAGATCCTTAAAACCATCGTTATCGAAATCTGCAAATAGTGGAGCCCAACTCCAATCGGTATTGGATATGCCAGAAAGTTGTCCAATTTCACTGAAGCTATTATCACCATTATTCAATTGTAACATGTTACGCATGTATTGATGGTGAAATCCACTTCTAATGTTTAAATCGAATTTTTCATAATTATCAGGGGATAATAATAACTTTTGACGCTTATTATCCTTAGGGAGCATATCTAAAGTGAAAATATCCTGTAATCCATCATTATTAATATCGGCTACATTATTGCCCATGGAAAAATGACTTGTATGCCCCATTTGATCACCCAGTTGGTCTGTAAATGTGCCATTTTTGTTATTGATATACAGGTAGTCGGGTACGGTGTAATCATTAGATACGTAAAAATCTTGCCACCCGTCATTATTAATATCACTTATACCAATGCCCAAGCCGTAAGTGAGTGCAGACCCACTAATACCCGCTTTTTCGGTAACGTCGACAAACCTGTTATTTGTTTGTTCAAAAAGGCGTATGCCTTGTAATGGATCGTCTTTCTTTAAAAACTTTTTTGTGCTCATTTCGTTTAAAACAGGTAAAGATTTTGGGTTATGATTTAGTAATAGCATATCTAAATCGCCATCTTTATCGTAATCGAAAAAATAGCCTTGATTGCTAAATGCAGCACTAGCTAGACCATATTCTTCCGCTTGTTCTTTGAAAATGGGTATGTTATTGGTGTCGTTACCTTGATTTATAAAAAGTTGATTTTTACGCTTTACATCTGGCAACGCTCCAGAATAACATAAGTATAGATCCAATTTTCCATCACCATTAACATCGGCAGATGTAATACCGGTTTTCCAAGGACCTGGTCTGCCCGAAACTTTAGAAATTGATGTAACATCTTTAAATGATAAATTACCTTCATTTAAATAAAATTTATTTTCACCCATGTTAGAAGTGAAATACAAATCTTGTAAACCATTATTATTAAAATCTCCTGTGGCGACACCACCGCCATTATATAGGTATTCGTATACCAATACATTGGCATTTAAACCTTCTTTTAAGGTGTTTTGAAAAGTTACTTTCGTTTCATCTTCGGATAAAAGAGTGAATAGGGAGGGTTCTTCAATCTTGTTAATTGTTGAAGAGGTTTCATCTTTTTTAACTTTCTCTGTACAGCTTTGATGTAATAAGAAAATTATAAGAATATAGAAGATTAGATTTTTTGTCATTTGTTTAAAAGTAAAAGATCTATTCCAAAAAGGAATAGATCTTTAATTTAACTCAATTTAAACTAAACTAATAACCTGGATTCTGAATCAAAAGGTTATTTCTATTGATCTCATCTCTACTAATAGGCATGAAATACATCTTGTCGTCCCAAGTTCTGGTTTCATTATCATTATTGTCTACAACGGTATAGGTGTAATCATATACAGATGTGTCATACTGATAAGGAGTTCTTGGTGTTGCACCGGCTTTAAGGGTTGCTGTTACTTTCATAACCTTAATGCCCCTGCCCAAAGTTTGATCAGCGATCATCCATCTTCTTGCATCATGGTATCTGTGTTCTTCATATGCCAATTCAACTCTTCTTTCATTGATATAATCTTCTAAAAGCGCTGTGCCTGATGAGGTAATTGCCGGCATACCTGCTCTAAAACGAATTTTGTTCAGCCAATTTCTTGCCTCGCCTTCATCACCTAGGGCAATAGAAGCTTCTACATAATTCAATACGATTTCGGTATATCGAATAAACGGCCAAGGAACCACTTGTGCACTTGATTGATTGTCGACCAATGCTGGGTCTGGATCGATAAACTTGCGTACATAATACCCAGTTCTACTTCCGTTCCAGTTTTCAATTGGCGAATCTCGCATATCTACACCAGGTATAATACCTCCGCTACCATCAGCATAGGTACCAGTTTGTATTTCATCATATGGGTCAATTGACGCTACATCGTCTGGTCTAGGTTTCCATGGGGCACCATCATAAAGGATAGTGGCTGCCAGTCTTGGGTCTCTATTTTCGTATGGTGCAGACGCGTGTTCTTCATTGCTCCAGTCGAAATCAGAACCGTCCATCATTTGATAGTCGTCTACCAATTGTTGAATAGGTGTATTACCCGCCCAGTTATGGTAACCGTTGGGACCGTTGTTGATCCCTTGGTGAATACCACCTAATGGCCAATTACTTTCTTCGGTAAATAATGCTGAATGCGTTCTTTCAAATAAAAGTTCGGATCTTGCGGCAGCATCGCCTACAGCACTTCCACCTCCCATAGCAATAGAGATATATGTCTGTGTAGCTTCTTCTGCACTTGCTGGCTCTGTCAAATCTAATTTATAACCAGTGGTTGCATCTAAAACCGCCTTGGCAGCAGTTTTGGCGGCAGTCCATCTTGCATCTCTGTCCCCAGAAGTGTAAGCCACTAATTCTAAATTTGAATACCCGCTCAATGTAGCTGATTTAGCGCTGGCAGTAGGACCGTCGCGTAAATCACTTGCGGCATATGTTAAAACTCTAGATTTTAACCCCATAGCGCTTAACATCGATGCTCTACCAGGAGTAACTTCTTTACCGTCTAGAAGAGATATAGCTTGTTCAAGGTCGCTAATTACAAAATCTACATTTTCAGCATAAGTGCCTCTTGCAATTGAATAATCGTCGTCTAAGCCGTATGCTACATCAACTAGTGGTGCGCCACCGTAATAACGCATTAGTTGATGGTAATAATATGCTCTTAGAAAATGAGCTTCACCCAATAACCTGTCTTTTAACGTTTGGTCATCGAAAGTTGAATTAGGTAATTCTTGTATGGCAATATTCGCTTTACGTATAGCTGAATATAGCTCGTTCCATTGTGGAATGATATTCACATTTCCTGTACCTGATGGTGAAAGTGAACCTTCTGTGATAACATTTACTCCTCTACCGGAGTGTGTAAACATTGCTTCGTCTGTTAATGAAGCCAAGCCTTCTTCCTCAAACCCTCCATAGCCAAGAGATGCGTATACATTAAATACAAAAGCTTGTGCTAACGTACCATCTGACCAAGTGGCATCTGCCGAAATAGAATCTAATGGTTGCGTTTCTAAAAAATCTTCATTACACGAAATAGGTACTAACGCTAGCGCTAGTAAGCCTAAGAGTACTAATTTTCCTTTTTTCATGATTTTTTTTTAAAATGTTAAACTAAAACCTGTGTTAATAATAGTCTGTTGCGGATAAAACTGACCATCATTACTAGTCGATTCAGGATCATATATATCTTGTGCCGCCCATGTTGCCAAGTTTAGACCGCTCATATATATCTTAAATTTAGATAGACCAAATTGCTCAATCATTTCTGAAGGGAAATTGTAGGCCAACTGAACATTTTTAAGTCTTAAGTAATCTTTACTGAACAAATTATAGGTGTTATTGCCATAATCTCCACCAGTATAATAGGTGTCTCCTCGACTCGCAAGTCTTGGGTGTTCGCTACTTGGGTTGTCTGGACTCCATCTGTTGTCAAAGCTGTACTTTAAGTAGTTTCCGATATCACCAGATTCTGTTTGAATAAATAACTTAGCCCCTGTAGCTCCTTGTAATAATACAGAAAGATCAAAATTCTTATATGAAGCATTGAACGTAACACCATAGTTGAAATTAGGATTAATACTATTTTTAAGTCTTACTTGATCTAAGTCATTGATAGCGCCATCGCCATTAACATCTTTAAATTTCATGTCGCCCGGCTCTAATACAGGTTTAACGGCACTATAGTCTAACTGATTGGCATCTATGGCAGCTTGATCGATAAACACACCATCTGATTCATATACTAAGTAAGAACCAATAGGCTTTCCTTCTTGTAATTGATAGCTAGGTGCACCTGGTATTTCATCTAAAAATTCTACCGTATTCTGCGCGTAACCACCGTTTATGCCAACATCCCATTTGAAGCCGTCTACACTACCGCCAAAGTAATTCAAGGCAAATTCAAAACCTTCGTTATTTACTTTACCTGCATTAACAGGAGGTAATAATTCAGAAATACCTGAGGATCCCGGAGTAGAACCAGTTTTCTGAATAAGAATCTGATCACGCTTGTTCAAGAAATATTCTAAAGTGAAACTTAACTTGCCATCAAGTACAATACCATCTAAACCAACGTTAAAGTTTTTAGCACGTTCCCAAGTAAAACTAGGGTTGGCCAAGAGGTTTTCAAATAAGGTAGTTTGCACTTGTCCATTAATTGGATATTGACCAAACTCATAGATAGATTGGTACGCATATTCTTGTAATTCATCATCTGTAATTTCTCCATCACCATTAGTGTCAAAAGAAACTTGATCATTACCCATTTCACCGTAAGAACCTCTTAATTTTAAATAGCTGATCGAGTCAACATTGAACCAATCTTCATTGTTAATGTTCCAACCAACCAATAAACCAGGGAAGAATCCGAAACGATCATTACCTGGGAAGATGTAAGATCCATCATATCTCCAAATAAATTCTGCTAAGTATTTTTCTTTGTAATTGTACTGCGCACGACCATAGTAGCCTAAACGGGTTCTATTGTAACCGTAACCATCCGTTTCCTGTGCAATTTCACCACCGACACCTAATTGGTCAACAGCGGTAGAAAGGAAATTTCTTCGAAATGCAGAGAAAAATTCTCCTTGGAAGTTTTCACGGGTAACACCGGCCAATAAGTTAATGGTGTGGTCGTCACCAATAGTTTTATCATAACTTAATAAACCGGTAAGGTTAGTGTTTAGTACGTTGTTAGATTCTTGTAATAATCTTGCATCTGTAAAATTAGAACGTATAGATCCTGTAAGTTCTGGAACACCAGTAGCTATATAATTTGCACGATCAAGAGAATAAAGTGTCCAAGGTGTTTGCCATAGTTTTCTACGTAATTGACTTTGGTCAACACCTGCCAATAATGTCAGTTTAAGACCTTCTACCCATGGGTTGGTAATATCCAAAGAACCTGTAAATTGTAGGTAATCTGTTGGTTGTTTATCATACCCTGTAGCGTTGGTTGTAACAACCACTGGTTGCTGTCCGTTTTCAATATCAGGTCCTGGTAAGCCATTTGGCCATATTGCAGGTTCGTTAGGTCTACCTCTCATTAACATTCTGAAAATAGCACCTGCGCCTTCGGTTGGGAAAGTTCTATCTTCTTTTCTATAGGCCATACTTAACTTAGTAGACAGATATTCATTTATTCTAGCATCGGTATTGATTCTAAAATTATATTGTTGATATCTGTTCGCAGAGTTTTTGTAAATAGCTCCTTGGTCTGCATAACCTAAAGAAGCATAATATTTTAAATCTTCACTACCACCACTTATAGATAGGTTATGTCTTTGTTGTTCTGCCCAGTCTTGAAAAGTTGCACCGAACCAATCTGTATCTGGGTATAACCATGGATCAGCATTGGTTCTATGATTATTGATTGTTTCTGGACTAAATGCAGCGTTTACGGTTTCAGCAGGGTCACTACCCGGTATGGTATAGCTACCTGTAGTTTGAAAAGCGGTATTTGCCGCTCCCCATTGAGCTGAAGGAATATTACTATTGTAAATAGCTAATTCATTCATTATAGTTTGATACTCTACCGCACTTGCCATTTCTGGTACTCTTGTAGGTCTGGTTATACCAAAATCAGCCTTATAATTTATTTGCATTTTGCCGGCTTTACCGGTTTTGGTAGTAACGATTATTGCTCCGTTGGCCGCTCTAGCTCCGTATATTGCAGCTGATGCATCTTTAAGTACAGATATATTGGCAATATCATCTGGGTTAATACGGCCTATACCACCATCTCTATCTGGTATTCCGTCAATTACAATCAAAGGTTGGTTGTTTCCTAAGGTATTGGTTCCACGAATACTAATGTTCGATTCGTCATTACCAGGCTCCCCACTGGTCTGAACAATTACTACCCCGGGTAATCTACCAGCTAAAGAGTTTGACACACTAATGGCGGGCGAACTTTCAAGAACCGGACCCTGTACTGCGGTTACCGCACCTGTTACGGTCGCTTTTTTCTGAGTACCGTAACCAACGACTACAACTTCGTCCAAATTGGCTACGTCTTCCTCAAGAGATACATTGATGGTGCTTTGGTTGTTTACGGGAACAACCACAGCTTTAAAACCAATGTAGCTGAATCGTAAACTTGTACTACCATCATCTACGGTGATGGTGAAGTTTCCATCAAAATCCGCTTGTACTCCCGTTGTTGGGTTATTCGCATCTATGACTGATACGCCCGGTAACGGCATGTTGTCTGAAGCTGATGTTACAGTTCCAGAAACGGTTGTCTGTGCGTGGAGATTCATAAAGAGAAATCCACTAAAAAATAAAATCATCGTTAAGCTTACATGATTCCGAATCATGGAAAACTTAGAAAAGTCTGTTTGATAATTCATAAAGTTAGTTCTTACAGTTGTTAGTTAAATATGTTAGCATAGGCATTATAGACTCTTTTGGAAGCTATTTTGAGATGAAGAGACTATGATACACTATGCTACTGTGAACAAATATATAATAAAATGTTAATTTAATAAATTATACTATGATAAATTTTGAAATTGTTATTTAAATCTTAAATTTTTATCAAATTAATATATTATGTCTTTTGTGAATATTTTTATCAGTTCCTATAAAACCTGATACATTACAATGATTTTGCTATATTTTATTTGTGAGGAGAACTAACTTTTATGTATGAATTAAGTATCCCTAGTTGGAATAATTTATAGGTGCTGAAATCTTTTGGCGGTTAGTTTTGTGTTAAAAAATTAAACGGATTTCACTTCAAATTAAGAAGTGAAATTTTGAAGTATTCTTTTAAATTGTATATTGACGGCTGCAAATTTCATTTATAATTTATGCCGGTTATTAGTAAAATTCTAAACCTAACCCACAATAATAACCTTACAAAACATGAGCAATTAGTTCAAGGAGTAATTGAATCTATTGAAGATGGAAATTTAACGGTTGGTGATCAATTACCTTCTATAAACACTATGGTTGAAGAGATTGGTTATGCTAGAAAAACCATCTTTAAAGCCTATGAAGAACTTAAAAATAGAGGCTTAATAGAATCAAGACAATTAAAGGGTTATTTTGTAATTAGCCAGGCTACGAATATTACAAAAAGAATGGCATTGCTGTTGTTTGCCTTTCAAAGTTATCAAGAAGAATTCTATAAAACTTTTCGAAAAGAAATGGGTAAGCGGTTTCAGATCGATGTTTTTTTTCATCATAATAATCTCACCGTTTTTGAAACTATAATTTCTAATATTAATGGAAAATATGGAATGTATGTTATTGCTCCCATACAAAATGAAAAGGTGGAATCATTGCTTAAAGGCATAGAGCCCAAAAAGTTGTTATTGGTTGACCGGTATTTAGATTTAGGAGCATCCTACTCCTATATATCTCAAGAATTTGAAGAAGTTATTTATACCTCTTTAGTAAGATTACTACCTGAAATTAAAAAGTACAAGAAGATTATATTATACTTCAATGAAGAGAGTGATTTTTCCCCTATTTCTATTAAAAATGCATTTCAAAAGTTCATAACGGAGTATGCTATCAATGGAGCCATTAAAAATAACTACACCATAGGGTCGGCTAACAAGGGTAATTTATATTTTGCTTTAGGCGATACGATACTTTGGCAAATTTTAAGGGATGCGGTAAGGAAAAAATATAAAATTGGTGAGGATATTGGTATTCTTTCCCAAAACGATAACGTTTCCAAGGAAATTGTTTTTGGCGGTATTACTACAATTTCCACCGATTTTAATGAAATGGCAAAAAGAGCTGCCCAACATTTAAAAAGTGATGGTGTCACAAAGGTGATCATGCCTTCAAGACTTATTAAGAGAGCATCGTTGTAAGCCGTATTGGTTTATACTATAATCTCTTTTTTCCGGTTATAAATCTCCGGTAAAGTTTTATTTCTTCTCAATTGAAAAGCGGCTTCATTCAGCCATATTTGTTCTATTTTTGTATAAAATTGCTAAGAATGCACACTATCAGTGAATATCGAGATGAGTTTATTACGTATTTAGACTCAATGAAGATTACAAAAGAGCCTAGAAACTTATATGAGCCAATTACTTATATTCTTGGTCTGGGCGGTAAAAGGTTACGGCCTGTATTGGTTTTAATGACTGCCGAAATTTTTAAAACCGATTTCAGAAAAGCTTTGGATGCCGCCGTTGCTGTTGAGGTTTTTCATAATTTTTCTCTAGTTCATGATGATATTATGGATGATGCTCCTGTACGTAGAGGTAAGACCACGGTTCATGAAAAATGGGATATAAATACAGGTATTCTCTCTGGTGACGCAATGTTGATCATGGCCTATCAGCTATTTGAAAATTATGAGCCTAATGTCTTTAGAGACTTGGCCAAATTATTCAGTAAAACTGCATTAGAGGTTTGTGAAGGCCAGCAATACGATGTCGATTTTGAAACTAGGGACGATGTAATGTTGCCCGAGTATCTTAAAATGATCGAATACAAGACTGCTGTTTTAGTTGCTGCCGCCTTGAAAATGGGCGCAATAGTTGCAGGTGCTTCAGATGAAGCTCAAGAACAGATGTATAATTTCGGATTGAATCTTGGTATCGCATTTCAATTACAAGACGATTATTTAGATGTTTTCGGAGACCCTGAAACCTTTGGTAAACAAGTAGGAGGAGATATTATAGAGAATAAAAAAACCTATTTATATCTTAAAGCTCTGAATTCTGGATCAGAGGTAATTTCAAAGGAATTAGAGCACTTATATTCCATTCACCCCAAAGAAGCGGACGCGAAAATCAATGCTGTGCGCTCTATTTTTGAAAAGACCAAAGCGGATCAAGCCACAAAAAGTGCTATTGCCGATTATACGGCGAAGGCTTTTGATGTTCTTGAGGGTATAGACATAGAACAAGAAAATAAAGATTTATTGAGGCAATTTGGCGAAAACCTAATGAACAGAACGGTCTAGAAAATTCGTTTGATCAATGCCTTAATAAACGGTGTTTTGGGGCAAGCGTTTATATATACGATGTCTTCTCTTAGATTTGTTTTTTCATCTAAAAATTTAAAAACCTTTTGTGGTGGTAATGAAGCAAAGATGAATTCGAATATGCGATGCCCATTAGCATTATCATGATGTAATACATCTAAAAACAGCATGTCATAAAACCAGAATTTACCTTTTAGGTTCAATTTTTTCAGGGGACTTCCTTGTTTAATGAATTCAATCAGTTTAGGTGTTTTATTTGCTGTACTCATAAAAGTATAACCTGTACTTGGTTTTGCCCAACCACCTGCTGTACCTATGTAACGTATTCTGTTTGTATGGTGCTCTCGGAAATCATACGCGGTCATGGGTATAGAACCCGATTCTTTTTCTAAAATTTTATAAGCAGTGCATTTATAGCGTTCTAAAACGTACTCTTTTATAGCTTCCTCATACTCGTCTTTTGGCAATAACTTTTCTGAAAATAAAGTGTATTCAATTAATGCGGTATTGTTGGAATAGGGTAGTACATACATAAATCTGGTATTTCCTTTTTGAGGGATGGAAAAATCCATATATGTGACTTCTTCGGTATTGAAAACAGGCTTATCGGTCTGTATAACCCAACCTACAAAATGTTGCTGCAATACCGGATATTTTGTTTGCTGCATGGGCATTTTATAGTCGAAAAGACTATTGAATACGTACTTACCAGAATACATGTTGTTCTCGGTCTTTACCATGGCCTCTTTATCCGTTTCCTCGATTTCTATTACGGCTTCCTGTATGAATGTTATGTTATGGGAAGTATTTACCTTTTGCAAATAATGATTATAGAAGTCTATGCCTCTTATCATCTTATAGGAATAGGGTGCTATTTTGGTTCTTTTGGTAATATTTTCTCCTTGAAAATGAATGGAATCCCATTTTTTGTGGATTATCTCTTCAAATTGACCGTTACCTTTTTCCCAGAAACACCATGTTCTATCATTATTATTTTTTGGAGCTTTATCTAGTAGTAAAATTCTTTTGCTCTTAAAAAACGAATCAGTAATCATAGCATCTGCCAGTAATAAACCAGATGCGCCTGCGCCAATGATGATATAATCGAAATCGTTCATGTATTTACTAGATAGTCCTCCTTTTTTATTTAAGGACGAGAACATCAAAAATACAAAATAGCCTGTGTCTTTAATGTTTAATTCAAAGTATAACGTAGCCCAATAAAAGAACGTATTCCTTGATTTGGACCATAGACATAAGAGGGGTCAAAAGTTAATGCATTTGGATTGTTAGGTGTTGCCAAGGCATTGCCATTTGCGTCAAAGGTTACTTCTTTGTCGAATGGATCGTTGGCGCGGGCAATGATAAAGGGGTTACCACGGTTAGGTGTCCAGTCCAATAAATTTTTAACCCCTCCATAAATTTCAAAATTCTGTAAGCCGCTATATGAAAATTGAATGTTTTGAATACTCCATGCAGGCGAAAAATCTCGTCTAGGGTCAGTTTCTCCCAAGGTGGGCAATCGCATAGGGCCGTATAAATTACCGGTGTAATCTATTTTTAAACTCCAAGGACGAATATGGTAACCCACGCTCCAATTGGCTGAATAACTTTCTGTTAAAATCTGGCGTTGCGTAACCCCGTTTTCGGTATTGCTTACAT
Source organism: Maribacter litoralis (assembly GCF_003075045.1). Taxonomy (GTDB): domain Bacteria; phylum Bacteroidota; class Bacteroidia; order Flavobacteriales; family Flavobacteriaceae; genus Maribacter; species Maribacter litoralis. Next base: position 183,441 of record NZ_QCZD01000004.1, on the reverse strand, counting down.
CTTGCAAAGTTCCACCAAGCATAAATTGGAACCCGTTAAACATAGAAATATCAATATTTGCGCTTATTCCCTTAGAAATGGATTTTCCATCTAAATTATCATATATAATCTGATTGGGGTTGGTGTCATAATCGGGTATTATTACGTTTTGAAAATACGTATAAAATGCCGAAGCGTCTAGACTAATAAAGGTGCCATTGTCACTATAAATCTTCTTTAGAAAGTTAAGATTAACATTAAATGACTCTTCTGGCTCTAATTCTTCAGCAATAATAACGTCTCTTGATCCGGTCAATGCTGCGTGATCTTCTGTGAACAGGTTAACTACCCTAAATCCGGTACCGGCATTAAGACGTATAATGTCGTTATCGGTAAACTTAAATCTATAAGCTGCCCTAGGTGTAAAAATATTACCGTGGCGGCTATCATAATCATATCTGCCCCCTAGAAGTAACGAATGTTTATTGTTGAACATAATCTCATCCTGTAAAAAAAGGCTCGGTATAATTACTTCATCAGGTTCATTGCCCTCTAAATTCGATGTGGCCGGAGTATCATCGTCGTAATAATTGTAACGCAAAGCCGTACCTGCTAAAAGGCTATGTTTACCCATAGTTTTGTCCCATGTCAATTGTGTAAAACCAATGCGCTGATCTGCTAAGTAGGGTACATCGCCATAGACCGAGTTTTGATTGTGGTCATTATAAGAAAAAGAAAGCATCATTTGTTCCGCTACCGGTAATTGGTACTTTCCTAAAATTTCCCATCTTCGGGTGTAAATACTCTCGCCATAAATTTCATCTCCGCCTCTAAATTCTGGAGTCCATTGCATTTCTCCTCCCCATCTGTCTTCATAAAAAATTCTACTTGCCAAAGAAAAAATTCTAGCATCTTTTCTTTCAAAATTCCATTTTTGAAACACCGATATACGATCTTGTAGCGTGAGGTCGGTAAAATTGTCCCCATTATTATCTATAGGGTTGTCATACTTAAAATAGTTTGCGCCCAATAGAACGTTGGCTTTTTTACCTACATTGAATTTTGTGCCAACATCGAGGTTGAATTCCCCCCAATCGGTTACAAAACTATCGACAAAAAAATCGGGTGCCGATAAATTGTCCTTGGTAATAATATTTATGAGTCCGCCAACAGCTTCACTTCCATATAAGGTAGATGCAGGGCCTTTAACGACTTCAATTTGTTCTATAAGTGAATTGGGAATTCCAGATAATCCATACACGGTTCCAAGTCCGCTAACAATGGGCATTCCGTCTATAAGAACCAAAGTGTACGGTCCTTCAAGTCCGTTAATATGAATATCGCCAGTATTACATACATTACAATTTATTTGTGGGCGTACACCATTTACATTTTGTAGCGCCTCAAAAATACTAGGTGTTGGGTTTTTCTTGAAAAAAGTAGGTGTATAAACCTCTACAGGTACCGGGCTCTCCAATCTGCTTACCGGTTTTAAAGTGCCTGTTACTACCATTTCATCAAGGGATTCGGTTGAGGGTTTTAGGTTGATATTTACTACTTGATCTTCACCTTTTAAAATGATAATTGATTTTCTAAACTGTTCAAAACCTATGTTAGAAGCAATAATTGTGTACTTACCTGCAGGAACATTTTTTAGCTCATATCTACCATTTTCGTCTGATGCCGCGCCAAGCTGAGTGCCTTTCAAATAAATATTCACATAGGCCTCTGGCGAACTGTTTGATGATATGGTTCCGGATATGGTAGAATTTTGAGCTTTCACGGTCATACAAGTCAAAATAGAGTAGGCAAAAAATAATATTTTATGCATCTAAAATAAGTTTTAGACAAAACTAAATAATTGTTTTTATATATAAAAATGTATTTTTGTATTAATATTGGTTTTGAAATGACATTATCCGAAGAAGATTACATAAAAGCTATTTATCACTTAAGTGATTTCAACAGTAAATCTGTTGCAACCAATGCTATTGCAGAGCAGATGAAGACTAAGCCGTCTTCGGTTACCGATATGGTGAAAAAATTAGCTGAGAAATCTTTAGTGAACTATAAAAAGTACCAAGGTGTTTCACTATCTGAAAAAGGTAGGTTGGTGGCGCTCTCCATTATTAGAAAGCATAGACTTTGGGAAGTATTTTTAGTTGATAAACTTAATTTCTCTTGGGATGAGGTTCATGTAGTGGCAGAACAACTTGAGCATATAAAAAGCGATGCTTTAATTGATAAACTAGACGCCCATTTAGGATACCCGAAAGTGGATCCGCATGGAGATCCAATACCCAATAAAGATGGGGTGTTTACAAAATCTGTTAAGAAATTGATCAGTGAACTGCCGGTGGGTAGCCAAGGAGTGTGTGTAGGGGTCAACGATTCTTCTGCTGCATTTTTAAAGTTTTTGGATAAGAATAACATTGCTTTGGGCGATACTTTTAAAATATTGGAAATTGAAGAGTTTGATGGTTCCGTTACCATCTCTACTAGATCAGGTTCTATAAGGATATCAAAACAGATTGCAACAAATTTATTTTTGGAGATCGTAGATGAAGAGTAGCATACTAATTATTTAAATTATGGATGAAATTATAGCGTATTTTGAATCAATTGACCCCGTATTGGCTGCATTCTATGCCACATTATTTACATGGGGACTTACAGCTGCGGGTGCCGCTTTGGTTTTTCTCTTTAAAACAATGAACCGTGCTGTTTTAGACGGTATGTTGGGTTTTACCGGCGGAGTAATGGTAGCCGCAAGTTTTTGGAGTCTTTTGGCACCGGGTATAGAAATGAGTCCGGGTGAGGGGTTTGTAAAGGTAATACCGGCAGGAGTTGGCTTTTTGCTGGGAGCCTTGTTTATTTTTGGATTGGATAAGGTCTTGCCCCATTTACATATAAATTTTAAGGAAACGGAAGCTGAGGGTGTAAAAACACCTTGGCGTAGAACGACCTTGTTGACCTTGGCAATTACACTTCATAATATACCGGAAGGTTTAGCGGTAGGTGTGCTTTTTGGTGGTGTTGCCGCTGGTTTTGATGGCGCTTCTATTGGTGGTGCCGTTGCTTTGGCATTGGGTATAGGACTTCAAAATTTTCCGGAAGGTTTTGCCGTTGCCATGCCGTTACGTAGGCATGGGCTTAGTAGAACCAAAAGTTTTATGTTTGGGCAAGCTTCTGCACTGGTAGAACCCGTCGCTGCGGTATTGGGGGCTTGGGCGGTACTTACTTTTCAGCCTATTTTGCCTTATGCACTTTCTTTTGCAGCCGGCGCTATGATATTCGTTGTTGTTGAAGAGGTGATACCTGAAACACAACAAGATAAGTATACCGATATTGCTACCATGGGCTTCATAGGTGGTTTTATCATCATGATGACATTAGATGTTGGGTTAGGTTAATAATTTAGTATGAACTAATAGTAGTAATTTTTAATATGAACAATTAATTGCAAAATGAAGCGTATGGATGTTTTAAAATATGGATTTTTATTTTCGGTGATATTCTTGAAATGCGGTAAAGCTCAGGACGTGGTAAGTCCAGTAAATGAGTTGCAAAATTCTATAGTTGATTCAGTAAACTACAGAGATGAAATGCGCTCCTTTGTTATAAATTTGAGTACATATGCCAAAAATGTAAAACCTAGCTTCAATATTATACCGCAAAATGGAATAGAACTAATTACTGAAAAGGAAGATGCTAAGGGTGGCGTTTACATAGATTATTTAAATGCTATAGACGCACTGGGTCAAGAAAATTTATTTTACGGTTACAAAAGAGATAACGCAAAGACACCTACCTCTGTTTCCGAATATATGGTTAACTATTTAAAAGTATCACAAGATTATAACAATGAGATATTTGTTATTGATTATTGCAAGTCTGATAGTAATGTTGAAGATGCAATAGAGAAAAATTTAGACTTAGATTTTATTCCATTTATAGCACTAGAACGAGATTTAACGGTAATTCCTGAAATTCCTGAATCATTACCAATATCTACAAAAAATATATCCTCTTTAAAAGATGCCAATAACTTTTTATTTTTTGTAAATTATTCTGATTATGATTCAAAAAATGATGTAATTGAAGCAATTTCAGCAACAGATTATGATGTAGTATTTATGGATTTGTTTTTCAATGACGGCTCTGAATTTGGAAGAACTATGATTGAAAGTTTAAAAGTAAAATCAGATGGTACTAAGCGCTTAGTATTATGTTATATGAGTATAGGCGAAGCGGAAGATTACAGGTTTTATTGGAGTACTGTATGGCATAATCAAAAACCAGTTTGGTTAGAGGAAGAGAATCCAAACTGGCCAGGAAACTATAAAGTAAAGTATTGGGATCCGGAATGGCAAAGTATTATTTTCGGTTCGGAAAATGCTTATTTAGACGCTATTTTAGCAGTGAACTTCGATGGTGTTTATTTAGATATTATCGATGGATTTGAGTATTTCGAAAATAAAAATTAGTGCTATTTCTATTAGGTATTTCATCGATCAGCACCTTGCTTTTAACCGTTAATAGATAAAATAAAGAACTTCAACAATTAATAATTAAAAGTCTTTTTATTAGCTTTTTCTTTGAACTTGGGAGCAAAATTTCACTCTCTCAAAAAAAGGTTAATGGATTCTGAAAATTCTAAGAAAGTACTTTTAATTTGTGAAGGAACATATCCCTTTAATACAGGGGGCGTTTCCACTTGGGCAAACGACCTTTGTACTCAAATTAAGGATACGGACTTTGTAATCTACTCTATAAATGCCAATGTAGAAGTACGCACAAAGTACCCAATTGGCGATAATGTAAAAGATATTATTCAGGTACCTATGTGGTCTCCTGAGGAACCTTTAGACTGTGTAGATTACGATATTAAGTACTCGGATATATTACAAAAAAAAGAGCGAACATCACCTAATGTAATTACAGCTCAATTTAAAAGCAATTTTCATTTATTTATTAATGAACTATACAAGCAGGAAACAAATATATCTATTCTAAATAACTGTTTTTATCAGATGTGGTCTTACTTCCAAGAGTACGATTATAAGGCTACCATGTGCAGTAATATCATTTGGGAAACGTTTTGTGATGCTATAAAAGAATCTTTGCCTGAACATGAGTTAAGTGAGGTGACTCTGGAAGATATTACCATTGGCTTAAGATGGATTTATAGGTTCTTAATACCTATGGCGGTCAAAGTACCAAAGGTAAATATTAGTCATGTAACCATTTCTGGAGTAGCGGTTATACCAGCGCTAGCATTAAAGTACCAATATAATACCCCCATTTTAGTTACTGAACATGGCGTTTTTATTAGAGAAAGATTATTGGCTATAAGCTCTAGTGATTATTCTTATTTTTTAAAAGATATGCTTATTAAGTTTTCTGAAGGAATTACCAAATTGGTGTATCAGAATGCTACGAGGATTACCACTGTTAGTAAGTTTAACATGTCTTGGGAAACATATTATGGTGCAGATTACAATAAAATAGAAGTTATTTACAATGGAGTAGACCATAATAAATTTAAGCCTATTCCTAAACCAGAACACTTAAAAGATGTGCCTACTGTTGTAGCAGCTGCAAGAATTTTTGATTTAAAGGATATTATTACGATGATCAAAACTTGTAATGAGGTTAGAAAACAAATACCTAATGTTCAATTTTTGATTTATGGAAATAAAGATGCTGTACCAGAATATACAGAAAAATGTGAAGCCCTTATTGTTGAGCTAGATTTAGCTAAGAATTTTTTCCTCAAAGGTTTTCATAATACACCTCAAGAACTTTTTGCGGAAGGAGATATTTCTATATTAACATCTATTTCAGAAGGTTTCCCTTATACAGTAATAGAATCTATGAGTTGTGGGGTTCCTGTAGTATCTACAGATGTTGGTGGGGTTTCTGAAGCTTTAGATGCTAATTGCGGATTTATTTGCAAACCAAAGGATTACGTTGAAATCGCACAAAAAGTAATAACCTTATTAAACGACAAGACGTTAAGGGAACAGATGGCAATAAATTCTAGAAAAAAGGTTATTGAAAATTTTACACTAGGAAACTTTTTACAAGCTTTTGAGAAAACTTACAATGAACTTAACGCAATAAAAGAACAGTCTCAAGACAGTTTTAAGAAATCTAATTCTACCATTTTAACTGGTATAGTATGCCTGTAAATAGAAAAAACATAAAGGCTGTAGAAATGCAGGTTATAGATAAAGTGGGAAACCCTGTAAGTGTTATGGTGGTAAAAGCCGCCTTAGAGTCCATGGGGGTTAGAGAAAAAGATGTTATAGTAGATTATGGCTATAACACTCTTATGGAATTAGCAGAGCTTGTTTACCAAGACATAAAACAAAGAGACGTTAAGGAAGTTTTAAATATAAATGAGAGAAAACCTAAAAATTTAAATAAATCTATACCTATTTCAGATTACTTGTGGGTAAAGGCAAAGTTGTTTGCTAAATTTTATCCTTTAGGTATTTTCCACTTGATGCCCGTTTTTATTCAAATAGCAAGTATTATAGTCTATGGTTATTCTTTATGGACTTATATGGGCTTTAATATTATACAATCTACCTCTGTTGTATTTGGTGTAATTCTCGGTATAGTTTTATCTGGAGGTTATGTTCAAGTGCTTGGTAGGCAGGCTTCCTTTTATTGGAATCATAAAGAATATTATAAAACTAAAATTGTAACAAAAAGGTTAGTTATATCTGGCATTAAAGGGATGACTGCTGTTTTTGCTTTCCTGTTAATTATTAATTATGTACTAGGTACTTATCCGACTACTTTTGTGCTTGTGACTATTTGCTATGGATTTTTAATAGGCTTATTATTATTGGTTATGGCTCCTTATCATGCAATAAGACAACGTTGGGTAATTTCTGTTGTTATTGTGGTGTCCTCGCTATTTGCTTTAATGCTTCACTTCAATACCTCTTTCCATATTTATATAACGCAATGGCTAAGTATTCTATTGGCCATAAGTCTTTCGCAATTATACCTTTATGTATTTTTTAAATTAAAAATCACAAAGGATACATCAGAAAATCTAAAGCCAAGACAGTTAATGGTTATATATAAAAACTATCCTTATTTCTTTTACGGAATCTTAATTTACGTATTTATTTTTATTGATCGATTTTTGGCTTGGTCTGCAGATATAGAGCTAACCTATAGGTATTTATTTCTCTATGAAAAAAGTTATGAAATAGGTATGGATTTAGCTATTGTCGTATTCTTTATTCTGGTTGGGGTTATGGAATATGCTATCGCTTCGTTTACCAAATTTATGGACTTAAAACAGAGAAGCATAATGGTTGTTGACAAGCATAATTTTGGTAAAAGTCTATATGAAAATTACAAAAAGCATGTATTAATACTATTTGTTATGTTGCTGCTTGTAAGTATGTTTTTGTATTGTTTTATTACAAATTCATGGGGTTATCAAACTAGTTTTGGAGAACAAATAGATGTTTTAAGTATTAGGGTGTGTGTTATTGGTGGTCTAGGATATTTCTTTTTGTCTTGGGCCATGCTAAATGCACTTTACCTTTTTACCTTAAATAGGCCAAATGAAGTGTTAAAAGCTTTAATTGTATCGAGTATAATCAATTTTACAATCGGATTTTTTATAAGTAGGTGGGTTAGCTATGAGTATAGTGTAGTGGGTATGTTAATTGGTTCTGTGGTATTTATGGTATACACAACTAACCATATAAAGGCATATTTTAAACAATTAGATTTCTATTATTATGCAGCTTATTAGTATTCTATTACTGTGGGTGCCTTTTATTAATGCATCATACTTAAAAACAAAAGTTAAGGCGGAACATGACAAGTTTATCGTTTGTTATGGCAAATTAAATCCTATGAATATTAGAGGTTATTCCATGGTAATACTAGAGCCTGAACATTATAATAAAGAAGATATCGAAGTGTTTAAACAAAATAACACCAAAGTAGTAGCTTATATAAGCTTAACAGAAATAAATAAAAATTCAAAGTATTACGAAAGCCTGCTTCCATATGTTTTTGGTAGTAATCAAGTATGGGGTAGTTGTTATATAAATATAAGAGAAAAACAGGCAAGGCAAATAGTGGCTGGTATGGCTAATGATATTTTAAGTAAAGGGTTTAATGGTTTGTTTTTAGATAATCTAGATAATGTATCTGAATGGGGCAAGTTAAAAGGTGCTGAAAACGAATTGGTTTGCATGATTAAATATCTTAAGAAGAATAATAGTGACCTTTTTTTAGTTCAAAATTCTGGTTTTTTCCTTAATGATAAGTTGGTGAATAGTACTGATGCTGTTTTGCTCGAGTCTCTATTTAGCCTATATGATTTTACTACAAATACCTATGGTTATAGAGATGAAATAAGCTTAAAGATAATGCAGAAACGCATAAAAGAAACGCTATCTAAAACAGCAAAAGAAGTGTATGTGATGGAATATGCAAATACACCTAAAATGAAAAAGGTAATCGCCAAGAAACTACAAAAATTGGGTGTACCATATTATATCAGTAACATAAATTTACAAGAGGTTACTAATGATTAATATTTTTAACATAGATGTTGTTTTATTGGGGCCATTTAGATTAATGTTGGTAGTGCTTTGCTTTTTCTTTCTACACCAAGTTGTTACAAGACAAAAGCTTAGAAACTATAATCTCGATTATGTTATTAAACGTGGTGCATTAGCAGGAAGTTTTACACTAGTGTTATTGTTTATTTTGATATTAATTAAAGTGTATGATTCCCTTGCTATTTTTATTTTATCGCTATTGTTTTTTATATGGCAATACCTTGAAATTAGAAAAATACATAAGGTTAATGGTACATTGGCAAAAAAAAGGGTTGCAACTTTAATTCAAGTCTTTCGTTTTGTAGAAAAAAAATGGAGTTATAAGAAGATTTTAAAGAATTTAAAAGAGTTACTTCTCCCTAAAAGGATAAATTATGTATTGTTTGCATCTGTATTTTGTGCATTTGCTACCATGTTCTCTAGATATCAGTTTCTGAAAAATGACTTGTGGGTACTTTCTGGTTTGTGGCTAAATAAATTAAATGCCGTAAAGCTTATAAATAATAACCAATGGTTTAGTGATAATTTAGCTGTTCCAGGAGAACAAATTGCAGTTAATTTTTATTCCAAAATATTAAACATAAGCGAAGAAATGGCACTTCATTCATTTGGCTTGTTAGAGACTTTTGCATTGTCTATGGTCTTATATTGGGTTATTATGCAATTATCGAAATCTAAATTTACTGCGCCGTCTATAGCTTTGTTGATTTTTGGTTTTTTCTATAGATTTTTACCAATGAATATCAATTTGTTGTTGGAGCACAACCCAGTTTATTTAGCGCTTTGTTTTGTATTTCCAGCTACAATTTATACATTAAAACCAAAGTTGTTAACCACTGATAAAAAAAGGTTTTTATTCTTTTTGACAGTTTTATATTTTGCTACGGCACTAACAAACCTCTTTGTGTTTGTTTGGCTCTTGCCTATATTTTTTGTAGTATCCTATTTTACTTGTCGTCGTAATATTGTAGGCTATGTTCGATGGAGTGTTTTGGCATATCTTATTGCAATTGGTGTTTTGTTTGTGCTTTATATTACTATGGGGTGGGTGGCTAATAAGCCCTTTATAAACATCTTGAGAGAAAATTTAATTATCGTAGATATTTATACCTATTTTCCTCAGTTGATAGTATCCTTACCTGAGGTATTAAATTTTTATACGCTACAAGGTATTTTTGTATTTCCTTTAATTGTTCCTCTATATATTAAAAATAATAGAAAATGGGAGGCATTACTTATCTATGCCCTTGTTTTCAATGCGTTTTTATTGCTAAGATATATTCAATGGGAATGGATCGATATGGATATGTTTTATCAAGTATTAACCCCAATGATAATTATTAATTTTGGGATTCTTCTTGGAGTAATACGGGAGTATCTAAAATTTTTATTACCTAGAAATAAACAAGTTAGAAATTTAATTACACCTATTACTTGTATTTTTCTAGTAGTTTTTGCAATAAAATATAACGGATTTATTTCAAAAGAATTTGAACAAAAAGAACCATTAAAAACAGGAGTTCTAATGGCATATAATGAGTTATCCAATGAATATCTTCCATTTTCTTATGCTGTAGTAAACGCTAATTATGGTTATAAAATAAGTAAGAGCGAACATAGTTTTATTGCTTATGATTTGTTTGTGAGAAATTACTTGAAAAATGATTTACACTATTGTAACTATAAAGATGATGAAGAATATATAAATGAGCATCCCGAAGTGGTTTTGCCAAGTAATGTTTTTGTTTTTGTCACTAAAAAAGAAACTGTTGGCAGATCAGAATTTATAAATACCCCGAAACGATTAAAGCAGCCTATAGCAGATGTTTTGGCTACACTTAAAAAAAGAGGTAGGAAGGTTACTATATTCTACCAAGATAAAGGCTTAACAGTGTATCAAATTGTCAATAAAGAAAATGCCTCCAAGATGGATGAGCTTATTTTTAGTTTATGAAAAAAAGGTTTTTTGTAAAATTTTTAAAGTACAGTTTATTAGTACTTTTTTTAGTTGGATGTCAAAATGACTTATATAGGTTTAATTCTAAGTTTAACTTGCCTAAAATCAGTTCAGAGTCTCCTATAGTTCTAGTAGTAATTGATGCTAAAGTACAATCTAATTTTCTAGAAATTGAAAATTTAAAGAAAACCCTTGAGTACACTAAAATACCATATAAGACTAATTTGGTAGACGGTTTTAATCTAAATCCACAAATTCCAAAAACTATAAAGGTATTAAGCTTACAACAAACTATTGGCTTGACGGATGCTAGTATAGATAGTATCACTAATTTCGTTGCTAAAGGAGGTACATTACATATTCCTAAAACGGTAAGAGACCCAAGAATGGCTTTTTTAATGGGTTTAAAACCAGAAGCTAAATTGGAAACTAATACTACCGCAAAAGGCTTTTATTTTAATAAACCTGTTTTTCCTGATAAAATGGGATTAGTCCACGATTATGTAGACCCATTTATTGGGCTAGATAAAGATAATTTTAAAGATAATATTCATGTTTTAGTTTCTGCTGCAAATGATAAAGATTATCCAGTTTTATTAGAAAATAAGGTTGGTGATGGTAAGGTAATATTAATAAACACTTCCTTCAACCTATTAAAAAACATGCGTGGCTTTTTGTTTTCTAGTCTAATATATGGTTTGGAGGGGGTGCCTTACCCAGTTGCAAATGTGGCCACAATTTTTTTAGATGATTACCCATCCCCAACATATAATATTTATAAAGAACCCATTAAATCCGAAATGGATTTAAGTATTTCTGAATATGTGAAAGATGTTTGGTGGCCAGACATGAAAAAACTGGCTAAAAGACATAGAATGAAGTATACTGCCTATGTAACCTTCGATTATAATAGTAATGTTTACCCACCGTTCGGGTTTTTGGAATGGGATCAGAACAGAATAATCACCAATGAAGGTGAGGAAAGTAGTAGTGGTTGGTTAGGTAAGAATATATTAAATAGTGGTCATGAATTAGGTTTTCACGGCTACAATCACGTATCACTATTAAAGGTTGATTGGAAAAACCCTAATTATATTATTACGGCCTTAAATGCTGCTGAAAAAAAATGGAAGGTGCTAGGATTTGAAAACCTACCTATTTCTTATGTGCCACCAAGTAATTATATAGATAGTGTTGGATTACAGAAATTGCATGAAGGAATGCCATCATTACGTTTTATGCAAAGTACTTATTTAGGTAAAGTAAGTGAAGGTGGTGGAAGAGAGTTTGATCCAGATCCACTTAATAGTCACTTTTTTGATTACCCAAGAATTAGCAGTGGATATAATATAGAAGCTGCTTCTGAGTGGGCTATAGAATCTATGTATATCTATACAGGCATTTGGACGCACTTTGTACACCCCGATGATGTTTATCAAATTCCAGATGAGTCCAATGCTACAACTAGTGGACACTTTGAATATAGAAATAAACATAATCTAAACTGGTACTCTTCTTCATCAGAAAAGGGATTGCTAGAAGTTTTTGAAGACTATTTAATAGATTATGAGGCTAGACATCCATTTACTCGTTTTTTAAATGCCACAGATGGATCATATGAAACTATAAACTGGCGTTACGCTGAATATGCCCATACCATTCAAGAAGATATATATGAGGTCGAAAGTTTTAACAGTAGAAATAAAAATGGATTGTACTATTGGTTAATGTATGTTGATAAAGTAAATGATCAGAAAATTAGTGATTTGTTATACGAGCAAAATATAAGATATAAAAAGGTGCCGTATTTAGATGGATACCTTTTCTCTTTGGAAACTAAAAACCCTTCGCTGGCGGTGTTAAATTTGAATCCAACTCAACAAAATAATGTCACTAATATAATAGCAAAAGTAAACAAAGAAAGAGATATTTTTTATGATTTACAGGCTTCCTTAATGTCTTTTGGTGATAAGTTAAAAAGATATGTGGCTAATGATAATTTACCTCAGGCAACACAGTTAATAGAAAATTATCTAAAGGTTAACCCTATGGCAAGTAGTCAAATATTAATGGATTATGCTCAATACATGGTTTGGCAAGGTAAAGAAGATTTGTTTTGGAAAACATTAGATACTTATTATCAAAAAAATTCAAATGAAAAAATAGCATTTTTAGCTCATAATCTAAATCTTATTGTAGGTTATCCTACTACTGAAGTAAGGCGTTTGTGGATGAATAGGCAACTAAAACATAATACAACTAATGTAGTATGTTTAAAAGAATATTATAATCATTTTAATACGTTAGATAATAGTGAAAATATTTCTAAAGTATTAAAGAAGTTATCGGAATTGTCCCCTACTTCTGAAAATACTGAACGTTACTTGGAGCACTTAATCTATTCCAAGGCGAATAATTTAATAGAGGAATTAAACCAAATAGAACCATGTAGCATTTACGATAAAGAATTAGCTACTAGTATTGCATGGACTTACGCAGATGCTTTAATTTTTGAAAAAGCGTTACATTGGCAGAAGTGCAGTTTAGAAATTTCGAATGAAACTATAGAATATTGGACCGTAAATTCTAAAGATTTTATAAAATATAAGCAATCTAATTTCTCATATTACATTGGTTTATTACTAGCGAATGATGAGAGAAAAGCTAGTCAAGAGCTTAGAGGAGTACCAGCATGTAGAGAAGATTTAGTAAAATATGCTAATAAAATTACGAAGGTTTTTGGCGATTTGGAAAACTATAGGAACGCTGTGGCTTGGTCTAAATGTGCCACAGAAATAGATATTAAAAATAAAATGACCTGGCTTTTTGAATTGGGACAGATGCAAAGCCTTACCAACTATTATAACGAATATATGCAAGAACATAGCAACGACTATGAGATAAAAAATTACATGTCCACCTTATATCTGTATGATGGTAAAATAACACAGGCTATTAGAATTGCATTTTCTATTTCCCCTCAGGAAGTTGATCCAAAATTAATACTGGCAATAAATAACGAAGTCAAAGAGATGGAATTAAAACAACAATTAGAAATCTCTAAACTGTATTTGGATATATTGGATCCATCTACGGTGTTGTTAATAGAAAAAAATAAGAGACAGTTTCAAGGTGCTAGTTTGGGGGCGGATTATAATAGTATTAATGATAAACTAGACCCTACAATGTCATCCTTTATTGGGTATTATGAGTTTTATAATCAAAAAGGAAATGTGCATAGATTCTCTTTTTCACATTCTTCTATGTATACTATTAATGTAAAACCCAGATTTGCCAGTAATGTAAATAAAGATTTAATTGGCTTGGGGTATAGATATAAATTAAACCCAGGAGAGAATAGTAATTACTTATTTAAAGGGCGAATAGAGAAAGATAACGATAATGAGCTTTATTTTCAAGCAGGTATTGGGTATAATAAAACTAAAGGAACGAATTATTCTGCCTATCAAGTGGATATTTTTCCGGTACAATCAGGACCTGGTTATGAGCTAAATATTTATAGAACTCTGTTGAATGTGTATAAAGAAATACCACTTAGTAATTTGTTTAAACAAATATTAGCATTGGAAGCAAATTATTACACAGATTCAGGGGCAGATGCAACTTTTGTTGGAAGGTATGAGTATAACTTGATAAGTACTAAAAAGTTAAAATTGAACCCATATATTGAAGGTGCTATTGGTAGAGGTACATTAAATCGTCGTTCTGGTTACCCTTATTGGATGGCCGAAGAGCGAATGTTCGGCGGTGCTGGTATATTATTTACGATAGGTAATAGCACTTCTAAAATTAAGTTGATAGCCGATTTTAGCCTCTTTGCTGAGGATAAAAGACCGGATTTTGAAAGGTATACAGGCTCGATTATCTATCGATTTACAGATTATTTTACTTTTAATGGAGCATATGAATTTTATACAATAGATAATTTTTATTCCAATGTTTTTCAATTAGGTATTAATTATAAGTTTGAATAATACCTAACCATAATTAATTTTCCTAGTACATTCACTGTATAATTTTTTTTATAAATATCAGTTATGGTTATTGATGGTTAAATTTACGTTGTAAAGAAAAATCTTTTACACCCATTTTGGCTATTTTATTTTTTGAGACATGACTGTGAGAAAAACACATTGGTTCTGGAATTTTTTGCTAGTGATAACTTTTATAGTTTGTTTGTCTGTATTAACACTCCACTATAAAAATTGGTTAAGTGTTAAATCAAATCAAATACAAATATATTCTGGTTTTTATACTACCAAAATATCATATATTAAAATAGATAGTTTGAAGTTAGTGCCTAACATTCCGCCTATGGAAAGGTTACATGGGTTTTCTGCGCTAGAGAAGGAAAAAGGTGTTTTTAGAGAATTTAAAGATTCACTTACAAATAAAAAGGTTTATGTATTTTCCGATAATATTCATCAACAAAAAATAAAAATTGTGTATAAAGATTCACAAAAGGTTTATTTAAACTTAAAAGACTCTTTAAAAACCCTAGATTTATATTATACATTAGATAGAAAGTTAAACACCCAAATAACACCAAATTAAAAACTGTATAATTTGAAGCATAGATTTTTATTTTGTGTAGTTATTTTATTATTAGGAAACTTTTGGTCATATGCACAGCATAAAGTAGCCGTAACAGTATATGGGGTACAATCTAATGCTGGGAATGTTTGTTTTGCAGTTTACAAAACAGCAGACAATTTTCTTAAGGACGATAGCGTATATATCTCTGGAAAAGAGAAGGCTTCAATGGGTAAGGTAGATTTTTCAATAAATAATTTACCCGAAGGGAAATATGCCATAGCCATTTTTCATGATGAAAATAATAACGAAAAGTTAGATACTAACCTTTTGGGCATACCAAAGGAAAAGGTAGCCTTTTCTAATGCAAAAATGAGAACTTTTGGTCCACCAAAATTTGACGATTGTGCCTTTAGTGTTAATTCATATACCGAAATTAGGATAGAAATTAATTAAGGGTTTTTTTTAGATACTAAAATTTTATTTAACATGGTACTTGTATCGCAATTAGTTGGAGCTTTATTTGGATTGTTAGCGGTGGTTTTCGGGGCCTTTGGTGCCCATTTATTAAAGAAAAGGTTTACAGCAGATCAGCTTAATAGTTTTGAAACGGGAGTAAAATATCAAATGTACCATGCACTTTTGATATTGATGTTGAGCTTTAACCTTAATCTAGAAACTGGTTTAGAAAAAGCTATTATCTATTGTTTTATTATTGGCACTGTACTTTTCTCGTTTAGTATTTACGGTCTGTGCATATCTGCATCCAAAGGAAATAAAATAAAGTTGTTAGGACCTGTAACTCCGCTTGGCGGACTCTTTCTGGTTGTTGGTTGGTGTCTTTTACTCTATAGTTTTATTAAAAACTACATTTAATTACTCAATTGAAGTTGATTTAAATTCTTTAATTGCCGTATTGGGTTCCATTATGGCATATCCTTCCCAAAATGTGGGATCGTATGAAGGCATATATGTAGGTGATACGGCATTGTTTTCTGTAAAATCATCGAAAGTGCCCTGGGCTATTTTTTCAGATTCAAATACAATCAATTCATTTTTTGCTACGTTTATAAAAACAAAATCCATATCTCCAGATAATTCATTTTGCTTGTTCTTGCCTTTTACGATCTTGTTTTTTTCAATGATTTTTAACGGTCTTCTCACTCCTATACGTTCACCAACTTCAGATTCGTAATAACGTAATCCGTATTTACCATCTGTACCTTTTTGATATATAATTTTTCCTTTAGATAAATAGGTATTTGTTGAAATGCCCAAAAGCTTGAACTTTTTTACTGGCTTAACATTACTATAGTCTACTTGTAATACGGCAAAATCATCGGCATTGATATATAAGGTACCTTCAAAATCTGCCGATCCGTCTGGCGTGAACGTAATTACATAAACGGCATCATTGCCTAAATAGGTAAATTCTAGTAATGTATAATCGTATTTTCTAGATTTTAGAATAAAGTTTAAATCATTATCCTCTTGTGTAGGTATGTTGTTGAAAATGTTGTTCAGTTGATTTTTTTTCCAGCTGGCATAATTTTTCTGTTGTTCCTCTTTGTCTTTTTTCTTTTTCTCTAACTGTTCATTTGCAGCGGCCACATCGGTAGAATCAACATCTTCTTCTAAAAATTCACTAACCTCTTCGGTGTCTATTTTCGTACCGAACAATCCAGATTTTATTTTAAAGTAAGACCCTTCTTTTACATTATCACGAAGTATTTCATTGAATTTTTCTTCGAGTTTTTCGGCATCCAGTTCCTTACTTTTATCAAATAGTTTAGAAGCTTTTAATAGATTTAATTTCAATAGTTCTTTGCTTGGGTTGCCATATAGGTCCCCTACGATTTCAGAATAATAGCTGTTATCTTTAGGTACCGTAGTTATGACGCTATCTAAAAATTTCTGGTTCAGTATATCTATGGATGATTTCTTTACTTTAAAGTCACTTTTTATCCATCTATCAAAATGAGATGATCTATGAAACAATCTCTTTTTGGCTAGGTCGTAGTTGTAGTTTTTATCCAAATTATCAATTACAAAATCCATTATTTCTTCTGCTGAATAATTTTTGTTGGATACTATTACCTCTCTTAGTTCAATAGCTTTAGGTATAAGTAATATTTTGGTGCTGTTGAATTCAGAAATGGGCTTAGACAAGGTTTCATAGCCCATGGAAGATATTATAAGTGAATCTGAAGGTTGTATGGTTTCATTCAATATAAAATTGAAATTTCCGTCTTCATTGGTAATGACCCCTTTTTCTTTTAGTTGAACCGTGGCATAGGGTACTGGTTGCTGTGTAATACTATCCAACACAAAAGCACTTAAATTTTGTGCGCTAATTGGTAATACATTGAAAATTAAAACTGTAAAAAATGTAATGAGAAATGATTTAGTGCTCATGGTATTAGATTAGTCTTACGCAATCTAAACGAACAAAACCAAGAAACGTTACAGTTTTAGAAACTGTTATGAGTCTTTTACATCTTTTTTAACTTAAAAACGGAATTTAATGACAGCCACAATCATTTTGGCCACAAGCTTTAGAAGTACTCTTTTTGTTTGACCAAAGGGACTTGGGAATCAGGAATTTATTTACCAAATATCCCACGGAAATAGTTAGAGTTATGTAAACCAATATGTGTTGAATAATATCCATTCTATTTTAATATTTGATATGCTATTAATGCTACAATATAAGCAAAAAGACTCATGAATACTAGCTGACCGGTAGGCCATTTCCATGAATTGGTCTCTCTTTTTACGACCGCTAAGGTACTCATACATTGCATGGCGAATGCATAAAATAATAATAACGAAATACCGGAAGCCAAATTAAAAATCGGTTTTTTGGTTTTGGGGTCAACCTCTGCTTCCATTCTGTTTTTTATGGTCTCTTCTTCATCATTACCAACGCTATAAATGGTAGCCAATGTACCTACAAAAACTTCTCTGGCGGCGAAAGAGGTCAGTACGGCTATACCAATTTTCCAATCATAACCTAAAGGTCTTACAATTGGCTCTATTGCTTTACCCATATAGCCCATATAAGAATGTTCCAACTTATAACTGGCAATCTCTTGGCTAAGAGCTCTTTCTTGTAGCTCTTGCTGTTGTAAAGCCTCTTCTTCGTTTGTAAGCGTGTTTTCTTGCTCTTCTAATTGGTTTTCAAAATAAACCTCACTGTTGGCGCTATATCCTTTTTCTTCAATTCTTTGAGCTACTATTGTTTCGGCATTTTTGAATTCATAAGAGAATCCGTTGGAGCCTAAAAACCAAAGAACAATAGAGATTGCCAAAATTATTTTACCAGCACCAAAGACAAAACTTTTTGTCTTTTCTAGTACGGTATAAGCAACGTTCTTCACTAGCGGCAATTTATAATTGGGCATTTCTACCACAAAGAAAGACCTACTTTTTATTTGTAGTATTTTATTTAGGATCATGGCAGATAGTATTGCCGCTCCAAAGCCCATTAAATACAATAGCATTAGTGTTAAGGCTTTGAAGCTTAATCCTAAAAAACTGCCTTCTGGTATAACCAAAGCAATAATGATGAGGTAAACCGGCAACCTTGCTGAACACGTTGTAAAAGGTGTTACTAGAATAGTAATTAATCTTTCTTTCCAGTTTTCTATAGTTCTGGTCGCCATTACGGCCGGTATGGCACAAGCTGTACCTGATATTAGCGGAACTACACTTTTGCCACTTAACCCAAACGGGCGCATAATCCTGTCCATTAAAAACACCACCCTGCTCATATAGCCGGTTTCTTCCAACAGGGCTATAAATAAGAATAAGAATGCTATTTGTGGTATAAATATGACTATACCGCCAATACCTGCCAAAATACCTTCAGCTATAAGATTGGTAAATACGCCTGGCGGCAACGTGTTTTTTACCCACTCTGTAGCAGAGGCAAAAAAGCCATCGATCATATCCATTGGGTATTCGCTCCAACCGTAAATGGCCTGAAAGATCATTAGCAGTATTAAAAAGAAAATCGCGTAGCCAAATACTTTATGGGTTAGAACTTTATCTAAAGTAGCCCTAAATCCTTTAGCAGCATTTACATCAACTTTGTATGTTTCTTTTAATATACCATTGATAAACTGATAGCGTAAAATCGTTTCTTTTTGCTGTAAACGCTTAAGCTCAGATTTAGATTTGGTGCTAAATGAAGAAGTGTCTTTAAAAAGCGTTTTCTTCAATGGCATAAAGTTGACATCTTGGGTAATGACCAACCATAGTTTATAAATATCTTCTTTTGGAAAAGCCTCTTTAAGCTGTTCAAAATAATCTGGGGCAATTACAGATATATCTACGTTTTGTGTCTTCTTTAGGTTCTTGTAATCGGCAATTAACTCTTTTAATCTGTCAATACCGGTTTCCTTTCTTGTACTTACCAGAGCAATTTTAGAATTCAGTTTTTGCTCTAACAGATCTATGTCTATGGTAATTCCTTTACGATCCATACGATCGGCCATGTTGATGACCAAAATGGTAGGGATCTTTAAATCTTTAATCTGGGTAAAAAGAAGTAGGTTTCTTTTTAGGTTTTCTACATCAGATACTACAATGGCAACATCTGGATGGTCTTTGTCATTTTTATTGAGCAACAATTCTACGGCAACACTCTCATCTAAAGAAGTGGTGTTTAAACTGTAGGTACCCGGTAAATCTAAAATATGGGCTTTTACACCACGGGGCAACTTGCAAATACCTTCTTTTTTTTCAACGGTAATGCCCGGGTAATTACCTACTTTTTGATTTAATCCTGTAAGTTGATTGAATACCGATGTTTTACCGGTGTTAGGGTTGCCTATTAGGGCTACATTGATTTGTTTGCTCATATAACCGCATTGTCTTCTATAATTTCAAGTGCTATATGAATAGCCATATCTCTTCTAATGGCAATATGTGAACCATTTACGTTGATGTAAATAGGATCTTTTAACGGAGCTACCTGAACCAATTCTACTTCATTACCTGGTAAACAACCCATTTCAAGAAGCTTGATCGGCAATAGGTCTTGAGTAAATTCTTTTATGATTCCTTTTTGACCTCTCTTTAAATGTGCGACGGTAGTTTCCAAACTTTATTTAGATTCATTATAAGTAAGGCAAAAGTAATGGAAAAAATATTATCCCATATACTTTTTAGAATAATTAACTCCTAATTTGCATGCTGCAGCCTAGTTTGTAATACCTACACTGCACCCTATTTTAGAATTAAAATATATTCTAAAATATACCGTTAGTTTTTAGTAACTAACTATATAATTCCATCAACATTAATAATTTACTGAAGTTCTCAATATTATTTCTTCTGTTCTATACAAGCGTATGTTCAGGGCAAAAACCAAATAGTTTTTATCTAAAAATAAGGCAATTCAACTATCCTTCCCATCCTTTGCCAACTGGCTGTGAAGTGTATGGTGTGTCTACAAGTGTAAATAAAAGATCGATCATTACCTACGATTATAGAGGCGATAAGCTAAGGCTTAGCGACTTAAAGATTCGTAACGCGGGTTATAGTGCAATTAACAATCCGTTGGTTCCAAAGCTATTTGCTTTTAGTAAATATCATAAACCTGAAATTCCTTTCGAGAATGGGTTTTTATTAAAAATGGAAATGGATGATGTAGAGCTGTATCATGAGTATACGGGTGAAGATGGTGTCTATAATATAAATACTGCCTACCAGGTTCGTTTATCGGTTTTACATAAAAATGATATAATAGTTAGCGATACGTTACACTATAATGAAACAATCAGCACTTTTACATCTGAATTATCGGGAGAAGATGTTCATATCATAGCTACCAATAAAGCTAACGAATTGGCTTTGACCTTAAACGATCAAGTGTTACCGGCAATCATATCTTCCTTTCACCAGTTTTCTAAAGATTTGGTTGATTTAAGTTTTACCCAAGATTTCATCAAGTTTTACGGAATTTCAAAATCAAAGAAATTAATTACCGGAGAAGAAATAAAGGTCATTGAAAAAAGAATCAAAAAACTAGAAAATCTAGACAAGGATATCTTAAACCGTGATGCCTTTAATAAAGAGCTGGAGGAATTGACCACCATTTTTATAGATTTAAGATCTTCTGATGACTATAAAAACCACGAATCATATCGTTTTTATGTTCATGCCAATTTAGCAAGTCTATACACACTACGCGAAGATTTTGGCAAGGTGCACTATCATTATAATTTGGCACTTACCTATACAGATAAAGCTAGGTTTACAATGATGGTCAATGAGCAGTTGGGTAAGGCAATGCGTCGAAAAGAAAATCAATCGTTACTGTTCGATTCTACTATGGGTTTCAATGAAAGTTATAGCGCAAACTATCTAGAAATTCATAATACTAGAAAAAGAGTAATCAACTAAATTAATTATATAAACAAACCATTATGAAAAAACCATTACTAGTATTGTTCCTTTTTGGAACGGTGTCCATTTTTGCTCAATCAACCAAAAGCAAGATTATTAAAGTGGCTGTACCTAGTTATGCAAAAAAACCAGTTCCCAAGAATGATATTACATATATGGGCGCTTTTGCAAACAGGACTAATGCCGTTTTACCTTTTACGGAAGAGGAATATAAAAATGCATTGCAGTTTCAAGACTTTACAAGGTTTTCGTCAGATACCGGTACGCCAGATTTTCTATTTGCCTTAAGCGGATTAACCGTTAAGGATTTAGATTTAACCATTGCACGTAGTAAGGCAAATGAAACTTATACTGTTTCTATTGTTCCAAAGAAAAGTGCAGACATAAGTGTTCTTACCATGTATAACGGAGAAAGTGTTCATTACAATAGCATACCTATTCTCCCTACCGCAGATTCTCAAGGTAAAGTCATTCCTGAGGTTATAACCTTTAAATTCGATGAAGAAGAAAAGTACTTGGTAACCAATGATAATGATCAAGCTAAAGGAACACCGTATTTGGTGCAAGAATATCTAAAAGAGAGCCTTGGTGATAATTTTTTGACTAAAAAATTGGTACCGATACTGTATAACGATTATGATATTAGGGCAAATGCCGAATTCGAAAAGTTCTACTATATAAAAGATAAAAAAACCGAGGGATTAGAAGATGAGACCAAAGCAAAGGTGATGGCTTTTAAAGAAATGTCTGCTGCCTTTACGAATATTGATCAGTTAAGAGCAGGTAAAGAACAATTACAATCGTTCAGAACCTATTGGGAAGATAAATTAGCCAACTATGACCTATCAAGCAAGTCCGGTAAAAAAGTAGGATGGGGATTATTGATAAACCTTTATAATGTAGCTTTAATGCAAGAAGATTTTGAAGGGGCATCAAAGTACATGAAAATGGCTTTGGAAACAGAAGAAAAGAAGTGGGTAACAAAAGGAAAAAGAAATGCATATAAAAAGCATTATGAAGCCTACACCTTAAATTATGATGAGAATAGCGGTGAACGTATCTACTCAGAAGGCTATACTCCTGATCCAATTTTGGCTACAATCGCCAGTAATAAAGCGGCAGAGGCAAACAATATTACGAAAGCACCGGGTTATGTTGTTAAAAATGGAGGTGAAAAAATGGAAGGTAAAATTTCAATGCGTTTTTCACCTAAAGAGCAAGAAGAGGGCAACATCGTTGATATAAGTGGTGATACTACTGCAAAAAGAGTTACGGTTACTTATGTAAATGAAAAAGGTAAAACCAAAAATGCTTCATTAAAATGCAAAGAGGTGCAAGAAATTGTTATCGAAGAAAGAGTATTTGAGCCTGTAAACCCTAAAAAAGGACTGTTAAAGGTTGGTGATGCCGGTCTTACCGGTTTTAATTTAAACAATAACATTTTTATGGAGCGCGTATACCAAGGGGAGGGTATAAAGTTGTTTAAAGATCTAACCGATGTGGATACTTATTACTTTGGTATAGAGGGTCAAAAAAAGGCGGAAACAGCCAATGCAGAATATTTTGCTAGTTGTCCAACACTTGCAAAACGTATAGAAGATGGTGAATTTGCATCTACACTAGAAGATCAGATAAAAATTGCAAAAGCTTATTCAGAAGAATGTAAATAAATGCTAATGCTATAGAATTTAAAAAGTCTCTTTTACAAATTGTATTGGGGGCTTTTATTTTTCGTAAGATTTTTTAAGAATTTCAATATCGGCTAAAATTTTATCCATATCCTCCTTTTTTGTGCCATCATAAAAACCCCGAATACGTCTATCTTTATCTACTAAAATGAAGTTTTCTGTATGGATCATATCAAATGGTCCGCCATCACCATCTGTCTTTACTGCTAAATAAGACTTTCGTGCCAGTTCGTATATTTGTTTTTTATCACCAGTAACCAAATTCCAGTTGCTATCATCAACGCCTTTTTCAATAGCGTATTTTTTTAATTGGGCAACCGAATCAATTTCTGGCGTAACCGAATGTGAAAGTAACATTACGTCATTATGTTCTCCAAGGGCTTTTTGTAGGTCAACCATATTCTTGGTCATAATAGGGCAAATAGTGGGGCAGGTAGTGAAAAAGAAATCGGCAACATAGATTTTGTCCTTGTAATTATCTTGGGTTATGGTTTCCCCATTTTGGTTGGTCAAAGAAAAATCGGCAATGGTATGGTACTTTCTAACATGTTGAATTTCTTCGGCTACCAATTCAGAATTTACCATTGCAGGGGAGTATACCGGTAAAAGTTTTACGGGCTGTAAGGCATTATAAAAAAGATAAATAATTACTATGGATAGGCATAAAAGTACTATTCCAAAGAGTTTGTAACGAGCGAAGAAAGAACGCATACTTTTTTATACAAAGATAGTCTAGGGGTGGCGAGTTTTCAAGGAAATTTACTGCTTCGCCTGATAAATTATTCATAAAATACCACTAGGTCAGCGGGTTTCTTTTTTTTAGCGGTTGTAAAAATGTACTTTTGTGCGATTTTAATTTTCAGGAAATAAGGATGAGCCCCATTGTAATAAAGACGATTCAATTTTTTTTAAGCCTTTCTATACTAATTGTACTACATGAGTTAGGGCATTTTATACCAGCTAAATATTTTAAGACCAGAGTAGAGAAGTTCTACTTGTTTTTTGATGTAAAGTTTTCACTTTTCAAAAAGAAAATTGGGGAGACCGAATATGGTATTGGTTGGTTGCCACTTGGCGGATACGTAAAAATATCTGGAATGATAGATGAGAGCATGGACAAGGAAGCCATGGCAGAAGAGCCTAAGGAGTGGGAGTTTAGAAGCAAACCGGCTTGGCAACGATTAATCATCATGTTGGGCGGTGTAACGGTAAATTTCATTTTGGCCGTTGTTATTTTCATTGGCTTGGCATATGCCTATGGTGAGACATACATTGCAAACGATAGTCTAAAAGACGGAGTATGGGTTACCGATACTACATTGGGTAATGCCCTTGGAATAGAAACGGGAGATAAGGTCATTGCTGTTGATGGTAAAGAGATTGAATCTTTGAATAATATAGTGCCAGAAGTGGTTTATGGCGAGAATATTACGATTGAACGAGCTGGTAGTACTA
This sequence comes from Maribacter litoralis, assembly GCF_003075045.1. GTDB lineage: Bacteria > Bacteroidota > Bacteroidia > Flavobacteriales > Flavobacteriaceae > Maribacter > Maribacter litoralis. The sequence goes on along the minus strand of NZ_QCZD01000004.1, from coordinate 158,785 downwards.
TAGAGAAAGAAATTCCAGTTGATTTTATAGAAACTATTTCTAACAATAAAGAGAATGTTAGGTTTATTTCATACCGAAATCCGTTTGTTGTTAGAAGTATTCCAGAAGATTCTCCAAATAAAGATAGCGGATTTAAAGAAGGTGATGCTGTAGTAAAAATTGCCGGAACACCTGTGGAGTATCAAGATCAGGTTATTCCTGTATTAGCGGCTAACAAAGGTAAAACTGTTCCTATAGAAGTTATGCGGGAAGGTAATAAAGTATCATTGAATGCAAAAGTTTCTGACGAAGGTAAATTCGGTGTTTATGCGGGATTTAATACCATGGAAGAATATGAGGAAAAGGGCTATTTTAAATTTGAGACACTTAACTATACTTTTCTAGAATCTATCCCGGCTGGATGGAACAAAGGTGTTAAGACCCTTACGGATTATATTAAAGGGATGAAGAAAATCTTTAATCCTGATACTGGCGCCTATAAAGAGGTTGGTGGTTTTGCCGCTATTGGCGGTATGTTCCCAGATACTTGGAACTGGCCGGCATTTTGGGCTACCACTGCTTTTATATCGATTATTCTGGCATTTATGAATATTCTACCGATACCAGCTTTAGATGGTGGTCATGTGATGTTTTTGCTATACGAAATGATTACAGGTAGAAAGCCAAGCGATAAGTTTTTAGAGTACGCACAAATCACCGGATTCTTTATTTTAATAGCACTTTTACTGTTCGCAAACGGTAACGATGTTTATAAGGCGATATTTAAATAAAAAAAATAATTTATTTGTTTGGCGACTTTCAAAAAACTACTATATTTGCACCCGCTTTAGGAAACTAAAACGGGTTATTTTCCTCCTTAGCTCAGTTGGTTAGAGCATCTGACTGTTAATCAGAGGGTCCTTGGTTCGAGCCCAAGAGGGGGAGCAAAAAACGAAATCCAATCTATTTATTTAGGTTGGATTTTTTGTTTTTGGTCAATATTTACGGTGCTTTGCGCTGTTCTGTCCGATATATTTACTTTTCCCCTTAAAAACTATATTTCACTGTAACACCAGAATTTTGGTGTTCCTATCGGTGTACTTTTTTGTAATAATACAAATTCTAATTATTTAAATAATTGGGAGTAATGTCATTTCAAGTCGCTTCAAATTATCGCCAATCTTTTTCAATATCTTTGGTAAACACTCATATTGTTTTATACTATCATATATGGCAGACTATTTAATTACCGTAAACGAAGAAGAGTTAGAATACAAAACTAACGATGCTGAATCTTTAGATTGTATTTCCGTTAATTCACAAACACTTCATGTTTTAAAAAATAATAGGGCTTTTGAGGTAGAAATACTCCATTCCGATTTTTTGAACAAGACGATCTCTCTGTCGGTTAATGGCAATAAATATGATGTTAAACTTGAGGATGAATACGATCAGCAGGTCAAGAAAATGGGATTACTGTCGGTTACTACCCAAAAACTCAATGAGGTTAAGGCTCCAATGCCGGGCCTTATAGTTGAGGTAATGGTTGATGTAGGTGATGAGATTGTTGAAGGTACACCATTGCTAGTGCTGTCCGCCATGAAAATGGAAAACGTTATAATGGCGCAAGGTGAAGGAAAAATTCAATCTATTGAAGTGAAGAAAGATGATGCCGTAGAAAAAGGACAGCTGATTATTAAAATGGAATAGAAAAATACGATAGTAATAGAGAGAAACGCGTAATGTCTAGTGGTAAACCGTTGGGATTTAAATCTCGATTATCGAGTAAATTTAGTTTGAATGAAGAAAATACTAATAGCCAATAGAGGTGAAATAGCTTTAAGAATAATGAAGACTGCCCATAAAATGGGTGTCAAAACAGTTGCCGTTTATTCAGAAGTCGACCGCCATTCACCACACGTAAAATTCGCTGATGAAGCGGTTTTATTAGGTCCAGCGCCATCATCGGAATCTTATTTGGTCATGGAGAAAGTTATCGATGCAGCTAAGGTGACCGGTGCAGAAGGTATTCACCCAGGTTACGGTTTTTTAAGTGAGAATGCTGCTTTTGCACAAATGGTTGAAGATAATGGTATTACGTTTATCGGTCCTAAGCCTCATGCGATTAAAGTGATGGGAAACAAACTAGCGGCAAAAGAAGCAGTTCGCGATTATGACATCCCCATGGTGCCAGGTATAGAAGAGGCCATAACCGATGTTGCTTTAGCTGAAAAGGTAGCTAAGCAAATTGGATTTCCTATTTTAATAAAGGCATCTGCAGGTGGTGGTGGTAAGGGAATGCGCGTTGTAGAGAACTTAAAGGATCTTCCAGAACAAATGGATAGGGCTATCGGGGAAGCACTAGCTGCTTTTGGTGATGGTTCCGTTTTTATAGAAAAGTACGTAGGCTCACCTAGGCATATAGAAATTCAAATTTTAGCCGATACGCATGGTAATACCGTTCATTTATTTGAACGGGAATGTAGTGTGCAAAGAAGACATCAAAAAGTAGTCGAAGAAGCTCCTTCAGCAGTTTTAACTCCAGAAATTAGAAAGAGTATGGGCGAAGCTGCCATCAAAGTAGCAAAAGCATGTGATTATGTAGGTGCAGGTACGGTGGAGTTCTTACTCGATGAAAACAAGAATTTCTACTTCTTGGAAATGAATACGAGGCTGCAAGTAGAACATCCGGTGTCTGAGTTGATATCTGGTATTGATTTGGTAGAGCAGCAAATAAAAGTAGCCAGAGGCGAAGAGTTAGCTTTTACCCAAGACGATTTAAAAATAATAGGTCATGCGCTTGAAGTTCGTGTATATGCAGAAGATCCGTTGGCTAATTTTATGCCGAGTATAGGAAAGCTGTCAACCTACAAAACACCGGTTGGCGAAGGTATTCGTGTAGATGATGGTTTTGAAGAAGGGATGGAAGTGCCCATTTATTATGACCCCATGATTTCTAAGTTGATTACCTACGGTGCAACTAGAGATGAAGCCATACAGTTAATGGTAAAGGCTATTGATAATTATAAAGTAGAAGGTGTTGCCACAACCTTGTCATTTGGAAAATTTGTGTGTGAGCACGAAGCTTTTACATCAGGGAATTTTGATACTCATTTTGTCAAAAACTACTATTCTCCAGAGCATTTAGAAAAGCAATATGCGGAAGAAAGAAGAATAGCAGCTTTAACAGCATTAAAATTGTATTTGGATAACGATAAAATATTAAAAATTCCGTCTGAGGTATCTTCTAACTGGCAGAAGAGTAGAATATAGAAGGCAATTAAGATTTTTTGAACGATTAGAATGAAAGATAATAAAGAGATATTAGCAGAGAAACTGGCATTGGCGAAATTGGGTGGTGGTCAAGAACGTATTGACAAACAGCACGCTAAAGGAAAGTTAACTGCTTATGAACGTATTCATTTTTTGCTGGATGAAGGTTCATTTGAAGAAATGGGTGCCTTGGTTACCCACCGTACCAAAGATTTTGGTATGGACAAGCAAGTCTTTTATGGGGACGGAGTAGTAACGGGTTATGGTACAATCAATGGTAGGCAAGTTTGTGTTTTTGCACAAGATTTTACTGTTTTTGGAGGAGCATTGTCCGAAACGCATGCTGAAAAAATTTGTAAGATCATGGACCTGGCCATGAAAATAGGTGTGCCAATGATCGGGTTAAATGATAGTGGCGGAGCTCGAATTCAAGAGGGAGTACGTTCATTAGGTGGCTATGCCGATATTTTCCATAAAAATGTAATGGCATCGGGGGTTATTCCTCAGATTTCTGCGATAATGGGTCCTTGTGCCGGTGGAGCAGTGTATTCACCTGCAATGACAGATTTTACATTAATGGTAGAGAATTCTAGCTACATGTTCGTTACCGGTCCAAATGTGGTGAAGACGGTAACGAACGAAGAAGTAACCTCAGAAGAACTCGGTGGTGCATTAACGCATGCAACTAAATCTGGTGTAACGCATCTTACGGCAGCTAACGATATTCAATGTATCAATCAGATTAAGCAGATGATTGGTTATATGCCCCAAAATTGTGAGGATAAACCAACCGATATACCATTTGTTGCAGGTAACGAGGTTCGTGATGTACTAGAGGATATTGTTCCTGAAAATGCAAATCAGCCTTATGATATGCGCAACGTTATCAACGGAATTATTGATCAAGATTCATTCTTTGAAATTCACGAAGTGTATGCCGATAACATTGTTGTCGGTTTTGCAAGATTAGGAGGAAAAAGTATTGGTATTGTTGCCAATCAGCCAATTAGTCTCGCAGGTGTACTTGATGTTGATAGCTCTAAAAAGGCAGCTCGTTTTACACGCTTTTGCGATTGTTTTAATATTCCACTCTTGGTATTGGTAGATGTTCCTGGATTTTTGCCTGGTACCGATCAAGAATGGAACGGTATTATCACCAATGGTGCAAAATTACTCTATGCTTTAAGTGAGGCAACAGTGCCTAAGGTAACCGTAATTACCAGAAAAGCATACGGTGGTGCGTATGATGTTATGAATTCTAAACATATTGGGGCCGATTTAAATTATGCTTGGCCAGGTGCAGAAATTGCGGTAATGGGAGCCAAAGGTGCAAGTGAGATCATCTTTAGAAAGGAAATAAGCGCTGCCGATGATCCAGAAGCAAAACTGGCGGAAAAAGAGGCGGAATACGCTAAACTATTTGCAAACCCTTACAGTGCCGCCCAAAGAGGATTTATTGATGAGGTAATTCTACCGAAAGACACTAGAAGAAAGTTGATAAAAGCGTATACTATGCTAGAGAATAAAGTAGCCACCTTGCCAAAGAAGAAGCATGGCAATATTCCATTATAATCTATTCTTGCCTTTTTAAACCATTAGTGAAGAATCCCTAACAATTAAACTAGTTTTAATCTCAACGGTTTTAGTGTTTACTTCGTTCGTAGGGCTTACTATTTCTTCAATTAAGAAACGAACCGCTGTACGTCCAATTTTGTCACCGGGTTGATCTACTGTGGTCAAAGCCGGACTAATAATAGTAGAATTGTTCGAGTTGCTGAAACCTACTACGGCCATTTCGTCCGGTATTTTAATCTTAAACTTATGTAACGCTTTAATCGCTCCAATTGCAGCATTATCGGTAATGGCAAAAATGGCATCGGGTCGTTTTTTCATGCTTATAAGAATATTGGCCAATCGTCTTCCGTTCCCCAATGAGATATCTTCGGTACTTAGTATCAACTTATCTCGTACCGGTATATCATATTGATTTAATGCCCTTAAATAACCAGCGAATCTTTTTTCTGAATTGTATGAGTTTTCGGTTTCTTTAATAATAGCTATTCGTTTCTTACCGAGTTCTATTAAATGTTCAACAGCATTAAATGCAGCCTCTTCTTCATTGATAACTACTTGGGTGCAGGGTATTTTACTTGATACCTTGTCGAATAAAACAATGGGGATACGATTTAAAACCTTTAAAACCTCTTCTACATTTTTTGTTTTTCGTGCCAATGACATTAATACGCCATCAACCCCAAACTGTGTCATGGTATTCAACATTTCTACTTGCTTGGTGTCATCATTATTAGATTCTGATATAATAACACGGTAGCCTCTTAACTCGGCCTCCTCAATAATTCCTTTTATAATGGTAGAAGTGAATAAGTGCGATATGTTGGGTACAATTACCCCAAGAATATGAGTTTCACGAGAGCGAAATCCTCTGGCAAATAAATTGGGTACATAATTCATTTGCTTGGCCAATTTTTTGACCTTCTCCTTAGTAGCAGGGCTGATATCCGGGTGGTCGTTAAGGGCTCTTGAAACTGTTGAAATGGATAAACTAAGTTCTTTAGAAAGCTCTTTTAAAGTGGTGTTTCTTTTTTTGCTCATGGTTGAAAATGAGTAAATTATATGTTTATTGAAGGAATAACAATAATACAAAATAAATTGCAAACGTTTCCGCAAACGTTTGCATTGATATTTCGTTAATTTTTGGTTAATAGAATGCTATATTCACATAATTTGGCTTCAAAATCAACGATTTGATAATTTAAATCGACTCAACTTAAAAAAACTCAAACATTATGAAGAAAATTATTTTTGCGGTAATCGGACTTCTTATCAGTGCAAGCTCCCTTGCACAGACCGATATTTCTGGAACCGTAACAGACAATTTAGGTGAACCAATTCCCGGTGCTAATATTTTAATAGTAGGTAGTACGTCGGGTACAACATCAGATTTTGATGGTAATTTTTCTTTTTCAACAGACCTTACAGGCGAACAAATATTACGTATATCATATATAGGTTTTACTCCGGTAGATAAACCGTTGTCTTTAGACGGTACCGCACAAACAGTAAATGTTGTGCTGCAAGAAGGTGGTCAGTTATTAGATGAGGTAGTTTTAACGGCTTCTAGTACGTTTCGTTCTCAAAAACAGGCTCCTTTATCTATCAGTTCTGTAAAAATGAAAGAAATAACTAAGCTATCCGCTAACAGTCAGGCAGATATTCTTAGAAGTGTCCCAGGTATTACCGCAGAAGGTGGTGGTGGTGAAACGGCAAGTAATATATTTGTTAGAGGTCTTCCATCCGGTGGTCAATATGTGTTTAATCCGCTACAATATGATGGTATGCCTTTGATCAGTTCATTCGGTCTTAACTCTTCTGCGCATGATGTTTATGCTAGACCAGATATAGGTTTTAAAGGTGTAGAATTTGTTCGTGGTGGTGCAGCTGTATTATACGGTGCAGGTTCTGTTGCCGGTATTATTAACTACACTAGTAAAACGGGAGATACCAACCCGGGTAACATTATTAATATAGAAGTAGCCAACCAAGGTAGAATTAAAACCGATTTCTATTCTGGTGGTCAGTTAGGTGGCGAGGATTCTAATACTTACTATGCTTTTACTGGTTTTGTACGTCATGATAGAGGTCCTATAGATGTAGGTTTGCCAACAAAGGGTGTTCAGTTTAGAGGTAATATTAAAAAGAAGTTCGATAACGGATCTTTTACTTTAAGCGGACAGTTTATTGACGATAAGGCTCAGTTTTATCTTCCTATTCCTTTAAGTGGAGGTAGCAGAGAGCGTATAAACGGTAATGACGGTAATCCAGTTGAACAATTGCTATCTGGTGATTTAGCTAATACTTCATTTAATACTCCTGGTGGAACATATAATAGTCCTATTTCAGATGGTGTAGCTACTTCTGGTGGTTACATTATGGGTGATTTCAACTATAGATTTGACGATGATCTTAAATTGACATCTAAAATTAAATATGCAAACTACAAGCACAACTTCGCACTTTACGTTGGTGGTAGCGGAAATAATGGAAACCCTATCACATTAGATAATTATGTAGAAAGTGTTGCTCCCGGTAATTTAGGGTATACTGCAGCCTACCAAAGTGGATCTGGCGCTCAAATTAACGGTAACGACTTGGTAATTGATAACCTTCATGTGGATCGTTTGCGTCCAATGACAGATTACTCTGGTGAGATCAACCTTACCAAATCTATTGAAACTGCAAATGGCGGTAATCATAACATTACCGTAGGTTCTTATATAGCTCGTACAGAAGCAGAAGATGTTAACTATCAATATAGAGTGTTGACAGAGTTCAATAACAATCCGCAATTGGTAAACTTAAATTATACCGATGCTAGTGGTAGTAATGTGGTGTATTCTCAAGGCGGACTTTATGATCGTATTGGTCAGACCGCTAACAATTATCTTTCTCAAAATAGAGTAGCATTATATATTACCGATGAGATGATTTTAGATAGATGGCGTTTTGATGTTGGTTTCAGATGGGAACATACAGATGGTATCAACAGTCGTGGTGGTATTATGAGCGAAACGGTTTATGCCGATCCAGAACTTACTACGGGTTTAAGTGATGTGCAAACTGCAGATGGTACGTTCTTGAGAACTGAAGTAAATGCAAATGCTTGGGCACTTTCTCTAGCAGGTCTTTATGAGTTAACGGAAACTACCAACCTTTACGCAAACTTTTCTAAGGGATATTTCTTTCCACAATTAAGAGGTTTTGCTCCCGTAGCTGGTATTTCTGAAAGTCCGTACGATGCTGAAAATATTATACAATTTGAAGCCGGTGCAAAATTCGGAAATCAAAAATTTTCTGGTTCTGTTGCTGGGTACTATGTAGGTCTTAAAGATCGTATCTCTATTAGACAAGCCATTGTTGGTGGTCAGTTAATAGATGAAACAAGAGCAGAGCAAAATACAAGAACAATAGGTATTGAGGCAACTTGGGATTATAGTCTTGCCCAGTACTTAAACCTTCGTGGTAATGCGACATACCAAAACCATGAGATTACAAAAAATACCGATTTTGATTTGGTGAACGGTACATCTACAGAAGCCAATGTAGGTAACGAATTGGCTAGACAGCCAAACTTGTTGGGCGGCTTAGGATTGTATTATGACAATGCTGCTTTCGATGCCAATTTCGGATTCAACTACACAGGTTCCAAATTTACCGATGATACCAATAATATAGAATTAGATGCTATTACGATAGGTAGATTAGGTGCCGGTTACACATTCTCTAAAGAGGATAACAACAATTCGGTTCGTTTAGGGGTATCGGTCTTTAATTTATTCGATAGTGACGGAATTACAGAAGGGAACCCAAGAGCAGGTTCAGCAGGTCAAACGGAATCTCAATTCTTTGTAGGTAGACCAATTTTACCTAGAAGATTGTTCGTAACGGCTACTTTCAATTTCTAAAAAATTTGTGTTGTTAGTTTAAGTTTAAATGATGAGCACATTGGTGGTTGGAGAATTACCAATGTGTTTTTTTACTCGATAATCGAGATTTAATTGCTCCGACACTTGAGTCGAAGTAATAATTATTTTTCAATTCAAAGCCTAGTGGGTTAGCCCCAAGGTTATTTATGAGATAATATGAAGCAAGAATTATATAAAAAGGCAATTGCAGTATTAGATGCAAATTTTCAAGATGGAGGTTTTACCATACCAAGCGCAGGGCTGTATCCTTTTCAATGGAAGTGGGATTCTGGGTTTATCGCTATCGGTTTTGCCCATTATGATGTAGAAAAGGCAAAAACCGAAATGAGAACATTGTTAGATTCTCAATGGGGTAACGGATTTATACCGCATATCGTTTTTCATACGGATAACGATTCATATTTCCCCGGAGCAGATTTTCATCAATCTGAATTGCACCCATTGTCCTCTAAAAAATATAGGTCTACGGGTATGACGCAACCACCTGTTTCTGGTTTTGTGTTGCAAGAAATGCATCGTATTGCAGAAGATAAAGATGATATGTTGAGCTTTATCAAAGAAGAAATCGATAAGGTTTTTGACAATCACGTGTATTTCTATGAGAATAGAGACCCCAAAGATGAAGGTTTGGTATACATCTATCACAACTGGGAATCTGGTACTGACAACTCACCTGTTTGGGATGATATTTGGGATACCATGAATCCGCCAGAATATAATTTCGTAAGAAAAGATACCACCCATGTAGATGCTTCTCAACGTCCTTCTAAAAGGGAGTATGATCACTACCTCTATATCATAGATATTGCTAAACAGAATAACTATGACGATGGTAAAATAGCGGAATTGTCTCCTTTTTTGGTACAAGATCCATTGTTCAATGCCATGCTAATTAAATCCAATCAAGCTTTAATTGAATTGTATGAATTAATTGGGGGTAATGAAGATAAGATTAAAACCCTAATACAATGGCAATCTAAGAGTATCGCAAGTTTTAACGAGAAGTTATTTGATGTTGAACTTGGTGCCTACGTGCATTATGATTTAAGGAATGAAAAAGCTATTCGCCATATTACGTCTTCATCCTTTTCACCTTTGTTCGCAAATATTCCTTCGCCTGAAAGAGCCAAGGTGCTGGTGAATACCATGATGGATAAATTTGGAGGTGATGAGAGATATCTATGTGCGTCATTCGACCCAACGAACGATCGATTTAATCCCAGAAAATATTGGAGAGGTCCTGTTTGGATCAACATGAACTGGATGCTTTTTCTTGGGCTCAAGAATTACGGATTTATAGATGTAGCGACACAAATGAAAAAAGATAGTATAGAGCTGATCGAGAGATATGGTTTTTACGAATATTTTGACTGTAGAAAGGATACGGGCAATGAGAACCCTACCGGATACGGCGGTAATAATTTTTCTTGGAGCGCCGCTTTATATATTGATATGGTGAATACCGATTAAAACTGATGTGTTATGAATTATATTGATTACTTTTTAATTGTATTCTACCTATTCGGTATTGTTATGGTTGGCTTTTTAATCAAAAAAAATAGAAACTAAGGTATGAACTACGTTGACTATATCATTATTGTTGTTTATTTAGCAGGCTTTTTAGGGTTGGGCTTTATGTTCAAGGAGAACAACTCTGGTGGCGATTACTTTTTGGGTGGTCGTAAAACATCATGGCTGCCGCTAAGCCTTTCGGCAATGGCAACGCAATTATCGGCGATAAGCTTTATTTCCGCACCTGCATTCGTAGGTCTTAAAGATGGTGGAGGCATGCAGTGGCTAACGTACGAGTTTGGCGTGCCCCTGGCAATGGCTTTTTTACTTATTGCAGTATTGCCTACGCTATATAAATCTGGTATTGTTAGTGTATATGAATATCTGGAGAAAAGATTTGACTCGTCTTCCCGTCTTTTAATAAGCTTTGTATTTCAAATTAGCAGATCGGTAGCTACAGGGGTTATGGTGTATACTATGGCTCTAATTCTACAGGCAACCATTGGACTGGATTTTTGGATTTCTATATTAATCATCGGTCTTATCACCATGGTATATTCATTTCAAGGCGGAATGAAAGCGGTTATTTGGGGAGATGTAATTCAGATGAGTATTCTATTTATAGGTATTATCATTTGTCTGTATTTTGGTTTTAGTGAGCTTGGTGGAGTAGATAATTTTCTAACTCATGTGGATACCGATAGAATTACAGCGGTAGACTTTAGTAAATGGGGCTTTAATAATACGGACGGAAATGATGAATTTGGTTTTTGGCCCATGGTCATAGGCGGATTTTTTCTATATGCGTCATACTACGGTACAGATCAAACCCAATCGCAACGATTATTGTCTTCAAGTAGCATGTCTAACCTTAAAAAGCTGATGATGGCAAACGGACTTCTTCGTTTTCCGTTTACATTAACTTACTGCATAATGGGTCTTGTGTTAGGTACGTTATTATTGCAAGATGTAACTTTTCAAGAGCAAATGGAAACTGTTTATCAGGCAAATATTGGCTCTCTAGCGGGTAAAAAGGCAGATTTAATGGTACCGGTTTTTATCATAAAATATTTGCCCAATGGGGTAATAGGAATTTTGATCGTGGCTATAATGTCAGCAGCTATGTCTACATTAAGCTCAACGGTAAATTCACTTTCTGCAGTAACTATGGAAGACTTTGTGAAAAGGTTCAATCCAAATATGCCCGATAAAAAGTACATGACCTATTCTAAGCTCTTGTCCATATTTTGGGGGCTTGTATGCTTGTTCTTCGCTTTTTTTGCAGGTAATATAGAGGGCACGGTTATAGAGGTGATCAATAAGATAAGTTCGGTTTTCTACGGTCCAATTTTGGCAGCTTTTATTTTGGCTATCCTGACCAAGAAAACACATGCGCTTGGTGCAAATATTGGCATAGTGGCAGGTGTTTTGTTCAATGTTTATCTTTGGTTGTATGTACCACAGATCTTTTGGTTCTGGTGGAATGCTCTTGGTTGTTTGGTAACGGTATTGGTGGCACTTGCGGTTAGCTACACTGTTAAAAGAACGGTAAACGAAGGGTTAAAAGTAGAATACTATTCAGGTAAAAAAGAGGTAATGATATTGATTGCCTATTTTGTAGCCATTATAGCGTTCAGTGTTGCACTACCGAATATTTTAAATTAATCTTACATCGATGAAATTTGTAATAGCACCAGATAAGTTTAAAGGCTCCTTAACCGGTTTCGAATTTTGTGATGCCGTGGAAGAAGGACTCCGAATGGTGTTCAACGATGCCGAAATTTTGAAAAGACCGTTGGCAGATGGTGGTGATGGTACAATGGAAGTCGCTAAACATTATATAAAAGGAGAAAAGGTTGCAGTTACGGTAAACGACCCACTTTTTAGACCCATCAGTGCTTCTTATTTATATTCTGATGAAACAAAAATCGCCTACATAGAAATGGCAGAAGCATCAGGAATAAAATTGCTTTCAGAAGATGAGCGAAATTGCATGGAAACCACAACTTCGGGCACAGGAGAATTGATTTATGATGCACTGGAAAAAGGTGCAGTTGAAATTATTTTAGGTATTGGCGGTAGTGCAACCAACGATGGGGGTATGGGCATGGCTAATGCTTTGGGATATCGATTTTTAGATGGGGAAGGACATGAATTATCTCCGGTCGGTAAAAATCTCTCTGAAGTTAAAACAATTGATGACTCCAATAAACACCCGCAACTTGACAAGATAACCGTAAAAGTGGCATGTGATGTTACCAATCCTTTTTACGGGCTTCAAGGTGCCGCTTATATTTATGGAGCACAAAAAGGTGCTTCTGAAAATGAGATTATATTTCTGAATCAAGGTCTATGTAATTTTGCCGAAATTATTAAGAATCGCTATAAAATAGATTTACAAAAAGTAAGTGGCGCCGGTGCAGCTGGCGGAGTAGGAGGTGGTGCCCTTGTTTTTCTAAATGGGGAATTAATTTCAGGAAATAATTTGGTAAAAGAATTGGCAGATTTTGATAATGCCATTAATGGTGCAGATTGGATAATAACCGGCGAAGGTCAGTTAGACGAACAAACACTTTCCGGTAAAACAATAGATGGGGTCGTGAAATCTGCAAAGCTAAAAAAAATTCCTATTGCCGCACTCTGCGGATCGGTAAGTATAACCGTGGCACAACAACAAAAATTCGGACTTGATTATGTAGCCTCTATTGTAAGAGGTGTTTCTACGTTAAAACAAGCTATGGAGCATAGTAAAGACAATCTGGTAAACGCTAGCTTTAATTTTGCAAGCTTGGTTAAGTAGGGTACGAAATATTACTTAACAATTTTAATTTAAATTTGTGTTTATAACTTCAATTTCCTTGATAATCGTTAAAGGCTTACCATAAGTTGTAAATCCGTTCAGCATGATCTCATAGGTGCCTTCAAGGTCAGAAGTATAGAATTCAAAATTGTAATCGCTATCGGTGATGTTAAAAGTTGGTTTCCAGAATAACATTCTTCTGTAATCCGGAATTCTATCATAAGAAACATCCTCCGGTGGATAAGATTGTACAAAATAGTTCTTTTTGGCTACGGGTTGGGTAAACGGTACAACTAGGTTATTTTTAGCAGTATAGGTGTCTAGAAAATTTGCATCGAAAGTTTCAATAGAAATAATACCTTGATACTCTTTTTGACCCAAACGAAATTGATCTCTTGTCAAGCTTATTTTTTCAATGTTTCGGGCATCAAAGGTTCTGATTTTTTCGTGATGAGGTATGAATACCCCGTCTATTAAGACAATGGCAGGAAAATCGTTGTAATCTTCATCATAAGATTTAAAATCTTGACCAATTCTTATATAGGCGTCACTGGTATTCACTTTTCTAAAGCCTGCGAATTTCACTACTTCTACCAAAGTTTCTTCAAGGGTCGGAAAGCGTGTGTATTCATCAAGAATGATAACTTCTGGTATGCCACCGTTAAAAATATCTATGGGATTACTTTGTAAAATAGAATCTGGTTTAGCACCAAAGAACTGATTTTCTATTTGGTTCAATACACTCCTGCCGGTAATATAATCGGCTTGTTCTTTTGATAATCTAAAATTTGCGAATGATAGATCGGTTATATCAATATGCTTAGGTGTTCCTTTTTCTATAGTATACGTTTCGCTTTGATCTTCAACCTGTATTACCGCCATTGGATTTTTACGGTCTTTGCGTATGTAAGAATAGAAATTTCCATTTTGGTCGGTTTTTGAAAACTTCAATAATGATTCTTTCCCAGGAATAGAAATAACAACGGGAAGGTTCTCAGCAGGTAATCCTGTCTTAGTATTTTTTACGGTACCGTAAACTAGCTCTCCTCGTTGTTCTGGTAAAAAAATGCTATCGCCAATAGTTTGTTTGATTTCCTTGTCGGCATTGAAGTAGGCATTGCCATATGTAATGGAGTTTAACGCGGGCGGGACATCAATTTCTTCTTTTCTTTTCACCTTGAGGGTATATGAACCATGACCTAAAGCTCCTTTGTAATTTTTAATGGATAAGTTCACCTTTTCTCTTGGGAGATATGTAGCTTTTGAAGTTTTTAAAGAAATGATCGATGAGTCTGTAACTGATTTTTTGTCTAGATTGTTTTTATCAATGTTAGCTGTGGTTTTGTTCAATAGTAAGGTTTGATCAGCTAAATATGGGTTGATAATGATGATATCGTCTTTAAAAACTTGTGATAGACCAGAGTTTTTCATCCATTGGGTATAGCCTAAAAGTTTATATCTGCCAGAAGGTATATCAGTCGTAATGAAAAAGTCGCCATAACCATGGCCTTTATCCAACTTTATCTTATGTTCAAAAATGAATTCCTTAGCTTCGTTTACCAGTGCTACATAACCAATGGTACTTATGTTGGTAGGCTTATTAGTTTGAGCGTTAAAACAATGTATAGTGTAATACAAGTATTCTCCAGAGAACGATAATGGACCGCTATGATCCACATATGCTTTTTCTTGAGGTACTTTTTTTAGACTCAAAAGGTCGCTACCATCTTTGATTACATATTGGGCGCTACCGAGATTGGCGATTAAAATGATTATTGCGGTAAGTATTTGTGTTGTCTTCATAAGTGTTATTTAATCTACCCAAAAATCTGGTTCAATATTACTACCTAAAGCTGTACAATCTCCGCATACTCTTGGTACAAATATGTGTGGTCCGCCACAATCTTCCTCATTAACATTTGGCTTCACATAACTTATTAAATCAAGATCTACTTGTTGAATTACTGATTGTGGACATGGGTTTGGACCTCTCATTCCACTAAAACAAAAAGAAACATGAGATTCTGGTGCTGTCAATTCACTACAATTAAAAGGGTATGGGGGTAATTCTTCATTCGGATAAAAATCGGTGTAATTGAAAAAGAGCCGATCTTTAGAAACGGATACTACATCAAAAAAACCGATTACAGTACCTTGGGAACCATCGTCTGCAGAAAGGTTACCTTCTAAAAATCCGGGTTGTATTTGAGAAAAAATACTACCGGTTTGGCTGAAGTTATTTAATTGGTCATAGAAACTAAATGATGCCGCGTTAGAGACCAATTGCGCAACTTCGATACTATATCTGTGGCTAATGATAAAGTTTTCTTGGTCAATAAAGCGTACCATAAACTTTGTAATATTGTCACCTAAGTTACCCTGTTGAGCTTGAATGATAGAATTAGAAAGGTTATTGCCATAGCAAACCTGTTGTTCTTCTTCTCGTTCTACAATTTCAAGGTCATAAGTTACTTCTGGTAAGGCGCATGGATCGTAATTGGTAAGCTTAAAAGCTTCTGGAGACCAATTTGGAGCTATTATTTTATACGTTTCATCATAAGTATAGCGTAAGTTTTGAACGGTACCTGACTCTATCGTATTATCTACGAATATGCCAATACCTTGTGCTCCAGATTCACTTGTCGTTTTTTCTGCGTAAAGATTAGAGATAGCTGCTAAACCTTCAATTTGCATATTGGTAGAGGTGTATCTTTTTCCATCTGATGTAATAATATTCAATTGATATACATTGCCCATTTCAGCAGCAAATTCAATATCAGATTCATAAATACCCGGACTTGCTTCATTAAAAGAATAGGTGGTGCCATTACTGTTTTCAATTGAAACCGTAGCATTGGTTTCGTAGCGTACCAAATCTCTATTAATATCTCGTATTGGCGTGTACGGATTGTAAACGGAGTCTATTCCTAAATCTACTAAAGTGTCCATTCTGCTTAATGCTACCGTATGGTTTTTTAGTTCGTTGGTTAGGGTGGCTTCTACAATTAATATTTTTAAGACTTCATCATCTGCGGCTATACCCAAATCAACCTCTTCAATGCATGATGCTAAAGTGGAAATGCAACTTATAAATAGAATTAATTTTTTCATCTATAGTAATTTTCTATTCTTTAAAACTTGAAATTATAGGTAATGGAAGGAATGGGAATGGAGAAAATGGAACTTTGTAGCGCCTTAACTTCACCATCATCTGTTACGAAAAATACCGAATACGGATTATTTCTTCCTAATACATTATAAACGGATATAGTCACAAAACTATGTGCCAATTTATTTTTCTTATGGTTTCCTTCAATGTTTAATCCCAGATCTAAACGATAGAAGTCGGGTATCCTAAACTTGTTTCTATCGCTAAAAGCAACAAAATCTGCGTTATTAAATCTAAATGTGCCTACGGGGTAGGTAATAGGTCTACCAGTTTGGTACACAAAATTTGCAGATATGCTATATCGCTTTGTAAAACGATAGTTGGTAATAACACTTACATCATGGGGCTTATCAAAGTTAGAGGGGAAAAATTCACCGTTGTTAATTCGTTCCTCACTAAACTCGCTGTCAAAACGATATAAAGATCTAGAGTAGGTGTAACTCAACCATCCGTTTAAATCACCACTTTTCTTTTTTAATAAAAATTCTACTCCGTATGCCTTTCCGTCACCTTGTAATATTTGTGTTTCTACATTTTCGTTTAAGAAGAGGTTGGCACCGGTTTTAAAATCGAGCACATTTTCCATCTTCTTGTAATACCCCTCGATACTTAATTCATATTCGTTCTCCTTAAAGTTTTTATAGAAGCCAAGAGAGGCTTGGTAGCCCTTTTGTGCTTCAATATTTAAATCAGAAAGTTTCCAGGTATCAATAGGTGAAACTGTGGTGTTATTTGAAAGGGTATGTAAAAATTGATACGAATTGTTTAGACTGGCTTTTACAGAAAAATCTGGAGTAAATAAATACCTAGCGGAAACCCTAGCTTCTGGTCCGCCATAGGTTTTTATATTTTCATTACTTGAATAGGCTATGGTGTCTTGAACGGTAGATTCATTCTTTGGCATCCCTTCTTCATAGGTTCTTTGCGTAGCCTCGCCCAATGCGGCAAAAAATGCATATCTAACCCCTAAATTGACAGATAGTTTTTCATTGACCGTAATTTCATCCCCTATAAATAGTGAGCCCTCAACAGCTTGTTCTTTATCAATAGTAAATTCGCTGATGTCCGACTCGCTTCCGTCTGGTTCTATGCTTCCGGGGTTAACGGAATAGTATTTGGCTGAACCACCATAGTCTAAAGTGTTTTTATCGTTTAGAGCTGTTCGAAGCTTATATTTTAATTCGGTTTCGTTAATGCTATAATCAAGCTTAAAATCACTGTTCGATTCACCGTCAAAATCAATTCCGAATCCGTAATTACTATTATCGACAATAAGTGCGCTATTGGTTTTATCACTCATTCTATGGTCCCAACGCACAGAAAAAAGACGATTGTCATAATTGTATAATGAATCTGAAGTAATACTAAAAGCATCTCTGCTATAATAGGCAGTCGCTTTCACTTCATTTTTGTCATTTATTTTATTGTGATATTTAACGATGCCGTCAAAAAACGAAGCGTTGCTATTGCTTAACGATTCATCATCTAAAGACCGTAAAATCCAGTCCGCATAAGCACCTCTGCCACCAACGACAAGGGATGATTTTTCTTTTTCTAGCGGAATTTCCAATGCTAAATTTCCGGTCACTGGACCAATAGAACCTTCACCTGAGAATTTTTCTACATTACCATTTTTTGTTCTGATATCGAAGACCGATGAAAGACGGCCGCCAAACTCTACGGGAATAGCACCTTTATAGATATCTACGCCCTTGGTCGTAAATGGATTCAATGCTTGAAAGATTCCGAAAAAATGCTGTGGGTTGTATATAACCGCATCGTCTAACAGTACTAAGTTTTGGTCTGTTTTACCGCCACGAACGTTTAATCCCATTGCACCTTCACCCGCAGATGAAATACCGGGCAATGCCTTGGCGACTGACAAAATATCTCGTTCCCCTAAAACTAGGGGAATGTTCTTAGACTCTTCAGAATCTATTTGCTCACTACCTGTAATAGCTTCCTCTACATTTTTATAAGCATCTGCCTCTACTACAACTTCGTCTAATTGTTGTAGTCCTTCTTCCATCAACAAATCTAAACTACCATTATTGAACATAATGACTTCACGTTCTGTAGATGCAATACCCATGGCACGTATACTTAGCACGTTATTGCCCGAAGGTAATGTTAAAGAGTAATTTCCGTTCGAGTCGGATACAGTAATTCGGTTGGAGCTTTTAACGCGAATAGTTAAATCTGGAATAGGCTCACCTGTTTTAGAATTTATAGCTCTACCAGTTAATTTATAGGATTCTTGTAAGTTATTAGGGTCGCTTTTACCCACTTTTGTAACGTCGTAATTTCGTTTAACCTGATTATTGGTGGTATAAAATGTTGGGGGTGGTGCGTTGACTTTTGTTTGTTTGCCGTTATTTTCTTCAACTACTTCTTCTTGACCAAAAAAGCCATTGGGTAGGTCGTCATATACTATGGTATTCTCTAATAGAATTATTCGTTTATCTGCCTCTAATACATGAAAATTCAATGAGGTTTCAGCAAAAAGTAATTGTAATGCAGTGGTTAAGTTTTCATTTTCAAAATTGGCAGTTACAAAAATGTCTTGAATCCAAGAATCTAAATAGTAAAATTGATAACCTATTTGTTCTTCAACGTCTGTAAGTACAGATGTTAACGGTGTATTAGAATACTGACCGCTTATAGTTGTTGTTTTTTGTGAATAACTAGTACAGAGAGTTAAAAGCAATACAAGGTTAACTACGGTCCTTTTAAAAAGTGTTACCTCGCATACAAACATGCTTGGTGCAATAAAAGTTTTAAATAAACTATTATTTATTGTTCGGTCAGTCATGGTGGTTGGTTGGATCCTTACAAGGTAAGGAAAAGTATATTATTACAAAATGTGATATTTAAAATAATCACATCTATTTATTGAAAAAAATAGAAATAATAGCTTTCTTTCTATCAATATGATTTTTTACTGCTAATGTGTTTATAGAGAAAGCTTTAATTAATGAGTGTATTCATTTTAAACACATTGATATTTTAGTATTTATCAGTATTTTATTACTATTTTTATCATAAATACTTGTTAAAATAAATACGTTGACTCCAATTTCCAATAGAATAGAACTTCAAGAAAGGCATCACCAAATTTTTATAGAACAAGCGCCTACCGCAATTGCAATGTTAGACAAAAACATGGTGTATTTAGCTGTATCTAAACGCTGGTTAAAAGATTATAAGTTAGATGAGCAAGATGTAATAGGTCGTAGTCACTATGATGTTTTTCCAGAAATTGGCGATGATTGGAAAAAAAACCATCAAGATTGCCTAAAAGGAGCAATAAATATTTGCGACGAGGCTCCTTTTAAAAGGGCGGATGGATCCATACATTGGATATATTGGGATGTGCGCCCATGGTATAATTTAGATAGTGAAATTGGGGGCTTGCTTATGCATACCGGCGATATTACCGAGCAAAAGGAAAAGGAACTCGAAAAAAAGCGATTTGAAACTATTTTAAGTGATTGTAGTGAGGTTGCCCGCATAGGTACATGGGAACTCAATTTACTTAATAACGAAGTTACCTGGAGCGATACGGTTTATGATATACATGAAGTTTCAAAAGATTATAAACCTCATTTAGGTAGTACATTAGAATTTTGCGAAGAAGAAGAAAGTCGAAGAATTGCTGAAGAAGCGATTCACGACCTAATGGAAAATAGTAGAGAAGTAGATTTGGAATTCGAAATTAAAACTCCAAAAGGAAATATTAAGTTTCTTAAAGTCGTTGGGAAAATTGAATATGTTGAAGGTGTGGCAACCAGATTATTCGGTATTGCACAAGATCTTACATCAACCAGAGAGTCTGAGCGTCAACTTAATAAAGCTTACAATGAATTGGATGCTATTTTTAGCTCAAGTTCTATTGCTGTGATTTCTACGGATAAAGATGGAGTGATTAATCGCTTTAATAGTGGTGCAGAACATTTACTTGGTTATTCGGCAAAGGAAATGATCGGAATCAAAAAACCTGAAATTTACCTTTTTGAAGAAGAATTGAATGTCTTTAAAAAAGATATGGAACTTGAATTTAAGGGAGATTCTTATGATGCTGACTTTAACTATAGAAATGAAAAGATTTTCAATACCAGGCAATGGACCTTTAAAAGAAAGGATGGATCGACTTTTCCAGGGCTTAAATCATTGACGGCCATACAAGATAAGGATGGGTTAAACGACGGTTTTATAGCGGTCATCACAGATATCTCTAAAATTAAGGAGGTTAAAGATGAACTGCGTAAAAAGAATGAGTTATTGAATTTTGCTGAGCAAATTACCATGATGGGGAATTGGAAGTGGAATGTAATAACTAATGATGTAAAATGGTCCAATAACCTTTATTCCATTTTTGAATTTGATAGTGAACAATCAGAACTTAATTATGATACCTATTTTAGTTTTGTTCACCCAGAGGATAAGGTGATGGTTAGTCAACATGTAGAAACTGCAATCAAAATTAAGAAGTTTGAAAATTTGGTGCATCGTATTATGTTAAAAGATGGTACTGTAAAGACCATTAAGCTTATGAGTGAAATCTTTACTAACAACATAGGAGAGGTAATTGAGCTATTCGGTACTTGTCAAGATATAACCGAATCTAAAAAAGCCGAAGACAAGTTGATCGAAGCAAAGCAGGAATTGGAAATCTTTACCCAAAAATTATCTTTACAAAATCAACAATTGGCAGATTTTACCCATATTACATCGCACAACCTAAGAGCACCCGTTGCCAACCTTAATTCTTTGTTGGAAATTTATTCTTATGCTGAAGATGAAGAAGAACGAACAGATATCTTCAATAAATTCAGTAGCGTTATTGATCATCTTTCTTCTACCCTCAATACGCTGATCGAGGCGTTAAAAGCAAAAGTGGGTGATGCCAATGAGCAAAAAGAACAAATTGAATTTAATGAGGTTTTAGAGAATACAGTTCAAATGTTAAGCGGTGCTATTTTAAAATCTAAAGCTGTTATTAATAGTGACTTCTCTAAGCTTTCAAGTATCTCCTACAACAAAATTTACATGGAAAGCATTTTCCTAAATTTAATAGGGAATGCCATTAAATATAGTGCTGAAGATAGAATACCTCATATTCAAATTAAAACCGAAGTAAGAAACGGTAAGAATATTATTACCTTTAAAGACAATGGCTTAGGTATTGATCTTGATAAACACGGACATAAACTTTTTGGATTGAATAAGGTTTTTCATAGACATCCTGATGCCAAAGGGGTAGGTTTGTACCTAACCAAAACACAAATTGAATCAATGGGCGGTACCATTACCGCTACTAGTGAAGTAAATGTAGGTACTACTTTTACCATAAATTTTAATTAAGCTTATAATGAACGATATTCTAAAGACTTGCATCGTAGATGATGACTCCATATACCAATTTACCATGGTAAAAACCCTAGAATCTACTAAATTACCTTTGGAGATTATGGTCTTTTCAGATGGGGGAGAAGCAATCGATTTTATGTTAGATAACCTAGATCAAGACTCTTTATTCCCAGATGTTATATTCTTGGATATTGATATGCCGGTAATGGATGGTTTCCAGTTCATGGAAGAATACGTGAAAATAAAACCTAGAGTCGGTAAAAAAATTACGATTTACATGGTATCATCATCTCTTGATCCTGTAGATATAGAAAGGGCTAAAAAAATTAGTGCTATATCTGACTATATCGTAAAACCAATTGGTCTTGGTAGGTTAAAAAAAATAATCGAGGGTTTATTAGCGGATAGAAATGACTAGTATTTTTTAAGGCATTTCTTTGGTCAATAAAGTCAAGAAAAACTGGTGTTTATAATTAATTTTGATTGTAAAGGAAATTAGATAAAGATTTTTTTAGAGTGTCGATTATAAGACATTCTTAAATTGAAAATCAATAGTTGTTAAACATATTTTGTCTTGCCTACTTTGTTATGGCAATGACATTTAAAACCGAACAGGTATCAAATTACTGATATCTGTTCGGTTTTTTTATGAAATACTAAAAGTCGGACGCTTCTTTTGTTTACATATTAATCGTCAATGGTATTAACATTTATTATGATTGAAAATCTTCCACTCCGGTTAATTATATAATAACTTTGGTTCGTTAGTAAAAGCTACTTCTTTCGACTACCCTGTCTTAAAAGAGGTGTCAAATTAGTATAAGTGACTCAACTCCAATTTAAATTCGATAAAAATGAATAAGTATTTTAAAATAGCATTTGGCATAGCGTTTTTAACCTTAGTTGGTTGCAAGGAAAATCAGAAAAATGATGAAGCTGGGTCTCCGGAGAATTCTATTTTAAAAAGTGAAGAACATAGTGCAGATGCTATTGTTCAAAAAGCGATAATTGCCCATGGAGGTAATGCTTATGATACAGCTAATTACGAGTTTGTATTTAGAGATAAAATGTACATGTTCAATAATTCTGATGGATATGCCTATCGTGTAAATTTTAGGGACAGTTTGGGGAATAGAATTGAGGACAATTTAATTAACGGAACCTTTAATAGAAAAATAAACGATGAATCGGTTGATCTTTCTAAAGAGGATATTGCCATACATAGTAATGCCTTAAATTCCGTTATATATTTTGCTACGTTGCCCCATAAATTAAATGATAAGGCGGTACATAAAGAAAGTGTAGGTGAAACTGTAATCAAAGGAGAAGATTATGATGTGGTGCGCGTTACTTTTAATAAAGAAGGAGGCGGTACCGATCATGATGATATTTTCATGTACTGGATAAACAAAAAATCTCACTATATAAATTACTTAGCCTACAGTTACAGTGTTAATAATGGTGGAGTGCGTTTTAGAAGTGCTTACAATCCAAGAACTATAGATGGTATCAGATTTCAAGATTATATAAATTGGAAGGCACCCGTAGGTACACCTTTGGAAGAGTTACCGAATTTATTTGAAAACAACCAGTTAAAAGAGCTTTCTAGAATTGAGACTACCCAAGTACGCAATTTAAATACTGCCAAATTACACGATTAATCCGTCGCTTTATAAACCCGATTTACTTATTGTATCTTTGAGAGAATACGCTGAATGTATGTTCATTTGCGTATAATAAAACATGGTGTTTAATTAAACTACGTCTTACTATGAAGGGTGAAACCTTATTTGATAGTTTTAGGGACATTTCTGCCAAAGAGTGGAAGCAAAAAATACAATACAATTTAAAGGGGAAAGATTACAATGAAGAAGTGGTGTGGAATTCACCTGAAGGTATCATAGTAAAACCCTTTTATCATGCTGAAGATCTTGAGCAATTAAAGATCAATTCGGTTAAAAATACCTCTTGGATTATTGGGCAAAGTATTTATGCCGGTAATGCCATTATGGCGAATGAAAGAGCGCTCAAAAGTATACAAAAAGGTGCTGAGGCCATACATTTTAATATTCCTTCAGAGAATATAGATGCAGGTATAGTTTTGAACAATATTGACTTAAAAAAGGTCAATGTGTATTTTGATTTGCAATTTTTGTCTAAAAATTACATAGAAAGTATACTTGATAAAGTTGCAAATGCAAATACAATCCATTGGCAAGTTGACCCTATAGGTCATTTGTCCAGGTCGGGAAATTGGTATAGTAATATGTTTTCGGATATTGCTCTGGTTAACGCGTTATCAACTTTGACTATTGATAATCTTTTAAGCGTAGATGTATCACTTTATGAAAATGCAGGCGCAGATATCGTACAGCAATTGGCTTTCGGGTTGTCTCATGCCAATGAATATTTAAATATACTGGAGCAAAGTGAAAAATTAGATACTTTAAAAAGTATCGATTTTAAAATATCGGTCGGGGGTAATTATTTCTTTGAAATTGCCAAGTTAAAAGCTATACGAAACCTTTGGAATGTTTTGTGCGAAGCCTATAAAATTTCAATTCCGTGTCATATTGTTTCGCAACCTTCAAAACGTAATAAAACTATTTACGACTATAATGTAAATATGCTTAGAACCACTACAGAGTGTATGTCTGCCGTATTGGGCGGTTCTGATGTGGTTTTTAATTTGAATTATAATGCCATTTATAAAAAAGAGAATGATTTTGCCAGTCGTATCGCTTTAAATCAACTTATTTTACTGAAGGAGGAGAGTTATTTTGATAAGGTGGAAAATGCCACCGATGGTAGTTACTATATTGAAACGATTACGCATCAATTGGCAGAGAAAGCTTTACTGCTTTTTAAGGCAATTGAAAAAGATGGTGGTTTTTTAAAGCAATTGAAGAATCATACCATTCAAAACAAAATTGCCGATAGTGCCCGTAAACAGCAAGAGAAGTTTAATGCGAAAAAGACAGTTTTAGTGGGTACAAATGCATTTCAGAATGAAGAGGATAAAATGAAAAAAGAGTTGGAACTGTATCCGTTCATAAAAAAGAACCCTAGAAAAACTTTGATTACTCCCATTATTGAAAAACGCTTGGCAGAAGAACTAGAGCAAAACCGTTTGTCACATGAGTAGAAGAGACTTACAACATATTCAGTTAGCTACTTTAGAAGGTACAGATAACGTTCAAAACAATTTTGAAAAGGACTCCGAAGACGCTTTGTTTACTACTGCGGAAAGTATTCCGTTGAAAAAAAGATATGGCAAAGAAGATTTAATTAATGTTGAGCATTTAAGTTTTGCAGCGGGTATGCCGCCATTTTTACGTGGACCGTACGCAACAATGTACGTGCAACGCCCTTGGACTATAAGACAATATGCTGGTTTTTCCACTGCAAAAGAGAGTAATGAGTTTTATAGGAAGAATTTAAAAGCTGGTCAAAAAGGGTTATCCGTAGCGTTTGATCTGCCAACGCATAGAGGTTATGATAGTGATCATGAGCGTGTGGTCGGTGATGTTGGCAAAGCAGGTGTGGCTATAGATACTGTTGAAGATATGAAAGTGCTCTTTGATGGTATTCCGTTGAATGAAATGTCGGTTTCCATGACCATGAACGGAGCTGTACTTCCTATCATGGCATTTTATATAGTTGCGGCAGAAGAGCAAGGGGTTTCTTTGGATAAATTATCTGGTACGATACAGAACGATATTCTAAAGGAATTTATGGTTCGTAATACCTATATCTATCCACCAAAACCTTCTATGCAACTGGTGGCAGATATTTTTGAATACACGAGTAAACACATGCCTAAATTCAATAGCATCAGTATTTCAGGATATCACATGCACGAAGCTGGCGCACCTGCGCATTTAGAATTGGCGTATACGTTGTCTGACGGATTGGAATATATTAGAACGGGCTTAAAAGCCGGATTACAGATCGATGATTTTGCCCCACGACTTTCCTTTTTCTGGGGTATAGGGATGAATCACTTTATGGAAATTGCCAAAATGCGTGCGGCAAGAATGTTATGGGCTAAAGTGGTGAAAGAATTCAATCCGAAGAACGAGAAATCATTGATGTTGAGAACACATTGTCAAACTAGCGGATGGAGCCTTACGGAACAAGACCCGTTCAATAATGTAGCAAGAACTACAATAGAGGCAGCAGCGGCGGTTTTTGGGGGCACTCAAAGCTTGCACACCAATGCGTTAGATGAAGCGATAGCCTTACCTACAGATTTCTCTGCACGTATAGCAAGGGAAACACAATTGTACCTGCAACATGAAACGAACGTAACTAAAACGGTCGACCCTTGGGCAGGAAGTTATTATGTAGAGAAACTTACGCATGATTTAGTACATAAAGCATGGGAGTTGATGCAAGAAGTGGAGAACCTAGGCGGAATGACCAAAGCTATTGAAACCGGTATACCAAAAACACGTATTGAAGAAGCTGCCGCTAGAAAACAGGCACGTATAGACAGTGAGCAAGATATTATTGTAGGTGTAAATAAATATCAGTTAACAGAAGAGGATGAACTTCAAATTTTAGAAGTTGATAATAAAGAGGTGCGTAGACAACAACTACAGCGTTTAGAAGAAGTAAAAGCAACTAGAAATACCGATGAAGTAATCGAAAAGCTAAAGAATCTAACCACTGTAGCTACAAACAAATTAAAGGGTAGCGAATCGGAAGAAAATTTATTAGCTTTAGCAGTAGCTGCTGCTAGGGAAAGAGCCACTTTAGGCGAAATAAGCAGTGCATTAGAGAAAGCCTATGGCAGGCATAAAGCCATCATTAATTCATTTACGGGCGTGTATTCAAGAGAGATAAAAGAGGACGGAAGTTTTAAGAAAGCGCAAGATCTAGCCGATAAGTTTGCGGAGCAAGATGGTCGTAGACCAAGGATTATGGTTGCTAAAATGGGTCAAGATGGTCATGATCGTGGGGCTAAAGTAGTTGCTACAGGCTATGCCGATTTAGGGTTCGATGTCGATATAGGTCCGCTTTTTCAAACTCCGAAAGAAACCGCAAAACAAGCAGTAGAGAACGATGTTCATATTTTAGGAATTTCATCGCTCGCTGGCGGACATAAAACCTTGGTACCCGAAGTAGTTAAAGAACTGAAAAGTTATGGTCGCGAAGATATTATGGTCATTGTTGGTGGTGTCGTGCCCAAACAAGACTATGACTTTCTAAAAGAAGCAGGAGCTACCGCTGTATTTGGACCAGGAACCAAAATTAGTGATGCTGCCATTCAGTTGTTGGATTTGCTGTTGGAGTAGTATTATATAATTAAGAAAAAAATAAAAAAGCCGAGCAATCAATCAATTGCTCGGCTTTTTTTATATAAAGTATAGTCGTTATGCCGTGGCAATTTCTCCTTTACTCTCCTTGTTCTTTAACCAGAAATAAAGAATGGTGAATAATACAATTAAGATAGCAGGGAAAAGTACCATGGTACTTAAGGTTTCTTGTCCTGAGATTAATTCTAATTCATCACCGGTAAACCCTTGTGCTTCTGCTGCAGCTCTATCGGCATCGATCCAACCCCCAATAATGGGTTGAAATATTGATGTAGAGAACATACCAATTGCACCAATGATCGACATGCCCAACGCTCCGGTTTTTGGAGTTTTAGTAGCTGTTAAACCAATCATGTTAGGCCAGAAATAAGCAACACCCAAAGCGAATATTATAGCAGCAACGTATGCCATTGTACCAGTTTGTGTACTGAACAGATAAATACCTAAGGTGGCAAGAATTGCAGATCCTAAAAGAACACCCGTTTGATTGAATTTGGCTACCATGCTGCCTCCAAAGAAACGTGCAACCGCCATTAATCCGGCAGTCAATGCTAAAATTAATGTAGGCTCGGCACCACTTTTAGATAGTATGAGACCTACCCATTGGTTTGGTCCAAATTCCGAAATAGCAGTCAATGCCATACATACTCCAATGAATAAGAATAACGGAGTAAACATACCTTTTAAGTTTCCGCTAATGGTTGCTGCTTCCTCTATTTTAGCTTTAGGCCATGTTTGACCATAAAATAAGAATGCATAAATAATAGCAGGTATTAATAGTAGCCAAACTTGACTTTGTCCGGTAATTCCAAAATCTGTCATGAAACCAGATAACAAACTACCTACGGCAATACCACCAGGAAACCACATGTGGAATCTGTTTAGCATCGTGCTCATTCTGTTGCCTTTATAAGCATCGGCAATCATGGGGTTACAAGCCGCCTCGGTACATCCGTTACCAAGACCTATTAGTAAATTTGCTATTAAAAGTCCTATATAGTTGCCAGAGAAAATTAAAAGTAAAATACCGATAGAATGTGCAAAAAAAGCAAATTGCATAATTACCTTACCACCTACTTTATGATAGATCAAACCGCCAATAACCATGGCAATTGGGAAACCTAAAAACCACATAGATGTAATTAAGCCGGCCTGACTAGCGCTTAATTCTAATTCTGTTTTTAGCTGGTCTAAAATACCTGCCGCTATGGCAAATGAAAAAGCTGTGGTGATTAGGGCAAAGCAACTGGCATAAAAGAGCCTGTTGGCATTTACTTTAGAAGTCGTTGTAGAACTTTCCATATTTGAATTGATTTAGTTGTTGTTTTGGTTAATTTGCTAAACTAATAAAAATGAAATAATATCAATGCTTTTTTAGTAAAATGATACCTAAACTACGACGGAATGCACAAAAAATAGCATTTACACAATTTTTAGTGTTTTTTATGTAATAGAATACGTAGCTTTTTTTGAGGTATTGTGTTGATAATGAAGTATTAGGTAACTTGTAGCTGAAATAACTCCATTGAAACCTGAAATTATGAAACACTGTATGTATGTCCTTTTAACCTTTTTAGTAATCGGTTGTGCAGATGAAAATAAAGGAAATGAGAATCAAAAAGTACTAGAAACCGAAACGGTAGATAGAAATTATAATCCTGAAGCTAATTTAGAACGTTTGGGTATTGTACTTAGAGATCAAGGAACTCCCGTAGCAAATTATGTACACGCTGCAAGAACGGGCAATCTATTATTTTTAGCGGGTAAAGGACCAAAGCAAGCTAATGGTGAAAATATTGTAGGCAAATTGGGCGATAGTTTAACTGTAGAACAAGGTTACCAAGCGGCAAGAGAAGTGGGGATTAATCAATTATCGGTTTTAAAGGCTGAATTGGGTAATCTTAATAAAGTAAAAAGAATAGTAAGTGTACATGGTATGGTGAATGCTTTACCAGACTTTAAAGACCATTCTAAAGTAATTAACGGCTATTCGGATTTAATGGTTGAAATTTTTGGTGACAATGGCAAGCATGCGCGTGCCGCAGTTGGTATGGGCTCCTTACCTGGCAATATGGCTGTTGAAATAGAAATGGTCGTTGAGGTTTATGAGTAATTTATTTTAAGCTATCTAAATGTTCACCTGTAAGGTGTTGTACATTTGCCGTTATCTTTTCTATAGGCCAGTTCCACCATTTCAATTCAAGAAGTTTGGTTATGTCTACATCAGAAAACCGTTTTCTAATCACTTTGGCAGGATTACCACCAACAACGGCATAAGGCGGTACATCTTTTGTAACCGTAGCATTACTTGCAATAATGGCACCATCTCCAATGTTGATTCCAGGCATAATGGTTGCGTTGAATCCTATCCAAACATCATTGCCAATTACAGTATTTCCTTTGGTAGGGTAGGTTTTTCCATCCATGGCATGTTGCCAATCTTTACCGAAAATGGCAAATGGGTAGGCCGAAATTGATTTACTTAAATGGTTGGCACCATTCATAATAAAAGTAACACCTGAAGCGATCATACAGAACTTACCAATTATGAGTTGGTCACCTACAAAATCAAAATGGTATTTTACGTTTTTCTCAAAGTTGGCAACATCTTCAAAATCATCATAATAGGTATAATCGCCAACAACGATATTTGGGTTTTTGATGATATTTTTTAAGAAACATAATCTATCATAGTTTTCTAATGGAAATAAAGTGTTTTTGTCAGGAATGGTCATAATTTGATTTTGAATGAGAAAAACTTATGAAAGTTATGGTTTTAAAACATCCATTTCATCATGAAAAAATGTAACCAACCGATTGCTGCCATAACGTGGCGCAATAGCATCTTCAGCCATTAAAGTTAAGAAAAACTCTATTGGTCCGTAGGTTTTTGATGAAGTGAATGTTCGAACTAATTTTAGAATCGATTTTCTGATCCAATGGGGTATATGAATAATGTTTATTGGTTTTCCACTGGCCAAAAGAGCCAGTTCTGCTATTTCGTTTTGGGTTAAAATATCCGGACCACCGATATTGATTTCTTCGTTTGATACTCGAATACTATCTACACAAGCAATGGCTAAATCTTTGCCATGGATGGGATTTATTTTTTTCTCTCCACTACCAAAAAGATACACTTTTCCCTTCTTGGCCATATTTAAAAAGTCTTTCATATCTGAAAAGAATCCGTTTGGGCGTATGATGGTATAGTTCAAACCAGAAGCAATCAATTCATCTACAAATAACTCTTTGGCTTCAATAATTTTTAAATTTCTATGTTGTTTTCCGTTTAGGACAGAAACATATACGAACTTTTTAACGCCAGCTTTCTTAGCTTCTTGTAGTAGGTTTTTATTGGCTTGGTAATCAACATCCATATACGTTAATCCATCTTTTTGGCGTGTTATGCCAACAGTTGAGATTACTGTGGTTACTCCTTCAAAATACCCATGCAAAGTTTTGCTATCGGTTACCTCTGATTTTATTATTTTAGTATGGCTATTTGCTAAATGTGCCGCTTTTTTGGTGTTTCTAGCAAGAATTATAGTCTGTATACTACGTTGGTAGAGTTCTTGGGCTATGTAATCGCCTAAATAACCAGTAGCTCCTGCAAGTATTACGGTCTCATCTTTTTCCATTTACTTTGCTTTTTACTTTAGACAGATTTTTTAATTGTGATAAAACAGATACCATAAAATCAACATGCTTTTTTTGATACGCTGTCTGGTTAAAAGTACCCGTTAAATACACGTCTAATTCTGGACAGTAGTACATAAATGAGCCAGAAGTACCCGAATGACCTATGAGCGTTAAGCTTGGTAGATGTTGATATAATTTTTTCAATTGAAACTTTCTAAGTCCGTATCCATACTCTAACCCATAAGATTCATCGGTCCAACTTTGCATTGACTTAAAGCTTTTTTTTGAAATGATTTTAGCATTATATAAAGCGCGATAAAACGTGAGTAACTCTTTTGAGGTCGTTGCTAATCCTCCGCCGGCCCAATCGGCACTTAAGCTTTTAAATAAACTTATATCAGTGTCATCAACATAAAATTCCGATAATTTTCCAGTAGTTGTATTTGCTGGTTTTGACCGTAACGGCATATGGGAATGTTCCATTTTTAAGGGATTAAAAATTTTTTCCGAAATAACTTCATGATATGGTTTACCTGTTAGTTCTTCTATTAATAAACCCAACAGAACATATTCTGTATCACAATAGTTGTAATCAGTACCGGGAACAAAATGAGCTTGTAGCTGGGATTTTGAAAAATCTATTAGCTCTTTAGGTTGCCAAAACCTATCAGGATGTGTAAATAGTTGCTCCATAAAAGGCGAACCTGTTTCTGGGGTATCCATAAAATAATCTGGTAGTCCAGAAGTGTGTTGTAACAGATGCTTTATCAAAATTTGCTTTGAATAATCTATACCGTTATACACGTGTAATGCTTTTATAATATCGCCCGCTAGATATTCGGCAATAGGGTCATCTATATCTAACTTACCATCTTCCTGCAATTGCATTATTAAGACGGCAGTAAACGTCTTGGCAACGCTGGTGCTGTGAAAAGGATTGTTTTTAGTTACTTTTTCTCCGTTTTTAAATGCTCCATTGCTATAATTCCAATCAATTTCTAACTTTTCGGAATACACAGAAAGAAAAGCATTGTGAACTAATTTATCTTGCAGTTGTACACTAAATAGAGAATCTATCTTTGTTTTGACCTGTATCGTTTTTTGACTATAGTTTGATCCGTAAGTAAGAAAAACTATGATCAATAAAATTTTGATTTTCATGATTTTCTGCTTTTTGCTAGCGGTTAATGATGGGGGAACTCATTAAACTTTTTAATTACTCTCTAAATAGACTTGAATGCCTTCTTCTATTTTTTCTTTGACTTGAAGATATTTAGCCTCATTTGCGCCAAATACGGCATCCATATTAGATAATATGGTATACCCCCATGAGCCATCATCAGCTAATTCTATGTATGTTGATACACCTGGGTCATTGCCACCATGTGCCCAATGATTGTTGTACGAATACCAGAACAAACCATGGTTGTCGGCAAAATTGCTAGGAACTATTCCGTCCGCTAATTGGTAATTAAAAAGCATATCGTAAGAAGATGACCCAAATAACGTGGTGGCACCTTCGCTCAAACCTTTGCTCATTTCCAACAAATAGATACCCATATCTTCATTATTGGTGAACAGACCGCCTTCTGGGTAAGAATCAAAGGCGTATTTGGGTAGTGGAATGCCTTTTTCTAAATAACATGTGGCAGTTGCGTTCGTATTTACTTCATCTAGATTAAATGTAGACGCATTCATTTGAAGGGGAGCAAGTATTGTTTGCTTGACATAATCATCAAATGACTGTTCTGTAACGGTTTCAATAATATACCCCATTAATGCGGTGCCGGTGTTAGAATAATTCCAGACCTCTCCGGGTTTTACATTGGCAAAATTAGCGGTACTGTATAAATCTCCATCTTCAAGAAAATAATTTGCTAAAAAATCTTCTAATGATTCACCAGCTCTTTGTTCCAATCCCGTAGCATTTTTTAAAATGTTTGCTCCTGTGGTTGAAGTATTCTCTCCCGGAAGAATATAATAGTTGTGAGCTAAATAGCTTTCTACATTATCAATTAATCCAGAGGTATGTGTTACCAAATGCCTTATTGTAATCACGGCATTAGGTTGTTTTGGATTGGTAATAGGTACAGGCAATAGTTCATTGATATTGGTGTCTAACGTAAAATGCCCGTCTGAAATAGCTTTTGCGGTTGCGGCACCAACAAATGTTTTGCTTAATGATGCTATGAAATTTACAGTTTGGTTTGTGTATGCTACCTCATTTTCAATATTCGCATAACCTACCGCATTTTGATATACGATTGCGCCATCTTTTACAATACTTACAGCAAAGCCAGGTATTTCTGAGTCTTCGGCCAGGGTTTTAAAATAAGTAGTTAATTCTGCACTAGTCATTGCTGCATCTGGTTCTGGAAATGTAGAAATGTCGTCGTCGCTTGAACAAGATGTCAATAGCGTGATAAAGGCTAAAAGTAATATTCCGATGAATCTTGATAATGTTGTCATAGTTGTTTGTTTTTTGATTGATGTTTTAATTATTATTTGATGCAAATATTTGGTATTATGGCGTACCAGTCGTTCTGATTTATGATTCGGTACTTTTTAATTTTACCCCGATTACAAGAAGGTATATGCACAGACTGATTTCTCCTAAATCTGCGGGAGCGGTAATATATTCAGAAAGGTTTTTGCTTGCCCCAGGTGATAAGAAGTAGAGCGCAAAATCTAATAGGTAACCTATACAACCTATCATAAGTAGGTATCCAATAATTTTTGGGAAGCCTTTGTGTTTAAGTATTAAATAGCCTAAAGGAAGTAGGCAGAAGCCAAAGAAAAGTTGCGCAATGTGGTAACCTTGGCTATGCATTTGTACATAGAAGACAATTAAGTTTTTCGTATTTATTGTGGACTCAAAAGTTGCACTTAACAAAAGCAAGGGTGCATAATGGTTCAGCATATTAATACACATTATGGCTACGGCAATACATACACTTAAGAGCATGGTTTTAGCTATCCATTCATTGATGTTCTTTAGGATACGGTAAAGAAACATGGCAAGTAAAAAGTAGGCGAATTGCATACCTAAATCACTTAGAAAACCTAAGCGAAATAAAAACTCGTGCTCAAGAATATTCGATATTGTTTTTTCGTTGTTTTCTATATCTATAAGGCTAGCACGAACATACTTTTCTGCAAATACACCAAATATGATGACCAACAGATACAGTGCGCCTGCAATTCTAGCGGTGTTTTTGTTTGATTTCATGATGAATAAACCCTTAATTAATTGTTCTGTAGTGCAAACGGATTGCTGTCAACGGCTTTCCAAAGAGCTATATCTCTTGTTTTGGCTTTTGATAATGGATTTTGTTTCCATTTTTTAGCCAGTAGTATATTCATATTAAAATACCGGTTGTACATGTCAGTCCCATTGCCCATATCGACCATACCGTAGTGATAGCGGAAATCTAAAAGTAATCGTGATTTTTTCAGTTGAATTTCATAACCTAAGCCAAATTGAAGTCCGGCATCCCAACGGCTATAACTCTCGGCACCGTCTCCAAAATTCATTTTTGTTTTACTTGCTTCCAAAGTTTCAGTGCCTTCTGTTTTTACTCTTCCTCCTAAATTGTAACTTACTACAGGTCCGGCATTCAAGTATATGTCACACAGATGCAAACGAGCTAAAAACGGTACGTCTAAGGTGTTGAAACGTATTCGTGTTTCTTGGTTCGTTAACGGGTTGTTCTGGCTTAATTTGGCACCCTTCATTACAAAGTACATTTCTGGTACTACAGAAAAATAATCTGTAATACCCAGTTGTAAAGATGCGCCGGCTTGTAAACCCCAATACCCTTTTTTAAAGTCTTTTATAGCATCATTGTTGTCCCCAAAACTCATACTGGTAGGGGTGTAATTCAATACAATGTCTAAGTACGTTTCTTGGGCAAATACATTAAATGTCAATAGGCTTATAACTATTAATAAAACTCCTTGTTTTTTCATGATTTGATTATTTTTTGATTGATGTTCTATTATTCGAACCACTTTTTAAATCATCACACTTTTTTTAAAAAAGTAGAAGCAGCTCAATTTCAAGCGCAAATTACTTGTCTTGGCCTTTTTAAAAGTTCGTATACACAGGTGTTGGTTCTAAAAAATAATTCAGAACCTTTTAAAATGAGGAAATGGTTTAATGAATAAAAAAGAAGAAAATGCCGGGCTTATAAATTTGCCTTAACCCATTGTTTAGGTGTTGTACCGGTTTCTTTCTTGAAAAAAGTATTGAAAACGGTTTTAGAATTAAAGCCGCTATCATACGCCAAACCTAATAGTGTAATGTGTTTATTTTCTGGTAAAACTGCCAATTGCTGAAATTCTCTAATTCTATAATGGTTTATAAAGTCGTTGAAATTTTTACCAAAATGATTGTTTAACAACCAAGATAGTTTGTTGGGGTGTAGGTTGATTTCATAAGCTAATTGCTTTAGCGATAATTCAGGATTGCAAAATCGCTTGCTATTTGTCATTGTATTTTCTAATGCTGTAGCAAAATCATTTAATTCTTCGCCTTCAAAGGGAGTTTCAGAATTGTTACTTTTCCCTTTTTCAATATTACTAGGTAAAACCGTGCTGCTAAATAGTTCGCTTACTAGGTCTTTGTAATTAGGTAGTTGGCGTAGCGGAGCTAAAAATG
The DNA here is from genome assembly GCF_003075045.1 of Maribacter litoralis. Classification (GTDB taxonomy): domain Bacteria; phylum Bacteroidota; class Bacteroidia; order Flavobacteriales; family Flavobacteriaceae; genus Maribacter; species Maribacter litoralis. Next base: position 123,558 of record NZ_QCZD01000004.1, on the reverse strand, counting down.
GGTCATTGTAGAAATTTATAAACTGACCAGTTTTTAATTCTGTATGGTGTTTTAATGTGTTTAAAGCACTATTCTTATCCTCATGTATTAAAATATAGAAATTCCAAGGTAAGTGTGTACTGTTTTCGTTTTTAACATCAATTGCTGACCCTATATTTTGGTTTTCAAAATGGTTGCTCCGGTTAACCAAATCGAACAATTTTTTGCAAAGATTGGGTCTTTCTAAATGCTTATTTATTTCAATATACCTAATAAAAGAGCTGTAATTATTTTGGTGTATGTAACAAGCTGTTTTTAGTTCCATTGCAAGAACGAAGGTTGGGTCTATTTTAAGGGATACATCTAATGAAATAATTGCATTATCAAAATCTCCCTGTAAATAATAAATGTTTCCTTTGGTGTAGTGGTGGTTTGGTGATAACGGATTTATTTCCAAAGCCAAATCAATGGTCGTTTTAGCCAAAGTAAACTTGCCTAAAGACGTTAAAATTTCGGATTTTGCTTCTAATGCTTCGGTGTATTTTGGGTTTATGTTTAAACACTTTTCTAAATAGGATAAGCCTTCATTATACAACCAATTTCCCCAAAAACTAATGGTTGCTTTTCCAAAATGACCAACATGGGAAGTTGGGTTTAAACCAACCCCTTTATCTAAATAAAATGCAGCTTTTGCAATTCCTTCTTTGTGGTTAATATATTGCCAGCTTGCCAAAATACCATAACACCAACCAATACCTACATAGGCATCTGCAAATAAAGGGTCAATGACAACACTTTGTTCATAATAAGTAATGGCAGTGTTAATGTCCTCTAAACGCCAATTTAATTGAAAAGAACGTCCTTTTAGAAAAAGTTTATAAGCTTCAATGTTATTGGTTGCCGATGCTACCAGATGTTCTTGTAACTCAAAATGACCGAAATTTTCACGTATTTTATCGGCAATTAGTAAACTAATTTCATCTTGTAGCTCAAAAATATCAGTAAGCTCACGGTCAAAATTTTCAGACCACATATGAAACCCGTTATCGGTGCGTATTAACTGTGCGGTAATCCGTACTCTTTCTTTAATAATACGAACGCTACCTTCCAATAGAGTTTCAACGCCAAGTTCATTTCCTATATGGCGTGCATCTAACGATTTGTTTTTATAGAAAAATGATGAGGTTCTAGCGGTAACTTTTAGCCCATTAATTTTGGTAAGGGCATTGATGATTTCTTCAGAAATACCGTCTGAAAAGTAATCATTTTCAGTACTCCCAATATTTTTAAATGGTAGTACGGCTATCGATTTCGTGTTAAAAACAGCGTGCACGGGTCAATTAATATTTGTTTCTCGGGGATGACTTGGTTATTCGGTATTTTAAAAATACCAAATTTTCATAGAAAACTACAAGGATATGAGATATAGAACTTAGAAATGATAATCAGAACATTTACTTGTAGGATGTAGGCTACATTTATATTGGTAATCAAAGATTTATAAAGATAATTGTTGAAAAGTGTGATTATATTCAGTCAAGTGCGAATCATATAATAAACAATCAAAAAATCAAACAGTCATGAAAAAATTTGTCAATCATCTAATGTTGTTCACCTTTCTGTTTTCGATGCCATTGATTATGGCTCAAGAGAATTGGGAGCAATTTGAAAAAACGCAAAGTGAAGTCACTAAACTGATTCAATTGCCCGACCCTACTTTTAAACCGCAACAACATCAGAAACTTATGGATGCTAAAGCCATGGCTGATTTAGGTATGGAGCAGCTATATAAAAATGAGTCTAGAAAATTTACTGCTAAAGATGGAAAACAATTGTTCGCTTATCAATACAATAGCGATAGTAATACCACCATTCTTCTTTTACACGGAATTTTATCTAGTGCCTATATGATGAATAGAACAGCAGGTTTATTACAAGAAGCTACGCAAAGCGAAATTGTAGCGCTAGATTTTAGAGGTCATGGGCAATCTGAAGGAACTCCGGGCGATGTATCATACATAAACCAATATGTAGATGACGTCATAGTTGTGGTTACGAGTATAAAAAAGGAAAAACCTAATCAAAAAATTATACTCGCCGGGCACTCCATGGGTGGTGGTATTATTCTAAGATATGTTATGGCTAAAGACGCTGTAGCAGTAGACGGGTATTTACTTTTTGCACCGCAATTGGGCGCAAATTCTCCAACAATAAATGTTGCTCCAGTAGAAGGGGATCAAGAACCATTTTTAAAACTGCATTTAAATAGAATTATTGGTATAAAAATGATGAACGCTATTGGTGAAACTAAGTATAATGATTTGCCTGTGCTTTTCTTTAACCTGCCAGAATCTATGCCTGTAACTAAGTATAGTTATCGTGCCAATGAAAGTATGTATCCTGCAGATTATAAGGAAGGATTACAACATATAACCAAACCTTTGCTTGTAGTAGTTGGCGCCAATGATGAGGCATTTGTAGCTGAGAAATACCATAATGCAGTTACTGAAAATAGTAGTGGGAAGGTTTTTGTGATTCCTGATGAAACGCACAACGGAATTCGCCATAATAATAAAGCCATGAAGATTATTGCTAACTGGTTCAATAACCATAACTTACAGTAACCACCAACCAACTCATGGAACCTGCCAAAAAGGAGAAATTTATACGAGTAATAGATGAACATAAACGGATCATCTATAAGATTGTGAACTCTTATTGCCCACAACGTGAAGACCGGAAGGATTTAGAACAAGAGATAATCATTCAATTATGGAATGCTTTTGATAACTATAACCCTAATTACAAGTTTACTACTTGGATGTACCGAATTGCCTTAAACACCGCTATTTCGTTTTATAGAAAAGAAAAAAAATGGTATCAAAGAAATGATTTTTTTAATGATGAATCTGTATTTTGTTTAGAAAATGGTAGTAATGTAGAAGCGTTGGAATTATCTGCAAATGTAAAAATGCTTCAGGGTTTTATTCAAAAACTAAAAGAACTCGATAAGGCAATTATGCTATTGTATTTAGAAGAAAACAGCTATGAAGAAATCGGTGATATATTAGGCATTTCTACCTCCAATGTAGGTACCAAAATTGGTAGAATAAAAGTAAAAATTAAGAAAGAATTTGATAAAATAAAACGTCATGGAAGATAAAGAAATAAGAGAACTTTTTGCAGAATATAATGACAAGTTAGATACTGTTCTAAGTTTGAATAAGGCTTCGATAGAAAAGATAAAGCTTGAAAATACTAAAAAGCAAACACGTAATATCCTTGTAAAAAGAAGTATAGAAGTAATGTTTTTTTTAATGGTGTTGATAGTACTTGGTAAATTTACGGCCGATCATTGGGGTATGTTACATTTGGCTGTTAGCGGTATTATTTTGCATATTTTTGGACTCATAGCACTAATTGGTAGCATAGGACAACTGACTTTAGTAACCCAAATTGATTATGCTAAACCTATTGTAGAAATTAGGGAGAAAATAGAAAAGATAAACGCGCATAGTTTGTTATTTATAAAACTTGCTTTTCTATCAGCGCCGGTGTGGTGGGCTTATCCTATTGTAGCATTGGCCTATTTTTTCGATTTTGATATTTTCCCTCATTTAGATGTCGCTTTTGTAAATAAGTATGTAATTATTAATGCACTATTATTGGTACCATTAGTGTGGTTACTTAAAAAGTTAAGTTATAAGAACATGCACATTAAATGGGTGAAAAGAACTATAAATATTCTAGCAAGTACCAATACCAGAAAAGCAGTTAATTTTTTAAATGATATTGAAGAATTTAAAAAGTAGTTATGGAGAAAAAAACGTATTCTGTAGATAAAAGAAGATTAATAGCCATTAGTTTTGGAGTACTCGCCTTAATTCTTAGTATTGTCTTCTTTTTAAAAGTTGATACCCCGCAACATTTAGGAGATTATTTTACCCAGGCATATTATGGTCAGTTTGGCGCTATTGCTATTTGTGTAGAATTAATTGCGGCAGCGTATTACCTCTATGTAGGTCACAAAAAAACAAATTTTACAATGGCGTTGTTTGCTTTTACTGTGGTATTAAATGGTATTCTTAATTTGTTTGGTGTTGGTACCGTAATAATTCCATTAGCAATTATGATGTTGCTTTTGGTTAGTGGCGGTATCGCTTTTTTTATCGCTTTTTCCAATGCGTTCAATCTCGGTAAGATTTCTATTGGAAATGTAATTTTAAGTTTTGTATTCGGTAATATTATAGCCTTTTACTTCAACTACTTCTAAAAACCGTAAAGAGCTCCATTTTCTCTTCTTTACCTTTTAATTCGGAAACACCCATGGACTTTACCTTAAAACTATGATCTGGTTTTAGCTCTTTAATGAGTTTTTTAGATATTAGTATATCAACATTATGCGAGTTACATAGCCCTTGAATTCTTGCAGTAGTATTTAAAACATCGCCAGTGAATATAATTTCTTTCTTTAGAGTTCCGATTTCACCGGTGGTTACTTCACCTACGTGAAAACCAGATTTAAAAGTGGGCTCTAGTCCAAATTTGTTTTTGTACCAATTGGCTTTGTTGTGCAGGTCTTGCTTCATGGCTAAAAAACAGTTTATCCAGTTGTTGTTCTTTATTCCTTCTTCATACTTCCAAGAGATTATAATCTCATCGCCTACGTATTGGTACACCGAACCAGAATGATTGGTAATTGCATTGGTGAAATCACTATAGTATGCTTTTAGCAGTTTAAAATATTCTATATGCCCCAATTGTTCTGCAATGGTGGTAGAAGATTTCATATCACAAAATAAAAATATGCGCTTTTCTTGAATGGGCTTATGATATTTTCCAGTAAAGAAGTTCATAAACACTGCATCACCTACATGAAAACTAATTTCCGAATAAAAGAGGCTCGCAAAAAGACTCACGGCTATAGATACTAAGGTACTTATAAAGTCTAGACTAATTAAAAAATTAGATAGTTTGTAAATGACCATTTCGCTTAATGGAGGCAACCCGAGCTCAATGGATGCAGCAATAGGATACACGAAAATTATGGCCAGCACTAAGAAAAATGTGTAGAAGCTAAGTTTATAGAATATCTTTTTATAAAAGCTTTTAGTATTGAATAATTTTCCTAACCACATTATTTCTACTGCCCCAACAATAAAACCGATTAGCGTAACCGAAATCATGGCAAATATGAAGACCTTTGGGGTTAGTGTGATAACTACATTAGGGTTTAGGTTTTTATGACTGGTGGCTGCCTCTTGAATAAAAAGCACGAAAAAACCGATAAGGCACCAAATGACACCGAATGGTAGAATTCGTTGTAGTCTTCTTTTTGTTTTTGGTGAAAAACCCATTCAGTTTTTAAGTTTTATCTATTCAATACAAGAATCACTATTCTCTAATGTAATAAAGAATGATTTAAGATCATTGTTTCATATATGAAATATAGTAATTGCTAAAATAATTGGAATTTACTTGAATTAAGGAATCAATAAATCAATTTGGTAACAGAATGTTTACCTATAAATTACTTTACAGCCACTTTGGAGTATTAGTTTTGCTGTGCCCTAAAAAAGGGATACGTTCTTAGTTTGAGTTAGTTTGAAAAAGCCGATTGATAAAATCGGCTTTTTTATGCCATAAAATCATGACTTTTATCTCTTATTTACTATTAAACCATAGTGGGTTTAATTTTTGTTTTCTGTAAAAAAGAAAACCCATAAAAAGGCGATTACCAAACAAATAGCAAAAAATCCGAAAAGGTTAATGTAGTTGGACATAAGTAGGAATTTTCTACTAAACTATAAAAAGTATTGTACGGCTATGTTCATCTAATGTTATTTTCGATAAACGGTGGCCTTTTTATAATCTTACTCTATATCCTTATAATCAGCATCTAAATCGGAGTGGTTTTTAAAATGTAAGTTTGGTCTATCTTATTCGTCTGCCAATGATCTTTTGCTCCATATTTCATACATTGGCTCGCCTTTACTGTTTTTACCCGTGTGGTGCCAATCTTCACCTTCAATACTGTAGTTGAATTCCAAATCAGCACCAACCCTAGAATTATCTTTAGAGAAGAATTCTATAAACTCTTTATAGATTCCGTTTTCAGCGGAATAGGCGCCGCCGCCCGTGCCTGAAAAACGAAAAGATTCAGTGTCATAAGCTATCCATTGAAAAGTATTGTCCATTAAGAGCTTTAATGTCTTTCTTGAATTTTCTTCACCGCGTCTTTCTTGCCCGGTATCTGGTCCTCTAGTGGCAAAAAGCCATGCGCCGTCTAAATCTTGTGCTGTAGCTTTTATATGTTCTAACGTTAATTGTTGTTTCCAGTTCATTTTTAACTTATCATCTTCAACCTCAATAGGAATTGATAGTTCTCTTACAGCATCATTCTTGAAGTCGGAATTAAATTCTAAACGCGCTACCAATAGTTTGCCTGTTGAGGTATCGTCAATTTGAAAAAAGCCGCCCACTGTTTTTATAAATTTTGCAGGTTCAATTTCATATTCATTATAGATAAAATAATCCTGATTAATTTTTACTTGATGCACTCTTTTTACACCGTTATTTTCAATAGTATCAACATAAATTCCGCGCTTAATTTGACCGTAGGAAGCTAAACTTGCGGCAAAAAATAGAATTACTGCGAAATATGGTGTTTTTAAATTATCAATTTTCATTTTCTTAGTTTTAAATTTGTTGTTTTAATGCATTAAAAATAAGATAGTTATATTTTTATTTCAGTATTTTCAGGTCTAATTTTTAAAATTTTTGTCACTGGTCGTAAAAAAAACGAAAAAGCTTGTTTTTTCATTTTTTTTGATTTCATTTGTCCTGTCCTAATATACAACTTTGTATGTTGGAGATTTCAGGCTTTTAGCTGAACATTATGTATCGTTATTCTATGTTCGGGTTTGAGGGAAATTGGAAGTATTTCCCACAAATGGCTTATAAGATAGGTTGCCGATTAGTAAAGCAAACTTCCGCCCTTTATTCTAGTATCATGCAAAGTCAGCATGATTACTTCTTTATTCCTACTACACAACGTCAAATATTGGTGTGATACCCTGTTTCTACATGGTTACGTTTTCTTAACTTTAAGTCACTTGGCTAGTTACTATATTTATAAAATATCATATTTCATTTTAATTCAATTTCATGAATACCAAATACATTGATCTAATTGATCAAACTTATTATTTTCCCCAAGAAGAATTTAATTTAGACGGAGAGCACTTGCAGTTTCACGGCATACCTTTGAACGAGTTGGTGCAGCAATATGGTAGTCCGTTAAAATTCACATATTTACCAAAAATTTCAGAGAATATTTTAAGGGCCAAAAACTGGTTCGCCAATGCTATAGAAAAAAATAATTATAAGGGTAAATACCATTATTGTTATTGTACTAAAAGCTCACATTTTCAGCATGTAATGCACGAGGCTTTAAAGAACAATATTCATATGGAAACCTCTTCGGCCTTCGATATCAATATCATTGAAAAATTAAAAGCAGATGGTAAGTTAACAAATGAAACCTATGTTATCTGTAACGGTTTCAAGCGCGAAAAATATATAGATAATATTGCTCGTTTAATCAATGACGGACACCAAAATTGTGTGCCTATAATCGATAATTACGAAGAGATAGATTTATTGTCAGATGAGATTAACGATACTTTTAAAGTTGGTATTCGTATTGCATCTGAAGAAGAGCCGAAATTCGAGTTCTATACCTCTCGTTTGGGTATCGGTTACAAGAATATTGTTCCTTTTTACGAAAATCAAATTAAAGACAATGATAAGGTAGAACTTAAAATGCTACACTTCTTCATTAATACGGGTATACGTGACAATGCATATTATTGGAACGAGCTTGTAAAATGCTTGAAAGTATATGTTCGTTTAAAGAAGATTTGCCCATCATTAGATAGTTTAAATATTGGAGGCGGTTTTCCAATAAAGAACACGTTGGCGTTTGAGTACGATTACCAATATATGATCAATGAAATTTTAAATCAGATTAATATTACGTGCTCAGAAGCAGATGTACCAGTTCCTCATATTTTCACCGAATTCGGTAGCTTCACGGTAGGTGAGAGTGGCGGTGCAATTTACGAAATTCTATATCAGAAACAACAGAACGATCGTGAGAAATGGAATATGATTGATTCTTCTTTCATAACGACCTTACCAGATACTTGGGCGATCAACAAAAGGTTTATCATGCTGCCAATTAATCGTTGGAACGATGAATATGAGCGCGTTCTGTTGGGCGGTTTAACATGTGATAGTGATGATTACTACAATAGTGAACAGAACATGAACGCTATTTATTTACCAAAGTATAAAAGGGAAAAACCGCTGTACATCGGCTTTTTTAATACAGGTGCTTATCAAGAGACCATTGGTGGGTATGGAGGTTTGCAACACTGTTTGATTCCGCAGCCAAAACACGTATTGATTGATAAAGATGAAAAAGGTAACTTCACTTACAAACTCTTTAGAGCCCAGCAAAAAGCAGAAGACCTGTTAGATATTCTAGGTTATCAAGTAAATGCTTAGCATGAAGAAAAAGAACGGGATAACAAAGACCGATACAAACAGAATTACGTATATAAAATTGAAAATATTACTAAAAAACCACTTAACAATAGCTAATATATCATGAGTACATCTAAGAATTATGCCGGTATTTCCGATGAATTCGCGCAACTAGAAAAATCAAAAATTATCTTGATACCTGTTCCCTATGACGGAACCAGTACATGGGGTAAAGGAGCGGACAAAGGTCCTGATGCTTTTTTGGAAGCTTCAGAAAACATGGAATTGTATGATATTGAAACCGACTCTGAAGTTTACAAACAAGGTATTCATTTAACTGAGCCAATAACTGAGAATAGCTCTCCTGAGGCTATGGTGAATGAAGTGCATAACATTACCAAAGACTTTATTAAACGTAACAAGTTTGTAACTCTTTTTGGTGGTGAACATTCTATATCTATTGGTTCTATACGTGCCTTTAATGAGTGTTTCGATAATTTAACGGTGTTGCAGATAGATGCACATGCAGATCTTAGGGAATCTTACGAAGGTACCAAGTATAACCATGCCTGTGCAGTTTATGAAGCTAGCCAGACCACTAATTTAATTCAAGTAGGTATTCGTTCTATGGATGCCATTGAAAAAACGGTAATGGATGAGGAAAAAACCTTCTTTGCACATGATATGATCGCTGATGAATATTGGTCAGATAAGGTGATCGAAGCCATGACGGACAATGTATTTATTACATTCGACCTAGATGCTTTTGACCCTTCTATAATGCCATCTACCGGCACTCCAGAACCAGGCGGATTACTTTGGTACGAGACCATTGAGTTTTTAAAACAGGTTTTTGAAGATAAGAACGTGGTAGGTTTCGACATTGTTGAGCTTTGCCCTAACGAAAATGATAGATCGTCAGACTTCTTGGCGGCAAAATTATATTACAAGATGCTCAGCTATAAATTTGCGGGGCAAGATTTTGATCAAGAGTATGACAATACTTTTGATGTAGATTATAAAGCAAATACAAATTCAAGATTCGAAGATGACGAAGACTAAAGGTGCGATCACCAATTTTATAGAAAAATACTATTTACATTTTAATGCCGCTGCCTTGGTCGATGCCGCAAAGGGGTATGAAGAACAGTTGGAAAATGGAGCCAAAATGTTGGTTTCGTTGGCTGGTGCTATGTCCACCGCAGAATTAGGTAAAATCTTTGCAGAGGTTATACGTCAAGATAAGGTGCAGATCATTTCCTGTACGGGTGCTAACCTTGAGGAAGATATCATGAATTTGGTAGCACATTCTCATTACAAGCGTGTGCCTAATTACAGAGACTTGACTCCGCAAGATGAGTGGGACCTGTTGGAAAAAGGACTGAATCGTGTTACGGATACCTGTATACCAGAAGAAGAGGCTTTTAGAAGATTACAAGAGCATATTTTTAAAATCTGGAAAGATGCCGATGATAAGGGAGAGCGTTATTTACCACATGAATTTATGTACAAAATGTTGCTTTCGGGTGTCTTGGAAGAATATTATGAAATTGACCTTAAAGATTCGTGGATGTATGCAGCTGCAGAAAAAAACCTGCCTATCATTTGCCCAGGTTGGGAAGATAGTACCATGGGTAACATTTTTGCATCGTATGTAATGAAGGGGGAGTTGAAAGCGAGTACCATGAAATCTGGTATCGAGTACATGACGTTCTTGGCAGATTGGTATACCGATAATTCTGAAAATGGAATCGGATTCTTCCAAATTGGTGGTGGTATCGCGGGCGATTTCCCTATTTGTGTTGTGCCGATGCTATATCAAGATATGGAACGAACCGACACTCCGTTTTGGAGCTATTTCTGTCAAATTAGCGACAGTACAACAAGTTATGGTTCGTACTCAGGTGCAGTGCCAAATGAAAAAATTACCTGGGGAAAATTAGATATCAATACACCCAAATATATTATTGAAAGCGATGCGACGATTGTTGCACCATTAATTTTTGCTTACCTATTAGACATGTAATTATGGACAAGAACGCACACTTAAAAAGAGTAATCGTGGACTTTAAAAAGTTGACGCCAGAAGTTTTAAAACTGTTGGTAGACAAATATCCTGATGGATATGACGACCGTAATATAATCTCCTTTAGAAATGCTCAAGGAGAACGTATTGAAGCGGTTGAGGTTTTAACCGAAGACACCAAGTATTTGGTTAAAATCAGTGCCAAACTTGAGTATACAATGGAGAATTATGATGAAGATGACTATGAAGATTTTGACGATGATGATCCAACAGCGGTAGTAGAGCCAGATCCAGAGGATATGGTTGATGGTGATGATTAAGATTAAATGTATTTTAATCTAAGTTTGATCACGTATATACAAATGATATTTCCGGTCTGCTTTCTGTAGACCGGTGTATATTTTTTTCTCTTACTTGGAGAAAAATATGTTTTTCCGAATACCACTTGGGTTAGCCCAAAAACTGCTTTCCATTTAAAACTATAAACTAATATCGTTGTACTTACAACAGATAAATGAAAATCGACGAAATTGAAAATATTGAATTAAAGTTTTTAGATCTTGATGATTATCAAGAACTGAAAACTGCTATGATTTCTGCCTATACCAATATGCCCGGCTCTTATTGGAAAGAGAAACATATTAAATCTTTGATCGAAAAATTTCCTGAAGGTCAGGTTGTAATTAAGATCAATGGTCAACTTGCAGGTGTAGCCTTATCAATTGTGGTAGATTATGATGCTTTTGATGATACCCATACTTACGAGCAAATTACCGGCAAGTATTCTTTTGACACCCATGATGATGAGGGCGATGTGCTTTATGGTATTGAAGTATTTATAAAACCAAGTTTTAGGGGGTTACGTTTAGGTCGTCGTTTGTACGATTATAGAAAAGAACTTTGTGAAAAGTTAAACTTAAAGAGTATTGTTTTTGGAGGTCGTATGCCTAATTACCATGCCTATGCATCAGAATTGTCTCCAAAAGAATATATAGATAAGGTTCGTAGAAAAGAAATTCAAGATCCAGTTCTAAACTTTCAAATTAGTAATGACTTTCATCCTGCAAAAGTGATGAAAGGGTATTTAGATGGTGACAAGGCTTCTCAAGATTTCGCTATTTTGATGGAGTGGGATAATATCTACTATCAAAAGCCTTCTAAAAAAGCGGCTACAAAGAAAACAGTAATTAGATTAGGGTTGATCCAGTGGCAAATGAGACCTTATAAAGATTTGGACGAGCTATTGGAGCAGGCAGAATATTTTATAGATGCGGTTTCTGGCTATCGTTCAGATTTTGCGTTGTTTCCTGAGTTTTTTAATGCCCCTTTAATGGCAGTGAACAATCACATGTCTACGCCCGATGCCATTCGGGAACTGGCAAAACATACACAGGCAATAGCCCAAAAATTCTCAGAGTTTTCCATATCGTACAACATCAACATTATTACAGGTAGTATGCCCGAGGTAATCGATGGGCGTTTGTACAACGTAGGTTATTTATGTAGACGAGACGGAAGCATGGAGCGTTATGAAAAATTACATGTAACTCCAGATGAAGCCAAAGTTTGGGGTATGCAAGGTGGTAACCAATTAAAGGCTTTTGATACCGATTGTGGTAAAATAGGCGTGTTGGTTTGCTACGATTCAGAATTTCCCGAATTAAGTCGTCTATTGGCAGATGAGGGTATGGATATTTTGTTCGTTCCCTTTTTGACCGATACGCAGAACGGATACTCAAGAGTTCGTCATTGTGCTCAGGCAAGGGCAATAGAAAATGAATGTTACGTTGCTATTGCCGGTAGTGTTGGTAACTTGCCCAATGTACAGAATATGGATATTCAGTTTGCACAATCTATGGTGTTTACACCGTGCGATTTTTCATTCCCGACTAACGGAGTTAAGGCAGAGGCAACACCGAATACAGAAATGATCTTAATTGCCGATGTCGATATTAGTTTGCTTCGTGAACTAAATCAGTTTGGTGCGGTACGTAATCTTCGCGATAGAAGAATAGATTTATTTGAGTTAAAAAAGAAATAAGAAAGCCCCTATATTTAGGGGTCAAAAACAAACAAAATTGGATAATTTAAAGATAATAGGTAGTGAAGAGTGGTGTGTTTTTAATGAATTAGGAATACCGGCAATAAAAGCTAGGGTAGATTCTGGTGCAAAGACGTCTTCTATACAGGCTACAAACATTAAAATAGTATCTAAAGGTGGTCAAGAATGGGTAAAATTTGAGGTAAGTCCGCTACAAGAAAACCGCAGTATAGCCATAGAATGTCAAGCAAGGTTAATTGCCCGCCGTATGGTTAAAAGTTCATCTGGTATTTCAGAAGAACGATTGGTTATTAAAACACCAATAACTTTAGGAGATGCTACTTTTGATATTGAGCTTACATTGGCCAATAGAGATACGATGGAATTTCGTATGCTTTTGGGTAGAGAGGCCTTAAACGAACGTTTTATTGTAAACCCTGCCGTAAACTATCAATTACAATCTTTTGAAGATAAAGAGATCAATACGTTTTATGCACCTTATTTTAAGGAGAAAACAGGGTTAAAAATTGCATTGCTAGCCAGTAATCCTAATCTATATAGTAATAAAAGAATTGTTGAGGCTGCGGAGGCTAGAGGTCATGAAATACATTTTTTAAATGTTGAGCAAGCCTATATGAAGCTCGATGCCCATTCTCCCGAAATAAGATATAGAGGTGGTATCATCTTAAAAGAGTATGATGCCGTAATACCAAGAATTAAACCATCGGTTACGTTTTATGGTTGTGCGTTAATTCGTCAATTTAATAATCTAGGGGTATACTGTCAGAACTCGGCAGAGGCAATTACACAGTCAAGGGATAAGTTGTTCGCCTCTCAATTATTCTCTAATCATGATATTCATATACCGATAACCGGATTTGCAAAATCACCTATGGATACCAAAGACCTGATAAAAATGGTAAACGGTGCGCCGTTGATTATTAAACTTCTGGAAAGTACGCAAGGCAAAGGTGTTGTTTTGGCGGAAACCAACAAGGCGGCAGAAAGTGTTATCAATGCCTTTAAAAGTGTTAATACAAACATTTTGGTACAGGAGTTTATTAAAGAAGCAAACGGGCAAGATATTCGTTGTTTCGTGGTAAACGGTAGGGTAGTTGCCAGTATGCAGCGCCAAGCCCAAAAAGGGGAGTTTAGGGCCAATATTCACCAAGGTGGTAAGGCTTCTATTATCAAAATTACTGCAGACGAGAAAAAGCTGGCGTTAAAGGCAGCCAAGGTATTGAACCTAGCCGTTGCAGGTGTAGATATTATTCGCTCCAATAAAGGACCGTTATTATTAGAAGTCAACTCTTCACCGGGACTAGAAGGTATTGAAAACGCTACGGGTAAAGACATTGCCAATGCTATGATTATGGCAATTGAAAAGCGATTGAAATTTACCAACTAATTTATTTTGAAGAACAGGCTACACCCTGTTCTTCAAATTTTCTAACATTGCTTTTGTTGTTTTTTCAAGGTCAAATTCCGCTTTCCAGTTCCAGTCTTTTTGTGCTTTGCTATCATCTATACTGCTTGGCCACGAATTAGCGATTTCTTGTCTAAAATCCGGTTCGTAGGTTATTTTAAATTCAGGAATAACAGCTTTAATACTTTCCGCCATTTCCTTTGGCGTAAAACTCATAGCAGCTAAATTGTAGGCAGAACGTTCTTTAATGTTTTCTTCAGGTGCTTCCATGATTTGTAAAGTGGCACGTATGGCATCGTCCATGAACATCATGGGTAATTTGGTATCCTCTTCTAAAAAGCAAGTGTATGATTTTTCTGCAAGTGCTTTATGATAAATTTCAACGGCATAATCCGTAGTGCCGCCACCGGGCATGGTTTTCCAACTAATAAGCCCTGGGTAACGTATACTTCTTACATCAACATTGAACTTGTTGAAATAATATTCACACCAACGTTCACCGCTCTGTTTACTTATTCCGTAAACCGTACTTGGTTCCATAATGGTATTTTGAGGAGTGTCATCTTTGGGTGTATTCGGACCAAAAACGGCAATACTGGATGGCCAGAAAATCTTATCTATTTTTTTCTCTTTAGCTAAATTCAATACATTGAACAACGTATTCATATTCAAGTTCCAAGCACGCATGGGGAATTTTTCTGCGGTAGCGCTCAACATGGCCGCCATTAAATACACCTCAGAAATTTCATAGTAGGCGATTACCTCTTCCAAGGCATCATAATTGGTAGCGTCTAAAATTTCAAAAGGTCCAGATTGCATTAATTCATCGTTACCCTCTCTAATATCACTGGCAATAACATGATCACCTCCGTGTTTTTCTCTTAGAGTTAAAGTTAATTCCGTTCCAATTTGACCACAGGCCCCAATAATCAATATATATTTTGGCATTAAATTTTACGTTAAATGAATTTGAGATAAAGATACCTTTTCTTAAAATTTGTACATTCGCTTATGTCCAAAATTATCTATTTTTTATCACTCGTGGTGCTACTTGCCTCTTGTAAGGAGGAAGCAAAAGAACTTGATATTGTCCATGAATCTCTTTGGGAAGGAACAAAAGACAGCCTACCCAATAAAATTGGTGTAAATACTAAGGCAAATGCCATTTTAAAAGATTGGTTGGAATATAATGCCTTGGATAAAAGTTTCGATAAGATGTATACTTCTGAATACATTGAAGATTTTGAGCTTGTAATCGATGAAATTATAGAGAATCAAAAAAAACTAGAAGAAAGTGAATACCCTCCTAAATTTGATATTCAGCAGGTAAAAGGAAGACAAAAACTGTTCAAGACCTATGTTTTAAAAACCAAGGGCGATTTGGAATATAGACAGAATCCTACTGAATCTATGATTCAGATGATTACCGCTTATAATGCACTTAGAAATCAATTTAACGTTGTGGTCAACAATACGTTGCCAGAAGAATTACTCAAAAATGAAGAAAATTAGTCTATTAATAATACTGTTCTCTACCCTTGTCTTTTCTCAAAATGATGATATGGTGCAGATTACCGAAGCGTTGAACAATTGGCATAAAGCTGCAGGTGAAGCGGATTTCGATGCTTATTTCGGACTAATGACAGAGGATGCCGTTTTCATTGGTACCGATGCTACTGAAAATTGGCAGAGAGATGAATTTAAGAGTTTTTCCAAACCTTATTTTGACAAGGGAAAAGCTTGGAATTTTACTGCGATCGAACGCAATATTTATGTAAGTGATACTAGTAATATAGCTTGGTTCGATGAACTATTAGATACTCAAATGAAAATTTGTCGTGGTTCAGGTGTTGTAAAAAAGGTTGATGGTCAATGGAAAGTGGCGCATTATGTGCTTTCTATAGCAGTACCCAATGAATTGGTAAATCAACTTGTTGAACTAAAGAAAGAAAAAGA
Organism: Maribacter litoralis; assembly: GCF_003075045.1. GTDB lineage: Bacteria > Bacteroidota > Bacteroidia > Flavobacteriales > Flavobacteriaceae > Maribacter > Maribacter litoralis. Next base: position 107,580 of record NZ_QCZD01000004.1, on the reverse strand, counting down.
CGACCTTCTCATGAAGGAGCTTAAAATGCAGAAATAAAAAAAGCGAATCAGTAAGATTCGCCTTTTTTATAAAAATTGAATTTTGTTATTTCTTTTCTTCCGGAGCTTCTTTTCTAGAAGTCAAAGCTTGTTTGCTTAAGCTTGCCAAATTAAAGTTCGGATCGATAGCCAAAGCTTCGTCTAAAGTAGCTATCGCTTGATCTATATTGGTTTTGTCCATGTTATACTGTATAAGTGCTTTTACATGTATAAAAGCTGCTTTTAAAGGTACTTCATAAGGTTGTTGACGTTCGTAAAAAGCATATTTCATATCGTCCTTTGCATTGGCAATTCCATATTCCACATGCTTCATGGCACCGGCGTTATCACCTGTTTGTACTTTAAGATCAGCAAGTTCATATGCCAAGTAGGCATTAGGCTCTCTTGCATACAAAGCTTCAAATTGCTCTAAGGCTCTTTTTGGTTGATTCAATGCCTTTAACGAAACCGCTTTTACTTGTATTGCCAAATTGGAGTCAGAATCTAATTTTTCAATACCGATAATATTTAAAGCTTGTAGATGTTGGTTGTCATTCGCATAGATATAAGCTAGGGTATCATTTCTTTCCTTGGATGGCGATAGCACGTTTAAGTGAGTAAGTGCATTAATAACACCATCAACATCACCCTGTAACCTCATTTGGTCATAAAATGCTTCGTAATGTTTAAGTAGTTCTGATTTGGTCTGTGAATATCCATAACTGCCAGATAGTAAAACGGCTGCTACTAATATTAAAACTGATTTTTTCATTTTTCCGATTCTTTTAAAGTGCGCTAAACTATTAAATTATTCTGTATGATCTTGTTAAGGAAAGGTTTAAATGTTCAAAACAAAAAAAGACGCCTATTTAGGCGTCTTTATAATTAAAAATAATACTAGTTCTTAAGCCAATTCAAGCTTGTTTTTCGAAGCTTTAAATGAGTTTATCAATTGGGTGTAAAAACCTAAACTCTTATTATCTTTTTCTAAACAAGAAAGCAGGAAGTTACATAGATTGGTAAACAATAAATTGGTGTAAAAAGTGGGTAAATAGGTATTTACCGTTTTAGGGTCATAAAGACTATCATCTTCTATAGCCTCCATTTGTATTCTGTGGCGGTGATAGTCAATAGTTACGTTCGTTGCATTATAATATTTTTTTAATAGTGCAATATGTAAATCCTTATACTTTTTAGAACTGTTCGGGTTCTTACAACTTAGGGAGATGAGCTTCTCTAATTCAACTAAAACCCTCTCCCGTATTAAATCTTTCTTCATAACATTATGGTTTTTAATTGTTAGACAAAGGTATGTATTACGCCGGTAAGTAGCTGAATGCCAATAGTATATTAACGCTGTTTTTGAGGTTTTGTTGTGAAAGGGTTATTAAGTGTGGTCAATGATCAATTTATAGGGGTAAGGAAATTATACTTATTAATAAGAAAAATACTACAAATTGATATTAATTTTAGATTTTCGCCCGTTGCTATATAAGTTGGAGGTTTAAGCCCCCTTTTCTCTGCTTCTTGGGTATAGTATGTTTTTTTGGTTGGATGCGCTGGATATACGGCGTTCAAGACATCATTAAAATGATTATGTTCTATGATTTTCTTAATTATACCAATGCAATCATCTAAATGAATTAAATTGACCGGAGCATTACCGCCACTTAGATTTTCCTTGCCCGACAGCATCGTAATAGGATGTCTGTTAGGTCCTATTAATCCGCCAAATCTTATGATGACGCTATTTAGTTCGGGATCCCTTTTTAAAAGGTTTTCACACTCCAATAATTGTTTGCCAGATTCGGTTGAGGGTATCGGTTCGGTTTTTTCCGTGACCTCACCTTTTATATCACCATAGACGGCCGTACTACTTGCAAAGATGATATTTTTTACGTTCAACCTTTTAATGGCCTTGTGAAGCAATTTAATTTTTTCAATGTAGCTTTCTTTCGGGCCTTTACCTCTCAATTTGGGGGGTATGTTGATAATTAAGACATCTAAGGACGAAAGAAAAGCATCGATATTTCCACTGATTTCCTTCTCGGATATGGAAATTTGAAATGGTTTGATGCCTTTTTCCTTTAAAACGGATAATTTATCCAGTGATGTGGTAGTGCCGTTCACCTTTAACCCTTCAACAACCAAACTTTCGGCAAGAGGCAAGCCAAGCCATCCGCAACCAATAACGCCTATTCTATTGATCAAAATTTATTTTTTGTACGGTTACTATGGCATCGTTTAACACAAAGGGCATTGGTATTTGGTCTTCTCTACGTGCAGGTATCGAGAACAAATCATTTTCCAGTAAGTCATTAGAAGCTTCGTAGAAGGTAAGCTCCAGTTCGGTTTCTGGTGAAATTTCTAAGGTAATATCAGTATAATTTTTATCGCTGATATAGTTTGTTATTAACCTACCGCCATTTCTATTTTTCAAAAAATACTCATTCAGCTCAATACCATTAACGGTTGCTTTTAAAATGTCAATTTCATTTGTAAATACTTCTAACCGGTTAATGTCTCTATTTGGTGTTATACATACGCTTATAGATCGTACATTGTTCTTTATGGTATCTTTTTGTACTTCAATGGTAGGCTTCGGAATATCCTTTAAGGGAGCTTTATAGGTATATGTGAAATCGGTACCGTATTTACTACTAATAGTTTTGTTTACTGCTGGAGGCACGGCTAGTTTATCTATAATATATTGTGCGGTCCAGTCAGATAATTTACGTTCGTAGGTTGCCCACATAGCAGTATTTTCATCAGTATTTAATACATATAATAAGCTCGTTGGCTTTGGACGGTCTTTTGTAAAACTAGAATCCATATGAGCGGATACCATAAAACCTGCAAACAGCAAGAAACTCAAAAAAGCCAGTGCACCTTTTTTACGGTATTTTGATACCAGTGGAAGTAACAAAAAGAAAATTAACGTGGTAAATATGGTAGTAGCTACCATCATTTTGAGTCCTAAGCCTATCGGAAACATTTGTACGAACGGAGCAAAAATGAACAATGCAGGTATGCCCAAGAATAATAATAAAAAAGGTTCAGGGTTTTTCTGGTTAATGTGCACATAAAAAGCAACCAAAAAGCTATATAGAGGTACAATAAAAAAGGAAGCCCCTTTTAGGTACGTGGCGACCAGGCCACAAATAATAATCCAAATGATAAATGGCGCTACTAATAAATTTGCTGTTTTGACAACTCTAAATCTATAATAAGCATAAAAACAAGTGGCTAAAGAGAAAAGGGTAAATGCAAAAATATATGCATGGCCATTATAAGTGAATCCATGAAGAATATCTTGATATGCCGGGTAGAGCCATTTTAAAAATTGCCAACTAAAATATCCAACAGCTCCATTAATGATTAGGGTGAACAATACGGGTATACATCCTTTTAATATATCCTTTCCGTTCAGTACTTTTTTCTTAAAACCTAAAATCAACAGTACTATAAAAACGACAATGGCAATAATCAGCATGGGCGTTATCCAACTAAACGGATAAGACACCATTTTAAAAAACGGTACATTGAAATACACGCTGTCATCCATACTTTTTAGATTCGTAAGGTCGGCATTGCTAAAATGTGTCAATAATGGCATTAAATAACTGCCTTGGTGCGCCAGGGTATTTCTATCCAGTCTTTCATAGTTGTCAATTTGGGTATGGTAATCAAAATGATCATCAATAAATGCAAAATTGAAACCATCTATGTCGGCATCTTCCCTAAATACAGTAAGATCGGTGTCGTTAGGTAACATTTTATAAATACTATAGGCTAATGAATTTGCTACAGGATATGCCGGATTTGCAGCTATAAATTCGGAAATTAATTTACTGTTCCCTCTGTTGGTTTCCATCAGCATATAACTAGGACCACCACTACCACGTGCCTCAAAATTTAAAACAAGTCCAACATCTTTTAGCCATTCATATTTATTGACAAAAAGAGACGCACCGTTGAGGCCTAATTCCTCCGCATCTGAAATTACTATGATGATGTCGTTTTTTGGAGTGGTATTGTTTTTTAAGAATGCCCGAACACCTTCTAAAATAGTGGCAACTCCACTTGCGGCATCACTAGCACCTAAAGAAGAATGTGGATTACTGTCGTAATGGCTAAGCAGTAACAGTGCCTTGCCCGGTTCTGTACCTTTAATTCTAGCAAGAACATTTTCGGCTTTGCTTAAATTACCCCAATCGCCAGCGGTATAACCTTCTTGTATTGTTGTTTCAAGTCCTAATAACTGAAGTTGGTCTGCAATATAATTACGTACTGTAGTATGTGCCGGAAAACCAACCCCATGAGGTTCTTTAGACATTTCCTTTACATGAACTAGGGCTCTATCTGTTGAAAATTGGGTTTCGTCAATGGTTTCGCCTGCCGTGTACTGTGGTAAAAGAACCCTGAAACTCCAATAAATGGCAAGAATAATAAGAAGTAAAGTTAATACGGTTGGCGTTTTTTTCATAATTACGATATTCTTCTAAAATGTATTAAAATTTTGAGTATAAAATGATATACAACGAATATTTTTAGCAAATCTCATTTTATTTACTATCTTTAGTAATCAACCTCTAAACATACTATCATGGGAATCAAAAGCTTTCAAGGCGTTAGAAAGGTATTTAAAAAAGAATTTGAAGCTCCAATTTTGGTAGCTGATTACATGACCACTAAGTTAATCACTTTTTCGCCAGATGATTCAATTTTAGACGTAATGGAGAAATTTGCCAAGCATCGTATTTCTGGTGGACCTGTTTTAGACAGTAATGGGTTTTTAGTAGGAATCATCTCTGAGGCAGATTGTATGAAACAAATTTCTGAAAGTAGATATTTTAATCAGCCAATTTTAGATAAAAGCGTTGAAAAATTTATGACCAAAACGGTGGAAACAATTCCTCATGATATTTCTATTTTTGATGCTGCGGGTATTTTTGCACAACACAATAGAAGAAGATTACCTGTTATGCGAAACGATATTTTAGTGGGACAAATTAGTAGAAAAGACATTGTTATCGCCGCCCTGAAACTAAGCGGACATAATTGGAAATAGATATTGCTAAGAATGGAGTTGCAAGGTATACGGTGAAAAGTAAAAAGTAAGAAGTTAATTAATAAAAAAGTCTCCTTTCAAGGAGACTTTTTTATGCCTTTATACAGCCAACAGCCAACAGCCAACAGCCAACAGCCAACAGCCAACAGCCAACAGCCAACAGCCAACAGCCAACAGCCAACAGCCAACAGCTATTCGCGTTTTACGATCATGTAATAGTCATTGTCGAGTGGTAAGTATCCTAAGTCATAAAGAAAATAATAGGTGGTACCTTTTTTTGTGGTATATAGGTTGGTGACATAGTTAAAGTCAAACCCCTTATCGATCAAACGGGTGCCGGTAGTTTTTGTTTTACCATCCTTTAAATGGAAACTATCAAGAACACGGTAGTTTTTACGTAACCTATTGTTGATATTACGTATTAACTGCTTGCTAGCAGGGTTCACTTTGTTGTTGTAAATATTACGGCAATGATCATTACAGAATTTTTTATCTATTCTGCCAAAAACTTCAGAACCGCATTCTAAACATTCTCTTTTCATTGCCTATGGTAGTTGAATGTTATTTCATTAGAAGTGCCTTCCTCTTCGCTGACTTCCACATACATATTTATTTCGGTATCGGAAATACGCTCAATGGTGAAATCATCAAAGTAAAATTTATTTTCTTCGACTTTGACAAGTATAAAATCAACGGTTTCATCTTTTTGCTCCCAACCACCTAAATCACCATCAAAATGTTTTAGCTGTAGCAATAATGTGCCATCCATCTCAATTATATGACCAAATTCATAAAAACTTACAGCGCCTTTATCGATGAGGCGGAAAGAAAACATCATGGTGCCATCTGTGGGCGGACTCCAAATTTCTTCGGCTATACCTCCAAAGGCTTCTCCTTTCCAGTGGCCAGCTAACCATTCTAAATCAATGAGGTTTGCATCGGGACTCGCCATACCTTCTTCGTAGGAGATGGTGTTTTGTGCTTGTAAAACACAAGTTGCAGAAAAAAGAAAAAGCAATAAATATTTCATGTACTGGTATTTGTAACAAGATACAAATTAAACGTTTACAAACGCTTCTGCTTATTTTTCATAAAACTCTATGGGTAAATCGTCTGGATCTGCAATAAATGTAAATCGCTTATTGGTAAACTCATCGACCCTTATTGGCTCTGCAATGATATTATTCTTTTTACAATGTATTATAATTTTTTCCAAATCATCTACCTCAAAAGCCAAATGACGTAACCCACATGACTCTGGTCTAGAAGGTCTTTTTGGCGGATTGGGGAAAGAAAATAACTCTATAATATAATCTCCGTTTAAAGCTAAATCTAATTTATACGACTGCCGTTCTTCCCGATACACTTCACGAATTATTTCCAAGCCTAAAATAGTGGTATAGAATTTTTTGGAAATTTCGTAATCTGAGCAAATGATAGCGGTATGGTGTACTTTGTTCATTACTTTAATGCCTTAAGGTTGATGTGATTTTTGAATTTCTAGTTTCCCTTTTTCTCAAACAACTCAATCGCTTTCAAATAATTCATTGCTCCCGTCATTGTCATATCATTTACAAAACCATCTAGTTCTGGGTGATTAACTTTTATCCAATCAACTAAAGAATCTTTCTCTTGATTCCATGCTGTCCAATTAACATCAATGTAATCTAACTCTTCAAGTTTTGTTATTTTGCCTGTTACAAAAGAGACTTTAATGTGCAGTTTTAACGGATTATTCTTTAAAAATCCATTACGGATATTCTTTTGTGTGATAGTTGCGATAATATCATTGTTGTCTTCAGACAATTGAAGTATTTCATATGTCGGTTCAAATATGGAGTCCCATTTATAGAATTCCTTAAAACTTGTTTTGTTGAAAGGCATTACAAAATCTCCGGAAACTAATGTGATGCTATCATGAATTACAGCTTTTATCTTGTTGAAGTCGCCAGAATCAAAAGCATTATAATATGTAGAGACAGTCTCTTTACGGCTTAACTTCTTGGTGCCGCATGCGATGAATAAACTTAGTACTATTAGAATAATTAAGGTATTTCTCATTATTTTTTAGCTTAACGATTTTACCATTTCCTTAATTTTTACCGCTTTTTCAAAATGGTCCAATTTGTTTTCTAAAATCCACCATTGGGCTACTTCCATTAAAAGCTCAGGATTGTCATTCTTATTTTTAAAAAATGCATAGAAAGATACCCCTACGTTTTCACCTTTTGCCGCAATTTTAGTATCACAAACCTTAATGATTTTTGCTTTTATTTCTTTATTCATCATTTAGTATTGATGTAGAAAGGTACTTATTTAAATTTTAGCTTCAAATCAACCTAATTTTATACTGATTTAAACCTGATGATGTTGACCTGAAAAAGTTGAATTTTATCTGTTTACATTGTATAAATAGGGGTTTTTCAGAATTTTCATGGTTATCTGTTAAAGTATTTATAAACAGGTATTTATGATTTAATTTTTCGCTCCGTTGCTATAATTTTGAGAGCAAACCCTTATTATGAAAACAATTCTACATCTACTTGTTTCAACAACATTATTCGTTGGTTGTAACAGTAAAAAGAGTGTATCTGAAAATACAAAAGAGAAATGGAAAAATACTGGAATTACAGTTGTGGAAACTGCTGTTGGACCTTTAGAATTAGTGCCTCCTTATGCTTCTGAATCGGTTACTAAAAACAGTAAAATTATTGCTTGGCCACCAAATAAATTGCCAAAGGCACCAGAGGGGTTTGAAGTAATGAAATTTGCAGAAAACCTAGAGCACCCAAGGTGGACATATGTGGCACCTAATAATGATATTTTTGTGGCGGAATCTAATACCAAAAACAGCGCCGATAGAATTACGTTGTTACGGGATAATGATATGGATGGTGTTGTTGATGAACGTCATGTGTTCAAAGAAGGACTCAACCAAAACTTAGGTATGTTGGTACTAGACGGGTTCTTTTATATCGCTAATACAGACGGACTCTACAGATTCGCCTATGAAGAAGGGCAAAATACCCTTGAGGGAGAAGGCGAAAAAATTGTAGCATTATCTGCTAGTGGCTATAATAATCATTGGACACGTAATGTGATAGCGAACAAAGAAGGCAATAAATTATACATCTCTGTAGGGTCTGCAAGTAATGTAGGGGAACAGGGTATGGATAAAGAAAAAAGACGTGCTGCTATTTTAGAAGTAAACACAGAAGGTACCGATGAAGTTATATATGCAAGTGGTATTCGAAATCCTGTGGGAATGGATTGGAACCCGGTTACAGGTGAGTTATGGACGGCAGTGAACGAACGTGATAAAATTGGCAATAATCTAGTGCCCGATTACCTTACCAGCGTTAAAAAAGGTGGTTGGTACGGATGGCCTTATAGCTATTATGGAAATATAAATGATCCAAGATGGGAAGATGACCCACATCAAAATCTTGTAGATATGGCAATTGTGCCAGATGTTCCATTGGGTAGTCATACAGCTTCTTTAGGGCTTACTTTTTATACTGACTCACAGTTTCCTGAGGAGTATAAGAACGGTGCCTTTGTTGGTCAACATGGTTCATGGAACCGAGCGGAATTTGCCGGGTACAAAGTGGTATTTGTTCCTTTTCAAGACGGGAAACCTAAAAAGCCCGTTGATTTTTTAACTGGTTTTATTGCAGATGAAGAAGCAGGAGAAGTTTACGGTCGCCCAGTTGGTGTAACTGTTGCTCCAGATGGGTCCTTATTAGTAAACGATGATGATGGTGGTGTCATTTGGAGGGTTTTTGCGATTGAATAGTTTTAAAACCCAAGGTCTGTAAAAAAGATAATACCGGCAGAGTAGTCTCTGTCGGTATTATTTTTTATTTCAAAATCTTCAATTTGTGTTTTTGTAATAACCCCGATAAATTATCTTTTGAAAAGATGGCTCCTGCCATAGTGTTATTGTCCGGATCTATACTGAAATTTAATGCGGTACTTAAATCTGCTTTTTCAAGATTGGTTCTTGAGAAAATAGCACGTTCTAAATCACACTCATCAAACTTCGATTTACTTAAATCACAATCGCCAAAATCTACTTCTTCCATTTTGCAAGACATGAAGACTTGACCCACTAGCTTTAAATCAGTAAAAATGGAGAAACTTAAATTGCAGTCAAAAAAAGAAAAATCCATCAAAAAAGTATTACAGGTATTAAAAGCAATACCTATAAGTTTGCAATGCGAAAATTTCACCTCCTTAAAGGTCGTATTTACAATATTCGCATTACTTAAATTACAATCTATAAACTCACACTCTAAAAAGGTTTGGTTGTCAAGGTATCCTTTAGAAAAATCGCAACTTACAAAGGTGCAATTCTCATATTCGGCTCTAGGTAACCGGTCTTCTGTATACTTTTGTCCTTTAAAAGTTTGATCTAGTATTAATTTCTCCAACTCCGTTTTAGTTTTGTTTTTGCGGTAATATAATTGCAGGAATGTTCAGACTTTGAAACATAGTATTATATGCTTTCATTTCAGTATTGATAATGGTATTATGCTCTGTTTTAAAAGTGTTCCAAGTAGCCAATAGATCTCGTAATCTTTCTTTGGCGCCTGCCGTAACCTTGGGTTCCGTTACATCTATATATCCTCTCAAATTCAATAATTGAGCATTTAGTTTATTTTCAAAATTAATAACATCTTGAAAGGTTTTTTGATTGGGTTGAATAAGATTCTCTTCCCAAGCGGTAATACGTTTGATCAATGAATCGCCCTGTTTCAATAGCGCTTCAGCTTTTAAGTTATCTTCAAGTAATTGGCTATACTGTTTTAATTGTGATTTTGCCGATTGCATATCATTTACCGCATTATGTATTTCAACTACGGTAGACTCTATGGTTTTTAACATATTTTGTTGCTCTTCATAGTCTGCCATATTAGCCTTAACCTTTGGCAGCGGTAAAATGGTTACCATGGTTTCTGCCGTTTGATCGCCTAAAGTTAACCTTAGCTTATAATCACCAGGCCCAACAGTAGAACCATCTAATCCCCCAAGTACAAAAACCTTATCTACCGCAGGCAATGGGTCTCTTTTAAAATCCCAGGTAAAACGGTTGTATCCTTTTTTTGAAGCTAAAAGTGCTGGTTTTGATGGTCCGCCTGGCCAAGAACTGAATTTTTTGTCTTTTTGGTTGGTTATGGTTCTAATTACCTCACCGTCCTTTAGTACTTCTAATTTTAACTCTGTGCTGTCTTGCGCTTCACTTAGGTAATAATCAAAAGTAACTCCGCTCTTCGGATTACTGCCTAGTCCGGATACGGGCTTTTCGCTATATCCTCCTATAAATAAATACGTGTCTTTTGGTTTAAAAACATTTAATGCTTGTTTTGGTGTGGTCGCATTTTGCAATGCTGCTAAATCATCTAAAATCCAGAATGCACGACCGGCAGTTGCCGCTACCAAATCATTATCTTGAATGATAAGGTCGTTAATAGGTGTCAAGGGTAAGTTTAGTTGTAAAGGTTGCCAATGCATACCATCATCCAAAGAAATAAACAAGCCTGTTTCCGTGCCTGCATAAAGTAGTCCTTTCACTTTTTTATCTTCACGAACCACTCGGGTAAAGGTATTGTCGCCCGTTATACCGTTAGTAATTTTAGTCCATGTTGCTCCGTAGTCCGTAGTCTTGTAAATGTAGTTATCAAAATCCATCGATTTGTAGCGCATTAATACTATATAGGCAGTGGCAGGATCATGCGGAGATACTTCAATGCTATTAATGATACCGTCTTTAGCGCCTAGGGGAGTAACATTGGTCCAATTTTCACCACCATCTTTGGATATATGTACCAGCCCATCGTCACTACCTGACCAAATTACGCCTTCTTCATGTGGAGACTCGGTTAAATAGGTAAGTGTGTTGTAGATTTCCCCACCTGCGGCTTCATTGGTAAACGGTCTGCCACCAAGTCCGTGCTTATCTTTTTCGTTTCGGGTCAAATCCGGACTAATAACCGACCAGCTTTGACCTTCATCCGTAGATTTAAACACAACGTTACCACCATGGTAAATGGTTTTTCTATCGTGTGGCGATGAAATAATGGGGGCATTCCAATTATAGCGATACTTTGCATTTTCGGGAGATATACTTAAACCCAGTTCTGGGTATTCCTTTATGGGTTTAGATTCTTTGGTGTCCGCATCCCATTTATCAATATTACCTTGGTAGGTACCGCCATAAATTAATTTTGGATTATCTGGGTCAAAAGCTAAAAAAGCACTTTCACCACCGGCAACGGCATACCAATCTTTCCAGTCTATACCACGGTCATTTGTTCTAGAGGCAATTGCAACGGTAGAATTATCTTGCTGACCGCCATAGACATTATAAGGCACCAAATTATCTGTAATTACCCTGTAGAACTGTGCCGTATTTTGATTCTCTTGCGTACTCCAGCTTTTACCTCCATTATTCGAAACATTAGAACCACCATCGTTAGAATTCACCATGCGTTGGTTGTTTAATGGATCAATCCATAAATCGTGGTTGTCACCATGTGGCGTAGGTAACGGTGTAAATGTTCTACCGCCATCTATAGATTTGGTTACCGGGGCATTAAGCACATACACAATATCTTCATTTTGAGTGTCAGCAAAAATTTCCATGTAATACCAAGAGCGGGCAATGTTTATTCTGTCTTTGTTGATAAGCGTCCATTTTTTACCGGCATCGTCAGAACGGTATACACCGCCTTTTTCTCCTTCCGCCTCGATTACTGCGAAAACACGTTCTGGGTTGGCTCTAGATACAGAAATACCTATTTTACCCATTTCTTTGGGTAAGCCCTCGGTTAATTGCTGCCATGTTTCACCACTGTCGGTAGATTTGTAGATGCCCGAGTTTTTACCGCCAGATTCCATCGTCCATGGAAAACGCCTGTGTTGCCACATAGCTGCATATAAAATGGTGGGGTTGGTCATATCCATCGTAAGACCAGATGCTCCGGTATTAGTATCTACAAAAAGTACGTTTTTCCATGATTCGCCACCATCTACAGATTTATAGATACCTCTTTCAGAAGATGCACCGTATTGCGCCCCTTGTGCCGAAACAAAAATAATATTTGGGTTGGTTGGGTCTATGATGATATCAGAAATATGCCTGGTTTTGTCAAGACCCATATGCTTCCAGGTTTTTCCAGCATCGGTAGATTTGTATACACCGTCTCCCATTGAGGTCATTACACCACGGGCAGCATGTTCGCCCATACCTGCAATTACAATATTAGGGTTGCTTTCCGATACAGAAATGGCACCAACTGTCGCGGTTTTTAAAAATCCGTCAGAAATATTCTTCCAAGTAATTCCGTCATCCGTAGTTTTCCATATTCCGCCACCAACGGTTCCCATATAGTATACCATGGGTTGCCCAACCACACCGGTTGAAGCTACACTTCTTCCACCTCTGAACGGACCAATATTTCGCCATTTTAACCCTGTGAAAAGCGAGTCTTTTATTGTGATGGCGGGTTCGGCTATTTTGTTTTTTCTACGTTGAGATTGCATGGCTACCGGTGCCATAATAATAAGCACGAGCAGAAGTCTGATGGTTTTCATGGTGTGGTCTAATTTGTTGTTGAATAGGGAAGATAACAAAAGCCTTTGTAAAAAGATAGCCGGCAAATTAAATTTGGTAATTCTAATTTTAAGGGTGTAAATTTTATGGTTTTAACCAATATCAATTTCTTAAAATGACAAATTGGTTTTAATGTATGCCGGGTTTCTTTTTTCGATTTAATCTAGTTAAGTTAGAAGGCGCATGACACACCAAACTAGACTTTTAAGACAAGAAATACATACTGAAAAACTAAAGGAATATTTTCCTGACGGAGTAATAAAAACATACCAAAAGGGATATGCTATTAGTTACATTCATAAGAAAGTAAACACCTTTAGGTGGCTTATAGAAGGGAGTATTAATTACTATATTTCATTGGATAGCCCAGAGAGCGATATTTTGGTCTGCCAAAATTCAGAACCATTTTCAACTATAGGCTTAAATGGCTTTAATACACCTAAACGTTTTACCTATAAAGCCACGGTAGCTTCTACAAAAGCGACCTTTTTTGAAATTCCGTTCAAAGAGCTTGATGCATACTTGAAAAAAGGGCATCAGAACGTATTATTAAAAAATATTGGTGCCAAATTATATCATGTATTACGTACCGCATTATTAAAACAAACGGAGTTGCTGAGTCCGGTAAGGTTTCAACCTTTCGTAGAGGATCGTCAATTCTTTATCTCTCCCGTATCGGAGCAAGAAGAAATCGTTTCATTGATGCGGCGTTCCCCGTTTTTAGATTATTTTGAAGAGAAAAGTTTGATGGCATTGGCTGCTTTGGCAGAGCGGCGCGAGTATGAACCCGATGAGGTGTTGTATGTGCAAGATGGTTCCAGTAACGGATTGTTCATTCTTATTCATGGGGAAGTGACCATTAAAAGAATTGAAAACACCATTGAAATTAAACAACGCTCTATTAAAAATTCAGGATTTGTTTTCGGATGGTCTTGTTTACTGAAGGAGAAAGATATTTGTTCTGCAATTACCAATACAAAAACATCTGCCTATTTTATACCCGAGTGCGATCTAATGAAATTGTTCCAGAAAGATGATGCTTTCGAAGGTCAATTTTATCAACGGTTACTCTGGCTTATGGGTAATCAACTCAATGCAGCTTTTGTTAGATATGTTGGGTTGTTGGGTAAACATAGCTTACAGGCGGTTTATCAATTGATCAAAAATAATAAGTCACGCTTATTATTGTCCTCGCCATTGCACCAAGTACCGCATCTTTTAAAAAGTATGACGACCAAGCAACTTGCTTATGATGCTCTTTTAAGATTATTGAAAAACGGTACGGCATTAGAAAGGCATATAGCCTCATTAAGTTTAGAATTGTTGGGTGAGGATCAAAAGGAGCACGAATTTGTGAGCGGACTACAGCAGATTTATGAAAATGTTGCAGAAAAGAACAGTGAAGATGTAGAACAGAACAGAAAGGTTTGTGCAGAACTGACAACAAAGGTCTTTAAAAACGTACCGTACATTATTGAAGGTTGGGAAAATCTACCGGAGAATACCGGGAATGTTTTTATTTATAACCATCTTATAAATGACCCACATTATACTTTAAACAATAATTTTCAAATTACCCTAGATTCCCATTTTTTAAGTGCTATGGTGCTCTATAAGAAATATGATGAGCCAGGTATTAGAACGGTGAGAATAGGGCAGGGGCAAGAATACGGACACCAAAATTATTACAACAACCTAGGTTATATAAATGTATATACAAAGGAGTCTGAACAAACTACAAGCAATAAGAAAGAACAAGCCCGTAGCATATTTTATAGTGAGGCTACTAAACACCTGAAACAGAACTATAATTTGATCATAAGTCCTGAAGGCACATCATATAGAACAGAAGAGTCTCCCGGACCTTTTAAAATGGGAGCATTTAAATTAGCCTTGCATACCGAGCCAGAACCTTATATAGTACCGATAGTTATGGTCAATTTTGATCAAAGAATTGGCAAAAATTTGTATTACTGCGTTATTAAAGAACCTTTTTTATTGAGCGATAAGGTGCCTTCTAAAAGTAATACGGATTTGTTCGCGTTTATGGAGCAATATCAAAAACAGTATTCGGGCTACGTAAAGCAAGCCATTGAGAGGGCAGAACAATTGAATGTCTCCTCCTCAGGAACCGATAATCTTGAGGATCCACCTGCTATTTGGTGCAATGAGATAAAACGACTTAAAAGACGGGTTTCCAAATTGCCTACGCAAGAAAATCTAATTGCCTTTTACGGTAGTTCTTCAGTGCGATTGTGGGTAAATATGAAACGTGATCTTAGTCCGTTCAATGTGGTGAACCTAGGTTTTGGAGGGTCAACTTTTGCATGGTGTATTCATTACTTCGATGAGATCTTTACCGAAGCGAATCCGTCTAAAATTGTGCTTTATGCAGGTGAAAACGATCTTAATGATGGTAAAACACCTCAAGAAGTACTTTCAGGATGTATGGAATTGGTAGAGTTGATCAAAAATAAGTATCCAGAGGTAGAATTGGCATTGATTAGCCTTAAACCAAGTGTAGAGCGTGAAGCTTTAATTCCGTTGATCATGGAGACCAATTTAATGTTGTCCAAGTATTTTATTTCAGAACTTAATGCGCAGTACATAAACGTGTTTGCACAAATGATAACTACCGATAATAGACCGATACCAGAATTATACCTTTCTGACGGTTTGCATTTAAATAAGCAAGCCTATGCACTGTGGAGTACTGCTATTAAAAAAGCATTACAAGCAGCGGATAGCCTTGAACTTGAAAATCAAATGTAGATTTATTTAGTCTTGACCACCTTTTCGTTGTGGCTTTCTAGGTGTTGGCCATTCTCCTTTTTTACCAGACCTAGGATTGATGCCCAAAACCGCTTTTTCACGAGATGTTTTTTCTGGGTCTTCACAAGCCATGTAAGTAAGAATTGCAGTTAGTATGGCATTGTTTCGTACATCATCGAAAACAATTTTGTCATACGTATCTAAATTGGTATGCCATGTATAATTCCAATAATCCCAACTAAGAGAACTTAGCGAAAATGCAGGTGCACCGGCAGCTACGAATGAGGCATAGTCAGACCCACCTCTACCAGGTGAACCGGGGAATGTAGTCTCTATTTCATTTTTATAGGTTTCAGGTACAGCTTCTAACCATCGACCTAAATAATCGTATGCATGAAGAAACCCTTGTCCCGACAAACGCACAACGCGACCCGTACCGTTATCTTGGTTAAAAAGGGCTTGAACTCCGTCCACAATTTCTGGATGATCTTCAACAAAAGAGCTAGAACCGTTTAAGCCTTGTTCTTCGCTTCCCCAATGCCCAACTAAAATGGTTCTTTTTGGGTTTGGATATACTTTTTTCAGAATACGTGCGGCTTCTAGCATGGTAATGGTACCTGTACCATTATCGGTTGCTCCTGTGCCGCCATCCCAAGAATCGAAATGGGCAGAAAGTATTACATATTCATCGGGGAACTCGGTTCCCGGTATGGTGGCTATGGTATTAAAAGTTGGCACAACACCTAGGTCTTTTGATTCCGCTACAATTTTTATTTTGGTGTCCTCACCGTGTTCTACCATTCTGTACAACATTCCGTAGTCCTCCAAAGAAATATCTACTGCGGGAATTTTTTCGGTACCGGCACTGAAAATTTTATTGGCACCAAAACCTTCAGACCATCGCGATTGAGCAATACCTACTGCACCCGCTTTTTCAAATGCGGCATTGATGTTTCTACTGGTGTACCCTGTGTTTCGAATATTTTGCCTCCAAATTTTCTCTAAGGAATCGCGTTCGGTTTTCATTTTTTCGAAGGAGGCTTTTGTTGCATATTCTTCCCAGTTTTCATCTGGTCTTCCCGTAGGTTGCAACATACTCACCATTACTATTTTTCCTTTTACATTAGGAAGCCATTTTACAAATGACAATGAATCTGTAAAACTTGGTAGTGTAATTAATGAGGCTGTAACCCCTTTTGAGCTAGTACCGGGGTTCCATGCCAATTGAGTAGCGTGCAATGATGCTACACGAGGCGAAACCATATCTACATGGGTAATTCCTCTTTGCCATCCTTTCCACGTTCCCCATTGTTGGTTCTCGGCAGTAATTCCCCATTTTTTGTAGGTGTTGACCGCCCAGTCATGGGCACTTTTCATTTCTGGTGTGCCCACCAATCGTGGTCCGTTCAGGTCCATTAATTCGTATGCCAATTGCTCTAATTGGGAGTTTTCAATGCCTTCTTTTTCAATGGCTTTGACAATGTCTTCCGTAGTTTGGGAAAACATAAACGTGGTGCATAACAAGTATGCACTAATGAGTAGTACTTTTTTCATGTTCAAGTTAGTTTGTTCCTTGTACTAAGGTACTAATTTAATGACGGATGTACGATGTTAAAACTATCTGGTCGCTAAGAATTTGACTAAGCTTTCTTTAATTAAATACTCCCAGCCAGAAACACCACTTTCTCTTTTGAATTCGGGGATGTCTGTCGGGAAATCTTTTATGATTTTACTGGTAACCGTAAGCAGTGTCTGATGTGCTTTTTTAGAAAGTTCAAAGGTAGAGATACTCTCGCCCGGGTATTCGTCGAACGTCCACCGATAACTAATTTTTGTGGGGAATTCCACTTCCGTAATAAGCCAATTGTGGGTGAAATTTCGTCCTTCATTGGTTATTAAAAAACGGGTCTGAAAAGATGCTTCCGGCTTAAAATCGGGAATTGCCTCAAAATACCATTGTTGCATTTGTTCCACATCTGTCAATGCTTCCCATACTTGTTCCATGGAAGCGTTAAAAAGCTGAGTAACGATTATGGGTTCATTGTTTTTCATGAGGCTGTCCTTTTAGCTGTTATCCAGTTCTTTTTTATTGAAAACACAATTTTCCATAGGTGCTTTATTACGTAAAATTGCCAAGGTATTTTTAACCGTCATGGTGCACATTTTAGTATATGTGGTTTTGGTTAAACTACCTAAATGTGCAGTGATCAGTACGTTTTTTAATTGCAGTAATGGGTCATTTTTTGCGGGTGGTTCTTCTATAAGAACATCGGCTGCGAAACCTGCTATTTTTTTATTTTGCAAGGCTTGGAGCAACTCCTTTTGGTCTATGATCCCCCCTCTGGCAGTATTGATCAATAACGCATTGGTTTTCATTTTTGAAAAGGCAGCCGCATCAATTAGCTTTTCTGTTTTAGAGGTCAAGGGTAAGTGAAGACTTATACTATCCGATGTTTTTAAAAGCGTATCCAAATCGACAAGAGTATAGGGGACATCTTCTTTTTTTGAACTCCAGTAAATAACGTTCATACCTAAGGCTGAAGCAATTTTCGCTACTTTTTTACCAATATTTCCCATACCGACAATCCCCAAAGTTTTGCCGTGGGTTTCATCGCCTACATACGAGCCTCGGTCTTGCCATCTGTTTTCTTTGACCATGGTTACGGCATTGTATAAATTACGTTGGAGCATCAATAAAAGAGCAATGGTATGTTCAGCAATGGTATCGGCATTGGAATTTGGGGCGTTCACTACTTTAATTCCTCTTTTCGTAGCGCTTGATACATCAATATTATCCAAACCAACACCACAACGGGATATAACTTTTAAATTAGGCAATTGTGCCATAAACGAATCACGTACCTGACCTTTTCCCCGTGTAATAATGGCATCTATCGAGTAATTCTGAATCTGGCTGGTTACCGAGGTTTCATCAAACCCTGTTAAAATATTCATATCCGAAGCTTCCTCCAACATGCTCATGGCATCTTCGGCAACGGTTTCCAATAAAAGAATGTTCTTTTTATTCATCGGATTTATGATAAAGGGTAGCATCTTTAGATTTATATCCACGGAAGTCATTTCTTCCCGAGACATAAATACCTTCTTTAAATAATTCGTCTTCAAATATTTTTGGGTCGATATAATCCCCGGGAACAGAAGAAAGTTCAATTAAATTTCCCGATGGGTCACGCACAAACATTTGTATGGCTCCGTCCGGTAATTGACGCACATTGCCCCATGGCTTTATATCAATTACTCCAAGTTCTTTCATTCTAAAAAATAGTGTATTGATATCATCTACCTGCACACATATATGACCTCTAAATGAATAGGCATCTTCCCATTCCGTCAAATGTAATTGCTGTTCTTCGTTGAATTTGAAAAATGCGGTAGGGTAGTCAAAAAGAAATGCGGGAATAGCCTCTAACCCCAATTCTTCTTCATAAAATTTACAAGCTTCCTCTAGGTTGCTTACAACCAATGCAACGTGATTAATATGTACTGCCTTTGCCATGATCTATTGTTTAAAATCGTTTACAAAATCCCAATTAGGGGTCAAGCCCAATCCCGGCTTATCAGGTGCAGTGAGCATTCCCTCGTTATCTACGGTAATATGCTCCTCAACCAAATCATACATCATAGGGTTGCCACCTAACGAAAACTCTATTACATTGGCAGGAGGAGAAGCAAAAGCCACTGAAAGTCCCGCCATAAAAGAAAATGCAGAACCCCAACAATGCGGAGCCAATTCTAACTGATAGGTATGTGCCAATTGCGATACGCGCATAGCTTCGGTGATACCACCAATGATAGCACAATCTGGTTGCAATACATCTAAGGCGCGTTCTGCAATTAAATCGCGAACGTCAAAAGCGGTGTATTCACTTTCACCGGCGGCAATGGGTATAAAGGTATTGGCACGTACTTCTGCGGTGCCTATTTTATTATCTGGACTGATAGGTTCTTCAAACCAATATAGGTTACAGTCTTCAACGCCTTTTGTAAATTGCTTGGCTTCGGGCACACTGAAAGTACCGTGGGCATCGGTCATTAATTTTATGTGATCGGGCAAGGCTTCACGGGCTGCCTTTACACGTTTAATACTTTCGGCAACGGTTTGATCCATAATACCAACGCGCATTTTTACTCCGCCAAATCCTTTTTCGGTATACCCCAACAACTGTTCGCCAATGGTATCGGCTTTTGCCCAGCCACCACTGGCATATGCCGGCATTTTATCGCGACAGCTTCCACCCAATAATTCTACCACGGGTGCACCCAATGCTTTTCCTTTAATGTCCCAAAGAGCAGTGTCGATACCGCTCATGGCAGAAATAGTCAATCCCCTTCTTCCTAAAATCGGAAATTTACGTCCTCTAGAGAGTGAATAATGATCTCTTGTGCCATTGTATACATGTTCCCAAATTCGAGAAATATTACGGGCATCTTTACCAATTAACTGTGGTTTTAGTTCATTTTCTATGCAACTTACAATTGATGCGCAAGACCCAGACGAACCTACTGCAGCTTTTGCCTCGCCAAAACCCTGTAACCCGGTATCTGTAGTTACTACGACCAAGGTCATGTCAAAATTGGTCAATAGACCGTAATCTGAGAAATGTTGTTTTTCTTTAGGGATAGGGCAGCGTAACCAAAAGGCTTCTATGTTGGTAATTTTCATTAAATAAGTTCTTTAAGGGTGTCAATTGATTTTTTGGTCAGCATGGTATAAAATTCATCGGTTACGGCAGAACTACCGTGGTCTTCCAAGAATTTTTTCTGTTCGGCAGTGAGTCCGTCAGGGTTTGTTTCTATGGAATTTGGATACCGGTTGGCAGGTGTTCTATCTAACGGGGAACAAAATTCAACCGACAGTACTTTGTCGTACTCGATTTCTTTAAGCGTAGAAATGATTTTAGACCAGTTTAAATGACCCATACCCGGAGCCATTCTATTATTATCGGCAACATGAAAATTAACCAAACGCTTGCCCACTTTTTTAATGGTGTCGAACATATTAGCTTCTTCTAGATTCATGTGAAAAGTATCTAGGCAAACCCCGCAATTTGGACCCACGGCTTCAGCAAGTGCCAACGCCTGTTCTCCTCTATTGATGAAATAGGTCTCAAATCTGTTGATAGGTTCAATGCCAATTTGCAACCCGTGGTCTTCGGTATATTTATAGATTTCCTGTATGCCTTCTACAGCCCATTCCCATTCTTCCTCTGGTCTTGCATCGGGTACAATTTTACCTACGGTTGCAGGAACCAACGAAATTACTTTTCCGCCCAATTCATACACCATTTTGGCAACATCCTTTACATATTGAACCGACATTTTTCGTTGTACCGGGTCTTTTGCAAGTAAATTACGTTGCTCTAGCATAAGGGTTACAGAGCCCCAACATTTAATTCCATAAAGATCAAAAAGCAACTGGGCTTTTTTAACGTCGTAATCCTCTGGGGTACCTTGTATTTCTATGTGCGTGTAATCTAATTTGTTGATTCTGCTGAGAGTATGCTCGAGCGATTCGGCACGCATCCAATTATGTATGGCTAATTCCATTGATCTGTATTATTGATTTGTTGTTGTTTTATATGATAGTTTGGTTTTCATAATTTAGTCTTCGAAATTACTGCCTTTAAGCACTAATTTGTTCCACTCTGGATGTCTTTTAATATAGGATGCTACAAAAGGACAAAGAGGTACTAAAATTAAGTTCTGTCTTTCTATATCTTCTAAAACTTTTAGGACAAGGGCAGAGCCTATTCCTTTACCAGCCATGGATTTTGGTACTTCGGTATGGGTAAGGTAAATTTTTTCTTTGGCTATGATATAATCAATGAAAGCTGTAGAATCATCAATTATTACTTCATATCTTTTCTTAGATTTTACATTCACCAAATTCAATTCCATCCCCAAAAAATTTTAGAAGTTTTAAGGTAATGAAAATTGTTTCTATAGAGGAATTTTGGTGAATTGAATTTTGTGAAATGAAGTAAAAATCGGCTTAGTTTAAATATGCCCTGCGTTTAAGTTTATATTTATATAAGAAGACTTATTCTTTTAAAAAATCTTTCTTTAAGCGTAAAAACAGTTCGTTTTCGCCATTTATGAGCTTTTTATTGCCTTTGTTATCTTTTTGCAATTCGAAGCTATCGTACAAACTGCCTAGAGGCGTAAATGCTTGGTACTTTATACTGTTGTCGTTTACGGTAATTACTTGAAATAATTGAGTAAACTCACCTCTACGTACCATCCACTCTTGATCTTGTGATTCGTACATTTTTGGTCCGCTGACCGATACGGTGTAAATGGTACCAACATCGGAAATTACTGTTTTACCGTTTTCTTCATTAGATTCATGACCTCTGGCATACGTGTGATCATGCCCCTGTAAGACCAAGTCAACTTTATATTTGTCGATTAATGGCTTCAAAGCTTCACGAAGTTCTGTGTTATCTCTACCTTTTGCAGTAGAGAAGATAGGTAGATGTAGAAATATGGTCGTCCATTTGCTCTCGTTTTTAGAAAGTACGCTTTCTAACCATGCTGTAGCTTCTTTTCGGGTATTAGGGTGTTCGTCAAAATGTTCGGCATCAAAAGAGATCAACTTCATATTTTGATATTCAATGCTGTAATATGTTTCCATGTTTTCAAACTCTGGTCCATTTTCCGGTAGGTTGAATTGTGGTGTCCATAGTTTTGAAAGTTGACCATTGCTATATTCGTGATTTCCTGGTGTCATAACACTTGGTACGGTAGCATGTATATATCCGCCGGCATAAAACCACTCGCCCCACTCCCTATTAGATTCACTGTGGTTGATCAAATCACCTGCGTGTAACATAAAATCAACATTTGGTACCATTTTATAAGATTTACGAATAACCCTAGACCACATTGATTTTACATCGTTTTGCGCGTCTCCGAAGTAAATAAAACTGAACGATTCATCCTTATTTTCATTCGGCATCTTAATTTGAAACCATTCGCTCCACGTACTTGCATTCGGTGCGCCATAACCCACACGATATACATAAGTTTTGCCAGGTTGTAAGTTATTGACCACGGCGGAGTGATAGGCTGCTTTTACTAAGGGTTCATTATCCCTTATATTTTCATTTTCAAAGATCTCAGTATTTGCCAATATGCTTTTTGCCACACCGGGTAATCGTAATTCTGGTCCATGGGTTTCTAAAGCTATTTCCACATATGCCGAATCTACAGATTGCTCGGTTCGCCAATTAACGGCAAAGCTATGTGAAGGGTCTGTGGTTAAGTTGATTATAATTCTATCTGGAACTTCGGATGGGAAGATTAATTTATGGTCTATGACATCTGAATAATTTTTGTAGTGGGTGTGACCATGGTCTTCGTCATTATTTGTTGTTTGAGAAATACCGGTTTGAAGACTAACTATAAATAGTACTAGTATTAAAGTGATTTTGTTGAAATTCATTGGTCATATAATAGGCACAGTAAAGATGATTGATTTATTACGATAAAAGGTTAAGAAATTGTTGCGTTTAGTTAAACAACGAGCTGAATGAACGTTTTAAACCGTCTGATACATTGTAGCTATTCGATGTAATGGCAGATTAATGAATACTTGCGGGTTTTAAATGTAATATTTAAAGGTTTTATTACGTTAAATAAGCTTATGAAATTATACGTAGTCTTTCTTTTGTTATTGGTGAATGTAAATTCATTTTCTCAAGACATTACAATGAATAAAGAAGTGAAAGAAATTGTTGAGCTAGGAAAAGATGCCATTGTAAAAATGGCGTTGGGAATGATCGATGAGGATGTAAGCGCTCAAAATTTTTCAAGAATAAAAGTGATGACCAATGGAGAAACAGTGCAAGTTTCTTTTAGAAATCCGATAAAATATCTGCCAGTGAACTCAGTTTTTTATTCTGATTTTGGAGTAGATGTGTTGAAGAATGTCATTAGCTATGGTAAGGTGTCAAATGAAAATTTTAATGCTGATGATAAAATTTCGCCGTATTATAAAACGGAAGAGATAGAAAACACTATTCAATTTGTAATAGAGTCAATCAATTCAAGTGATAACGTTGGGTCAATAGACATAGATGGTTTTGAAGATGATATGACCATTAAGGAGAGAAAGGACTATTATGATATTTTAGTGGTTTCTGAATTTCAGGAATCAACCTATAAAATATATAAAGAGTCAGGAAATGTTTTTGATGTAAATCATGCAACACTGATGCCTTCTCCAACTTTTGATAATGGTCAAGAAAAAGAATTTGTGGAAGTTAATTAGACAACATATCATCCAATTCATTTGAACTTAATTTGGGTGGTTCTTGCACGGTATTTTTAAATTGTAAAATAAATTCGGTTCCTTTATTAATTTCACTTTTACAGTGTATTATACCATCGTTCATTTCCACGAAATCTTTGGTGATCATTAAACCGAAACCAGTTCCTTTTTCGCCAATGGTACCTTTTCTAATTGTAGGACCATGATTGCTTTCGCTACTATTTTTCCAATCGGTATTCATTCCTAAGCCAAAATCTTTGACTTTAAGTTCTACTATATCGGAAGTGCATTGAGACGACAGGATTATTTTTTTGCCATTTTCACTGAATTTAATGGCATTTGATAAAAGGTTTCGTAAAATAACCTTTAGCATGTTTTGGTCAATAAATATGGTTTGGCACAAAATCTCTTGTTCTATAGAAATGTTTTTGTCTTTTGCTGCCCACTCAAATTCCTTTATAATAGCATTGAATACCTCATTTAAATTGCATTGTTCTTTACTGACTTTAACTCCGTCTATCTGTTTGTAAGACCAATCTAGCAAAGTGTTTACCATAGATACACGGTCGTTAACATCACTTTTTAGTTTTGCGGTAATTTGTTTTAAAGGAGTGTCAACCAGTTCATTTTCTATTAATCCGATTAAAACGCTAACATTGTTTAATGGTCCTCTTACATCATGTGTAAGCAATGAGAATATTTTGTTTTTTAGTTTGTTGACCGTCTCCAGTTCTTTGTTTTGAAATTCGAGTTCGGTTTTTGCCTGTTGTAGTTGTTTGGTTTGGCGATCAACTTCATATACTAGCCTATTATTTGCATCAAGCTGTATTCTTTTGTTGTCATCTACGATTGATTTGAACTTGAAGCCAATTAAGATAGAGAATAAAATTATTTGCAAGGTTACCAAAATAGAGGTAATTAATATTATATAGTCCGTTTTGATATTGAAAAAATAACTAAGTAACCAAGTAACAATATATAAAATAGAAGCTAAAAGATATGGAGTGTAGGAATAGAGATAATATTTGTTGAATTTTTCTGCATGGAATAATTTAATTCCAGAAATGATATTTAAGACCATAGTGGTCAAAGAAGTAATTGCAGCTATTAATTCTAATATTTTACTAAAAGAATTGAACCCAACAAGCATAGAATAAAGAATGTGTATAATGGGTAGTGTAATAGTAACGTACATTAATATTGTATAAGCTTTGTGTAAGCCAGGGCTGTTGTTCTGTGTGATGTTGAGATAAAATTTGGTAAAGATCAGAAACCCGAATGTAGTGATCATTGCCGTGGTCAACGAAGTGTTTTGTACCAGTTGAGAAAAGCTATTGTCGGCATCTAACAATAATAAGTAAAGTGACCAATGAGCCGTTACACCAATCAAAATAATGCAGTAGTAAAGTAATATTTTGAGTCTAAGAACCAGAAAAAGTAAAAGGTGATAAATTGCGAAAACACCGAATATTGCTGCAAAAACAAAAGTTTCAAGATATTTGTAATCGATTACGTTCATAGTTGCAAACGGTGTATAAGTTGATTTTTATAAGCCACAAATGCAACTTATGTTTATACTTGACCATAACATTGTTATGGGGAAATCAGATCATAGGTTTACAAAATCGATGGGGGATATGTAAGAGTATATTTTTCTTTTTTAATATATGAAAAAAAGTTCACTTATCTAGAAATAAGGATAATAGAATCGTTTAGTTTTCTATAAGATTCTATTTATGATATGATGAAATTGTGGTTTTAGATATTATTTATTTTATGCAACTTTACATTTTCCTGTTTATATGTATACAATGGCAAACTTAGAAGAACAACTAAAAAATCCCGTATGGTATTCCCTTACTGAAACCCATAGAAAGTTTGCCGTTGAATTTGACGGAGTACTTTTCTATGAACAGGAGGTATGTACATTTGGAGCTTTTTTTAATGAAGAAAAAACAACCAAAGCATCTAATGATTATCTAGAAACTACCGATAGTTTCTTCTTCGTTTCTGAAAATAAAACACCCTTAGTTGATGATGCCAACGTTTTTTTAGAGAAGAAAATAGATGGTTGCCAAATGGTTTTAAATGAGCTGCCAGATGTTGCTATAACCGAAGAGATAGTTTTGTTGGGCGATGAATATATTGATGAAATTTATAAATTAGTCTGGTTGGTAATGCCCGGTTATTACAGAAGAAAGACTTTTGAAATGGGTAATTATTACGGAATTTTTAAAGAAGGCAAATTAGTGTCAATTACGGGACAACGAATGCAAACCAATTTATTTATTGAGGTAAGTGCTGTAGTTACGCATCCCGATTATACTAGAAGGGGACTCGCCAAACAGCTTATTGCGCACTGTACAAAAGAAATTATAAAGGAGAAAAAGACACCAATTCTTCACACAAACAAAGGCAATGCTGCAATACCGCTTTACGAGAAATTAGGCTACGAATTGACTCGAGATATGAATTGGTGGTTATATCGATGTAAATAAAAGACTTATTTTTTATTTGTTAATCAATTGATATACAGTATTAAAAAAGTTTTTAAACGAATGCAAACGACAACAAATGATAGTAAACGTTTACAAACCGACTATAGTTTCAAAGCTGATATAGGTTTGCAGTGTCGAGTTACGGTAACTTGATAGTATGAACTGTTAAACCATTAAAAATTAGTAAGATGAACGCATTAAAAAACAAAGTACAGTTGATTGGAAATTTAGGGCAGGATCCAGAAATCGTAAACCTAGAAGGAGGAACCAAATTGGCAAAATTCTCTATTGCTACAACAGATAGTTACAAAAACGCCAATGGAGAAAAAGTAGACGATACACAATGGCATAATATTGTTGCTTGGGGTAAAACTGCCGAGATCGTAGAAAATTATTTAATTAAAGGAAAACAAGTAGCCATAGAAGGTAAATTGACCCACCGATCTTATGAAACAAAAGAAGGAGAAAAGAGATACATCACAGAAGTTAGATGTAATGAATTGTTGATGTTGGGGAAATAGGTTAACCTGTTTACAAAAGGAGGAACGATGAAGTAATCTGTTGATTTGGTACACGAATTCGACAGATTGCTTCTTATATGGCAAAGACGTAATAATGTGAAAACAGCTAGCAAAGACAATTCCAAATACTATTTTTGCATTACATGATTACAACAGAACAAGATTTACTTCCCATTTTAAAAAAACACTTTGGTTATGATTCTTTTAAGCCAAATCAATTGGCCATTATCGAAGATGCACTTCAGCATAAGGATGTACTGGCAATAATGCCAACTGGTGGTGGTAAGTCGCTTTGTTATCAACTGACTGCTTTAGCTTTAGAAGGAACTGCAATTGTGATTTCTCCCCTAATTGCTTTAATGAAGGATCAAGTAGATGTTCTAAAAGCTAATGGCATTGCAGCAGAATACTATAATAGTTCCCAGTCTGCAGAAACACAACAAGAGATTTTAAGAAAATTGGAACATGGGGAGTTGAAACTATTTTATGTTGCTCCAGAAAGTTTAGGATTTCTCAACGGAATTTTAGATAGGTTAAAAATTAGCTTGTTTGCCGTTGATGAGGCGCATTGTATTTCTTCATGGGGGCATGATTTTAGACCTGCATATACTCAGCTTGGCGGATTAAAAAGAAGATTTCCCAATATTCCGGTAATGGCACTGACGGCAACGGCCGATAAAACTACTCAAGATGATATCGTTGATCAATTAAGTATACCAAATGCAAAGCGTCACTTGGCTTCTTTTAATAGACCCAACCTGTACTTAGATGTAAAACCTGCCCAAGACCGTATAAAGCATATTTTAGATTTTCTGGATGAAAGACCTTTTGAAAGCGGAATCATCTACTGCCTAAGCCGTAAAAGTACGGAGTCCATCGCAGAGAAATTACGAAATGCGGGCTTTAAGGCGAAAGCATATCACGCAGGAATGTCATCAGAAGAGCGCTCATTGGTGCAGGAAGAATTCATTACCGATAAAGTGCCGATTATTGCTGCAACTATTGCCTTTGGTATGGGGATAGATAAAAGTAATGTACGTTGGGTTATTCACTACAATCTACCAAAAAATATAGAAGGTTATTACCAAGAAATTGGTCGTGGTGGTCGTGACGGACTTCCAGCGCACGCATTATTATTTTACAGTTTTGCCGATGTGGCACAGTTGCGCAGGTTTATTTCTCAAAGTGAAAATGCAGATGTAGAATATGCCAAATTAGAGCGTATGCAGCAGTTTGCCGAAGCATTAAGTTGTCGTAGAATTGCATTGTTGAATTATTTTGGGGAACAAGTAACCGAAGGTTGTGGCAACTGCGATATATGTTCCACACCACCAGCTTATTTTGATGCAACCTTACTTGCGCAGAAAATATGTTCTGGCGTTGCACGGTTAAAGGAGCGTGAGCCAATGGGTATGGTCATAGACGTTTTAAGAGGAGCACAAAACGCACAGGTTTTAGAAAAAGGTTATCAGCATATAAAAACCTTTGGAGTTGTAAAAGATGTCTCTTGGTTAGACTTACAGCAATATGTTATTCAGTTGTTGAATCAAGGAGTGTTGTATATTAACTTTAGGGAAGGAGCAAGGATTGGACTAACTCCTCAGGCTAAAGAAGTGTTGTTTTCAGGAAAGAATGTTCAACTTGCGGTATTGCAAAAGGAAACTGAAAAGAAAAAGGTTGCCGCCAAATCACTGGTTAGGAAGACAGATTTGTTTGAAAAGCTTAGGGTGCTTAGACAACAAATCGCAACTGAACAGAATGTACCGGCTTATGTGGTTTTTGGTGATGCCAGTCTAAAGGACATGGAAGCTAAACTTCCTAAAAATGAAACGGAGTTCATGGATGTTTCCGGGGTAGGGCAGGCTAAATTAGAAAAATATGCAGATGTATTTTTAGCGGAGATAAAAAAGCATATTGGTACAAAAAAATCGAAACGAAAAACTCATGATCAAACTTTTGATTTATTTAAAGATGGTTTAACGGTTTCTGAAATAGCGACACAAAGAAATCTATCTGAAAATACGATTTACGGGCATTTAATGAAAAAACATGCCGAAGGGGAGGAGCTCGATTTAAATCAGTTTGTAAGTGCCAATGAAATATCAAAAATAGAAGCGGCAAAATCCGAATTGACCAACGCTACCGGTTTAAAAGATTACTTCGAGTATTTTGAAGAAAAAATGCCGTATTGGAAAATTAAATTTGCACTGTATATGTTAGATGCTTAAAAATTTACGGTAACACCCATTTGTCCCGGTCCAAAATTTAGATTCCAACTAACCATCTTTTTTTGGTTGTTATATTTCTCATCATACTTTTTATCTAGATATTTATCTATGGACTCAACGGTTGCAATACTAATAGCGAATGCGAAAACCATATCACTTAACCAATGTTGCCCATCCCACACACGAGAAATACCTGGTATGGCACCTAAAGTATAGATACCGGCTTTTACCCACGGATTTTTAAATTGTTTTCCAATCGCATATGCATTAGTAAAAGCAAGCAATGCATGTCCTGAAGGAAATGAATGGAAATTTCTACTTGAATTAAATGGATCAAACGTGTCTTTGCCTAATTCAGCCAGCGGTCTCGCTCTACCCACTACCGATTTTAATACTTGTTGTAAAAGTCCTGCTGAGGTGGCAGATGATATCAGTAAAACCCCGGTTCTTCTTAATTTTTCGTTTTTGGTAATTAATCCTACGGCATATACTCCAGAAGTTGCCATATAGTTATTTGAAGGACTACCGTAAAACTCGCCATAATCTCTTATCAGCTCCGGAACACCCTCTCTATTGTTTCTAATAAACCTAGAAGTATCATCATCAGCTAAATATACCAATGCAGTACCTCCTACCACAGCACCAAATTGAGCCCATTCATTGCCTTCCCAATGCAATGGTCTTGTATATGAATGCCCAACACCTTGAAACATGGTGGCAATATCATATTTGAACATGTTCCATCTTGTTTCGGTAGAATCTTTGCTAGTGTCTTGCGCACTTAAAGAAATACACAAGGTTAAACCTAATAGGGTCATTAATTTGTTCATGGCGCAAATTTAAAGTGTTGGTTGTTTAGAATATAATCAAATTGGAACAATGTTTTGCCCTAAACGTTTTCAATAGGCTTAAAAATATAGATTTTGGGCTATTCTAAAGGTATTGGCATGTGCTTCAACAATAACTTTGATGTCTGGAGAATACCCGCCGCCCATACTACATTGTACTGGAATTTTAAAATTATGACATGTTTTTAGTACATATTCATCGCGTTTTTTACAACCCTCTATAGTCATACCCAAAGTACCTAATTTATCACTTTCAAGAATGTCAACACCACAGAGGTAAAAGATGAAATCTGGTTGAACGCTTTCAATTAGCTTAGGTAATTTCTCTTTAAGTATAGAAAGATATGTTTCATCAGTGGCTCCTTTTGGTAATGGAATATCTAGGTCTGACTTTTCTTTTTTAAACGGATAATTTCCTTCTCCATGCATGGAGAATGTAAATACGGCATCATCATTCTGAAATATTTCTGCAGTTCCGTTTCCTTGATGCACATCTAAATCGACAATTAGAATCTTCTTAGCAAGACCCTTGTTTAATAAATATCTAGCGCCGATTGCTTGGTCGTTTAACATGCAAAATGCTTCACCGTGGTCGCTATAGGCATGGTGGGTTCCGCCGGCTATATTCATTGCTATTCCATATTCTAAGGCAAAATCACATCCTTTTATCGTTCCATCGGCAATAATACGTTCTCGCTCTACTAAATCTTCTGAGAGGGGAAAGCCTATTTTTCGGGCCATTTTGGGCGAAATCATAATATTCAACAAATCATAGAAATACTCAGGGTCGTGAACAGCTACAATATGTTTGTCATTTGGTATTTCTGGCTCAAAGAAATTTTCTTCTGTACAGGTACCTTCATGAATCAATTGCTGTGGTAATAGCTCATATTTTTCCATAGGGAAACGATGCCCCTCTGGTAATGGATGTTTGTATATAGGGTGATAGGCGATTTTTAGCATCGACCTATTTATGAAGTTTCAATTGAATTCTTTTTCGGGCTACATCAACATCCAAGACCTTTACAATAATTTGCTGATGTAAATGAACATGCTCATTTACATCTTTTACAAAAGAATCCGAAAGGTTTGATACATGTATTAAACCACTTTCTTTGATGCCTATATCTACAAAACAGCCGAAGTTGGTAATGTTATTTACAATACCTGGTAACAATTGACCGCTATGCAAGTCGGTGATGGATTTAATGGTCTGGTCAAAAGTGAACACCTTAGCTTTTTCACGACGATCCAACCCTGGTTTTTCCAACTCTGAACGAATATCTTCTAAGGTGGGTAGCCCAACGTCATTGGTGCAATATTTTTTAAGGTCAATTTCTTTAAGAAGCGTTTTGTTTCCGATCAAGGATAAAATTTCTGTTCCCTTATCTTTCGCCATCTGCTTAACAATGCTATAACTTTCTGGGTGTACGGCAGAATCGTCTAGCGGATTTTCAGCATTTTTGATACGTAAAAAAGCTGCACCTTGTTCAAATGCCTTACCGCCTAAACGAGGAACGGCCATAATATCTTTACGACTTTTAAATGCCCCATTTTCTTTTCGTTGGGCAACGATATTCTCTGCCAATTTCGGACCAATACCAGATACATAACTCAATAATGGGACACTGGCGGTATTGATATTTACGCCGACCGAGTTCACACAACTTTCAACCACGGTGTCTAATGAGTTCTTTAATTTAGTTTGGTCAACATCATGTTGATATTGCCCTACCCCAATAGACTTAGGGTCTATTTTAACCAGTTCTGCAAGTGGATCAGCTAAACGTCTACCGATAGATACGGCACCACGAACGGTAACATCATAATTTGGGAATTCTTCACGGGCAATTTTAGAGGCGGAGTAAATAGAGGCTCCTGCTTCACTAACTACATACACTTCAACAGGATTGTAGAAAATGACCTTCTTTACAACCTGCTCTGTTTCTCTAGATGCTGTACCATTACCAATAGCAATTGCTTCTATTTTATATGCATTTGCCAATGAACTTAATTTCTTAATTGCACCAGCAACATCATTTTGTGGTGCATGTGGATAAATTGTTTCATTATGTACCAAATTACCCTGTTCGTCTAAGCAAACCACCTTGCAGCCAGTTCTAAAACCAGGATCTATGGCAAGTATACGTTTTTCTCCTAATGGGGCACCTAACAATAGCTGTCTCAAATTATTGGAGAATACTGCAATGGCCTCATCGTCCGCCTTTTCTTTTGCAGCCTTGAGCAGTTCGTTTGATAAGGACGGAAATAACAATCTCTTATACGCATCTGCAAGAGCCAACTCTATTTGTTTGGCACAGGCATTGTTCGTTTTTATGATTCTATTTTCAATTCTGTCTAATAAACGTTCGTCATCCAATTCAATTTTTACTCGTATGAATTTTTCGGACTCTGCACGTAAAATGGCTAGAAGTCTGTGCGACGGACATTTATTTAAAGGCTCGCTCCAATCAAAATAATCTCGGAATTTCTGTGCCTTTTCATCATCCTTTTTAGTGCCTATTACTTTGGTGGTTATGATAGCAAATCGTGCTAATTGAGATCTTATGGAACTTCTTATATCTGTGCGTTCATTGATCCACTCAGAAATAATATGGCGTGCTCCTTCTAAGGCATCATCTTCATTTTCAATCGTTGCATTAAGGTATTTGGATGCTGTGTAATCAATATTATCATCACGTTGTGCCATAATGATTTTCGCTAAAGGTTCTAGTCCGTTTTTACGGGCAACTTCGGCTTTGGTTTTTTTACTCTTTTTAAAAGGTAGGTAGAGGTCTTCTAATTGCGTTAAATCTTCGGCGTTTTTAAATTTTTGTTTCAATTCAGAAGTTAAAACACCTTGTTCTTCAACAGCTTTAATAATCGCTTTTTTTCGTTTCTCAAGTGCTTCAAACTGTTCTTTATATTGTACTATGGCGCCTACCTGAACTTCATCTAAATTACCGGTTTTTTCTTTTCGATACCTCGAAATAAATGGTATGGTGCAATCGGTATTTAAAAGCTCAATGGTGTTTTGAATGCCTTTTTCAGGTAGTTGGGTATGTTTAAGTATGTAGCCGACAATTTCGGCCGAATTAGAATTTGCCATTTATAAATGTAGTTTTTTTGAGAAGAATCTAGCTAATCCCTTCACCATTACCAACGCCATCTTCATCTGGGTTGACAAACACCAATTTTCCATCGGCGTTTTCGGTCATTAGAATCATGCCTTCACTATCAACACCACGCAATGCTCTTGGTGCTAGGTTGACCAATACGGTTACTTTCTTACCAACAATGTCTTCTGGTTTAAAGCTTTCTGCAATACCAGATACTATGGTTCTGACATCTAAACCGGTATCTACTTTTAAAACTAAAAGTTTTTTGGCTTTCGCCATTTTTTCAGCTTCGATAATAGTACCTACACGCATATCCAATTTAGAAAAATCGTCGAATGTAATGGTGTCTTTTTGTGGCATTGCTTTTTTGTTTTCGTTCTCGTTCGCTTTTTTGGTCGCTTCCAATTTATCTAGCTGAGCTTGAATTTCACTATCCTCAATTTTTCTAAATAGCAATTCTGCTTTGTTTATTTGATGGTCGGGTTTCAACAATTCCTCTTTTAGAGAAACATCGTTCCAACTTTCACCTGGGCTACCCTCAGTAGAAGTTAGATTTAAAATATTCTTAAGTTTACTAGATGTAAATGGTAAAAATGGTTCGCTCAGAACCGCTAATCCGGCAGCAATTTGTAGCGCTACGTTCATAATGGTTTTTACACGTTCTTCGTCAACCTTAATTACCTTCCATGGTTCTGCATCCGCTAAATATTTATTACCTAAGCGAGCTAAGTTCATTAGTTCTTGACCAGCTTCCCTAAAACGATAGCGTTCAATGGAGTTTGAAATTATTTCTGGGTACTTTCTTAATTGTTCAAGTGTCTCGGTATCAACATCGGTTAGGCTTCCTGCAGCGGGTACTTTACCATCGTAATATTTATTGGTCAATACCACCACTCGGTTAATGAAATTACCAAAAATGGCTACTAACTCATTATTGTTTCGTGCTTGAAAATCTTTCCAAGTGAAATCATTATCCTTGGTTTCTGGAGCATTAGCTGTTAATGTGTAGCGCAGCGAATCTTGCATCTCAGGAAAATCAACCAAATACTCATGTAACCATACTGCCCAATTTTTAGAAGTAGAAAGCTTGTTGCCTTCTAAGTTCAAAAACTCGTTTGCGGGCACATTTTCCGGTAAAATATAACTTCCTTCCGCTTTTAGCATAGAAGGGAAAATAATACAGTGAAAAACAATGTTGTCCTTCCCTATAAAGTGCACTAGTTTAGTATTTTCATCTTTCCAGTAGGGTTCCCAGTCTTTGCCTTCACGTGCAGCCCACTCTTTTGTTGATGATATATATCCGATAGGAGCATCGAACCATACGTAAAGTACTTTTCCCTCTCCACCTTCAACGGGTACGGGTATTCCCCAATCTAAATCTCTGGTAACCGCTCTAGGCTCTAAACCACCATCTATCCATGATTTACATTGGCCGTATACATTGGGCTTCCAATCATCTTTATGCCCTTTTAAAATCCAGTCTCTCAAGAACTCTTCATATCGATCTAAAGGTAAAAACCAATGTTTTGTTTCTTTGGTTGTGGGTACGGTACCGGTAATAGTTGATTTCGGATTAATTAAATCCGTCGCATTTAAACTTGATCCACAGTTTTCGCACTGATCACCATATGCTTCTTCATTACCACATTTTGGGCAAGTGCCTATGACGAAGCGGTCTGCTAAAAACTGTTGTGCTTCTTCATCGTACAACTGAGCAGTAGTTTCCTCTATAAAATCTCCTTTTTCATACAAGTTTATAAAGAATTCTGATGCTGTTTTATGGTGTACGGGAGCAGAAGTTCTAGAATAATTATCGAAGGTAATACCAAAATCCATGAAGGACTGCTTAATAATTGCATGGTACTTATCGATGATATCTTTAGGTGTAACGCCTTCTTTTTTTGCTTTCATTGAAATGGCAACACCATGTTCGTCACTACCACAAACAAAGGCGACATCTTTACCTATTGATCTTAAGTAACGAGCGTAAATATCTGCAGGTACATACACACCGGCCAAATGACCTATATGAATTGGACCATTGGTGTATGGTAATGCTGCGGTAATCGTATATCTAGAGGGTGATTTAATATCGGACATCAAAATAAATTAAGCCACAAAAATACTGAATTTGCCGGGAGAATTACTAATAACCATACAATTCAAGTTTGTATTGCCATGAAACTTAAGACAATTTTTGGAGGGAAATAGAAGTATATGATAGCATGGAAAAAGAAAATTATACTAAAACGGGATAATTTCAGTTCTATTGTAAGAAAAAACTTATTTTTTAATTAAAACATAAAAGATATGGCAGTTGGTGATTCAAAAAAAATTAAGCTTAATCAAAGCTTGGAAAAATTGAATGTAGAAAGCGAAAGTACACAGACGAGTAAAGAAGATGTTGTGTTACTCTATAAAGATAAGAACCATAGAATCATTAAAGAATTAAGGTTCGAATCTAAAATGAACAATTCTAAACTTACATAAAAAAAGCCCTATTTATTAAATAGTAAATAGGGCTTTTTCATTTGTGGGAAACAAACTAGGCTACCATAACGGATTTACTCATCTTTTGATTCTGTACAATGATTCTATAGATGTATTTTCCTGTTGATAACTGTTCGGGCATGCGCTCTCGTATATTTATTTCGGTAGAACCCTCAAACATCATTTCGTTGAAAACAGTGCCTACCTTTTGTCCTAAAATATTATATAATTGAATATCTACGTGTGCCGAGAATGGCATTTCTAAATAGATATGCGGGGTTTGATCTGTAGGGTAAAAGGGTTTGTGAACCACAGCATTCAACAAATCTGGAGTAATAGGTGTTTCTGCCTCTTCACCCGGTGGAACCGGTGGAGTAACTTCACCATCGCTATATGCAATATCTGGAAATGGCTCGCCACTACAGCTGAAACCTAAATCTACAGGTACATAAGGTTTATAATTCAATAAATGTGCTTCTACCAAAGGAATATCAACACATAGCCATTCTGCTAGAACGGTTGCATACAAATCTCTAAAGTCCATCGTGTACTCTAAATTTCCTCTTCCATCTGGGTCATCTAGAGTTGGGTGGTCGCCTACAAATGCACTTCCGTTCAAACCTGATCCAAAGAACAAGGTAGGTGTAGCCTTACCATGATCTGTACCATTGGAACCATTCTCAAAAATACGTCGCCCAAATTCAGAAAAAGTCATACTCAACACTTTATCATCTTGTTGTGTAAAGGCAATATCCTCATAAAAGTTGTTTACCGCTACCGATAAATTGGTCATTAACTGTGCATGTGCCTGTGGTTGATTACCATGAGTGTCAAAACCGCCCATTGAAATCATATACACCTTTGTTCCTAAATTTCCTTTGATCAATCTTGCGATAAGGGCTAGTTGACGAGCAAAACCATTGTCTTGGTACTCTACTTGATTTTGACTTCTAGTGTAGGCATCGTGGATAATGCCAGAATATTCATATGTGGTATTCGCGACTCCCCTTAAAAATTTAAGTTGATCACCATACATACAATCATTAAATAAGGTATCATCTAAACCATAAACTACACCAGATTCTGCAATTTCCTCCAATTGATCAACGTTTGAGGTAACGAAAGCATAATTTGTTTCATCGCCTTGAAATACCAAACTACCAAACTGACCAATTTGTATGGCTGCTGGTGCTGCTGGCGGATTTACCAAATAATCTGGATAAATACTTTCAAAATGCCTGCCCATCCAACCAGTATTTAATCCACTAAAACCGGTAGTTTCTATATCTGTATTCGCAAAAATATCCGATCCTGTAAAATGTGATAAACTCTGACCTTCGTAACCTACCCCATGAACGGCTTTAAATTGTCCTTGATCCCACATTGGGGCTATGGAGTTCATGTAAGATGGTACACCAAATTCATCGGTCAATTTAAGTACTTTACTTTCCGGTATATAAATGTTTGGCCTTGCGTTGGCATAGCTATCATATTGCTCAATAGGAATTACGGTACTTAGACCGTCATTACCACCGGACAAACGTATTAGAATTAAAATATTATCTGTTTCCGCCGCTGAAATACCAGCAGATAACGCAGACGGTGCCGAAGCCGTTAGCATATTTGAACCTAACATCATTGAGCCTGATCCAGCAATGCCCATTGCTTGTAAAAATGAGCGTCTGCTCCATGTTTTATGTTCTTCATCATGGCCTTCGTGATGTAGGCCTTTAAATGGGGTGTGGTGTGTATTGCACATAGAAGTAGGTGTTATTTTAATTGAAACTCTGGTTGTCTCGCTAAATATTGATAAAGTAGATATACTTGAAAGGGTCCTTGTGGCCAAGTAGCCAATGTCCACGATTCTTGGTTGCCGCCTTCGTAATAAACATCTTCAACATCACTTCTAAAAATAGTGAATGCCTTGGTATACTCATCTTCGTTCAATAGTCCTTTAGTGAGTATAAAATCTATTATTAGCCTTGCAACTTCATCTGGGTTATTACTGGTTAAGCCTACATTACCAGATATTTCTAGACCTAAGCTTCTAAACTGTTCGTTATCTGCCATGTAGAAATTCTCTAGAATACTTTCAATGGTCAGCCAACGACCGATCATAAAATTAGTATTGATCCAAGATCTGTTTCTTTGCCAACCGGCAACATCAAAAGGTTCAAAAATTTCTTGACTTAATAATGTACTATAATTGACCATTTCGGCCACATTGGTATCGGTATAGGCAAAACTAGATTCTTTCAATGTATTAAAGTAGAAATCTACAGGACTTTTAATGATTACTCCTATAGCTTCGTCATCAAAGAAATGTTGGCTTTTAAATAATAGTCTTAATACCGGAGCCAACTCAAAATCGCTCGATACAAATGTCGCCGCCATACCATCAATAATAACTTGGGCATTATTGGCATCGTCCCTAGAATCTGGGTGTACAAAGAATTCATATAACTTACGGCAAATGAACTCCGCTATCTCGGGTGCTCTTTGTTCAAAAAGAATATCAATGACATCGTCATATCCCCAATTACCTGTTTGCCCTAAAATTGTTTTACTGCCGGCATCATGCTTTGTAGCGTCAAAGGCAACCGGCGAACACCCAACTTCGCCTCGTTCTACATAGCCACTTAACGCTTTTGCGGTTTCTATAATGTCTTCTTCGGTATAGGCGTTGCCTTCACCAAGGGTAAATAACTCATAGAGCTCACGGGCATAATTTTCGTTAGGGTTGTTACCATTGTTGTATACCCCATCTAGGTAATATAACATGGCATTGGTAAGCCCTATCTCCCTTGTAAACGTTCTAAAATTGCCTATTGAATTACGTTGTAAACACTCTATGTATTCATATAAATAAGAGTTGCAATTATAAACATCCAATTCGGTTACGAAATGGTTACTCCAAAAGAAGCTTAATCTATCCCTTAAGTTGTTGTTCAATAAGCTATTGGCATAGGCTAACTGAAACTCATTTTTCTGTTCTCTTTTTAATTGGTTGCTTGCATCACTATCCTCAGGATAATCGTCATTGTTCCAATTTGCCCAAACAGGAGCGGTAATTGTAGGCATGCTCAAAGCTTCATCTATTAAAGTGTCTACCAAATTACCGGCAGGCTGACCTGCTGCTTGATTAATGGTTTCGACCGAGGCACTGAATCCTAACCGTCTGTATAAATGGGATGCTCTCAGCTGATCTAAGTTAGCTGTATACGGAGCAAGAGTAGAAGTATTACAATTAATGAAATATTCCATAGTCTTAAAATAGGCATTTGTGTTACGTTCGTAGAGTTGGGGCTTCTATGCTAAACGTTTCGAAATTTGGTATAGTATTTAAAACTATCTATTTTCGATAATCTGGAATCAAATAACGAGAATTATCCTCATAATGGCGTCGAAATTCCTTTATTTTCGATGAATTACACAATCTACATAGTAATACATGGGAAAACATAATGAATTTGGAAAGGAAGGTGAGCAGTTAGCGGTGGATTACCTTAAAAAGAAAGGATATACCATTACCTATAAAAATTACAGGTACCTTAAAGCAGAAATAGATATTATCGCAAGAAAAGATGATGTTCTTGCCATTGTTGAGGTGCGGTCTAGAAGTTCAAATTTTATTGAGAATATTGCAGAGACCGTAACACCTAAAAAAATAAAGTTGATGGTTATGGCTGCTGATCATTATGTAAGCGAGAATGATATTGATGTAGATGTACGATTTGATATTATAACCATACTCAAAAATAGGAGCAAATTTGAACTGGAACATTTAGAATCTGCCTTTTACCATTTCTAAATAATCTACTTGATTAGTAGATTTATTAAAAAACATTTTGTTTTATTTATAACAAGTTGTTATATTTGCACAACAACCTTATAATAAAATGAAAACAATATCGTCAGTCGTTGAAGAGTACATCAAGAAAAAACCATTTTTGCAAAGTGCTCTTGCTCAAGGAATCATCAACCTTACATCACTTTCTAGAATAGTTAAGCCAGAAATTGAGCATGAACTAGGTAAGGATATTCGTAACGGTGCAATTGTTATGGCACTAAAACGTTTGTCTGATGACTTAGAATTTAGGGCTACCCACAAAATCTTAAAGGTATTGAAGAATATTGGTGAGATTACGGTAAGATCATCGTTGACCGATTATACTTTTTTAGCTTCAGATAAGATATTGGTGCATCAAGCAAAACTACTGGAAGAAATCAACAATAACCAAGATGTGTTTTATACCTCTAGTCGTGGTGTAAACGAAATCAATATTGTCATCAGTAATGTGATGGACAAAACGGTAGAAAAGCTCTTTAAAGATGAGAAATGTACTCAAAAAGCAGAAGACCTTTCTTCGATAACCGTAAAATTACCAGCTGAAAACGTTTCGGTTCCGGGTATTTATTACTTTATTTTTCAGCGTTTAGCTTGGGAGGGTATTGTACTTTACGAAGTAATTTCTACAACCAATGAATTCACTATTCTTGTAAATGACGAACAAGTGGATATGGCATTTAAAACAATCAAAGATTTAAAGTCGCTTTAATTTTCTAATTGTTCAACCACCTCTTTGTCTGATTCTGGTTTAGATAAAAATCGTTTTTCGCTATCTAAGATAAAATAAGTGGGTGTACTTTGTATACCGAATGTTTTGGCATAATCGCTTTCCCATTTGCCTAAGGCTATGGCGTGGTTGAATGAAGGTAGTGTGGCAGAAACTTTTTTCCAGTTGACTGCATCGTCTTCTAAACCAACTGCTATAACTTTTAGATTTTCATAATCCTCTAGCTCTTTATGAAGCGCAGGCAGTTCTTTCAAACAATGTGAACAAGTGCTGCTCCAAAAAACAAGCAAATAATTAGCTGCAGGTTCCATTGTTAAAAGCGATTGTTTTTTGCCGTTTGACTCCCAGGTAATATTAGGAGAGACAGCACCTATTCTTAAGCGAGATGCTATTTCTATTTCATCTACAAGTTTTTGGTCCTTATTGGCTAAGGCCGCTTTTTTTAAATGATTTTTAAAAATATAATCTTGCACTTCTGCCATACCATTGGCACCTGCAATTTTCCATAATTGGTGAAAAGACCTTACTTGAAAACCTAAAGGTGTATTGACAATCTTTTCAGCGGTAACCTTTATATTTTTAATGACCTCTGAGACCAATTGGTCTTTAGTGGTAATAGTTACTGGTAATGCAGAAAAAACGTAGCTAGAAAATTTATCGGTTAAAAAGTTAGAGCTCTGTAGCAATGGGTCTTTGATAGCTAAATGATCAAAATGATGCTGTTTCTTATTTTTTAGGAAGGTCTCAAGATTCTCAAAATCTGAAGGTATATAACTTCTGTTCGCTTTTATAAATTTGTGGGCAATGGTATTAACATGGTTCTCTTCATAGGTAGCTTGTAGTGTTTTCAGCTCATTTAGAATTGCCATATACTCTTTTTTAGATTCCTTACCAAGCTCATAATATTCCAATAAGCGGTCTTGGGCAACCGTTATCTTAGAAAAATACTCATTGTACCATTTGTTCTCTACTGAATTGGTGATAGTTAAACCATCTTGAAGGTCAAAATTAAATTTGACATGTTCTTTTTTGTCATATATGACATCAATATAAAATTCGTCTTGCGGTACTGCATATACAAGCCTATACATACCAGCTTGGGCCGTAATGGGCATTTCTAAGGAAAAAGCCCCGTCTTTAACAGCAGTATCTTTACTATAACGCTCTCCATTCGGAGTAAGCTCATAGGCAATTAACCATTTAAAATCTTTTGCGGGGGAAAAATTTCCGCTTATTGTCCCTTGTGCCTGTATACCAATGGTAATAAAAAGGATACAAAAACGTATAAATATTCTCATGCTGATGTTAAAACAATTATTGGACCAAGAATGGTACTAACACTTTAAAATTGATGATGTTAGCCATCTATTATTCTATATTGGTTATTGATGAAGTGAAGATTTTACCATTCACAGAATAAAAGTAACAATCAAGCTGCAAATGAAAGCTTTAATTTTGAAAAGGTTATGAAAATTCTTTTTGAATTTTCATATGACCTAGCGCTTCAGAAATTTTAAGTAATTCTTTTTCGTGCACGAAACCGTCAGAAATAGCAACTTCTTCCAATAGTTGGGCAAGAGCCCTTTTCTTTGGTAAGGACATTGAATTTAGAATTTTATAGGCTAGGTCTTTATTTAAATTACGTGCTTGGCCAATAAAGAAACTATCAAATGCAAAGCGATCCATAAGTTGGGTAAGGTATTGCATTTCTGCAGGTGCTACTTTGCTATCTGCAAGAATAACATAGTCTACCATTTTTACAACAGCTAATTTCTCTTGTTTTGTATAATTGATCATTAGATTTATTATTCTGTTTCTTCTCCTAAACCAATATTGATAAAAGTATTAATAATTAAATCCATTTCTTTTTTATGGATGGCACCGTCAGATATGGCAACATCATCAAGAATATTGGCCAGGGCTTTCTTTTGCTCATGTGGTAAATTGTAAAGGGTTACCAAAGCATTGTCATATTCTAGCAATCTGGCACGTTTTAAAAATGCATCGTCAAAACCGATTACGCTTTTAAGTTTGTTCAATATTTCCAATTCTGCCGGATGAATTTTCCCATCTGCCTCTATAACTTCGTAAATCATTTTTACAAAGGCCGCTTTTACAAATTCTTCAAACTCCATGCTTTTTATTTTGGAGCTGAAAGATAAGAAAATGACACTATTTTTTATATCATTTTGTAACGAGTTTACTAACAATGGTATAAGTTATAGTTTTTTATTTTAAAATGGGTAATGGCCATACACTGCATCTCTAAATTTTTTATGTAGATCGATCTGGTCATATGGAAATAATTGAACAAATAACACAGCTGTAACTTTATTCACCGGGTCTACCCAGAAAAGAGTAGAAGCGGCACCGTCCCAATAAAATTCACCGACCACGCCGTTATTTTCTTCTGGTGTTTTAGGTGGTGCTATACGAACGGCAAAGTCGATACCAAATCCAACCTGACCTTTGCTAGGTAGCCATGAGCGTTTGGTAACACTATCTGGTAAATGGTTGGTAGCCATTAATTTTACGGTTTCTGGTTGTAAAACCTGTACGGAATCTAAACTTCCTTCATTTACCAACATTTGTGCAAAACGCATATAATCA
This sequence comes from Maribacter litoralis, assembly GCF_003075045.1. Lineage (GTDB taxonomy): Bacteria > Bacteroidota > Bacteroidia > Flavobacteriales > Flavobacteriaceae > Maribacter > Maribacter litoralis. The sequence continues at coordinate 64,920 of NZ_QCZD01000004.1, read as the reverse complement.
TCTAGGGTAGAAGTAAGACCTGAACCGCCACGTGTTAATGGCCATTGTTCTGTATAATTGCTGTAGGTTATCGAATCTTGCACTAATTGACCTTCACCTGTTCTTATGTATAGTTTTGAAAACCTGTCTCTATCTTCTTCAGGTATAAAATATCTGGTATTATTCATTTGTAATGGAGATAGTATGTGTTTTTGTAGATATTCGGCATAGGGAATACCAGAAATTCTTTCTACCAATAGGGCCTGTACATCTACACTTGGTCCGTATTCCCACTGGGAACCTGGTTGAAACCATAAGGGTACTTCAGCCATTTTTTCTGCCATTTGGGTAAGTGTGTTTTCCCTGTTCATTGCATCTGCGGTTTGGAATAGCTTACTTAAACCGGGAATATTGCCCCTGTTTGGGAAACCTGCAGTATGTCTCGTTAAGTCTCTAATGGTAATTTCTCTATGTAAAGGCACTGTTTTTATAGTGCCATTTGCATCTACACCGTCATATACCTTCATGTCGCCAAATTCAGGAATGTATTTTGATATCGGGTCGTCTAACATAAATTTTCCATCTTCAAATAGGGTCATTAGCGCTGTACCGGTAATCGGTTTTGTCATAGAATATATTTGAACTATGGTGTTTCTCTGTATGGGCGTTTTTGTTTTTATATCTGCGTAACCAAATGCATTGTAGTATACTTCTTTTCCATTTTCAAAAATGAGCGCAGAAGCACCGGCTATATTTCCAGATGTTACAAAAGCATTGAGAACGGAATCTATTCTTGCTTTAGCAATTGAAGTAACTATGTTGTTATCAGTGGATATCTGTTTCTCGACTACCTCATCTTTACTTGTTTCTTTGCAAGAACATATAATGAATAGGAAAGAAAATATGAGCAATAGGTTTTTCATATGTAATAATCTGAAGGTAGGATGGTTAAATGTACGAAATTAAATGAGGTGTATTTTGCCGGTTTATGATAGAAGTTGATGTATTTCTTCCCATATTTCGGTATTGACCTGCATTCCTTCTTTTAAAGATTTTGCTCTTTTTGTCAATGTTCGCTCCCCAGGGTAGAACGTGCGATCTCCTATGGTCATAGGCGTACTATCATGAGTAAACTGAATTATTTCGTTCAGTAGTTTGTCTTGTAATTCTGTATCGGAAAATGTGGTAGGGTCAATACAAAGAAACACTTGAGATAATGAAGTCTCTTTCTCTTCTAACCCTATTTTGTATGAAGAGTTACCGGCGGACAATAATGTGGCTAGCATATCTAAAACCATAGATAGTGCCGACCCTTTCCAATATCCTACTGGTAATGCTCTACCAGAGTCGATAATAGCTTTTGGGTCTTTGCTTAAATTGTTATTGTTGTCCCAGCCTCCTTCAAAAGGAAGTTCTTGATCATTTAATGCCAAGCTCTGCATTTTGCCGAATGAAAATTGTGAAAGTGCCATGTCTAGAATAACATGACCATTTTTTCGTGGTATACCTATAACCAATGGATTATTGCCAATTCTATTTTCTTTTCCTCCCCATGCGGGCATATTGGGTATAGTGTTGGTAAAAAGTATGGAGATACAACCTTGCTCGGCCACTCGCCAAGCATATGTGCCACCGCGCATCCAATGATTTGTATTTCTTAGGGCTACCAAGCCCAATCCATGTGTCTTTGCTAAATCAATCGCCCTGTCTGTACATTTTAAGGCATTGAGCACACCCGATGCTTTATTACCGTTCCATCTTTCTATACTGCCCAAAGATGCAACTTTACTGGCGGTATTATCTATTTTAATTAATCCCTGCTTTACATAATCTATAAAAACGGGCACTCGGTTTATGCCATGTGAGTATATGCCATCAACAGTGCTCTCTGTGTGTATACGCGCCAATGTGTTTGCTTGTTCTTTTGAGAAACCATGTTTGGTGAACAAAGACGCCAGCACTGATCGCATTTCTTGTGAAGAAATTGTAGTATGCTTCAAAACGGTCTATTTAAATTCTACCGTTAAGATACGTAAGATGATCAGGTTAATGAATTTATAATAAATGAATGCACTAAATGTAGATGCTAGTAGTAGTCATTAGGCTTTTTTGGAAATGCCTATTTCTGAAAATACATGGCGTATTACATCACTTTCCTTTTCATGAACATAGCCATCTGAAATAGCTACGTCTTCTAAGATCTTAGCCAATTTACTTTTTTTGATGTTAGTCATTTCTTTCAAAATAAGAACACTTTGATCAATGTCAATTGTACGAGCCTGAATTAAAAAGTTACTGTCAAAATCAATTATGGGCATTAATTTACTGAGTGCATTAATTTCTGCTTCATGTACTTTTCCGTCAGCTACAATAACGGAATCTATAAGATGGACAATTGCTAATTTTTCTGAAATGTCAAATTCCATTTTATATTTTTGTTTTTTCTTTAATTTCAAATGGCTTTAATGCCAAATAAGCCCTGTCAATAGACCTAATATTATCAAATACCAATAAAAGCCTTAAGCCATTACGGGTCTGTTTTTCTTTTATTTTGCATTGTTGTGCATGTGATTGCACATATTGTAATACTTTGGTAAATGTGGCTGTTTGATAAAAAGCCGATTGTTGGTCACTTATAAAATAACCGATCATTTTACCTTGCTTCATTACAATTTTCTCTAAACCAATGCTATTTGCGATCCATTTTATACGAACCGAATTCAGTAAATCTTGAGCTTCATCTGGTAATTCACCAAAACGGTCTACAAGCTGAGCTTCAAATTTCTGAAGCGCTTCTTCATCTTTAACCTGGTTTAGGTCTGTATATAACGTAAGTCTTTCTGTTATATTATTGATATAGTCATCTGGGAAAAGCAATTCAAAATCAGAATCTATCTGTGTTTCCTTCAAAAATACCTTTTCTTGATTGCCTTCTACTTCATCATAAAGGTCTTTAAATTCGTTTTCTTTTAATTCTTCAATAGCTTCTGCAAGAATTTTTTGATAGGTTTCAAAACCAATTTCGTTTATAAATCCGCTTTGCTCACCACCTAAAAGATCACCTGCTCCACGAATCTCTAAATCTTTCATAGCAATATTAAAACCACTGCCCAGTTCGGTAAACTGTTCTAAAGCTTCAATACGTTTACGTGCATCATTTGTCATAACCTCGTATGGCGGAGTAATGAAATAACAGAATGCCTTTTTATTTCCACGACCTACACGACCACGCATTTGGTGCAGATCGCTCAATCCAAAATTGTTGGCGTTATTAATAAAAATGGTATTAGCATTGGTAACATCCAATCCGCTTTCTACAATAGTGGTGGAAACTAGAACATCAAACTCACTGTTCATAAAGCCAAGCATTAAGGCTTCCAGTTTTTTACCATCCATTTGTCCGTGACCTACACCAACTTTGGCATCGGGTACCAAACGCTGAATCATACCGGCAACCTCTTTAATATTTTCAATTCGGTTATGTATGAAGAAAACTTGTCCGCCACGTTCTATTTCATAGCTAACGGCATCCCTAATGGTTTCTTCATTAAAACGTATTACTTGACTTTCAATTGGGTATCTGTTCGGTGGGGCTGTAGTAATTGTAGATAGATCGCGAGCGGCCATTAAGCTAAATTGAAGCGTTCTCGGTATCGGCGTTGCCGTCAAAGTCAAAACATCTACATTCTCCTTGATAGACTTTAATTTATCTTTTACGGCTACACCAAACTTCTGTTCTTCATCTACTATTAAAAGTCCTAAATCTTTGAATTGAACATTTTTATTCACTAGTTGGTGTGTACCAATAATGATATCTACCTTGCCTTCGCCCAACCGTTGAATGGTTTCTTTTTTCTCCTTGGCAGTTCTAAATCTGTTCAGATAATCTACCGTTACCGGCATATCTTTTAAACGCTCGGAGAAAGTTCTATGATGTTGAAAAGCCAAAATGGTGGTGGGTACCAAAACGGCTACTTGTTTGCCATTGTCCACAGCTTTGAACGCGGCACGTATGGCAACTTCAGTTTTACCGAAACCTACATCGCCACAGATTAGGCGATCCATTGGTCGCTCACTTTCCATATCACGCTTTACATCTTCGGTCGCTGAACTTTGATCGGGAGTATCTTCATAAATAAAAGATGCTTCTAACTCGTTCTGCAAATAACTATCCGGGTTGTATTGGAATCCTTTTTCAAGTCTTCTTTTGGCATACACTTTAATAAGGTTAAAGGCAATTTTCTTGACTCTTGATTTGGTCTTGTCCTTAATCTTTTTCCATGCCCCAGAACCTAATTTGTAAATTTTTGGCGGAGCACCATCTTTACCATTGAATTTAGAGATTTTATGCAAAGAATGGATGCTTACATAGAGAATATCGCGTTCGCCGTACATCAACTTAATAGCCTCTTGCTTTTTGCCTTCGACATTAATTTTTTGTAATCCACCAAACTTGCCAATACCATGGTCTATATGGGTAACGTAGTCTCCAATTTCTAATTTATTCAGTTCCTTTAGGGTTATGGCCTGTTTTTTGGCGTAACCGTTCTTTAAATGGAACTTGTGGTAACGTTCAAAAATTTGATGGTCTGTGTAACAAACCAATTTTTGGTCGTCATCTATAAACCCTTGAAATAAAGGAGAAACAATGATTTGGTAGTGAACTTGTTGGTTTACCTCTTCAAAAATATCATGAAAACGTTTTGCCTGCTGTTCGCTAGCACAGAAGATGTAATTGGTGTACCCCTTATCCTTGTAGCCGTTTAAATTTTCAATCAATAAATCGAACTTTTTATTGAAAGATGGCTGAGGTTTAGCATGAAACGCTACTAGATTTGGTGAATCTCTATTTGCATCTTGACTTAGTAACGTAAACCCAGATAATTGTTCTCTAAATTCTTTGCCGCCCATGAAAAGTTCTTCTGGTTCGGCATGTTTTATATCTTTTGATAGCTTGGTAAACGCTTCTTTTGCCTTACTGAAAAAATCATCTAGGCGGTCATATAGCAAATCTGTGTTTTTGGCAAAAACCAATGTTTTAGAAGCTACATAGGTTAAAAAACTTTGACGTTTTTCTACCAGAAACTTATTTGCCATATTTGGCACAATGGTAATTGATTTTACTTTCTCCTTTGATAGTTGCGTTTCTACATCAAAAGTTCTTATGCTATCTATTTCATCTCCAAAAAATTCAATTCTATAAGGTTCGTCATTCGAAAAAGAATAGACATCTACAATACCCCCACGTACCGAAAATTCACCTGGTTCGGTAATAAAATCTACTCGTTTAAACTTATACTCGAAGAGAACTTCGTTTAAAAAATCAAGCGAAAGTGTATCCCCTAATTTCATTTTTAGGGTATTCTTGTCCAGTTCTTTTCGGGTCAATACTTTTTCAAAAAGAGCATCTGGATAAGTAACTATAACCGCAGGTTTTTTTCTTGAATTTATTCTGTTCAATACCTCGGCACGTAAAAGTACATTGGCATTATCGGTTTCTTCAATTTGATACGGTCGTCTATAACTGCCCGGATAAAAAAGAACATGGTCTTCGCCAATAAGACGTTCTAAGTCGTTTAAATAATAGGCAGCCTCTTCCTTGTCATTGAATATTGCCAAGAACGGGCGCTCTTCTTTTTCAAAAATACTCGATAGTACAAAGGATAATGAAGAACCAACTAGCCCTTTAAGTTGAATGTTATTGGTTCCTGAATTTTCAGATTCGGCAATAGTGTTTTGCAGTTTCCCGAGTTGGAGAGACTGATTGTACCGTTGTTGGATTGAAGAATGACTCAACAGTTATAAATTTTTGCAAATATACGGATACGTAATTAATGGATACCACTCATTATTATCATATATGGGTTACACATTGCCCCAAAAAAGTTGGAAATTGTGCTGTAGCAGTTAAAATTTTGATTTATGGAAGAGATAGAGTTTGATGTTTTTGTAATAGGAAGTGGTATTGCTGGGCAAACAGTGGCCAATACATGTGCAGATGCAGGGCTGAAAGTTGGTATTACCGATAACCGTGAGTTTGGTGGTACTTGTGCAAATAGGGGGTGTGATCCAAAGAAGATATTATTGGGCGCGATGGAAGCTAATGAGATCAGTAAAAATCTAAAAGGAAGGGGTATTGCCAAATCCACTAAAATAGATTGGAAAAAATTACAGAAATATAAAAGTAATTTTACGGTTAATGTACCCGTTGCTACAGAACGTGTTTTAAAAGAAAAGGGAATTCATCTTTTTCATCAAGCGCCCAAATTTATTGATGAGCAAACGTTAATGGTGGAAGGTAAGAAGGTTTTTGCGCTAAAAATTATAATTGCAACCGGTCAAATACCTAGAAGTATGGGCATTACCGGTGAAGAGTACTTTATGAATAGTGATGATTTTCTAAACCTTAAAAAGCTGCCTGAAAAAATAGTTTTTGTAGGCGGAGGTTATATCGGGATGGAATTTGCACATATGGCGGCAAGAGCGGGTGCCGATGTTACTATCATTGATACAGGTAAGCGACCGTTACATCCGTTTGATCCTGACTTGGTAAAAGAGCTGCGAAAGTATTCTGAATCTATCGGGATAAAATTCATTTTTGAAGCAAAACCAACTGCACTTAAAAAGAAACAAAAGAAGTTCAAATTAACTTATGAAGTTAAAGGAGAGGAAAAGAAAATTAAAGCTAACGCAGTATTTAATACCGCAGGTCGTGTACCGGCATTGGCAGGTTTAGATCTCGAAAAAGGAAATGTTGCGTTCAATGATAAAGGTATTGTTACAAATGATTATCTGCAAAGTAAAACCAACCCTATAGTGTATGCGTGCGGAGATGTATCTGATAAAAATTTACCGTTAACTCCTCTTTCGGGCAGACAAGGTTATGTGGTGGCTGAAAATATAATAAACGGAAACAAAAAAGAGTTAGAAGTTCCGGTGATACCCTCAGTTGTATTTACGCTGCCAAATTTAGCCACGGTGGGCTATTCTGAAGAGGAGGCAAACGCGAGATATAAGAATATTCGTGTAAATTATGAAATAGCTACAGGGTGGTTTAACGCCAAAAGAATTAATGCTCCGCTATATGCTTATAAAGTGATTCTAAATGAAAGAACCAATGAGATTGTTGGGGCGCATTTGTTAGGGCCGAATGCGGGTGAGACCATAAATATTTTCGCTATGGCAATCAATAATGGTATGACGGAAAACGATATGAAATCTACCATTTTCTCCTACCCATCATGGGTAAACGATATAAAAAGTATGGTTTAATGCTTGTCGTTTAAACGCTCTTGAAGTTTTTTAAACGGACTTGTTTCATGATTTTTTATACCATGAATCGCTGCGGCAATAAAAAGAATAACTGTGCCTGTCATTGCCGAATAGGCAATGTACATGTTTGAACCATTGTGTCTTATGAAAATGGCGAACAAGGCCCAAGCACCAACCATGGCAAATTCGCGCATATTTCTTTTCCAAATCATGAGAAGATTTATAATTGTGGCCGCCACAATCATATTAATGGTCCAGGCTTGTTCAGATAAAATACCACCGTTCCAATCTAGTTTACTTAAATAGGCCGCTATATTGGCAATGGTTGCGACAGATATCCATCCGCTGTATAAACAAATGGGCCACCAAACAAAAGCAATAGTGGTTATGGGCGCATCCCATCGCTCCATATTGGTGTTTAGAATAATCTTTATCAACGAAAGCAAAATTCCCAACATGATCAGTACTGAGAATCCAGTAAAATCATACATAAATGCAAGAACCCAACAGCAGTTCAATATATTGGCTAAAAAGAACCAATAACCTGTTTGTTCAATGAAATTACTTTCCTTCTCACTATAATACGCACGGTGTACTTGAAAAATTCCGTATGCCAATAATCCTAAGAAAATTATGCCCCAAATGGCGAAAGCATATCCGGCGGGTGTAAACAAATTAGCATACTTGGCACTCATTTCACCAATCGTAGTATCGTTTAAAGAAAATGCTTGTGAAATATAATTTACTAGAATGACCAGAATAACGGAGACTAAGTTAAGAACGGATAGCTTCTTTTTCATAATGTAAAACTATAATGGTTACCTTATAAAGTTATGCTCTTTAGCACATTAAACGAACTATTTTCGGTAATTACGTCTCTTTTTCACCTCTTTTATAGGTACTTGTAGCACAGCATCTCCTAAAAGCGCATAAATTTCACAGCCGTTACAAGGTTCTAAGGTGTAGGTGCCTGTAAATTCGCCAAATGCAGGTATTATCATTTGATGCTCGGTTTTATAAAAACATGGTAGTGTTACCGATTGCCTACCTAGTCCACTTAATTTAATGGCGGGGTGTATATGTCCTGAAAAATTGAATAAACCTTCTCGTTCTTCAGGGTGGTGGGTCAATAAAAAAGAATCGATTATCAGTTCGGGAATAACCTTTATTGCTAAAGCTTCATATTTTAAGGGCGATATAATATCATGATTGCCGCTTACAAGAATAATTTCTTGGGTTAAGGTTTGCACCCATTGCTCAAATAGTGACCATTCGATATTTAATGAGGAATGGAACAAATCACCTAAAAAAACAATAAATTTTGGTTTAAAATAGTCTACAACGTTATTTAATGCTTCAAAGTTTTGCTGTACTGCCAGTTGTGGCACCGCAGCGCCATGTTTTCTAAAATGCGAAACTTTGCCCAAATGCACATCACTTATTAATAGTTTGGATTGTTCTGCCCAGTACAATGCACCAGAAAAATGCATTTTAAAAGTTTGATTATGTAGGCTAATGGAATGGGTCATTGTTGCAAAATTACCTATTTCTTCATCAATAATGCTGCCATTTTTTTAATGCGATCCGCTAATTTTTCACTAGATAATTTCTCCCTACTCATGCGGTCGGTGATTAATGGGAAAGAAAACGGTGTTGGTTTTTCACATGCTCTCCAAACGATTTCTTGCGTGGCTATACGTTCTAAAGACAACCGTAAACGCCCTTCTTCCAATTGATGCTCAAAAGTTTCTGTAAAGGCTTGTTGAAATAACAAATTGTCAGGTTCATAATCTCTGAATACATCGAATAATAACTGGGAACTGCTTTGTAAATGTTTCATTTTAATTCCCTTTTTCGGGTAGCCGGTAAATACCATACCGCTGATAATGGCAACATCACGAAATCTGCGGCGCGCCATTTCCGTAGCATTTAAACTTTTCTGTAAATCATCCAGCATAAAATCTGTTGTAAACAGATCGTTATCCAATACTTGTTGTATATCTATGGGTTGGTCAGATAGTAATTCAAAGCCATAATCATTGAAGGCCAACGAAAAGGTGATAGGTGATAACAAACTAATGCGATACCCTAACAAGCTTCCCATAGCTTCATGTACAAAACGACCTTCAAAAGGGTAGAAGAGGTGATGGTAGCCATCGCGAGTTTTAAAGGTTTCAATTAAAAATTCCGAGGGTTTAGGTACAATACTATCCCTACGTTGTCTTTCAAAAAGTGGAGCTAAAGCCCTAATTTCTGCCGACTGATTTTTTACCGGTTCGCCCGAACTATACAATTCATTTCGTAATAATTCTGACATCTGTGCGGAAAGAGTTAACCTACTTCCCATCCAACTAGAGATTTTATTGGTTTTTTTATTGCTGTTACGTACCTGAACAGTCATTTCTTTGATACGGATAAATTCTAGGTTTCTTCCTGCAAACGTAAATACATCGCCCTTGTTCAATTTAGACACGAAGAATTCTTCTATAGACCCTATATAGCCACCTTTTTGATATTTTACCGATAAATTTACGTCGCCTACAATGGTGCCTATTTGAAAACGGTGCCGCATGGCGACACCACGATTATTGACCTTAAATCTACCATCTTCTTCTATTTCAACTTTTTTGTATTCGTCATAGTTTTGCAAACTTTGGCTGCCCATGACCAAAAAGTTCAATAACCATTGCCATTTTTCCTCAGTGAGGGCTTGGTAGCAAAATGTTTGTATTATTTCCTGATAGATTTCCTTAGGATAAAATCCGTCAGAAATCGCCAAAGTGGTCAAATATTGCAAAAGCACATCATAACTGTTGAGGTAAGGTATGCGGTCTTCAACAGTATTCAATTTTACCGCTTTTTGCAATGCCGAAGCTTCAATAAGTTCAATGGCGTGGGTGGGTAAAAAATAAATGACACTTTCTTTTCCGGGACTATGACCACTGCGCCCGGCACGTTGTAAAAAACGCGCAACACCTTTGGGTCCGCCAATCTGTACTACCGTTTCTACAGGGGCAAAATCTACTCCAAGATCTAAACTTGAGGTGCAAACCACTGCCTTCAACTGTTCATTGCGAATTGCATTTTCTACCCAAACACGTGTTTCTTTATTGATGCTGCCATGATGCATAGCCATTTCGCCCGCATATTCTGGGTGCTTTTCCAAGATTTTTTGAAACCAAATTTCACATTGGCTACGGGTATTGGTGAAGAGTAAAGTGGTCTTGCTATTATTGATGATGGGAACAACATCTTCCAAAAGGTGTAAACCTAAATGACCACGCCACGGGAAGGTTTCCATTTTTTTGGGAATAATACTTTTAACCGTAATTTTTTTGTTGAGTTTGGCTTTTATGAGTACCGAATTTTCTATGGTATTAGAATCAATGCCCAGTAAAACCTCTCTCGCCTGTTCTAGATTACCAATGGTTGCAGAGATGCCCCAAATTCTTAATTGCGAAGATATATTTTTTAAACGTGATAAGGCAAGTTCCATCTGCACGCCTCTTTTGGTGCCTAAAATTTCATGCCACTCATCGACCACAATGGCAGTGCAATTTTTGAATATTTTATCATAGCCTTTTGTAGCCAATAATAATTGTAGACTTTCTGGTGTGGTAATCAACAGATCGGGCATTTGTTTTTTTTGTTGTGCCCGTTCTTTGGTTGAAGTGTCTCCAGAGCGGATGCCAACGGTCATTTGAGTTCCTAAATCTTGTGTTATGCGCTCTGCCGATTGCTTAATTTCCTGCGATAAAGCACGTAGGGGAGTAATCCAAACAGCTTTTAATCCTTTTTTGTGTTTAGTCTTATAATCCGGATTGTTCTTAATGTAGTCAAGTACGATAGGGAACCAAAGTGCATAGGTTTTGCCACTACCAGTAGGCGCGTTTAAAAGTCCGTCCTTACCCTGCAGAAACGCTTTCCAGGTATCTTTTTGAAACTTGAAGGGTTTCCAATGCTGTTCGGCGAACCAGTTTTCTGCGATGTTGTACAATTGGTCTCTGTTCATAAGATTAAGGAATCATCGCTTTTAAATCATCCAAGCTATTTGCCTCTTCAATTTTTTTGTCCGTCCTCCAACGTAAAATTCTCGGAAAACGGGTTGCCACGCCACTTTTATGTCTTTTAGACAATGCAATACCTTCAAAAGCTATTTCAAATACGTGATGCGGGGTAACGCTACGTACAGGTCCAAAACGTTCTAGCGTATTCTTTTTTATCCAAGCATCTATTTTTCTGAATTCTGCATCTGTTAGTCCGGAATAGGCTTTTGCAAATGTCACCAATTCTTTTTCTCCTTCTTCGTTATCATTCCAAAGCGCAAAGGTATAATCTGTAAAAAGGTTGCTGCGTCTTCCATGACCTCTCATGGCATAGGTGAGTACGGCATCTATGGTCAAAGGGTCAACTTTCCACTTCCACCAATCACCTTTTTTTCGTCCTACCAAATACGGAGAATCTTTTCTTTTTAGCATTAAGCCTTCACTAAATTTTTCTCTAGATAATTCTCGTTCTTTAGCCATTTCATCCCAAGAACTAAAATGCATAGTCTTTGATAAGTGTAGCGGAATATCACTTCGGCTCCGCTCGGTGACCTCATTAAACAAATTTTCCAGTAATTTTCTGCGTTCAATAAAGGGTAATTGACGAACATCTTTTCCTTCCCATTCTAAAAGATCGTAGGCTTTTAAAATAACTGGAACTTTCTTTAATAGTGCTGCGGTTACATTTTTACGACCAATACGAGTTTGTAAATCGTTAAATGTTCCAATTGTTCCATTAGGATAAGGTAGAATTTCACCATCTATGACCGTACCGTTGGGTATGACACCTACAAACTTTGCAAATTCGGGATACTTATCGGTGACCAATTCTTCTCCACGGCTCCACACAAATAGTTCATTATTTCTTAAAATTACTTGCGAGCGTATACCATCCCACTTATGTTCTGCTGACCATTCATAAATATCGCCTAAGTCTGAAGCTTCACTTTCTATGGCGTAGGCTAAATAGAATGGGTAGGGTTTGGATAGGTAATCGCTCTCGTTTTCTTCTAAAACCAGCTCTTGAAATGTGATGGTATTTGGGTCCCAATTTCCCATTAGCTTATATGCCAAAATATCCTCTTCTATGTCGGTAGCTTTTGCCAAGGCTCTGGTCATTAATTTCTGACTTACGCCAATTCTAAACCCGCCAGTGATCAGTTTGGTAAATACAAAACGTTCATAATAATTTAAAACGCTCCAGTTTTCATAGAGATACGCTTTCTTTTCTTCGTCGGTCTTTTTTTTGAGGGCAATCATTTCTTGAAGAAAATCCGTTAGGCTTTTATCGGACGATTGATCAGCCGCCGGAATTACTAGAGCGATGGTCTCGGCTAAATCACCCACAATATGATAGCTTTCTTCAAATAACCAAAGCGGAATATTCGCCAATTGAGACGCCCATGTTCTTAGCAATGTAGTGTTCACCGGTCTTGATGGCCTACGGTGAGAAAGTATGGCAATTGTCCATACTTTGTCAGCATCGTTAGCTTTTAAAAAATAGGCTGTCAACGCCTGTACTTTTATGGTCGTTTTGTTTGTGCTGTCTAAAGTTTTAATAAGTTGGGCAAAATTTTTCATACAGATGCGGTCGATTTTGAAGCTAAGGCCGCTTCTGTTTCTTCTTCGCCATATTGTGTGGCTTCTGTACGGGCATCGTACCCTTGTTCCCTTAAATATTTTGAGAATATATCTGTATACCCATGTGTGCAAATAATTTTATCGGCACCAGTAGCTTCAATACTTTCTAGGAGTCCACCCCAATCGCAATGGTCACTTAATACAAAGCCTTTGTCTATGGCTCTTCTTCTGCGAGCTCCTCTAAAGGTCATCCATCCGCTTGCGGAAGCAGTTACATATGGAACCATTTTTCTAATCCATGTACTGCCATGTGCGCTTGGTGGTGCCAACACTATGTTGCCCAGTAATTGTTCTTTCTTTGTTTCTCTGGTTATTAAAGTTGTTTTTGGGAAATCTACCAACGGTCGCAGTACTTCGGTCATATTTTCAATAGCTCCGTGTGTATAGATTTCACTGATATCTGTATTCAGGTATTTTAACAAGCGTTGCGCTTTGCCCAAACTGTAGCCAAATAAGATTGAGGTTTTGCCTTCAGCTTTATTTTCTGCCCACCAATTATTGATGTTTTCAAAAACTTCTGCTTGAGGAGTCCATTTAAAAGCAGGTAGACCAAAAGTACATTCGGTAATAAAGGTATTGCATTTTATGGGTTCATACGGAGTGGATATACCGTCGTTTTCTGTCTTATAATCACCGGTAAATACCCAAACTTCTCCTTTATATTCAACCCTAATTTGTGAAGACCCTATGATATGGCCTGCTGGGTGAAGGCTAAACTTTACATTGTTAACGATGAAAGTTTCTCCCCATTCCTTGCCGGCAACATTTATTTCGCCCAAACGATGTTGTATGATGGGAACATTACGGTGATGGGTTATGTATTTTTTGTGACCATACCTACTATGGTCTGCATGACCGTGCGAAATAATGGCGTGGTCTACAGGTTTCCATGGGTCAAGGTATACATTGGCTTTTTCACAATAAATGCCATTGTCTGTAAATTGTAATAGCGGAGTTTTCATAGCCTTGTCAAGTTACAAATTTTGTATTTTAACAAAGTTGATGTCAAAGTAAACTATGACCTCTAAAAAAATTATATTTGCTCAATAATTAAAAAATAAGATATGTCTTTTGCAGATTTATATACTAGCGGTGAGCACAGAAGAAATTTGGCGCACTTTGCGGCTTTGGCAACATTGGCATCGGTTGACGGTGAAATAAGTACAGAGGAAAAGAAAATGCTAGATCGTTTTGCAACGAAACTAGATATCACCAGATCTGAGTATGAGGAGGTTTTTAAGAAAGAAAACAAATACCCAATTGATTCTACTCCAGATTCTGAAAAAAGATTAGAGCGTTTGTTCGATCTTTTTAGAATTGTTTATTCTGATCATGAAATTGATGACGAAGAGAGAATTTTAATTAAAAAATATGCTATAGGACTAGGTTTTACAGGTGATAAAGCTGACAAAGTAATTGAGCGTTCTGTTGCTATTTTTAGTGGCAAGTTCGATTTTGAAGATTATTTATACTTGTTGAAGCATTAAATAACATTCAAAAAAAGTAATAGAAAAAGGGAGCTAAAAGCTCCCTTTTTTTAATGATATTTATCTAAGAATTCTTGTAATTTTTCTACCATATTTCGGCTACCACAGAAGAACGGAACCCGTTGGTGCAGTTCTGTTGGTTCAATATCCAAAATTCTGTTTTTACCGCCAATAGCTAATCCGTTAGCTTGTTCTGCTAAAAACGCCATAGGGTTACATTCGTATAACAACCTTAATTTTCCGCTTGCAGTAACACTGCTCTTAGGGTACATGTATATGCCTCCTTTGATCATGTTTCTATGAAAGTCAGATACTAAAGAACCTATGTAACGAGAAGTATAAGGTCTATCGTCTTCTTCCATTTGGCAGTATTTAATATAATCTTTTACGCCTTGGTGAAAATGTACATAGTTACCTTCGTTTACCGAATAGATTCTACCATTTTCTGGGAAGGTCATATTTGGATGCGAAAGATAGAACGTACCTAGTGCAGGGTTCAAGGTAAATCCGTTTACACCATCTCCTGTAGTATATACCAACATGGTAGAAGTACCGTAAACTACATAACCCGCAGCTACTTGTTTGTGACCTGGCTGTAAAAAATCTTCCATAGTTACTGGTGTACCAATTGGGGTAACTCGTCTGTAAATGGAAAAAATTGTACCTACAGAAACGTTTACATCGATGTTAGATGAACCGTCTAAGGGATCTATTAGCACAACATATTTATTTTGATGGTTTTCATCATTACTGTTGATGCTGATAAAGCTGTCTTCTTCTTCAGAAGCTATACCGCATACAATTTCCCTGTTTTTTAGAGTTTGAATGAATTTGTCGTTCGCGAATAGATCTAACTTCTGTTGATCTTCTCCTTGTATGTTGGTTTCGCCAACACCGCCTAAAATATCTATTAGCCCTGCTTTGCTTACCTCATGGTTTACAACTTTTGCAGCTAATCTAATGGCATTGATAAGTTTTGATAATTCGCCTGAAGAGTATTGAAACGAGTCTTGATTTTCAATAATAAACTCTCCTAGGGTCTGATTTCTTTTTGGAGACATTCTTTAGTTTATGGTTATATACAAATATCGTGTATTTTGTTAAACGTTTCATTTTCATTTTAATTACATTTTTTAAATTTATAACTTTGTGTTTTATTTATAACAATTATGGAATATACAATTAGAGTCGCCCAAAAAGAAGACATGGTACAAGTGCATCAATTGATTCAAGAATTGGCCACTTTTGAAAAGGAAGAAGATGCTGTTGAGGTAAGTGTGCAAGATTTAAAGGAAGATGGTTTTGGTAAACATAAATTGTTTCACTGCTTTGTTGCAGAAAAGAATAACAAAATTGTAGGTATGGCCTTGGTCTACCCTAGGTATTCTACTTGGAAAGGACCTGTAATACATTTAGAAGATTTGATCGTTACCAAAGAAATGCGTGGTACCGGCTTAGGTACGGCGCTATTAGATGAGGTTGTAAAGTACGGTGATGAATTAGGGGTAAGAAGAATATGTTGGGAAGTGTTGGATTGGAACGAGCCTGCCATTGGTTTTTACGAGAGTAAGGGAGCTAATGTGATGAGAGATTGGGATGTTGTTCAATTGGACCAAAAAGGTATTAAGGCATACTTAAACGCCATTGCTTAAGAAAAAAGAAAAAGAAAATAATAGTGTAGATTTAGATTGAATATGAGGGTTTTTAAATTTGGTGGAGCATCGGTTAAAGATGCAAATGCGGTTAAAAATGTAGTTAAGGTTTTACAGGAAGTAGGGTATGAGAATACACTATTGGTAGTTTCGGCAATGGGGAAGACCACCAATGCCATGGAAGATATAATAAATGCCTATTTTAACGATAAGCAGGAAATACCTGCGAAAGTGTCCGAATTGGTAGATTATCATCACGCTATAGTGTCCGATTTATTTCCGAATTCTTCACACGCTATTTATAAGGAAATTAAAATACTTATTGATGAGATAAATGGCTTTTTGGTTTGGAATAAATCTCCCAATTATAACTTTGTTTATGATCAAATTGTGGGATATGGTGAGTTATTATCAACCACGATCATTAGTGCATATTTAAAAGAAACCGGTATATCCAATCATTGGTTAGATGTCAGAAACTTTATTAAGACAGATAGCAATTATAGAGATACCACGGTAGACTGGGAACGTACACAAAAGAATGTAGCCAATATCGATCAAAAGGTATTGAATATTACCCAAGGTTTTTTAGGTAGCGACGATAATAACTTTACGACCACCTTAGGCCGTGAAGGATCTGATTATACGGCCGCAATATTGGCGTATTGCCTAAACGCAGATTCGGTAACCATTTGGAAAGATGTACCGGGAGTATTAAATGCCGATCCAAGGTATTTTGAAGAAACGCAATTACTTAATAATATCTCTTACAGAGAGGCAATTGAATTGGCATTCTATGGTGCATCGGTAATTCACCCAAAAACGTTGCAGCCTTTGCAGCGTAAAGAGATTCCGTTGCATGTAAAGTCTTTTGTTAATCCAAAAAATAAAGGTACTACGGTAGGTAAAGGCGTTGGTATAGAACCAAAAGTACCTTGTTTTATAGTTAAGAAGAACCAAGTACTGATGAAACTATCTTCGCTAGATTTTTCTTTTATAGTAGAAGATAGCATTAGCGAGCTTTTTAAACTTTTTCATCAACATAAAATTAAGGTAGATCTAATTCAGAATTCGGCAATTAGTTTTTCGGTCTGTGTAGATAATAAATTTGGTGGGTTAGATGCCTTGTTACAGCAATTAAAAAGTAAATTTAAAGTAGTTCATCACGAGAATGTTTCTTTGTATACCATTAGACATTTTGATAATAAAGCGTTAGAGTCGTTGCAAAACGGACATGAGCTGTTATTGGAGCAGCGTGGTAAAGAAACCGTGCAGTTGGTGGTGAAATAAAACAGTAGTTATTTCGATAGTTTTTAATAGGTAGCTACTTTGGCTATTTCCCTATATTTACACTTTAAACAAGGATGAATTTATGGGTCTAGTCACCGCAAAGGAAATAGCCAAAGCTATCAATCTCTCCAAATATGGGGTGTTAGGTACTTTTATTGGTTGGGTACTAATGAAAGTCACCAGAATATCAGCTATTAATAGATTCTATGATTCCATTGCTCATTTAGAAGGGGAAGGCTACGCCAATGCCATTCTTGAACATTTTGAAATCGACTACGAAATACCCGAAGATGATTTTAGGCGGTTGCCAAAAGAAGGGCCGTATGTAACCATAAGTAACCATCCATTAGGGGCTATCGATGGTATTTTGTTGTTTAAATTAATGGTAAGGCAACGCCCTGATTATAAGATAATGGCAAATTTTCTCTTAGAGAGAATGGTGCCTTTAAAACCTTATATACTGCCAGTAAACCCTTTTAGTGACCATAAAGATGCCAGAAGTAATTTAGCTGGGTTCAAGAAAACCTTAGAACATTTAAAGAACGGTCATGTATTGGGTGTTTTTCCTGCAGGGGAAGTATCTACTTTTAAAGATGGTAAGCTTATTGTTGATAAGCCTTGGGAAGAAGCCGCTATCAAGCTGATAAAAAAAGCTAACGTTCCCGTAGTACCAATATATTTTCATGCCAAGAACAGTTCTTTGTTCTATAGGATTTCTAAAATGGGGGATTCCTTAAGAACCGCCATGATACCTTCTCAAGTTTTTTCCCAGAGGAATAGGCCAATAAAGGTGAGAATAGGTCAGCCTATATCCATAGCAACACAGCAAGAACAACAAAGTATCGAAGAATATACCGCTCTATTACGTAGAAAAACCTATATGCTCTCCAATGCATATGAAAAAGAGCGTTTAATAGATCAAATACCTACATCGCTTAAACTGCCCAAACAACCTAAGAAAATAGCAGACGCCGTTCGAAAAGAGGTCATGGAGGGTGAAATTGAGAAGCTCAGGGAAAAAGATTGTAGGCTTTTACAAAGTAAGAACTACGAAGTTTTTCTAGCGAAGGAAAAAGATATGCCGTTTATTTTGAAGGAAATAGGTAGGCAGCGTGAGGTTACTTTTAGAGCTATTGGTGAAGGAACCAACAAAGCGATCGATCTAGATAATTTCGACACCTACTACCATCATCTTTTTCTTTGGGACGATGAGGCTAAATGTATTGTTGGTGCATACCGAATGGGTATGGGTGCAGAAATATTTCCAAAGCATGGCATTGACGGATTTTATGTTCAAGATTTGTTTAGGGTAGAACCAGAGCTTTATGGTATGATGGAACATTCCATAGAAATGGGGCGTGCATATATAACTAAAGAGTACCAGCAAAAGCCAATGCCTTTATTCTTGTTATGGAAAGGTATTGTGCATACTACACTGCGTTTTCCTGAGCATAAATATCTTATTGGCGGGGTAAGTATTAGTAACCAGTTCTCTAATTTCTCAAAATCGTTGATGATCGAGTTTATGAAGTCTAATTATTGGGATCCTTATGTGGCTCAGTATATTAGACCTAAAAAGGAGTTCAAGGTGAAATTAAAAGATGCCGATAAAGAATTTGTGTTCGATGAAACACAAGCCGATTTAAATAAGTTTGACCGCTTAATTGATGAGGTAGAACCCGGTAACCTACGTTTGCCTGTTCTTATAAAAAAGTATATTAAGCAAAATGCCAAAGTGGTAGCTTTTAATGTAGATCCGCTTTTTAATAATTCCGTGGACGGACTAATGTACATTAAGATTGCGGACTTACCCGAAAGTACGGTAAAACCTGTAATGGAAGAATTTCAGGCAGAGTTGGAGCGTAGGTTGATAGAAGGTCAAAATGCCGAAAAGGAGGCTTAATCTATACCAACAACTTTACTGCGCCTCTCAAAAAGTACATTATCTACCCATTTACCATGTAATTTACCTATGCGTTCGCGTTTACCAAGCATTCTAAATCCTGCGGATTCATGCACTTTTATACTTCCAAAATTTGTGGGGAACACGCCAGATTGAAGGGTCCAAATACCTTCTTGTTCGCTAGCCGTTATCACATGTTGTAGTAATAGTTTTCCCAGACCTTTGCCTCTGCTATCGCTTGCAATATAGACGCTTATTTCTGCTACGCCGCCATACACGCATCTATTGGAAACAGGCGATAGGGCAACCCATCCTAAGATGTTACTATCGCTCTCCGCTACAAAGCGGCAACTTTTCATGTGTGCGGAGTTCCAAGACTCATAGCTAGGCACCTTTGTTTCAAAAGTTGCCATACCGGTGGAAATACCTTCCTCATATATTTTGGCTACGGCATCCCAGTCGGTAGCTAACATGGCTCTTATAGTGATATTGTTCATTTCTTATAAATTTTAATGGACCGTTATAGGTTTTATTTTACAAGCTTCATTAGCAACAGTTACTTTTTGTGGTATTAAAGAATGAATTCAAAAGGTCTTGTATTGCCGTCCATTTTGGTAGATTAATGCAATAGCATACTTTTTTACCTTCAATTTCACCTCTAATTAGGTCTATACTTTTTAATTCTTTTAGATGCTGAGATATTGTAGGTTGGGCCAGACCAATTTCATCGACTATATCATTACAGATACAGGCGTCTTGCCTACTTATATATTGCAAAATGGCAATGCGCGCAGGATTGGATAGCACCTTAAAAATGACGGCCAGCTCATTTTGCTCTACATTGAATATTTGTGTTTTAGTGAGTCCCATTTAATATTTGTATATAGAAATATTACGATAATAGAATAATTAAAAAAAGGCCAGATAAAATTTATCTGGCCAATGTTATTTAGAACCAAGGTTTTCTACCAACTTGGTATGTGTTGTAAAACTCTTCGTCTG
Organism: Maribacter litoralis; assembly: GCF_003075045.1. Lineage (GTDB taxonomy): Bacteria > Bacteroidota > Bacteroidia > Flavobacteriales > Flavobacteriaceae > Maribacter > Maribacter litoralis. The sequence continues at coordinate 44,648 of NZ_QCZD01000004.1, read as the reverse complement.
ATTTTGTTAAGTAGATGATACCTTCAATAATACCAACCACCCACATAGCAGATGCACCTATTCCACATGTTACGGCTCCTAATACTAGCGTAATGACTAACATTATTATTCCTTCTTTTTGGTATCCTAATATGAATTTATGAATACCTAAGGATCCTATTATAATGGCTAGTATACCGGCTAACATTTTTTTATTTTCTCCTCCAGCTCCACTGAAAGCTTCTTTCGCTCCAGCTGTGAATTCATTTGCTGTTTTTTTAGCTCCTTCGCTAAATTCATTTGCAGATTCTTCTGCTTTATCTCCGAAATCTTTGTTTTCTTCTGACATTATAATTGTTGTTTGGTGGTTATTATAAGTGTTAAATGTAGTAATTATTTGAACATCACAAAAATGCTTTATCTATTGGCTCCCAAAGTTCTAGCTTATTTCCGTCAGGGTCTAAGATCCATCCGAATTTTCCATATTCAAATTCTTCGATTTCTCCAATAACGGTAACTCCTTCTTCTTTTAAAACCTCCAACAACTCTACAAGATTTTCAACCCTAAAATTCATCATAAAGCTAGATTGGCTAGGTTTAAAATACGTAGTGTCTTCATTCATGGGGCTCCATTGGGTCGAGCAATCGTTCCCTTCTTTGTCTTTCCACCAAAAAGTACATCCGTATTGATCTGTATTTAACCCTAAATGTTTGTTGTACCAATTTTTCGAATGATCTGGATCTTTGGTTTTAAAGAAAAAACCACCTAGCCCTGTTACTCTTTTTTTCATATCTATCTACCTTTTTATATTACTCTCGTACAAGTCGACCCATTGCTGTACCGTCATTTTAGTGCACAATTCTTCTATTAAGGAATAAGGGATATCATCCATACTTTTAAATCGTATACAGCTTTTGCCCATATCTAATTTGCGTTTGCAGTACTTTGGGTACTCGCCCTTGAACCAATTCATTAAGGTTGTATCTGCATATATACCTGAGTGGTATAGGGCAATATAGTTTTTCTGTGATGCCAAATTTATAAAAGGTAACGGCAATTCTGGTTGTACATGATAACCTGCCGGATACAGTTCATGAGGAACAACGTAACCTAACATACCATAACTTAATTGCTCTGAAAACCCTATGGGTAAATTTGTAAGCATAATTGATCTAAGCTTTTCAATAACCTCTTTACGTTCTTGTGGTAGTTGAGCAATATATTCGTCTGGTGTGCTGCCTTTATATTTCATTGGAACTTTCTAATTTGGCTTTTATTTTATCGACTACGGTTTGTGCAAGCTTTATTTTGCTTTCAACGGTCCAGCCAGCAACATGGGGCGATAATATTACTTTGTCAGATTCAATTAGGTATTGAAACGCTTCTGGTAAATTATCATCGGTAAACATGTTTTCAAAAGAAGCCTTTTCATATTCTAATACATCTAAACCTGCACCGAGTACTTTGCCCGATTTTAAGGCATCTACCAAATCGATGGTTTTTATACACTTGCCCCTTGCGGTATTGATGATCCAAATTGGTTTTTTAAATTTTTCGAGATAGGCTGCGTCAACCATACCAATGGTTAATTCTGTTTGTGGCACATGTAGGCTAATAACATCTACTCTGCTTTGAAATTCCATAATGCCCACTTGGCGAGCATTATCATCTTCTACTCCGCCTTGGATATCATAGCAGATTACCTCATCTACATCAAAACCTTTTAATTTTTTGGCAAAGGCCTTGCCCATGTTGCCGTAACCGATTACCCCAACTACTTTTCCTTCTAGTTCAATACCACGGTTACCTTCACGGTCCCATTTACCATTTCTTACTTCCTTATCTGCTGTATTTAGTTTGTTGAATAATGATAAAAGCATACCTAATGCATGTTCACCAACGGCATTACGATTGCCTTCTGGTGCGGCGGCAAGAAAAATACCTAGAGATTTTGCATACTTGGTATCAATATTTTCTAGTCCGGCACCTAACCTACCAATGAATTTTAGATTTTTTGCCTTATCTAAAAATTGGGAATCTATAGTAAACCTACTTCTAATAATGAGTCCGTCATAATCGGCTATTTTAGCTTCTATCTCTTCTTTTGATGAGGTGTAATCTTCATCGTTCTGAAAACCTAATTCAGAAAATTTTTCAATTATTAAAGGGTGATTTATATCTACGTGTAATACTTTCATTTATGCTTAATTATATTTTGGGGTATTCTGTTTTTGTTTTTTCGTCCTTAACGTTTCCGGTATGAGCAATGCTTTGTTTTTCAAATAACATTACGTGTACTTCTTCATCATTTTTGGTCATAGGGCAGTGTTCTACACCTTTGGGTACAATAATTATCTCTCCTTGTTGAACTATTTCCGTACGATTTTTAAATTGCATGTAAAGCGTACCTTTTACAATTTGAAAGAGCTCATCTTCATTGTCATGTGAATGCCAAACAAACTCACCTTTTAGTTTTGCCAATAATACCTGCATATTATCTACCATACCTATTTGGTGCGGATGCCAATACCCATTAACAAGATTATATTTTTCTTTTAGGTTGATGCTTTTCATGCGTCTGTTTAACCAATCCTGTTTAAGGATAGTGCTAAGGCTATTTTAATTTAAAAAAAATGAATACAGTAAGATACGTAAAGCCTTAGTATTCTAAAAAAGATGTGCACTTAATTATATGCCCAAAATCAACTTGGCGATAGTGAAGTAAATCAAAATACCGAAAATATCGTTGCTGGTGGTAATAAATGGACCTGTTGCAATGGCAGGGTCGATTCCTCTTTTATCCAAAAACAAAGGAACAAAAGTACCTATGAAACCGGCTACTACTATAACGGCAATCAATGAGATTGAAATTGCCAGCGAAGTAGGAAAATCTCCTTTCCAGATCCAAGTAAAGATCAGTAATAGGCAAGAAAGGATAAATCCGTTCAGCAATGCTAAAAGCATTTCTTTGATCAACCTATTACTAATGCTTCCCTTAATATCATCGTTGGCCAAACCTTGTACAATAATGGCACTTGACTGTACGCCAACATTACCTGCCATTGCTGCAATTAACGGTGTAAATAGAAAAAGTACGGTATACTCGCGAAACATTTCTTCAAAACCGCCCATGATCACGGCGGCGGCGGCGCCACCAAAAAGTCCTAAAATTAACCAAGGTAAACGTGCACGGGTAAGATCCCAAATACTATCATCTGCTTCTACGTCTTGAGAAATACCTGCAGCCATTTGGTAATCTCTTTCTGCTTCTTCTTTAATGACATCAACAATATCATCAATGGTAATTCGCCCTACTAACCTACCGATTTCATCTACCACCGGTATGGCTTCCAAATCATACTTACTCATGATTCTTGCTACCTCTTCTGGGTCTTCATTAACATTTACAGAATCTACGTTCTTTATAAAAACATCTTTTATGTGGGTCTTTGTAGAAGTGGTCAATAAATCTTTTAATGAAAGGCGGCCTTTTAACTTTTCTTCATCATCAACTACGTAGATAGAATGTACACGAGTAACGTTCTCTGCTTGAACCCGCATTTCTTTAACGCAGGTAAGTACGTTCCAGTTTTCGTTTACCTTAACAAGCTCTTTTGCCATGAGTCCGCCTGCAGAATCTTCGGCATATCTTAAAAGGTCAACAATATCTTTAGCATGTTCTCGGTCTTCAATTTTAGAGATGACATCCTGTATCTGTTCTTTAGGAAGTTCCCCAATAATATCGGCGGCATCATCGGTATCAAGTTCTTCTAATTCGCCCGCAATTTCCTTTGTTGATAAATTACTTAGAATAGCTTCACGAACATCTTCATCTAACTCTGTAAGAACATCAGAGGTTTTATCGCTATCAAGTAGCTTGATCAAGTATGTTGCTTGCTCTTTATCTAATTCATTTATAATTTCAGCAACATCGGCATAATGCACAGTCCCTAACATAGCATTTAGTTCAGCGTCATTGTGCAGTTCAATGAGCTGTTCTATTTCTGAAACTAATTCTTCTGTAAGTTTAAAGGGTGTCATTTGCTATTTTCTTCGTCAATGCTATAAAATCGTCAACAGCCAATTGTTCGGGTCTAAGGTCAAATATAGTATCTTCTCTTAGATTATCTGATAATGTAAATGTTTTTAAACTGTTACGTAATGTCTTTCTGCGTTGGTTAAAAGCTGTCTTTACAACTCTGTACAGCAATTGTTCATCGCAAGAGAGTTCGAAGTTTTCCTTACGAGTTAACCGCAATACGCCCGATTGAACTTTTGGGGGCGGATCGAAAACATCTGGCTCTACGGTAAATAGATACTCTGCGTTATAAAAAGCCTGTACCAATACTGAAAGTATACCGTAAGCCTTACTGCCTTTTGGAGAGCAGATACGTTGTGCGACTTCTTTTTGAAACATACCTGAGAATTCGGGAATTTGTTGCCGTAATTCGAGCATTTTAAAAACTATCTGCGTAGAAATATTGTAGGGAAAGTTGCCGGTAATGCCAAATTGCTCATCACCGAACAAAGAAGAAATATCAAAATTTAAAAAATCAGCTTCAATTACCTTAAAAGATCCGTCGCCTTCAAATGCTTTTGGGTGCTCTAACGGAAAAGTTTGGTTTAGGTATGTTATGGATTCCGAATCTAAATCCATAGCTACCAAATTACTGTCGCGCAATAAAAGATATTTAGTTAATACGCCGGTACCGGGACCTATTTCAATAACATTTTTATAGCCTTGCTGTAATAATGTATCTGCAATTTGCTTGGCAATAGCCTCATCTTTTAAAAAATGCTGGCCTAAGTGTTTTTTTGCTTTTACGGGACCTTTTTCCTGATGCTTTTTATGAGCATATTTATCTCCTTTATATTTCTTTTTTTTTGTTCCCATACATCTATTTTAAATAGCCTACAGTTTTGCAATATAAGCCCAAGCTTTCTTTCCGGAAGCTAATTGAATTTCGATTCTTTCGTAGGCTTCACCCTCATAAATATCAGCTTTTTGTAATTCATGGTGAGATAATGTGTACACTTGACCTTTAATTGAATCCTCTTTTTTTCCGGTATGTTTTAAGGTAGGGTAGAGATCTGCAATTTTTTGGTCGGATATAGTATATGAAGGTAATTCATCTTCAAATCCGTTCAAGGGTCTTGCAAAAACCCCAAGTTGTACTTCTCTTTCTTGTAAGGTGCCATAAGTGAACAGAAAATGAGTTGCTGTAGCGCGTTGTACAAAATACTCATCTACGACTTCTAACTCGGTCTTAAAAGAAACCAATTGACCGGCAAATTTTTGTTGAATGCTTTCTATTAATTTGGGTGCATCTTCTTCATAGTACCTATCTAAAGTTGCTTTATCATGAACGGTATATTGAACAGAATAAGTAAAACCGCCCATATCTTCTTCTACCAATACCTTGGTGAATTTTGCACTTAAAAATTTACCGGTTGATAATACTTGTGGAATATGGGTTTCTTTCATCCATTGTAACCAAGTGTCATGGGCTGTTTCCTCTATATTGGTAGTTACGTTATAAATATACATGTGCTTTTGTTCAATTAAAAATGCAAAGTTAGTTCAACTGGACCTTAACTATGCATTCGATGAACCTTGAATTTAATTAATGGAGTCTCCCCTTAAAATTCTAAAGTTCTTACGGGCTTCTGGAAAGTAGTAACTATCTTGATAGTTATAGATGATTTTTTCGTACTGTTCCTTGGCTTTCAAGGGGTCGTTGAATTCTTTTCTATAAAGCTCTCCCAAGGCATAATAAGCATCATCTGCAAGAATGCCATTACCATAAAATGTAATGATTTTTTGATAGTTTAACTGTGCATCCTCAAATTTTTTCAGTTTTTCGAATAGTTGCGCTTGCTTTAACAAGGCTTCGTCCTCAATTTTTTCTCCCTTGTGGTTTTCTAGAATGTCACCTAATGCTGAAATAGCTTCGTTATTTTTGTTTTGGTAGGCTAAAAAATCTGCCCTAGCATATTTTTTAAGGGCTGTTTGGGTAGAGTCTTCCAGCGAATTGTCGTATATTAAAAGGCTTAATTGCATAGCGTCATTTGCAATAAGTTGAGAGGTAGAACTTCTTAATACCTTTAATTGGGTTAGTGCCCAATCAAAATCTCCTTTGTAAAAACTGGTTTGGGCAACTTTATATCGAGCATTTTGTCCCAATACATCATTTTTAAGCTTCTGTTGAATTTGTGAAAAATAAATAAGGGCTTCATTGAACTTTTTATTATACACTAAAATATCGCCCAATGCCAATTTTAAATATGCCGTTCCCCTAGCGCTCAAAGGTAGTTGAAGGCTGTTCTTTAATAATTTTTCTGCAGGCGTGGGGTCATTTTTTTTAAAGGTTAGAAAATTGGCATATGCTACTTGAAGTTGCAGAGTTTGCGATTTATAACCGTATATGTCTACAAGTTCTTCGTACTTTTTTTCAATAGCGTCTAATTTATTGCCCGTTGCGTTTACCAAATCAATATCAATAAGATTTAATTCAGCATCTAATTGTACGATTTTATCACTGGTATTGGCAATGATATAACTATAGATGTCTTTGGCTATTTCATATGCTTCATTTTCTAGCGCACTCTGGCCCAAGTTTACTAAACGGGTAGTAGAGCTACCATTCATACGCTTAAAGATGGCTTTTTCTTGTCTAAAAGCACTACTAAACTGGTTTTGCTTTATGAACAACCAACTTAATAGCTCATTCCATAAAATATCTGGATTCTTTTGTGCACGCTCCAATAGTACTTTTTTTAGTAGCGTGTTATTTTTATTCTCTGGGTCTTCAGAAACAAAATCATCAATACTTCTTAGAATGTTGCTTTTAGATGTTTTGCCATCAATTACAAGATTTAGATAAGAATTGTACATGGCTTCAACATTACCCTGTTCCCCATAAATTCTAGCCAGTTGAAAATTGAAATTTAAGGCAGGGTTTAGTTTCATTGATTTTTGAAAAGCTTTTATTGCCATGTTCAAAAGATTGTATTTCTGAAATTGTAGACCTAATGCATAACCGTAATTGGGGTTCTTGTCAATAATATCTAAAGCTTTGTCATAATTTTTTTGTACTAATTCTGTTTTTTCTTGAAGAGCGTAATTATAGCCTAGGTCAATTAATAAGGTAGGGTAAGGGTTACGATCTTTTAAACGCTGGTTTAAAAATACTTCGGCTTCATTATACCGTTCTAATTGCTGGTAGCATGACACCAATTGTTGAACATACTCTGTTCTTCTGGGGTTTTTATCCACTAGTTTTTCATAAAAAACTACGGCTTTTTCAAAGTCGCCATCTTCAAAATATTGTTTGGCCAAGAAATCATCTTGGGCGAAGGCCAGAGTAGAAAGGGTTAAATATGTAATTAGAAAAATGATAAACCGCATACTCAAAGATACGTAGAATGCCGTAAGTGGTTGTTAATGCTTTGGTAATAAGCTTTGGTACTATTATTGTTCAATGCGAAACTACTTTTAGTCCTATTATAGATCCAATTAAAGTAGTTAAAAACAGCATGCGTAGAAATGTGGCCGGTTCTTTGAAAACAAATATACCCACAAGCACAGTGCCAACGGCGCCAATACCTGTCCAAACGGCATAGGCCGTACCAATTGGTAATGTTTGTGTCGCCTTTACTAAAAGTAGCATGCTAATAGCTAAAGCCAATAAAAAGCCTACATACCATAAATACATTTCATTACCGGTAGACTCTTTTGCTTTTCCAAGGCAGAAAGCAAAGGCTACTTCGAATAGACCAGCGATGATCAATAAAATCCAATTCATAATTGGTTAAATTTAATAATAAAGGTCGCAGATTTAATTGGCTTAAAAGAATATACTTTTAAAAAAGAGCGTCATGATATTTATAAATATCATGACGTTTAATTGTTACTGCATTCTTAAATTTGTGATAAGCAGTATGTACCCTTTGGATTAAAGTGATTTAGTCGATCATATCAAAACCACAATACGGAATCAATACTTCTGGTATTTTAATGCCATCTGCAGTTTGGTAATTTTCTAGAATTCCTGCTAAAACACGTGGCAATGCCAATGAACTTCCGTTCAAGGTATGTGCTAATTGGTTTTTACCGTTCTCGTCTTTAAAACGTAATTTTAATCTATTGGCTTGGTAGGTTTCAAAGTTTGAAACAGAACTAATTTCTAACCAACGGTCTTGTGCGGTTGAAAACACTTCAAAGTCGAAAGTAAGTGCGGCTGTAAAACCTAGGTCACCACCACAAAGTCTTAAAATTCTATACGGCAATTTAAGCTCCCTTAAAATATTCTTCACATGTTCTACCATACCATCTAATGCTTCGTAAGATTTTGAAGGATGTTCTACACGTACAATTTCAACCTTGTCGAACTGGTGCAAACGGTTTAGGCCTCTTACATGTGCGCCATAGCTACCTGCTTCCCTTCTAAAACATGGGGTATAACCTGTGTAAGTAATTGGAAAGTCGTTCTCGTTGACAATAACATCTCTAAAAATGTTCGTAACTGGAACTTCTGCCGTTGGTATCAAATAAAGATCATCTGCAGTTACATGGTACATTTGCCCTTCTTTATCTGGCAATTGACCTGTTCCATACCCAGATAATTCATTGACCAAATGTGGCACTTGAATTTCGGTATAGCCCGCTTCTGTGTTCTTATCTAAGAAATATGCGATTAGGGCGCGTTGCAAACGAGCACCTTTTCCTTTATACACCGGAAAACCTGCACCAGCGATCTTAACACCTAGTTCAAAATCTATAATGTCATATTTTTTTGCTAGCTCCCAATGTGGTAGTGCGGCTTCATTTAATTTGGGAACATCACCTTCACTGAAAATTTCTTCATTGTCCTCTTCTGTAGAACCTCTTACTACTGAGGTATGCGGAGCATTTGGTAATTGGTACAGTAGTAATTTTAATTCTTCTTCAGCAGTATTCAAGTCTTCGCTCAATTGTTTGGACTCTTCTTTTAATTTTACGGTCTGCTCTTTTAACAGGTTAGCTTCTTGAACTTTTCCTGTCTTGTACAATACACCGATTTCTTTGGAAATTTTATTCGATTCTGCCAAAACGTTGTCCAAACTAGTTTGTGCTGCACGTCTGTTTTCATCTAATTGAAGCACTTTCTCCACTAAGGGCCGTGCGTCAATATTTCTTTTTCCAAGGGCTAGGATAATATCTTCCTTATTATCTCTAATGGTTTGTATTTGTAGCATTATTGAATTGTATTTACCCGCAAATTTACGGTAATCTTATATTTAATATGGATACTTTTATCTACTAAACGGAGATAAATTATTTTTTAGGTTTGTTGTAGTTTGATGGCAGAATCCAATCGTGGTGTTTGGTTTGATACCATTTTTCGGCAGCCAAATCGGTTTTTGAATCTATAAAGGGTTCGTAAGGCTTACGGTTTATACTGATCTTTGAATTTGTTAAGTATACCGAAACTTCTCTGTTTTCTTCTGCAAATTCTTTTTTTAGGTATTGGGCAAACTGCCATGCAAAATCAGGATAGGCAAATATTTTTCTTTCCTGACCACGAGATACATAATCTTTGGGGTTTATAATAAAAACCTCTTCGGTATTTTTATCTACCACCTTAAATTTCCCTTTACCTTGTCTACTGCGCAACATCATTCGCCAGCTCATTCTATGCCCTTCTTCATTCCAAAGTACATCGTCTTTAAAGGCGTAGTGTCTTATGGGCAAAACCAACTGAATTATGAAATAAGTTGTAAGCCCCAATAAAATTAGATTTCTATGTTTTGGTAGTATAATGGGTGAGTTGGTAAACGGAATTTTCGATTTAAAGAAAATTCTGCGAATAGTCTCAGGTTCAAAAAAGAAAACGCTGAATGCAATAGAGAGATATGGAAAAATACCTATTTGAAATATAATTGAGTTGAACAAGTGAAAAAACAAGGAAAGAAAGAAAGCGATCTTTCTCGTAGGTTTCCAAAGTAAGGCAGGCACAATAAGTAGATCAAATAATATACCGACCGACCCAATTATTTTGTGTATCCATTTTTCTTGTAGCAAATCACCTACTAACCAATAACTTTTTTTTGATCGCATTAATACCTCTATAGTGCTAAAGTCTAGCCAATCTCCATACATTTTAGCTACAGAGGCGTATACGTAAACAATGAGCAATTGAAATACAACAATCCATTTTACATAGGCGAACATAGAGTTGCTTTCTAATTTAGGGTTCTGCTTAACATCTAATGATCGGCTTCTTTCCGCAGGAAAAAAGCACATAATAAATGAAATTAAAATAAGCAGGTAATAGTGGTTGTTATATGCGGTTTTTTGCATCAGATATGTAGCGGTCCACATGACCGTAAACGTAATAATGCTAGCACGATATTTAAAGCTTACGGCAATAAATAACCCCATTAGCCCCATTATACCAAAGTAGAAATACATACCGTAGCCTGGTAATGGTTGTAGAAAATCAAAATCAATAAATGGAAACTTGTATTTTGGGGCAATTAAATTTCTATTTACCCAACCGGTAGCAATGGCACCAAAACATTCCAATGAAACCAGAATGCCAAAAAATATGCGAAATGCGATTAATGAGCTATTATCTATGCGTTGAAATAATAACCTATTGAGCATAATTATCTATTAATATAATGTAGAGATTTTACTTTGTCTTTGGCCAACTGCGTTTTCAAGGCATCAATCGATTCAAATTTATGTTCATCTCTTAAGCGAACCAAAATATTAACTTGAATTTTTAAGTTGTACAGATCTGCATCAAAATTGAAAAAGTTTACTTCTATAGATTTTTTGGTACCGTTGACTGTAGGGTTAAAACCAATGTTCATCATGCCGTATACCATATTGCCATTTATTACACTGTTAACTACATACGCACCGTTTTTAGGTATAAGTTTATAGTCCTCCGCAATAGAAAGGTTAGCCGTAGGATAACCAAGCTGCTTACCAATGCCTTTACCTTTAATAATGGCGCCCGTAAGCATATAGTCATACCCTAAATAGTTGTTCGCCGTTTCTATATCCCCATCTTCTAAGGCTTTTCTGATCTTAGTACTACTTACCGAAACATCATCTATTTCTTGTGCCGGTATTTCATCGACGGAAAAATCATAAGTATTGCCAAATGTTACCAGGTCGTTAATATTGGCAGTTCGGTTTCTGCCAAACCTGTGGTCATAACCAATAATTACTTTTTTGGTGTTCAAGGTGTTTACCAGAATGTCGCGAACGAACTCAGTTGCAGTAAGTCTCGAGAATTCTTTTGTGAAAGGGTGAATGATAAGTACATCTAAACCTAAACGTTCTAAAATATTTATTTTTTCCTCAATGGTATTCAATAATTTTATGTTGGCATCTTTCTGTAATACCATTCTTGGATGTGGAAAAAACGTTAGTACCGATGATTTAAGTTCGGTACTCTTGGCATGGTTTATGATTTTATTAAGTATTTTAAGGTGGCCTATATGTACCCCGTCAAAGGTGCCTATGGTCATAACCGTAGGGTGTTCTTCTTTGTATTTGGAAATGTTGCGGACTGTAATCACCTTATGATAGAAAATAAAAAGACTTATATTTGATTTTGGTTAAAAGTCCCTTAATGATTGCAAAATTACGCCTAGTTTTTACAATTACCATAGCATTTCTTTCCTTTTCCGGTGTGGCGCAATCCACTTATTGGAAAAATACGGAGTTGAACGGAACGGCGAAGCAATTTTCTACACAACGATTAAAAGTTAATAATAGTAAAGCTTTTAAGTTGGATCAAGAACAATTGTCAAAGGCTCTTAACGGCAGCAAAGATTCTAAAATTGTTTATTTTCCTGATGAAACAGGGGAGCTAATTCCTTTTGTTGTAGAAGATGCACATCTTTTTACTGAAGAACTTTCTTTAAAATATCCTTCTATAAAATCTTACAAAGGTATTGCACTACATGATGTTACCAAGCAAGTAAGGTTTAGTGTTTCCCCAAAGGGAATACAAAGTACCATGATGACTTCTGGTGAGAACGGCGCACTTTTTATGCAGAAATCTACCGATGATATTTATGTGTTGTACAGAAGAACGGAACAAGAGAAAAGTGACATTGATTTTGTCTGTAAGACGATACCGGAGGTTCTAGAATACTCTCAAAACCTGACAGCTAAATTAGTGGATGATCAAACGCTTAGAAAATTTAGGGTAGCTATTTCAGCTTCGGGTGAGTACACAGAATTTCATGGAGGAACAAAAGTAGATGCCCTTGCGGCAATAAATGCTACGTTAACAAGAATCAATGCGGTTTTTGAAAGGGATTTGGCAATAACGTTAGAATTGATCACAAATACCGATCTTGTTATTTATACCGACCCAGACACCGACCCATATACTGGAAGCTTAAGTTCTCAAGTTCAAAATACCTTGACTAGTGTTATTGGAGAGGCAAATTATGATATAGGGCATTTGTTCAATCAACAGGACAATACTTTAGATGGTAACTCGGGTTTTATTGGGGCCGTTTGTGTAAACGGTAGAAAGGGTAGTGGGTATACTACTTTATCCTCTCCGGTAGGTGATGCTTTTGATATTGATTTGGTCGCTCATGAAATGGGGCACCAGTTTGGGGCCAATCACTCTTTTTCACATACATCAGAAGGTACCACCGTACAAGTAGAACCTGCAAGTGGAACAACAATTATGGGCTATGCTGGTATTACGGGAAACAATAATGTGGCTAATAATAGCGATGATTATTTTCATTACGTAAGTATAGTACAGATAAGGGATTATCTAGAAACAATTTCATGTGGTGAAACCGTTGTGCTGACAAATAGCCCGCCAACATTATCTGCCCTGACCGATTACAGTATACCAAAGGGAACGCCTTTTGTGCTTACCGGCGAGGCTAACGATGTAGATGCTGGCGATGTTCTTAGTTACACTTGGGAGCAGATAGATAATGGAATTGTAACCCAAACTACATTTGGACCTACAAACCCTGCAGGGGCCAATTTCAGGTCTTTGCCCCCAACACTTGATCCAGAGCGTTATTTTCCCAATCTCACCCGCATTTTAGAAGGGGAACTTACAGAAACTTTACCTTCTGTTGGAGATGCTTGGGAAAGCGTTTCAAATGTGGGCAGAAATTTTAATTTTTCATTGACGGTAAGAGATAATGCCCTAAACGGCGGGCAATCTGTTTCCGACGAGATGACGGTATCGGTAAGTAATGAAGCGGGTCCGTTTTTGATTACTTCCCAAAATACGCAAGAAACCTTTGAGGCTGGTTCTGTACAAACTATTACCTGGGATGTTGCAAATACAGATGTAGCACCAATAAATGCCGAAACGGTTACCATTTTATTATCTACCGATAGTGGAATTACGTTTACTGATATTCTTGCAGAAAATACGACAAATGACGGTAGTCATAGTGTCATAATACCTAATATATCAACCAGTACCGGTAAAATTATGGTTAAGGCAGATGATAATATATTCTTCGCTGTCAATGATGCTGGTTTTTCCATTACGCCATCTGAAATAGTCATGAATTTTGATCAGGTGATATTTGATGTCTGTAAGCCAAACGATTTAGATGTGTCCTTTAATTATGAAACCAATTTAGGTTTCGACGAAGAAAGTACTTTTACGGTGGAAGATTTGCCTGCTGGTTTAACTGCTACATTTACACCTACAACTGCTGATGCTACCGATACCGAGGTGAGTATAACATTTGAAGGTATAGCTGGCTTAAACGTTGGGGAATATCCTGTAAAAGTAGTAGCAACATCTGCAACCGTTACAAAAGAAATTACACTGCAAGTTCGTGTGTTCGATGATGATTTTGAAGATGTTATTTTGCTAGCTCCCGCTGACGGATTTGAAAATGCGTCTACAGATGTTCTATTGGAATGGGGTACGGCGATTGGGAACACGCAGTATGAGATAGAAATAGCCAGTGACGCAACTTTTACAGATGTTGTCGAGTCTGTATCTGTCAACGGCAGTTCTTATACGCCAACTTTGCTCGATAATAATAGTACTTATTTTTGGCGTGTAAAACCTAAAAACGACTGTGGAGAAGGAGATTTTAGTGAGGTCTTCAGTTTTTCTACCGTTCAGTTCAATTGTACTACCAAAACTGCTTCTGATACACCTTTAGCCATATCGAGTAGTGGTACACCGGTAATTACCTCTACACTTATATTTTTGGAAGATTTACCTATTGCGGATATCAATGTACAGTTAGATATTGAACATACGTTTTTGGCAGATTTGGTGGTGAGTTTAACTTCGCCAGCAGGTACTACGGTTACCCTTGTCTCCAATTCTTGTGGAGATGCAAGTGATATAAACGCCATTTTTGATGATGATAGTCCAGCTTTTGACTGTGGTGTGAACCCTGGAATAGGCGGTTCGGTAAAACCCTTGGGAACATTAAGCTCGTTTAATGGTGAGTCGATACTTGGTGAATGGACTTTAGAAGTCAAAGATAATGCACCTTCTGATGGTGGTAGTTTGGTGTCTTTTGCCCTTGAAGTTTGTGTGGAAGGAGACTTTAGGCCAGATGCAGATAATGATGGTGTATTCGATGATGGTGATGACCTTTGTCTGAATACTCCAGAAGGACAAGAAGTTGATGCTTCCGGTTGTGCAATCTATCGTTTTCCACCAGAGAATTTTGTTATTACATTAGAAAGCGAAACGTGTAGCGATAATAATGATGGTTCACTGTCTATAGCCCCTAAACTAGCTTTGGATTATCAAGTTACCGTAACGGGGAATGACCTGAGTTTAACACAGAATTTTTCCAATGGCTTTAATTTGGCGAACTTAAGCTCTGGCACATATACTTTGTGTATTACCGGTTCTGACGGACTTGTAGTATACCAAGAGTATTGTGTTGATGTTCAAATTACAGAGCCAGGTCCATTGAATGTTACATCAAAAGTTGCCGATGATGGATCTTTGGTGACTTTAGACTTAGAAGGCGGTACTTTGTATACGGTAGAATTAAACGGTATAGCAATACAAACTGAGGATTCTGTGGTGCAGCTAGAACTGCAAAAAGGAATAAATACATTAAAAGTATATACTTCAATTGCATGTCAAGGCGTACACGATGAACAGATTGTCTTTTATGAGCGACCGATAGTATTTCCAAATCCGGTGAAAGATATGGTACAGGTTTATGTTGGTGCTGTTGAAGAAGAGGTTGTGGTGCGTGTTTTTAGTGTGGAAGGAAGATATATTTACAGTAAAACAATTTCACTGGTCGATGGTGTAATTCAAATGGATTTAAGCTCATTGACTGCGGGAATCTATTATTTAAAGTTTGATGGAAGAACAATTAATGGAACAACAAAAGTAATTAAGGAATGATACGGTTTTTACTTCTTTCTTTGTGCATACTTATGGCTTTTACGGGTTGTAAAAAGAAAAGTTCTGCAACGCCCCCAGAAGCGGTAAGTTTAGTTTTTCCTGAAGAGAACTCCGAATGTACAACGGGTGTTAGCTTAGGTAGTGAGACCAGTCAGGTAGAATTTATATGGAACTTAGCAGATCACACCGAAACCTATGAACTACGCGTAACCAATATTGCAACTGGTACTGTACAAACAATTGTATCTACTACAAATTCAGCAACATTGCCTTTAGCTAAAGGAGAGCAGTTTTCATGGTTGGTACGTTCGCGAAATAGTGAGGTAGAACAGACGGTATCTAGTGCTGAATGGTATTTTTATAATTCAGGATCGAGAACTACATTTGCTCCATTTCCGGCAACAATTGAGAGTCCCGCTTCTTCGGCTAATGTTTTTATGGACATCAATAATGAAGTAGAGCTAGTATGGTCGGCATCTGACCTAGATAATGATATAACTGGTTATGAAGTGTATTTCTCTGTAGAAACCCCTCCTATAGACCTTATACGTTCGCTTTCATCAGAAGTAACTAGTGTTAAGGTATCAGTCTCATCAGATACAGTATACTATTGGCGTATTATCGTAATTGATGAAGAAGGCAATAGGTCCGATACTGGTATTTACTCTTTTAAAGTGCTCTAAGAATTATTAAACTGATTCATGGTTCTGGCAATCCCTGCTAGGGCGAAAGAATTGATGATCTCAGTAGATTTTTTCAATCGTTCGGGGAGCAAGGCTTTTTCTTCATCGTTCCATTCCCCCAAAACGTATTCAACTTGTCTTCCTTTGCCAAAATCTGCGCCAACACCAAATCGGTAACGGTTATATTTAATAGTTTGTAGAAATAACTCTACATCCTTTAATCCGTTATGTCCGCCATTACTGCCCTTTGTTTTAACACGGATGGTTCCAAACGGTAAGTTAATGTCGTCGGTAATTACAAGTACATTGCTTTGCGGTATTTTTTCCTTGTCCATCCAATATTTTAATGCCTTGCCGCTCCTGTTCATATATGTGGAAGGTTTGAGACATATAATTGTTCTACCTTTTACTTTGTAAGAGCCAATGTCGCCCAATTTTGCTGTTTCAAAGGTGAAATCATTTGCTTTGGCTGCCTCATCCAATATTTTAAAACCAATATTATGTCGGGTTTCGGCGTATTCTTCTCCTATATTTCCAAGGCCAACGATTAAAAATTTTTTCATGGGGTCTGTTTCTGCGGTAATGATGCTCTGTTCGGTAAATAATGATTTAAAAAAACGGAACATTTATAGTATATAATTAAGGCGTAAAAATACAAAAGCATCCTGATACAAGTACCAGGATGCTTTTTAATGAATCTTAAACTTTTATGTTTATTCTTGAGCAGTATCTTCAGATGCACCTTCTGCACCTTCAGCTCCATCCTCATCTTCATCTTCATCATCTGTAACAACAGCCGTACGAGCAGTTTTAACCTGTACTACAACTTGGCTTTCTGGGTGTAAGATGGTGAACTCATCGTTTAATAAAGATGCTACCGAGATGTTCTGACCAATTTTCAATTTAGAAATATCGATATCAAAGAAATCTGGTAATTTGCTTGGTAAAGCTTTAATGGCAAGTTTACGTTTTCTGAACAATAAACGTCCACCGTTACGTACACCTGGTGAATTTCCTTGTAATCTTACAGGAATGTTCATGGTAACCATTTTATCATCGAATAATTGATAAAAATCAATATGGATGATAGCATCTGTTACAGGGTGAAATTGAATGTCCTGTAATACAGCGTTAACCGTTTCTTTGCCTTCCAATTCAATTGCAACCGTGTGTGCATTTGGAGTGTAAACCAAGTCTCTGAACGCTAGTTCATCTGCTGAAAAGTGTAATGGTTTTTCCCCTCCGTATACCACGCAAGGAACCTTTCCAGCATTACGTAGGGCCTTCGTTGCCTTTTTGCCCACGCTTTCTCTTTCTGATCCTTTAATTGTAATTGACTTCATTATATGTATTAAAAATTAATATTCTTGTTTTTGATTTCTAGGTTACATTAAAAACTTAGAAGATATTGAGTTGTTGTTATGCACTTTATCCATAACATCTGCAAATAATTCGGCGCAACTTAAAACCTTAACTTTGTCACTTTTCACCTCTGCCGGAATGGAATCTGTTATGATCAGCTCCGTAAGTTTTGAATTTTCTATTTTCTCGTATGCACCTCCAGATAATAGACCGTGAGTAGCAATGGCTCTTACGCTTAAAGCACCTCTTTCCATCATTAGATCAGCTGCTTTGGTCAATGTACCTGCAGTATCGACCATGTCATCTGCTAAAACTACATTTTTACCTTTTACGTCACCGATCAATTCCATGTGAGATATAACATTTGCCTTGGCCCTTTGTTTATAACAAACTACCACATCACAATCTAAGGCTTTTGAATAGGCATAAGCTCTCTTTGAACCACCCATATCTGGTGAAGCTATGGTAAGATTTTTTAGACCTAAATTTTTTAAATAGGGTAAAAACAATGTAGAAGCAAATAAATGATCTACAGGTTTTTCAAAGAAGCCTTGAATTTGGTCGGCATGTAAATCCATAGTGATAATTCTAGTGGCCCCTGCTGTTTCCAGCATTTTGGCAACTAGTTTAGCTGCTATAGGTACTCTAGGTTTATCTTTTCTGTCTTGTCTTGCCCAGCCAAAATATGGCATAACCGCTGTAATATGGCGCGCAGATGCTCTTTTCGCTGCATCGATCATCAACAACATTTCCATTAAATTTTCCGGACCAGGGTGTGTTGAGCCGATTAGGAATATTCTTGTTCCACGAATAGATTCTTCAAAAGAAGGTTGAAATTCACCGTCACTGTATCTAGAGAACAAAACATTACCTAATTCCATGCCATATGCTTTGGCAATTTTCTCCCCTAAGACTTTACTTTGGGTACAAGCAAATATTTTTGGTTGTGGAACTTGGTATGGCATATCTTTATTTATTGTTTTCCAAACAGTTACTTGGTTGTTCAGTTTAAATACCTTGTTTTTTAGAAGGTGCAAATTTAAGATTAATTTTGGTTGCTATTGCATAAATATTGATATTTTTAGTGGTGGATAGAAAATTATTATTTAATTTTGCAGTCCTATTTTGATAGCAAGCCAAATTTAGCTGGTAAAATATGCTCGAGTGGCGGAACTGGTAGACGCGCTGGATTCAAAATCCAGTTCTTCGGAGTGCGGGTTCGATTCCCGCCTCGAGTACTGATAAACCCTCTTAGTCGTTTGGTTAAGAGGGTTTTGTGTTTTTAAATAGATATTGAATTAGCTGTTTTTTCGGCTTGAGGTTCGGTATTTTCATTTGACTTTAATTGTTCCATAATACTTTGAGCCAAAATTTTTGCCAAATTAACAGGTACCGCATTACCGATCATCTTATAACCTGCAGCTACTTTTTTATAATGAAAAATAAAATCGTTAGGAAAAGTCTGTATTCTAGCACATTCTCTTACACTAAGCCTGCGGTAAAGTTGCTCTTTACCTGGAACAAAAATTCTAACATCCTTCTCGATCAATTTCATTTTTGGAGCCTGTGGGTGTATGGGCGCATGCCTGCCCCCAGCCTGTATGGTAAATGATTGTTCGTCCCAATTCCGTACTCGGTTTCTAGACATAAACATGGTAGAGAAACCACCGATCATGTATTCATGATTGGCAACTTTACATTTTGTGCCATTGGTGTTATTATATTCTAAAGCGGGTACCGCCTTGTTTTTTAAATCACCAATTGCCGTTTCAAGTGTTATTTTAGGAAAGGTTTCGGTTGGGAATTCATATTTGAAACCCAAATCTTTTCTTATCCCAATGAAGAAAACCCTTTTTCTGTCTTGTGGAACGTTATAGTCGGACGCATTTAGCATTTGAAATGAAAGGTCATAACCTACACCTGCATTTTTCAGCAGTTTTTTAATTCCATCAAGTGCAGTACTATGTTTGCCAATAAGCATACCGCTTACGTTTTCTGCCAAAAAGAACTTGGGTTGTTTTGCTTCCAGAATCCTGATGAAATCATAAAATAGTTGTCCTCGTTTATCTTTAATACCTCTTGCGGCACCAGCTGCACTCCAGCTCTGGCAAGGTGGCCCACCAATAATACCGTCACAATCGGGGACTTCATCCGCGGGGATATCTACAATACTTCTTTTATCAAAAATAGTATTGGGGTGATTCTTTTCATACGTCTCCCAAATATCCTTATCATACTCGTTTGCCCAAATAACATTGAATCCTGCCTGTTCAAAACCAAGGTCCAAACCACCTGCTCCAGCAAAAAAGGATACTACATTCATTCTTAAACTATTCTAATTGGTCATGTGTAAAAGAGTTATAAAATCTCATCACATGTAAACAAAAATACATTTTAGATTTTCAAATTGCTTTTAATTCGACAAACTATTTTACTTGTATTGTATTCTTCTTTCGTATAATATCCATGGCATTATTTTCAAATGCAGCTACCATTGCCGGGTCTTTGATAATAGCATGTATACCTACTTCACAGTGAATGCCCGTATAGCTAACATTCGACATGTTTTTAAATTTGTCAATTTTAACGTGATCAATATAAATGAATTGAGTGGGTGTGAAGTTGTAAGAACAAAAAATTAACATATGGTCTATAATAATATATTTTGAGTGAATATTGTTGTTAACGTAATACTCAATATTATCCGTTTGTTGCAGCTGACCATAAAATTTTTGAAAATTACGTGTGTTTACCGGCTTTCTAAATTTGGCATTTTTAAACTTATTTTCATTATTGGGTAATGGAGCAAATGTTTGTGATAAACAAGTAACACGAACACCATTGTTCGCCATTTTTAAAATCATGCCCAATATACCTTGTCTGATTTCATTTTTATCTATGGTAGAGTGATGGTTGGCATTGAAATCATAATTAAATGCTGCCAAATGTTGTGCACAAATGATAATTCTGTGCGTTGCCGATGCTATATGTTTTGATAGTTTTTTTTCTAAGTTATTCGCAGAGTTTTCATAAAAAGGAGCCGTAATATACATTGAACCACTGAATTTATACGCTACTTTTTCGAACATGTTGCAAGTAGTGTTCAATGAAGATTTGTACGCTTTAATAGGAATGGAATTTTCTATCAGATTCTTATAAAAAGCTTTGGCGGTTTCTTCATAGCCCGGCTCATTTTCAATGCAGATCATGGATTCATACTTTACCAAATCTCTTACGGCTAAATTAGATGAGCTCATTAAAACCAAATAACCGTTTTTCTTTTTTATGTAGGCAGATTTAATGTGTAGGGAATAGGGTAAGGTGCCTCTTGAGAATTTTTTAATATTCGCGCTACGAACATAAAGATGGGAGAATATATATAAATTGAAATTTTTGTGTGATGTTGATCGGTATGTTTCGCCAAAAATCTTTCTTGCTAAATTATATTTGGTAAAGCGTTCTTCGGTTTTTGTTTCAGTTTCAAGATTTTTTAAGGCTTTAGGGTTATTGTTGTCGTAACCCTCTAACGGTATAGTGATTACATTCACTTTAATGCCAATTGCAGCTACTTCTTTGAGATAGTTATATAAGTATTGGTTGTTGAATAAATACCATGAAATATTGATTTCCTCAATATTATTTTTATCCTTTTCAATGGTATTTATAAATTCTTGTAGTAATGAAGGAGAGCCACCTTGTTCATAAAAACTGAATGGATCTCTATAATTTTCAGGCTCATCAAAATAAGAATAGAAGGGCATATGCGGTGGTTATTTCACACTTATTAAAACCGCTTCACAACTTTGTAAATCTGAGTTAAGCACAATATTTTCTGATTTTTTTCCATCGGTTATTTCTACGGCAACTGTATTGGGTGGTGAGTCGCCTAGGTTATGGGCGTATAAAAATAAATCATTAGATTTATTTGGGTCCAACTTAATTTTGAACTCTTTTTTCCAATAGGTTAAGTAGTATTTTTTAACCACTTGTACGCCATTAAGGTAGATAGAAACGATATCGCCATCTTGCCTGCCGTGGTCCCATATTTTTACGATGATATGTTCAGAATCGAATTCAAATTCTTTTGTGTACGAAATTTTTCTTCCATCAAAACTATTTCGTGGTTCATTCTTTTTTTCGGTCTGTACTATAGCTGGTTGTTCTTGAGCAATTGATTCTTTTACCTTTGTTTTGGCTTTAGACTTTTTTCTCTTTTTTTTAGGGCTAACCGTATTTGCATTCGCTAATTGCTGTTTTTTCTTTCTTTCATCTGAAGCTGCATTGGTAATTGTAAAAAACGGAGTTACTCTTTTGGCAATATTAAATTTGTCATCGGGGAACAACTCTATGGCGACAACTTGGTACCTGTCGCCAGAACCAATATTTTTTGCTAACGCTATACCGTCTTCAAAACCATCGTTTTTAAAGGAGCCTAGTTCTTGTACGACCATTTCATTTCTTACTAAAAAGAACCGAATAGATTTACTCGTGTCTATTTTAACGGTATTCCATTCTAGGCTTATTTTATCCGGAATATTCCAGGTTGTATTTTCATTTGGGGAAATGATATTTATTGTAGAAGTCTCTTGCGTATGTGCAACAGTAAATGTTAATGACAGAACAAATAAAAATATAAAATGAAATTGGCGCATATGTACGTTCTTACCCTAAAGATAGTCTTATAGAACCAATTGTTCAAGACCTTTGTAATCTACAAGATATATGGCATTTAACGAAAAACTACATGAATTTAATATAAATGCTATTATCTTTTTTAATGGTTTGAAGCTTAAAACCATATCAACATGCATATTGCGTTTTATGGAGAGTGATTTTTACCAAGTTGTCACTACTATTCTAAAGTTCTTTAGATTTTATTTTTCAATGTTAAAAAATGGAAATAATCCTAATAATTGGAAATAATCCATAATTTAGCTATCCCGAATTTTTTAAGGATAGTTATGAGCAAAACCATTTTACATATCGATTTAGATACTTTTTATGTTTCTGTAGAACGATTAAATAATCGTGAGTTGCAGCATAAGCCTTTGTTGGTGGGTGGTACGGGAGATCGTGGAGTAGTAGCGGCGTGTAGTTATGAAACTCGCGGCTTTGGAGTGCATTCTGGTATGCCCATGAAAATGGCACGTGAACTTTGCCCCGATGCTTTTGTAATTCGTGGTAATGCGGGAGAGTATAGTAAGCATTCTGATGTGGTGACCGAAATCATAAAAGAGTACGTACCGGTATTCGAAAAATCGAGTATCGATGAGTTCTATGCAGACCTCACCGGTATGGACCGTTTTTTTGGCTGCTATCAATATGCATCAGAAATGCGAAAGAAAATTATTAGGGAAACGGGACTCCCTATTTCCTTTGGATTATCTGCTAATAAAGTAGTGTCGAAAGTAGCTACGAACGAGGCAAAACCAAACAATCAATTAAAAATAGATGAGGGGTTGGAGAAACCTTTTTTGGCACCGTTATCCATAAAAAAAATACCGATGGTGGGCGATAAGACTTACCAGACCTTACGGAACCTGGGCCTGCGGCAAGTACGTACCGTGCAAGAAATGCCCATGGAGGTAATGCAAAGGGTGTTGGGTGCTAATGGCGGAGTCATTTGGAAAAGAGCAAATGGCATTGATAACACCCCTGTGATTCCGTTTAACGAAAGAAAATCTATCTCTACAGAGCGAACATTTGACAAAGACACGATAGATGTCAATAGGCTGCGTGGTATTCTTATTGCCATGACCGAAAACCTAGCGTATCAATTACGAAGGGGCGAGAAGCTAACGGCATGTATTTCCGTAAAGATTCGATATTCAGATTTTAATACCTACTCAAAGCAGATGAGAATTTCGTATACGAGTGCCGATCACATTTTAATTCCTAAAATTTTAGACCTGTTCAAGAACTTATATAACCGTAGGCTATTGGTACGATTGATCGGTATACGCTTCAGTCACCTAGTATCGGGTAATTATCAAATTAACCTGTTCGATGACACCGAAGAAATTCTAAGCCTTTATAACGCTATGGACAACATTCGTAAACGCTACGGAGACAAAAGTGTGCTGCGGGCATCAGGCATGGGAGCAAAAACAATAGGAAGAATGCATAACCCTTTCAACGGATTACCGCCAGTGGTATTGGCGCATAGAAAAATCTAGTTGTTGGTTGTTGGTTGTTCGTTGTTGGTTGTTGGTTCATGGCTGTCTGTTGTTGAGGGGTTTTGAAACCCGTTCACTGAGCGTAGCCGAAGTGAAGTGTAAAGGGAAACTAGAAGTTAGAATATAGAGAAGAGAGAAAAGAGGGAGCGCATTGCGCAGCACTCTGAGCGCCTAGCGCAAAAACGTCTTCACGAGGAGGCACGACGAAGTGATCTGCTAATTTGGGGTGTTATCCCTAGTACCTATTTTCGGCAGATTGCTTCGGTGAAAATACCTCGCAAAGACGACACCCGTTCACTTAGCGTAACCGAAGTGAAATGCTGAGTAAAGTAAAGAATATAGAAAATAGAGAAGAAAGGGAGCGCATTGCGCAGCACGCTGAGCGCCACACGCAAAGCGCAAAAAAAGCACACTGCGCGTAGCGTCAAGCGAACAGCGCAAAAAATCGAACAACTAACAACTAACAACCAACAACGAACAACCAGAATGTACCTAAACTGCCACACATACTACAGCCTTCGCTACGGAACCTTTTCGGAACTGGAGCTCTTGCAACTGGCAAAAGACCATGGGGTAACGCAATTGGCATTGACCGATATCAATAACACATCCGCTTGTTTAAATTTTGTTCGTAAGGCGCCTGAATATGATGTAAAGCCTATTTTGGGAATCGATTTTAGAAATGGGGTAGAGCCCTGCTTTATAGGTATAGCCAAGAATAATGAGGGGTTTTTAGAACTCAATGATTTTCTGTCCCATCACATTCATCAAGAAAAGAAAATTCCAGAAATAGCTCCGCAGTTTAAACACGTGTTCATTATTTATCCGTTTGAGAAAGTGCTTCAGCATGAAAAGAAAATTTTTGCCGAACATGAATTTATTGGAGTTTCCGTCAACGAGCTAAAGCGACTCCGGTTTTCAAAATTATTGGAGCAGCGCGATAAAATTGTGCTATTGCAACCCGTTACTTTTCGGAATAAGCGCGATTTTAATGCACATCGGTTATTGCGTGCCATTGATAACAACACCTTGCTGAGTATGTTGTCGGTTACCGAACAAGCGGACGAAGATGAAAAAATGTATGCCGTACCCAATTTGGCGGCGCATTTCTCTGAGCACAGTTTTATTTTAGAGAACACACAAATATTAATGGATGCCTGTTCTATCTATTTTGATTTTTCCGCAGAAAGAAAAACACAGAATTTAAGCAGATACTTAGAGACCGAAGAAGACGATGAGGCATTGCTTGAAAACTTGTGTCAAGAAGGTTTGCCTAAGCGGTATCCAGAAATTAACCAGGCTGTTTTAGACCGCTTGGAAAAAGAGCTCTATCTCATTAAAAAAATGAATTTTGTCTCTTATTTTCTTATCAATTGGGATATTATTTCCTATGCCCGAAAGCAAAAATTCTTTTATGTAGGTCGTGGTAGCGGAGCCAATAGTATTGTGGCATACTTGCTTTTTATTACCGATGTAGACCCTATGGAACTCGACTTGTATTTTGAGCGTTTTATTAATCTGTATCGTGTAAATCCCCCCGATTTTGATATAGATTTTTCGCATCGCGACAGACCTGTGATGACGGAGTATATATTTAATAGATTCGATAATGTGGCGCTCTTGGGTACCTACGTTACGTTTCAATCTAGAGGTGTAATTCGAGAATTGGGTAAGGTATTTGGGCTACCAAAAGATGAAATAGATGTGTTGTGCGATGGTAATATTCAGGCGAGCAGATTAGACAATATATCTGCTTTGGTATTGAAATACACCCAGCTGCTACACGGCATGCCCAATTATTTGAGTATACATGCCGGGGGGATTTTAATTACCGAAAAACCTATTCACTGGTTTTCTGCGACCAATATGCCCCCAAAAGGATTTCCCACCACACAGTTTGATATGGTCATCGCCGAAGATGTCGGTATTTTTAAGTTCGATATTCTTGCCCAACGCGGACTCTCCAAAATAAAAGAAACGCTTGATATTTTAGAACGCGACCGCCCAGAAGAATTTGCTAAGTTCGATATTCATGATATTAAGGCATTCAAAAACGACCCCAAAATCAATAACATGGTAAAAACGGCACAATGCATGGGTTGTTTTTATGTAGAATCTCCCGCTATGCGTATGCTGTTGAAAAAGCTAGAGGTAGATACCTATTTGGGTTTGGTAGCGGCAAGTTCCATTATTCGCCCGGGAGTGTCTAAAAGCGGAATGATGCGCGAGTATATTCTTCGCCACCGTAATAAGGGCAGGGCAGCCGAGATGGCGCACCCGGTAATGCTTGAAATTATGCCAGAGACGTACGGAGTAATGGTGTACCAAGAAGATGTGATAAAAGTAGCCCACCATTTTGCCGATTTAGATCTGGGCGAAGCCGATGTGTTACGACGTGGTATGAGCGGTAAGTTCCGTTCACGGGAAGAGTTTCAGAAAGTGCAGGATACCTTTATGGATAATTGTCGTAAAAAAGGCTATACCGAAAAACTTATTAATGAAGTGTGGGACCAAGTGGCAAGTTTTGCCGGCTACGCTTTTGCCAAAGGTCACTCGGCATCGTATGCGGTAGAAAGTTATCAAAGTTTGTTTTTACGGGCGTACTATCCGTTGGAATATATGGTGGCGGTGCTCAATAACGGTGGCGGATTTTATAAGCCCGAGTTTTATGTGCATGAAGCCCGTATGTTAGGCGCAACCATACATCCGCCTTGCGTAAATAGAAGTAATGCGGCAAATAAAATTTATGGTAAAGATTTGTATTTAGGGTTGGGGTATCTGCGAGAACTAGAAGAACGGGTCATGGAGCGTATTTTAAAAGAACGTTTTCTTAATGGTGAATTTAATTCGTTGGAAGATTTTCTGGATAGATTGATTATCTCAATAGAACAAGTAAGTATTTTAATACGCATTGATGCCTTTAGGTTTACCAACACCAATAAGCATGAATTGCTCTGGAAAGCACATTTGTTATTGAACAAGACCAAAAAAATAGACCACCCCAAATTGTTTGTGCCACGACAGCAACATTTTGAGATTCCGTCATTATACAGTACAAATTTAGAAGTAGCCTTTACGCAATTAGAGTTGTTGGGCTTTAGTTTATGTAGTCCGTTTGAACTTTTGGCAGAAGCACCATTAAATAATTCTGGGAGTAAAGATTTAGAGCGGTATTTAAATAGAAATATCGATATCTATGGATATTTAATTACGGTAAAGCGAACCAGAACACATAAAGGAAAAGCAATGTTCTTTGCTACGTTGTTAGACCAACAAGGGCAAGTTTTTGATACCGTGTTATTCCCGCCCGTTGCTAAAAAATATATGTTTAGGGGTAGGGGAGTTTATCGGTTTTATGGAAAGGTAGTCAGTGAATTTGGCTTTTTGAGTATTGAGGTCATAAAAATGCAAAAGCAAGACTTTATACAAGACCCAAGATATGCCGATATGAAAACTAGTGCCAAAGTTTTTGATCAAAAGAAAACTGGTGAAGAGAAAATAGAAGTTAGAGAATAGAAAAGAGATAAAGAGCTATTTTGCAATGCGCCACGCGCTCAGGGCAAACAGCGTCTAGTGTGATGCGACCGGCGTAGGGCGTCAAGCGCTAAGCGAAAAAACCAACAACCAATTTAGAAAGCCTCTAAAACGTAACCGAATATCCAATATAGAATTAGGAAAACGAATACGGTTCCTATACATCCACATTTTCCACCTCCAATTTTCTTTGCGCCATACCAAGCGCCAATAATTTGAATTAATTTTTTCATAGGAGCAATTTACGTGTTTTGGAGGTCACTTTTACAACAAAAAGTAACTCAAAAAAGAATTGGTTCTGGCATAACTTGTAACGAAAGCCAAAACCAATATATCTATTAAAATGGATATTAATTGTTCTTGTAAGCTTTGTCTAAAAACTCATAACGCTCATCATTTTGGGCTTTTATCAGTTTGCTTTCCGTATCAATGACCATAACAGCGGGGTTTTTGTCGTTTGGCTTTGCCGCTTCCCAATTTGGTAGACCTTCACCGTTTGGGTTTCCGGTTTTAATAAAATTAGCAAAATAGGTCATCATATCTTTAGATACCTTAAAATCATCCGCTGTCCAGGCATAATCCTTTACCAAATGTAAGTTGCCCATGCAGTATTCGATTTCACAAGCGTGCGGAGCACCAACAGCTACTGGAGCAGGAGGTGTGTCTGAGCCTTTTGCTACAGTGCCACCGGCTAAACCAGATGCTAAAGTATTATCAACTAAAGGTGGTCTCAATTTGCTGTATAAATATCTGTAAACGGGTTGGTCACTATTTTTTCTATGTAAATCGAACCATTTCCAAGTACTATAAGAGATAAATCTATCAGATGCTAAAGCAGTAGCAGATAATTCAATTTCTTTTTCAGAACTATGAGGGTACAGTTCTAACACCTCTTTATATTCTTTTGGGTACGCTTCTTTTATTTTGTTTACATAGTTTTCATTTGTATAAGGACCTTGTGTAAAAGCCATACCTGGTATCTCGGCAGAATTCCACCCTAATAATAATGGGACCATAGCCTGTTCTTTGTTTTCAAAGATTTCAGGAAGTGTTTTAGGTAGAAAATAACCGTCTAGAACAGTAGGGAAACCAAATCTTTTTGACTCATTATATATTTCGTATACTTCTCTTGTACTTAATTTTCGTAATTCGGCAATAGATGGGTAACCGGCATTTTTAGCAAATTCCTCACCCATATTTTCTGCATCTTTCAATGAAATAGGCGACATAGTAGGGTTGATGCCAGCACCACTTTCACCTATAGCTCCTGCAATTAAATCTTTAGATAAAGGCGACGCCATTTGTTGACTTGTACCAATAGAACCAGCCGATTCGCCTGCAATAGTTATTTTATTAGGGTCGCCACCAAAAGCGGTAATATTTTTATTAACCCATTTTAACGCTGCATTTTGGTCTAGTAGGCCGTAGTTTCCCGAAGCTTTATAAGAGGCTTCAGTACTTAATTCTGGGTGAGCTAGAAAACCAAAAATATTAAGTCTATAGTTGGTCGTTACTACCACAATGCCTTCTTTGGCCATACTTTCTCCATCATAACGAGGCTCAGAGGCATCGCCCGCAACATTCCCACCGCCATAGAAATATACAAGAACGGGTAAGTCTTGGGTATTTCGGTCTGCGGGCGTCCAAACATTTAAATACAGACAGTCTTCGCTAACTCCGTTTGATCTCGATTTCATATCGCCGAACACCATAGTTTGCATAGGGCGTGGACCAAAGGCTTTGGTCTCTTTAATTCCGCTCCAGTGTTCTATAGGTTGTGGTGCCTTCCATCTAAGTTCACCTATTGGTGGTTTGGCAAACGGAATGCCGAAGTAACGTTGAATTCCGGTGTGAGTGTCGTAATTACCTTCGATGATTCCGTTTTCAATAGCTACTTGAACAGGAAATGAATTGGTTTCTTGTGCATTTGTAAAATTAAAGGTCAACAAAAGGCTGAATAGGATAATTTTAAGATTTCTCATGATGATTAAATGTATTATTGTCTCATTTTGTAACAATAATACATTTATTTTTTAATTATATGATAATCTAACCATTAAAATTTAGTATTATTGATAAAATTCAGTATCAGATATTGATGATTTAAGCAATTGAAATAATTGTTAGTATTATAAAATTAATTGTAGTTGATACGTATTTCATAAATAAATAAAGCTTATGCGATCTATATATTTAATTCTGTTTCTTGTTATTTCTTCATTTGGTTTTTCTCAACAAGCCCGATTAGAAGAGCTGAACTCTTTAGTGAAGCCTAGAATGCGAGTAATAATAGATAATGATTTGGGAGGTGATCCTGACGGACTCTTTCAATTAGCACATCACTTAATGTCACCATCCGTAGAAATAAGAGGGATAATCGCTTCCCATTTATATGAACAAGGTTTTGGCGGACCTGGAACTTCAGAATACGCAAAAGAACAGGCGATGAAAGTCATTAATATTTTGGGGCTCGAAAATTCTGTTGATGTATATATAGATAAAAGCCAAAGTATGGTTGATGTTACAAAACCTATAGATAGCGAAGCGGTCCAAGTAATCATTAAAGAAGCAATGCGTACCGATACAGATTTGCCTTTGTATGTTGCGTGTGGTGGAGGTTTAACTAACATCGCAAGTGCTTACTTGCTTGAACCTGAAATTGCAGAAAAATTAACCTTGGTTTGGATCGGTGGTCCAGAATATGCAGATATCGCAATTCCGCCACCTGGGTATACAACTTTAGAATATAATTTAGGAATCGATATTAAAGCTGCACAGGTAATTTTTAATAATTCGAATATTAATTTGTGGCAAGTACCAAGGAACGTGTATCGGCAACCTATAATGTCAGATGCCGAACTATTGATAAAAGTTAAAGGTAAAGGTAAGCTTGGTAATCATTTATTTAATGTGATGAAAGAGGCTTATACGAAATTGGATAAATGGAATATTCCTATGGGAGAGGTTTATATATATGGCGATAACCCATTAGTGCTTCTGACCGCTCTTCAGTCGTCATTTGAGCCAGACCCATCATCGAGTACCTATGTTATAAAACAAGCTCCACTTATAAATGAAGAGGGTTTGTATAAAGTCAATTTAAAGGGGCGAAACATTCGAGTGTATCAACAGCTTGATAATCGCTTGTTGTTTGACGATTTCTTTGCGAAGTTGGCGTTGTTGGCGGTTAAAAAATAAGGTTATCGTCTACTTAAACGTTCTAAAATATCAATAACCAAAAGTCCTTCTCCAGCAGAGCATGGATTTTTTTTATTTCCTAGAAAGTAATCAACAGTAGCTTTGATCATAGGTTCTTGTACATGTTTAGGATTATTGAATTCAAATACTCTTTCATCTAATTTGGAAATAAGGTAAACTTTCGTGCCAAAAAAAGAAAATTTAATGCAGCCGTTTGTTCCAAATATTGTGCACTCATCTTTTTGGTTTATTTCAGCGGCATTAAATTGCCAAAAACCTCGAAATTGAACACCATTTGTAAATGAAATAATGCCGTTAACCATTTCATTTACCTTATTATAGGTTGGCTTGGTAAGGCTATGTAGTTTGTCAATAGGTCCGAAAAAATGGAGCATCAAATCTATATGATGAGGTGCTAGGTCATAAAAATAGCCTCCGCCAGATATTTCCGGTTGTACTCTCCAATTATCTTTCTTATCTGAAATAAACAGCTCTTTTTTAGATTGTAGAACTTGTAAATCAACGTGGAGTACCTCGCCAATAGAATTATTCTCCAATAATTCTTTAACCTTTAAGAAAGCTGGTAATTTACGTCGGTAATGTGCCATGGTTAATTTGCCGGTGCTATTTACTAATGCTTTACAAATTTGATTAGCTTCATTTGGGTTCAGTGCCATTGGTTTTTCTAAGTAAACATGTTTGCCTGCCTTTAATGCTTGCAAAGTATACATAAGATGAGAAGAGGGTGGAGTAGCAATATATACTGCATGTATTTTAGGATTACTTAATATATCATCTGCGTTGGAAGTCCAAAGCGGTACGTTGTGACGTTCAGCAAAATCTTTGGCCTTGGCTTCATTTCTACGCATGACCATTAGTAAATTGGAATTAGCAACTTTTTGAAAAGCAGGACCACTTTTTACCTCGGCAACATCTCCACAACCAATAATTCCCCAATTAATTTCCTTCATTTAAATCTTATTTCTATTGGGTAATAAAGTTACAAATTAGAGATGGGTTATCTTTTTTATGAATATAATTCTAAATAATGAATTTGTTGAATTATTTTTGGTCGTAAAATAAGGATAAATGGCTTCAGGATTTTTTGCAGTTTTAGATGATGTTGCAGCATTGTTAGATGATGTAGCGGCAATGAGTAAAATAGCTACTAAGAAGACGGCAGGTATTCTTGGTGATGATTTGGCGGTTAACGCCGAAAAAGCATCAGGATTCGTCTCTCAAAGGGAATTACCTGTGCTTTGGGCCATTACAAAAGGTTCGTTGCTCAATAAAATTATAATTCTACCCATAGCATTTTTATTAAGTGCTTTTTTGCCTTGGGCGGTTACGCTTATTTTAATATTAGGTGGAATTTACCTTGCCTTTGAAGGTGCGGAGAAAATTTACGAATTCTTTGTTCCTCACAATCATACCCATGTTTCTGCCGATGCTGAACCTATGACAAAAGATGAAATTTTAGCCTTGGAAAAAACAAAGGTAAAATCTGCTATCGTAACCGATTTTATTCTTTCTATTGAAATTGTGATCATAGCATTAGGTACTGTTATTGAAGAGCCCTTAGCTACTCAAATAGCCGTTGTTTCTGTGGTTGCTTTGCTAGCTACGGTTGGGGTATACGGTATTGTGGCGTTAATTGTTAGAATGGATGAATTTGGTACTAGGTTGATCAACTTTAATGAAGAGACAAATACTATTTCAGATAAAATAGGGCAATTTTTTGTAAGTGCACTTCCGAAGGTAATTAAAGCACTTTCGGTTATTGGCACTATAGCATTGCTTTTAGTTTCTGGAGGTATTTTTGTTCATAATATTGATTTCTTACATCATATATTGCCCAATGTGCCAAGTATTATAGTAGAGTTTTTAACCGGTCTTGTGGTTGGTTTTATTGCCTTATTGATTTTTAACGGAGTTAAACTGTTATTTGAAAAAATAAATCTGAATATCTAAATAAAATTTTTTATAAACGCAAAAAGCTCTCAAGAAATTGAGAGCTTTTGCGGTCTGGATCTCGGCTTGTCCGAGACAAGCAAGAACTCGAACCCGCGACCCTCTCGGCTGAGCCGAGACTGGTATTCTAAGCTATTTTATAAGATTCGTTTTTTGATTGAAAAGCCAAAGCAAATATTGCCTATGTTGTCTTTTCAGCATCTTCTCTTTTATAAGTGCTTCTTTTTTAGAATCTAATTCTTCTGCATAAACGAGTTTCCAGGGTCCTTTGTTTTTGGTGTATGTTGTTTTGCCTTTATTATGTTGTTCCAATCTGAGTATGTAGTCTGTAGAATATCCTTGTAATAGACATCGTGTGAAGGAGAGTAGATAATATATACGTAATGGTGAATCATAAAACTAGTAAACTCTTTAAACGAAAAAAGCTCTCAATTTCTTGAGAGCTTTTGCGGTCTGGACGGGACTCGAACCTTGCTTGGCGAGCCCTGTCGCTGTGGCACTTCTGCCAAATATTTTTATCTATGTTGACGATTTGTGAACTAATTCTCGTGAGTTGTAGTTCAATTTGATTCGTCTGATGCAAAAATAATAATTCTTTTCAATTAACAACATTTATTACCAATAAATATTAAACTAATATATTACCAATGAATTGAAAATAAAAATTTAACTAAGGGGGTTTATTATCATACAATATGACCGCAATTTAAACTCGTAAAATACTTCCATCAAAAGACTACGGCATAAAGCCAACGTCTCTTCCATCGCTTATTTATTCCGTTTCCTTTTGAGCCAAGATTTTATCTTCCGTTTGGTTTCTGCTCAAATATTGTTTAATCTAAAATTTGAGTATTATGACAACAAAAGCGAGTACCACAAGAAAGAGCGGTAAAAAAATTACCACCGCCAAGAAAGAAGTCAAAGAAAAATTGACACAAAAAGCGATTGGGCTTCAGATTGAGAACCTATCAACTGCAAAGGTCATTCCCGACCCGATGCAACCCAGAAAGACTTTTAATGAAGCACATCTGCAACAGCTTTCCGAAAGCGTCAAAAAGCACGGTGTTCTACAGCCTATTACAGTCCGAAAATCTGGAAACGAATTTATCATCGTGATGGGCGAACGTAGGTATCGAGCAAGTAAGATGGCCGACAAGAAAACTATTCCGTGTATTGTCAGGGAATATAAGAACAACGATGTTCTTGAAATTCAAATCATCGAAAATCTGCAAAGGCAGGATGTTGAACCTACCGAAGAAGCTGAGGCGATTGCTTACTTAAGCGAAAAATATGCGCCTACAGAAATTGCAAAGCGATTGGGAAGAACAGATAACTTTATCAGACAACGATTAAAGCTGGCTGGTTTAATTGAAGGTTTTAAGCATTTTGTTCGTAATGGCGAAATGACGATTTCGTTAGGTGTGGGTGTTGCACTTTTTGAACCAGAAGAACAGCAGATGATGTTGGAAACGATGGGCGAAGATTTTAGTGCCCATCAGGTGAACAGGATGATTAAAGACCAGACCTATGATTTGGAAAAAGCATCTTTTGATGTAAATGATAAGAAATTGGTGCCAAAAGTAGGCTCTTGTATTGAATGTCCGTTTAACGCGGCAAATCAAGGTAATCTTTTCGGCGATGGCAAAATGGTTTGTACAAAATCAGCTTGTTATGAAACGAAGAAAAGCAAGTCGTTCTTGAATTTGATTGAAAAATCGAAACAAGAGAACATACTGTTAATTCCTGAAATACGACAGTATTGGGCAGACGAGGAAAACAATCAGCTGATTATTTCACAATTGGAAAAGAACGGTTTGAAAGTCTATTTGCTGGATGATGTTGAAATCATAGAAAATCCGATAAAGCCAACAATTGAGGACATCAAGAAAGAATACCAACATTACGATTATTCCGAAGATGAATTTAAAGCTGAGCTGGATGAAGCCTTACAGCAATACGAAGAAGAATTGGAAAAATACAATTCCGCTAAAGAAAATGAATTTGTAAAAGGTATTGTGTTCCATCCTGAAACATACAGACACAAAGAAGTCTTTATAAAGATTGTTGAACAGTCCAAAAATGAATCGACATCGTATTCAGCACCTTTGGAAAACAGAAAAATGGCAGATTGTTCCCCTGAAGAACAGATAATTAAAATCAACGAAAGGGAAATACGCAAGAAGCAAATAGAGAACAACAAGCAGTTTGAAGAAGTTGTTGAAATGATTAGAGACACCAAATACATTGATACGAAGAAAACACTTTCGGTGGATGAAATGGTAGCATTCTCATTGACGTTGTATGAAAACAATGTAGATTATGTTGGACGACAAAGATTCTTTTCAAATTTATTGGGCAATACATCCAAGATGACAGATGAAGAAATTGTTGAGAGTTTCAAAAAGAAGTTTAAAAAGGAAATCTTTCATAAGTTGATACGGTATATACTAACGAAGCAAGTGCATTTTGGCGAAAGCAATCACGTTAATAATCTGACTAACATTTCATTCTACAATGCGATGCAAGGTTATTACAAGTCCAAGATTGACGGCATCGAAAAAGAATATGCCGAAAAAAGAAACAAGCGTGAAGAACGTTTGAAAGAGCGAATAACAGTTCTTGAAAAGCAAATTCAAGGATTGAAAGAGTAGCTTTTGTTGTTTGAAGAAGGATTGGCATTCGTGCTGGTCCTTCTTTTTTTTTTATAATAGACACTTGGTTAAAATGGTCAAGGAATAGAGAGAATAATCAATCAATAGTAACGCAAAGGTAAACTCGTAAAATACACCCATCAAAAGACTACGGCATAAAGCCACCGCTTCTTCCCTTACTTATTTATTCCGTTTCCTTTTGAGCTGAGATTTTAGCTTCCGTTTGGGTTAAGCTCAAATATTGTTTAATCTAAATTCAAAAGCTATGTATTTACAAAATTTGCAACAGGATGAAATCTTTGTTTCATCAGAAATGAAATCCTTAAAAACTCTGACACAGATAGAATCCCGACGAGGGCTTGAAAATGCCATCATTTCAAATGGTAAAATCGTCAATGTGGTATCTAACAGTTATGGACACATTCCAAACCAATTGTTCTTCAAGAAAGCTGAAGAAATGCTGACAGATGCACAACTGAACTTTCACAAGCGCACCATCAACAAAAATGATAGGTCGTTCATTACCGACTTTATCATAGACGATATAAGTCAGTTTACCGTCAAGAACGATAAGGACGTGATACTGCCAATGCTACGGTTCAAAAACTCGTATGACGGTAGTGAAAAGACTTCTGGACACTTCGGATTTTATAGAGAAGTATGTTCCAATGGTTTGCACGTTTCACAAGCCGAAATTGAGTTTTCCATCAAGCATAGTAAGAACAATACACACCTTATTATGCCAAGACTAAACAACCTGTTCGACAAGTTTCTGGACAATGAATTCTATACGATAACCAAGAAATTCGACAAGATGAAAGAATTTAAAATCATCGATACACAGGAATTTGTAAAAGCCATTCTTGATAAAACGAAACTCTTTAGATATGAATGCAGCGACAAGAACAGCGACCCTTCGAAAAAATCTCGTGAAGTCCTGGAAATCCTGAATTATGAAGCATTGTTGCTAAACGAGGAACCTAATTTGTGGTTAGGTTACAATGCCTTCAATGCAGTTTTACACAACACGCTGAAGAAAAGCTTTGGCCAACAAGAAAGATTGGACAAGAAATTGTTTGATGAAATTTATGAAATGGCCTAAAGCCAAAAGGTTCATCCAGTACCTTAAACTGGATTTTTTTGTGCTTGCTACTTATGTTTAAAAGCAATACCGTTCAGCACATTCCCCTACATTTCGCGAAAAGCTTCATTCCGGAAAAAGCGCTTCCCTATAATAATCTTGGACACAATCCCTAATTTTAGCTTTCCATAGTGTTAACCCTTCCCGTCACGAAACTTCGAGACTGCTAAATAACATTTCAGTTCCTATTCAAATACGTAAATTAATCAGTAATGTTCAAATAGAAATTTTTATAAGAATTAATTAATCCTATCTAATAATACGAATAACATTATATTTATTGACCACAAAAATGAGTTGTGCGTCATTTAACAAAATATCAATTATTCAATGAACTATCAAACATTCCAACCACATCCGGATTTAGAATCTCTTGTCAGTTGCTATTGGACTTTAGAAGTTCCTGCTGAACCTGATGTACAAAAACAACGAATCATTCCTGATGGCACAATTGAAATGGCGTTTATACTTGGAGACGACATTAAACGATACACTTCGAAAGATGAATTTATACTACAACCTCGTGCAATGGTTCTCGGACAGACAATTGAACCCTTTTATATAGAACCTACAGGATATGTGAATACTTTTGCAATTCGTTTTTACCCTTATGGTTTTGCAAATTTTGTAACAATGCCCATTAATAACTTGGCAAACAAGGAAACGACAATAGAATTGTTGTTCGGAGAAAAAACTGCTAGTGACTTGGAGCGAAAAATAATTGAGGCAACTAATACTAGTGAACGAATAGAAATTATTGAAAATTTTTTTTTAGACAAGTTGAATGAAAAAACTACAATTAATAATATCGTAAAAACAACAATTGATGCTCTTTTAGCAACAAATGGAAGTGCTTCGATAAGCAAAATCCTTAAAGAAGATTTATCAAAACGGAGACAACTTGAACGAAATTTCAAAAAACAAATTGGTGTTAGCCCAAAACAGTTGGGTAAAGTAATCCGACTGCAAAATGCACTAAAAATGCTTCTTAATAAAAAGTCAGAAAACCTAACCGACATTGCTTACGAAAGTGAATACTTCGACCAAGCGCATTTTATAAAAGACTTTAAAGAGTTTACCGGAATTAATCCGAAGGAATTTTTAGGCAATGAAAATATGGCACTCTCTACCCTCTTCTACAAATAGTCAGCGTGTCGCATTTTTACAATTTTTGTATTTGCACGAAATCTAAATTTGTCTTGTCAAATCAAACAGGACGAAATGAAAAAATCCATTCTTTGTACAGCCATAATTCTTTCCTTTAGCATTACAGCCTGTAACAACCAAAACAAATCTAAAACCGAAACTATCCCGGTTGAATCTAATATTAATCAAAAAACAAAAGAAATGAAAAGTCATATTTCAATCTTTGAAATTCCAGCAACGGATGTTTCAAGAGCAGTAAATTTTTATCAAGCAATTTTAGACATTAACATTGAGAAGATAGAAATGCCCGAAATGGAAATGGGGATATTCCCTTATGAAGAACAAATGGTTACAGGAGTTATCATTAAAGCAGAAGGCTATAAACCTTCATCTGATGGTGTAACTATATACTTAAATGGTGGAGATAATCTTCAAATTATTCTTGATAAAGTTGAGAAAAATGGTGGCGAAATAATTGTTCCGAAATCACTTCACGCAGATGAAAGTGGTTATTACGGTCTATTTCTTGATTCGGAAGGAAATAAAATCGGTCTGCATTCACCGAACTAAACGAGTGAAAAAGAACAAACACAGAGCAATGTATATAAAAAAGAGGGCAAATAGTCCTTAAATAAAAGCTTTGGAGTATTTGCAAAGTAGCCATATTTTTAATTTGTATTTTGACGATAAGAAAGTTAAAAAGGAAATTAAAAATATGGCTTCGTGCTTTACCAAAGATTAAGTGCTTAATCAAGCAACAAATACACCCCATTCACTTTAAGATAGATATCAGTTTTAATAACCCACTCAGCACATTTCCCTACATTTCGCGGAATGCTACATTCCAAGAAAAGAGCTTCACTACGCAAGTCTTGGACACAATCCCCAATTTTAGCTTTCCATTTCGTTAACCCTTCCCGCTATGCTGGGAAGGAACACTTCATTCCCTAGCCAAAATAGTGAATCAAGTCCGCTTAAAAAAGGAAATCAATTATCATACAATATACACGCAAGGTAAACTCGTAAAATACTTCCATCAAAAGACTACGGCATAAAGCCATAGCTTCTTCCCTCGCTTATTTATTCCGTTTCCTTTTGAGCCAAGAATTTTAGCTTCCGTTTGGTTTCTGCTCAATATTGTTTAACCCAAAAATTTTAACATTATGAAAAGTACAGCTTTAAAATCCAACATTTCATTAAAAGAAGCCGAAGAACATTACCAATTAAGTAGTGAAAATTATACTATTGAAAGTGCAGAGTGTCATTTAGCTTACTACAGAGAGAAGCATCCCCTTTACTACCAAATACTTTTAAATAATGTTTATTCTAAAAATCAAAAAGTACTTTTTGAAGAGTGAGCTAACTATTCACAAAAGTACTATTACCCTTTTATTTAATGCGAGTTTCATAAGCCATTCAGCACATTCCCCTGCATTTCCCGAAAAGCTACATTTCGGGAAAAGAGCTTCACTACAAATATCTTGGACACAATCCCCAATTTTAGCTTTCCATTCCGTTAACCCTTCCCGTCCCGATAGCTATCGGGACTAGTAAGGAACACTTCATTCCTTTGCCAAAATTGTGAATCAAGTCCGCTTTTCATCGGAAAGTCATCACTTCGGTTTTTTTAACAGGATTTTCGGCGCGGTCTTCTTGAGCCCTTACTCGAAAATCCTTAAAAACCGAACCGCTGCCTTACACATTTTAAGGGGTTTATAATGGATAAAGCCTTTATTGTTTTTCGGTACAGCGAAAAACAGGCACGACATAACCAATTCTAATTTAACCACAGCTGCTTATCTCGCTTAACTGTCGGTACGCTCAAACGCAACTGCGTTTAAAAGAATTGCTAATGCCCTTATGGAACTTGTAAAGACTATACAAGTTTTAGTGAAAAATAAGGTTTCTACTTCCTTGAAAATGCGAGCATTTTACTACGTCGCAAACACACCTGATTTATTCCCTAAAAGTCTTGACAAAACCCACTCTATCCATTGTGCGGCGCACAGAAGAAAAGAACAAACACCCCTTAAAATTTAATTCAGTTTAAATCAAATAAGGGAAATATAAACCAGTCTGTAACAAAGCAGACACAAATCTTTTTATTATGAGTACTATTAAAAATCACGTACAGTTAATCGGAAACGTTGGACAAGAGCCAACCATTACGAACCTTGAAAGCGGAAAGAAAGTAGCCCGTTTTTCATTAGCAACAAATGAGTATTACAAGGACAAAGAAGGCAACAAGCAAACGGACACGAATTGGCATACCGTAGTAGCTTGGGGCAAAACTGCCGAAATTGTAGAGAAGTATGTTGTTAAAGGCAAAGAAGTTGGAATATCGGGAAAACTTAAAACCCGAAGTTATACAAATGATGATAACGAACAACGCTATGTTACGGAAGTTGTAGCCGATGAAATTCTTTTACTTGGAAGCAAAGACGACAAGTAAATCTTAAAATAAAGAGGGCGTTCCCGTGAGAAGTTGCGCCCTCTTTTTCATTATTCACTAATTTAAAAAAGCAAAACAATGAAAGCACAAGTTAACGAAATCAAAGAAGGATTGCAACATTTTCACGGAACGGAAATGTTCTATCAAATCCCATTATTAAGAACACGTTTTACGGACGGACTAAAATATCTTGCTAATGCGGCAGATTGTTTTTGGCTCATTACGGACACTTCCGTAATTGCAAAAAGTCTGATGAACCGAAGCGAATTTATAACCATAGACTTCAAAAGATTGCCCGAAGATAAACAGGATTTTACAGGCTATGAAGCAGAGATAATTTACAGCGATGGCAACGACAATATTTTGGAAAAACACGGATATCGGGCAACCGATTTTCCGCTCGATGAACTGCGTTTATTTTTTGTAAATGATACGCTGATGTTACCAAGCGAATATTAAAATTTTGAAGCTATGATTTACATAAAATTTCAAGATTTGAGCGAGGAAAAACAAGAGGAACTTTTACAGGTTTCGAGAGAACACGTAACACATCTTTATGGGGATTCCATAAAAAAATATGTGGAAGAAACTGGTGCAGATTATGAAAACTTGATTGACGAAGAAATGATTAAAAACTTATACACTTATAATTTTATTTTCAATATGTAGCACCATTAAAATAGAGCATCGAACACCTCTAAAATTTTAGAGGTGTTTTTGTCTGCAATTAATATCAAGTCAAAAAAAAGCGTATCTTTATATCGCTGAAATTCAGCATTCAAATTAAAGTAGGGTTATCCACTTTTCGACTTTCGCCGATAATCTTACACATCGAAAAATAACATATCGGAAAATCATTTTCCCTGAAAATGGCAATTGGCTTTTTAGCCAGATTGTATGGATTTTTGTCCCGCGAGCGGGACGAAAAGGAATAGCAAGAGGGTAACACGCTGCGCGATGTTTCGGATTCCTTTTCGTTTTCAAATAGCTGATAATCAGCGAATTGAATATATTATAATTTCCTGACAGTTAACGATTTGCGACAAACGGGCTGTTAACGCCCATTTTTAGGGATGATTTTGCGACAAATCGGCGAAATATGGACTCATTTATTGGAATTAGATTTAAAAAGGAAACTGCAAAACGTTTCCAAACTTTCTCACGCACTTACTTTAAATCGCACACCGAGGCGATGGCTACGATGCTCGATTTTTTCTTCTACAACGAAATATCGCCAAAGGAAAAATTAGGACCAACAGGGCGAACCATCGAAGCAAAACTTCTCAAAAGAATAAATGCCGTTATCGCCATAATGCGAGATGTAGAAAAGACACAAACCAAACCCACGGTGGCGATGATTCAATCCCTTTTTGAAATGGAAGAACCTGTAAAAAAACCTTTGATTGTTGAAAAGAAATATGCCAAAGAGAAAAAGGAAGTACGCTTTCGTGAAAAGCAAAATCTGAATAATCAGCTATAAATATTTGAACTATGTATATCACAATCACAGCTCAAAAAATGGGTGGTAATTATAGCCAAAGTTCAGCGGATTTTGTAGGCTATTTAGAGAAAGAAAATGAAGGTTTAGAACAACGAGATATGGAACACTTTTTCAATCAATTTGGCGACGAGATTTCCGCTGAAGAAGTGGTAAAGGAAATCGATGGAAACACCTCAAAATTGAAAAAAAAAGAACCCAAATTTTATTCCATTACGGTAAGTCCTTCAAAATATGAATTACGAAAACTTCAGAACAATAGCCAAGATTTGAAAACCTACACTCGTGAGTTGATGAAGGATTATGTTGCCAGTTTCAATCGGGAAATAAATGGACGACCCATAACCATAGATGACATAAAATACTATGCGAAAATTGAACATCAAAGAACTTTCAAGGGCACAGATTTTCAGATTAAAGAGAACCAACCTTACGCTTCAAAAATACTTCAGCTCAAAACGGATATCCGAAATATTCAAGATGGACGAGCCGAAGGGAATATCAACAAGATGAAAAAGGAAATTGCCAAACTGGAACGCCAAGCACCACATCAACAAAATGGAAAACGGATTGTACAGGGAATGCCAAAAGGTGGAAACCAAAGTCATATCCATATTATCGTAAGCAGAAAGGATGCTTCAAATTCGATAAGCCTTTCCCCAGGAAGTAAACACAAAGCATCCGAAGTAGAGATGCACGGAAAAAAAGTGAAGCGTGGTTTTGATAGAGATACATTTTTCGCGAAAGCGGAAAAAACATTTGATAAGACATTCGGATATAAGCGTAATTACGCAGAGACCTACAAGGCTAAAAAGACCTTTGTAAAGAACCCAAACCTATATTTTTCCGCTTTGATGAAATTACCTGCCAATGAAAAAGCATTGGCTTTCAAAATGATAAGTAAATCAGGATTGCCCATAGTGCCGAGTATTCCAGTAAGTCAGGCACAAATTGCGCTTCGAGTTTTTAAGCGATTAAGACGTGGCGTAGAGGTGGCCATAAAATCAAGTTCAATAGGAATCTAAGTATGGAAATAAACAATCTCATAACGATACTTTCAATTATTGGTCTGGCCAGTATGGTTTTCTATGCAATGTTTCGGATATCAAAATATGCGTTTCTTTTAAATAGCATACTGCTTTTAGTTCTCGTGTTCTATTTGTCCGAAGGAAATGAATTGATATCTATATTGCTCTATTTGGTTTGTCCGCTAATGCTAATTAATACAGGACTTTATGTTTTTTTACATAAAACCGAAAGCCCAAAAAATGGCGATAGCAAATACCAAGTTAATTTTGCCACCACCAAAGGAAATTTCAAATTAGACAATATTAAACGTGGTGCATCCATCATCGGTTCTGCTGGAAGTGGAAAGACTGAAAGCGTTGTCTATGGATTTCTAAAGCATTTTGAAAAAGAAGGTTTTTGCGGAATTATTCACGATTACAAGGATTTTGAGTTGACCGAAATGGCATATCCTCTTTTTAAGGATAGCGATATCCCGTTTAAGGTCATTTCCTTCGATAAAATCATTCATAGGGTAAATCCTATTGCGCCACGCTATTTAGAGAATGAGGAAAGCGTAAATGAAGTTTCACGGGTACTAATCGAAAACCTTTTGGAACAAAGAGAAAGTGGAACAACAGGAACCACAAAATTCTTCAACGATGCTGCGGAAGGATTGATT
This sequence comes from Maribacter litoralis, assembly GCF_003075045.1. GTDB lineage: Bacteria > Bacteroidota > Bacteroidia > Flavobacteriales > Flavobacteriaceae > Maribacter > Maribacter litoralis. Next base: position 1,774 of record NZ_QCZD01000004.1, on the reverse strand, counting down.
GGTGGATTGATTTGGAAATTAAAAACGGAATATCCAAAATACTGTACGTTACCCCATTTGATAGCTGTTTACCAGTTTCTTGATACAAAAAGCCTAATCCAGTTTCTGGAAACCAACACCACCTCACGAGCAATGGCAGATGCTTTTATAAGTGGCAAAGATTCTGAAAGACAGACAGCAGGTGTAAAAAGTACCTTAGCCAATGCGCTGAAACGAATTAGTACACAACGTATTTTTATGGCATTGTCCGCAGATGAAGTGCCACTCGATATAAATAGCGAAGAAAATCCAGCGGTAATTTCAATAGTCAACAACCCAAAATTTGAAACTTCTTATTCGCCAGTAATAGCTACAATTATACACACCATTACGAAGCAAATGAGCGTTCGGAATTCTAAACCGTCGTTCTTGCTGATGGAAGAAGCGCCGACCATTCGTTTGTTGAATATGCATCGTATTCCAGCTACATTGAGAAGCTATAATATTTCTACAATTTATGTGATGCAGGATAAAATTCAAAATGATATGATGTATGGCGATAAAGCGAGCAAAGCTATTTTGAGCAATCTATCCTACCAGTTTTTCGGAAAAGTCAATGACCCAGACACGGCTAAATATTACGAACGCTTTTTTGAAATCATTAAAGACCCTACGAAAAGCATTAGTCGTGGTCATAATCTCGATTTTGATACACGCATTACAACAGGCGAAAAGGAAATCCCAAAAATAAGAGCTGATGTGTTTTTTAGATTAAAGCAAGGCGAGTTTATAACCTATGCCGATGGAAAGGATAAGAAGGTGCAATTTAAATTAGCCAACATTAAAAGGGAACTTCCCAAAGAAACGAAGCAGTTTTCTCAGGCGGATTTAGCGACTAATTTTGAGAGGGTCTATGATGAGGCGCGGTCAATATTCGGATAGAAACCTTCATTTTTCATCCACTCAATAATTTCGATTATTTCCTGTTTAGAAAATTTCGATTTATCAGGATGCCAATTATAGAATTTTTTAATCAAAATTTCATTGTTAAAAAGCTGTTTTTCTTCAATGATTTCTTTCCAACAAGCAAACACAGTAGCAATTAATTCGACCCTTTTTGTTTTTGTTATTCTAAATTTCTCTATAATAAAATCAATTTCAGAAAGTTGATTTGAAAAGTATTTTTCATACCACTCTCTATGACCACCTACTTTTAAGAGCGGTTGATATTTTAGATATTCCCCACCTGAAAATTGAAACCATTGATTTACTTTAAATTGTTTATCGAGTGACCGCATAAGCCTGTTATCATAGGGGCCCATAGCTTGTTTTAGAAAGTTAGTATACAAATCCATCTGAGCGGAATGTTGACAGAGATATATCAATTTCTGAAGTTTCAAATGCCCTAACGTATTTTCCTTATGAAGTTTGTATACAATTTCGGCAGCTAATACAGTTCTACGATGATAGTCTATATTAGTTCCTTTTTTTTTAGGTTTTAAGCTTTTTAAAATCTTTTCTGAGTCTATTTTATTAGCATCAGCTTCAAATTGATACTTTTCGAAAGTTTCTTCAAATGCAATATTATCATTCTTACTTTCGGGAAAACCAAAACCTAAAGAAACCAATATTTCGTCAATTTTAGATTTTTCCATCGGATAATTCTTTAGTTAACTTCATTACTTCAGTAAAGCTTTTAATCTTGTCAAAAGCTTCTTTTTTATAAGTGCGAATAGTTGTTTGCGAGATATCACCAAGTTGCTGGCGAAGTTCCTGTAAAAGTTTTTTTGGAAGG
>NZ_QCZD01000003.1 GCF_003075045.1 Maribacter litoralis | reverse complement strand
TTGAGAAGATTTGTTAATCTATGAAACGACATCATCGAAAAAATGTATCTAGCTCAACCGCTTAATCAATCTCCTTATTTATATAATTATAGTATCTTCAAACTAAGAACCAAACATACGAGCCGAGACCGTTGTAAGCAAGCCGTACACCCAACAAACATTGAACATATCACCATACATATTTGAACCCGAAAAAAGTATTGAAGTTTATAAAAAGACTTCTGACTACTTATTGGAAAATTCTAGCATACAAGACAAAATAGGAGAATTAGGATGGTTTTATCATATAATTGGAATGACAATCCCTCAAAACTGGGACAATTTTTGGTCTGGACACATATTTCCATTTTCAGAATCTTGGGAAGAACTTCAAATTTCATTTAATTTAGTTTGTTTTGGACTTTATAAACAAGCTTTTGTCTCATTACGAAGTGCACTCGAATTAGGTATGTTATCTGTCTATTACAATATCAATGATGAAGGACATAAAATGGTAAAAGATTGGCTTGCATCAAAAGATTCTAATGACGCGAATACACCAAGGGCAAGTGTAATTTGGAGAGTATTACTTTCCAATAAAAATATAAAAGAATTTGATGATAAACATAATCTAAAAGAAAGGTTTAATGAGCTTGGGTTTTTACATAATTACGTTCATACGAAAGGAAGTAAATACTCTAATAAACTCGGTAGACTTAAAAGTAATTTTCAAACTTTCGAATCCGACCAAATAGAAAATTGGCTTGACACCTATCAAAAAATAGCCTCGATTGTCTGCACGCTTCATTTATTAAAATACCCAATAGCAGTTGTAAAATATGATTATTCACAAAAATTTGGAATTGACATACCAAGTTTTGGTGGATTGGAGGAATTTAATATCGAGAAGATAAGAAGAATTTTACCAGACGACTATTTGAGTACAATTGAAAACATTGCGGAAAATGACAAAGCAACACAGGAAACAATTAACGAAATAAAATCATTTCCTGATAAGACCGAAGAAGAAGTTGAAGAACAATGCAGATTTATTGAGAAAATGAGTATTGAGGGTTCAGGATTTATCAAATGGCTCGAACAACAAAAGAAATTCCTCGAATTAATAAACGAAAGGGAATTTAGTGAAGTAATGCAGAACCGAATTGACTATCTCAAGGATTGGTCTATTGAAAATGACCTTTATGACAAAACAAAGTTAGACAAGATTAAAGAAAAGAATAATAAATAAAAAAGCCAGCTTACAACAATGTGCATAATTCAATGCTAGTTATAGCCTACTTACGAAAGTCCTCGTGGACTTTCTATCTGTGATTTATTTGCCAACTTTAGTGCTTAAACACGCAACGAAATCATACGCTAGACCGTTAGCTCTAATTATAAAACAGCTTAAAAATGAGAATCGGAATATGCATTTCACTCTTAATTATTTTGACAAGCTGTAAAAATGAAGTTCGGTTTGACTCTGCCGAATGGAATAAAAAAAATGTGGATTGGGAATGGACTGAGCAACGCGAAAAAATGGTTGTGGACTTAATAAAAAGTGACACCTTAATTGGACTTCAAAAAAATAAAATATTGGAGTTACTAGGCAATCCATCTACTGAAACCGAAAAAAAACTTAAATACTTAGTTCGCGAAAAATATGAATGGAATATTGACCCTGAGTTCATAAAATATCTTTGGGTTGAATTGGACAAAAATGGAAAAGCTACTAAGTGTTATATTGAAAAAATTAAATAACTAGAGCTAACATAAGTAACCATTGCACAAGCCGTTGATCAGAAACAAAAACCATCGATATAAGCCACTTTATGGGGCTTTTTTTATCCTGTTAGAAGCTGAACGTCAATTTTTAGTACGTAACAGAAGTGCTTATCGGGTAATGAAGTGTGGTTTTTACTAATGACAACAACGAAATTACCATAATTTCCTACTTATTAGTATCTTACCTTTCTATGCCTAACAAAATACATCTTGAACATATCTTGTTTTTAGATATTGAGACCGTACCAGAAAAGAGCTCATTTGACCAGTTAGACGATACTACCAAAGAACTGTGGGCACATAAATCTCAGTACCAACGTAAAGACGATATTACCGCAGAGGAATTTTACGACCGTGCCGGTATTTGGGCGGAGTTCGGTAAGATCATTTGTATTTCCGTCGGTTATTTTATTGTTCAAGGTGATCGTAGAAATTTTAGAATTACCACGTTTTACGGTGAAGAAGCCAAACTTCTACAAGATTTTAAAGATATGCTAGACGAGCATTTTAACCATGCAAAGCATGTGCTGTGTGCTCATAACGGTAAAGAGTTCGATTTTCCCTACATAGCACGCCGTATGATCATTCACGGCATATCATTACCCCATAAACTGGACCTGTTCGGTAAAAAACCCTGGGAAGTACCACATATAGACACCATGGAGCTTTGGAAATTTGGCGATTACAAGCATTATACGTCCTTAAAATTAATGGCGCATGTACTGGGTATACCATCACCAAAAGAGGATATTGATGGCAGTATGGTACGCAGCGTCTACTATGAACAAAATGATCTACAGCGTATTATTAAATATTGCGAATTAGATGTATTGACCACCGCACAGGTATATTTACGACTAAGAAATGAGGCATTATTGAATGATAACGAAGTGAAGAAAGTAGCCAAATAATTGATTTGAGTTAAAAAAAGCATCCAACGATATAAAAACATAACGAATGATGTAATTTTGTTTGTACCATCATTGTTTTAAAAGTGTCTTATTTATGAAAAAATGCATCTTATTATTTTCGGTAATCGTTTTAGTAGCAAGTTGTGTGGAAGAAAAGGAAATAAGCTCTATAAACCCTGAAAACTGGTCAAAGAGAAAAACGACCATAAATGCTATGGATTCGTTAGAGCATGGTAAATCTTACCTCTCTATCTATTCTCAAATTTACAGCAGTTCTGAGCATAAGACCCATAATTTGACCGCCATGGTCAGTTTACGCAATACCAGTGATGTAGACACCATTTACTTGACGAAAGCAGAGTATTTTGATACGCATGGTGTATCGTTAAGAAATTACTTTAACCACCCTATTTATTTGGCTCCATTGGAAACCGTTGAGATTATTATCGATGAGATGGATGTTGAAGGTGGTACGGGCTCAAATTTCATATTTGAATGGCATGCACCCAAAAAAAGTCCGGAGCCTTTATTTGAAGGTATAATGAACTCCACCGTTGGGCAACAAGGTCTATCATTTACCACACAATCAAGAAGGATCAATTAAACCCGATTTAGTACTTATAAAACTTAGTACTCTTGTTGACGTCGAAATCTTGAATCTGTAATACATAAAGACCAGAAGGTAGATCAGATACGTTGATTCTTGAATTTGTAGCCGCATCCATTTTTAATTCTACACCACTGGTGCTCATAATTCTATATACCGCCGTATCCGATGTTTTTACGTTCAACTGAATTTCATCGACCGCAGGGTTTGGGTATACGTTAAAAGGAATTTGAGAATCTGCGCTTAAGGCGTTTAACGTTTCAAGTTCGGTCTCTTCACCGTTAAAGGTAAAAGTAGCCACTTCACTAAACTCAGAAGCGATGTTTTGTGAGCAGAACGTTCTTAATCTAAAAGAATAGGTTTGATCCAATAACAATGCTTTCCAGCTAAATGTATTGATTGAAATATACTCGGTAGTCCATTCTTGTTGGTGTACTTCTTTGTACTGAATTTCATATAGTGCGTCTTCAGAAGCATCCCAAGTTAATTCAACACTAGAAGTTTCCGCTGCATCAAGGGCAACTTCTGGAGCATTAATGGAACAGTTGGTCATAGCCACACCAGAAACGATCAATGAAAAATCTTGCATTTCGTTTACCAATTCCCCTTTATGGGTTACCGTAATGGTATATGAACCACTGGCATTGGCTATTTCAACTCTTTCAAAAGGATCAACCTTATTATCACCTCTAGTAGCGGCACTACTGGCTTGAGCAGGATTTAATTTCCAAGGTAAAAATGTTTTTCCGTTCTGTGTAATTCTAATATCAAGATCGTTTACCAAGGCAGCCGTAGTATTGTTAAGTTCACCAGTATTTACAAAACTCGACTGTACATCTGTCCAAGAAATAGAAGCGATTAATGGCTCATTACCTTCAGCAGTAACTTCAAATGAGAAAGACGCACCGTTTTCCAACGATTCTTCCGCTACGTGACTTGTAAAATCTTTATTGTTCAATAATTCTGCCGCGGTTTTGGAGTTCATGATTCCCCATCCCATTTTATAATCAGGACCTTCGGCATCAATGTCATCTGCAGTATGTAAAGCCAAGCCTTTTAAAGTAGCGGCTTTCATATACTCACCATAAAGCTCTTCATGATATTGTTGTAACAATAATAAAGAACCCGTAACCCCAGGCGTAGCCATAGAGGTACCCGAAGAAGTATCATAGCTTGTATTGCTAGCGGCATCCGTAGATAATACCGTACCGCCGTTACCAGCTAAATCGGGCTTAATTCTACCATCATCAACAGGACCAAAACTACTATAGGCAGAAACTTCGGCACTTTTTAAGTTTCCGTTGTTATCTATTTTAGAATTGGCACCAGCAACCGTAATATTGTTTTTAGAAATGGTGAAACCCAAAAGTACGTCAAAACCATCAGCAGTTTTACCGTAAGTAGGGGTATCATTATCGCTACTTTTTTGAGCATTACCTGCAGCGGTAACCATTAAGTAATAAGGAGCATTGTACATGATCTTGTCCCAATCTTGAGCCACTTTGGTATATGCACCAAAATACCAGTCTGGTACACGATCTGCTTTTATACCGTAAGAATGGTTAGAAAGCAAAAGACCATCTGCAGCGGCTTCGGTAACCTCTATCTTATCCCTTGTCCAATCATGGGAAATAACATTCGCCATATTGGCAACTCCCCTAGCATCTTTTTTAAGTCCCGTTGAAATAATACTTCCTGTAACATGAGTGGCATGGGTATCCACTTCAGCGTTTTCATCTCCAACAGCAATTCTTGATGTATATTCCACATGATTTTGAAGTGCTATACCAGCATCCCAAACACCAACGTTCATACCATTACCATCCAAATCCAATCCCATTAAACCATCGGTATTTAAAGTACTAGCTCTTGAAACCAACCCAGCTTCATCTGCATATGTCTCATAATACAAAGGGCTACCATCTGCACCTATACCCTGTAACTCTATTTTTTTACCATTGGCAAGTGTTTCCTTGATTTTCCAATTGTTCAGTTTCGCCGCTTCTTGTAATTGGGTTCTTTCAAGAGCATATTCAGATACCAAGTTAGACCTAAAATTCGCCAATGCGGTCTTCTTATTATTGTCAGCTATTTTTAAACGTTGTTGAGAAGTTTGTGCAGTTGCGAAATTTGCGACTAACACAATAAAGAACAGTATTAAAAGAATACTATTTGTGCGGTAGGTTGGTTTGTAGGAATTCATAGTAGGTTACAATTGTAAGATTTGGACTACAAATATATGAACCCTGCTGAGTGTTCGGTGAATGAACACTTTTATTCGATGAATTACCTAGAGATAAAGATGAACCTGTTGTGAAAACCCCATTTTTTGATGTGTAGGATTTTTCTTTCTGTTAATTTTGGGATTATGAATTGAAAGTAAGCATAGCATAAACCGGAAAGTGATCGCTGTATCCACCAAGATATTTGTCAGAAACAAAGGTTCGATAGGGTGTACCTTTATATTTCCCTTTCTTTTCCCTTAGCGATTTGTGATCATAAATATCTGCCTTATCAAAACTATGGGTGTTCTTTTCATAATTGAAAAAAGAGTTGGAGACCAAAATTTGATCGAACATGTTCCACTTGTTTCCATAAACAGATGATCCCCTACTTTTGGGTATGTGCAATGTCTCCATTGGGTTGAAAAGACCCGCCTCTTCTTTTAAGGTCTGTATGCTCAACGATGAGGGATCATCATTAAAATCTCCCATAACAATAATGTTAGGGTCCAATTCTTCCGTTTTAATACCTTCTATACGTTGAACTATCTCTTTTGCCGCAATAACACGTTTGTATTCCGTCTCAACACCACCATCTCTTCTAGATGGCCAATGATTTACAAAGACGTGTACCAATTCTTTATTTAATTCTCCTTTTACATATAAGATATCTCTCGTGGTATCTCTAACGCCACCGGCATTATCTACCAAAAGTGCCAAAGGTTCTGCATGCAGCAACTTAAAAAATCGTTTACGATAAATAAGTCCCGTATCGATACCACGTTCATCTGGAGAATCGAAATGTACAAAACCATAATCCACATCATCTAAGGGATCGGTATCTAACAATGCTTTAAGCACACTATTATTCTCTGCTTCTGCTACACCAATTAAAGCAGGAGGATAAGGATGTTCTTCATCTCCTATTCTATAAATTGTTTTGGCAAGTTTCTGTAGTTTACGCTGGTATTTTTCTACCGTCCACTTTTTAACTCCGTTAGGGGTAAAATCCTTATCCAATATGTTCACATTACGTTCTGGATCAAATAGATTTTCTAAATTGTAGAAAGCGACCGTATAGCGCTGTTTTTTAGTCTTTTTCTTAAAAAATGGTAATCGCATGTATATAATTAAGATATAAACTACTGCAGAGCAAGTACTCTTGAGTATCGAGTCAATAAAAATACGAAATAGCTTATGGGTAATTGCTTAATTTAGCACTTTACGTTATTATGATAGAAAAGAAGAGTATAGATTATGAAAAAGCGGTTCTTATTGGTATTATCAATAGGGAACAGAGTGAAGAAAAGGTATCTGAGTATTTAGATGAATTAGAGTTCCTTACCTATACCGCTGGTGGCGAAGTAACAAAACGGTTTATACAACGTATGGACGTACCCAACCCAAAAACACTAATTGGTAGTGGTAAAATGGAAGAGGTACAGCAATATGTTGAGGAGAACAAAATAGGTTCCGTTATTTTTGATGATGAGCTTACACCTGCTCAGCAACGAAACATTGAAAAAATACTACGTTGTAAGATCATTGATAGAACAAGTTTGATCTTAGATATTTTTGCACAGCGCGCACAGACAAGTTACGCCCGTACCCAAGTAGAGCTGGCACAATATGAATATCTATTGCCAAGGCTAACCGGACTTTGGACACACCTCGAGCGACAAAAAGGGGGTATTGGTATGCGCGGACCCGGGGAAACGGAAATTGAAACCGATAGACGTATTGTTCGTGACCGTATTACTTTATTGAAAAAGAAACTGTACAAAATTGACCGCCAAATGGAAACCCAAAGAGGAAACCGTGGTGCCTTGGTAAGGGTTGCATTGGTTGGGTACACCAACGTGGGTAAATCTACCCTAATGAACGTTATAAGTAAGAGTGATGTATTTGCAGAGAACAAATTGTTCGCTACATTAGATACTACGGTTAGAAAGGTCGTTTTAGGTAATTTACCTTTTCTTTTAAGTGACACGGTAGGATTTATTAGAAAACTACCAACCCAACTGGTAGAAAGCTTTAAAAGCACCTTAGATGAAGTTCGTGAAGCAGATTTATTATTGCACGTTGTTGACATTTCGCATCCGCAGTTTGAAGAACATATAGATTCTGTAAATAATATTTTGTCTGATATTAAAAGTTCGGATAAAAAAACAATTATGGTCTTCAATAAAATAGATCAGTACGAGCATGAAACAATAGATGACGATGATTTAATTACAGAACGTACCGGAAGACATTTTACCATCAATGATTGGAAACATACCTGGATGGAAAAAGTAGGTGACCGTGCCATTTTCATTTCTGCATTGAACAAAGAAAATCTTGATGAGTTTAGAAAACGAGTCTACGACGAAGTAAGAGATATACATGTTACCCGTTTTCCGTATAACAATTTCTTATACCCAGAACATTTAGACGAGTATTAATGACCAATTTTAATCAAATAAGTGTAGTTCATCGATGAAATTAAACCGATGATAAATCTCACCACACAATGCGTTCAGTTCACAACATAAATTGTTTTCAGCAAGATCATATGTATTAATTTTACAGTGTACTTAAGCAAAGGTATTGACCCCAAATCGATATTTTACTTATGATAACAAAAAGTAAAATCCCAAATTTTACGATAATTACTTAACCGAAAAAAGCCCTCTAAACAGAGGGCTTTTTTAATTTATACACTTATACGTTTTTAATACTTAGAACGCGTAGTTAAGACCTACTAAGAAATAGGTCTGTAACTTGTTGTCAACAGTATCGAATGTCTCTGCAGGATTGTCAGCTAATGCAAAGTTTAAAGCTTCTTGCTTGTTGTCACGTAAACCGAATTCAAAACCTAAACCGATTCCGTTCCATAACGTGTAACCAAAAGAGTTGATCCAAGTTAAGTTCGAAAGGTCACCGCTCTTATAGCTTTGAAACATAGATAGGTTAGATTTAAAGTTTACAGCACCGATCTTTTTAGTATAATCGGCAACAATCTTAGCACCTAAAGAAGATTCAAAAACTGCATCGTTATCACTAAATACAAAGTTGTAGTTTAAAGGGTGAATAACAACGACCAAATCGGTAATTGGGTTCCAAGTGGCACCAACACCTAAATCAAGGTATCCTGGATCGTTGAAATTATCTAGTATAGTAGTTCTGTATTCAGCTAAACCAGAAATTGCCCAAGTTTTGCTAATATTTCTACCGTAAAGAGAAGTGATGTTAAATACATCTGTTCCTTTTTGGAAGCTATCATCATCGGTATCGTCGTTCTTATCGTCGAACTTTACCCATCCAAGGTTTACGTTTGCAGAGTTTCTCCAAAAGAATTTTTCTTCTTTTAAATTGGCAAAAGCATTTACGGTTACACCAATGTTACCAGAAGCTAAATCTGGTGTACCTTGACCGTACCAATTATTGAAGCTGCTCAAGTTAGCACCAATAGTACCAAAAGCACCTTTTTTCCATCCTGGTAAGGCATCGATTTTACCTTGAATTGCATCTGCTCTACCTTGTATAGCTGCAATAGAATCTTTAGCTGCACCTAACTGTGTTTTTAATTCTTCTTCCGTTTGAGAGAAACCAACGGTTGCAACAAAAGCAAGAGCTAGGGTTAATACAATTTTTTTCATAATAATTAATGTTTATAATTTATAGTTGCGCAAATGTAAGAATACTTCGCAACTTCTTTAAACAGGAAATTGTTATTTTCTCTTGTATAATGGTACCGAAGAGCATGCTTCGCCGTACATAATAGACTTTGCGACCGGCTTTAAACGCTCAGCTAGAAACAAATAAGCGTTAGCTGGCACAGGCTTTTTACTGCATCCTTTAATAATCATTAATTTATCTTGATATTCAGAAACATCGATATTTTCAATTATAGATTGATAAATACTCGTCTCTAGATCTACCAGTGAGCCTTGCACCGCTTTTTTGGCAATACCGCTAAGCTTAACGCTTAAAAGCAGATAAGCCCAACCCGGTATTATTGCATCTGTAGAACAATGCATTGCAACATAGGCATCTTTATATTGAGACCAATCATGTTCTTCAACAAAGGCTCTAAATTCTTTTTCTTTAAGAATAAAGCCTTCATACAACCAATCTGTTATGTCCAATACCATTCTTTCGCCTTTCGGGTAGTAATCCTCAAGGTTAAAAGTAATAAGCTTACTTTGAGCAACTTTATTTATTATCTCATCTTGCATAATGGCATCTTTTAAAATAGAACAACAATCTCTTTAAAGCAGACCTAGTTCTAATTTTGCCTCTTCGCTCATTAAATCTTGTGTCCAAGGTGGATCAAAAGTAATTTCTACCTCAGCATCTTTAATAGCATCTAAAGACTTTACTTTTTCTTCTACTTCTGCCGGTAAACTTTCAGCCACAGGGCAATTTGGAGAGGTAAGTGTCATTAGTATCTTTACCTCATTATCTTCGTTCACCAAAACGTCATAGATCAACCCTAACTCGTAGATATCAACAGGAATTTCCGGATCATAAATGGTCTTTAAAATACGAACAATTTTTTCTCCTAATTCTGCACTATCCTCTGCTATATTTTCGTCACTCATAATTTCTATTCTTCAATTTGTGTTTGATACGCAACTGCGTATAACTTTAATTGTTTGATCATACTCACCAAACCGTTTGCCCGTGTAGGCGACAAATGCTCTTTTAACCCAATTTCATCAATAAACTGCGTATCGGCATCTAAAATATCTTGTGGTTTTTGGTTGCTAAATGCCCTTATTAAAATAGCTATTATACCTTTTGTTATTATGGCATCGCTATCTGCCGTAAAAACCAATTTGTTGTCTTCCAATTCAGCATGCACCCACACCTTACTTTGGCAACCCTTAATGATATTATCGTCAGTCTTAAATTCTTCTTTGATTAATGGAAGCGACTTCCCTAACTCTATCATGTATTCATAGCGCTGCATCCAATCATCGAACATGGAAAATTCGTCTATAATCTCTTCTTGTATCTCTTTAATTTCCATTGCTTTATTTTATGCAAAAATACGATAACAATTGAAGGATTTCAAACCTTAACATTACCTATGAAACTTTGTGTTATAACAACATACTTTTAGCTTTTAGAATACCTTGCACAAGTATGTCCACTTCTTCTTTTGTGTTATAAAAAGCAAAGCTAGCACGAACGGTACCCGGTATTTTAAAGAAATCCATAATTGGTTGTGCACAATGGTGTCCTGTACGCACCGCAATACCCAGCTTATCTAAAATACTGCCCATATCATACGGGTGAATACCTTCTATATTAAATGAAATTACAGAAGTCTTGTTCTTTGCCGTTCCGTAAATTTTGAGTCCGTCTATCTTTAATAATTCTTGCGTAGCATATTCCAGTAGTTCGTACTCATACTTGGCAACTTCTTCAAAACCAACACCGTTCATATAGTCCAATGCAGCACCAAAAGCAATACCGCCACATATATTGGGCGTACCGGCTTCAAACTTATGGGGTAGATCGGCATAGGTAGTTTTCTCAAAAGTAACCTCGGCGATCATTTCGCCACCACCTTGGTACGGAGGTAACTTATTCAACCATTCTTCTTTACCGTATAACATACCAACTCCCGTTGGTCCACATATTTTATGAGCGGAACAAGTATAAAAGTCAACATCTAAAACTTGTACATCAGCAACTAAATGCGGAGCTGCCTGAGCCCCATCAATTAATACCGCTGCTCCAACTTTATGTGCCATTTCTATTATTTCTTCAATAGGATTAATGGTACCTAACGCATTTGAAATATGGTTACAGAATACCAATTTCGTTTTATTGGACAACAACTCTTCGTACGCATCCATCAGTAACTCCCCTTCTTGATTCATTGGAATTACTTTTAAAATTGCACCGGTACGCTCGCATAACATTTGCCAAGGGACAATATTGGAATGATGTTCCATGGCAGAAACAATTACCTCATCACCTTTCTGGATCAATGCAGAGAATCCGTTGGCAACAAGATTTATACTATGCGTTGTTCCGGACGTGAATATGATTTCATAAGATTTTGAAGCATTAAAATGCTTCTGAATCTTTAATCTAGCCTGCTCATATTTATCTGTAGCCTCTTGCGAAAGCGTATGCACCCCACGATGTATGTTGGCATTGTAGTTCTGATAATAATCTACAATAGCATCAATAACCTGTTGTGGCGTTTGCGATGTAGCGGCATTGTCCAAATAGACCAATGGCTTACCATTTACCTCACGCTTAAGTATTGGAAAATCTTCTCTTATCTTTTTAATATCTAACATAGTCAATCTTCTTATATACAAAGATACCCGATAATGAAAACATATCGGGTATTGTATATTATCCTTTTGTGATAATCTGTGTTTACAGAGAGTTAAAACCGAAATCCGACGCCAGCTTTTATTAGACTACCATTTTCATCATAATTATAACTGAAAGTTTCTCCATTTATAACGGTGTCACCATTTACATTTACGTTTAAGTAATCATATTGAATTTGAATAAAAAATCTATTAGAAATATCATAAGACAGACCTAAATTCAAGTTTAATCCTCCGTCAGTAGAATTATTATCAACTTCTGAATTATTTCCACTTTTATAATAGTAATCATCTTTAACTATTGAATAACCTAAGGCAATTTGTGGCTTAAGTTTTGCAAAACCCGGTATCGCCAATTCAGCAAACACTTTTGGCTGAATTAAAAGCTTTTTCACTTTATAATCATTATTTACGTTTACATTCTCCTGATCGAAGTAAGTCCATTCATCTTGATTTTTTAAATATGCGGCACTAATTCCAACACCAATATTTACGGCACCTAGCTCAACAAAACGATATTTAATACCCAAATCGACAACACCATTTAATTCACTAAATCCTAAATCATCCGAAACATTTAATGGATAATTGGCTTCCACACTCCATTTTTGATCTTGAGCATTTGTAATAATAGAGGTAAGCACTAAAAATGAGGTAAGTAAAAGTCGTTTCATAAAATTCCAGTTAATTATTTATAAGACGAAAATAGCTTAATAGTAGTGTAAGAAAATACAACGGCTCGTTAAGAATAACCTAACGAACCGTTAATTTTAAACAATCTTGAATTTAAAAAATATATTACAAATCAAACCCAAGGTTCACCCCTAGCTTCTTTGCTATCAATTTATTTATTCTAGTCTTTAGTTCAGGAATACGAACAGAAGACAGTACGTTATTTGCAAAGGCATACATTAATAATGCTCTAGCCTCTTTCTGTGGAATCCCCCTTGATTGTAGGTAGAACAATGCATCTTCGTCTAATTGACCAATAGTACAACCATGAGAACATTTTACATCATCGGCAAAAATCTCTAATTGAGGTTTTGTATTGATACTTGCTTTATCACTGATCAAAATATTGTTATTCTGTTGAAAAGCATTGGTCTTTTGAGCAATCTTATCAACGATAATTTTACCATTAAACACCCCAGTTGAACTATCACCATAAATACCTTTGTAGTCTTGGTGGCTTTCACAATTAGGTTCAATATGATGCACTAAGGTATGGTGATCTACATGCTGCTTTTCTCCTAAAATAGTAACACCTTTCATAGTAGAATCTATATACTCCCCATTCTGATAAAAATTAAGGTTGTTACGCGTTAATTTACCCCCGAACGAGAAGGTATGTAATTTAACAACACTCTTATCTTTTTGATCTATATAGGTATTATCGATCAAAGATGCAGATTCAACATCATTCTGAATTTTATAAAAATCAACGATGGCACTTTTATCGGCAAATATTTCGGTAACCGCATTGGTAAGCACCTCATTAGAGGTCAAACTCTGGTGACGCTCAATAATTTGCACCTCGGCATTTTCTTCAACCACAATTAAATTACGTGGCTGTAGCATTAACGACGCCTCATTACCTGTAGAGAAATGTAAAATTTCAATAGGCTTTTTAGGCATCTTGTTTTTAGGAATATAAATATATGCCCCTTCTCGACTAAATGCCGTATTCAATGATGTCAATGACTCGTCTTTAGATGCAATTTTATTAAAATACACATCAATAACCGGTTTGTACATTGGCTTTGTAAGCGCTGCACTCATTAAGCAAATGTCTACCCCATCATGTGTAGTTTCAGAAAGGTAAGAGCTATAAATACCATCAACGAAAACAATTTTATAAGAATCGATCTCATGTAAAAAATAACGCTTTACATCTTTGTATTCCAACGCATTGTCTTCCTTTGGAAAAATGCTAAAATCAATTTTCTGTAAGCTATTTAGTGATGTATATTTCCATGCTTCCTCTTTTTTGGAAGGAAACCCTTTTTCCTCAAAGTTCTTTATGGCCGCCATACGAACATCATGTACGGGATGTTCAACATCCACATTGTTCTCAAACGCCATAAAAGAGGAAATCAATTTATCTTTTAAATCCATATTTTTTCAGTTGCCAGTTTACAGTAGCAGTTGGCAGTTATACTCCCTGATTACCACCACTAAATACTGTATACTTAATTACACCGCTGTTTCTTGCTTTAACCAGTCGTATCCTTTTTCCTCTAGCTCTAACGCAAGTTCTTTACCACCAGATTTTACAATTTTACCATTATGTAAAACATGTACATAGTCAGGTACGATATATTCTAACAAACGTTGGTAGTGCGTAATCAATATTACTGCATTGTCTTTGCTCTTTAACTTGTTTACACCACTAGCAACAATTCTTAGGGCATCAATATCCAATCCAGAATCGGTTTCGTCCAAAATAGCAACCTTAGGCTCTAACATTGCCATTTGAAAAATTTCGTTTCTTTTTTTCTCACCACCGGAAAAACCTTCGTTCAATGATCTAGATAAAAATTTGCGGTCAATCTCCAATAATTCAGATTTCTCACGAATTAATTTCAACATATCCTTTGCAGGCATATCCTCTAGACCCTTTGCCTTACGAGATTCGTTAATGGCAGTTTTCATAAAGTTGGTAACAGAAACACCTGGAATTTCAACTGGATATTGAAAAGAAAGAAAAACACCTTTGTGCGCTCTTTCTTCTGGTGATACCTCTTCTAAATCTTCACCACTTAATTCAATTGACCCTTGGGTAACTTCAAAGTTCTCATTACCTGCAATTACTGAAGCCAATGTACTTTTACCAGAACCATTTGGTCCCATAATAGCATGTACTTCACCTGCTTTTACTTCTAAGTTAATCCCTTTTAATATCTCTTTATCCTCTACACTAGCATGTAGATCTTTAATTTTCAACATAATATGTTACTTTAAATATTCTGGTGCCTACGGCTTATTTTTTAATATTGACTATTCTTTATCCTACAGAACCTTCTAAACTAATTTCTAATAGTTTTTGTGCTTCTACTGCAAACTCCATCGGTAGTTTGTTCAAGACCTCTTTACTAAAACCGTTTACGATCAAAGCAATTGCTTTTTCCGTATCTATACCTCTTTGGTTACAGTAAAAAATTTGATCTTCACCAATTTTACTCGTAGTAGCTTCGTGCTCTATCATCGCGCTTTTATTCTTTGCCTCAATGTAAGGGAAAGTGTGTGCGCCACATTCGTTACCCATTAAGAGCGAATCGCACTGAGAGAAATTACGCGCCCCTTCAGCACGGCTATTCACCTGTACTAGACCACGGTAACTATTTTGCGATTTACCTGCAGAAATACCTTTAGAGATTATGGTACTCTTTGTGTTTTTACCAATATGTACCATTTTGGTACCCGTATCTGCTTGTTGGTAATTATTGGTAACGGCAATCGAATAAAATTCGCCAATCGAATTATCTCCTTTTAAGATACAAGAAGGATATTTCCACGTTACGGCAGATCCCGTTTCAACCTGTGTCCAAGATACCTTAGCGTTCTTTTCAACCATAGCTCTTTTGGTTACAAAGTTGAACACCCCACCTTTACCATCTTTTCCTCCAGGGAACCAGTTTTGTACCGTTGAGTATTTAATCTCCGCTCCGTCCAAAGCGATAAGCTCTACCACGGCAGCGTGTAATTGGTTTTCATCTCTAGAAGGTGCTGTACAGCCTTCAAGGTAACTTACATAACTGTCTTCGTCTGCGATTACCAATGTACGTTCAAACTGACCTGTACCTGCTTGGTTAATTCTAAAATAAGTTGATAGCTCCATTGGGCAACGTACCCCTTTAGGAATATAACAGAAACTACCATCAGAGAATACAGCGGAATTTAATGCTGCGTAAAAATTATCTTTTTTAGGAACTACAGAGCCAATATATTTCTTCACCAATTCCGGATGATCCTTAATAGCTTCTGAAATGGAACAGAAAATAATACCTTTTTCTGCCAAGGTCTTTTTAAATGTAGTTGCTACGGATACGGAATCCATCACAATATCAACAGCTACATTTTGAAGTTTCTTTTGCTCATCTACAGAAATACCCAATTTCTTGTACATCTCCAATAACTCTGGATCAACATCATCCAATGTTTTGTTCGGATCCGCTTTCTTTGGTGCAGAGTAGTAAGATATCGCTTGAAAATCTGGTTTCTGGTAATGTACATTAGCCCATTCTGGCTCTTCCATCTCCTTCCAATACTTGAAAGCCTCCAATCTCCATAGTGTCATCCATTCCGGCTCTCCCTTTTTCTTTGAAATGGCAATAACGATTTCTTCGTTTAAACCATTGGGAAACGTTTCGGACTCAATATCTGTATAGAAACCATACTCGTACTCTTTGGTTTCCAATTCTTTCTTTAATTCTTCTTCTGTATATGCCATATATTCATAGTTAATAAGTTAAAAGTTAATGAGTTAAAATTAACTACATCTCTTCTTAACATATTTAAAACATCACTTCATTCTATAATGAAAAACTTTCGCCACAACCACACGTTCTTTGTGCATTAGGGTTGTTAAAAACAAAACCTTTTCCGTTTAGACCACCTGAGTATTCCAACACAGTTCCTACTAAATATAAAAAGCTTTTTTTATCAACGATAATTCGTACATTATTGTCTTCGAACACTTTATCAGCATCATCTTTCTTATTATCGAAGTTTAATTCGTAAGATAATCCACTGCATCCACCACTCTTAACACCAACACGCACAAAATCTTTAGAAGCATCAAAACCCTCTTCTGTCATAAGGGTGATGACTTTCTGTTTAGCCGTTTCTGATACTTGAATCATAATATCTCGATTTAATCTAAAAATAGTTCACAAATATACGTTATAAGTAGGTTTTTACCATAGAACCTTACATTATTATAACGTATAAGTAGATAGAGAAATACTATGATTGACTATAGCAGGTTATTTAATTTTAAGAAGTACCAGATCTGTATTTCCTTTAGTGGTCAAAGAATTGAAATCGGTACTTGCCGTTTCACCCACCACCATTACACTTCCGTCCTCATTTTCAAGAATATCATATGCAAAATCGAGTCCGGATCCGCCAAATGATTTTTCCCAGACCAACGCTCCAAAACTGTTCGTTTTAACCACCCAAATATCATTCTCGCCATAATTAAACGAGCTGTCCTTGTCATCGCTTTTAGTATTACCGGTAATATAGAACCCACCATCTACACTTTGAACCACGGCTTGTGCCAGATCAAACTTGGTTCCACCATAGGTCTGCTCCCAAATTAGATTACCTTCCGCATCAATTTTTATCATCCACATATCAGACTCACCATGGTTGATCAATATATCTCCATTGTCACTAAAGGTATTGCCTACCACAACAAAACCATCATCTGCGGTTTTTGCTATATCATAAGCAACCTCAATACCATCACCACCAAAAGAATGCTCCCAAATTAAATTGCCAAATGAATCTACCTTTACCACCCAGAACTCATAACTACCATTGGTACTACTAACATCGTAATCATCACTTTCAGTAAAACCTGCCATTACAAAGCCACCATCATCACTTTGAACCACACTATGAGCACGATCATTATTAGTACCTCCAAAATAACCTCGCCACTGAATACTACCGTTTTCATCTATTTTAGTACCCCAAAATTCACCAACACCATGACTTGTTAAAGAGTTTCCTTTTTCTGTATTGCCATCATCTCTGGCAGAGGTAATATCTAAAAAACCCGTAAAAAAGTATCCACCTTGTGATGCTTCTAGAATATCGTACGAATGATCGTGTCCTGAAAAACCATAACTACTTTCCCACTCCAAACTGCCTTGCGCATCTAACTTTAAAATCCAGTTGTCATGAAACCCCTCATTATTACTAGCATCACCATCACTACTCATGGCATAACCCGTTAAAGCATAACCACCGTCACTTGTTTGAACTAAACTTTGACCGATATCGTCCATACTACCACCATAAGTTTTGTTCCATTGCAACACTCCGTTGGCATCAAATTTCAAAAACCAATAATCGTTCTCCTCTTCAAACTTTGAAGCAATATCGCCATCGATACTGCCGGTATACCCTAAAACGGCAAAACCGCCATCTGTTGTTTTAATAATGCTCTGTGCGCTTTCATTACCACTACCGCCAAAAATTTTGACCCAAGCCAACTCTCCCTCAAATTCAGTATTGAGACCCTGAAATGTAAGCTCCGCATCTTCTTTAGCACAAGAAAACAAGATACATAGCACTACACACAACAGCATTGGTCTTATCATTAGTTGGATTTTTTGATGATAAAGAAACCACTATTAATATCGCTTACAATAATATTAGCACTTTCAAAATAAGGGTAAACACTCCATACGCCTGCAAACTGCGTATTGTCATTTTCAGGATAGGTATCAAAATACCCCGTTTCAACAACTACGCTATTCTCAATATCAGAAATATCTAAAATTCGTACCCCGGCAGTATAATTGGCCAAGAAAAAATCATCTTGCAAAACATAACCATTATGATCAATGGCACTCGTAGGTCCTAAATATGTATGATGCAGTACAGGATTCTGTAAATCTGCCATATCAAAAATCAAGGTACGCGTTTGAAAACCTTGCCTAACCTCATCTAATTCATCACCAAGAATAAAATAACGATGGTCATCTGTAAACCAACCTTGGTGTGTATAACCAATATTTGGGTATGGCAACGTGGCCAGGGTTACGGGTGCATTCTTATCTGAAATATCTACTACCACTACCAAATCTTCATTAGCACCCACAAATATTTCAGCACCTTGAAAATCAGCATCAGGACCATTGTATGTAATTACCTGAGCATCGTGTGTATACCCGTTTAAGCCCCAACCACCTGCTAGTGATGGCTCTACAGGATTTTGAAGATCTAAAAAATGTACTCCGCCATTAAACTCATCATCTCTATCGGTACCAACCGGATAAGCAAAAGCAGTGGTTTCATTGATTACAATGTTATGCGCATTTCCAAGTCCGGTATAACGCCCATCTGCCGTAAACTCTTGGGGCACATTTGCAATATTTCGAAACCGCTTTAGGTCAAAAACCTGAACTCCATGATCGTTAGCTTCAGAGACCACATAAGCATAATCTTCAAAAACTTTTACATCCCTCCATGAACTGGCACTTGTTGCCGTTGGCAATTTTCCTAAATAAACAGGGTTTTCTGCGTTAGAAACATCAATAAAAACAGTACCGTTATCCAATCCCATTATAGCATATTCCTTACCGGTTTCGGTATCGGTCCAACCCCAAATATCATTAGCCTCATCCGCAGAAAAAATATCCAAAGACATATGCGCTACCAAATCATAACCGTTGCATGGGTATATACCTGCTAATCCGTTTTCACATGGTACAGTTCCAACCTCATCTGGCAAATTGGTAGGTGTTTCTTCTTCTAATTCATTTTCCAGATCAGCATCAATAGTATCATCTGAAGAACAACCTAAAAGCAAATAAAATGTTAAAACCCAAAGCAGTTTTTTCATGCAATCAATTTACAGTCAATACTTAAAGATACTAAATGCATTCATACAGAAGGTATTAAAACTGCCAAGCATTTAAAATTTAAAAGAATTCAAGTATCTTCATTACCAAATCAAACAACAACAACTTATGTCACAGAAAAAAATCAACGACAAAAAGAACACCCGCCGAAAATTTATGAAGAATACCGGTATGGCGGCAGCCGGTTTTATGATCGTACCAAGACATGTACTTGGAGGTACGGGTTATATTGCTCCAAGTGATAAATTAAACATTGCCGGTATTGGCGCAGGTGGTAAAGGCCAAAGTGATATTGCCTCTTTTGCCGAAAGCCCAAACGTAAATATTGTTTCGCTGTGTGATGTAGACAACAGACAGGCAGTTACCTCAAGAGAAGCTTTCCCAAAAGCAAGTTATTACAATGATTTTAGGGAAATGCTAGAGAAGGAAGGTAAAAATATAGATGCGGTATCTGTATCTACTCCCGACCATAACCATGCCGTTGCAGCTTACCAGGCAATGTCTATGGGCAAGCATGTGTATGTACAAAAACCGTTGACACATGACATTTGGGAAGCAAGAATGCTGACCGAAGCTGCAAAAAAATTCAAGGTAGTTACGCAAATGGGCAACCAAGGTGGTTCTGGCGATGGTGTACGTACCATGCAAGAAATTTATGATACAGGTATCATTGGAGAGGTACATACCGTAAAATGTTGGACAAATAGAGCTATTTGGCCTCAAGCATTACAAACACCAACCAAGAAAGACCGAATACCAAAAGGCCTGAATTGGGATCTTTGGTTAGGAACTGCCGCAATGCGAGATTATAATGACGCATATCTTCCGTTTGATTGGAGAGGTTGGTCAGATTTTGGAACAGGTGCTTTAGGCGACATGGCATGCCATATAATGGATCCGGTATATAGAATCTTACCAATTTTATATCCTGATACGGTTGAATGTAGTGTTTCTGATTCCTTCAGTGGTAATTTCCAATATAAAGATTACCCTAAGAGTTTCCCGAACTCCAGCAAAATACATTTAAGCTACCCAAGAACGGATGGCAAAGGAAAAATAAAGGTCACTTGGATGGATGGTGGATTATTACCAGAAAGACCAGAAGAACTAGGTGATGATGAAGCCTTAGGAAACTGGGATGGTGGCGTACTTTTCATTGGTACAAAAGGAAAATTAATGGCAGATTGCTATGGTGCAAATCCGCGTTTACTTCCATTGTCTTTAAACGAACAATTTGAAGTTGAACAAACCATTGCGCGGGTACCGGAAGGTCACTACCTACAATGGGTAAATGCATGTATGGCCGGTTACGGAAATGCAGAAACGAGTTCATCATTTGATTATGCAGGACCGTTTACAGAAAGTATCCTAATTGGTAACTTGGCATTAAAATCTTACTTTGAAGTAGATCCAACGGTAGAAAATCAAAGCTTCTGGGGTGGCGGAAAACAATACCACGGTAGAAAACGTCTACAATGGGATGCCGCCAATATGAAGATCACAAATTTTGAACCTGCAAACAAGTATGTAAGACGTACATACAGAGACGGGTATTCTTTAGGATAAGTCTTCAATTACCTTATAATATCAAAACTAAGACCGATGCTTTTCAGCTTCGGTCTTTTTTATGCCATACATCTTATTTTACTTCTTATTTTTGCAACATGCTAGAAGATAAAGAACAAGAAAGAACATCATTGGAAAAACTGGGTGAATTCGGACTCATAGAACATCTCACCAAAGGTTTTGAAATAAAACAAAAATCTACACTTAAAGGAATAGGTGACGATGCCACTGTTTTAGACTTCAAGGATAAAAAGACTATAGTAAGCACCGACCTTTTAATTGAAGGGGTTCATTTTGACCTTGCCTATATGCCATTAAAGCACTTGGGTTATAAGGCCATTATGGTCAACTTATCGGACATCTACGCCATGAACGCTACAGCTACACAGGTAACCATTTCCATTGCAGTTTCCAATAGGTTTCCTTTGGAAGCACTTGAAGAATTGTATGCAGGTGTGGCAACAGCCTGTAAAACGTACAATGTTGACTTGGTAGGTGGTGACACCACATCTTCCAAGACCGGATTAATGATCAGTGTTACCGCTTTAGGTATCGCCAATGAAGAAGATATAGCATACCGATCAGGTGCAAAGCCAAATGACCTACTGGTAGTAACAGGTGATTTAGGTGCCGCATATATGGGGCTACAAGTATTGGAGCGCGAAAAAGAGGTTTTTAAAGTAAACCCGAACAGTCAGCCCGATTTAGAACCCTATTCTTATATCGTTGAGCGACAGTTGAAACCAGAAGCGAGAAAAGACATTCCAGAGTTATTAAAACAACTGGAAGTTCACCCAACATCAATGATAGATATTAGTGACGGACTTTCATCTGAAATTCTGCATTTAAGTAAGAGTAGCGGACTGGGTATAGATCTGTACGAAGATAAAATTCCGTTAGACCCAACAGTAATATCTGCTTGTGAAGAATTCAAGATAGACAGTACGCTTGTAGCGTTAAGTGGTGGTGAGGATTATGAATTATTGTTCACTATTGACCAAAAAGAATTCCCAAAAATTAAAGGCAATCCTAACCTTACCGTCATAGGGCATACCACGGGAAAAGACGAAGGGGCTTACTTAATTTCTAGGAATAATACTAAGATTCCGCTAACCGCACAGGGTTGGAATTCATTTGACTAACAAATACCCAAATTTATGCTACCTGTTGCTGTGTAGCTGTATGTCTTCTTTGATAAATATGTTCTAACGTTCTATTGATATCTTGTAACTCGGGAGTTAAAATTGATAAATTGCCACTTACATCGGTAGTAACTTCTTTTTGACAGTGAATACATTTGTATTCTTTAATGTGAGATGTCACTTTTTTGGAGATTGTGTAGTGATGGCCGAAGATGCTGCAGAATATTTTTTTCATGCTGTAGGTTTTATTGCAAGAATTCCGATTTGGGTAATCGAGAAAATGCGGTTAATATATTAGGTTGAAACTCAAGGAAATTAGCATACGCTTATTTTCCTATTGTTAAAGTACTGTATATTAACCGACTGAACCACTAATTGTTGTGAGTTTTACCTAACCTGTTGTCAATGCGCTTTTTTTTGCTGTTTCAGAAAATGAAAAACCTTGGCTTGCCTGTTTTTTAATAATCTTTCACGTAATTTGTATCTATGTTTAAAAAGAAGGAAACCCTAGTAACCGCCTTTGCCTTATTCTCTCTTTTTTTTGGAGCGGGCAACCTTATTCTACCTCCATTATTAGGTTTTAATTCTGGAAATCAATGGCTAATCGTTACAATTGGTTTTGGGTTGTCTGCCGTAGCCATTCCCGTTCTTGGTATTTTGGCACATGCAAAACTACAAGGCACCCTTATCGATTTTGGAAACAAGGTATCACCGACATTTAGTCTCATCTATGCATTTTTTATTTATGCCATTGCCATAGCATTACCTAGCCCTAGAACAGCTTCGGTAACCCACGAAATGGCAATTCAACCCTATTGGGAGATATCATCTTGGTTTACTAGCAGCGTTTATTTTGCATTGGTTTTATTGTTCGCATTAAACCGTTCTAAAATATTAAATATACTAGGGAAGATTTTAACTCCTGCTATCATCGTTATACTGCTATTGATCATTGGCATAACCGTTTTCTCTTTTCCGTTCGATTTTGGAAACACGACAATCGCAAGTCCGTTCACCAACGGAATATTAGAAGGGTACCAAACATTCGATGCCATAGGCGCTGTGGTCGTAGGCGGGGTAATCATCATATCTATCAATCTAAAATATGTTAATGCATCATATGACGACAAGAAAACATTGATCAGAAACGCTGCTTGGTTTGCTGGTTTAGCGTTGTTCTTAATTTATATGGGCTTAATTCTTTCAGGCGCATTGTCTCACACAGCTTTTAATACAGATACCACTAGAACAGAAATATTATCTGGCTTGGCAAAACAGAGTTTGGGCAACATAGGCAATTTGTTTTTAAGTATTCTAGTAGGGTTGGCATGCTTTACCACCGCAGTAGGTATTGTTACCGGTACGGCAGATTTTGTTGCATCGAGATTTCATGAATCTAAAAAAGTATATACCCTAATGGCAGTTATAGGTAGTTTATTGGGTGTATTAATGGGTCAATTTAATGTAGCTTACATCATTGCGGTAGCCATACCCTCTCTAATGTTTATTTACCCCATAACGATTATCCTTATTTTACTGAATGTAGTGCCGGATAAATATGCATCAGTTTTAGTTTTCAGAGCGGTTACGATTACCACCATATTATTTAGTATACCCGACTTTTTAGGAAGTATAAGTGCTTTGGCACCTGCAGCAAACACTTTTTCGTGGATTCCGCTTCAGCAGTATAGTTTGGGGTGGGTATTGCCAGCACTATTGGTATTTGTTCTGACCAATCTCTTAGCCAGAACAAATACTAATTAAAGTGATATTCTAGAATTCAATTTCCAAACTAATGGGGCAATGATCACTGCCCATGATCTGATCATGAATTTCGGAAGATTTCACCTTGTCCCAAATAGATTCACTTACCAAAAAGTAATCTAAACGCCAACCTACATTTCTACCACGTGCACCACCTCTTGCACTCCAAAAAGTATATTTATCAAATGTTGTTGGGTGTAGGGTTCTAAAGCTATCTACTAAATTGACTTCCTTTAACATGTTGTCAAACCCATCAATCTCCACTTGTGTAAATCCTGATGTTTTATTGTAATTGCTTTTTGGGTTCGCCAAATCGTTCTCGGTATGTGCCACGTTAAAATCGCCGGTAATGATCAATGGTTTAGTCTTCGACAATTCTTTTAGGTAATTGGTAAAGTCTTTGTCCCATCCTGCACGGTAATCCAATCTTTTTAATCCGCTACCACTATTAGGAATATACACATTTACTAAATGGAAGTGCTCATATTCCGCATGTGTAATTCTTCCTTCCAAATCATGAAGTGCTACACCCATGTTTTTATTAAAGGCAACCGGTTTTTCTTTTGATAGAATACCTGTACCCGAGTAGCCTTTTCTTTCGGCACTGTTGCTATACAGTTCATAATCTGTAATTTCTTTCAATGCTTCGGCAACCTGATCATCTTGAGCCTTTGTCTCTTGCACACAAAACACATCGGCACCAAAATCTTTTACGATATCTTCAAAACCCTTTTTTACGGATGCCCGTATACCATTCACATTCCACGATACTAATTTCATGCCAGCTCTTATTTGTTCATTAGTTCTTCAATTTCATCTGCCTTGATCGGTATATTTGCCATCAAGTTAAAAGGTTCTCCATTTTCTTGAATAACCACATCGTCTTCTAAACGGATTCCCATATTTTCTGCAGGAATATAAATACCCGGTTCTACAGTAAATACCATATTTGCTTTCATAGGTGTTTTCAACGCTCCGTAATCATGCGTATTTAAACCAATGTGGTGACTGGTTCCGTGCATAAAGTACTTTTTGTATGCTGGCCATTCTGGGTTCTCATTCTGCACATCTGCCTTATCCAATAACCCAAGTCCTAACAATTCAGAGGTCATTAGTTTACCACATTCTATATGATATTCTGCCCAAAGCGTACCAGGTACCAACATTTTGGTAGCCTCGTCCTTTACTCGCAATACGGCATTATAAACTTCTTTTTGTCTTTTAGTGAATGTACCGCTTACAGGAATAGTTCTTGTAAGGTCACTTGAATAGTTTGCATATTCGGCAGCAGTATCCATCAAAATTAAATCGCCCGCATTACACGGCTTATTATTCTCTAAATAATGCAACACATTGGCATTGTTACCAGACGCTATAATCGGCGGATAAGCAAATCCTTTAGATTTGTTACGTACAAATTCATGCAGTAATTCGGCTTCAATTTCATACTCCATTACTCCCGGTTTCACAAAACTGAGTAATCTACGGAAACCTTTTTCGGTAATATTACATGCAGTTTGCATAATATCGATTTCCTCTGGTTCCTTAATTCCTCTAATTTCTTGAAGAATTGGGTTACTCTTGGCAACTTTATGAGCTGGATATTCTCGCTTGCATTTTTTTATAAATCGGTCTTCACGCGTCTGCGTTTCTACTGCTTGTCTATAATGTTCGTTGGTATTAAAGTATATCGTTTCTGCCTCGGTCATTAGGTCAAAGAAAATCTTATCGAAATCTTGTAACCAACAAACGGTTTCAATACCTGATACTTCTGTAGCCTTTTCCTTGGTCAATTTTTCTCCTTCCCAAATAGCAATATGTTCGTTTGTTTCACGAACAAACAGAATTTCGCGATGCTTTTTGTTGATGGCATCGGGAAACAGTACTAATATGGTTTCTTCCTGATCTGCCCCAGAAAGGTAAAAGATATCTCTATGTTGCTCAAAAGGTAAAACGCTATCCGCTCCTATTGGGTAAATATCATTTGAATTAAAAACGGCAATGCTTTTAGGTTGCATGCGGTCCATAAACTTCTTGCGGTTCTTAATAAATAGGGAGTTAGGTATTTGATCGTATTTCATGAATTTTTATTTTGACATAAAATTACGCATTATGTGTTGTTTCCTTAAAAAATAGGGCATGGAATTATAAAATTTACAAGTCAGCAACGGTTCTTTCTTAGCAACAAATTAGCTAACTTGTATACCTAAACCAAACTACGTACAACTCATGAAAAAAATCGCTTACCTCATCATAGGTGCACTTTGTCTACAGGCATGTTCAGAAGCTAAAAAAGAAGAATCACAAGCCGAGCTCTTTGCAAGAATTGACACGGAAATTAAGCAAAACTCCAAAGGCTATAGCACACTAAAAGAAGCTACGGAAACCATTGGTCACAGATTAACGGGATCAACTAATGGTGCCAAAGCAGAAGAGTACACCTACAACAAATTCAAGGAATACGGTTTTGAGGACGTTGAATACCAAACCTTTGAAGTTGAAGCTTGGGCAAGAGGTGATGTTTCTTTAACAATTAACGATGAAGATGTCAAAGTTGTGACTTTGGGTCATGCCCCTGTAGAGGCACATATTACCGGAGAAATAATAGATATGGGCAATGGTCTTGATGCTGACTATGCCGCAAACCCAGACGCCGTAAAAGGAAAAATCTCACTAGTATATATTAATATTTTACCAGGAAGTGAAGAAGGACTTACCAATTTGCATCGTAGTGAAAAAACTGCTTTAGCCATAAAGTATGGTGCAATTGGCATCATCATTATAAACCAGGTGGATAATGGTGTTTTGTTAACGGGTACTGCATCCGTTACCGGAGAATTGATTCCAATTCCTGCGGTATGTATTGGAAAAGAAGACGGTATGGCATTGAAGGAAACTTTAAAAACCAAAAAAGCTACTGCCAAAATTGATATGACCAATACGAGCGATATTATTAAGGCAAGAAACGTTGTAGCAACATTACCTGGTTCAGAAATTCCGCAGGAAGAAATTGTAATTGGCGGACATTTAGATTCATGGGATCTAGCAACTGGCGCTATTGATAATGGTATTGGTTCTTTTGCGGTTATAGATATTGCAAGAGCGTTCAAAGCAAATAACCTTCACCCAAAACGAACCGTAAAGTTTGTCATGTTCATGGGAGAAGAACAAGGACTGCTTGGATCTAAATATTTAGTGGAACAGGCTATTGAAAACAATACGATAGACAACATCAAATACATGATGAATTTAGATATGTCTGGCAACCCTATTGGCATGAACGCTGGCGGACAGTTAGATAACGAACAGTTCTTTAAAGATTTGGGCGCAGCCATTCAGCAACAAGACACTATTTATGAGAATAAATTTTCCAATAGATCAGGCTTGCACAGTGATCACCAACCATTTATGTTAGAAGGTGTTCCAATTTTATCTGTACACAGTAATCTAGACCGTTCAATTTATGGATGCTACCATTCTGATTGTGACGATTTTCATTTGGTAAATGAAGACCACATGAAAAACACGGCTCGTTTTGGCACTATGATGTTATATGCCCTTGCAAATGCCGATACCTTACCTGCCACTAAAATGGATAGCGAAACCACAAAAGAATTTATGATCAAAAATAATTTAAAAGAGAAGTTGATCATTGGTAACGAATGGAAATGGGAAGAATAATTCCGTTAAAAAGAATACTAAAGAGGCAGGGTATTGTACTCTCAATACTCTGCTTTTCATTTATAGTAGGATGCTCTCAGCAACCCAACGAAGAACCAGTAGATTATTTTACTATTGTAAGACCTGAATATACGGGCAAACTGGCATACGAGACCACAGATTTTGTAGAAGACTATTGGCGCGTTGTTGGCAACACCGGATTCAATAAAACCATTTACCTCATTGCCGATAGTTTAGAAGCTTCGGGTTATATTTTAGAGGAAAAAGCGAAAGAAAACGACCGATTTACCTATCGTATTGAAAAAAGGTCTATGACCCACCAAACCTGGGAACCTGTATCTGCCTTTTTACAAATTGTCGGTGCCGACAAACCTTTGTTGCTTTCTGACACCAATCGTAACATGACCTATTTAAATTCGGTTTCTACGCCTAAAAAAGGACTAAAAACCGAAGTGGTTTGGGTAAAATCCTTAAAGGATTTAAAGTCCGTTTCTTTAAAAGGAAAAGTTGTATTTGCAGAAATAAGTGCTCGTAAATTGTATAAAACGGCAATTAGCGAAGGTGCCATTGGCATACTGACCTATGACAATCCTGCATATTTACAGCCAGAAAAAAACACTACTTCTATACAATTTAGAAGTCTTCCTTCTCAAAATGATGGCAATTTTTGGGGCATTGCACTATCCTACGAAGCAAAAGAGAAATTGGCAGCAGCACTTAACAAAGGTACTACCGAAATTCTAGTAAATATTCAAACGAAAAGATACCCATCCGAAGAACTAACTATTGTTGCAGATATTAAGGGTAATGAACTACCTTATGAGCGTTTGGTGTACAGTGCACATGTTCAAGAACCAGGGGCAAATGACAATGCCACCGGGGTTGGTACACAATTGGAAATGGCTAGAACTGCAGCCAGATTATTTGCTGAAGGTAAAATTGACTTTAAACGAACAATGGCCTTTTTATGGGGCGATGAAATTATTTCTACCAGACGGTATATTCAAGAAGATGCCCAACGTGCCAATGGAATCAAATGGGGAATTAGCCTGGATATGGTAGGTGAAAATACTTCAGTAACTGGCGGAACTTTCTTGATTGAAAAAATGCCCGACCCAAGTGCCATTTGGACTCGCGGAAAAGATAAGCACAGTGAATGGGGCGGTGAGGTTTTAAAATTAGCGGATATGAAACCCCACTATCTCAATGATTTTATTATTTCAAACTTTAAAAAACAAGGAGAATATGCCAATTGGGTGGTAGAAACCAATCCTTTTAAAGGTGGCAGTGATCATACTCCGTTTTTACAGGCTGATATACCCGGACTTCTACTTTGGCATTTTACAGACCAGTTTTACCATACCGATAATGACCGTATTGACAAAGTCTCCCAAGAAACCATGAAAAATGTAGGTACAGCAGCATTGGTTAGCGGATTGGAATTGGTGAATTCTGACGCAGCTTTTGCCTTAAGTCAAATTTCAAATCTAAAACGGAAGGCATTTGAACGTTTAGAAAATGAATTTCAATTGAGTTTAACTGCCATAGAAAGCGGTAAAGATCTTGAAGATGAAATCGCAATTCTTAACGCTTGGGAAGATTGGTACACAAAAGCCATCTTAACCGTAAATGATGCTTTGCCAAATCCTAAAACAGCAGTGGAAAAAGACATTAAAAAAGCAAACGTATCAATAAAATCAAAAACAAAGGAATTGGTTAGTCGATTAAAAACCGCCTCTCAAAACTAATCAGTAACTTACCGTCAGTAGTATAAAAACATAAAAATGAAACAATTTTACCTATTATTACTCGCCAGTATCTCAATAGCATCGGCACAAATACAGCCTACCTCATCACAAAAAATTGATGCCTCGTTAAAAGCGAAAAAAGCTATGGATGCCAATTCTTTGGTAAAGAACATTCCATTAAAGAATATTGGTCCGTCTGTAATGAGTGGTCGTGTAGTAGATTTAGCGGTCAATGAAGATAACCCAACGGAATATTACGTAGCATATGCTTCCGGTGGTTTATGGTATACCAATAATAACGGTAATTCTTTTACTCCAATAATGGATGACACCGAAACTCAAAACCTAGGCGACATTGCAGTACATTGGCAAAGCGGTACTATTTGGGTGGGTACCGGAGAAAATAACTCATCACGTTCTTCTTATGCCGGTATAGGCATATTAAAATCTACGGATAAAGGTAAAACATGGCAGCATATGGGCTTGCCAGACTCTCACCATATTGGGCGCATTATTGTAAATCCGGATAATGCAAACGAAGTAACCGTTGGCGTATTAGGTCATTTATATACTACGAATAAAGAACGTGGTATTTACAAAACTACAGACGGTGGTAAAACATGGAAAAATACCTTATACATTGATGAAAATACCGGTATTATAGACGTTGCCGCTTCACCAAATAATTTTGACATTCAATATGCAGCTGCTTGGCAAAAAGATAGAAAAGCTTGGGATTTTATTGGAAACGGACAAGGTTCTGGCATTTATAAAAGTACCGATGCGGGTACAACCTGGACTAAAATCTCCACTCCGACCAGTGGTTTTCCTACTGGAGACGGAATAGGTAGAATTGGTTTAGCCGTTTTTGACGATAATACACTATATGCCGTTCATGACAATCAGTTTAGACGAGAGAAATCCAAAGAAAAGAAAGATAAACCATCGGGCTTAACAAAAGACGACTTTAAATCACTCTCTAAAGAACAGTTTTTAGACTTGAACGATAAAGACCTGAACGAGTTTTTAAAGACCAATAATTTTCATGAAAAATATAGAGCTGCCAATGTTAAACAAATGGTTCGTAGCAATGTAGTACAGCCCACAGATCTAGCCTTGTATTTAGAGGACGCTAACAGCATGCTATTTGACACGCCCGTTATTGGTGCAGAGGTCTACCGTAGTAATGATGGCGGAAAAAGTTGGACAAAGCAAAATGAAGAGTATATAGATGACCTTTTCTATAGCTACGGATATTATTTTGCCCAAATTAATGTAGACCCGAATAATGTTGATGCCATTTATTTGGCAGGTGTACCTATAATTGCTTCTAAAGATGGTGGTAAAACCTACACCTCTATCCATGGGGATAATGTACATGCCGACCACCATGCGTTATGGATCAATCCCAAATTACCAGGTAACCTTATCAATGGAAACGACGGTGGTGTCAATACCAGTTATGATGATGGTAAAAATTGGTTCAAGAACAACTCGCCCACTGTTGGTCAATTCTATGCCATTGCCGTAGATAATGAAAAACCATATAACGTTTATGGCGGATTACAGGATAACGGAGTATGGATGGGACCTCATAATGCCGAAGAAAATAGCGAGTGGCACCAAACAGGTCAATACCCTTGGACATCTATTTTAGGTGGCGATGGTATGCAGGTAGAAATTGATAACCGCAATGCTAACATTGTTTATACCGGTTATCAATTTGGAAATTATTTTAGAATAGATTTAGAAAAGGATAAACGAAAGTATATTCAACCAAAACATGAGTTAGGCGAAGCTCCTTATCGTTTTAATTGGCAAAGCCCCATTCTGCTTTCTCCCCATAATCAAGACATACTTTACATGGGAAGCAACAAACTGCATCGCTCCTTAAATAAAGGAGATACTTGGGAAACTATTTCTAGCGATTTAACCCAAGGCGGTAAGTCCGGTAATGTAGCGTACGGTACACTTACGACTATTTCTGAATCCCCGTTTAAATTCGGATTGATGTATACCGGTAGCGATGATGGTTTAATTCAACGAACGGATAACGGTGGCGGCAATTGGGTAGAATTATCAAAAAATCTGCCCCAAAATTTATGGGTAAGTAGGGTTATCGCTTCACAACATAATAAAAACAGAGTGTATGCCACATTGAACGGTTACCGTTCAGATGATTTTACACCTTATGTATATGTAAGTGAGGACAAAGGAATAACTTGGAAAAGTATTTCCAATAACATACCTACCTCCTCTGTCAATGTAATTACCGAAGACCCCGAAAACGAAAACCTCTTATTCGTTGGTACGGATAATGGATTGTATGTGACATTGGATAGAGGAGCTACTTGGCAATCTTTTCAAAATGGGATGCCCTATGTAGCCGTTCATGATTTGGTAATACAAAAAGACGCCAAGGACCTAATTGTTGGTACGCATGGTAGAAGTCTATACAAAGCTGATATTTCTGCGCTTCAAAAATTGACCGATGCTGTGCTGAATAAAGATCTACATGTATACGCCTTAGAAAACATAAAGCATTCCACACGCTGGGGCAATTCATGGAGTTCATGGTCAAAACCAAGAACACCCGGTTTGGACATTACTTTTTATTCTGACAGTGATGATGTATACCAAGCCAAAATACTATCATCAGATGATATTGTGGTAAGCGAAACTGAAATCATTGCCAATAAAGGCTTAAACATCTTATCATATGATGTATCTTTTTCTAAAATAGGGAAGATAAATTACCTTAAAAAACACAAGACCGTTTTAAAGCAAGCCGATAACGGCAGCACCTATCTACCTAAAGGCACATATACCGCTGAGATTAAAGGAAATGGTACTGATGAAAAGGTAACTTTTGATATAGAATAGCAAAATGAAAATAACCGATTGGAACGAACTGCCAGATTTGGGCGTAAGTCATAATCCTGAAATAAAGAAAAGAACATTGATCGCACGTGGTGAAATTCCTCAATTAATGATGTACGGTACCGCTGTATTTAAACCAGGTCAAAAAGTAGAGCTTCATAAACATGATACCATGTACGAGGTTTTTCACATACAGACCGGTAAAGCCGTGTTTACTATTTCCGGGAAAGAATATCAAGTTGGTCCAGGAAAATGTATCACCATTGCCCCTGGAGAAATACATGGTCAACATAACCCGTTTGACAATGATGTCACTTGGACCTATTTTGGTATTGCTACAGATTAAGCTTTAAAAATTATGGAACTGACCTTAGGTATACCCGCTTTATTATTTCCGGCTATTTCGTTAACCATGCTAGCATACAATGCCCGGTATTTGGCTATTGCCGCCTTAATTAGACAATTACATCAAAAGTACCAAGAAACCTCCTCTGAATCTATTGGCCTACAGGTGCAAAAATTGCGCAAACGACTTACGATAATTAAAAATATGCAGGCCACGGCGATCTTCAGTTTTTTATTGGCTGTAATTACTATGACCCTAATCTATGTAGAACTTTCATTTTGGGCTAATTTGATATTTAGCATTAGCTTGTTTGCTTTAATGGTGTCTTTGGTCTTATCATTGATCGAAGTTCAGTTATCGACAAAAGCATTGGAAATTCAGTTAAAGGATATGGAGAAATCGTAGACCTAAACCGCACAAGAACTCCCAACTAATTACCTTACCGTTCATCGATGTTTTTATTAGCTATTTAAGTAATATCCAGTATCTTTGCCGTCCGATAATCAATAGGCATGAAAAAAATTCGAGATCTCGAATTAATTAATCAGATCCGGGAAATAAGGGAATTTGAATTTGGCGTATTCTATTTCTTTAAAGGGGGTATTGTAATATCTGAAATGCACGAAGGTGTTCTATTTAAATGGGACAACGCAAAAAAAGCTGTCTATGCCGCCCAAGAAATCTATGATGACCATATTCCTTTAATTTATATCGCCAATAGAATCAATAGATATCATGTAGCTCCATTCGATTGGTTCAAGTTTTATAAAAATCGTTTCGATATGCAACATATCGCTGCCGTTGGACCGTTAAAAGGTCATGCTTTAAGCTTATTAATTAAAAAATTAATCTTTCCAAAAAGGATCAAAAACTTTACAGATTTGGACAAGGCTGTCGCTTGGGCCATCGAAATTTCTGAAAAATCTGCAGAATTTGTAAAATAACATTTCAACTTTTGTTGAAAGATTGATTATTTGAAAGCCTGATTTACAAAAAAATCTTAAACATCATCAAAATTGATTTTATAATCAATCTAAATAGACATACTAAAACCTGTTAATTCTTGTTAATAACTGGCGTGTGATGTAAATTCGCATATAAAATTATCAACTAATGAGCGGATTTTTTAAATCTTCGATTGGTAGAAAGTACGCAATGGCACTTTCTGCTTTCTTTTTAATGTTTTTTCTACTTCAGCATTTTGCAATTAACATTTTATCGGTTTTCAGTCCAGATGCCTTCAACGAGGCTTCACATTTTATGGGTACATTTTGGGCCGTGCAATATGTGTTGCAACCTGTCTTAATTTTTGGCGTAGTGTACCACTTTGTTATGGGGTTCATTTTAGAAGCTAGAAACAGAAGTGCCAGAGTAAAAAAATATGCAAAAAACAATGGTGCTGCCAATTCATCATGGATGAGCCGTAATATGATCTACAGCGGTTTGTGTATTTTGGCATTTTTAGTACTTCACTTTATTGATTTCTGGATTCCAGAAATCAATACTAAATATATTCAAGGCGACATGTCTGGATTATTGGGTAATGGTGAAGGCTTTCGTTATTATGAGGAACTTGCCCATAAATTTGAAAGTCCATTACGTGTAGGCGCATATGTAATCGCCTTCATATTCTTATCGTTACACCTTATGCACGGCTTTAGTTCTGCATTTCAGTCTGCCGGTGCAACTAGCATGAGAAAAGAGAAATTACAATTGTTTGGTAAAGCGTATGCCATAATAATTCCGTTAGGATTTATTTTCATTGCACTTTTTCATCATTTTAATCATCATTAATACCTATTACTTATGTCTGTATTAGACTCAAAAGTACCTAAAGGTCCGTTGAAAACGAAGTGGACCGATTATAAGAACCATATTAATTTGGTAAACCCTGCCAACAAACGTAATATTGATGTTATTGTAGTTGGAACAGGATTGGCAGGTGGTTCTGCTGCTGCAACTTTAGCAGAATTAGGCTATAATGTAAAAACATTTTGCTACCAAGATTCTCCAAGAAGAGCACACTCTATTGCTGCACAAGGTGGTATTAACGCAGCAAAAAATTACCAAGGTGATGGTGATTCTACCTACCGTTTATTTTATGATACCGTAAAAGGTGGAGATTACCGTTCTAGAGAAGCAAACGTATATAGATTAGCAGAAGTTTCTGCGAATATTATTGACCAGTGTGTTGCACAAGGTGTTCCTTTTGCACGTGATTATGGTGGTCTTTTAGATAACCGTTCTTTTGGTGGTGTATTGGTTTCAAGAACTTTTTATGCCAAAGGACAAACAGGGCAACAATTATTGTTAGGTGCCTATTCTGCAATGAACAGACAAATTGCTCGTGGTAAAATTACCCCGTTCAACCGTCATGAAATGTTAGATGTTGTCAAAGTAGACGGTAAAGCCCGTGGTATTATTGCCCGTAACTTGGTTACCGGTGAAATTGAGCGCCATTCTGCACATGCTGTAGTTATAGCATCTGGTGGTTATGGTAATGTTTATTTCCTATCGACAAATGCAATGGGATCTAACGCAACCGCTGCTTGGAAAATACATAAAAAGGGAGCTTTCTTTGCTAACCCTTGTTACACACAGATCCACCCAACATGTATTCCACGTTCAGGAGATTATCAGTCAAAACTGACTTTGATGTCCGAGTCTTTACGTAACGATGGACGTATTTGGGTTCCAAAGAATTTAGAAGATGTAAAAGCCATTCGTGAGGGCAAAAAGAAACCTACCGATTTATCTGAAGACGAAAGAGATTATTACTTAGAGAGAAGATATCCTGCTTTTGGTAACCTTGTACCACGTGATGTTGCCTCTAGAGCTGCAAAAGAACGTTGTGATGCCGGTTACGGTGTAAATGCAACAGGTGAAGCCGTATACTTGGATTTTGCATCCGCAATTCAGAGATACGGAATAGAACAGGCAAAAATTCACGGTATAAACAATCCTTCTGCCGACAAAATTTATGAATTAGGTGCTGCTATCGTAAAAGCGAAATACGGTAACTTATTTCAGATGTATGAGAAAATCGTTGATCAAGATCCATACAAAACACCAATGATGATTTACCCAGCGGTACACTATACTATGGGTGGTGTTTGGGTAGATTACAATTTAATGACAACTGTTGAAGGACTTTACTGTATAGGTGAAGCAAACTTTAGTGATCATGGTGCAAACAGACTTGGAGCCTCTGCGTTAATGCAAGGATTGGCAGATGGTTATTTTGTATTACCATATACTATAGGTGATTATTTATCGCATGAAATTAGAACAGGTAAGATCGCTACTGATTCTCCTGAATTTGATGAAGCAGAAAAGTCTGTAAAAGATAGAATTGATTTCTTTATTAATAATAAAGGACAACATTCCGTTGATTATTACCACAAGCGTTTAGGTAAAATTATGTGGGAAAAATGTGGTATGTCCCGTAATGCCGAAGGCTTAAAAGAAGCGGCTAAGGAAATTAAAGAATTAAGAGAAAGTTTCTGGAAAGAAGTTAACGTACCTGGCTCAGCAAACGAAATGAACCCTGAATTGGAAAAAGCCGGTCGTGTAGCAGATTTCTTGGAGTTAGGTGAACTATTTGCCAAAGATGCCTTGGTTAGAGAAGAATCTTGTGGAGGTCACTTTAGAGAAGAATCTGTTGAAATTGGTGGTGAACAAGCTGGTGAAGCAAAGCGTAATGATGAAGAATTCGCATTTGTTTCCGCTTGGGAATATAAAGGAGAACCTGGTGATGCTGTTTTACATAAAGAGCAATTAGAGTTCAACGAAATTGAGTTAAAACAAAGAAGTTATAAGTAGTTGATGGTTGCTAGTTGCTGGTAATGTACCAACAACGAACAACGAACAACCAAAAACGAAATATTATGAATCTTACATTAAAAATCTGGAGACAAAAGGGACCAAAAGATAAAGGTTCTATGGTCGACTATAAAGTAACGGATATTTCTGAGCATATGTCCTTTTTGGAAATGATGGATGTTCTGAACGAGCAATTGATCAACCAAGGAGAAGAGCCAGTTGCCTTTGATCACGATTGTCGCGAAGGTATTTGTGGTATGTGTTCAATGTACATAAACGGTGAGGCCCATGGTCCTGATCGTGGTGTAACTACATGCCAATTGCACATGCGTATGTTCAAAGATGGTGATACTATAACTATTGAACCGTTTAGAGCTAAGGCATTTCCTGTAATAAAGGATTTAGTTGTAGACAGAAGTTCTTTTGACCGTATTCAACATGCAGGTGGATATATTTCTGTAAATACCTCTGGTAATACACAAGATGCAAATGCATTACCAATATCTAAACATGCTGCCGATGAAGCTATGGACGCCGCTACCTGTATAGGTTGTGGAGCATGTGTAGCAAGTTGTAAAAATGCCTCTGCAATGTTATTTGTTGGTGCAAAAGTATCTCAATACGCACTATTGCCACAAGGACAAGTAGAAGCTGTTGACCGTGTTAAAAACATGGTAGCACAAATGGATTTGGAAGGATTTGGTAACTGTACCAATACCGGGGCTTGTGAAATTGAATGTCCTAAAGGAATTTCTTTGGAGAATATCGCAAGAATGAACCGCGAATATTTAAGTGCCAACGTTAAAAGTTAGACTTAAAAATCATAAAGTTTTAAAAATCCCGGCCATTAAGGTTCGGGATTTTTTAATTTTAAGATATGTCAAAAGACTACAAGCAAGAGCGAATTATAGTACCAAGGTTTAATGAAGAATCTGGTTTTTACACAACTCCACAGCGCTCTAAGATCATGAGTAAAATACGTGGTAAGAACACAAAGCCAGAACTAGCCTTTAGAAAAGCCTTATATGCAGCTGGCTATAGATATCGCATTGATTATAAAAAGTTAATAGGTAAACCAGACATTGCCCTACCCAAATATAAAACTGTAATATTTGTTGATGGTGAATATTGGCACGGTAAAAATTGGGAAGAAAGAAAACCAAAAATAAAGACAAATCGAGAATTTTGGATTGCCAAAATAGAACGAAACATGCAACGTGATGAAGAAGTAAACCAAGAACTTAAACGTTTAGGATATACTGTTTTTAGATTTTGGGAAACCGAAGTGAAAAAAAACCTTGATGATTGCATCTCAAAAACCATTGCCCACTTAAACACCGTTGAAAAAAGCGCAAAATAAATTTTATAAAGTTCATTTAATAAATGTTTAACCCTTGCAAACCCTTTATTAATAAGGCTTTAACGGACATTACCTTCTTTGATATGTAACTTAGTATCAAAGAAATTATTAATCGTTAAAAACTATATATTATGAAGAGGATAGCAATATTAGCTACTAATGGATTTGAAGAAAGTGAATTAAAATCTCCAAAGGAAGCGATGGAAAAAGAAGGCTTTAACGTCGATATCGTAAGCTTGGAAAAAGATGAAATAAAAGGTTGGGCAGATGGTAATTGGTCTAACAGTTACACTGTAGATAAAACCTTAAACGAAGTAAGAGCTGAGGATTATAACGCCTTGGTATTACCAGGTGGTGTAATTAATCCAGATTTACTAAGAAGAGAAGAAAAGGCACTGGATTTTGTACGTGACTTTTTTAAATTGAAAAAGCCAGTAGCGGCAATTTGCCACGCACCTTGGACGCTGATTAGTGCCGGAGTGGTAAAAGGAAGAAAAATGACTTCATTTCATTCCATTAAAGATGATGTGATTAATGCAGGAGCTGATTGGGTAGACCAAGAAGTTGTTGTTGACGAAGGATTTGTGACAAGTAGAAATCCGGATGATTTACCTGCTTTTAATTCTAAATTAATTGAAGAGATAAAAGAAGGAAAACATGAAATGCAACATGCATAATTCATTTTAGTGGAATTGAGAAGCCCACCCTAATGGTTGGGCTTTTTTTATGTCTTTCTGTAAAATGCATACATTTACTAGTATGGATTACAAATCACTTATAGATGCATCTAAACTGCCAGATGTAAAAACTACCATATTCACCACCATTGGTAATCTAGCAAGAAAGAACAATGCTATTGACCTATCTCAAGGCTTTCCTAATTTTGAAGCAGATCCAAAATTAACCTCGTTGGTAAGCCAAGCGTTAAATAACGGACATAACCAATACGCACCTATGCAAGGCTATTATGGTTTAAGGGAAATCATTTCACACAAAGTCGCATCGTTACATCAACATACCTATCATCCAGAAAACGAAGTAACCATCACCGTAGGTGCAACTGAAGCTATATTTACGGCCATTACAGCCTTTGTAGGCAAAGGTGACGAGGTAATTGTTATAAAACCGGCTTACGATTGTTATGAGCCCGCTATTGTCTTAAATGGTGGTGTTCCGGTTTATCTTCAACTTGATGCTCCAGATTATAAAATTGACTGGACCACTTTTAAAAAGAAGATAAACGACAAAACCAAAATGGTAATTATCAACACTCCGCATAACCCCAGTGGAACCATTCTCACTAAATGGGATATGGAACAGTTAGAAGCTATTTTAAAACCTACCAACATAATTCTATTAAGTGACGAGGTGTATGAACATATTGTTTTTGATGGACGC
Source organism: Maribacter litoralis (assembly GCF_003075045.1). Classification (GTDB taxonomy): domain Bacteria; phylum Bacteroidota; class Bacteroidia; order Flavobacteriales; family Flavobacteriaceae; genus Maribacter; species Maribacter litoralis. Next base: position 902,301 of record NZ_QCZD01000003.1, on the reverse strand, counting down.
GGACATGAAAGTGCATCGCGCTTTTCAGATTTGGTTAATAGAAGTATTGTTTGCGCATCCTTTGGAAAAACATTTCATGTTACCGGTTGGAAAGTAGGATACTGTGTAGCCCCAGCTGAGCTGATGTCAGAATTTAGAAAGGTGCATCAATTCAATGTGTTTTGTGTAGACCATCCTGTACAACGCGCTTTGGCTTGCTATTTAAAAAATGCCTCTCACTATTTAGAATTGAATGATTTTTACCAGAAAAAACGTGATTTCTTTCTAGATGGGATAAAATCATCCAAATTTAAGTGTAAACCTTCCCAAGGTACCTATTTTCAATTATTGGATTATACCAAGCTAACTAAGGAAGTAGATGAAGTTATCGGTAAACGTTTAATCATAGAAAATAAGATAGCATCAATCCCTATTTCATCGTTTAATGTTGACCATAGAAATGACCATATGCTACGTTTCTGTTTTGCCAAAAAACAGGAAACTTTAGAAAAAGCTGTTGAAATTCTATGCAAGCTCTAACACCTACTTACTAAAAAGCCGCGTTTACCTTAGTCATAAATTCACCAATTTTACTAGGCTCTAGCCAACGTGTAACAACCACTACATCATTTACTTTATCAATGACTATAAAATTACCGCCAAAACCTGCAGCATAGTAAATGTTTTCAGAAAGACCTTCCCAATGTCTGTCGCCCTTTTTATTTAACCACCACATATAACCATAGTTCACATTGGGTTTTGATGGTGTGGTAGCCTTTTTTATCCAGGCATCAGAAATCAACCGCTCATTTTTCCATGTTCCATCATTAAGGAACAGTAATCCAAAACGAGCCATATCTTCAGTACTAATAAATATTCCAGCACCGGAATGTCCACCGCCCGTTACCGATTTCATTTTTAGTCCGTCAATTACTGTCCAAGCATCATCATAACCAAACCAGCGCCAGGTAGAAGAAGCGCCAATCTTGTCCATTATCTTTTCTTTCAAGACCATAGGCATTGGTTTACGCCATACATGGGTTAGCGAATACGCCAAAACATTTACACGAACATCATTATATTCCATAACCGTACCCGGTTCTTTAGGTGTGGCTAACTTCCAATCGTCAATACCACCTTTGCTAGGCGGTCTGTCTGCCCAATCTTTTCCACCCCATAATTCTCCAGACCAAGCGGAGTTTTGTTGTAATAAATGTTCCCAAGTAATTTTAGAATTATGGGCTCCGTCAAAAGTACCATCCCAAATATAATCTCCTACTGCATCTTTTGTGTCGATAATTAGACCTTCATCTTCTGCAAGACCAGCCATCGTGCTAAGGAAACTTTTTGTAACGCTAAAGGTCATATCTACTCTTTTTGTATCGCCCCACTGCGCAACGATATATCCGTTCTTAAGGATCATACCAGCCGGACCACCACGTTTTTTGGTTGGTCCAAGAATTTTATGAAATGGTTCTCTTTCAAACCCCTTTAGAATTGCTATTCGTAAATCTCTAGACCCGGAATATTCATTTGCCTCGGCAAAGGCTACAGCCTCCTGTAACGAAGCATCATTTATTTTAAAGGATTTTGCAGCGCGTTGTTCCCAATTAGCGTTTAAATCTGGAAAGTAATAATCCTGTGCATATAAATCGGTAAAAGCGATAAGCGAAATGATAGCGAGAAAGTGTAATTTCATATAGTTTGTTTATAGTTACAAAGTACTTAAATCAAAGCGCATTAGCCAATCGGTCTGCTCATCAGTACCAATGAAATATGGATGAGTATCAAACTTTTGAAATCCGTGGCGTTGATAAAATTGAATTGCACGAGTATTTTCTTCCCACACCCCTAACCAAAGCATTTTCTTGTTTTTTTCTTGAGCTAAACTTTTGATGCGATCTAATATTTGTTTGCCTAAACCTAAACTTTGATACGCTTTTAAAACATAGATGCGTTCTAACTCTATACTATCATCTCTTTTAACGTCTGATTGCGCAGAAAGTACGTTGAGCTTAAAATAGCCCGCCAATTCATCATTTCTGTATACAAAGTAGAAATCACTTTCAGGGTTTAAAAGTTCAGCTTTGATTTTATTAAGGGCAAAAGCTTTTTCTATATAATCCTTAAAATCGGAAGGATCATTATCTTTCTCAAAGGCATTTACGAAGGTCTGCTCAGAAATCAATCTTAATTGTTCTACATTCTGAAGAGAACATTTGGTATATGTGAGTTCCATACTACTAAAATAGAAAAAGGAGCAAATTACTTTGCTCCTAATCGGGGGAAATTCTATAAAAAGGTTGATTTGATAACTTATCTGTTTTAAATACCGCTCTATGAAAGCGGTATTATAATTCGCGGGCATTTTTCATATGCGAACTTTTATTGTTTTTCTGCAAATAATTTTCCTTCTGTTCTCATGAGAATAACACCGTCGTCGGTTTTTTCCATTTTCACAAAATCGTCGGGGAAATCTGTACCTGGGTAACTTACAATGTATACTCCATCATGAACACTCCAGCTAAAATCTGTTAAGTAGACCACTTGATCATTTTTATAACCATGAAACCTACCTAAATAGACATCATTAAAAATCCATTCTTCATTATCTACTACCATTTTATTTTCATTGGTCGCAGTTTTCACCGTATGCTGCCAAATACCGATAATGGGGTCATTGTTCTCCTCTATTTTGGAACATGAGGTAACTAGTACCATCAGAACCAGACAGTTGAATACATACTTCATATTAGGTTAAGTTTCAAAAGCGATTTGGGATTCACTTTTAATTACCATTCAAATATATGTAGTCTTTTTCTTACAAAATAATATTTGTGGTAAAACTTATAAAAAGTGTTGTGAACTTAGAGCACCTAGTTAATGAAGTTAGGAGTTATCGCATACCGTAATCTTAAATATGGATATAGGACAAAAAAAAAGAGCGACCTAAAGTCGCTCTTTTCGTTATTTTTTCAAAGACTATTTACAACATAAATAGCTTTTTAGTAAGTCGTAGAAATCCGCTAAAAAAGTCATTTCTATAGACTTGTACCTTATGTTCTGGTGTAATGTTGTTTGTTTGAGAATTCATGGTGGTTAAGTAATTTATAGATTAAGGATTTAATTACGACCTAAAAATACATTTGTAACCTTGAATTTCACTAATATTTGTTGTGTACGCAATATAATATGTTGTGAAAAAATTAAAAAACATATTTTACCGATGAATACAATACCGTCTTAAACAGACATTTCCTTTACTCCATCAGATACCACCAACTTACCTTCTGTAGCCATTTTAATTTCTTCAACACTAACGCCTGGAGCCCTTTCTAAAAGCAAAAAACCTTCTTCTGTCACTTCCAATACCGCTAAATTGGTAACTATCTTCTTAACGCAGCCCACACCTGTTAAAGGCAAACTACAGCGTTTCAATAATTTGGATTCACCAGCCCTATTGGTATGCATCATAGCTACAATGATATTTTCAGCTGAAGCAACTAAGTCCATTGCCCCTCCCATACCTTTTACCATTTTACCTGGTATTTTCCAATTGGCTATATCGCCATTCTCTGCAACTTCCATGGCACCTAAAATAGTTAGGTCTACATGCTTTCCCCTAATCATGGCAAAACTTGTAGCCGAATCAAAAAAGGAAGCACCGGGTAACGCAGTAATGGTTTGTTTACCTGCATTGATCAAATCGGCATCTTCTTCACCATCGATTGGAAAAGGTCCCATACCCAAAATTCCATTTTCACTCTGAAATTCTACACTAATATCATCACGTACATAATTTGCCACCAAGGTAGGTATACCTATACCAAGGTTAACATAGTAACCGTCTTCCACTTCTTGTGCAATTCGTTTTGCAATTCCGTTTTTATCTAACATGGGCTTATTTTTGACGTACAGTTCTTTGTTCTATTCTTTTCTCATAATCTTTTCCCTGAAAAATGCGTTGCACAAAAATACCGGGAATATGAATTTGGTTTGGATCAAGCTGACCTTCAGGTACCAATTCTTCAACTTCGGCAACGGTTATTTTAGCGGCACCACACATACAAGGGTTAAAATTCCTTGCCGTACCCTTAAAAATTAAATTTCCGGCAGCATCACCCTTCCATGCCTTAACAAAGGCATAATCTGCTTCAAAAGCTTCTTCTAAAATGTATTTCTTACCATTAAACTCCCTAACCTCTTTACCTTCGGCTACTTCTGTGCCATAACCTGCAGGGGTATAAAATGCCGGAAACCCTGCTTGTGCCGCTCTACACTTTTCAGCAAGCGTACCTTGTGGAGTTAGCTCAACTTCCAACTCTCCACTAAGCATTTGCCTTTCAAACTCATCATTTTCTCCAACATAAGAAGAAACCATTTTCTTAATTTGATGTTGATGCAACAATAATCCCAAGCCAAAATCATCAACTCCCGCGTTATTGGATATACAGGTAATATCCTTTACACCTAATCTTACTAATTCGGTAATAGCATTTTCAGGTATGCCACAAAGACCAAATCCACCTAACATAAAGGTCATTCCATCTTTAACACCCGCTAACGCATCGGTTACATTATTTACAGTTTTACGTATCATTTTGTCATTAATTAACTTGTTACTAAAATACCGAATATAAATGGGATAAAATAAAAAAAGGTCTTGGCGAATACCAAGACCTTTATCAATATCATATTTTATAACTTAAAAATCAAGATCATCTAAATCATCATCCGTATCGGTCTCGCTATCCGAAGCCTCTTGAAACTTCTCACAATCTATTTCAATGGACATATTTTCAGGTTTTACAAAGTCCTCTTTTGAAATACCCAATTCTTCGTCAGCATAGTTCTTTGTCATATATAGTCCCCAAATAGGTAAAGCCATAGATGCTCCTTGACCATATGTAATACTTTTAAAGTGAACGGATCTTTCTTCACCACCTACCCAAACTCCGGTAACCAGATTAGGAACCATACCCATAAACCAACCATCACTATTATTCTGAGTAGTACCTGTTTTACCTGCAATTGGGTTGGTTAATTTATATGGATAACCAGTTATAATTTCATCATACTCGGGTCTCCATTTATTTGCACCAGTAGTACGTAAACGTGTACCTGAACCACCTTGGGTAACGCCTTTCATTAAATCTAAAATAGCGTAGGATACATCTTTACTTAATACATCTTTCGTTTCTGGAACATATTCGTACAAAACAGTACCATCTTTATTTTCAATACGTGTAACCATAACAGGTTTTACATAAACACCCTGGTTTGCAAAGGCACCATATGCACCAACCATTTCATATACATTAACATCTAATGTACCCAAAGCTATGGAAGGCACTTCTAAAATATCACCCGTAAGTCCTAGATTACGCACCATGCTCACAACCGATTTAGGGCCCACCTCATCAATTAACTGGGCGGTAACCGTATTCACCGAATTTGCCAAAGCCTTCTTTAAGGAGTAACTGTTACCAGAATATTTAAGGTTGGAGTTTCTTGGGCACCAAGGCTCCATATTACCATGTTTGCCAGCCTCTATACAATACTGGGTATCTGGGCGAGTTTCACATGGGGATAGCCTTAATTGATCGATCGCCGCAGCGTATACAAAAGGTTTAAAAGTTGATCCTGCTTGCCTAGCTCCTTGAATAACATTGTCATATTGAAAATGCTTATAATTGATACCGCCAACCCATGCTTTTACATGACCCGTTTGAGGTTCCATTGACATCATAGCAGTTCTTAAAAATGCCTTATAATAACGAATGGAATCTCTTGGGGTAAGAATAGTATCTTTCTCTTTGGTCGGACTTTCCCAATCGAACACTGTCATCTCGGTCTTTTTGTCAAAAGACTCTCGAATCTCTTTTTCAGATTTGCCCTCGCTTTTCATGATTTTCCAACGATCTGAATTCTTCATTGCACGTTCCATGATCGACTTTGTTTCTTCTGGCGTAATGTCTAAAAACGGAGCAGTCTTATTTCTATCTGGAGTGTTCTGATGAAAAAATTCGGCTTGCAGTTTAGTCATATGCTCATTTACAGCTTCCTCTGCATTAGCCTGCATCTTAGAATCTATTGTTGTGTAGATTTTAAGTCCGTCCAAATAAAGATTATACCGATCGGATTCATCACCAATGGCCGGCTTCGGATTTTTATCGATCCAATCTTTCATAAAACGCTGTAAATACATTCTAAAATAAGTTGCCAGACCTACACTATGCGTTTCAGGATTATAATTGATATCCATTTTCATCGCCTGTAAAGAATCTTTTTCCGCTTCGGTTATGTAATCGTATTTTGCCATTTGCGCAAGCACAACATCTCTACGGGTCTTTACCATTTCTTCCCTACGCAAAGGGTTAAAAAGCGAAGAGTTTTTGAACATACCCACCAGCATTGCAGATTCCTCAATCTTTAAATCTTTAGGCTCCTTACCAAAATATATACGGGCAGCAGATCTAATACCATCGGCATTATTTCCAAAATCGTAAATATTGAAGTACATACTTATAATTTCTTCTTTGGTATAGCTACGCTCTAATCTAATGGCAAGAACCCATTCTTTAATTTTTTGTTTTATCGCATCGAATTTACTTCTAGAACGCACACCAACAAAAAGCTGACGAGCCAACTGCTGCGAAATGGTACTGGCACCACCTTTACTACCTAAATATGCAAAAGCCCTAACTGTACCACGGGCATCGATACCGGAATGATCTTTAAAACGAGCATCTTCTGTAGCGATCAATGCATTTACCAAATTATCGGGAAGCTCTTCAAATTTTACATCTGTACGGTTATCGTCTAAATAGAACTTACCCAGAAGCTTACCGTCTGAAGAGATAATCTGCGATGCTAAATTGGTTTGTGGATTCTCTAAATACTCATAGGGTGGCAACTCACCGAACAACCCCCAAGAGGCAGATAAAAATATTAATGCCACTAAGGCAATACCAGATGCAAATAAAATCCAAAACCACAAGATGAATTTGGAAAAATTGTTGGTTGTTTTCTTCTTTACCGCTTTTGCCATTGTTTAAGGGGTGCTTTTTGTTACTTCTATACCTACATCGGTAATACCTTCGAGATTAATAATACCAGAAACATTACCATTTTTACGCATTGCGTGTGATATCTCAATAGTATATACGCCGGAAGACGGAAAAACGATGTTTTCCTTATACCATAATTTATTTTCTTTAATACTGCCGCTACCTTTACCGAGCCAAGTACCATCTGGTAGAGACATGGCATACTCCAAGGTATCTTTGGTTACTTCACCCTCGGGTGTTGTTAAAGCCGCAATGATAAATAAATTACTGTATGGAAATGTATTGTCGTTCCTCACATTGATAAAGACATCATGCTGGTTAACGGTATCCATCTCTGATAGAGAAAACTCCAAGATATTATCTTTGTTCCAAACACCATCTTCCAATGTTCTGTATTCAGATTTTATAATATTACTATCGCAGGAAGCAAATAGCACCAAGGCTAAAAAGCAACAAGATAAACTACGCATTCTTCTGATTTCTTTTACGATTTCTGTTCTTGTTCTTATTTCTATTTCTATTCTTGTTCTTGTTTCTGTTCTTATTTCTATTACCCTTAGGTTTATCGAAACGGGTAAGGCTATCTTGGCCAACAACATTTTCAAAAACAACTTTTTCCTCTACGACAATTTCCATTGCGTACATTTCTAAGCTCGGTACCTTTTCTTTCTTTTTGTTCTTTAGAAGAATCTCATTTACCTGATCTTTAGAAAGTACATGCCAATTACCCGGATCATCTTTGTAAGAGAACCAGAGCATTTCTTTAAAAATATCGGTTTTTTGACAAAAAGCGAGTCCTTTTTCAGTGAATAACTTAGTGTCTTGTGATGGAAAATCTTTTAGTGCATCTAAATACACATCTAGCTCATAATTTAAGCAACACTTTAGTTTACCACATTGACCCGCAAGTTTTTGCGGATTTAAGGATAACTGTTGATATCGAGCAGCAGAAGTACTAACAGACCTAAAATCGGTCAGCCAGGTAGAACAACACAATTCTCTACCACAAGACCCAATACCGCCAAGGCGTTGTGCTTCTTGACGATACCCAATTTGACGCATTTCGATACGAATACCAAATGCCTTTGCCATATCTTTTATCAGCTGGCGAAAATCTACACGTTCGTCTGCTGTATAGTAAAATGTAGCTTTAGAACCATCTCCTTGAAATTCAACATCAGAAATTTTCATTTGAAGCTTTAAGATAATAGCAATTTCACGCGCTCTTTTCTTAATTTCTTCTTCTCTATCCCTACATTTTTGCCAAATATCTATGTCTTTCTGGCTAGCTTTCCTGTAAATTTTAGAAGCGTCTTCCTCTTTAAAGGATTCTTTTTTTCGCTTCATTTGTACACGTACAAGCTCGCCAGTTAAGGTAACCATACCTATATCATGACCAGATTGTGCCTGTGTAGCAACAATATCACCAATGGAAAGTGAGAGATTTTCAGTATTTCTAAAAAACTCTTTTCTACTATTTTTAAATCTTACTTCAACAAAATCGAATGGTCGTTCCCCATTTGGGAGCGACATATTAGAAAGCCAGTCAAAAACTGTCAGTTTATTGCAACCATCTGTACCGCAAGTACCGTTATTCTTGCATCCCTTTGGTTGTCCATCCTTACCGGTAGAACAACTACTACAACCCATATTATATATATTGATTTGGTCGAATTCTTTAAAATTCACCAAAAAAGGTTCATAAAAAACTTATAGGTAAAGATACAGTTTTTTTAATGTGAAATAAAAGCTAAGTTCATGCTAACCGTTATAATTAGCAACTGTACTTACTCCACAGTAAAAGGCTCCAAACCATATTAAACTTAAGCAAGCACTCATTTCTGGTAACTGAAAAAACAGCCTTGTTACTGTAATTTACCACGTTTACGAATACTTATTTTTTAAACTTGAGCACTTCTGATCGTCCTTTTTTAAATATTTTGTTGCTTACAACCTTACCTTTTCTCAATGCTTTTTGTTCTTCATAAGGTAGCTCATGCACCTCTTTACAAGCATCTGAACAGCAGTTATTCATCTTTTCTGCACAAGATTTACATTGTATAAACAACAAATGGCAAGCTTCATTTGCGCAATTAACATGATCGTCACAAGGTTCACCGCACTGATGACAATTTGCAATGACATCTTCACTTATACGTTCACCCCTTCTATGATCAAAAACAAAATTCTTACCTCTAAACTTATTTTCAAGTTTCTTTTGTTCTACTTGCCTTGTGTACTCAATTATACCCCCTTCTAACTGGTAAACTTGTTCAAAACCTTTATGCTTATAATAAGCACTTGCCTTTTCACAACGAATACCGCCTGTACAGTACATAACAAGTTTTTTATCTTTTTTATGATCAGCTAAATCTTTTTCAATAATGTCCAGTGAATCTCTAAAGGTGTCAACATCTGGAGTTATGGCATTTTTAAAATGACCAATTTCGCTTTCATAATGGTTTCGCATATCTACCAAAACCGTATCTGGATCCTCAATAAGTTCATTGAATTTTTCGGCATCTACATGAATTCCTTTATTGGTTACGTCGAAAGTGTGATCATTTAATCCGTCTGCCACAATTTTATTACGAACCTTTACTTTTAACTTCAGAAATGAAAGATTGTCTTGTTCAATAGCAATGTTCAGCCTTACGTTCTCCAGAAAAGATATACTATCTAAATGGGCTTTAAAGACATTGAAATTTTCGGCTGGAACAGAAAGTTGGGCATTAATACCTTCATGAGCTACATATATTCGCCCAAGAACATCCATTTCGTTCCAATGAATAAAAAGGTGATTTCTAAAAATAGTGGTATTACCAATGTGTGCATAGGTATAGAAAGAGATCGTAAGGCGCTCTTTGCCCGCTTCTTCAATTAAAGCTGCTCTTTCTATTGCACTTAATGTATTGTACAGTTGCATGCTATACTAATAATTTAAGCCTGCCTTGTGGCAGAAGGTTATAGAAAATTTTTGAGGTGCAAAAATAGCTATTATTCTTAAAAAACTCCTATTTAATTAGGGTTTAACACCTTATAGAAATTAAAAAGAGCCCTGTTTTACAACAAGGCTCTTTAAAGGCTATCCCATTTTTTTCTTTTTCATAACATTCTTAGAGAGTACAAAAGGAAATAGCCACCAATAATCGCCAACACTAAACGGCGATCTATAACCAATAAAGCAACTTCTATTTTTAAATAGATGGCAAATACATAAATTGGTTGCGTAAACGGTTTCATTATTATTCAATTCAAAAAAGAATTGGTAATTTAGCTTTCCAAAAAATTATGAAAATGAGTTCTGAAAAAGAAGCAAAATTAAAAGCATTAAAGTTGACCCTTGACAAAATGGATAAGACCTACGGTAAGGGCGCTGTAATGAAAATGGGGGATAGTGTTGTTGCAGATGTTGAAGTGATTCCTTCTGGCTCATTAGGTTTAGATATTGCGTTAGGTGTTGGCGGTTATCCAAGAGGTAGGGTTATTGAAATATACGGACCGGAATCTTCTGGTAAAACTACCTTGACTTTACATGCCATTGCTGAAGCTCAAAAAAATGGAGGTATAGCGGCATTTATTGATGCTGAACACGCTTTTGATCGTTTTTATGCCCAAAAATTAGGTGTAGATATAGATAACTTGATTATTTCTCAACCAGACAATGGTGAGCAAGCATTGGAAATTGCCGACAACCTTATACGTTCGGGAGCAATTGATATTGTAGTAGTCGATTCTGTTGCGGCGTTGACTCCGAAAAGTGAGATCGAAGGTGAAATGGGTGATTCTAAAATGGGTCTACATGCACGTTTAATGTCACAGGCACTTAGAAAACTGACCGGATCAATCAGTAAAACAAACTGTACGGTTATTTTCATTAACCAATTACGTGAAAAAATCGGAGTAATGTTCGGTAACCCAGAAACGACCACAGGTGGTAACGCCCTTAAATTTTACGCTTCCGTTCGTTTAGACATTAGAAGGTCTACACAAATTAAAGATACAGATGGTAACGTTCAAGGAAACAAGACCAGGGTTAAGGTTGTAAAGAACAAAGTAGCACCTCCTTTCCGTACTACAGAGTTTGACATTATGTATGGCGAAGGTATTTCTAAAGTTGGTGAAGTAATTGATCTAGGTGTTGAATACGAAATAGTAAAGAAGAGCGGTTCATGGTTTAGTTATGGTGACACCAAATTAGGTCAAGGCCGAGATGCCGTTAAAAACCTTTTATTGGACAACCCAGAATTATTTGAGGAATTAGATGGCAAAATAAGGGAAGCTATTGCTGCCTTGAATGCTTAAATTCAGTAAAATAAATTAACGTAAGTACCTTAACGCAACCATTGCACTTCATTTTCATCTTATAATCAAAATAGTTATATGATGAGAAATAAGATAATGCTGCTGGCGACAGTCATAGCATTAATATGCAATGGTTGTTCTATTGATGATGATGGCGCAAATTTCCATTTTACAGCATTGGAAATTGTTGATGCCGAAGTACCGGAATCGTTTGATCTTAACGAAACCTACCAAATTTCCGTAAATTATCTAAAACCAGATAGTTGTACGTATTATGAAGGATTCGATGTTGTAAAAGATTCTTTAACTGTCAGAAGCGTAGTTGCCATTGGCTCTGTAAGAACAGATTTCGATGATTGCACCGAAGAGTTAATACAGGAGACCGCATCTTTTAACTTTCAGGTAATCTATAGTGACCCATATACTTTTAAATTTTATACTGGAGATAATAGTGAAGGAGAGGCAGAATATATGGAAATTGTAGTTCCAGTAAACAAACCTTAAAACAACCAACCATTTGTGAGTCCAGAAGAACTCATACATAATTGTAAAAAAGGAGACCGTAAAGCGCAGGAACTGCTGTATAGAGCCTACGCTACTACCCTCTTTGGTATATGCTTAAAATACTCCAAATCTAAATCTCAAGCAGAAGACACCCTACACGACAGTTTTATGACCATTTACGACAAAATTGGTCAGTTCAAGAACAAAGGATCTTTTGAAGGATGGATGAAGCGAATAACCGTAAATACGGCACTACAAAAGTACAGAAAGGAAGAATACCTAAATGTAGTTACGGAAAATACGGAAGAAGAAGTAACAGTAGATAATGCCTTTAGCGACATCAGTTTACAAACACTTTTAGGCTATATACAAGAATTACCCAATAAATATAGAGCTACATTCAATTTATATGTTTTGGACGGATACACCCATAAAGAGATCAGTGAAATGTTAGGAACCTCGGTAGGAACCTCCAAATCTAATCTAGCACGGGCAAGGGCTTTATTGAAAGAAAAAATAGAAACTAAGGTAACACAGTCAATTATTAGTGTCCTTATCATAATATCAACACACTTTTTATAATCTGATATGATTATAGACTGAAATAATATTCGATGCAGAAGAAAAATATAGACGAACTTTTTCGAGATAAGCTCTCGGACTTCAAACAAACACCGGACAATAAGGTCTGGCGTGCGATTGATGCGTCATTGGACAAAAGAAAGAAAAAACGGGTCATACCACTTTGGTGGTCACTAGGTGGCGTTGCCGCTGCGTTATTAATCGGTTTATTGGTTTTTAATCCGTTTACAGAAGAGTACAAAACCAACGAAATATTGGTGGACACTGATAGCGAATCAGAATCAGTAAAGGATTCTCAGGCAACATCAGACAATGAAATATTTATTGACTCTATAAACAATACCACCAACGCTATAGTTGAACAAAATACAGTTAATGAAGACCATGGTAATGAAGACAACAGAATTCTACCCAGACATCAGAAAGAAGCAAACAAGATTACTGTATCTACCAGAAATGACAGTAAGAAAAATCTTGAAACACTTTTAACAGAGGATGCAATTGCCAAAAACAATAAAAACTCTTCAGAAGATAGTATTCAAAACCAAAATGGGTTGATCGCTGAAAATATTTCTACGGATGGTTTAGTTAAAAATGACTCTAAAAACACATCGACAGACAATATCGATTCAAATATAAACACCAATAATAAAAATAATACAGAATCCGCAATTGCTTCAAATCCTACCACTAAGGATGCCGAAAATGCTATAGTTGAAAGTACTTCTACTGAAGAAAACACAGAAGATCCTTTAGCAAACAAAAAATCAATCTTTGAAGAAATAGATAAACAAGAAGAGCTAAAAAAAGAAAAGGTAGCCCAAAACAGATGGTCTGCAGGACCAAATGTCGCACCGGTATATTTTAATGCACTTGGAGAAGGTTCGCCCGTAAATTCAATTTTTACCCCTAACACTAAAAGTGGTAATGTAAATATGAGTTATGGGGTATCGGTTGCCTATGCGGTTAGCAAAAAACTTACCATACGTTCAGGAATCAATAAAGTAGATTATGGCTACGACACAGAAGATGTTGCCTTTTCATCTTCTTCAAGTTTTGCCTCTGGTGATGGCCAACTTGCCACCATTGATTATGCCGAAACATCAAATACACTAACCATTTCAAGTAAAATAGTGCCTTCAGATAAATATAGCACCGTCAACACTGCTCAAGATGTTACAGCAAAAAGTGCATCTAAAGAAGGTTTTATGTCTCAACAACTAGGGTATTTAGAACTACCTGTAGAGTTGAATTATGCATTAATCGATAAAAAATTCGGGGTAAATATTATTGGTGGGGTCAGTTCATTATTTTTAATAGACAACGCGGTATCGTTAACATCAGGTGATTTGACTACCGAAATTGGAGAAGCAAATAATATTAATGATTTAAATTTTAGCGCCAATATGGGACTAGGACTTAACTATAACTTTTCACAAAAAGTCCGGTTTAATGTTGAACCAATTTTTAAATATCAACTAAACACCTTTTCTGATGTAAATGGTACGTTTAGACCGTATTCGGTTGGGGTATATAGTGGACTAACTTTTAAGTTTTAACTATTCTTAATCAGATCATCAAGTATCGTTTCTCTAACACTATTTCTAAGGTCTGCCGTATCTTCCGGACGTATGGAATGTGTATCAACAAATGAGTGCACTCTGGCCCTACATTTACCAGGTCCTCCACTAAAAAAGGTAAAAGAAAAACGCTCTTTGTTATCATAAAAAGTCATGGGTACCACTGGTATTTTATGGGCAATTGCCATTTTAAATGCACCGTCTTTAAACGCATCTAAAACTACGTGTTCTTCGGGGACTCCTCCTTCGGGAAAAATACAGATGCTTAACCCCTGTTGTAGCCTTTTCTGCGCTCTTCTGTATACTCCGGTTCTACTTTGGGTATTGTCTCTATCTACCATAATACAGACACGTTTGTAGAAAAATCCGAACAACGGAATTTTAACCAATTCCTTTTTACCAACGAAAACGAATGGGTTTCTACTAACCACCAACATAAGCATAATGTCTAGCATACTTGTATGGTTAGCGACCAACATATAACTTTTCTTTTTAACCAATTGTTGCTCGTATTTTACTTTCGGAAAACAAAACATACCGTACAGTATAGGTTTGGCCCAAAGATTTCTTGCCATCCAGAAAAATTGGGGATACCATAGTTCTTTAGAGGCAAAAATGACCAATACAGGAAAAAATATAATGATGGGTATGGCTACTAGAATATAAAACCAGATACGGTACAGGGTTTGACTAATTTGTCTAACGACTTTAAGCATAAATCAAAAGTAGTTATTTAGGATAGTTTTTTTGTATTGTTTTACCTTTGCTTGATACAATTAAAGATAATGGCAAGAATTTTAACAGGTATACAAAGTACAGGAACACCACATTTAGGAAATATTCTAGGAGCGATCAAACCGGCTATAGAAATGGCGAATGATCCGTCAAACGAGTCTTTTCTGTTCATTGCAGATATGCATTCGTTAACGCAAATAAAAAATGGCGAAGAATTACGCCATAACACTTATGCCGTTGCCGCTACTTGGCTTGCTTTTGGTCTTGATATTGAGAACACCGTTTTTTATAGACAGAGTGATGTACCACAAACCGCAGAATTATCATGGTACCTTAGCTGCTTTTTTCCGTACCAACGTTTAACCTTGGCCCATTCGTTTAAGGATAAGGCAGATCGATTAGATGATGTAAATGCCGGACTTTTCACTTACCCGATGCTTATGGCCGCCGACATATTGCTCTATGATGCCAATATAGTACCGGTAGGTAAAGACCAAATGCAACATCTTGAAATGACTAGAGATGTTGCTTCTCGTTTTCATGCTCAATTAGGCGAAACCTTTGTTTTACCGGAAGGAAAAGTACAGGAGGAAACAATGTATATACCTGGTACAGATGGAGCAAAAATGAGCAAGAGCAAGGGAAATTTGATCAGTTTGTTCCAGACCGATAAAAAATTGCGTAAGCAAATTATGGGTATTCAAACAGATAGCACCCCTATGGAAGACCCCAAAGACCCAACGAACGACAATGTTTTTGCATTATATAAAATTTTGGCGACCCAACCACAAATAGAAGAAATGAGTGCTAATTATTTAGCCGGAAATTACGGGTATGGGCATGCAAAACAAGCTCTTTATGAAGTAATCATAAACAAGTTTGAAGAGCCACGCGAAAAGTTCGATTATTACATGAATCACCTAAATGAATTAGATGACGCTCTTGCCTTAGGCGCCGAAAAAGCTAGAAAAGTAGCAGATGGAGTACTAGACAGAGTTCGGGAAAAGCTGGGTTACTAAATAGCTATCTCAAAAAACCACAAATATTAAAAACCGACCACTAGGTCGGTTTTTTGTTTTATATAAATTAGTACAACATATTTTTACCCGTTATGATTCCATACAATGACGATAAAACGCAAAATTAATATATAGTTTATTCGAAAAATTTTAAAAACAAACCAAGTAGTTTGCTAAATAGTTATATCGCCTCAAACAATTTCCCCGGTAATGGTCGTATTACACCTTTCATTTCCATGGCTAACAAGGTAGATGATGTTTTAAATATGGGTAGTTTACAATCGAGTGCAATACTATCCAATAATTGCTTCCCGTTATTCTGTAGATAGGTATATATTTCCTGTTCTATTTTATCAAGCTCAATGAACAGTTGTTTTTGAATAGGTGTATTCTTCTTTTCCTCAATATCCCAGTCTAACAAATAAATTAAGTCCGCCGCAGAAGTCATTACATGAGCTTTTTGCTGTTTTATAAGGTTGTTACAACCAAGGCTATATTTATCTGTAGTTCTGCCGGGCACTGCAAATACATCTCTATTATAACTATTGGCAATATCAGCAGTTACCAAGCTTCCACCTTTTTCAGCAGATTCCACTACTACGGTCGCTTCACTCACACCGGCTATAATTCGGTTGCGTTTTAAAAAGTTTTCACGCTCAGGTTTACTGGTACTCCAAAATTCTGTGTAAAATCCGCCATTTTTAAGAACCTCAGCTTGGTATTTGGCATGTACTTTTGGGTATATTTGATTTAATCCGTGCGCCAAACAACCTATGGTTTGCAAACCGTGCTTAATTGCTTCTTTTTGAATACAAATATCCACTCCATATGCAAAGCCACTAATAATTACCGGGTTCAGTGGTGCCAATTCCTCAATAAACTGCTCACAAAAAGAAGTTCCGTAACTTGTAATATTACGTGTACCTACGACACTAATAATTTTTCGTTGCGCTAAATCAATGTTTCCTTTTTGAAATATTAGAATGGGTCCGTCAATACAATGCTTTAGATATTTCGGATAGTTCTCATCTAAAAAATAAGTGCATTTAATATCATTTTTAAAAATATAATTGTATTCAGCTTCTGCAGCTTCCAAATGCTCTGTATCGAATAAATGCTTTATAGTATGTGTTCCAATACCGTCAATTTTCAAAAGATTCTGTTTTTTATCTTCAAAAATTGCGGACGGACTACCACAATGTGAAATTAATTTCTTGGCTAGGACATCTCCTATATTGGGTACATGTTGCAAACGAAGTATTGCAACAAGTTCATCGGCAGTGTGTTGTGTAGTTTTCATTTCTTGTTCACAAATAAGGTGAAAAAATATGTTAATAAAAAGTTACGAAAGAGGTTTTTATACCTCTTTATTTTTTTCATATTTGCGCAAGAATGGTTTTAGAACACTATATAAGCGATTTACTTTATAGGTACAACTGTGTTGTTGTTCCCGGGTTTGGAGCGTTCCTAACTCAAAAAAATTCTGCGAAAATAAACGTAGTAACCAATACCTTTAGCGCGCCAAATAAATCTATTGTTTTCAATAGGCAGCTTACTTCAAATGATGGACTTTTGGTTTCTTATGTGTCCAATGCAGAGAAAGTATCCTATGAAACTGCACTGGTAGAAATAGAAAACCAAGTGAAGGTTTGGCAAGATGTTTTAATACAAGAAACTTCTTTACACCTAAAAAATATAGGCTCATTAACAAGAAACAATGAAGATAAAATATTGTTTCAACCTGCCAATGAGACCAACTATTTAACGTCTTCTTTCGGGCTTTCAAACTTTAATTCGATTCCGGTATTAAGAGAAGAATTAAAAGAAGAAATCGTAGAGATCGAAGAAAAAATACCGTTCGTTATTAGTCCTGAACGCAGAGCGACTAGTCGCTTTAGACCGTACTTAAAATATGCTGCAATATTAATGTTGGCATTCTCAACAGGTATTACAGGTTATCGTGCATACAAACAGCAGCGCACTAATGAGCAAGTTGCTAGACAAGATGCTCAAGAGTATGTAAACAAGCAAATACAGGAAGCAACATTCTTTGATCTTTCTCCGTTAGAATTACCAACAGTTACTATAGATGCTTCTTCTTCGTCAACCGTTAAAGAGGGTGTGGAAACCCATTATATTGTTGCAGGAGCGTTTAGGGTAAAAGGAAATGCAGATAGAAAAATAGAGCAATTAAAGGCTCTTGGTTTCAATGCGGGCTACTACGGCACCAATGCTTACGGGTTGCACATGGTTACATTTGACAGCTATACGAACGCAAACGATGCTTTAAAAGCTTTGCGTGAAATAAAGCTTACGCAGTCTAAAGACGCTTGGTTATTATCCGAAAAATAAACCTACACACATTTTATAAGTATCATTGATGCCCGTATCTTTGCGGAAAATTTCTATTTAATGGAAGCAAAATCGCCTTCAGCATCTCGTACCACAATGACAGATATGGTTCTCCCTAGTGAGACCAATGCACTTCAAAATCTATTTGGAGGGGAATTATTGGCCCGTATGGATCGTGCAGCCAGTATAGCTGCAGGTAGACATAGCCGAAGAATTACGGTTACAGCATCTGTAAACCATGTTGCATTTAATCTAGCAATACCTTTAGGTAGTGTAGTTACCGTTGAAGCAGCCGTTTCTAGAGCTTACAACACTTCTATGGAGGTGTATATAGATGTTTGGATAGAAGACCGCTATAACGGCAAGCGCACTAAGGCAAATGAGGCTATCTATACCTTTGTTGCCGTAGATGAAACCGGTAAACCTACCGAAGTACCAGAGTTAATACCTGAAACACCATTGGAAATTACGCGCTTTGAAGGTGCTCTACGCAGAAAACAATTAAGTTTAGTTCTAGCCGGTAAAATGAAGCCGGACAATGCCACTGAGCTTAAAGCGCTATTTACTAAATAGAGCTATTAAGCAACTTCCTCGTATAATTCTCTTTCTAATTCAGTTTGGTCTACATCAATTTGAAAAGAAACTTCCATGTCGGTATCCTTCATATAGTTCCAGATATAAAGTGCCGTTAAACCCACACTACCAACTATAAAGAATATACCTGCGAAAACCAAAGAGCCATATAAAGCAAGCACTAAACTTACGATAAGAAATACCGCATAAATGACAATTGGAATATAAGTAGCTACACCATTCCATGTTATCGACTTTAGCTTTGTATTACTACTAACTTGCTTTTGACCTGTGGTTGAATTGAATGTGAATGTGCTCTGCATAATACTCTCCTTTTTTCATTTCTACCTCAAATTTCGCAAAAAAACTGAAATCATTTACACTTAACGTAATGAATATCAGTAAAATAACTAATTTTTAAAGAAATGATATTATGCATTTAACATAAAAACCGATATCACAAAATAGCGTATTAAAAATTGAAGTTATCGGGATCAGGACCTGTGCGTTCTCCTATTTCCAACCCATCTAAAAAGGCAATATCTTCATCGCTCAATTCAAAATCAAAAATATCGGCATTAGAAGCTATTCGATTTTCGTGAACCGATTTAGGGATTGCAACCACACCTTTCTGAAGATTCCAACGAAGAATAATTTGAGCAACACTCTTATTGTACTTTTTGGCCAAATCATCACAAATATCAAGTTCGAAGACTTTGCCTTGCATAAAAGGAGACCATGATTCATATTGTATTCCGTTTACATTACAGTAATCGATCAATTCTTGTTGAACCAAATATGGATGAAATTCCATTTGGTTAACCATTGGCACCACTTCACAATCCTTAACTAAATCTTCTAAGTGATGTTGAAGAAAATTGCTTACACCTATGGCTTTAATCTTTTTTTGAGCATACAAATACTCCAACGCTTTCCAAGTTTCTTTGTATTTACCAGAAACGGGCCAGTGAATTAGGTATAAATCCAAATAGTCAACACCTAAACGTGCTAAACTTTCATCAAAAGCTTTTAAGGTTTCATCATAACCTTGATCATCGTTCCATACCTTGGACACTAAAAATAATTCACTTCTATCAATACCACTTTCTCTTATGCCCTTACCAACACCCTCTTCATTCTTATATACTGCTGCCGTATCAATATGCCTATAACCAATTTTAATAGCGCTTTTAATCGCATTTACAACTTCTTGATCATTATCTGATTGATAGGTACCTAAACCTAAATAAGGCATTTGAACTCCGTTTCGTAATTCAAAACTTCCTTTAATATCCGTTATTTTAGTCTGATTTTGCATACGAGTACATTTTTAAAGTCGATACACCCATTCTTCTGGGTTTAAACGAGATGTATCTTGATATAAATAAAATTTCAATCTAGTTTGTCCATTATTCCTATTCGTATAAACGATACCCAGCTCTTCTTTACTACTTACTTTATCCCCTTTTTTTACATAAAGTTCAGATAAATTGTAATAGGTACTTATAAAATTACCGTGTTTAATTTGAACACCTTTGTTGCCGCCAGGTACAGCAAGAATGGCAATAACCTCACCTTCAAAAATTGCACGTGCTTTAGCCCCTTCATCGGTAGCAATGATTACACCGTTACTTTGGTGTTTTATACCTGGGTATACAGGATCTGCATATACTCCAAACCCCTGACTTTTTATTCCTTTTTCGACCGGCCAGATCAGTTTTCCTTTATTGGCGGAAAAACTATTGGCAATTCTAGAAGCTTCCGGTGTAAGCACAAACTTGCTTGAGCTTTTTGTGGTACTTCCAGATTTTTTATTGGAAGCGGCAATGGCGCTTCGTATCAATTTTTCAATTTGTTGATCGATTTTTCTAGCTTCCTTCTTTTTTGCTTCAATAGCGCTGGCATATTTAGTTTCATTCTTTCGAATTGTTCCTAATAGCGCTTTTTGAGATTGAATTTCTGCAAATAATTGGTCCTTTGCTTTTTTATTCTGGGCAAGCAACACCTCTTTCACCTTACGCTCTTCGTTCAAGTCAGCGTTAAGCCTTGATAATTCATCTGTTTTAGCCAATATTTCAGCTCCTTGCTCTTTTCTATAGTCAGTATATTGCTTCATATATTGAAGCCTCTTAAAAGCTTGAAAAAAGCTTTCTGAAGATAAGAGGAACATTAACCTATTCTGTTTGGATTTATTTTGGTAAGACTTTTGGATCATCTTAGCGTATTCATCCTTTACCTCTTGTAATTCGTTTTTTAATTTACCAATGTTTCTTATGTTGGTATTAATTTGCCTGTTCAACAAATTAGACTGTTGATTGGTTACCCTAATTAATTGTTGCCGTACGGTGATCTTTTTGTCCAAAGCTTCCATT
This sequence comes from Maribacter litoralis, assembly GCF_003075045.1. Taxonomy (GTDB): domain Bacteria; phylum Bacteroidota; class Bacteroidia; order Flavobacteriales; family Flavobacteriaceae; genus Maribacter; species Maribacter litoralis. Next base: position 881,230 of record NZ_QCZD01000003.1, on the reverse strand, counting down.
TGATCCAAAACATTGCCTTTTTCTTTCTTTTCAGCAAAGAGCAACCTATTAATATCTCGTATTTCAGATTGTAGTTGTTCGCGTTTTTCCTCTAAAGCCTTTTGTTCACTGGTCTGTGCTATAGCAAAACCCGAAGCAAACAATAGAAGTAATAAAAGGCTAAGTTTAAATTTGAACAACATCTGCTTAAAGCTCTATTTCATTAAAACCTTTTGGTATGGAATATGGAAAATTGACCGTTCCGTTCAATTCCAAATTTTTAAACTCAAGGTCTATATTATTTTCATTGTCTTTGCTAATCGCTTTTACCATAATTTCGTTAGGTAAAATTTCATTATCCAAACTTTGATAGTTTTTATAGGAAATCTCTAACACTCTTTTTTCAGCAGGTTGAGAAAGCTGTTGCAGACCCATTTTAAAATTCTTAGGTTCTACTTGAAACAAAGTCTTATATAGTACCCCTTGTTGTTTAGGAATTAACCTGTAACTATCACCAGAAATATCAATGTCATATTTCTCTTGTCTTAAGTCTACTATTGCCTGACCAGTAAGCAAGTTTTGCAGAATGGAAAAGTCAACTTCAGTGCCCAATAAATTACTTAAATAGGTGAAATCTCCATCAAAATATTCATTTTCAAGTTTATTATAGAACGATACTCGATCAGGAGTGATATATGCTTTTACGATACCAAGAGGGGCACTCATCCATATGGCTTTATCCTTCTCCATTCGTAAACTAACCGAAACACTTTGAGATGTTTCCCCATCAGAATAATTTATTTTAACCCTACCTGTCAATGTTTTAAAACCGGCTTCATTTTGGTAGTGCGCCTTAATTACAGATTTAGACGATAGTTTAGTATCAACAGTACCACCCGTAACTACTTTGGTACTTTTACATGACACCATAAACACTATTGTAACTAGCAGTAAAAAGTGGGATGTTCTCATTGTGTTCAAAAACTTTATCATCAACAATCTAAGATTTAATTTTACTAAGGTACATATTTGCTTTAGACGTATTATTTGTAGCGGTATATGCTTTGACCAATTCTTTATAAATGGCATTTTCTAACGGAGCATCATCTATTATATAATCTAATGCCCCCTCCAATACTTCAATCGCATCTTTATGCCTTTGTACTTTGTTCAATGCTGTTCCATTAGCATAATAAAAATATGGTTGAGAAGGAAAATTTTCTATTGCTTCCTCGGTTGTTTCCAAAAACTCATTACTATCAGTATCTGCATTAAGCATTGCCTTTATTCTAGTTTTAAAACCAGCTACATTGTTCAAGTCTTTACTAGGGGTAGTATTTACCGCTCTAACTACGTGTACAAATTTCTTTTTTTGATTAGCGATCGAGTCGGTAATCTTACTAGCCAAATACTCATGTATTTTGGTAGTTTTAACTCCTTTTAAAATAGTTTGGGCAGTTACATAATCTTCATTTAAATAATAGATCTCTGCTAGATTCACCCTTAACTGTACATTATTCCAAGGTAATTCTTCTTTAACTCCATCTATAACAGCTTTTCTAGCATCTATAATATCTACCAGGGTTTCGGCGTACCAATAATTTTCCGGTTCCCCGTTTATAGCCTCCAATGCGTATTCTTGCGCGTTGGTCAGTTGCTTATCGTACAAATGGAATTTGGCCAGCTCAAATGAAACTACAGTATTCTGAGGCTGTAACCGCTTACATTCTAAAAAGTAAGTAATGGCACGATCATAGTTCCTAATGCCTTTTTGTTTTAAACCTTCAAAAAAATTCTCTTGAAAAGTATCGGAGTATTCTTCAAGAAAGACTTCTGAACTCTGTTCAATATCCAAATCGGGGGTTTCTTGCGCATAAATTGATATCGGTGAACAAAAAACACCGAATGCCAAACCCAAAAATACCGCCTTCATCATATCTATTAAATAGAATTTACTTTACACCAGTACTACCAAAGCCACCTTCTCCCCGAGTGGTTTCAGACAAACTCTCCACTACGTTCCACTCAGCCCGTTCATGTTTTGCAATTACCATTTGTGCAATACGTTCACCATTTTCTATGGTAAAAGGTTCATTAGAAAGATTAACAAGAATAACACCTACCTCCCCTCTATAGTCAGCATCAATCGTGCCAGGAGCATTTAAAACGGTTACACCCTTTTTCGCAGCTAAACCACTACGTGGTCGCACTTGTGCCTCAATACCCACCGGCAATTCCATATAAAGACCAGTTGGTATAATAGCCCTGCTCAATGGTTGTAATGTAATTGATTCGGTAAGATTAGCCCTTAAGTCCATTCCCGCAGAAGCACTTGTTTCATAGTGGGGTAACTTATGGGAAGACTTGTTTATGATTTTTATGTTCATCTATTTAAATATAATTTTTTAAGGTTCTCAAACTCGAGCTTGTAAACAAGACCTAAAAACAACAATAATAACGGGATACCTACAATGAGGTTTCTATCAAATATGTAAAATGAAAGTATAGAAAACAAGATGGAAATTCCTAAATAAAAGATAATTTTTCTAAAGTTATACGGAATAGGATAATACATTCTCCCAAAATAAAACGACAACATCATCATAGTGCCATAAGCCATTAAGGTGGCTACGGCCGACGCCATATACCCAAAGTAAGGGATAAAAATTAAATTAATAACAATGGTCAAAACCGCACCAATCATTGAAATATAAGCACCGAATTTTGTGCGGTCTGTAACTTTGTACCAAACGGATAAGTTATGGTAAATACCTAAGAAGAAACTAGCAAGAACAATTAATGGAACTATTGGCATGGCATCCCAATATGATTCGTTTAAAACCAGAAAACGCTTAAGTACGTCTGAAAAAACCACAACCGATAATAAAATTATACTACCCAAAACCACAAAATAGTTGGTAATCTGAGCATAAGCTTTCTGCGGGTTCTTAGTATCTGAATGACTAAAGAAAAATGGTTCTATTCCCATTCTGAAAGCGGTAGCAAATAGTGTCATAAAAAGGGCTAGTTTATAACAAGCTGAATATTTACCCATTTCACTTTTTGCAATATCCACAGGCAACAATTCAGAAAGCAAATACCTGTCAAAAACCTCATTGATCGTAAAGGCAATACCTGCAACCATAACAGGCATTGCATAACTTACCATCCTTTTCCAGAGCTCTTTATCAAATACATATGGTCTACGAATGTAAACCCTAATCATTAATAATAGCGTAACTCCGCTAGCTATTAAATTTGCAATTAAAATATAAGGAATTTCATAGTCTACCTTATACAATGTATTTAAAAACCCAGACGATGATCCCGATGCGATCTTAGGTAAGAGAATCAAGAAAAATAAGGTGAGACCTAGATTTAGTGATACGTTTAATATTTTAACAACTGCATATCGCATTGGTTTTTCATTGGCTCTTAACCATGCGAAAGGTATAATAGCTAACGCATCTAACGCCAAAATCCCCAACACATAATTCATGAATGGCAAGTCAATATTTAAAGCGGTAGATAATGGTGTCTTAAAAAATATTCCAACTAAAACTAACAAGGCAGTTGAGCCCATTATGGACAATAGTGAAGTGCTGACAACCTTTTTCCTATTTTCCGATTCCTTATAAAAACGAAAAAAGGCCGTTTCCATTCCATAAGCCAAAAAAACATTAAAAATGGCAAACCAAGAAAATATTAATGTAACCTCACCATATTTACCCGGTGCCATAACATCTGTATAAATTGGCACAAGTAAAAACGAAATCATCCTTGGCAAGACAGTTGCCAAGCCATAAATTGCAGTTTGTTTAAAGAGTTTTTTGAGTGGATTCAAGCACTGTACATTAAGGCGATAAAAGTACCTATTTATAGCCTAGTTACAAAGTTAGTTTTGGGGAGCGCCTTTATATATTAAAGGTTGTTTCTGTTTTATGCTGCTTATTTTCACATATTTTACTACTCCATTTTCATTATAGCTTACTACTGCCTCGTCTGCATTTAACTTTAAATCTAAAGTTTCAGTTGATTCTGGAATGTTATTAGGTATTCTAACCACAATCATTTTTTGATTTTCTATAGTATTAACTATTGCTTTTACCTTCTTACCACGAAAATAAATCTCATATAATTCTACTTCAGAATTTTCAAGTAGTGAAACCGGAATTCGTAATTCGGTACCAGAGCCACTTTCTTCTCTACCGCCAACATATGGCTGACTTGTAGCTTTACCGATTTCGAACGGAGCTTCTGTTTGTAATTTTTTCTGTGACGTACAATTGGTTAAGCAAAGACAGAAAAGCAAGAAGTAAACATTCAAATATTTCATTAGACCCATATTATTCTTATAAAGATAATAAGTAATATGGGTTTAATAGGTCATTTAACATCGTGATCACAAATATTATACTCCCTCTTGCATTTGTAATTGCTTTAATTTAAAAAGTTCATTCTTTACTTGTTTGTATAAAAACACTGAGAACAGGACTAAAAACACTACTGATGAGCATAGAATATAAATATAAAATCCGTTTGATAAGCTAGCCTTAAACAATGGCAATAATATTATAAACCCAACGGTATAAACTATAAGAGCTAAAGGTGTAATTATGTAATGCGTATATTTTCTAAAGGAATAATAACTAGTTAAATCTTCAGTAAAAGTATTTGCATCTTTACTAAAGCTAATGCTACGCAGCCTTTTCAAACTAAACAATTCAATAGCAATTCTAATCACTAAACTACCGATCATTAAACCGATACCAAGCATAAATGACGCGCTGTTGTATCCTGAAACATATATCAGAAAAGACACTAGAATAATAATAGTAAGGGTCAAAACTATGTTTCCTGTTCTTTGTTTCTGTTCTATGGATTTTACGCTTTTTAAAAGCGATTGAAATCCGTCTTCTGTTGCAGAAACACCTGATTGGTTCTGCCATTTCTTTTGTAAATCTTCAAAATTATTCATTGTTTACGCATTTTGTAAGTTGTTGTTTTATTCGATGAATTCTAGTTCGAACAGCTTCATGTTTTATCCCGATTATTTCTGAAATCTCTAGTTGGGGCAAGCCTTCCAATTCCAATAATATTATTGCTTTATTAGTGCTGCTTAACTTGTTGATACATGCATACAGTTGCACCAACATCTCCTCTTTGTTAACAGAGTTTTCACCGTTATCACTTACCTTCAGACTATCAATCTGAAGGTTTCTGTCCTTTTTACGCTCCCTCCGTATTTCAGCTAAACAGGTATTCACACAAATACGATAAATCCAAGTCCCTATTCCGCTTTCATTTCTAAAACTGTCTAAATTCTGCCAAATTTTAATAAATGTTTCCTGTACCAGATCTTTAGCAAGAGACTCGTTACCTGCAGTATACCCCATGCATAATCGCATTACCTTTGGGTAGTTTTCCTCATAGATTTTCTGGTATGTAATTTCTTTAGAGCTCATTAGTTCTTCAAGGCATTTTTAAGATTCTTTATAAACCACTGTGGTTGATCATACATGATAAAATGTGATGAGCCATATGCAAAGTCAATGGTGTATTCTGCAAGCGTTTTATACTGTAGGTCATAAGTAGATTTTGCCATTTCTAAACCATAAGGTTCTGTAGCCGCCAATATAGTCACCGGTGCATTTATCTTAGCCAAATCTTCACGTAAATCTAACTTTAATAAATCGGTATAGCCATAGACATAGGTCTCTCTATCTGCCAGAATCATCCAATTTTTAATTATTTCTTGATTTGATTTTTCTTTGGTCATGCCACTAACCAATTGAACAACCATAGTTTCAAAATCGGTATCGTTCATAACTAATAACTGTTTATTATATGGCGAATCATACACCATGTACTCACTTTTAAAATCGGGCATCATTAAAGCACCGGTTGATGGTAAAGCATCTACAATGATCAGTTCTTTATATGAATTACCCTCTGCTGCCATCCAAAGTGCCAATGCACCACCTAAACTATGACCCATCAAAACGGGATTTTCTAATTTATTTTCTAACACATATGCTTCAACACCATCTTTTATTTTTGGTAACCATGGTTTTTCAATGGCAGGAACGTCACCGAAGCCGGCAAAAGTAAAAACGTGACATTCATATTCTTTTGATAGTTCTACTACTGTAGCATCCCAAACTTCACCTGTGCACGCAAATCCTGGAAAAAGAAGAATTGGGTCTCCTTCACCAGTAACTTTTACTTCAAAAGGCTTGTCTTGTGCCGTTGTAGAAAGTGCTGAAAAAATAAGCAATCCGAATAGTAAATTTTTAATTGTTTTCATCGTAAGAGTTTTTGTTTGTTTACCCTTTAGATTAAAAAACTAAAAAATGTTACGTCCTAAATTGAAAAAAGATTTTATTCCGGCTCTACATCCATACGTTTTATAGCCGTAGAAGCTAATATGAATGCCGCTAAGAGAAATACTGCCGCCAAAGCATATGGTGCTCCTGGAAAGTAGATTGATGCTTCAGGACGTATAAAATAATAAAATACAGGCGCAAAGATGAATTGTCCAAGTATGGCGGTAATACTAACCAAACCGGTAATCGATCCTTGTAAAATTCCCTGCTCCTTTTCAGATACTTGGTTAGAAATTACGCCTTGTACCGTTGGACCAGCAATACCGCCCAATGCATACGGAATTAAGAACGCATATAGCATCCACGGTTCTTTGGCAAAAGAAAATAAGAACATACCAACCGTCCATAACAAAAAACCGAATGTAATTACTTTACGCTTTCCAAACTTCTTTACAATCTTACCTACTAAAAACCCTTGTACGATTGCAACCAATAAACCTACGACCATTAGCGACAATCCTATTTGTTTCGGAGTCCAATCATATCGCTCTATACCGTAGTATGACCATGTAGATGGAAGTGCCTGCCCAGCAAGATTTGCCAAGAAAAAAGCAGATATCAATAGTAAGATCCCCTTGTAGTTTCTCAATGCGAACAAAGAAACCCCTGGAATCATTTTAGAAAAATTGATTTGTCGTCTATTTTCTTTTGTCAACGATTCAGGAACAAAGAAATAGCCAAAAAGAAAATTGGCAAACGTTAAGCCAGCAGCTATATAAAATGGTAAACGAATATCTATCTCACCAAAAAAACCACCAATACCAGGACCGATGATAAAACCTATTCCGAAAGCAGCCCCAATTAATCCAAAATTCTTTGCTTTGTTTTCTTTCGTACTTACGTCGGCAATATAAGCAGAGGCAACAGTAAAACTAGCACCTGTGATACCTGCTAAAAATCGCCCAAGAAACAACCAGGTAATTGTTGGCGCCCACGCATGAATCAAGTAATCGATACTTAAGCCTAATAGCGCAATAAGCAATATGGGTCTTCTACCAAATCTATCGGAAATTTCACCAAGCACAGGCGAAAACAAAAACTGCATACCGGCAAATGCGGTCGTGAGCCACATTCCATAGATGATTGCCATGTGATTACCTTCGCCCGTTAACTCCATAATCAAATCTGGAATAATTGGAAGAATGATGCCGATACCGATGACATCAACTAAAATGGTAATAAAAATAAAAAGTAAGGCGGTTTTTTTAGATTTCATGGTCAAAGCAAAAGTCGGATAAAAAAAGGAATCTAATAGCTATAAAAGTAAAAACCCCACGTTAAGGTGGGGTTTTCAACTTAGTATATATTCAAGCTCAAAATGACTTCAAATATGTTATCAAGTGGCATTAGTTATTCAATGCTTCTGCACCACCAACGATTTCTAATATCTCGTTAGTAATTGCAGCTTGTCTTGCTTTGTTATAGGTCAATTTTAATTGATCACGTAACTCGGTAGCATTATCTGTTGCTTTATGCATTGCCGTCATACGCGCACCATGCTCACTTGCAAAAGAATCTCTTATTCCTTTATACAATTGTGTTTTCAGTGATTTAGGTATCAATTGCTCAATGATTTCAACTTTTGAAGGTTCAAAAGTATAATCTGCGCTTGCCGTTTCTTCTACTTCTAATGGTACAATTGGTAAAAATTGCTCTGTCATTACAATTTGCGTAGCGGCATTTTTAAACTTGTTATAAACAATATCAATGCGATCATATGCACCCACTGTAAACAATTCCATTAAATCTTCTGCAATGGCAGCAACATTATCAAAAGTTAAGTCATCAAAGACACCGCTATGATTAGCAATAACCTTATAACGTTTACCTAAATAATCGTTAGCCTTTTTACCAACAGCAACAAAATCTACTTCTTTCCCAGCATATATATTCTCTACAAGGTTTACAGACTGCTTTAAAATGTTGGTATTAAAAGCACCACAAAGACCTCTATTAGAAGTAACCGATACGATCAAGACTTTATTTACTACACGATTATCTGCATACACACTACCAGAATCACCTTCTAAACTAGCACTTAGATTTTGTAGTAACTCGGTCAGTTTATCGGCATAAGGTCTCATTGCCGTAATGGCATCTTGCGCCTTTTTCAATTTAGCAGCAGAAACCATTTTCATGGCACTGGTAATCTGCATCGTTGAAGAAACCGATGAAATCCTATTTCGTATTTCCTTTAAATTTGCCATTTTATTCAGTATTTAGTAAAAAGTACATAGTATTAAGTTGCTTCAATACTATGTACTTTTTACTCAGTACTCAGTACTTTTTTAGTTCTTATATTTCGCTGAAAGCTCTTTACAAACAGAAGTCAATGTATCTGTAACCTCATCGGTAAGTTTACCTGACTTCAATGTATCTAGAACATCTCTGTGCTTAGCGTTCAAAAACTCTAAGTAGTCACGTTCAAATTCTTTTACTTTCTCAACAGGAACATCTCTTAACAAGTTTTTAGAACCTGCATAAATAATTGCTACTTGATCCTCTACTGTAAATGGATCGTTTTGTGCCTGCTTTAAAATTTCAACGTTTCTACGTCCTTTTTCAATAACGTTCAATGTTGCTGCATCTAGATCAGAACCGAATTTCGCAAATGCTTCCAATTCACGGAACTGCGCTTGATCCAACTTCAATGTACCCGCAACTTTCTTCATTGATTTAATCTGAGCGTTACCACCAACACGAGATACAGAAATACCCACGTTAATTGCCGGTCTTACACCTTGGTTGAATAAATCTTGCTCCAAGAATATCTGTCCGTCAGTAATAGAAATTACGTTCGTTGGGATATATGCCGAAACGTCACCCGCTTGTGTTTCAATAATAGGTAATGCAGTCAAAGAACCACCACCTTTTACCATTGGCTTTAATACCTCAGGTAAATCGTTCATTTCTTTTGCGATATCATCATCATTGATAACCTTTGCCGCACGCTCCAATAATCTAGAGTGCAGGTAGAAAACGTCACCAGGGTAAGCCTCACGTCCTGGTGGTCTTCTTAACAAAAGAGACACCTCACGGTAAGCAACCGCTTGCTTAGATAAATCATCATATATAATTAATGCAGGACGACCAGTATCACGGAAATACTCACCAATAGATGCTCCTGTAAACGGTGCATATACTTGCATTGGTGCAGGGTCGGATGCATTTGCAGCTACAATAGTCGTATACGCCATTGCGCCTTTATCTTCTAATACTTGAGCAATACCGGCAACGGTAGATGCCTTTTGACCTATGGCAACATAGATACAGTAAACAGGCTCACCAGCATCATAAAATTCTTTTTGATTCAAAATAGTATCGATACAAACTGTAGTCTTACCAGTTTGACGGTCACCAATAACCAACTCTCTTTGTCCTCTACCAACTGGAATCATGGCATCAATTGCCTTAATACCAGATTGCATTGGCTCGGTTACCGGCTCTCTATAGATAACACCAGGAGCTTTACGCTCAAGTGGCATTTCATAAGTATCGCCAGAAATAGGTCCTTTACCGTCAATTGGGTTACCTAAAGTATCCACAACACGACCAACAATACCTTCACCAACTTTTACAGAAGCAATACGTTGCGTACGTTTAACCGTATCTCCTTCACCAACAGATTTAGAAGGTCCTAAAAGAACCACACCAACGTTATCTTCTTCAAGGTTAAGAACGATACCTTCAAGTCCGCCTTCAAATTCAACCAATTCTCCATATTGAGCATTAGCTAGTCCGAAAACCCTTGCGATACCATCACCTACCTGTAATACAGTACCTACTTCGTCTAAAGTAGCGGTAGCATCGAATCCTGATAATTGTTTCTTTAAAATTGCTGATACTTCAGCGGCTTTTACTCCTGCCATTTTTAATTAGATATAAGATATTAGATCATGAATGTAAACACTCGTGGTCTTATATAGTTATTATAGACTATTTGAAAATTCTCTTTTTAAATTACTAAGCTTGTTACTTATGCTAGCATCATACTGTAAATCTCCAACTCTTAAGATAAATCCTCCTATGATACTTTCATCAATTTTACTTTCAATGGTAACTTCATCTCCAGTAATTGTAGCAACTTGCTTTAATATTTTTTTCTCCATTGCAGCATTTAAAGGTACAGCAGTAGTTACATAAGCTACGTTTTTACCTTTTAATTGCTCATTAAGAATAATGTATTTTAAGGCAACTTCATTCAGCATAGCTAAACGTTTGTTGTCTACCAACATAGTAATTGTACCTTCTGTAATTGAATTACACCCTTTGAAAATTTCAAGTAATGCACTCTTTTTAGAAGCACCAGAAACTACCGGACTAGCCAATACATCTTTTAATTCTTTACTATCGGAAATAGTAGCGGCGATTGAACGCATATCTTTCTCAACAGCGTCCAAGGCTTTGTTTTCCTTGGCCATATCCAATATCGCCTTTGCGTAACGTAATGCAGCTCTAGATTCGCTCATTATTTCTTTTAGTTAAGTTTTATATCGCTCAACATTGTATCTACCAACTTCAATTGCTTGTCATTACTAGATAACTCTTCTTTTATTACCTTCTCGGCAATTGCTACAGACAATTCTGCAACTTGACTTTTAATGTCGGCAACCGCTGCTTTTTTCTCACTTTCGATAGCAGCTTGCGCTTGTTTCAACATTTTATCACCTTCTAATTTTGCTTGCTCTTTAGAGTCAGCGATCATTTTTTCTTTGATTTCACGAGCATCTTTTAACATTGCCTCACGCTCAGAACGTGCTTCTTGCAACATTCTGTCATTATCCGCTTGAAGGTTCTGCATATCTGCTTTAGCCTTTTCAGCAGCAGCCAATGCTTCTTGTATTCCTGTCTCTCTCTCGTTCAATGAGTTCAAGATAGGTTTCCAGGCAAATTTTACCATTAAGAAAATTAAACCTAATAATAATATTGTTTGTACAATAAACAATCCTGGTGAAAAATCATTCAATAAAACTTCCATATCTTAATCTTTAAAATCTAAATCAATAATTAAAAACATTTCCTGCAACCAACCGTTACAGGAAAATGCCTTTGGGTTTTCGTGTTCTTATTTTCCTAAGAACAAAGCACCGAATGCTAAACCTTCTAAAAGTGCAGCTACGATAATCATCGCAGTTTGAATTTTTCCTGCCGCTTCTGGTTGACGAGCAATTCCTTCCATTGCTTTACCACCGATTTGACCAAGACCTAAACCTGCTCCGATAACGATTAAACCTGCTCCAATTAAATTGTAAGTTACCATACTAATTGATTTATATAATTAAATTAAAAAAACTCTCTTTTATATGAAGTCTGCCCTTACATCTTCTGTATCGGCTACTTCGTGACCAGCCTCATCATGATGATGATCATGGTCGTGTTCTGCGACTGCCATACCTATAAACAAGGCTGAAAGCGCGGTAAATATATATGCTTGCAAAAAGGCTACTAAAACCTCAATTAACGTAATAAAAAATGACAACACCAAAGAAAGACCAGTAGCGCCCGCTACACCTAAACTCTCCTTAAGTGTAAACATAATTGCAATTAAGCTCATTACTACAATGTGACCTGCAGATATGTTTGCGAACAAACGCACTAACAATGAAAATGGTTTAATGATAAATGCACCTGCTAATTCTATAATAGCCAATATAGGTTTTACGAATACAGGTACGCCCGGCATCCATAAAATGTGCATCCAGTAATCTTTATTACCACTTACCGTATAAATGATCAATGTGAAAATAGCCAAACAAGCAGTTACAGCTATTTGCCCTGTTACATTAAAACCGAAAGGAGTAAGACCCAATAAGTTCAGTACCCATATAAAAAAGAATACGGTTAAAAGGTACCCTGTAAATTTTCTGTAATGCTTTTCGCCAATGTTAGGTCTTGCAATTTCATCCCTAACATATAAAACCAATGGTTCTAACACTCTACCGAATCCTGTAGGAATACTTTTCTTGGCATACTGCTTAGCTAATGAAGAAAAGGCGAGTAGCATTAATAAACCTACCAACAAAACCCCAACTACACTTTTGGTAATAGAAAAATCTAAAACCTTATGCGCATTTGTTGCATGGTGCTCTTCATCAAAATTCACTGAAGATGCGCCCGTTTCCAACTCATAAATTTTACTGTGAAGCTTTACGAATTTAGATCCGTTCTTTTCTACGACTACTTCACCGTTATCATCATGATGAAATTCAGACGACATAAAAGTTACCAATCCGTTGCTTGACCATAAGATCACCGGTAATGGAAAACCAACATGTTTTCTTTCGCCTGCATCATTGGTATATGAAAACAAGTGAAAATCATGAGAGTCTTTTAAGTGGTGTAAAATATACTCATCTACCTCTTCTTTAGTACTCACCGCACCTTCTTGTTCGGTATCGGATAGTGCAAAACTTTGCAATGAGAAACAAAGTATTAGAAGTTGTAATAAGGTTTTAATCGTATTTGAAACTTTCATCATTAGTTCTATGTCAAAAAATTAAGCTCCTAGAAATTTTGCGCAAAAGTAGTCAATAATAACATAACCATCCCAATTTTAAAGCTTTAAAATTTATAGACTTTTATTCCCCATAATTTTGGCTATAAAAAATACCTCTAGAAATAGAAATATTAAGATTGGAATCAATAGCATTCCCCTATATAACTGAGGCATAATTAGTTCTCCAAGCAGGTAAGGATAGAAAATCATTGCGAACAAAGTGATCTTAAATACAAGTGCGGCCATATAAAGAAAGCCTAACTGCTGAAAAAATGAATTGTTCTTCGACGCAATTAAGAAGGTGATGACCAATACCAACGAAAACACATAATGAAATGTATAGGCTTTTTGCAATAAGGGCTCAAAATACGGTTCGGCATTGCCCAATAACTGATCTTGTAAAAAAAAGGAAGTCGCGCCCACAACAGTGAACACGACTATGTATAAAATAATTTTTTTTAGCAACGTTTATTTATTTAATGCCATAACTTTCTTTATGACCAAATAGATAGACAAAAATACTGCAAGTAAAGTAAATGTGTCTTCTAAAAACGTTTTTTCAAATTTTTCATCTAACCATTCTCCTAAAAGATTGCCTAAAAATATGGTGACACCCATTTGTATGGCCACACCACTTAAGCTTGCGGCATTTCTTAGCAACTCGGAATTATCATTGCCTTTACGAGGCTTTTGCGGCTCCATTGTTCGGTGATTTAAAACCAGCTGGGTTACTTCCTCCTTTTTTGCCTCCCATGTTACAAGATGCATTAAAAGTAGCGCCAGGTTCTACTGCCAATTTACTTACTGAAACAGTACCCTCTATAACTGCAGACGATTTTAAGGATAACAGATCAGATACGTTCAATTCTCCGTTAAAACTACCTTCTATATCCGCATTTACACATTCTACTTTGCCATGTATATAGCCATCTTTACCTATGACCACTTTACCTGAGGTTTTAACATTGCCATCTAACTTACCATCGATACGAAAATCTGCTTCTGAGATGATATCTCCTTTAATTTTTGTGTTCTTCTCTATTCTGTTCGGCTGTCCTCCTATTTCATTCATAGCTTTGGGTTTTTGTCTGTCTGAAAACATTGTTCACGGTTTTGGGGTTAAAAGCGTATTTCTATATTCGATTATATTTTTGTGCACCTGTATAATCTTATAGTTCTCTGATAAAACTACAAAATTCTCATCAGCAACTCGGTAATCCTTATTATTTTTTAATAGCTCGGCGTAACCAAGTGCGAAATCTTTCGATTTAAATCCGTGAACGACCACAAATTGGTCTTCTACATTATAAATATCTCTTGAAACTTTGTTTTTATATCTAAGGTCTTCAATTGATTTTTCTAACAGTTCCATCAATTTCAAAGCCTTTTCGTTATTGCTCCTTTTAAAAGGGAAAACCACTTTCCAGTTTGATGTTCCTTTGGAGTCTGTCTCTGGAGAAAAGTCTTTTTGTTCTAATTTAGGAAGCTGCTCGGCAATCATCTGTTCTGCCTTTTTACCTTCTGGATTATTAGGATAAGTCAATGCCACATAGTTCAATGCTTCTTTAAAAAGCTCAAAACCTTGCAACCTTCCAATAGCATTTGCTTTTAACATCTCAAATTTTGGCACAATTGGATCGCCGGTAAATCTATTGATATTTTCCTCTGCACCTGTAATTACCTGTAAATAATGTTGGTCTTGGTATTGTTTGAACAAACTCTCATAGCGCTTTTCTGGACTGTCTGAACTATCTGCCAATACGGCTTGCGGATTCAACAATATTTCAGCGTATCTAGAATCTGCATGGTTGGCAATAATATCTGCCTTCATTGTTTCTTTCAACGGACTACCAACTTCTTCGTAAATTTTATACAAGTTATACTTTGAAGGAAGAATCAATCGTTCTTCGGCATTTGATGCCAATACATTTTCAAGCTTCTCTGCTGCCAACAGATTCTCGTTGAATTTCTCCTTATAGATAAGTCCTAATTGATAGTTCGCAAAATTTCGTTCTGTCTTTAAGCTATCGATTATGGCAACATCTGTTGGTAAACGATCCATATAATAATCTAAAGAGAATTTCTCGTCTTCACTTACCACATTTAAACTATCATTTGCTCCCGGTGCATTTTGTAATGCAATATTCTCACTATTGATAAGTGACTTGTCTGACCAGCGCCAATCATCAGTGAGCTCTCTATTGCCCCAACGGTTTTTAAAATCATTTTGGCCATAGCCTAAACTGGTAATATTGTAGAAATAGAACTTACCCTTATTCTCTTTACCACCTTTACTATTGTTAAAAGCCGCAAAACCATCGGTAATTCTTTGCTTTTCTTTTTTCTGCGCTGCTTCTTTCGCCTTTTGTAATTCTTCAATATGCTTTCCAAAATATGCCAACTGCTCTTCTTTTGGCATTTCAAATACCGTAATAACACTATCGGAATATTGAACTATATCTTCGTATTTAATAACATCTTCAAGGTTATCACGCTTTTTCTTTATTGCCCTAAATTTCTTAGTATTCTCGTTAAGATTGGTCAGTACGCTATCATAATAGGCACCGGCAGGCTTGTAAACACTTTCATCAAAATTATATTCCGCCAAATTCTCATAGTTAAGCGCATTTAATTTTGGTTTGTTCTGCGAAGCCCGAAGCGATTTATTAAAATATACGATTGCCAAACTATCAGCTTCTTGCTCCAAATGAAATTCGGCCAACTGTCTATAAATACCATCTAAAAAGGGTCTGTTTTCTCTATTCAACTCCATTTTAGTCAAATACTCCAAAACCTCTTCTTTATTCTCGCTAGTTACTTTGGTATTCTTAAGTTTTTCAATCTCCGCATTGATCATGTAAACTCTTGGAGATTTTCTGTTCAGCTCAATTACCTTATCAAAAGCATAATTAGCACTGTCCTTAAAACCCATCTGATTGTACAACTGACCAATGATATGGTAATACCTTCCTTTTTCAGGGTTTTTCTTGGTGTAATGCGATGCAACCTTAAGGTTTTGCACTGCAGTATCAGGAGCATTTAGGTTAATATATGCTTGTGCCAACATTGCCCTTGCATCTGCATATTCTTGGTCTTTTAAACGCTCGTACTTCATTAAGCGTTTTAAATTTTTTATGGCAAGGTCGTCGTTTTCTAGTCTGATGTTTACCTTTTCTCTCCAAATACTGGCTTCATTAAGCTTATCACTTTCTGAGTATTTATTAAGAATGTAATTAAAGGATTCTAATGCAGGAATGTAGCGTTCGTCAAAATAACGGGCTTTGCCTAATAGCAGAAAAGCTTCATCTATTTGAGGATTTCGCTCTTCATCCTTAATATCCATACTATGGCGTTGAATAGCCTTGGTCGCTTTTTCTTCTGCAATAAGGAAATTAGGGTTGTTGTCTTCTGAATCTAGTTTTATTTCGCCACTAACTTCTAAACGTTCTATTGGCAACACTTCAAAATAGTCATCTTGATACGTATCGTTTAAAGTTTCTCGCCCCAGGTCAAAAGCAATGTTACCATTATACAAGGTATTGTACTTGGTATTGAGCGCGTGCCAATTACGGTTTACGAACTTGTCTTTCTTGACAGAACATGCATTAAATAGCATACTCGCCAAAACACCGGATAAAATAAGTTTGTTTCTAAGATTCAAAATAGATAATCTACGTATGTATGTTTAACTTAAAAACAACCAGATTATTATACCGTTCATCGGTAAACTGCATATTTATTTTTGAATGATAATAATGGAAACAAGCAGGAAGATACTTTTATAACAGACTGAGTAGTTTGTTTTGACATAAAATGATCAAGATTTCATCATTTTATTGCAGTTAATCTGATCAACGAATTCTTTATCGACTTTTATTAACCTTACAGTAAAGGTGTACTATTGAAAAACCGACCTAACGGTCGGTTTAATAAATTTATGAGGTTTTACACCAAAAGTTAGATTTTCAACTGTAACAAAACCAAAATTACATTGGTTAATCTTCCAAAACCACCTCAGCATTATCTGAACCAAAGAACACTTCTAATTCTTTTAAAGTTTCAGTAGAAGTTTCAATATCTCTTACCACCTCGCCTTTGTTCAACACCACAATACGTTCGCATACTTCGGTTACATGAATTAAATCGTGACTAGAAACCAAAACAGTAACATCTTGCTGTGCTGCAAGCTCTTTTATAATTTGCTTTAGGCGAATTTGCGTTGTGGGATCTAAATTGGCAAAAGGTTCATCTAGAATCACCACTTTAGGATTTCCAATAAACGAAGCCACAATACCTGCTTTCTTTTGATTTCCCTTAGATAAGTCTCTTAAGTACTTTTTCTGACCCAATATTTCACCATGAAAGAAATCTTGATACTGCGCCAATAGTGCATCAACATCGGCTTTGTTTTGACCACGTAGGTCACCAATGAAGTAAAAATACTCTTCGGGAGTCAAATACCCGATCAGAAAAGTTTCATCTATAAAAGATGATGTAAACGGTTTCCAATTTTCACTGGTGTTTACTTGAACTTCGTTATTAATAATATGACCTGTAGTTGGCTGTATTAAATCTAACAGTAAACTAAAGAGCGTTGTTTTACCAGCACCATTATTACCTACCAGTCCAAAACTTTGTCCTGTTGGAATATTTAAAGATTCTATATTCAATACTTTATGTGCGCCGTAAATTTTAGATAAATTTTCTATTGTAATCATAATCTTGTTGTTCTATTTTTTTAGGATGAATGTAATGTGATAAATGGATAAAGCTTAACTCGCTTTCTCTTTAAAGCCCGCAATCATTCCGTATTTCTTTTTCTTGTATTGTTCCGTAATTAAACCTAATAGATAATTCTTCATGGCAAAACCGATAATTCCTAAAACTGAAAGTACACCTACTGCCACTTCTAAATTAAAAATGTAATAAAAGATGGAAAATATAATAATAGGAACAACTAAAACAGGAAGCATTACTAGAAATTGAGTGGCACTTGCACCTTGCATATTACCGAACGGACTCTGATCTAATTCAATCCTTTTCTTGTTGAAAGAACCGAAATATAAAATGACCGGTATATTTACACCTAAATTATATAAGGCACAGCCAAAATTGATTGCCAAGGCATCCCAACCAAAGTAAACATAAGGTATAGTCAATAAAAACATAGCCACTATACTCACCGTAATTAAAGAAACTTTAGACTCCAAATACTTGCGCATGGGTATATTTTGCGACATCATCATACTATAGTAACTACTATCCCAAGCGGGAATAAACTGACCGAAATTACTTAAGAAAATACCGGTCATAAATATGCCGACAAAAGCTTTCATAGGCATCATACTACTATATATATCTTGGGTGTAAAACACTAAGCCGTAAAAAACAAATAGCAGAGAAATATATACTTGAGACTTGGTTCTTTTATTACGCCATATCATTTTAAGATCAAGTTGTAAGAAAGAGCCCATTTCACCAAAACGTTTTGTCCAAGCTAAATCTGAGGTATTTGCCTCTACCGATTTCGCCTTGAGTTTTGCATCTAGGTAAATTTTATCTTTTAAATATGTATAGTTTACATAATACATGAGTAAGGCTAGAGCAACGGGTATCAATACCGTTATTGGATATGCGTAAAGTGCATGAAAAACGGGCGCAAAAAATTCCTTAATAGAAAACACCCCAAAATAATCTAATCCATAGCCCAAAACGAGTAAGCTTACAATAGCAATAAGAACCTTGTCATTTTTATTGACCAAAAGGTTTAAATAGTTAATGCTAAGAACAATTGCCTTTATTGCAACAACCCATAATAATACATTCAATACAGGGTAATCATTGAATAAAAGAACAATAGCGAAGGGAACAATAAAAAATAAGGTCAATAAATTATAAATAGATGCCGCTGATCTACCTAATATATAATGTGCTATGGTACTTTTCTTCACCGGTGTGGTCAAAAAAGGCTTAATGTCCATTACCGGTAGTTTTTGCATAAAATACCTGAGCATTAATTCCATTAGAATCCAGTAAATAAAATATTGACTAACGATCCATAAAGGGTTTTGGTCTGGAAAGAACTTGCGCAGTAAAAAATACATACCCCCACCTGTTACGGCTAGCGATATCAACATATACACCGCAAAAAATCCCATGACTATTTTTATCCCTAAACTTTTACCAAGGTTAGAGGACCTAAAAAAGGATTTCCATTGTAAGGAAGAAAAACGTTTAAACATTCGGTTGGTTTTAGTATTCAAAATATAAGTAAGAAAAATCTTGAGATTGTTACAAACAATTATAAAATTATCTAATCTCTTTGTTTATACCTTAATATATAATTGGTGAAAATTAACCATTCATTACCTCCCGCTTCTTCATCAAAAACTCCCGCTCCAATTTATTCGTAGTTCCCGCCAATGCTTTATCCAAAAAAGAGATTGCTAAATCTTTCTCACCTTTTTTCAGATAATATTCCGCAAAACAACCATAATATAGATAGCCTCTTTGACCAAGTTCGGCTACCTCAATGCAATTCAATAATTGATATGTTTTCGCTAAATCGTTTAGTTGAAGACAAACTGTTGCATAATTTAACAATGTAAACATGTTAGGTTCAAACGTATGCAACTGTTCATACCAATAAGAAATTTTTCTCCAGTTGGTATCTTTAAATGTTTTGGCATTTAAATGTTCAGAGGCTATAGCAGCTTCGTAATGATACACCGAACTATCATCGTAATCCATGGCTTTGTGCATTGCGCTACTTCCCATTTTTATCAGTGGAAAATACCATTTGGCACGGTCTTGATTTTTCAAATTAACCAATTGATTATCAGACGAAATTTTACTTTTCAGTCTTGACATGTGAAAACAGAGTAACGCAAAAAGTGCATACAAACTTCCGCTTCTAAACTGCTCTTTTTTCAAAAGAAGTTGGCAAAGACGAATAGCTTCGCCACACAAATCTTCTTTAATTAATTTTTCTTTATTAGTAGAATGAAACCCTTCATTGAAAGTCAAATAAATAACTTTCATGACCCGCTCCATGCGATTATGAATTGCTTCTGGATCTGGGTATTGAAACTGAATATCCCTTTCTATAATTGTTTTCTTAGCCCGGGTCAGTCGTTTAGAAATAGTTTCTTCTTTGGTCAACAATGCCGCAGCTATTTCTTTAATGCTAAAACCTGAAATTGTTTTAAGCGCAAATGCAATTTGTTCATTAGGATGCAAACTTGGGTGGCAGGCAACGAAAATCATTCGTAACTGACTATCGGCTACTTCGTGGTCTAAAAACAGTTCATCAATCTGTAACGATGATGCACCTGTAGTAATGGCAAGATTTCTATTCTTTTCGGCTTGTATGCTTCGTAGAATATCAATTGTTCTGTTTTTGGCAACCCTGTTCAGCCAAGCTTCTGGATTATCGGGAATTTGGGTTCGCCATTGAGAAGTTGCTTTTATAAAGGTATCCTGTACCGCATCTTCAATGGTTTCTATATATGACAACCCGAAAAAACGGGTTAAAATAGCGACCATCTTCCCGTAATGATGTCTAAAAAGATGGTCTACTACTTTATGTTCCATATATTATTGTTGGTCAAATACCATTACTTCCCTAATTTCTACGGTGCCATCTAAATCGTAATCTGGGTAATCTTCTGCGATTTTTACAACGGCATCGGCATTCTCTGCTTGTACAATATAATACCCTCCAATTAATTCTTTACCTTCAATCAACGGGGCATCGGTTACGGTACGGTTTGGTCCAGATACTCTTTTCACATGTGGCACCAATGCATCACCAGCTTTTACGATACCTTGTTTTTGCATCTTTTCGTTCCAAGCGAACCATTTTCCCATACGTTCTTGCAACTGCTCTGGCGATAAACCTAATTCTTGGTAATCTGCACCAATGAAAATCATCATAAAATCTTTCATAATTTAATCGTTTTAATTTTTACATAGAACTCGCTCTAAGTTCTTTTTGTTTACCTCATGACGTAACCGAAATCAAATTAGGGACAATTTTCATATGTTTTTTTCAAAAAAGATAAATTAAGGATTATTTAATGTGAGAAAAACGCTGTAAAAGCCATTGACCGTTAGACTTTTTTGACAAATGTCATATGATATCGCAAAAGCATGCTTAATTTTGTAAATCGATTTAAAGAAACGAACATATGTCGCATTTTCACCCATTAACGGTAAAACATATCAAGAAATTAACGCCAACATCTGTTGCCGTTACATTTTCAATTCCGAAAGAATTGGCACAGACTTTCACCTTTACGGCGGGTCAGTATATCACCATTAAAAAAGAGATTAAGGGAAAAGAACTTAGAAGAGCATACTCCATTAGTTCATCACCTGAAAAAGATGGCATTACCATCGGCATCAAAAAAGTAGATAATGGCGGATTCTCCAACTACGCCAACTCAGAATTAAAGGTAGGCGATACCTTAGAGGTAATGGAACCAGAAGGTCGTTTCGTATTCAATACGACCAAAGAAGTACAGAACATTGCCGCTTTTGCTGCAGGTAGCGGTATTACCCCTATTATGAGTATTGTAAAATCGGTTTTAGATAGTAACCCTAAGAACAAATTTGTTTTGGTTTACGGTAACAAATCTTACGAAGAGACCATGTTCTATACCGATTTAGTAAAATTAGAACTAGAATATGCCAATCGGTTTTTTGTTTACTTCACCAATAGTCAAACCCGTGAAGACAAGGCGTTATTTGGTAGAATTGATACCTCAACGGTAAATTATGCTTTGTTAAATAAGCATAAAGACGTTGATTTTGATGGATATTATTTATGTGGACCGGAAGAAATGATTCGTTTGGTACAAGATACCTTAATTGAGAATGAAGTGGATAAGGATAAAATTCATTTTGAGCTTTTTACACCAACGGAAATAAAAGAAGAATTACCCATACAGGCAGATGGTCAAACTGCGGTTACCGTACTTGTTGATGATGAAGAATTTCAGTTTACTATGGATAAGAAAACCATAATTCTTGATGCTGTTCTAAAAGAGAATATTGATGCTCCATACTCATGTCAAGGCGGAGTTTGTAGTAGCTGTATTGCCAAAGTTACTGATGGAAAAGCAGAAATGGTCATGAATCAAATTTTGACCGACCAGGAAATTGCGGACGGATTTATCTTAACCTGTCAAGCGCATGCAACGACACCTACTATAAAAGTAGATTTTGATGATGTGTAATATATATTGATGCTTTATAAAAAAAACGTCCTTGAAATCTCAAGGACGTTTTTTTATGAACTATTACTTAATTTAATATTGTTTCAAACTTTCTAACCGCAGCTTCATACCCAATGGCATAGGCTTTTTCAATTCCTCGCCTATCCAGCAATCCTATATGTTCCAATTCTTTTGATTCTAGTACTAAGTCGCAATTATTGATTTTTTGTCGATTAATGGCGTAAATCATCAATCCTGTAACTCTGCCCGTTAATTGAAAAGAGTTGTTCAAATGTTTTTTATCTAAATGAGATACAACCGAAACATTACTACCGATTACAAAATCTACTTTAGGCAATACCGGTTCTGATGGAAAATTGTTCATAATACCACCATCGGCATATAGTTCACCATTATACTCTACCGGGCTAAATACGGGCGGCAAAGCAGCAGAAGCCAACAAAGGTTTTATCAATTCTCCATTATGAATAAACAACTCTTCACCCTTCTGTAAATTGGTAGCGACTACATGAAGCTCTCTATTTAAAGCCTCAAAACTATCTTCTGGAAAGTATTTTTTAAACGATGTTATATAGCTCTCACTATTTAAGAGTCCAGGTTTAGCAACAGCAAAATAATTGTATTTAAATAGCGGTGTTTCCTTAAAAAAACGAAGCATATCCACTACAGGCTTATCTGCAGCGTACAAAGCACCTACCAAGGCGCCAATACTACTACCGGATACCACATTTGCTTCAAGACCAAATTCTTGCATTGCCTTAATAACCCCTATATGTGCCATTCCCCTAATACCGCCACCGGAAAGCACCAAGCCAATGGATTTAGAACCTAATTGCATCTATCTAAAATTAATTTCAAAAAAAATGCCAAGTGAATACTATTATTCACTTGGCATAAAATTAGTCAATATTGCGGACTATGAATCCAATCCGAAGGCATAATAATATTTAGAACCATCTTCATAAACTCCTTCCAACATTACTCCGCCTTTTTTGTTCTCCAAAACAGCGGCAACATCTTCAATGTCATTTATACGCTTACCGTCTATATGAGTAATAATAAACCCTTCTCGCATTTGGGTTTCCTTCTTAATTTTACCTGGGTATAGTTTAGATACCTGAACTCCGCCATCAATATTTAGTTTTTTGGCAGTATCCTTATCTACGTTCTCAAAATCTGCACCTAAAAGATTAAACACCTCTTTCTTTTCTTTCTTGATAAAATCGGTACCTCCTTGAGAATTGTGAAGTTCTACCTCAAATTCTTTCTCCTTACCATTTCTATTAACAGTAATCATTACTTTATCTCCAGGTCTTTTTCCTGCAATAATTTCTTGTAGTCTAGGTGATGTAGCAGTTTCTTTTCCGTCGACACTCACAATAATATCTCCAGATTCCATACCTGCAATATCAGCACCACTATCTTCACCAACTTGTTCTACCCAAACACCTTTGGTAAAGTCAACATCTTTTTCTTTGGCAAGGTTACTATCCATTGTTCTAATGGTTACACCAAGCATACCACGTTGTACGTTACCGAATTTCAATAAATCTTCAACCACTTTGGTAACGATGTTACTAGGCACTGCAAATCCGTAACCGGTATAAGTACCGGTTGTACTGGCAATGGCTGTGTTGATCCCCACCAAATTACCATCAAGATTAACCAAAGCTCCCCCACTATTACCAGGGTTAATAGCCGCATCGGTCTGTATAAAGCTTTCAACCGCAAATTTATCGGTATTAATATGAATGCTTCTTGCCTTAGCACTAACGATACCAGCGGTTACTGTTGAATTCAAACCTAATGGGTTACCAACTGCCAAAACCCATTCGCCAACTTCCACATCATCGGAATTTACCAAAGACATCGTTTTTAAGTTATCTGCCTTTATCTGTAGCAATGCTAAATCTGTAGTTGGGTCAGTACCAATAACCGTCGCCTTGTAGGATTGGTTGTTGTATAAAGTTACTTCAACCTCATCTGCATTATCGATAACATGGTTATTGGTTACAATGTAACCTTTGTCATTAATGATAACACCCGAACCTGTACCTACCCTAGGTCTAGATGAAGATCCTTGCGGAGATTGCCCTTTAAACATATCGCCGAAAAACTCTTTAAAAGGGTCTGGCAATTCTCTTGCACCTTGATTTTGGTATGATGACCCCGTTTGTGTAGATTTAATATGTACCACGGCATCCAATACCTTCTCTGAAGTATCGGTAAAATCCAATAGTTTAATATTACCATCACTGTCTTTAGTGTATAAGGCTTGTGCACCGGGTATGGATTCTACCACGGTTACGCCTGTAGCTTCTTTTGATTCTTGCTTGTTCAATTTTATTACCCCATAACTTACTGCAAGGGCAATAACCGCTGAGAAGAAGTAAACCTTCCAAGCGCCTCTGGAATTTGTATTTGATTTCATATGTAATAGTTTTTAATATTTTTCTGTGTCCCTAGTTTCAATAGCTATGCCATGAATACCTATGTCATTGCTAAAAAAAATTTAAAACTTTTTGAAATTTTAAGGGATTTTTTAGACTAAGTGGTCTGTAACCTTAAAATTACATGAGAATAAGCATATAAATTATGCAGATTATCTGATTTTATAACTTGTTTATAGGCTAATGCCCAAGATATTACCAAAAACGATTTGGTAAAACAAACTGCATAGTCTAAAACTGACAATTTGACTTAAAGTAAAGCTATACTTATCTTTTATTGATACAATTTATGTATTGTTAAAAAACCTTTGCCATATTTTTACGTAAGTTTAACAACGAGAAAGAAAATTAAATTGAATTCACAAGGTACTACTGCTATACTGGTATTTGCCAATTCCGCTAAGGAAGATTTGGTCAATAAGCGTATTGCCAAAGGTGAACGTTTATTCAGTGAGCTTACAAAAAGTACACTCCAAAAAGCTAAGAACTCCGGTTTACCAGTTTTTCATATTTCTGATGATGATCAAATAGGATCGAGTTTTGGGCAACGATTTACCAATGCCATAGCTTCTGTATTTAATAATGGTTTTACAAATATTATTGCCATAGGTAACGATACTCCGCATTTAAAAACCCAACAGCTTAAACTTGCGACCGAGCAATTGGCAAAGGGAAAAACTGTAATTGGCCCGTCAAAAGATGGTGGATTTTACCTTTTAGGTTTACAAAAATCAAATTTTGAAATTAGTGAATTTCAAAATTTGCCCTGGCAACGATTTAGTTTGTACCACAAAATTACCATGTGGTTGCAAAAAGAATCCTCTGAACTAGTAAAATTACCTGCTTTACAAGATTTAGATTGTGAAAAAGATTTAAAGTCCATATTATCGTTTTCAGATGACCTATCACCAACCCTATTCTTGTTGATAGCACAACTAATAAAAAGAAAAAGAGGTTTATACTACACTAACCAGAACTTCTCTTCTTCATACCCAAACAGTTTTCCTTTCAACAAAGGCTCTCCTCCAGTTTCATTTATCTAGATCCCCCTTTATCCAATAGTTGGGTAAGTGAAACCTAAGTCCAAAGCTAAATATGAAACACTTATTACTGGTGTTGACATTGTTCATATTGAACATAGTCAATGCTCAAGAAACAATTACAGGTACCGTTATTGATACCTATGGAAATTCCATACCGTACGTAAACATTGTATTATCCGGTACTTTGACCGGTTCGACCACCAATGAAGACGGTATATATACTATAAATGTTCCCAGTCTTTCAGGTGCTATTGAATTTTCCGTATTGGGATATGAAACACAAGTAATACCAATTAATAATCGAAACACAATCAATGTTACTCTAAACGACTCTTCTGAAATATTGGATGAGGTGGTACTGACTGCATTAGGCTTAAAGAGAGAAACCAAAGAATTAGGCTATGTTGTGCAAAGTTTAGACGCAAAAGGAGTTACCGAAGTAAAATCTGTCAATTTTCTAGATAACCTATCGGGTAAGCTTGCTGGTGTTACTATAAACCAAGGTGCTACCGGAGTAGGGTCTTCCTCTAAAATTACCATTCGTGGTGAAGCTTCTTTCTCCAACAATAACCCGTTGTTTATTGTAGACGGCGTTCCAATCAACAATAACTCAGTCTTCAATTTTACCAATGAGGCCGCTGCCGGATTTCAGGAAATAGATTTTGGAAACGGTGCCATGGAGGTAAACCCCGATGATATTGCTGAAGTTTCTGTTTTAAAAGGACCAAGTGCAGCCGCACTTTATGGAACAAGAGCATCTAACGGTGTTATCATTATTGAAACCAAAAGCGGAAAAAATTCAAAAGGGTTGGGTATTAGTTACAATACCAGCTTTTTTGTGGATTCAGCGTTTCAGTTACCCGATTTTCAGAATGAATACGGACAAGGGAATTCTGGTGAGTTTGCATTCGTAGACGGATTAGGTGGTGGAACAAATGATTTGATTACCTATAGTTGGGGACCACGTTTAGATGTTGGCAACTTAATTCCTCAGTATGATAGTCCGGTTACCTTGCCAGATGGTACGGTAGTACGTGGTGGAGATACTGCTCTTTATAACGGTATAGCCATTACTCCCACGGAATTTAAATCTAACCCAGATAACCTTAAGAATTTCTACGAAACGGGTACCACATTGATTAATAACATTGCAATATCTAACGGATTTGATACAGGTAGTTACCGTCTATCCTTTACAGATTTACGAAGCGAATCTATAATACCGGGTGTTGACCTAGACCGCCAAACGATTAGCGCACGACTAAATTTTCAACCGATTGATAAATTACGCATCAATTCATCCATCAGTTATATCAATTCCGGATCGGACAATAGACCCGCTAACGGTTATGGTTCAGAGAATGCAAATTACTCTTTGGTAGCTTGGGGACCACGTTCTTTAAATATTGAAAACTTAAAAAATTACTGGCAACCAGGCTTAGAGGGTATACAACAATACTCGTACAACTATACCTTTTTTGATAATCCTTATTTCATTCTTAATGAAAACAGAAATTCGTTCAATAGAGATCGTGTTTTCGGAAACATTTCGGCAAGCTATGATATTACAGAACATATAACAGCGTCTATAAGAACTGGTATGGATTATTCTAGTGAGCTACGCCAATTGCGTAGAGCCTATAGTTCTAATAGATTTGCAAATGGTGGCTATGCAGAACATGATGTTTTTTATAGAGAAGTAAATACAGATTTTCTCATAAATTATACCAATAGGTTTAATGATATTAGAGTCGATGTTTCTTTAGGAGGAAACCGATTAGACCTAAAAGCGTTTACCTCACAATCACAGACCACGAGTTTGGCACAACCGGGTATTTTTAGATTATCGAATGCAGCCTCGCCCATAGAAGTTTTTGAATTTGAATCCAACAAAAGAATAAACAGTATATATGGCCTGGCAAAGTTGGGCTATAAAGATTACTTGTTTGTAGATATTACAGGTAGAAATGATTGGTCTAGTGCATTGGCTACACCGTTTTCTGTAGATAATACCTCTTTCTTTTATCCATCCGTCTCTAGTAGTTTTATTTTATCCAACACGGTGAATTTACCTCAGGTTATTTCCTTCGCAAAACTTAGGGCAAGTTGGGCGCAAGTGGGTAATGATACAGATCCTTACCAAACAACTGGTGCATTTGTAGCGCAAACACCTTTTAACGGGCAACCAACATTTAGTAATTCAAATACCATTGCCAATGCAGATCTGCAGCCTGAGCAGACATCTTCTTTTGAAGTTGGTGCTGATATTCGTTTTTTTAACGATCAACTACGGTTAGATGTTTCTTATTACAATGCATTGACTAAAGATCAAATTATTTCATTGCCAATAGGTATTTCATCTGGGTATACGCAACAGGTCGTAAATGGCGGAGAGGTTCGTTCGAAAGGACTGGAAATTATATTAGGAATTTCCCCCGTAATAAATCAGGATTTTAAATGGAACAGCACCTTAAATTTTAGCACCAACAAATCTACAGTAGAAAGTCTACCGCAAGAAGAAGGTCGATTAACATTGGCATACTCTAGAATTTACGATAGTCAAAACCAAACGGTATTTTTGCAAGCTGAAGAAGGCGGTCGTGTGGGTGATTTATATGGAACAGGGTATCTAAAGAATGAAAATGGTGATTTCATTTTAACCGATGAGGGCAGATACATACCCGATAATGAACTGCAAAAATTAGGAAATTACAATCCTGAATTTATGTTGGGTTTCAACAATCAATTCAATTACAAGAAATGGAATATGGGTTTCCTTTTCGATTGGCGACAAGGTGGCATCATCGTTTCTAGAACAAGGGCATTAGGTAATGTTGGTGGTCAGTTAGCAGAAACGGCTTTTAGACCTGAAGGGGGAATTGTACCGGAAGGCGTTGTAAATACGGGCACTACTGATAATCCTGTATATACACCAAATACCATTGCAGTAACGGCAGAAAGTTATTACCGCCAATTTTATGACAGAAACCATGAGGAAAACAATACCTATGACGCTTCCTTTTTAAAGCTACGTCAAGTATCCGTTGGTTATACTTTTGATAATCTTAGTCTGTTCAACCAAGATGCCACGTTGATTTTATCATTGATAGGAAAGAACTTATTTGCTATAACAGAGAATCCACATTTTGACCCCGAGCAATTGGCAGTACAAGGGCAAGGCTTTATTAGCGGTGTTGAAGATATGTCGTATGCCACCACTAGAAGTATAGGTTTTAAAGCCGGATTTAATTTTTAAGAAAAAGAAAATGAAACATATATATAGCATTTTAGTCTTATTGTTGGTCATTGGCTGCACAAAAGATTTTGAAGAAATTAATACAAATACAAATGACCCTGTTACGGTGCAACCAAGTCTATTGTTAAGACAGGTTATCTATGATTTTGGTGAACAAATGTCATATGAAGGTTTTACTGCAGGTAACCTATTAGGACAATATAGTACCGCTCTAGACTTTAACTTATTTGACCGTCATGATTTAAAATCTCCGCAGCTTGGTGGAAACCCATGGCCTATATTCTATCAAAACTTAAGGGATAATGAAATCATATTGAAATTGTCTCAAGAGAATACTGCGTATACCGTTTACGAAGGGCCGGCAAGAATTATGAAAGCGTATATGGCAGCTGGTTTAACAGATTTATTCGGTGATGTCCCGTATTCAGAAGCATTTCAAGGAGATACAGAAACTGTTACTCCGTCCTATGACACACAGGAGTCAATTTATATGAATGAAGAAGGAATATTTGACAATCTTGATAAAGGAATTTTAGCCATTCAGAATTATTCAGGTACCATAGCTTTAGAGGGAGACATTCTCTTTAATGGTGATTTAGACGGATGGATACGATTTGCAAATTCGTTGAAAATTAAATATCTAATGCGAGTTTCCGATAAGGTTGAAGTGGCACCGCAATTACAAACCTTGGTTGCCGAAGGAAATTTTATAGATGAAAACAGTGAAAATGCCATTTTCAACTTTACCGATGGCGAACCAAATAGTTTTAGGTTGGCACAACTTAGGGTCGGCGATTTTAACAACTATGTACTTTCTGAAACTATGAATGAAATTTTGACCGATTTAAATGACCCACGTATTTCTCAATTATACCAACCTTTTGCCAATAGTACAGATGGCGGTTATAACGGACTATTAAATGGAATCGATGCATCAGCGGGAGTATCGTTAGCTGATTACTCTTTATTGGGTACTATTTTCAGAGATAATACAGGGCTTTTAGATGCCAATTTTATGACCAGCATGGAAACTCACTTTCTATTAGCTGAAGCTGCACAACAAGGGCTTATTTCCGCCGACACGGAACCCCTTTACAACACAGGAGTAACCCAAGCATTTGAATATTGGCAAGTAGCACTTCCTGATGATTATCTAACAGCTGATGCTGCGTTGACCAACGGGGATCCTTTAGAAAATATCATCACACAAAAATGGATCGCAAATTCCATAAACGGCTATGAAGGTTGGATAGAGTATAGAAGAACTGGTTTTCCGCAATTGAAAACAATTTCAGCTAGTTTGAACAATGATTTGATTCCCATACGCATGCCTTACCCTTCTGAGGAAGAAGCTTTAAATAATGCCAATTATACCGAAGCTTTAAATAACACGGAAGGCAATAGTATAAATGTTGCAGTTTGGTGGGATGAGTAAAGGAGTTAGGAGTTAGGAGTTAGGAGTTAGGAGTTAGGAGTTAGGAGTTAGGAGTTAGGAGTTAGGAATAAAAATAAATTTATGACTGAAGTACAAATTTGGCAATGGGGATTAGTAATAGCATCTAGTTTGATGCTGTTCTTTCTTTCCCCATGGGCAAAAGATACCAATCAGTTTTTTAAGGCTGTCCAAAAAAAGAAAGCGCCCAATGCATTTATGTTAATGGGCAGTTTGATCATTTCTTGGATATTCGCCAAGAGTATAACCAATGCGGCAAATTTAGGGTTGGACTTTGGTATAGTAGGTGGCGTTGCCTATGCGGGTTATTACCTGTCATTTGCTGTAGCAGGTATCGTCATCTATAAAATGAGACTGCATGGTAAATACACCAGTATACATCATTTCTTATCCTCAAAATTTGGCAAAACTGCGGTAACCGTTTTTTCAATTCTAATTGCATTTCGGTTGTTCAATGAAGTCTGGAGCAATACCATGGTCATTGGATCTTATTTTGGCGATATGGGATCTACTGCATATTACTGGTCCATTTTAATATTTACCGGACTCACATTATCGTATGTTCTAAAAGGTGGTATGAGCAGCTCAATTTTTACCGATGTTGTCCAAATGGGATTATTTTCTGTTCTTTTAGCGGTAATATTGTTCACTATTTTCGGAAATGACAATGCAATAGATACTACAGAAGTACTTAATTCTGGGGTTTGGTCTTTTGAAACCGGACTAAATTTATTGTTTGCTGCCTTGTTACAATCTTTCAGTTATCCCTTTCATGATCCCGTATTAACAGACAGAGGGTTTATCAGTAGTCCCAAGGTTACATTAAAGAGTTTTTTATGGGCAAGTATTCTTGGTGCTATTTGTATCATTCTCTTTAGCATCATTGGTGTTTATGCACAATCACAAGGCATGCAAGGTCAGGCAGCGGTACAGGTAGGCAAGGCTTTTGGCACCGTTATTCTATTGGTCATCAATTTTATAATGATTACCTCCGCAGCATCTACCTTAGATTCTACCTTTTCATCGTTTTCTAAACTATTGGCACTGGACCTAAATCTCGGTCATACGGTAAAATTTGGTCGTTGGTCCATGGTAGCGGTTGCAGTAGTTGGTACAATTCCTGTTTTTTTAGATGCCGAAATTCTATCGGCAACGACCATTAGTGGAACTATGGTCATCGGTTTAACTCCCGTTTTCCTTTTTTGGAAAGACAATGCATCAAAAATGAGCTTTCACTTGAGTGTTTTTATAGGATTACTTTTTGGTTTCCTTTTAATATTTAACTGGTTTCCGTCTAACTTAATATTTACAACAGGCAAATATGCCTCGTTACTTTGGATTAATTTTTGGGGCATATTATGTTGCCTAATCGTTTATATGATACCTACATGGATAAAGAAATAAAACATATGGGCAATAAAGCCGGAAAGTTGTTACTTTTTGGAGGTGTGTACAGCAACCTACAGGCATTGGAAAAATTAATCCAGATTGCTGACGAGGCAGGTATCCCACCTGAAAATTGTATAAGTACAGGAGACTTAACTGGCTATTGTGCCCAACCTGAAGAAACCGTACAGCTATTTAAAAAATGGGGTGCGGTTAGCATTGCCGGTAATGTAGAATTACAGTTGGCAAATGATAGCGAAGACTGTGGGTGCGATTTTAAAAGCGGAAGCCGTTGCGACGATTTTTCAAAAATGTGGTTTCCATATACTAAAGGTCGTTTATCCAAAGAATCTTTAGATTCTATGAAAAACATTCCTGAATACATAAGCTTTGATTATGGCAATAAGAAAGTAACAGTAGTCCATGGAAACTATGGTAACACTTCAGAATTCATATTTAAATCTAACGCCACTGAAAGTAAAGAACGTTGTTTTAAAGAGACTAAAAGTAATATCATTATTGCGGGGCATTGTGGCTTGCCATTTCATCAAATCATAAAAGAAAAGGTGTGGCTTAATCCTGGAGTTATTGGTATGCCGGCAAATGATGGCACACCTAGGGTCTGGTATATGATGTTAGATATTATAAATGGTGAAGTAATTTATACTCATCATTCTTTTGAATACGATGCCGAAACCGCACAAAAATTAATGTACAAAAACCATTTACCCGAAGCATACGGCGATACGCTTACCTCTGGTATTTGGGACAATATGGAAATACTTCCTGAACTGGAAAAAATGGGTCAGGGAATTCCGATTTATTTTAATCATGAACAAAAAAATACAATACAAACTAAAACTCAGAAAAAAATGGCTAATACATACTACGACCCAGCAGATTTAAGAAAATTCGGGAAAATTACAGAGTGGAGCGAAGAGCTAGGCACTAAATTTTTTGACTATTATGGTAAGGTTTTCGAAGAAGGCGCACTAAGTGCTAGGGAAAAGTCGCTTATTGCCTTAGCAGTTTCCCATGTAGTTAAATGCCCTTACTGTATTGATGCCTATACCAAAGATGGCTTACAGAAAGGAATAACAAAAGAAGAAATGATGGAGGCTGTCCATGTAGGTGCTGCAATTGAAGGTGGCGCAACATTGGTGCATGGTGTACAGATGATGAATAAATATAATAAATTGTCCATGTAAATTTCGTTGTTGGTTATTGGTTGATGGTTGTTCGTAGCAGCCTTCTTCAATAATCAATACAATGAAATTAAAGCTGGTTTAAAAAATATTGCAAATGGAATATTCATTATGAATATCCATGTAAAAAAAAGAAATTAAATGTTGTGAAGTTAGAGTTTAATGCATTTGTACAAAATGCGAACAACGAACAACGAACAACGAACAACGAACAACTAAAAAATGGCTACAAAATCATTAAAAGCAAAAGGAAACGATTTAGCAGTTTCCAACAAGCAGTTAGAAATATTGAACGGAGGCATATTTGCTGATGGCGAGCTTCCATACTTTAAAGACAAAATAGCCAAAATAGGCCATTTTCCTTTACGCCCAAAAAAACTTGAAATTCTACAGATCAATGTAGGTTACATGTGTAATCAGGTTTGTGAACATTGCCACGTAGATGCTGGCCCCGATCGTAAAGAGATTATGACCCGTGAAACTATGCAGCAATGTATTGAGGTAATCAAAAATACAGGCGCACATACATTGGATTTAACGGGTGGTGCACCAGAAATGAACCCCGATTTTAGATGGTTTGTAGAAGAGGCAGCAAAAGCCGGAATTAAAGATTTTATTGTTCGTTCAAACCTGACTATCATCCGTGCCAATAAGAAATACTACGATTTACCAGATTTCTTTAAAAAGCATAATGTACATGTTATCTCTTCAATGCCGCACTATACCCGTGGCAAAACTGATAAGCAAAGAGGGGACGGAGTTTTTGACAAATCGATTAAAGCATTACAAGAATTAAACGAAAGAGGCTATGGTATGCCAGGCAGCGATTTACGATTGGATTTAGTATATAATCCATCAGGAGCGTATTTACCGGGAGATCAGGCTGCGATGGAGAAGGATTTCAAAAAAGCCTTGAAAGAAGATTTTGATATTCAATTCCATAACCTTTTCGCCATTACCAATCTGCCAATTGCCCGCTTCTTGGACTACTTGATAGCATCGGAGAATTACGAAGATTACATGTATGCATTAGTGGAAGCTTACAATCCGTCTGCAGTAGCAAATGTAATGTGCACCAATACAATTTCCATTAGTTGGGATGGTTGGTTGTATGATTGTGATTTTAACCAAATGCTAGATTTAAAAGTAGCCAGCAAAGTAAAACATATTAAAGATTATAATGAGGACTTATTGAACGACCGAAACATCATTATATCTCAACATTGTTATGGCTGTACGGCAGGTGCCGGTAGTAGTTGCCAGGGTACCGTTGCATAACTAAATTTATAGATGGTTAATGAACCGTTCAGTGTATGCACTGAGCGGTTTTTTCTGGTAAAACAACTACAATTTCATAAAACGGAACCAACCAAGCGGTCTGCAAAACAATTCTAAAGTGTTGTTTTTCAACAACAAAAGATGTGTTCATCGAAAAACTATGCATCTTATCTATAAATTTTGAAGCAATATACAAATTGGGAGTTCTATAAAAAGACCACATGGTCAGTTTTACCCAAATCTCAATATTATGAACAAGAGTTTAAAACGCATGGCTACCATGCAACGTATGCAGACCACAGGATTAGAGTTGTTTTATGCCCAAGGTTATTATAATACCAGCGTAGACGATATTTTAAAAAGACTTGACCTGTCTAAAGGCGCATTCTATTATCATTTTGAGTCTAAAGAGGACTTCTTTGTTCAAATTATACAGAATTTATTGGCTCGTAAGGTATACAGCATGTTAATTGAACCGATTGAAGGTCACGATAATCCTCTAACCTTAATTACCAAATGTTTTGACGATGCTATGGAAACCGCTGTTCATAACGAAATGGACTATGGATTTATTCTTAGCAACTTCTTATCTGAATTTAACGGTAAGAACGATGTGATCATGAAGCATTTAAATGAAATTGTAACGGTTTGGGAGGTAAACTTGGTAACCACTTTACAGAAAGGAAAATTTAATGGATACCTCGATAGACATGTTGATTGTGAAGCTGCAGCTACATTTTTGATGAGTTCATATTTCGGAGTACGAACATTAATGACCAGTTCTGCACCAGCTGCTAAAAAATATCGATTCATGTCTCAATTAAAACAATATTTTAAAAGTATTGAAGCCAAAGTAATTACTTCTTAAACTTCGTCATTTAAAATTTCACTTATTTTTTGAATGATGGTTTCGGGGTGGATAGTTTCCATGACTTTATCATAACCTTCTGGATATTTGTTACCATAAATGGACGTTGGTATAGCAGGATATTTTTTTCTGTCGGATAAAAGAGCATTACCCACTGGCTGATTAAAAGGTGCAAAACCAGCATACGGATGCGTTACACCCCAAATAGTTACGGTTGGCACTGCATACATGGCCGCCAAATGTGCATTTCCGCTATCCATGGCGAGCATCAAATTCAAGTTTGAAATTAAACTAAGTTCTTGTGAAAACGATAACTTACCCGCAGCATTGACACAATTAGCAAATTGCTTTTCCCAACTTGTTAAAACCTCCACTTCTTTATCGCCACCTCCAAATAGTACAATTTTATACTGTTCGGTACTAACCAGTTGCGAAACCACTTTTTGCATTAAGTGCAAAGGATACATTTTTCCCTGAAAAGCGGCAAAAGGTGCAATACCTATCAATTGCTGATTATGATCACGAACTAAATCTTCAAAACTTTTGGGTGCAGATTTTTTAGCCAAACTCACCATTTCACTTTTAAGAATGGGAAAGCCAAGTAAACCAAATACTTCAGCATATCTATCAAAAGTGGTTTTTAGAGGCTTAAAAACAGTCCTATTGCCATCAATTAACGCTTTCTTTTCTGCCCTACCCTTATCAAGTTGTACAAAGGGAATAAATGACAGTCTAAAAAACTGCTTCAAAATTGTACTTCGTAGTACATTATGAATATCCGCTACAGCATCAATATTTAATGCTCTTAGTTCTTTGTACAGCTTCCAAAGACCCAAAACGCCTTTATGCTTACCTTTTACATCCGCAATAAAAATAGAAACATTAGGTATATCATGGAAAATGGGAGCAGTAAAAGCTTTTGTTAACACAGTGATTTTTACATCGGGGTATTTTTTAACGATACCTGCGATCACTGGAATGGACATGGCAACATCTCCCATTGCAGAGAGTCTTATGACCAATATATGTTTAGAACTATTTATTGCCACGAAGGATGGGGTTTAGTTCCTCATCATTATACATTTTCATTTGCTTATACACCTTCATATACTTGGTACCACTTTCAATATCAAAAAGTAACTGGTCTATCGCCTGTGAAAGATCATTTTTTTGTTCCAATAAAACTTCCAACTTCGTTTGACACTTTTCTCTATGTGCCAAAGTTGCATCTGCCCTCGTAGCTTCTTCTTTCATATGATAGATCTTTAATGCCAAAATCGATAACCTATCAATAGCCCAAGCAGGGCTCTCGGTATTAATAGTGGCGCTTGGCTTAACATCAACCGATTGGTATTTATTTAGAAAATAACTATCGATAAATTCAACCAAGTCGGTTCTATCTTGATTACTAGCATCAATTTTTCGCTTTAAGACCAAAGCATCATCAGGATTAATATCCGGATTTCTAATAATATCTTCATAGTGCCACTGTACAGTATCGATCCAATTTTTTCGATATAATAAATGTTCTATATCCTCTTTAGCATAAGGATTTTCAAAACTTTGGTACACATCATCCTTTACATGATATTTTTCAATACTGTCATTAAAAATTTTAAACGCGAATTCGCTAAACATAAGAGCCTTTTTTACAAAGATAAAGTTTATAGCGGTAACCTATAATTTTACCAAGTAGACAATTATAGGAACTATGATACTAGTTATAACTACCAGTTCTAAAAACTTAGGTTTTTTAATAGATTGAAGATAATTTACGATGAAAACTACTGAAGGAAAAAAGGTGATTATCACTGCATTGTTATTATCTGAAGTAACCAAAATATTGACTACAAGCCCAATAATAAAAGAAAATGCGGTTAACCTCATTACTATAACCTTACCAACCCCAGATTTACTTAAGTGAATAAAAGCAGAAAAAGCCATGGCCATATTTAAAACGGCATAAAGTGTCATTTTTAAGCTTGTCCACCATTGAATGGGAAATATTGCGTCGTAATCAATTGCGAAATCGTAATGTTCTTGAATAAAGTTGGGCTTATCAAGAAGTAATAAAATACCGTATAGAATCGTAAAATAACAGAAGCCAACAGATAAAATTACCAACCAGTTTCTGATATTTTTTGGGTCATAAATAAAAATAGCTGCAAACACCAACAGCAAGTATAGCAACGCCCATTCATAAAAAACACTTGCAATGCAGATCCAAAGTCCGGCATCAAAAATTTTTAGCTTAATGTTTTTTAAAGATTTTATACTCAATAAACGTCTCATGGCCAAAAGGAGAAAAAAACTGGTTAAAATAGCCTTATTATCCACCAAAGTTTCAGGAAACACCACAAAAAGCAACGTAAAAAACAATATTGCATAAGAATTTGTGCCCGTGAGTTTATTACGTTTTACAATAAAGTCAACAACAAAAACGCTAAAAAGAACAACAGATAAAATTCCAATTGAAGGCACAATATTGACTTCACTTATTTCAAAATCAAATAAGTAAAATTGAACCGACCAGTAAAATAGAAACAAAAAAACCAGAAGAATTATGAAATTCACCGGTTTTGTTTTCTCAAAAATGCTTGAAATCATCTAAGCTTTTTATATTTTTGCTGGTAAATATAGTAATAAGATGAAATCATTTTTTGAAGGTATCGCGGATTTGTTCGTAAATGTATTGTTTGCGCCGTTGGATTTTTTGCGTTTTACTGATAGTTGGGCACTAGCAAATATTCTTAACTGGATATTTATGCTAATTGGTTCAGTAGCATTTGTATATTGGATGCTTGAATTGAAAAAGTATAATGAGAAAGGTGAAGAAGACAAGTCAAGTACTTCTCACTCGTATTTATAAGTTTATATTTATTACATCGGATTATCGCATTACCGAAAATCCGATGTAATAGTATTATCTAAAGATCGAATCCAAGATCTTTTCTATAATTCATTCCTTCAAAGGAAATCTTCTCTACATTTTCGTACGATTTAGACAGTGCCGTTTTAAAATCACTACCAAAAGAAGTAATTGCCATTACCCTACCACCATTAGTTACTACCTTACCTTCTTTAAGCGTAGTACCAGCGTGAAACACTAAAGAATCTTTAATAGATTCAATTCCGGTAATTTCTTTTCCTTTTTCATAAGATCCAGGATAACCACCAGAAACCGTCATAACCGTTGTAGCGGTTCTTTCATCTAATTGCAATTCTATTTCAGCCAGTTTCTGATCGGCAACAGCTTGTAGCAAATCGACCAAATCGTTTTGAATACGTGGCAATACCACTTCTGTCTCAGGATCGCCCATTCTAACATTGTATTCAATAACCTTAGGGTCATCTCCAACTTTTATGAGTCCTATGAAGATAAAACCCTTGTACGGCATATTATCCATTTTAAGCCCCTCTACAGTAGGTTTTACAATTCGCTGCTCTATCTTATCCATAAAAGCTTTACTAGCGAAAGGAACAGGGGATATTGCGCCCATACCGCCTGTATTAAGACCGGTATCGCCTTCACCTATTCTTTTGTAATCTTTTGCAGTAGGTAACACTTTATACGAATCGCCATCTGTAAGTACAAAAACACTTAACTCAATTCCGTCTAGAAATTCTTCTATTACCACGGTAGCACTAGCAGAACCAAACTTTTTGTCGACCAACATAGACTTAAGTTCATTTTTGGCATCATCAAGATCATTTAAAATAACTACACCTTTACCAGCGGCAAGTCCGTCGGCTTTTAAAACATAAGGCGGATTAAGTTGTTCTAAAAATTTGAATCCTTCTTCAACTGTTTCTGAAGTAAAACTTTTATACTGAGCGGTAGGTATTTGATGTCTCATCATAAATTCCTTCGCAAACTCTTTACTTCCTTCAAGAGTCGCTGCCAATTTTTCTGGACCGATAACGGCTATATTCTTTATTTCAGCATCCGCTAAAAAGAAGTCATGGATTCCATTTACCAAAGGATCCTCTGGACCGACAACGACCAATTGAATGTTTTCTTTTAAAACCAATTTTTTGATTTCTTGAAAATCATTCACACCAATTGGTACATTCGTTGCAATATTATCAGTACCGGCATTTCCCGGTGCAACAAATAGTTTAGAAAGTTTTTTACTCTGAGCCAATTTCCAAGCAAAAGTATGCTCACGACCACCTGATCCTAGAATTAAAATATTCATTTTATCAATTTTTGCAAAATTACCTTTTGCATTTATTTAATCTTATTTAGTTGAGAAATCTCTATGTTCTTTCTTCTGTAGCTCTTCTGTGGACAAGGATTTGAAATAATCGTATACGATTTTTAATCCTTCCCCCCTACGTACTTTTGGCTCCCATCCTAAAATTTCTTTTGCTTTTGTAATATCTGGCTGACGTTGGGTAGGATCATCTTGCGGTAGCGGTTTATAAATTACCTTTTGCTTTGTTCCTGTCAATGCAATAATCTCCTCAGCGAATTCCTTAATAGTGGTCTCATGTGGATTTCCAATA
Source organism: Maribacter litoralis (assembly GCF_003075045.1). Lineage (GTDB taxonomy): Bacteria > Bacteroidota > Bacteroidia > Flavobacteriales > Flavobacteriaceae > Maribacter > Maribacter litoralis. Next base: position 841,682 of record NZ_QCZD01000003.1, on the reverse strand, counting down.
TTAATAGGGTCAGTGTAATCGCTAAATAATAATCGGTATATTCCTTCAACTTGATCATCAATATAACAAAAAGATCTACTCTGAGAACCATTGCCAAAAACAGTTAAATCTTCTCCTCTTAGAGCCTGACCCATAAACGCCGGAACAACCCTACCATCGTTTAAACGCATTCTAGACCCGTAGGTATTAAATATACGAACGATACGAGTATCAAGTCCGTGATGTTTATGATAAGCCATTGTAATAGACTCCATAAAGCGTTTTGCTTCGTCATATACACCACGAGGACCTATAGGGTTAACGTTACCAAAATATTCCTCATTTTGAGGGTGTACCAATGGATCACCATATACTTCAGAGGTAGAAGCTACCAAAATTCTAGCGCCCTTTTCTTTTGCTAAACCCAACAAGTTTAATGTACCTAAAGATCCAACTTTCAAAGTTTTAATAGGAATTTTTAAATAATCTATGGGACTTGCAGGTGAAGCAAAGTGAAGTATATAGTCTAATTTTCCGGATACGTGAACAAACTTAGTAACATCATGATGATGAAATTCAAAATTAGAAAGCGGGAATAAATGCGAGATATTATTTAGGTCACCAGTAATCAAATTATCCATCCCAATGACATGGAAACCTTCAGCAATAAAACGATCACATAAGTGAGAACCTAAAAAGCCAGCAGCACCTGTTATTAATATTTTTTTCATAATTAATTCTAGTAGGCTTTTTCTTCTCCCTTTAAGGCATTTACTATTGTTTCAAGGATAATTTTTAAATCTAAGAAAAAGGACCAGTTTTCAACATAAAAAATATCAAATTTTATTCTGTTTTGAATATCACTATCTCTTTCGATTTCGCCTCTATAACCTCGTACTTGAGCCAACCCAGTTATACCAGGCTTTACAAAATGTCTAAGCATATATTTGTCTACTCTATTGGCGTATTCATCTGTATGCTTCAACATATGGGGCCTAGGACCTACCACTGACATATTTCCGAAGAGAACATTATAGAATTGAGGTAATTCATCAATACTAGTCTTTCGAATAAAACGACCTATTCTAGTTACCCTCATGTCATTTTTACCTGCCTGTTGAAAATCAGAATTTTCGTTTACCGCCATTGACCTAAATTTAAAGCACTGAAACTCATTATTATCAAATCCTGTACGTTTTTGAATAAAAAAAACGGGTCCTCTAGATTCCAAGGATATAAGTAAAGCCAATAAAGGTCCTAGCCAAATAAGTATACCAAATATTACAAAAAGAGAAAAAAGAATATCAAAAATTCTTTTAAATATTGCATTGAGAGAATTATGCAACGGTATATTTCTTAATGATAAAATAGGCAAGTAATCATAATATTCAAATCTCAATTTTTTAGAAAAGATATTCTTGTTATCAGGTAAAAACTTAAGCGTTTTCAAATTATTATCTGCAAAATTAATGAACGCTGATAATTCTTCATTCTTCAATTCAGAAACAGAACAATAAATTTCGTCTATATTGTTATTAGCTATAAATTGAAAACTTTTCAAAAGTTCAAAATCACGGTCCTTAGGACCAAATTGTGCTACAAAATTGAACCCAAATTCTCTCCTTTCCTTAAATACCTCAATAAGTTGATTAGACTTCTTACTTCTACCAATAACAACAACATTTCTAAGATTCCCATTTACTCTTTCTCTATATTTATGTAAAAGGAAAAAATTTAATATCTTTAAAAAACTTATCCCAATAAACACTAGAATGAAGTATTGACCTAATGCCAAACGGCTCATTAAAGGTTGTTTAAAAAACCCTATAAAAGCATAAAGGATTAAAAAAAAGAAAACGAATTGTGTAAATAATTTTCTAAAAAGAACCACCGCTTTTGAATACCTGTGTATAACATAAAAATCATTTTTAAATGAAAGTACTACCCAAGTAAAAGAAATATAAAAATGAAATAAATAAGGATTTTGGAAATTTATAGGTAAAAAGTTCGCACACAAATTTATTACCAATAAATCCAAAATATAGGATAAAGGTGTAATGAAGCCAGAAAATCTACCTTGTTTGAAAATCACGTATTATTTTTGACTGATTTTATATTTTAAAAAATCAAAAATAAATAAACAAATTGACTGAGGATAATTAAAAAAATATCTTTTAAATAATTTAGGTTCGTCAATGATTCGATATACCCATCTTAAATTGAAATTATCAAAAAATTTTGGATAATAATTTATTTCAACCGTGGTTTGATGGATGAATCCACCGCAGGTATAGCCATCACCCATCCACCCCATTTGCTTGAGGTCAACAAGAAACTTTTCTTGATATGGTGTACCCATACCAACCACTACAACATTAGGGTTTATTTTAATAATATTCATTAAAGCTTTTTCTCTTTCGCTTTCGCTATTAAAATAACCATTCCTATGCCCAATTATATTTAATCTTGGAAAGCTATTCGATAAAATCTTCACAAACTTATTAATTGCAACTTCTTTAGAACCAATAATGTAAACTGTTTTGTCTTTTGAAATACATTCATCAAAAACCTTTGGAGCAATAGATGTCATATCAAAACTTTTTCTGTCTGTTTTAATCCCAGCTAACCGTAATAAATACACAAGGACAATACCGTCAATATAAATAGTTTCAAATGAACTAAATAAGGTCAAGTTTTTTCTAAAGAATAAATAACTATAAGGGTTTAAAAAGGTTGTAATGTTAGCTTTTCTTCCTGGCTCAAATCTGATTTTTGAAAATAAAAGATCTATACTAGATTTCATAAGGTTCCCAAATAATTATATCGTATTACAATTAGCACTACTACTCTCTAAATACCAAAGAAGACTTAAAAAAAAGGAAAAGAACATAAATCCATGATGCCTAACCAGCAACGACTCTATAATAAAAACATAAAACAATATAAGATTAAACGAAATGGTAAGCCAATTAAATTTTGAATTTAATCTTATTGAATTAAAAAGTAGGATCCCCAACAAGGACAATAATAGAAAAAGATATACAAATCCACCGCCAATCAATATTTCAAAATATTGATTGTGTGCATTATATGCCTCTTTACGTTCCCAAGAGTTAATATCTCTTGCATCCTGCATTGCTCGCATTTCCACTCCAATTCCATGACCCAGAATAGGCTTCTCAAGTATAATACCTATATTCGTTTTATAATTACGTAATCGCGATCCGTCACCATCAAGTTTTTGAAAAATGCTTTGGGTATTGTTAAATGACATTAAGAATAACAAAACTAATGGAAAAACTAGAGCTAGGATGGAAAATTTAGCAAAATATAGTGGAAACAATACTTTTACACCAAAAAGAATATTAATCAATATAAAAACAAGAAAACCACTTACCGCACCTGTTACAAAAAGCAAGAGACCAACCAGCGGCAAACAAAGCAAATACACCCTTATAGTTAATACCTTTTCTTGTAAAAAGTATAACAATATCACATAAGCCATGTTCAGATATAAAGCATAATAAATTTTTTGGATGTCTATAATGGAATAAGATTCCCAAGAATTAAAAAGTGAGAAATCATCTAACATCAATTGGCCAACAATATTTGTAATATTTACCAACCCTACAACTAAAACTCCTAATAAAAACGAAAATAAAATATAATTAATATTTATTTTTCTAAAACTATTTTTAGAAAAAATCAAATAAAACAAAATACATAGACCTATTATTGAATAGCTTTTGTCATCAAATCCATCTCCAATTATTACCATATTAATTGTTGAATATAAAATCAGAATGAATAAAATTTTAATGTAATTTGATTTTATAGCCAGGCTTATACTTATATCAATATTTAAAAAAGATGTGATAATTAGAAAAATAAAAGCCTTACTACTCCAATGTGGTTCAAAACACAAGGAAAACGAAAATAAACATGTAGCGAAATACAAAAGTTTATCCTTTTGAAATAGTGTTTTATACAAATTCATTTAAATAGCTATATTATTGGTGTGATTTGGCTTTTTAAGGACCAAGAAAAACACTAGTCCTAAAACAAAATAGATACTATTAAATGAAGAAACAGACAAACCATTTATTGTACCAATCGTAATAACTACCAACGCATTTTTATAACTATAGTTAGAAATAATCAACATTTTAAAGACTATATACATCATTGCTAATAACCCTAAAACTCCGTGATCAAAAATCACTCTTAATATATATGAGTGAAAAATTACAGAATAGCAACTACCGTCTTCACTATAACTAAATAAACTTTGATAATACCCCAACTTACCACAAGCGTAATCCGAAAGAGGTGTTATTCGTTCTGCTCCTAAGATAAAATCCATAAAAGACCATTCCTTTACCTCTCTAACAAATACCATTAAAAACTTAAACCTATCAATATTTTCTATATTAAACTCACCTCCCATACGTTGTTTAAAAACACCTAGCGATATTAACACCAAACTTATAATGCCAGGTATTATAATATGTGCCTTTTTATAAAAGAATTGATAATTAACAACCACTAAAAGAAAGACTAATATTAAAAGGGCCGATTTTGAACCGGATAAAACAAAAATTAATGCTAATAAAAATTGTTCCCAATAATTCGCCTTCTTAACTAGAATATAATTTAGATAGAAAAGAAGCGATAAAAACATTAATTCATAGTTGTTCTCATAAAAAAGAACGGGTCTGGCATTTTTAAACACAAAAGCACTGATCAAATATTTAATAAAAAATGTCCATAGCAAAAACTTATAAAGTTTTCTAAATGTATTCTCTTCAAGTATTTTTTTCCCTACTAAAAAAGCAAGAAATAATACGTAAATAAAAAATTTATAAACTAATAGAAAATCTAATACATGGTTTTTTTTAATAATTACAGCATAAACAAAACTACCTAAAACATAGATTAATGAAGCTAAAAAAATTGGAATAATTTTTTTATTAAGCCTAACACTGTTAAAAAAAAACAATGCTAATAAAAAGATTTCAAAAACCTGATTATATACTCTTAATGGTGTAAACACAATTAATGCAGATACCGCAATGATATATAACGCCAGAAATAGTTTTTTACTTAACATTTATATTACCTCTGTTATTGACTTAAAGAAAGCCAATCTGTCTTTTTCAATATTGTCTACATGCACATATTTCTCAACTTCATCTTTGGTAATTTTGAAGCTATTACATTTGTTAAGAAATGTTTTTATAGCATCGGTCGAAGCTAAAATACCTTCACGACTATTTGGTAGTTTTAAAACCCATTCTGGATATCCCTTTTGTTCAAAAGCAGTATCTCTATATGGTAAAATAACCGGCTTACTACATGCTAAATATTCACGTACTTTTAAAGGACATGCTTCATTCATATTATTTCTATAAAAGGCCAAAGAAGCAATGGTTGCTGAAGCTTTCTCAATTAACCCTAAATATTCTCTTTTATTAAGATACCCATGTAATTTAACATTCTTCGGAGCATAAGGAAAATCACTTTCTTCCACACCCACAATATCAAAGTCAACCTCATTTAGCTGTTCCGCCAATTCTATAAGAATATCTACCCCATGCCAAGGCATTCCGGGAGAGCCAATAAAGAATATGCTATGTTTTATTTTATTCTTTAGGATATTTATGTTATAGTTATAAATATTAATCGAGTTAGGAAATACACCTTTAGGAATTTTATCAAATGAATTCGAAATATCATATGTTACTGATGCCAATCCAGATACCTTTTTTAATAAATGTCTATTGGTAGTTAAAAAATAAATATATCTAAAAAAATATTTTAAACTCTGTGTCGCTTGAAGCCTATATTCAGAACCCATGTCTGTATTTACTTCAAGGACTAGTTTAAATTTTTTACCTAAGTTCTTGAGAAATGGTTGATATAATGTGCTTCTTGTATAAACAACGTCAGGTGCAAATTTTTCCACATTATTTAATACAACTGTGTAAATATTCTGCAATCCAAACCAATCACGGCACAATTCTATTGGAAAGAAACCCAATTTTCTAACTTTATAAAATTCGACTACATTTTTAGCGACCAATGGTGCTAATGAAGATTTTTGCAAATCAAAATCAGAATGTTGGGTTATTAAATAAACAATTACTTCATTCCCAAGTTTTTCCCATGCTTCTACTTGCGAAGTAACTTTATTTAAAACACCATCGTATTTGGCTACATCTATCGGTAGTATATATGCTATTTTCACATCTTAGAGCTTAATTTCTCAATAATTTTATCGGCAGCATCTCCATTACCGTAAAGCATCTGATTGTCAAATACGACATCTTTTAGTGAATATTCAACCTCAATCAGTAAAGTGTCAAAATTCTTAATAAGTTTATTATATCCATGTTGTACTAGTTCTATCCACTCTGTTTCATCACGAAGTGTTATACAAGGCACCTTATGAAAGTAAGCTTCTTTTTGTACTCCACCAGAGTCGGTAATTATGAGTTTAGCATGTTTCTCCAACATCACCATATCAATATACCCTAAAGGATCTACAAATACTATATTGGAAGCTAACACATTAAATTTCAGATTCTCTAAAGCAGCCTTGGTTCTTGGATGTAAAGGCAGTATTAACCTATGCTTTGTTGCAACTTTCTCTAGGTTTTTAAAAATGTCACTTAACCTATTAAGGTCGTCAGTATTCTCAGCTCTATGAATTGTGCATAACACAAAATCCTTAGAAATTAGTTCATATTCGTTTAAAATAGAACTTTTTAATTCCGCAAAGTCACCATAATATAATGCCGCGTCATACATGACATCCCCTACTAAATTAATTCTTTTCTCTTCAACACCTTCAGCAGAAAGATTTTTATTGGCCGTTTCGGTAGGTGTGAACAAAACATCGGATACACCATCGGTTAATATCCTATTAATCTCCTCTGGCATTCTTTTGTTAAAAGACCGTAACCCAGCTTCAACGTGTGCAATAGGAATATGGAGTTTACAGGCTGCTAGAGCTCCTGCCAAAGTCGAATTCGTATCCCCATAAACGAGCACCAAATCAGGATTTTCCTTTAATAAAACTTCTTCAATACCAATTAGCATTTTTCCTGTTTGATTACCGTGATTTCCACCACCGATACCTAAATGATAATCTGGCTCAGGTATTCCCATTTCCTTGAAGAAGACATCAGACATATTACTATCGAAGTGTTGCCCCGTATGTACTATTATTTCAGTTATATTATCGTTATTAGCTATTACTCTTGAAACGGTCGCAGCCTTAATAAATTGAGGGCGTGCTCCGATAATTGTTAATATTTTCATTGGTTTTTTTTTATAATTTTTGCAGGGACACCTGCTATTGTAATATTGTTTTCCTCAAAACTTTTTGTAACTACAGAACCAGCTCCAACAATTACATTATCACCTAATTTAACCCCGGGCAGGATGACTGAATTCATACCAATCCAACATTTTTTTCCAATGGTAATGTCATTACCAGAAGAATGTTCTTCTAAATTATTTAAATCATGATTTGCCGTAATTAAACCCACGTTTGGGGCGATATAAGTTCCTTGTCCCAAAATAATCTTCGCAGAAAAATTTTGGAAGTAACAACCGGGAGATTGAAAATTGTTGACATCCTCTAAATTAAATATAATATTCTCCCAATTAGAAATCATTGAAGTATGACAGATTGGCCAAGGGACAGATCTGTTAAAGCCTAAAATTTTCTGTCTCCAAATACCTTTTGCAACCCAAATCCATCCAATATTATCTTTGTCCCTATGAAAATATTTGCCTTTTAAATACCTTTTTTTAAAAAATAAAGGAGCTATTATCCTAACAAAGAAGATGACGACTTTTTTCAATAATATTTATTTATAGGGTTATTTGTTGTAAATACCATTTGGCAATATAAGAGTTGATGTTTGTATCTACTTCATCACCTTGAATCTTTAGTGGTTTTTTCATCAAATCAAATTTATTAAAATCACTAGCAAGTTTTTTTCTTAATTTTTCTTTTATCTTATTTGGAAGCATTTTTTTTAATAAATCTTTAATCTCACTTTTTTCTTTCAGGTATTCAACCGACAATGGATTAAAATAATCTTCAAAAATTAATTTTAAATATAATTTTGTTCTGTGCTTGTATTCAACTGGAAGTGTTTTAAAATATTCTTGTATTTCACGGTCCCAGAAAATCAGATAATGTTCAAAACCAAAGAATTCATATATTCGAACTGAATTAACAATAAACTTCGCTTGGCGTTCTTTAAGGTTCCAGTTTTCATCCACTGCATATTCAAATTTACAGGATATCTGTTTTAAATAATCATTATTTTCTTGCGAAAATTGAACAGGTTTATTTAAGTTATAATGTTTATCAAATATTCTCCTAATAGTATTTTCCCTATTATCATTCTTAATATCTGTGAGAGATAAATGGCTGCCTGCTAAAAAATCTGCCGAATGACCTGGTAATATTATACAATTATTGGGAACTAATTCCTTTTCCTTTAATTGTTTTACTGCGAAATAATCCTGTAACAAAAAAACGGACGAATGGTTCGAGGCATATTTATAATAAGATTGAAAATCAGGATCTGTCAAATAGTCATGAGGAATCGTATTCTCATTATACTCTATAAAGAGCCACTTGTAATTTAGACTTTCAGCAACCTTTTTACTTATAATCACTTCATGACTATTAGTAGCTCCATAAGTATAACATATTACATTTTCAACACCTCGTTTTTTCAACATACATACAATTAAACGAGAATCATACCCTCCACTAAGAGGAACCAAAATAGGTTTGCCATCGACAAAATTTAACATTCTATCCAAAGCGTTCTCCAATACCGTCGCCAATTTTTTTTTATAAACGCCGTAATCTTCTTCTAAATTTATTTCATGAGTCAAGTAATCAGTGTAATATTCCTTTCGTAATAACCCTTTGCTTAACGAATATTGAATAAACTCACCAGCCTGAAGTTGAAACAAGCCAGTTAACAATGTATGGTCTTTGGTTACATATCCCGTAGCCAAAAACTCATGCTCCGCTGTTTTGTCAAATGACAAGCAATGTGTTTTTTGAAGGTAGTCTGACGAATCCGACACAAAAAAAGAGTTGTCTTTTTCTAAATAAAATAAAGGAAATGTTCTTATTGAATCAACCGCCATGAAAACATCATTCTTAGTTTTTATAATTACGGCAAAGTTTCCTCTTTGTTCTAAAATTTTATTTTTAAATGTGTCTAAGTCCTTAATATTTTCACAATATGTCAAAAAATCATCATCTCTTAATATACGGTTCTCGGAATCAAAAAGAAATCCCAAAACATAAATGTTTTGGTTGACACTCCATTTAAAACTATTCTGGTCAGTTAATAAAATATTTACGTCCATTTAAGTACTATACTTTTTTGTTTAAATACAACTGATATGATACCTACCCATTTTTAGGTATTGCCCATAACTAGAGAATCAGCGCTATTTGACCTCCATCTATAATATAAAATTATATACTAAATCACTCTAAATTGACATTGATTGTTGTAACTTTTTTTGAATAAAATAATATCATCCAAGATAGAAAGATATTAAAGATTACACTAACTATAACAAAGTTGACGATACAAGAAAAACCATCGAGTCCGAAAATATAACTTAAAATAATTGCCAGAACTCTAAACAATAGCAGAAAAATTTCTCTAAAAAAGTTTTCCTTTTGTTTCTCTATAATATCAAAAATTACAGAAAGTGGGGAATTACCTATTAACATGAAATACCAAGGACATAATAATTGAACATACTTATAAGTCGCACTCCAATTATCTCCTAAAAACACAGGGATTATATATGGAGAAAGAACAAATAAAAAGAAAAAAATAAAAGCAGACCCTGTATGAGAATATGCCATTATCTTTTTTGTTACATTATAGAATCTATCTCTTGAATTTTGAAAGGTTTTTGCCAGCTTGTTTATATACACAGACCTTAAAGAAGCAACTATAAAAGACACAGGAATTGCTACAATTTTAATTGCCATACTGTATTCCCCAGCAATGTCCTTACCGTAAAACTCCAAGAGTAAAATTATGGGTAGAGCACTTGATATAGCATTCATTAACATATTAGGCATTGAGAAATAAATAAATCTTTGATACCTTTCAAAGACACTTTTTATCTCCCTCAACTTTAACCGTAAAAAGTCAACTTTATAAAATTTAAACAGCAATAACGCTATTATACCATAAGAAATAGTATTTCCTATAATTAAACTTAAATCATTTGTTTTAGATAAATTATATGCGATATAAGTTGATATCCCGTAAGCTAACGAACTTAGTATTTTTGTAAAGGATAATAGTTTGAAGTTTCCTAATAGAGAAATACGTGTTTCATACACAAACATTACAGTTCTAGAAAAAATAGCTATGGGAAATAGAAAACTAATTAAATATCCATCGACTTTAAAAATAAAGAGACTTAGATCTAGATTGAGCATATCTGATAGCAATAAACCTATCAGAATAAATAAACTTATACATAAGGCACACCATAAAACAACTCTAAGTATTTTATCGACTTCTATTTGCTTCTTTGGAACAGCCATTGCCGAGGTTAGTCCCATAGATGCAACTACAAATACAATGTTTAGAATTGACAAAAAATTACCTTGAATTGCATAAGCATCTTGCGCAAAAATTCTGGAAAAAAGAGGTATATATAATAAATTAAGGAGTTGTGACGCCACAACTCCCATTCCCATTTTAAAAGAATTTTTTACAAAATCTGATCCAACTATTTTTTTATACTTTATCTGAAGTTTTTTCAATATTAACTATTATTTTAAAAACCCATGATATTCTCCCTTCAAACCAACCGGTTTTGTATTTCGAATATTATGTACTATCCCTATAGCTGTTCTAGCAGCATCTACACCGTATCCTTTACCTGCTAGTATATCTTTATACACCATAGTATGAAGATCGGTAAAACCACCACTAAACTCCAATTCTTCGCCATTAATAGTTATGGACCTAAAAGTAGTTTGGCCTTTCTCTCTTATGTCTTTGGGCAAATAATCTGAATTTATGGAAAGAAACCATTTTACCCTTGCATTCTCAAACTCTAAATAGCCTGCTGCCCGGTCGTTTTCATGTACATGAACAATATTTTCTTGAACATCACCAAAAATCCATGAAAGCATATCGTAAAAATGCACACCTATATTGGTTGCAATCCCTCCAGACTTAGATTTATCTCCCTTCCATGAGGTGTGATACCAGTGTCCACGTGAAGTAAGATATGTTAGATCAACTTCAAATTTTGTATCTTTTTTTGCATTCTGTACTTTTTCACGTAATGCTATAATGCTTGGATGAACACGTAATTGAAGTATATTAAAAATTTTCTTACCTGTTTTCTCTTCAACATGTTGTAATTTATCTATGTTCCACGGATTTAAAACCAGTGGCTTTTCACAAATTGCATCGGCCCCACTTCGAAGCGCAAAACGGATATGAGCATCATGTAAATAATTTGGGGAACAAATACTTACAAAATCAAGATAAGTATCTTTCTCATATTTTAATTTTTCGATATGGCGATCAAAACGTTCGAATTCGACGAAAAAATCTGCATTAGGAAAATAAGAGTCGATAACCCCTACACTATCTCCTTTGTCAAAAGCGGTAAGTAAATTGTTTCCTGTATCCTTAATGGCTTTCATATGCCTAGGAGCTATATAGCCAGCTGCTCCTATCAGTGCAAAGTTTTTCATTTATAAGTTTTTAATCAAATTTGTAGTTATATATTCTATTTCCTGATCGGATAAATATGGATTCATGGGCAAACTCATTACCTCATTTGCACAGATCTCACTTATTGGAAAATCACCAATTTTATATCCTAAATAAGCAAAACACTCTTGCAGGTGCATAGGAATTGGATAATGAACAGCAGTGGGTATTCCGACTTCTTTTAAGCTACTTTGAAGGGCTGTTCTATCTTTTACCCTTATAGTATATTGTGCCCAGACAGATGTTCTACCTTTTTCTATCTCAGGCGTTATTAGGTGATCCGCTAACAACGCTGTGTATTTCTTAGCTACATTTTGCCTTCTTTTAATATCTTCATCATAATAAGGGAGCTTTACGTTTAAAACAGCAGCTTGCAGATTGTCTAATCTACCCCCCATTCCTATGTACTTGTGAGTGTAACGCTTAACTTGACCATGAACCCGCATAGCCTTCATTTTTTCATACAAATCTTTATCATTGGTGAACAATGCACCTCCGTCACCGAAACAGCCTAATGGCTTAGCGGGGAAAAAGCTTGTACAGGAAACAGTGGACATCGAGCAGCTAAGCTGCCCATTATACTGAGCACCAAAACTTTGAGCGGCATCTTCTATTACAAATAAATTATGTTTACTTGCTATCTCATTAATAGTATTCATATCAGCCATTTGACCATAAAGAGAAACAGGCAAAATAGCTTTTGTTCTATCGGTAATAGCAGCTTCTATTTTGGATGGGTCAATATTGAATGTTTTCTCATCAATGTCAACGAAAACAGGTTTAGCGCCTAAACAAGCAATTGTCTCTGCAGTAGCTATAAAAGTAAATGGGGTTGTAATAACCTCATCTCCACTTCGTATACCAAGAGCCATCATTGCTAATAAAAGAGCATCTGTACCAGAAGAAACCCCTAAAGCAAAATCACTTTTTACATAATTTTTTAAAGAAGCTTCAAAATCTTCAGTATCCTTACCTAATATATAGCGTGCAGACGACATAACATCGAACACTGCATTTTCAAATTCACTACTATGCTCTTGATACGCTTTAGTTAAATTGGCAAAATCAATTTTCATAAATAACCTAATTTTCTAAATTACTTTACTCTAGTAACTTTTTGATTTTCTAATTTATATACCTGTTTACTTTCAGGGCAAATTGCGGTATTTTCATCTGAAAAGTTTAAACGATGTCCATATTCACCAACCCATCCTATTTGCTTACCGGGGTTTCCTACAACCAGTGCATAATCAGGTACATTCTTGGTTACAACTGCACCTGCACCAATTAAACAATATTTACCTAAGGAGTTTCCACAAATTACTGTTGCATTTGCCCCAATTGAAGCTCCTTTTTTAATAAGGGTTTCTTGATAATTATCTCTACGGACTATTGCACTTCTAGGATTAATAACATTAGTAAAAACCATAGACGGACCTAAAAAAACATCGTCTTCACAAATAACGCCAGTATAAATAGACACATTATTCTGAACCTTAACATTCTCACCCAAAGTTACTTTTGGAGAAACTACTACATTTTGACCGATATTACATTTGTCACCAATTTTGCAATTTGGCATAATATGTGAAAAATGCCATATTTTAGTTCCTGTTCCTATTTCACAACCTTCATCAATTACGGCAGTTTCATGAGAATAAAATGTATGGGAAGACATATTTTTGAGGTTTGATTTTCTATTTCTTTAAAACACTATATTTTGGCCTTCTAGCAAAAGTACAATAATTCTTAGCTATTTTTAGTTTAGTACTATTGTGTAAGTTATTTTCTGTTAAAATTTTATTTGCAAATTCATACCATGTCATCGATTTATCATCAGTGAAATGTAATATTCTGATATACTCCTCTTTCTGAATTATCAAATCTAAAATATAAATAGCCAAATTATTCGCATTCGTCGGACAGCCGATTTGTTCGTTAGTAACAGAAAGAACTTCGCCTGCCTTAGCTTTACTCAAAATAATAGTATAAAAATTTTTACCAAACTCAGAATATAACCAAGAAGTTCTAATAATAAAATAATCTTCTATAATCTCTTGAATGTACTTTTCGCCAAGCAATTTAGACTTACCATATTCATTTATTGGATTCGGTATATCATCCACAGTGTAAGGTTCTTTTTTCTCCCCGTCAAATACATAATCCGTAGAAATATGTATTAAAAATGTATCATATTCCCTACATATTAAAGCCAGATTTTTAACTCCTTCCGCATTTACTTTAAATGCTATTTCAGGTGTTTTTTCTGCCTGTTCGACGTTTGTATAGGCGGCACAGTTTAAACAGTAATCAAAATTATCTACTGCAAATAAAGAATTTACTTGCTTCTTATTTGTAATATCAAAATCTTTGGAATTCTTAAAAACAAAAGCTAGGTCCTTATAGTTTGGAGCAATTTTCTGTAAACACTGTCCTAGCTGCCCATTGGCCCCTGTAACTAAAACCTTCTTCATTCCATTAATTTTTTGAAAGTCGGTAATAATAAGTCTTTTTCTGACACTATTAATTCAGATGAAGGATAGCCCCAATCTATTGCTAAGTCAGAATCGTTAAATAATATTCCCGACTCATGTTTAGGGTTATAATAGCCATCACATAAATAATTGAACACCACTTCATTGGTAAGGGCTAAAAAACCATGCGCCATACCTTTCGGTATAAAAATACATTTTTTATTTGCCTCAGATAAATTAACCTTAATGTGTTGACCAAATGATGCACTATCGGGTCTAATATCAACAATTACATCGACTACCTCGCCTCTTTGAACGGAAACTAACTTTGCTTGAGCGCTATCTCCTCTTTGAAAATGTAAACCTCTTAAAACACCTTTCTTAGAAATAGAAGTATTCTCTTGTACAAAATCAATATTATAACCTAAAACACTTTCTAGCTCATTTTTTTTAAAGACCTCAAAAAAGACACCTCTTTTATCTTCATAAATTTGAGGCTCTAGAATTAAGCAACCTTTTAGTTTAGTTTCGGTTATTTTCATTTAATCAAATTCATTAAATATTCGCCGTATCCACTTTTTAACAACGGCTTTGCCAGCTTTTCCAATTGATTTGTATCAATAAAGCCTTGGGTATATGCTACCTCTTCTATGCAGCCTATTTTCAAACCTTGACGTTCTTCTATTACTTGTACAAACTGAGATGCGTTCATCAAAGAACTAAAGGTGCCAGTATCTAGCCATGCAATCCCTTTATCAAGAACACTTACTTGTAACTTTCCCCTTTTTAAATAAGCAATATTTACATCAGTGATTTCCAGTTCTCCTCTATTGCTCGGTTCTATTTGCTGTGCTATCTTTACTACATTATTATCGTAAAAATAAATTCCCGGAATTGCATAGTTGGATTTAGGAATTTGAGGTTTTTCAACAATAGAAATAGCTTTTCCAGATTCATCAAATTCAACTACACCATATCTATTTGGATTATTTACATGATACCCATAAACTATACCGCCTTCTGGATTAGAATTTGCCTTCAATAATTTTTCCAGCCCATTCCCATAGAAAATATTATCTCCTAAAATTAAAGCAACCTTGTTATTACCAATAAACTCCCTACCAATAATAAAAGCCTCGGCCAAACCTTTTGGTTCTGGTTGAATAGCATATTGAAATGTACAACCTAATTGTTTACCATCTGATAGTAGTTTTTTGAATAACGGTAAATCATCTGGTGTCGTTATTATTAAAATTTCCCTTATTCCAGCAATCATTAGCGTAGATAACGGATAATAAATCATTGGCTTATCGTAAATTGGCATTAACTGTTTACTTAATGCTTTTGTCAAAGGCCAAAGTCGAGATCCCGTACCGCCTGCAAGTAAAATTCCTTTCATAATTATTTAGATTGATATTTTTTTAAATACCAGTCAACTGTCTTCTCTAAACCAGACTGAAAGCTTTCTAAAGACTTCCAACCTAGCTCTGCTTTTATTTTAGATGCATCTATAGCATACCTAAAATCATGACCCAATCTATCCTCTACGAATTCTATTTGATTTTTATAACTTCCTTTATTGCTAGGAACCTTTTTATCAAGAATTTCACAAATTTTATTAGCAATCGTTAAATTGTCAAATTCATTATTTCCTCCCAAAAGATATGTTTCTCCAGCTACCCCATGAGAATAGATTACATCAATTCCCTTACAGTGATCCTCTACAAACAACCAATCTCTTACATTTTTACCATTTCCATAAATCGGAATTTTTAATCCTTTTATAGCAGACTTAATGATAGTAGGAATTAATTTTTCATCATGCTGCTTTGGCCCATAATTATTAGAGCAATTACTGGTTACAACGTTCATACCATATGTGTGATGATAACTTCGAACTAAAAAGTCTGAAGACGCCTTAGAAGCGCTGTAAGGACTGTTCGGTTGATAGCTAGATTTTTCTGTAAAAAACCCGTCTATTCCTAATGAGCCATAAACTTCATCTGTACTTATATGGTGAAATCTATAATTTTTGCCGTTCCAAAATTTTCTTGCTACCTCTAAGAGGGTAAAAGTACCTTCAATATTGGTTTTAATAAACTGCTTTGGAGAACTAATGGAATTATCTACGTGTGATTCCGCAGCAAAATTAATTACTCCGCTAATGGTATGCTCATGAAATAAGTTTTTAACTAATTCAGTATCACAAATATCACCTTCTACAAAAGTGTAATTTGGGTTTTTAGCTAACTCTGCAGTATTTTTTATATCACCAGCATAAGTTAGTTTATCTAAATTAATCACATTAGTCTTCGGGTACTTACCTAAAAAGTAACTAATAAAATTACTTCCTATAAAACCAGCACCACCTGTAATTAGAATTGCGTTGTTCAATAGGTGGCTCGCCATAAATTACATTATTGATTTTGACTTTTTATTCAAGTAAATTAAAGCAGATAAAATGAAAAACACAGAAACAAATATTAAGGGAATCAACACAATACTTTTACCAAAAAAGGATGTATGTTCTACCTGGGTTTCACCGAGATTAATTATGCTTACGGGAGCGGTGCTTTCTTCCAGTTCTAGTTTCTTAGTTTCAATGTCCCTAATCAAACTGGTTTTATATTCAAAGATATCAGCTATATTAACTTGTTCTTGGTTGTCAAGAATAATTTTGTCTGAAGAATTGCTGTTTCCGCTTTGAGCTAAACTATTCGTATAATTTACAATGATTTCGTCTACTTGTTTTAGCAATTTTTCATCTTGGGCAATGCGATTTTGAGCGTTAGTTCTATGAATTTCCAATAATCCGTTGAAGTAGGTATTGGAATTAATATAGTCCATCACCCTTTTTGCAAATTCTTTACCAAATTCCGCGTTATTGTAATAAAAGGTTATTCTATGATTGAACGAACTTTTATTCTGTAACTCAGCCCTTACGATATCTGCAATCGCATCGGTGTTTTCAAAGCTTTGCAATAACTCTAAATATTTTAAATCACTTTCTGAATTACTAACTTCGGCAACCCTTGCAATCTGAATTTTCAGACCTGTAAAATCAATACCGTTGATTCCCATAGCTTTAAAGAACATGGTATCTTTTGCTTGAATGTTAGATTGAATCTCGTTTACAACATCGTACAAATAATTCTTACTCTCTAATTGAGGTTTAACAATTACCTCTGACTTGTATTTTTTAGAACTTATCTGATTTAACCCATAACCAATCGCTAGTCCAACAATTACTAAACCAATAAGTATGAGTAGATTTTTTTTGAAATACAGAAAAACTCTTAAAATCCAACGAAAAATAGCATTGAAGCCCCTTCCTATTAATTGAAATAACTGCCCCAAATCAATTTCGTCTGAGTTGTTTTGGGTAGATGGTGATTGATTGCTTGCCATTTATGTAGTAAATATTTGCTTTAAAATTTTATCTGTAATTAAGTATGTAGGTTTTACTCCTGTTGTACCCAATCCCCCTGAAGCTAATGTGCTTCCTGTTTCCAATGGATTGTCTGATGCATAATATGCATAACGTACTTTTACATCTTCGCCTATACTTTTTCTAATTTTTGAAGCTGACTGAATTGCTTTTTGATAATGCACTCCCTCCATTTCCAGTCCGATAACGTTCCATGTGGACTTGTGAAAGAACTTTAATATATCTTTATTCTGTAGTGATGTTCCCAACACGGTTACCATAGTACCTTCAAAAACCTGTAAACCATATCCTTCAAAATCCTTAGCACACAATTCATTGTTAAAAGGATAGTTGTCTGCCGTTCCTTCAAAAATATGTGCAGAAGGAATCATTAAATCTCCTTTTCCCCCTTCTAGAATACCAGCTTTACCCATAATTGAAACCGAGTCCACATTAATTAACGAAGAACCATTCTTTTTAGTTACATATGGCTTCAATAACTCATCGATAGTTTCATATGCCTGTTCGCCAAATGCGTAATCCATTACAAATATAACAGGTTTTTTATCATCCTGTGTTTCCGAAAATTCGTACGAGCAATTATTGATTTTTATTTTCGCCGTATCAAAAATTTGAACATCAATATTTGTCCCAGATGTATCATCAATAGCGATCATTCCGTTTTCTTCAGCTACATCAATAACTTTCTTTCTTAGCGCTGCATTACCAGAACTACTTAGTGCTTCAAAAATTTCTAATGAATCTGTATTTGGAAATTCACTTTTTAATGCTGCTTTAGCAAATAGTGAATTCATTACACTATGCATATTTGCAGATATGATATGAATAGGTCTATGTAAAAGATTATTTTGTGTTAATACCTCTTTTATATTATTTGCCCATCTTTCACCGTGAATATGATGTCCCAATCTCTCCCTTAAAAGTGCACTAAAAGTAATGGCCCTTTTCTCACCCGTTATCTCTTCATCAAGTGCAAGTTTACCTAACCAGTATATTACTTTTAAAAAGCGATCGGGATTATCTTTGGTACTGAACTTTTTATATACCTCTAATATCTCCTCAAACGATCTTCCTAAGATATTTGCCGTATGGATAATTGCAATTTCACGTTCCGATTGCGGTAGTTCTTCTTTTTGAACCGCATTCTCTAGCTTAGTCCAGTCTCTAATTGTTTTATCAGTATCCGTTATCAGTACCTTTTTACAGATTTTCTCAGATTCAATGAACAGAAAGGTTAGGTGGGTTAAAATATCATAGATATCTGAACGACCCCTTGTTATCTCAATATTCATTTGCTCATCGTCGATACGATAACAGTTTCTTCTTCTTTTTGGAGGAATTATTGGATTGATATGTGAAATACCATATCCTTCATCTGAAGTTAAATTGATGAATGAACACTGTTCTATACCTTCTGGCAATCTTTCCAAAACGTAAATAAGTCCGTTGAGTTCTGCCTTTTCCTCGCCTACAGATCCATATATTTCGGGCCTTAGTTGTAAAAGCGCATTTTTTAAAGCTTCCCCAGAAACGCCGTTAGGCTTATAAAACCCTCTATTAAACAAATGGCGCATAGTAATATACATGCGTTCAATAGCATTTGTAGATTCTTGAGCTCTAGTTGTTGTAATTGCTTTTCCCATTGAAAATTTCGATCGAAATTACGATTTATAATTTGTTATTAAAAGTTAGCTATTACTAAGCTTAAATTTTGACAAGCCATCGGCTACTTTCCTATCATTTGACAATCGTTGCACCTTATTTTGTCCGCCAAGTTTACCAATAGACTTCATATACTCTAAAAAGGCCCCGCTTTGTACCGGAGTTATTTTTAAGGTTTGTAACACCTTACCCACTATTAAATCGTAATAATAACTGTTTTGTTGCTGTAAAGCCAAATCAAGTTCTTTGATGAACAATTCCATATCACTTGGTAACTTTTCAAATTCAATGAACCATTCATGATATGGCAATTCATTTTCAGCCGGCACAATTTGGGGAGCTACCGTAAATTCACTTACACTTGCATCTGTAGCTTTTGTAGCAACCAACATTGCTTCTTCAACTTCTTTAGCGATTACATGTTCTCCAAAGGCTGAAATAAAATGTTTAATACGCCCCGATACAACAATTTTAAAAGGATTTTTTGAAATAAACCGAATGGTATCACCTAAATTATATCCCCATAAACCTGCATTGGTAGAGATTATCATTACATAGTCTACATCTAGTTCTACATCTTTTATAGTGATGCGTTTGGGGTGTTCATCGTAAAATTCATCTGAGCGGATAAACTCATAAAATATACCCGCATCCAAAAGCAAAAGCATGCCATTTTCTTTTTGCGAATTTTGATAGGCAAAAAATCCTTCGCTTGCAGGAAAAAGTTCAATGCTTGCCACTTTTCTACCTATTAATGCTTCAAACTTCTTTCTATAAGGCTCATAATTTACTCCGCCATAAATAAAAAGCTCAAAATTTTTAAAAAGGTCTCCTACATACTCATTGGTATTTTCTTTGAGTCTTTCAAAATACATTTGCACCCATGAAGGTATACCGGCAATAACGGTCATATCTTCATTTTTTGTTTCCTCGACAATTGCATTGACTTTGGTTTCCCAATCTTCAATACAATTTGTTTCCCAACTAGGCATTCTGTTTTTTTGCAGATAATTAGGAACATAATGAGCAGATATTCCAGAAAGTCTCCCCAGTTTAACTCCGTTCTTCTCTTGTAATTTAGGACTTCCTTGTAAAAAAATCATTTTACCGGTTACAAAATCTGCATTACCGGTTTCATGTATATAATTTAGTATTGCGTTTCTAGAGGCCTTTACCTGTTCTTTAATGCTACCCTCTGTAATAGGAATATATTTCGCCCCTGAAGTAGTACCTGATGTTTTGGCAAAATAGAGTGGTTTGCCAGGCCAAAGAATATCCTCTTTTCCTTCTACAGCTAAATTTACATATAATTTTAGCTCCTCATAATCCCTAACAGGTACTTGAGCAATAAAATCGCTATGCTTTTTAATGGTTTTAAAACCATGGTCCTTACCAAACTTAGTGTCGCTTGCCTTTGCAATTAGGCTTTTGAAAACCTTGTCTTGCGTTTCAATAGGGTTATTTACCCATTTAGCCGTTCTTTTGGCAATGCGGTGAGCAAATATTTTAGCAGCAATAGTCTTTAAAGACATTTATGAATTTAATTAAAGTCAATATAATTTGTAGGGTCAATTGGAGTACCGTTATCCCAAATTTCAAAGTGCAGGTGTGGACCGGTAGTGAGTTCTCCCGTATTACCAACAGCAGCGATTACTTCTCCCCCTCTTACAATATTACCTTGAAATTTAGATAAGGAACCATTGTGCTTATATACGCTCAAAAGTCCTCCTTCATGCTCTATGATAATTACATAACCCGTATCTGCTGTCCATTCGGAAAATATTACGGTTCCATTTGCAACGGCTTTAACAGGGCTATCGGTAACGGCGGTAACATCAACCGCATAATGTTTTTCATTTGGTTCAAAACCCATTGATATAGGTCCTGATACTGGTGTAAATAAAACTAAATTTTTCTTATCGATCGTACGTTCAAATAAATTGTATTTATCTTCAAGTGCAACCTCGGCCCGTAATAATGAATCCTCCTTAATCGGACTTAAGTCTACAGATGCAGGGTCTAGTTTATATTGCTGAAATAGAGAGTCTCTATTTACCACGGTATTTTCTATGTCACCCTTTAATACCATTCGAATATTGTCTAAATACTTATTGGTATAATTTAAGGTCCTTATTAAAGAATCTGTTTTGTACGTAAGTTCGGTAGCTTCCTTTTTAAGCCTGGTTGATGAATAACCAGGTATATACTCCCGCAAAGGAGTAAAGGCAATTAATAAGGTGGTAAGACCTATTAAACCTATCATAAAAAGAGAACCCGTTACAAATACGTTAAGCCTACTTAATTTAAAAGAAATCTTTTCTTCAAAAGTACTTTCGTTTAGAATAACCAAACGGTACTTATGCAGTAGTTTACGTTTTATCTCTTTTCTTTTTTTGACTTTCTTTTTGGCCATCTTAACAAAGATAAACTTAGAATTTAATTTTAAACCTATTCACCTAAGAAATATAACGGCAATAACGATAGCTTTTTGCCCGTTTATACCCAAATAATAGTTAAAATATACAAACCTGAAAAACGTATTTAGATATACTGAAGAATTCTACAGTAGTTTTTAGTATCTTTGAAATCCATATTTTAAATTATAGTCTTATGACATTCTTATCTACATTTTTGGCCATAGGCGCTCCACAAATAATATTAGTGGTAGTCGTGATTCTACTATTATTCGGTGGAAAAAAGATTCCTGAACTTATGAGAGGTTTAGGTAGTGGAATCAAAGAGTTTAAAGACGCCTCTAAAGAGGATGAACAAATAGAAGAAAAGAACAAGGAGTAATAAATAAGATTGCTTCCTTTCACAATTATAAAGCCTTGTTTTACAGGGCTTTTTGTTTGCTTAAAATTTTAAAAACACATTCAATTTCATAACAACAGTATCTCCAATCTAATGCTTTATTCAGTGCTTACACTTACGTATAGCTACTACATAATATTCGTACACGACAAAAAAAGCCTCTTTCACAACAATTAGTATTTAGAATACCCATATAAATCTAATTTCGTTAGACATACGGCACTAAAAACCTATAGCAAACCGTTCGTACAATACTTAACCCCCTGTTGAATTTATCATTCGGCTAAGATTTATATTTATGAGAAGTGTTTTAAATTTTATTTTTCTAGTCTTTGTTTTATCCGCCCATGCTCAAAATTTTGGTGATGGCATAGAAACAGAATTTCCTCAAGAAAAAGGTTATGACGCTAATACTTTAGCGTTTAATGAAGAGGAAGACAAAAAAGAATTTCAAAAAGCTGCTGAAGCCATACCCGTTCCATATAGAGCATTCAATAAGATTGAAAATATAGAAAATGGTTATTACGTTATTTCAGGCACGTTCTCAAAAGATAAAAACTTAAAATCTCAAGTAAGAAAGCTCAATAAAAAAGGTTTTAATGCTGGCTATTTTCAAAATCCCGAGACACAACTTTATTATGTCTATTTAAACCATTACGATTCTTGGCGTGATGCTTTGAACGATTGCTCATCAAAATTTGATGGTAAATATGACGATCAAGTATGGGTGTTAAAAATTCTAGATGGTGATACGGAATCTATGGACGATATGGAAACTATTGCTGTAGAAGATGTTACATATGATATGCTTGATGCATCTAAAACAGAAAACCCAGAATCAAAAACCAAACTTGTTAAAAGAGCAGATGAGTATTTTGATAAAATGTGGTATGCTGAAGCAGCAAGGTTGTATGAACAAGCATTGTCAAAAGGTGAAAAATCATATTCTTATGATGTATTAAAGAAAGCAGGAGATGCGCATTATTTTAATACAGATATGGAGAACGCATATAAATGGTACAATATACTTTATACAAAGTATGAATCTAATATGGGTTCAGATTACTTATTTAAATATGCACATTCATTAAAAGGAATTGGTAATTATAAGAGATCAAAGCGTTTATTAAAATTATACAATAGAAAATTAGTTGGAGAAGAAGTTGCAAAACAAACCAAGCAAAATGAAATTGTATTGGACGGACTTCTAAGAATGGAAGGAAAATTTGATATTGCCAATCTTAGTATTAACTCAAAGTACTCTGAATTCTCACCTATGTACTATGGTGGTGATCAAATGGTTTTTGCCTCCGCAAAAGATTCTTCAATATTTAATACCAGAAAATATAAATGGAACAATCAACCCTATTTAGATTTATTTGTAGCCAAAGTAAATGAAGAAACACAAGACTTTAAAGACGCTTTAAAATTTTCTAAAAAAATAAATACCAAGTATCACGAAGCCTCAGTTGCATTTTCACCAGATAATGAGACCATGTACTTTACCAGAAACAATTATGGTAAAAAACTCAAGCGTGACAAAAACGGAATCAATCATTTAAAAATATACCGTTCTAGAAAGGTTAATGATGAGTGGTTAGAAGCAGAAGAAGTTTCATTTAACAGCGATGCATATTCAACTGGTCACCCAGCTTTAAGCCCAGATGGTAAACAATTATACTTTGTATCGGATATGCCAGGTAGCATAGGTGAAACAGATATTTTTGTGGTTGATGTCTTAGAAAATGGTTCCTTTTCTTCGCCAAGAAATCTTGGTCCAGAAATCAATACTGAACATAAAGAAATGTTCCCATTTATAAACGACAAGAAATTATACTTCTCATCTGATGGTCATGTAGGTTTAGGAGGTTTAGATGTATTTGAAGTGGCTTTCGACGATGAAGCCGGATTCCTAGAAGTACGAAACGTAGGCAAACCCGTAAACAGTAAAAAAGACGACTTTTCTTTTATTGTAGATGAAGAAACACAAAAAGGGTACTTTGCTTCTAATCGTAGTGGTGGTAAAGGTGACGATGATATCTACTCATTTAAAACACTACATGTAGAAGAAATACCGACCAGTATTAATGCAATTTCCGGTGTTGTAACCGAATTGATAACCGGTGATATTATGCCTAATGCCTTGGTTGAGCTTCTTGATGAAAACAATATAAAGCTTAAAGAAATGGAGACCGATGAAAATGGTAATTTCATTTTTGAGGATTTAGATGCAGATACCAGATATGTTTTAAAAACTACCAAAGGTTCTTATTTTGATGATACCCGAGAGTCCGCTACCAAAGAAAACGAAATTGTCAATGTCGATGTGTCAATGAGAAAACTTAATGATATGATCGCTGTTGAAGATGGTATTAAGAAACTCAAAACAGAGATGATCCACTTTAATTTTGATAAATCATTCATTCGTAAAGATGCCGCTTTAGAACTTGATAAATTAGTAGCTGTTATGAACGATTCACCGAACATGGTCATCAAAATTGAATCTCATACAGATTCTAGAGGTGATGCCGTATATAACAAATACCTATCTGATAAACGTGCAAAATCTACAAGAGACTATATTATAGCTCAAGGTATCGATCCAAAACGTATAGAAAGTGCTATTGGATATGGTGAAGAACGCTTAATCAATGAATGTGATGGTTCTGTTCGCTGTACCGAAGAAGAACACTACTTAAACCGTAGATCAGAATTCATTATCGTGAATATGTAATACAACTTTAACCAAAGTAATTAAACCCGCTCTATAGCGGGTTTTTTGTTTATAACTCTTTTCTAAACGCTTCAGAAAACCACTTCAACCCATTTAATATACATTCTATCGATCCAATAAAATAATGACACCGGTCGTTAATCTGATCTAATAACCGTTCATAGATTTTGGTTTTAAAAGGGTACAGTTGATAGTATTAATTATCCTTTCACCTAAACTATTCCATATAACTTTCTATTATGGTGAACTTTACACCCAGCAACAACTAATATATTGATTATGGAAAAAATTACTCTAGTGAAGGAAATATACATTGAAGCTTTTAGAAATTGGAAAAGCTACATCTTAGAGCATTACTTCAAAGTATTCTCTTGGTTATGTTTTGTGTTGATTGCTTTTGCCATGTACGCATTGATATACAGAGTATCTACCGGTTTTACATTTAGTAATCTATAAGACCGTATAATTTTTGGTTCTGAATATTAGAACTTAATTCACATAAAAGAGGCTCAGGAAACACCTGAGCCTCTTTTATTATATAGTAAGTACGGGAAAATTAATTCTTTTCTTCTCCTACATTAAATTGTACAGATTTTAATATCGCTTCCAGCTCGAACATATAATCTCTTTTCTTTGTAGCTGGAGCAAACACAAAGCCTTCTAAAACCAGTTTACGGTTATTCTCTTTATCGTTGATAATATAGGTCAAAAACGGACCTGCCATTGGATATGCAGACATTTCCCAGATTCCCCTAACCTCAGCTGCTTTTTTGCCAGAAACCTCGGCAGGAAAAACATATGGAGAAAAAGCTTTCTCTGTTATCATATGATTCTTTTTACCGGGTACATCTTCTCCACCAATATAGAGTCCGCCAATAGAATCTCTCATCTTAACAATATCTTGAACAAAAGTAGAATCGTTCTTAAAACTATCCCAAGGCATCGTATAGGCTATTATGTTCATGTTCCCTTTTTGAATCTGGCGATCTATCCAGACAAAATTGTCTTCTTCTCTGCCTACTCTATAAATAGAAGGTATTTTCATTGAAATATTAAACTTGTCCTCAAGGGCCTTTTCCTTATTCAATGATTTTTCAAAACGTTTTTGGGCCTTACCAATTTCCAAAGCCTTGTAAGCAGCTATGAATTCTTCTGCAGTTTTATGGATGTTCTCAATAAGTTCTTCTTTATTATGCCCTTTAATTACGCCCACTTTTTGTGGTTTGGCATACATATTGGATTTCATATGGGCAACGTTAAGAGTATCTTCCATAACATATAAAATAGAACTAGTGTTACGAATGGCTCCACTAAATATTTGCTGCGGAATTTGGGTGACACTAAATAGAGCTTCGTCCCAAGTTAAGCCTTGTGCCGCTGCCGTATAATTTTCACGAATGGCATCGCCCACACTACTATTCCATAAATCATTATCTATAACAACGGTAAGTGTGTTCATGGCTCCTACAGATTCTGGTAGGAAATCTGCTTTTCCTTCTTCCTTACAAGCTATTGATAGTCCTAAAATTGCTAAAAAGCAAAGTAAAATTCTTTTTTTCATTGGTGTTTTAATTTACGATGAACAGTCGCACAATTTCAATTTTGTGCCCGGTTTTAAATTATTACCACTAATACCATTCCATTTTCGCAAATTTTCGATAGTAACTCCCGGATATTTTCTAGAAATGGTCCATAAAGAGTCGCCACTTCTTACTTCATGTATTTTCGAATTATTGGCAACCGCAGTTCTAGAAGGGGTTTCCCTAGGTTTAACCGAAGAGCCAGGGTTCTTTCTTGGGTAAATGGTCAGCCTTTGTCCAATACGCAAATTATTGCTTCGTAAACCGTTCCATTGTTTTAATTGACTAACACGAACACCGTAACGTTCTGCAATTTTTCCAAGAAAGTCACCATCGCGTACCCTATAACGTATGCTATTTCCTTCAGCTGCTTTTTCTATTTTAGCGATAAGCCCTTCTTTCTCCTTTAATTCTTTTTGAACATGGGCATAAATAGCTTCTTCATTAGCTACAAATTTTCCTATTTGATGCACCGGAAGTCTCAACGCATGTGACCGACCTTTTACAAAGGGGATTACATCTAATTTATATTGTGGGTTAAGTATCTTTAGTTCATCTTTATTGATGCCTGTAAGTTCTGTAATCTGATCGAAGGTAATCATGTGCTTGACATGAATAGTATCCGTTTCAAAATACGCTCTTTCCGCTCTTTTAGTTTTTAATCCGTGTTCCTCGGCATATTCAAAAATATACATCGTTGCTTGAAAAGCAGGTACGTAACCAGCTGTTTCCCTGGGTAGATTCCTTCTTATGTTCCAATAATTTCTTTGACCTCCACTTCTGCGAATAGCTTTGTTGACATTTCCAGGACCAGAATTATAGGCTGCCAGTGCCAAATCCCAATCATTATATATTCGATACAATCTATTTAAATAATTACTTGCGGCCGCGGTAGATTTTATTGGGTCACTACGTTCATCTACATAGCTGTTAATGTTCAGCTTCATTTCTTTACCCGTACCGTACATAAATTGCCAAAGCCCGGTTGCTCCTACTCTTGAACGTGCTTTGGGGTTCAAAGCAGATTCAACAATAGACAAATACTTCATTTCTAAAGGTATGTTCTTATTGTCCAACTCTTGTTCAAATAAAGGAAAGTAAAACTGACTAATGGTAAGCATGCGCTCCATTAAATCTCTTTTTCTAGTAAGAAAAGATTTTATAACACTTTCTAAAGATGAGTTGTACTCGATATTGAAAGGCGTTCTTTCATTCATTCGTGCCAAACGCATCTTTAAGGTATCGGTAGGTAAATCAAGTATAAAAGCCGCAGTTGTATCTGGTTCGGTTAATACCTCTTGATACATTTCGTTAAAAAGTGGTGCGGCGTCTACAAGTTCTTTCATCCAAAGACTGTCGAACTTGGCGGCCAACGCATGATCTTGAAGATTATAGGTAGAAGATTCTGTTGGCTTGAACAACGCCAAATTTTCTGTATTTGAGCTTTGAACTATATTCAGTTGTTCTAACGGTACCACATTATCCAAGGAATCTTGAACAACGATTATACTACTGTTTAAAGAATCTGATACTGTTGAATTGGCATCTTTTTGTTGAGCGGCACCTACAATAGGAAACAGTGCCAATCCAAAACAAAAACTTTTATAGGTTACTTTATTCATCATGGGGCGAAATATCTTAACGGAACAAACGAAAATCGTACATTTTTTAGTGAGAATAAAATATATTCTCTTAAAATGCACAAATTTTCGTCATATACCGTTTGTCGATAATGCCCTGACTACGCTAATATTGCAGCGATCCCTGGCAAGGTTTTACCTTCTAAACTTTCTAGCATTGCCCCTCCGCCTGTTGATACATAGCTTACTTTGTCTTCAAAGCCAAATTGTTTAACGGCAGCAACTGAATCTCCGCCACCTACCAATGAAAATGTACCTGCTTTAGTAGCTTCTGCAATATTATTACCTACAGCAATGGTTCCACCTGCAAATTTTTCCATTTCAAAAACACCAATTGGTCCGTTCCAAAGAATGGTTTTAGAGTTTAGAATAACACTTTTGAATATTTCCAAGGTTTTTGGACCAGCATCCAACCCTTGCCAACCATCTGGTATTTTGTCAACATCCACCACCTGAGTATTTGCATTTGCATCAAAGGCATCAGCCGCAAGCACATCGACAGGAATATGTACGTTTACATTTTTTTGTTTTGCCTTTTCTAAAATTTCCATTGCAAGGTCCATTTTATCATCCTCACAAATAGAATCACCTACTTTACCTCCTTGGGCCTTAATAAATGTATAGGTCATTCCTCCACCAATAATTAAATCATCTACCTTATCTAGAATGTTTTCTATGATAGTGATCTTTGATGAAACCTTTGCCCCACCAAGAATAGCTAAAACAGGTTTTTCACCAGTAGCCATTACTTTTTCGATTGCATCAATTTCTTTTGCCAACAAAAAGCCAAAACATTTAGCTTCTGGAAAAAATTTGGCTACGATAGTAGTTGATGCATGTGCACGGTGTGCCGTACCAAAAGCATCGTTTACATAAATATCACCAAGTTTAGAAAGTTTTTCAGCAAAACCTTCATCACCTTTTTCCTCTTCGCTATAGTATCTTAGGTTCTCTAACAAAAGTACTTCTCCATTCTTTAAATCTTCCACAGCTTTTTCAGCTTCTTCGCCAACACAATCACCTACAAATTTAACGGCAACCCCAATGATATCAGAAACAGCGTCTACAATATGACTTAATGATAAATCTGGATTACGTTCTCCTTTTGGTCTGCCTAAATGGCTCATAAGAACAGCACTACCACCATCTTCCAACACTTTTATAATCGTAGGTTTTGCTGCCTCAATTCTATTGGTATCGGTTACTTCAAAGTTTTCGTTAAGAGGTACATTGAAATCTACTCTTATCAATGCTTTTTTATCTTCAAAATTAAAGTCATTTAATACTTTCATGTAATTATCCTTTTGTTAGTTAACAAATGTAAAGATTAAAAGGTTTGTGATAAAGTGCTAAAAGAGATTATTTACACTCAATACCCTTAAATTTGTTGTACTATAAACAACTATATTTGAATCTATGTTATTCAAAGAAATTTTAGGGCTTTCCCATATAAAAAGTCATTTATCTTCAAGTGCAGATGCCGGTAGAATACCCCATGCACAATTATTTGTAGGTCCGGAAGGCTGTGGTTTATTACCAATGGCTTTGGCTTATGCCCAATATATCATTTGTCAAAATACCAATGGAGAGAATAGTGGTGGCAATGAATCTTGTAATCTAAAATTTAAATCTTTTGCTCACCCAGATGTTCATTTTGCATTTCCGGTGTCGAATTCAAATAAAGTAAAATCTCACGCCGTAAGTAACCACTACATGAAAGAGTGGCGAGAGTTTATCATGGAACAGCCTTATGGCAATTTGTTCGATTGGTACAGATACATAGAAATTGAAAAAAAACAAGGGCAAATAGGTGTCGACGAAGCACAGGATATCGTAAAGAAACTTTCTTTAAAATCTTATGAAGGCGGTTACAAGGTCATGATTATCTGGATGGCAGAAAAAATGAATATTGCAGCTTCCAATAAATTATTAAAGCTTATTGAAGAACCCCCTGAAAAAACTATTTTCCTATTACTTTGCGAAGACGAAGAACAGATCATACAGACCATTAAATCTAGATGTCAAGTAGTACACTTTCCTCCTTTAGCAGAAGATTCTATTGCTACTGCGTTAGTTGAAAAGGGAGCCAATAAATCAGAAGCAAAGTTATTGGCACATGAGGCAAACGGTAATTTCAATAAAGCTTTAGATCTACTGAACAAAGATTCTGAAGATTTGGTCTTTGAAAATTGGTTTGTACAGTGGGTAAGAACCGCTTTTAAGGCAAAAGGAAACAAAGCTGCAATTCATGACCTTTTGTTATGGAGCGAAGAAGTCGCAAAAACCGGAAGGGAAACACAGAAGAACTTTTTAAGTTATTGTATTACTGTGATGAGGCAAGCACTGATGATCAATTATGGCGCAGAAGAACTGGCATATTTAAAAATACATGCCGAAGGATTTCAATTAAAGAAATTTGCTCCTTTTGTTCACGAAAATAATATTCTTGATATCACCAAAGAATTGGAAGATGCGATTTATCATGTGGAAAGAAACGGTAATTCAAAGATTATTTTTACAGATTTATCTATTAAACTTACCCGATTGCTTCACAAAAAAAAGACAGAACTTAAATAACTTACAATGAAAATATTATTGAACAATGCTACCGAAGTTTTATTGCTATTATTTTTAATCATAACCTTTTTGCAAAGCGGTTTTGATAAAATTACCGATTGGAACGGTAATATATCTTGGCTTAAAGAGCATTTTTCTAAAACACCTTTTAAAAATATAGTTCCGTTACTAGTGGGTATTATATTGGTAACAGAAGTTGTTGCCGGTATATTATGTGTAATAGGAATTTACCAAATTTTAAATTCTGGTGATACCGTATTTGCAATGTACGGTGCAATACTATCGAGTATAACGCTATTGATGTTATTATTTGGTCAAAGAATAGCCAAAGATTATGAGGGTGCTAAAACTATTGCAGTTTATTTTATTCCCACCATACTGTTGGTCTTTTTACTTCAGTCTTAATATAAAGTGCCTTTTAGAACTACAAACGGATATCTATAAAAAACAAAACCCTCCAAATAGGAGGGTTTTTTGAGGCATCGAGCGGATTCGAACCGCTGTACAAGCTTTTGCAGAGCTCTGCCTAGCCACTCGGCCACGATGCCATTTTTTAGCGAGAGCAAAAATAAACAATTCTACCAATCTAAGCTGCATTCACAACCAAGAAATTATATTATTTTTAAGGTAGAAGAATTTAGTTAACCGTTTGTCCGCGTTGTAAATTCAATGATACAGTTACCTTTTCAACATCGCCATTTATTGGCGGATTTATTTTAGAAACCGAAACCATTGCATTGGCCACGGTAGGTAATTCAGTAAATATTCTGTCTATGATTCTTTTGGCTACGTGTTCCAGCAGTTTGGAAGGTATTGCCATTTCTTGCTTTACAATTCTGTTGATGTGAACATAATCTACAGTGTCCTTTAATTCATCGGAAACAGAAGCTTTTAGCAAATTCGTATCTACGGAAACATTGACCAAATAATCACTGCCGATGTTCGTTTCTTGTGGCAAGCACCCATGATGGGCGTATGCTTTAATATTCTCTAATTGTACCTTACCCATTAGTCTTTTGTCTGGAGCACAAATTTAATGATTCTCCACAAAGCATTAGTATGTACAACGACAATTACTGATACCTTGAAACAAGTCTACACCTAAAGTGATAACATGGGTACCAGAACTATAACCAAGTAGTTCGTTTAAGATTACTTGGTAAGAATATCCAAAATAAAAATTACTTTTCTTTAAACCGGCTATAGGAGCTATATATAGTGGGTTTCCTATTTGATCATTCAAGAAACGATAGTTTACACCAGCGTAGAAATAATCCTCAAAATCATAAAATCTGAATTTTAAGTTTAAATCGGTAACAGAGCGACCATCACTTTCAAATAACTGAAACAGTACAGAAGGCTCTATCTCTACTTTACTAGTTCTCTTCTTCATGTATCTGTAACCCGTATAGACATAGTAGTTTCTTAATCTATTAGGCTCGTACAACTCGTTGAAATTACTTAAATCCTTATCTAATATATTAGATGCATTGGCACTGAAGTAAAACTTATCATACCTATACAACACTCCAATATCAAAGTTATGGTTCGTAGTAGCTTTATCACCTACATAAGCAGGATCGGCTATTAATTCTGGATTAGAGTTGTCTATTCTAAATTGATTGTAATTATAGGATAAACCAAACGATAAGAACTCATCATCATAACGATCTAGAGTCAAGTGGTGTGCAAAAGATAGTCTTGCTCCCTGTTGTTTTGTTTCTCCGTTACTATCGTTGTAAAGCACCATACCAATACCTGATTTTTCTCCAAGTCGCATATCTGCAGCAAGAGATTGGGTATCTGGTGCATCTTTAATACCTACCCACTGAGTAAGGCCATTTAGCCTTATTTTAACATGGTCACCGATACCAGCGTAAGTTGGGGACATTACAAAGGGGTTATCGGCAAGATATTGTGATAGTTGAGGTATTGTAAGTTCTTGCCCTCTTACGGAGAGCACGCTTATAAATAATACCAGTGTCAATAGACTGTTCCGCATCATCATTTTAGGTTAAGTTTTTAACGGTATAGGGTAAAATGTCCAACAAATTCTCTTTCATCTCTTTCGCCATTCAGTTTCACTACATACCAGTAGTCTCCCGTTGGCAATTCATTGTCTAAATAAGTTCCGTCCCAACCTTCAGAATCAACAGATTGTTCAGAAACCACTCTACCATAACGATCAAATATTTTTATTAGTATTTCTGGGTATTGTTCAATGTTTCTAGGGATCCATAAATCGTTCTGTCCATCGCCGTCAGGGGTAAAGAAATTAGGCAATTCAATGTCTATGAACTCCATAAATATATTTGCAACGGTAGAACAACCGTTCTCATCTACCACACGAACTTCATAGGTATCTGTTCTTGTGATATAGAAAGTATTGCTATCGCCATTATCAATACCATCGAAATAGTAGGTATAACCTTCTCTACCACCTTCAACAACAGCCGTTATTTCATTCATGTTGTTTTGTTCCAGTTCTAAGGTCAATGGCTCAAATGCCTCAATAACAAAGTCGATGGTTACAAAACATCCGTTAGCATGGGCAATAGTGATGTAATGGTTACCCGGTGCCGTATTTCTAAAGTCGGGATTCAACTGAAGATCAGCAGGGTCAACAGAATCTATCGCATATAATACATCTCCAATTACGCTATCGTCTTCAAGCGTAATATTTACATAGTTATCTGGAGTATCACCGGTACATTCGTAGACCGGATCAACCGTAGCATTTAGGTTAACTCCCGCTTCAATATCTACCACTACGTTAGTATCACAACCGTTGGCATCTTTAATTACGATTAGATAATTTCCAGCAGCCATATTATAGAATTCTGTTCTGTTCAACACAAAATCTTCATCGCTATTTGAATTTAGTGCTGTGCTATATGGTGCAGTACCACCTGTAATATCTAGGATTATAGTACCGTCTTGACTATCTACACAAATTTCTGGTGTAGTTTCCACTTCAACTGCCAAACTAGATGGCTCAGAAATAGTATATGTCAAGTATTCGAAACAACCATTTTGATCTTGTGCAATTATCGTATACTCACCAGGAGCTAGATCAGTAAATGTATTTTCATCATAGAACTGATTCAAGTTTGGTGAAATAGCATATTGATAACCACCAGCTCCACCAGAAAGCGTAACCGTAATTTCACCGTTATCTTCACCAGCACACGTAATATCCACGACGATGTCTGTGTATGACAATGGAGTTGGCTCTATAATGATCACCTCTTCAGGTGCTGTAGTACAATCTTCACTAACAACAGTTACATAATACGTACCTGCACCCAAATCTCTAAATACACCTTGAGACTGAGGACCTGCAATTCTAGAAGCTACGCTTAAAGAACTATCGGTAAACAATTCATATTGGTAGTTTCCTAATCCGCCATCTGCAGTTGCATAAATGATAGCCGTGCTTTCACCTGTACAGTTCAGTACCGCAGCAGAGGTGTCAACTGTTAATTCTAAAGCAGGAATCTCGCTTTCTGTAATTGCATTTGAAACAGCAGACTCACAACCATTGATTGCATCACGAATATAAAATTGGTATCTACCAGCCGGATACATTCCAGTTTCAGGCAATCCTAAAGGATTACTGGTCATAGGCAAGAAGTTGATATTATCAACACTATACTCATAAGTTCCACTACCACCTGTGGCAGTAAGTTCAAACTCAGCACCAGTAGTACAGGTCAATGCATCAGTTCTAATTAAACTCGCCTGTACTTCAGTTGGCTCTCTTACCTCAACAATATTCGTTGTAGTATCACAGTTCCACCCATCGACTACGGTTACACTATAGAAACCTGCGCCTAAATCTGTAAAACTAGGATTGGTTTGTTCACCAGTGGTCGCTGTAATCGTAGTACCTGTTTCATTATAGAAATTCAACTGATAACTATACGTACCACTACCGCCACCAGTTACATTTGCAGTAACAACAGCTCCCGTATCACCGTAACAAGCTAGGTCTGTTACAAGCGGAGTTGCATTAGCCACTATCGGTGTTGCTGGCGTTAATGTTTCAGTATAATTTACAATACATCCGGCGTCATCAGTAATGCTAATTGAGAAATCACCAGCAGCCAATCCTGTGAAAATACCTTCATTAACATTATCCATGTTATATGCATCGCCTGTTGTAGTATTTGTCAATACAATATCATATGGTTTATACCCGCCTTCAACTTCAACTCTAATAACACCTTGGTCATCGGTACAAGTTGCTTCCGCCAATGGAGTTACTACTCCGCTTAACGCTATATCCGGCGAAATAATAGTAACCAAATTGGTATCTTCAGAACAGAAAGGAACATCGGTTTCTGTGATGGTTACATAATAGCTACCACCTGAAAGACCTGTTATTGTTCTAGGATTGACACTCGTATCCGTTGCCGTAGAAGTTATAATCGATGTACCTGCAGCATTGAATACTTCGTATGTGTAATTACCCGTATACCCATCAATATCAATTTCTAAACTTCCGTTTGCTTCACCAAAACATGTAACTTCAGATACCGCAGTAGCTGTTGCTGTTATAAAATCGAATGGAGCAACGGTATAACTAGTTGTATTAACATAACAACCTGTATCTGTATCAGTAACTCTAAATACATAAGAGCCAACGGTATCTAAATCGTACGTTGCTGAAGTAGCAGTTGAACTTACCAATGTAGCCGATGTATTTCCTATTGGTAACAACTCATATACATAGTTATGAGCCAAACCATTATCAACTACTGAAATTGTTATTCTTTCATCGTTGGTACATGTAATTTCGACATCTTGAGCTGTTGTAGCCGTAAATGTATTTATAGGTTGAATTGTAACGGTATCGAAAGTGGTACAACCATTGGCATCTTTTACATACACATCTATATTTTGTACGCTTCCATCATCCGTAACGTTAAATGTATTTGACGCTTGGAAAATAACATTGTCAATACTGTATAAATATGGTGCGGTTCCTGTACCTATACCAGCTGTTGCTGTTATAGTTGCAGTATTTACACTGTTATCAGCCGCACAATTAAATTCCGTTGCCGTAGCAGATACTGTTAATTGTGTAGGTTCAGTGATTGTCTCATTTTTAACAGCATCACAACCTCTACTAGATATTACTCTTACTTGATACTCACCTGCCGCTAAACCTGTAAACAAAGGATCGTTTTGAGCAGGTACGATTGGTGTTACCAAGTCAGCAATATCGTATAGTTCATATTGATATATAGGATTATCGTCTGTACTTGGGTCAATATTGGCTCTAATACTACCATTCGAATCTCCAAAACAACTTACGTTTACGATAGTTGCATCTAATAATACTGGTGCTACTGGCGCATCTAGAACTTGCGTTACCGTTCTTTCACAAACTGGATTCGTAGTATCTAAATCACTAACTACGAAGGAATATGTTCCTGCCTCAGTTAAGTTTGTAAATACACCTGTTGTTTGAGTTACAACGCTACCTAACGGAGTTGTCATTTCAAACTCAAGGTTTGTAGAGCCACCAGTTACATTAACCGTTATTTCTCCACCCGGAGTCACCGTACAATCAATAGACTTATCTACTGTGGTAGAAACGTCCATTTGTTCATAAAGTATTTCAGCCGGAGTAGTGAATGTACAACCCCATTGATCTGTAATAAACACGTCATAAGTACCCGCTCCAAGTCCTGAGAATACTCTTGTGTTCTGAGGAGCACGGAAATCGGAACCGTTTAATCTTAATTGATAGGTATAGTTACTTCCTTGTCCGCCAGTTGGAAGGCTCACTTCAATCTCACCCTGTAAATTTGTACAATTTTCTTGGTTAACTTGTAAAGTTGCCGCAATAGGGTCTGGAACATCAAGAACAATATTATCTTGAATTAATCGCTCACAACCTTCAGAATCTCGTGCCCACGCCTGGTAAGTACCAGCAACTAAACCTGTAAACGAAGCATCAGCTACAAAATCTGTTGTTGCAGGAACACTCGTGCCTACAAAATATGTATAGCCACCCCAACCACCAACTACATCAGTAATGGTTATAGTACCATCATTTCCAGGCACACAAGTAATATCTGTCACTACCGTAGATCCGCTAATATCAGCTGTAGGACCGTTAATAGTGAACGCTTCTGTATTTGTACAGAAAGGGTTGTTGTCTTGTGTAATAGAAACATAGTAACTACCTGCAAATAAGTCAATATCTGCTGTAGGTCCATTTGTTGTTGCTTCTGAACCAGAAACAACAACCGTATCATCACTAGTATCTGCTAATGTTCCCTCAGTGTCATAAATAGTCCAAGTAAATCCGCCAGGGTAGGTTGCATCGACTAACTCAAAGTTTACTGCACCAGTTGCCGTAGCATAACATATAACATCACTTGTTTTAACTACATCGATGGTAAATGTATTTGGTTCTTCTATAGTTTCTGCAACAGAAACCACACAACCTGTATCTATATGTCTTGCCAATATCGTATACGATCCTGCAGACAAACTACCGAACACGTTAGAAGCTTGGTAGTTGGTACCATTATCAATACTATATTGGAACCTAGTTGGGTCGCTTAAGGTAGATGTTACCACTACCGTAATTTCGCCATCGCTACCTGGAGCACATGTAACCGTATTTGAAACCGAAGCGTCTATATCGGTAATTTCATCAAAAGGAAGAACAGTAGCTGTTGTGCTACCAGAACAACCCTTGTCATCATAAACATTGATAGTATAGGTATCACCTGCTCTATTTGTAACCACCAATACATTTGATGCACCAGATTGTACCACAGCCGAACTGCTATCCACAAATTCATAGATTACATAGTTACCGCTACCACCGGTTATGGCAGTCTCGTCAACTGTTATTGTAGCATTGTTAGGGTTATTACCAGCAGTACAACCAAATTCTACAACTGTAGTATCTATGTTCGATATTACTGCAGGTTCATCTATTACAATGTTACCCGATGCAGTACTACAACCGTTAGTTCCTGTTGCCGTTACAACGTATGTATTTGGAGGTAAGCCTTCAAATGTATTATTACTTGCATTGAACGTTCCTGCTACTGGAGATATCGTAAAAGTTAACGGATTTACTCCATTTTCAACTTGTGTCAAAGTAATTGACCCATCGTTAGCTCCAAAACAAGTAATATCTATATGCGAATCTGTAAATACCGGCTGAATAGCAGGAGCCAATTCCTGCGTTACCGTAATTTCACAAACAGGATTTGTAGTATCTAAATCTCTTATTAAGAAACTATATGTTCCGTCATCGGTTAAGTCAGTAAATGTTGCATTATTGGTTTGCGTAACCGCAGCTCCTGTTGGAGGTGTCATTATAAACTCTAGGTTTGTAGAACCACCGGTTACATTGATAGTGATAGTACCACCTGGTGTACCCGTACAATCAATAGCCTTGTCTACCGTAGTAGTTGCACTTAACTGTTCGTATAATTCTACTGGAGCAGTTGTAAATGAACATCCCCATTGATCCGATACAATTACTTCATATTCACCAGCTCCTAATCCTGAGAAAACTCTAGTGTTCTGCGGAGCTCGGAAATTAGACCTATCCATTACCAATTGGTAGGTATAGTTACTTCCTTGTCCGCCAGTTGGCACACTAACTTCTATTTCTCCCTGTAAGTTTGTACAATTCTCAATGTTCACTTGTAATGTCGCCGCAATTGGATCAGGAACATCAAGAACAATGTTATCTTGTATTAATTGCTCACAACCTTCTGCGTCACGCACCCAAGCTTGGTATGTACCCGCAACCAATCCTGTGAAAGAAGCATCTGCTACGAAATCAGTAGGTAATGTTGGAGCTACAGTGTCAACAAAGTAAGTATAACCGCCCCATCCACCAACAACATCGGTAATGGTTATGGTACCATCATTTCCAGGAACACATGTTATGTCAGTTACCACAGTATTTCCTGATATATCAGCATCAGGACCTGCAATATTGAAAAATTCAACATTGGTACAGAATGGATTGTTGGTTTGTGAAATAGAAACATAGTATTCACCAACACCTAAATTAATTATTGGTGTAGGACCGTTCGCAGCTTCAGAACCACTAAGAACAGAAGTATGATCGGTACGGAAAATTTCCCAATCGAAACCTGTGTTATACGTAGCATCTATCAATTCAAAAGTTACTTCACCGGTATCTGTTCCAAAGCAAATAACATCACTTGTTTTTACAACATCGATCGTAAACGTGTTTGGCTCTTCAATTCTAGCCGAAGCAGTTACGATACAACCCGTATCGGTATGTCTTATCAAGAAGTTATGGTTTCCAGCAGACAATCCGCCAAAAACATTGGTAGAAAGGTAAGTTACACCATTATCAATGCTATACTCGAATTTAGAACTATCACTAGCTGTAGATGTTGCCGTTACGGTAATTTCACCATCACCACCCGGTGCACAAGTAACCGTATTGGTCACTGCTGCCGTTGCTCCTGTTAATTCGTCATACGGAAGCACAGTAGCTGTTGTACTGCCCGAACAACCGTTGTCATCATACACATTAATAGTGTATGTCTCGCCCGTTCTATCTGTAACCATTAAGACATTCGATGAACCAGATTGTACTACGGCAGAGCTGCTATCAATAAATTCATATGTTACATAGGTATTACTACCTCCAGTAATTGCTGCCGTATCAACGGTTATTGTAGCATTATTATCATTATTACCTACGGTACAACCAAACTCAACAACATCTGCATTTACGTTCGTAATTTGTAACGGGGTACCTACTGGACTGTCAACTTCTAATTCACAACCACGAGCAGAAGTAGCCCTAACAACATAATCATCGTTTGCGCCTAAATTGTTAAATATAGTAGATGTTTGTGGTACGCCAACCGGTGTCAATACCGAGGGAGCCGTCTCTATAAATAATTGATACACATATGGAGGATTATCCATTGAAGCATCAAGTTCTACAACTATAGACCCATCAGTATCTCCAAAACAGGTTACATCGGTAATATCCGTTGTAAATAAAACAGGGGTTGCCAATTCCAATTCAACATCTGTTTGAGCGGTACAACCTCCTAGAACTGTATCATATACATGGGCGGTATAAGTACCTGAATCCAATCCTGTAAAAATTGGTGATGGTTGAGGTCCGCCAGCTACGCTAACTCCTCCATTATCGAATAATTCATATTCATAGAAAGTAGAACCACCATAGGCTGTAATTATAATCTCACCATCTCCCTCTGTACATGAAGGTTGGGTTGTAACCTCGGCAATGATAGATGTTGGTGCAAAGATTTCAATGTTTTCTATATTTCCACATCCATTAAAATCACGTACTTGAACAGTGTAATTACCAGAACTTAAGTCGGTAAACTGATGTGTAGTCCCTGCAGTAGTTAAAGTAGAAGACTGGTATGAACCGCTGTTTAAACTAAGTGTATATGGTTGAGACCCTTCTCCGTCTAACGTAATTTCTATAATAAAGTCACCCTCATCTGCAGTACATTGGTTAATAACCAAACCAGAAATAGCTGGAGTTGGATCGTCTGCAATAGTAACATCTAATGGTAGCGCCGTAGAACAACCGTTACCGTCCATCACATAAATATCCCATTCAGTATTAACCGAAGGGTCTAATTCCGCATAGTTACTAGTAACATAGTCACCAGCAACAGGAGGAACACCATTTTCAACGTAGGCATACGTATAAGAACCATTTCCACCGCCTGCAATTACGGTTACATTAGCATCTTCAGAGCAGTAACCGTTATTTTGATCCGCCAAAGTCAACGTAACCGGATTAGGTTCTAATATTCTAAATTCATATGTATTTGTACATTCTGGTGTAGTTGCTTCTTGGAAAAATAATACATAATCTCCCGGAGGAATATTTGATACTGTTTCCAAA
Source organism: Maribacter litoralis (assembly GCF_003075045.1). GTDB lineage: Bacteria > Bacteroidota > Bacteroidia > Flavobacteriales > Flavobacteriaceae > Maribacter > Maribacter litoralis. Next base: position 801,045 of record NZ_QCZD01000003.1, on the reverse strand, counting down.
GGAGTTGGACCAGGACCTATTGGACCTGTAACACTACCAGAATATGGACCACCCAATGGTATGTTGCTAATGCTTTCTCTTATTTCATAATTTATAATTGTTACATTAGGATCATATTCTTCAAACTGGAAAGAAATAGACCCATCTGTATCTCCATAACAAGAAACATCTGTTACCGTTGGATCTGCAACTACATCAATAGCAGATACATTAGGAATATCAACTTCAACAAAACTAGAACATCCTGTTGTCGTGTCGATCACTTGAAAAACATAACTAGCACCAGGGTTTAGTCCGTTGTACGTGGCAACTTCCTCATCAGCCGTAGCACCCGCCGCCTCAGCATCTGGTGCGGTTCCTGTACCATAAATAGTAAAATCGTAGTTTCCTGAACCTCCACTTGCGGTAAGTTCAGCGGTACCACCAGCTATACAACTAACTGGCATTAAAACCGGATCAACCGATAAATATGGACTAGACAAAACCCTAACCGGATTCTCGTAATACTCACAACCATTGGCATCCAATACACGAACATAGTAGTCTCCGAAAGCTAAACCGTCAAAAGTTACCGTAGTTGCTGTCGTGTTTACAACGGGGTTTGGCCCTGTCGTAGGAACAACATTATTAAGATTATCATATAGGGTATACGTAAAATTAGGCACCCCACCACTTGTAATCGTAATTTCAATACTACCTGGTATATCACCAGTTGCACCACAACTAACATCAGTAGCTACAACATTGGCATCAAACAATACAGGGTCAACAACAGTTGCGCTGCCATTATAAATACATTCTTTAGAATCCCTTACAATATAATTATATGTGCCAGCGACTAAACCGGTATACACTCTTTGACTTGTAAAAGCACTACCATTAAAATTAATTTCATACGGTGATGACCCAAAATTAGGATCAACGTTAATTTCAACGATACCATTAGAATCACCAAAACAAGTAGGGTTCGTAACAGTTTCGCCAGCAACAGGGTTTACTGTTGGTGTAACCGTAACTATGTTAGAAACGGCAGTACAACCTTGGTTATCAGTTACTCTAAACCTGTACGTACCCGCTGTAGAAGTGGCATATGGAAATGTTCCGGTAAAAGCGGTATAACCACCGCTATTTACATCTAACTCATACGTATAAGGAGCATAACCACCATTAGTCACTAAATTCATGACTGCATCTGGTGATACTGTACAGTCTAAATCTTTATCTAATGTAAGCGTTGCCGTTAATTGAGGTTCAACATCAAAAGTTACTGTATCTGTACAACCATTGGCATCTCTAATTTCAAAAGTATAATTACCAGGAGTTAGATTTGTAAAGGTGTTTGATGTTGTAAATGTACCCGTACCCATTCTATACGTATAAGGAGCAACACCGCTAGTAGCGCCGACCTCAATTGTGGCCGATCCTGATACGGAAGAATTAAAACATACATCTGAACTAGGTAAAATACTTGCAACCGGAGTAGCAGGGGCTACTAATGTAAATGTATCTGTTTCGGTACAACCATTAGCATCGGTAACCGTAATTGTATGTAAACCTAATTGATCCAAACCTGTAAATACCCCCGTGCTTTGTGAAGCCGTATTGGAGCCATCTGGAAGTTCTATTACATAAGAATATGCCGAAGTTCCACCTGTTACCGTAATATCAACAGCACCATCATCAATACATGTGGGCTGTGTTGGCGTATTAGAAACCATTAAAACTGCAGGCTCATCAATAATTTGAGTTAGCATTTCAGTACAACCAGCAATTGGGTTGTCAACATCCCTTATGTAAATAGTATAACTACCTGCAGCCAAACCTGTTATTTGATGTGTTGCTAGCGTATCGCTACCTTCAATAGTTGTAAAAGCACTATCATAGCTATACTCATAACCACCTGCTCCAAAATTCTCGACTTCAAAAGTTATGGTGCCAGAATTATCGGCATTACAATCTAAATCTTCATGAGATAAAATTGCGGCTTCAAAAGCATTGCCATCTTGAACATCTACAATAATATCCGTTGTACAATCACTACCATAGTTTACAGTAACAGTATGTTGACCAACTGCTACGTTATTAAATACATTGTTACCAATTTGAGGCGTATTACCATCAATGCTGTATGCATACGATGCATCATTTGGGAGTATTGTAATTATTCCTGTTCCATCACAACTGTAATCAATATTACTGCTTAAAGATGGTTCTGTTGGTAAAGGTGCTATTACGATATTTGGCAGGTCAACAACACAACCTGTATTGTTAGCATCCCTAACCTGAACTGTATACGTACCGTCGGTCAATCCTGTGAAAACCGTTCCTCCAGTAGTAGCCATAGTCCAAGTACCACCGTTTAAACTGTATTGATATGAACCAGAACCGCCAGTTGTAGGTGTTACACCGCCAACAGTGATCTCTGCTAATTGATTACAGGTATAATCTTCTGTTTGTTCGCTTTCTGCCACTATTTCAGGTAATTCATCAACAGAAACAGATAAGATAAGCTCACAATCGTTAACATCTCTTACTCTTACATCATAAGTACCTGCAGTAAGATTATTGAATAAACTTACAGACCCGAAGTTTGCACCACCATCAATACTATACGTATAAGGAGCCTCACCACCACTAGCAGCTAAAGAAATACTACCATTATTACCACCAAAACAAGTAACATCTACAACTGTTGGTATTGCTGCTACAGGAGCATCTTGAGCAATATTTATATCATACATTGCAGGACACGCATCTGCTCCTCCATTGTTATCCAAAACATAAACATCGTAATCTCCAGCACCCGTAACAGTAACCGTATTCGTAGCCGAATAATCGCCCGCATTTGGTGTTGTTCCATCTGTAACCACTGCATAAACGTAATTACCATCACCACCTGCAGCGGTAATATTAATTTCACTATCGGTGCCACATGCTGTAATTGTACTGGCACTTGCGCTAACCGTAACTTGTTGTTCGATGGTTACCGTTTGAGCCGGAGCATCACAACCAAAAGCATCTGTTACTTCTATGGTATAAGTACCATTTGAAAGACCTGTAAAAGTATACGTTGTAGCATCTATTGGAGCTGGGGTTACATAAGATCCTCCATTAATTCTAAACTGATAGTCTCCATTACCAGCTGTAACATTTACGACAATAGTAGCATCATTACTACCACTATAACAAATAGTTTCCTGTAAAGTGAAAGCCGGAGTTTCTGGAGCCGTAACTACAATAGGGGTATCAATTAAATCCGAACATCCATTGGCATCTCTAGTACGAACATTATAAGTTCCTGCCGATAAGCCACTAAAAACTGTATTCGTTTGGTATGCGGTTAAAATACCGCCAGAAGTATCTTCTAATTGATACTCATACCCTGGCGTACCACCTGTTGCACTTGCTGTAATTTCTGCACCACCATTGTTGCACGTATAATCTTGTGTAAGATCTGCATCTGCAACTACTAATGTTGGTTCATTAATAGTATGGTCAAAAAATGTAGTACAACCAGGTAAAGAACTCGCTGCATCCCTAACATATACTCTATAAGTGCCTGCTGAAAGTCCTGAAATTGTTTGAGGTGATACCGTAGTACTACCCAATGTGCTGGCAAAATTATCTAAACTATATTCAAATCCGCTTGCCCCATAGTTATCTACTTCAAAAGTTATCGAACCAGAGTTATCACCGTTACAATCCAAATCTTCGGAAGAAAGTAGGTTCGCTTCAAAAGCATAACCATCTTCAATAGTAACGTCAATAGATACTGTTTGAGAGCATTGCTCAGGGGTTTGGAAGGCAAGTATATTATCAATAACTACATCGTTACCTTGAGTTGCGGTGCCTATTGTTCTTATTACAATATCCAAATTTGTTTCTGCACCAGGATTTAAGGTTAGAATATAATTTTCCCAAATATCCGGGTCTGTACTTTTAGGTACTTCTCCAGTTACCAAATTAGTAATCACATTCCCCGAAGAATCTACCAATTGAATATCCAAATTTGCATCTGCACCAGTTGAGCCAACATATTTTAAATTGAAAATATCTAAGGAAATGGTAATGTCTCTATTAGGTATAACTTCAACACCTCTTTTAGCATAGACAATTCCATTTGCTCCTGCTACACCTCCAATATTAATTGCCAAATATCTTCCGTTTGCAACACCTGACTGTTCATTTGGTACTAACCAGTTATATGGATTTACAATTGTATTTGTTACGGAATATTCACCATCTTGAATATGTGTGTCTGTACCAAAAGAAGGACATGAACTAGGTGTTCCATCTTGTGGTTCATAACAAAATAACGGATCGATCTGCGAAATAGAAACATTTGGTCCAACACCAAAATCTTCTCTTAATAATTCACTTCTTGCCGGTGGAGTGTTACTAATATAATCAACATCAATCGTATGGGTACCCACAGGAACATCTGTAAATACATTTGAATCTCCAGGCGTATTAACCGAACCATTAAGATAGTACGTATATTCTAAGTTAGGATTGTCTGGAGTTATAGTTACAATACCTGTACCGTCGCAAGAATAATCTACTTCTGGAGTAAGTTCAACATTAGGCGGGGTTGGCGCTTGCTCAATTGTAATATCCATTGGAAACGTACAGTTATTTGCATCCTGTATGTACACTGTGTGTGAACCCGCTAATAAATATCCTATTGCACTGGTATCATATGTACTACCTCCATCAAAGCTATAAGTATACGGCATAGTACCACCTTGTGCATTTGTAATTCTAACCTCGGCCCCGTCAGTAGGGTTACATTCGATTAATTGTGTAACCGCAGCAGATGCAGAAAGTGTAAAAGGCTCTGAAATGGTATATGCTTCATCTACCTCACAATTATTTACATCCCTTACTCGAATATTATATGTGCCTGCACCAAGGTTATTAAAAGTATTTGGGGTTTGATAATTTGCCCCATTATTAATACTATACGTATAAGGTCCCTCGCCACCAGAAGCAACTATAGTTAAAGTAGATTGATTTTCTCCACTACAAAGTATATCTGTATTGGAAATAGATAATGCTAATGCATCATCTTGGTCTATTGTAATCTCATATGAAGATTCACAGAAATCAGCATTACCACTGTTATCTCTTACATATACATCATATACTCCTGAACCAGTAACTGTCACAGTGGTACTTGGGTCAAAGTCGCCCGCATTTGGGGTTACCCCATCATTTACTACCGCATACACATAATTACCATCTCCGCCAGCTGCAGAAATATTTATATCGGTATCGGTGCTGCAGGCAGTAATGTTACTTGCGCTTGCCGTTACCGTTAATGCCGGGTCTATAGTAATACTTTCTGTATCTGTACAGTTGTTACCATCTCTTACCTCAACCGTATATGTTCCTGAAGAAAGATCAGAAAATACATTGGTTGTACTAAAAGGACCGCCATTTAAACTATATTCAAAAGTTCCATCTCCACCAGATGATACACTAGCGGTCAAGGTCAATAATACAGCATCATCAAAACAATCTTGATTCGGTGTTATTACTAGAACAGGTGGTTCCGCAGCGTCCAAATCGAACGTGAAAGGAATACTACAATTGTTCGCATCTGTTACCGTACCGTTATATGTACCAGACTGGGTTAAACCTGTAAAAGAGCCTGTGGAATTAGAACCAAATACAGAAGTATCTGGATTGTTCAATGTATAAACATAACTACCCCATCCGCCATCGGCAAGAACACTTACACTACCCTGTGATGTACAACTAGGTTGTATTTCAGTTAAACTAGAAATAGTCAATGCCGAAGCCGGACCTTCTAATTCATGTGTAGCAGAATAAGTACAGTTGGTATCTGTATCTACAATGTCTATGGTATAAATACCGGCAGCTAAGTTGTTGATGTTATCAATAACAGCTTCAGTACCCCCGGTTCTTTCAACTCCTGCAGGACCTGTAATTGTATACGTAAAGTTTTGACCTGCTTGGAAGTTTACATTAAATCGGATAACGCCGTCTGCAGCTCCGAAACAACTGATCGGTTGTGTGGTTTCTCCATTAGCCGATATTGGATTAATCGCATTTATCGTATAATTTTCATCATAAAAACACCCATCGGCATCGGTAACTCTTACGGTATAAGTGTCAGGAGCTAAACCTTCAAAAACAGCTTCGTTACCTGAGGTACTTGTTGGACCAATGGCAGAAGGTGTAGTAATGGAATACACGTAAGGTGAAGTTCCATTAATTGCATTTACTGTTAAGTTAGATGTTCCTGTAGGACATGTAATTTGAGATTCTACAATGGTTAAATCCGTTGGTGGGTTAGGTCTATCTATTACTATTTCATCAGTACTAATAGTACAGCCATTGGCATCCCTAATTACAAGATTATATGTTCCATAGGTTAAATTTTCAAAACGATGAGCGTTAATAGTAGTATCGGGAATAAAATTGATTCCGTCTATACTATACTCATAAGGTGCAGTACCACCGGTTACATTTTGAGCTTCTATAATACCCTCTTGTAAACAGGTGTAATCTTGAATTAATGCAGAAGTTCCACTTAATAAGGAGCTAGGCGCTGATATTGAATAATCCTCTTCGTAATCACAAGATGCGCTACCTTTTCTTTGGTTAATTACAATAGTATAGTCATCATCAGCCAAGTTTGGAAAAACACCAGTGGAATTCTCTGCTAATAAAACATCATTAGAATCATAGAGGTAAAAAGTCAATTGATACCCATTATCATCTATTAAATTAAATTGAATACTCCCTGTTGACTCACCAAAACATGAAACATCATTAACGGTAGTTGCAGCAAATTCAGCGGCAGGTTGAAATTCAATACTAACGGTATTGGACTCCTTATAACAACCGTTTCTATCTAACACCACAAATACATAGTCTCCTGGATCTAAAATGTCAAATATTTGACTAGATTGAAAATTTGTTGCAGGTATATCAGAATAATTGGGATATGAAATAATAGAAGTGCCCGACTCATCAATATAAGACCAAACAGCATATGTATGGGGTGTTCTTCCTCCATTTGAATCCATTAGAATATTACCTTCTCTACAAGTAATATGTTGAGAAACCCTAGCAGTTAGCTCCAAGTCATTTTCGTCAACAATGGTTACCTCTTCACTGTAAGAACAACCATCATCGGTAGAAATATAAGCGATGTAATCTCCTGCACTTACATCATTAAATGTGAAATTATTATCTGCATGGCCATCTTGACTATCAATTAAAGTTCCCAAGCCACTATTGGCTCCATCATTTCTTCTAAGTTCAAATGCATAAGGTGGGTCAGCATCTGTAATCTGTAGCGTAACAGTACCTAAGTTGAAACACGTCTCTGGAGTTACACTTACGTCATATGTTACCGCTCTTTCTCTAATACCTATAACCGGAGTAGAAAAAATACATGCATCTTGAATTGGATCACCGTCTGTATCTAATTGAGTAACCTCAACTCTATAAGAACCGTTCTCACCAGAAGCAAAATCAAAACTTGGACCGTTGTTAGCACTAAATGGAACAATAACATTATTAGTGTCATTATCTACCAATTGATAACCATACCCATTTCCAAGATTTGTAATAGTAATATTGCCATCGGTATCACAAACAATATCTCTGTTGTCAAATTCTAAATCTAAGTTGTTCTGAAAACCTTTGAAATAGAAGCTGCTAGTACATCCATTTTGATAGATTACAGAAAGTCTATATTCACCTGGTGCATTTAGTAAATAATTACTACCGGTACCTACTTCGGTCCAAGAACAAGTGAGAGCTCTATTAGCACAATCTTCACCTACATCAACACCACAACTACCTTCATTTAAAATCTCCCAAGTAACACTTTGCGCATCAACAATATTAACAGCTAGTGGTTGCGTGTCATTAATACCGCACAAGAAAATTTTAGGTAAATAAGCGCTATCGTCTGAACAGAAAACGATTTCACCAGGAATGTCATTACTAGGGTCAGCATCACCATTTACTTCATTGAAATATTCGGTAACTGGGTTTGGTAAATTACCAGAACCAAAAGGCTCTACATTGATAATTTCTTTAAATCCTTTACATGGATCGGCAACAATTTTATCAACTATATATTGACCAACAAGTGTTACTACTTGCGTACTAGGGTCATTATCTGGATCACCATCGTTAATTTCAACATCGGTAGCATCAATTTCACCATTACTATTGGTGTCTCTGTACCATACATACGAATCAAAACCATCACCAGCATTTAGAATGGTACTTGTACCACAAAGTTCTATGGTTCTTTGAAAATTACAATCGGATAAATCATCTAAAAGGAAGTTGGTAGCTCCCGGAACAACAAATCCACATGAATTAAAATCAGTTACACTTGGGTCATCGGTTACTTGTGCAGAATTATTTTCACCTCTGTAAGAACTATATGCCAAATTCTCAATTAAATCAGAACAAGCATCTATAAAATCAAAACAATTTTCTGCGACCTGAACTCTAAAAACAATAGAATATTCACCATCTTCATCTTCTACATAAACATCTGGAATATCAAAAACTATTTCTCTAGTCGCTGGATTATAGGTATACGTAATTTCATAACATGTTCTAGGTGAGCCAGTACATATTGGTGCAGGAAAAGAAAAATCAGTATCATTAAAAAAGCTTCGTCCATCAGGTGGAGAAACGTTAACTGGTAATACATCTCTAATCGTATAATTAATTCCATCGTCATTACCGATATTTTCAAATGTCAGTACATAATCCAATGTTTGGCCTAAGTTCACCCCTTGACCTGTAATATCTACACCACCAGGAGTTTGAACTCTTTTCTCCAATACAATGTTAGGCGCGATAATATCTACATCAAAAGAAGTAAAGAAAATATCATATTTATCTTGTGAGGAACTGGCTCTTAAAATAGCACTTGTAGAACCATTTGGAATTACGGTATTACTAGCACCTCCATTCGGAATTTCAAATAGGTCAACATCCCATCCGTTAGTATTTATACTATTTGGGTTTCTAGCTGTAAAATGAGCATCAAACTGAGTAATACTAGAATTAAAGAAATTATCTGCCGGATTCTGTCCATTCGATAACGTGGTAAACGATCCGTTCGCATTAATTTGCAAAGCATCACCACCAATTCTATTGTCCCCTTCTAAAGCTGCAACACCCATATTAGCATATACAGGAAAAGGTGCTGGAAGTGTTGTAAAACCGTTTACTGGAATATCAATGCTCTCTCCAGATTTAACACCTGCATAACCATCAAAAGTTGTAATAAATTTATCACCCGGTAAGTTTGGGTTTTCATAAACAACAACCATTTTCCAACCACCAGAAATACCACCAGAAATATTACTGCCTGTACTTGCTCTTACGTTGGCAACAAAATACTCTCCGTTCGGATTTGTCATCCCGGAAACGATATCTGTTACATCTTTATAAGCAGCATAGGGACTGTAGTACCCAAAATCAGCATCACCATCGCCATCAAATATTATTTCATCTGCAGTAATATCTTGATATGCCTCACCTGGAATTCTAAATTTAATATCGTCAATATTACTTCTATCGGAATTCACATATACTGCAGACCAATACAAACCAGCATATCGTACTAAGGCACAATCGACATCAGGTATTTCTAAATTTGCACTACTCGAGCTAAATGTAGAATTATCACCGTCGATATCAATATACTGCATATCTAGATTGTCATTGTAATCTGAACCAGAACCTGTCAAATTATATGGGTCATTGGGGGTTTGGCCAGGATAACATATTCTATTTCTTCTTCTGCCCTCGCAATAAGGGTCAATTTGAGGAGCTACAATACTATTTGCTATAAAAGTGAGATCACCTCTGATATCTGCTTCGTAACGAACGTCGAAATCATTTTTAACCTGAGCAACTGCGGTTTGTAAACCCAACGCTAAGAATAAAATGAAAAATAAACATTTTGAGTAATGTTTTCCCATAAGAGAAATGTGTTTGGTGAAATCTAAAAATGTGGTCAGCTCTATCATGTGCTAAAATTGTTGAAGCATTCCTCTCATTCGACATTGATCTTGTATCGTTACACTGGGGAATTCTCCATTAACAAATATTAACCTTAGAAGTTACGTGAAGAATTTAATGTTGTGGTAACGATGTTTTCTGTTGTGAAACATCAAATAAAATGGGTTTGTTTTTATGAAAAAGTGTGCATTTCAACGATAATACACACATCGGCAAGACTTTAAAAATGTATTGAAAGGAGTGATTTTAAATAAATTCTAAACCAATTTTCAATTGTTCACTTGCTTCGTCTAAAGCCAAAACCGGTTGATTCAATAGGTGGTATTTAACTAAATATAAAGCACTTTTTCATTCATTATTAACTCCTTAAAGTCCATTGAAAGGAGAGAATAAATTACACGGTTTTGACTAAATATTTTTAAACATCAAGCATAGAACACTTTAAAATTTGTGTTTAAAAATGGTGCTATCTATTAGTTGAATTACCTAAACTGTTTTCAAGGTGGCCAATGAGATGGTCATTTTTCCACATCAACATTTTGAATAAATTTTTAATTACACAGGTCGGTTTTAATGAAAAAAGTGCTAAAAAGAGCTTGAAGAATAACGTAGTTTAGGGTCTGCACTAATTTATAAATGCACATATATTTTGTTGAATCTAAATATTAAAATGCCAAACCATTGTGCATGAATTAAAATTACTATTTTTAAAATCTGTTATACCAATTACTACATATAGGCTAGGTCTTCTCAAAAGACATTACTCTTTAAGCGAGTAAACATTGCATTAAAACAATTTAATGCTTAGCTAGCTATATCCAATTATTCACAACAATCTTAATCAATTCACAATAGGTTAAAATACTATTGAGCTTTGCGTTGCATTGTTCTCTATATCATTTACAACCCATTGTTTTTAGACAAGTAATAGTATATGTACAAGCAATTAATAAACAGAAATATAGAAGCATTTTACCATAAAGCTTCAGAAGAAACCAGACTCGAAAAGGGAATGGGGGTGTTTGAATTTGAAAGAATCAAACAACTCATTCAATCCTATATAACAGCTCCGTCCTTACAAATTTTAGATGTTGGGGGAGGAACTGGAAAGTATTCAGAATGGCTTGCCAAAAAAGGTCATAAAGTCCATTTAATAGAGCCAGTTGAAAAGCATTTACATCTGGCGGAACAAAGAGCAAAAAAAATAAGGAACAAGTTTAAAATACATTTAGGGGAATCTAGAGACCTCAGTTTTCCAGACAACTCTACAGATCTTATAATTCTGCATGGTCCTCTCTATCATCTTCAAAAAAAAGAGGATAGGGAAGTTAGTATCAGAGAAGCAAAACGTGTCTTAAAGCCGAACGGAATCATCTTAGGTTTTGCTATAAACTATACGGCTTCAACTTTAGTAGGGTTATTAAATGGTCTTATTCATAAAAATTCATTTTTTGAAATGTGCAAAGCAGAACTCACCTCTGGAATACATAACCCACCAGATGATTTTCCTTGGTTATTGGCAGAAGCTTATTATCATAAACCAGATCAATTAAAAAGTGAGTTTTTATCTCAAGGATTAACTTACTTAAATACCTACGCGATAGAAGGAATGGTTTGGTTGGACAAAGACTTTTTTGCCAATATGCTGCATGAAAAAAAGAGAAGAAACCTACATGAACTAATTAGAATTACACAAAATGACAGCAATATACTTTCCCTAAGTCCACATATTATGATAGCAGTTAAAAAATGAAACACATGAAAAATAAAGAGAGATATTATAACGCACTAATACAAAACCAAGGTCATATCAACGAGATTGATCTTGGTGAAAAAATTCAATTGAACGAAATTGAAACAAGAGAAATAATCGCTCAACTACTAGCTGAACATAGAATAGCATACGAAGTAAATAGAAATTGTAATTATAAGGTTGTGAACAAAAATTCGTATAGATGAAAAAACATATTGTATATTTTATAACAATGTGGTTCTATTCTCTAATACTTCACCAGTTCAACTGTTAAAATATAACTATTGGTTTATTTCGAAGTCTTCACAGTAGAATTATTTGAATACTGAGCTGTAATAAACAAAAGAGACCTTGTCAACTTTGACAAGGTCTCTTTTTATACGTTTAACTCTTATATAGCTGTTCTAAGCCATTTGTTCTTGGTTGACCCGCATAATCCACATCTTATCATCATAAGCGTCATTTAGCTTCGAATAATAGGATATAAGCGCATTTGTCCATGAGTCGTGCTTTTTAAGATACACATATCTGTAATTGTTCTTTGGGTTGATAAAGTAACTGGCACTTAACCCAAATGAATTTAATAGGGCTACAAACTTTTTAGCATTGTTAGGGTTTGCAAATACGTTCGCAATAAGATAATAACCAGAACCGGCACCTTCTATTACGTAAGATCTTGAATCAACATCTCTGGATTCAACATTGTCTCTAACCACTTCGTTAGATGTAAGCACATTAGAATCATACTTTGAAGATTTCTCTTTTAGTTTGTTTACATTGCTGGCGTACGCCTCATTAGAATACTTATTATCAACGTTCATTATCCACATGGCACCGTCATATGCTCCATTGAATTTAGAATCATGAGCGGCAACCGCATCTTCAAAGGTTTCAAATCGTTGTAGATACACATATTTTAATCCCGTATTAGGATTATCGATGTAATCGGCTTGGATTCCCTTTTCATTAAGGTCATCAATAAAATTATTCATATACTGCCCACCCTTGTATACATTAGCAACAACATAATATCCATCGGTTACATCTGGCAAATTCTTGAATCTTCTACTTTTAACAGCATCTTGAGCAACTTCGGTAGTAGCTGCGGGTGCAGTATTTGTCGTTCTTCTATTGGCCACAACCGCATCTTTTGGTTGAACTTGAGTCTGATAATTACGATTTGCAGTTGAATTATCGGCAGTATTAGATTCGGCAACGGTTTGTCTTTCAACTACAGGATTGTTTTGTTGATTAGCCGCAACAACGACTCTATCTTGTTGACTTTCATTAACCGCTTGGTTTTGATTATCAGCGGCGCCAGAATTACTTGGATTGTAGTTAGAAGCAACCTGAGTATTGCTTTCTTCATCTAAGAAAAGCGCTTTAGCTCTTTGTTCCAAATCTGGTCTCTCTCCGTTCGTCTCATTACGCACCATACGCATTACCATGGCAAAACGTCTTTCTAAATCAGATTGGCGAATAGCTTCCAAAGAATCTTGACGGAACATTAGTTCTTCAATGATGGCATCGTTCTCTGCCAATTTCATCTTTAGTTCTTCAATTTCTTCATTGGTAGCAATATTCTCTGGTTCTTCATCATTCTGTACCAAATCATCCTCAAAATCATCTTCTAACATTACCCTGTCTTCGGTAAGGTTAGGTGTAAATGAATAAGCAACAGAAATTTCATGAGTAAGGCCAAAATTGTCAAAATTATTGGACAATCCTTTTTCAATGGTATAGCCTAATGATATTCTTTCATTAAGGTTAAAACCAACACCTGCCGCAGCACCATAAAAACTGTCGTACCCACCTTGGATCCATCCTAATTTAGGAAGATCAAGAATTAAACTACCGCCAAGGGTAACATCTTCTTCACCGACTTTTCTAACCCTTGCCAAAGGCATTAACCTGGCTTGTTCAAAAATGCCATTTTGATTTTCAAACTGATGGGTATATTGTAAATGTGCCGAGTATGTTTTGTCTTTAAAATCGGTAACGGATTCACTGTTCTTTAAGTTATAATCAAAAAGGTTTTCTGCGAACATACCCACATCGAACTTGCCATATGAAAGGTTGAAACCAGGTTGAAAAGACAATAGGCTTTGATCTTGTAAACCGGCCAAGAAAGGATCTTCTTCTACCGTTGAAGCTCTACCGTTATCAAATCCGCTTTGATAGTAAGATACATTGGCACCGAAAGTAAAATTGCTCTTATCGTTCAGTTTAATACCATAAGCGTAATTTGCAAGTACGCCAAAGTTACTAAGTGTACCTTCTCTTTGTGAATATAGACTTAGACCAAGCCCCGTTCTATCACTGATACGACCACTATAGCTTAAGAAATAGTTTTGATTGTTATCATCAAATTGTACCGATTGGTTTCGGTGTAACAAGTTAATATAAGATTTATCTTCCCTAACCGTTGAAAACGTTGGGTTAATCAAAAATCGGTTGTACTTCAATAGGTTCTGGGCAGGAACGTCGTATGATACAAACGGACTCTCCTCTTGCCCACTAACTTTCATGATAGCAAACACAAATAACAATAGATATAAAACACTTTTCTTTAGCATGGTGAGCTTAACGTATTACTGTGATAGTACCTTGTTTAAGTACTTCACTGGCATTTCTAATTTTATAATAGAATACCATATTCTGTTTGGTGAAAGCCGTAGTTGACTGCGGCCAATTATTTTTATAATCGAATTCGTTAACAATTTCCTGACCTTGTTCATTATAAATAATGACATTAACATCGGCCTTGTTGGAGTATGAATTTGGTATGACCCATTGATCATTGATACCATCTCCATTAACCGTAATTACGTTTGGTACTTTAAACGTATCTAAATATGATACTTCTACTTGTTTAACTATTTCGCAATTGTCAATTGAAGCAATTAAAGTATAGCTACCGGCCTCGGTAAACGTAATACTATCAGCATTACTGATTTCAACAGCATTGGTATCTAACCATCTATATGCAGTACCTCCGCTAGCCGTAACCAACTTACTAGTACCTTCTGGCATTACAATTTCATCTCCAAGATCAAGGGTAATTAGGTCTTCATCAAGAGGGGTAACAACTATTTCATTTGATATTAAGGAACAACCATCTCGGTCTACCGCCAACGTATACGTACCAGGTGTAGAAACGGTTAATTCGGTATCTGTGGTGCTGACCATTGCTCCGTCCAATTGCCACTCGTAAGATGAGGCACTTAAATCGCTTGTTGTACTTAAGGTTATTGTTTCACCTCCACTACAGAACACGGTTCCAGAACTGGTAATAGCAATGGTTTCACTGGTCAATAACTGCACGGTCAACATATTGGAATCGACAATAAAACTATCTACAGAAGCATTTAGGTCATAGTCTCCATTTTCTGAGTTCGATGCCAAGCTAATTGTATTACCAGTTGCCCCACTAACAGCGGTACCGTCTTTACTCCATTGGTAACTAAACCCATCAATTAAAGCACTGGTAACATCTGTTTTTGTTCCATCGGCAGCAACAGCGTTGATCTGTTCTACCCCCAAAATGGTACTGGTAGATTCACAAGAAGTATACGCATCGGTATAATCGATTGTCATTTCAAAAGAAGCAGGAGATACAACGGTAGTTACATCAGAGTTTTTAGATGATACTGAACAGGTACCTCCAGTTTGTGTAACTTCTGCGTGATACTCTCCGTCTTGTGAAATGCTTAGTGAACTACTAGTCTCGCCACTTATTTCTACGCCGTTTCTAAACCACTTATAACTTGGAGTATTTGCAGTGGTGCTAACCGATATAGTTTGAGTTTGCGTTGGCAATAGCACCATATTGATTTCATTCTCTACTATTACCTCGTACACATCTGCATTAGTAATTGTAATAGCTGTTGACCTTTCATTACAAATACCCGTTCCAGAGATTTCAATGGCATAATCACCTTCAAATCCTGCACTTGATGCATCAACGGTATAGCTTGTAGCCGTTGCACCTAAAATAGCAACATCATCTTTAAACCATTGATAGCTCCATGAAGCATCTGTTTGATCAATACTTAAGGTTTCGGTATCTGTACTACATAGTGCGGTTTTACTTGGGGCTGTTACAGCAATACCTGTACCCGAACCACCAATAGTAACATCTACAATATTTGAATCTGTATTACCAGAACCGGTACATCTTGGTCCGTAATCAATATAAGCATTGTACATTCCAGACTGGGTAACATTTAAAGTATGCCCAGTTTCACCGGTTAATTCGGTACCACTACGAAACCAAATATACTGGTAGGTTTCTGGGTTGGCTATATTATCAACTTGCAAGGTTATAGGACCTGTACTACAGACGGTTCCAGGTGGTACTCCATCACCCAATTCACTAATGTTGAGGTTAGAAGTTACATCCATATAATACATGTTATAGGCAGGAGATTCGCTACCTACTTTTTCAGGGTCTGTACTACGAACTCTCATTTTGTAGCCTTCACCACGTGTATCGGTGGGTATGGCAAAACTCGTATCAAAATCCTTCACATCATTCTTGTCGGTAATCGTCTGCAACGTTTGTGCGTTGGCAAAGCTACCACTGGCATCAGATAGTTCGAGTATAAACTCGTTTCCTGCGTTGGCAGTACCTATCCAGGTAATGTTTACGAAGTATTCATTGAATCCGGAGTTTCCTGCACATACGGCAGTCCACGGCGTACTTCCTGACAGGTTTGGATTGTCTGCAGGTTCTGGGGCATTAATAACTATTGCCTGTGCCGATAGTTGAAAGGCACTGAATAACAGGCATAATGCGGTAAAAACGGTAATTTTGTTCAAGGTTTTCATAAGTATTTGTAGTTATGGGGGCCACTACGGTTGAAAAGTCGGTTAATAAATTATTTCACTAATCCGTCATTTCATAGACAAATATGTTATTTAATACGACGAAGTAAAATTTAATGTTGTCGGAAGGAAGATTTCTGTTGTGAAACTCATTTTATGTAAGGTGTACCTTTTTTAAACCTGCCAATTAAGGCAATTTTGCTACTTTTGTAGCTTGAAATATTATAACATGAGCGAGACAACAAAGTCTTTGAATTTTATTGAACAAATTGTTGAAGAGGACTTGGTAAATGGTTATGCCAAAGACGAATTACGATTTCGTTTCCCACCAGAACCAAATGGTTACCTACATATTGGGCACGCAAGTTCTATTTGCTTAAACTTTGGTTTAGGTCTTAGATATAACGCCCCTGTAAACCTGAGGTTTGACGATACCAACCCGGCGAAAGAAGAACAAGAGTTTGTAGACGCCATTAAAAAAGATGTGGAATGGCTAGGATTCAAGTGGGATACCGAACGGTATGCTTCTGATTATTTTCAGCAGTTGTACGACTGGGCCATTGAATTGATCAAAAAAGGAAAAGCCTATGTTGACGATCAATCTTCTGAAGATATGGCCGCTCAAAAAGGAACACCCACCGAACCTGGTACCGATAGTCCGAACAGAAATAGATCCGTTGAAGAGAATTTAGATCTTTTTGAAAAGATGAAAAACGGAGAATTTGCAGAGGGTTCTCATGTACTAAGAGCTAAAATTGATATGGCATCTTCGAATATGCTGATGCGCGATCCTATAATGTACCGTGTTCTACATAAGGCACACCACAGAACAAGTACCGATTGGTGTATTTACCCGATGTATGATTGGACCCATGGAGAAAGTGATTATATTGAACAAGTTTCACATTCATTCTGTACGCTAGAGTTTGCCATGCACCGGGAGTTATATAACTGGTTTTTAGATCAAGTTTACGATGAATCTAAAGTAAGACCTAAACAGCGGGAGTTTGCTCGTCGTAATTTAAGCCATACCGTTGTAAGCAAAAGAAAACTAGCTCAGTTAGTGGAAAAAGGTGTTGTAAATGGTTGGGACGACCCAAGAATGCCAACCATTTCTGGTTTGAGAAGAAGAGGATATACACCAGAATCTATCCGGAATTTTACAGATACTATAGGTATAGCAAAAAGAGACAACTTAATAGATGTCTCTTTATTGGAATTTCAAATACGAAATCATTTAAACAAAGTTGCTCCAAGGGTAATGGGCGTTTTAGATCCGCTAAAAGTTGTCATAACTAATTATCCAGAAGGCGAAGAGGAGTGGTTAGATGCGGAAAATAACCCTGAAGATGAAAGTGCAGGTTCTAGAAAAGTTCCTTTTTCAAAGGAGTTATATATTGAGAAGGAAGATTTTAGAGAAGAGGCCAATAAGAAGTTCTTTAGATTGAAGCTTGGTAAAGAGGTTCGTTTAAAGAATGCCTATATCATAAAAGCAGAATCTTGCACAAAAGATGCCGAAGGGAACATTATAGAAGTACAATGTACTTACGATCCGAAAAGTAAAAGTGGAAGTGGTACAGAAGAAAGCCTACGTAAAGTTAAAGGAACATTACATTGGGTCTCTATAAAACATGCCGTTGAAGCAGAAGTACGTTTATACGATCGTTTATTTACAGATGAAAGTCCGGATACACACAAAGACAAAGATTTCATGGAATTTATTAATCCTGATTCTTTAGAAGTTATTACCGGGTATGTAGAACCTCATCTTAAAGAAGCACAGGTTGGAGACCGAGTGCAATTTCAGCGATTAGGATATTTCTGTGTAGATCCTGATACTACCTCCGATAAATTAGTATTTAATAGAACTGTTGGTTTACGTGATTCTTGGGCAAAAATCCAAGAGAAAAAGTAACATAAGTATTCCTTATAGCTAATATTTTCAAAAATCAGTAAAATTGATATAAAAACGCTTTTAGACATACAGTCTAACGGCGTTTCTTTTGTTTTAGACCTATTGGTATTGTTTACCTAGTAAAAGTGGTTACAACCTTATTATTTTAAGTTTTCAAAATGTTTGATCTCTTATTCTATCAATTATAGTAACGCAATCAAACAACTAAAATTTGTTTAATGAAAAAACCCGAAAACAAATTGTTTTGGGTTTTTTCATATTATGAGTTACCAATTATTCTTTTGGTTTGGGTTTATTTGTTTTTTTCATACTCTCCCCAATCATATTACTAGCCGTAAAGCTAGCTACCATGTTATTCAACATATCACTGCCTGCCTGTGGAGAATTTGGTAGCAGTATTAAATTGGTGTTAGTTTCTTCCCCGATACTTTGAAGGGTATCATAATGTTGCGTTACTACAATTAAAGCAGAAGCTTCTTGAGAATTGATACCAACTTTATTAAGTACCTCAACAGATTCCTCTAAACCGCGAGCTATTTCCCTTCTTTGATCAGCAATACCTTGACCTTGCAGTCTTTTGCTTTCCGCTTCCGCCTTTGCCTTTTCGACTATTAAAATACGGGCTGCATCACCTTCAAACTGCGCAGCAGTTTTTTGGCGTTCAGAAGCATTAATTCTGTTCATTGCCTCCTTTACCTGTGGGTCTGGATCAATATCTGTTACCAATGTCTTTATAATATCAAAGCCATAGTCAAGCATTGCCTCTTGCAATTCCGATTTTACCGCAATGGCAATATCATCTTTTTTAACAAAGACATCATCCAACTTCATTTTAGGTACCTCAGCACGTACAACATCAAATACGTAAGAAGTTATTTGCTCATGCGGATACTCCAATTTATAATACGCATCATATACCTTTTCTCTAATTACAACATATTGTACCGATACTTTTAACTTAACAAAAACATCATCGAGCGTTTTAGTTTCGATAATTACATCTAATTGCTGAATTTTTAATCCTATTCTAGCCGCAATACGTTGTACAAACGGAATTTTAAATTGAATACCCGATTGTCTTACACTAGTAAATTTTCCAAAAGTTTCTATCAAAACTGCGGTTTGCTGTTTAACAATAAACACACCCGAAAGAATGGTAACAATGACCAGAAACAAAATTGGAATCCAAATGAATGAGCCCATAATAATTTATTTTTAAGTTAATAATTGAAGATACTAAATGCCTTCATCATATCAGTAGCTTTAATTATACATTTGTTACAGAAACACCCTATAATTTATAATCATTTCATTAAAAGAGAGAAAATCAGCAGTATTAGCATAATTTTTAGATTTTTATCAATACCTTTTAATTTCATTCAAAGCCATATAAATGCTGCAAGCCATACACCCTAAACTACCTATGAGAGATAAGGAGGTCACCAAAAGCTATTATATAGACTCCTTAGGTTTTAAAGAGTGGGGCGTAACCGACTATCCTGACTATTTGATGTTAGAAAAGAATGAACTACAACTTCATTTCTTTTTATTTAAAGATTTGAATCCGAGAGAAAACTATGGACAGGTGTATATAAGAGTAAATCAAATCGAAAAATTATACCAATCGTTACTAAAAAATAAAGTAGCAATACATCCAAATGGAAAACTTGAAACAAAACCATGGGGGCAAAAAGAATTTTCTCTTTTAGACCCAGATAGTAATCTACTCACTTTTGGTGCATCTATCATTTAAAAATGGGCATAAAAAAAGGCAGTACTTAACATACTGCCATTTTCAATAAATAATTAATTATCTTATTTTAAATCATAACGATCTAAATTCATAACCTTAGTCCAAGTCTTTGCAAAATCTTTTACAAATTTTTGTTTTGAATCTTCTGTACCATAAACTTCAGCTAAAGCACGTAATTCAGAATTTGAACCAAAAATTAAATCTGCTCTAGTACCTGTCCATTTTACATTTCCCGTCTTGCGATCACTTCCTTCAAATACAGTATCATCGTTAGAAGCAGCTTTCCATGTTGTGCCCATATCTAAAAGATTAATAAAGAAATCATTGGTAAGCACACCTGGGGTATCGGTAAACACACCGTTATTGGATCCATCATAATTTGCACCTAACACACGAAGTCCGCCAATAAGAACCGTCATTTCTGGAGCTGTCAGCGTTAATAGATTAGCTCTATCAACTAAAAGCTCTTCCGCCTGTACAGATAATTTTTGCTTTGTATAATTTCTAAATCCGTCCGCTATTGGCTCTAATGCCTCAAATGATTCAACATCGGTCATTTCTTGAGTTGCATCTGTACGCCCGGCATTGAATTCAACATTTGTATCAAAGCCTGCCAATTTAGCTGCATTCTCAACAGCAGCAGTACCTCCTAATACTACCAAATCTGCAAAAGAAACCTTTTTATTGCCAGATTGAGCTTCATTAAATTCCTTTTGAATTCTTTCTAAGGTTGCTGTTACTTTTGCCAACTGAGTAGGGTTATTTACTGCCCAATCTTTTTGAGGGGTCAAGCGAACACGACCTCCATTGGCACCTCCTCTTTTATCTGAACCTCTAAATGTTGATGCAGAAGCCCAGGCAGTTGAAACCAATTCTGAAGTAGAAAGTCCTGAAGACAAAATAGTTTTCTTTAATTCGGCAATATCAGCATCATTGATCAATTCAAAATCAACAGATGGTACTGGATCTTGCCATAACAATTGCTCCTGTGGTACTTCTGGACCTAAATAGCGATCTTTAGGGCCCATATCGCGGTGAGTTAATTTATACCATGCACGAGCATAAGCATCTTTAAATTCATCTGGATTTTCCAAAAAGTTTCTAGAAATCTTTTCGAACTCAGGGTCTACTCTTAAAGACATATCGGTAACCAACATAAAAGGTTGGTGCGTTTTTCCTTCAATGTGTGCATCTGGCATTTCACCTGCTCCTGCTTCACCAACTGGCTTATATTGCCATGCACCAGCAGGACTCTTAGTTAATTCCCACTCGAAACCAAATAAGTTTTCAAAGAAATAATGGCTCCACTTTGTTGGTGTTTGTGACCATGCACCTTCTAAACCACTAGTAATGGTATCTGCGCCAGAACCAGAACCATAGTTGCTTTTCCAACCTAAACCTTGTTCCGTGATATCTGCAGCTGCTGGTTCTGCACCTACATACTCATCTGGATTAGCGGCACCGTGTGTTTTACCAAATGTATGACCACCGGCGATCAATGCAACGGTTTCGTAGTCGTCCATAGCCATTCTTTTAAAAGTCTGTCTAATATAATGTGCAGCTTCTAAAGGATCAGGATTCGCATTGTGACCTTCTGGGTTTACATAAATAAGACCCATGTGAGCGGCACCTAACGGATTTTCCAATTCATTACCATCCTCATCATATCTTTCTTTGTTGCCTAACCATTCAGTTTCTGACCCCCAATAAACATCATCCTCAGGTTGCCAAATATCTTCGCGTCCACCGGCAAAACCGTACATTGGTAATCCCATACTTTCATGAGCAACGTTACCTGCCAAAATCAATAAATCTGCCCAAGAAATCTTTTTACCGTATTTCTGTTTTATTGGCCATAATAATAAACGGGCCTTATCCAAGTTGGCGTTGTCAGGCCAGCTGTTCAATGGAGCAAAACGTTGGTTACCTGCACTTGCACCACCTCTACCGTCTGATATACGGTACGTACCAGCACTGTGCCATGCCATACGAATGAAAAATGGACCATAATGACCATAATCCGCCGGCCACCAATCTTGACTATCGGTCATTACATCGGTTAAATCTTTTTTAATAGCTGCTAAATCTAACGACTTAAACTCTTCGGCATAATTAAAGTCAGCATCCATTGGATCTGCCATTTCTGAATGTAACCTAAGAATATTAAGGTTTAACATATTTGGCCACCAGTCTTTATTAGTGGTTCCACCACCTGCTGCTTGATGCATTTCACCATTTAAAAATGGACAATTCGCTGCTGAGGATTCATTTACATCCCAAGCTTCACCTTTTCCGTTAGTACTACTCATGATTATGTCTATTTTATGTTGTTTCTAATTCTTACAAGTGTAAAACTATCAATATTTAATTTATCAAAAATCAGATTATAATAGAAAATATCTATTGTGTGATTATAAAACGTTTCGCCTTTATCCAATTCGATTGATAAACTGAACTAAAAAAGTACGCAAAATTTAGAATATCATAAAGATAAACACATAAAAGGATAATGTAATATTAGATAACCCATAATTAATATTTTAGTAAAACAAACTAGCGACGTATCCATTCAACACACAAAATCCATTTATTTTAACCCAGTCAATACCATACCTAACTAAATCAATTTTTACATATTCACTTTTGTAACAGTAATTGATATCATTAAAAAGGGAGCATATCATGAATTTTAATTTAACAAATCATTGATAAATCTGCCTAGTTAATCTAGTTATATTGCGCGTTAACCAAACCAAAAGAATGCCTAAAATCACCAAAAGACAACGACAAGCAAAATGGTTGCGTATTTTTAGAAAAGTGCATAGGGCAACTGGCGCCGCGTTGTTTATCTTTTTCTTTTTTATTTCAATAACCGGACTTCTCTTAGGGTGGAAAAAGCACAGTGGAGGGGTAATTCTATCAAAGACTTACAAAGGAACATCTACAAATTTGAAAGAATGGTTACCGGTAGATAGTTTACACACTATTGCAAATGCCTATTTACTTGAAAATGTATCGCCAGATTTGTCTACAGAAATTGATCGAATTGATATAAGAAAAGAAAAAGGCATTGTAAAATTCGTATATGCAGATCACATATGGGGTTTACAAATCGATGGTGCCACGGGAAAAGTTTTACATACCGAACGGAGATATTCTGACTTAATTGAACATATTCATGACGGCTCTGTTCTAGATGATTATTTAGGAACTAGCGATAATCAAATAAAGGTTTTTTACACTACCATTATGGGGCTTGCCCTGTTACTTTTTACCATTACCGGATTTTGGTTATGGTATGGACCAAAGCGTATGCGAAGAAATAATACGAGCACTTAAAAATTAGGCTTAGCTTTGGACTCTTCAACAAGTTCAAAATCATATGCCCGATAACAAGAAAAAAGCAGCTTTAGAAAAACCAAGTTTACACGTAAGGAACAAACATACCGGTCGTTACGATCTTAAAGCCCTCAAACAGATAAACCCTGAGTTAAACCCGTTCGTTGCCAAGAATAAATATGGCAACCTATCTATTGACTTTTTTAATCCTGTTGCTGTAAAGGCGCTAAACAAAGCCCTACTTATGGCACACTACAATATTAAAAATTGGGATATACCAGATGGTTTTTTGTGTCCGCCCATACCAGGTAGAGCGGATTATATTCACCATATAGCAGACGTTTTAGCAGAAAGCAATAACGGTCTTTTGGTGAAAGGGGAACATATTACATGTTTGGATGTTGGAGTAGGAGCAAATTGTGTTTATCCCATTATTGGCAATAGTTCTTATGGCTGGTCATTTATAGGTTCGGACATTGATCCAAAGGCTATTGAAGCTGCAGAAAAAAATGTATCTAACAATTCAAATCTTTCCGGAAAGGTTGGATTTAGAGTTCAAACCAAACCAGATCATATTTTTTCTGGGATAATAAATTCCAAAGAAAAAATAGATTTTACCATTTGCAATCCGCCCTTTCACGCGAATCAAGCAGAAGCAGAAGCGGGAACTTTGAGAAAACTGAGCAACTTAAAAAAGAAAAGGGTTAAAAAACCCGATTTGAATTTTGCCGGGCAAGGAGGAGAACTTTGGACAGATGGTGGAGAAAAGCGCTTTGTACTGAATATGATCAACGAAAGTGCCCAATATTCTAAAAATTGTGCTTGGTTTTCAACTTTAGTATCAAAGCAATCTAACCTACGTGCATTTTATGATAGATTAGAAAAAGTAGGAGTTGTTGAACATAAAACGACACCAATGGGACAGGGAAATAAACTAAGCAGAATAATTGCTTGGACATTTTTATCGGCCGCAGAAATGAAATCTTGGGCAAATGACAGGTGGCTCAACGAATAAATTTCGCCGCTGCTCTTTTTTAATCATCAAAAGAAGTATTTTAAGGAGTATTCTTTGGTAAATTGACCCGAAGGGTCGAAATTTTTTTGAAAATTCAGCAAACACGCTAAAATGGAAGGAGAAACCGATTTGAATATACTTTTAAAGAGTTTAAAACCTAGTTTGAACAAAGGGAACTATGTTTTTATATCGGTAAATGATATTCGGCACATTTCTAGAGACATCATTTTATTTGAGTTCAAAGAAAAAGAAGGTATAACCATAATTTTAGAACAAGCTAAAGCCGATGAATTAAATTTTAAATATGACTTTGTTGCTTCTTGGATTACACTTACTGTACATTCTGCACTAAATGCTGTTGGTTTAACGGCGGCAGTTTCTACCGCATTGACCAAATATAATATCAGTTGCAATGTTGTTGCGGCCTATTATCACGACCATATTTTTGTAGCAACAAAAGACACCGAACAAGCAATGGAAGTTTTAAGTGAATTTTCGGGAAAGTAAAGTGTACTTCATTCTCCCGAAAATTTTATTTTATCCTAATTTATCTAGGGCTGTTTCAATTCTAGAAATACTTTCTTCTTTACCGATCATCGCCATGATATCAAAAATATGTGGTCCTTTCATATCACCCACCAAGAATAGGCGTAAAGGTGGCATTACTTTACCGAACGATAATTCTTTTTCGCCAATCCAAGCTTTTACTACAGTTTCGCTATTTTCCGATGAAAAATCTTCAATAGGTTCGAGTACAGAAACTAAATCTTTCATGATACCTGCTGTATCATCTTTCCACTGCTTTTTAGCTGCTTTTGCATTATACTCAGTAGGAACTACAAAAAAGTAATCTGATAAATTCCAGAAATCTGAAACAAAAATTGCGCGCTCTTTTATTAGCGTAACTACTTTGGTAACATACTCTAAATCTAGTTTTTCACTATCAGAAATATGCTCCTTTACTGTTGGTAAGAATAACTTAGCCAACTCATTATCAGCGGTTTCTTGAAGATAATGCTGGTTATACCACTTGGTCTTTTCTGGATCAAAACGTGCTCCAGATTTATTAACACGCTCTAAACTAAATGCTTTTACCAATTCTTCTAAAGAAAACAATTCTTGTTCCGTTCCAGGATTCCATCCTAATAAAGCCAAGAAATTGATTACCGCCTCAGGAAAATAACCAGCTTCCTTATAGCCTTCAGATTCATTCCATGAAAGAGGAAAAACCGGAAAGCCCATTTTTTCACCATCACGCTTGCTTAATTTCCCTTTACCAACAGGTTTCATAATCAATGGTAAATGAGCAAATTGAGGAGCGGTCCAACCCAATGCATCATACAACTGCTTATGCAGTGCTAAAGAGGGTAGCCATTCTTCTCCACGTATAACATGTGAAATCTCCATTAAATGGTCATCAACAATATTCGCTAAATGATAGGTTGGCATACCATCGCTTTTAAAAAGCACCTTATCATCTAAAACGTTAGTGTCAATTTTTATGGAACCACGTATTAAATCATCTAAATGTAATATTTCATCTGGCGGTGTTAAAAAACGAATAACATAGTCATCACCATTGGCCAACCTTTCTTTAACTTCTTCTGGCATTAACGAAAGAGAATTATCCAACTTTAACCTGTTATGCCAGTTATATATAAAAGTTTTACCTTTTTCTTCATGTTCTTTTCTATGAGCATCTAGACTTTCTGCTGTATCAAAAGCGTAATACGCCTTACCGCTAGCAATTAAATCATCGGCATATTTCCTATACATAGATTTGCGTTCGCTCTGTCTATATGGACCAAAACCACCATCTTTGCCAATGCCTTCATCAAAAGGAATTCCGCACCAGTTCAATGCATCAATTATATATTGTTCAGCGCCTTCAACGTATCTATTCTGATCGGTATCTTCTATTCTTAGAATAAAATCACCGCCATGTTTTTTGGCAAATAAATAGTTAAATAGGGCAGTACGAACACCACCAATATGTAATGGTCCTGTTGGACTAGGGGCAAAACGAACACGAACTTTCTCTGACATAATTTCTAATTGAGCCACAAAGATACATAACCAAGCGTTTTTGAAATAGGATTTTGAAATAGGATTTTCTTTAAAAACCAACTGTTATTGGTGTATTAAACAGCAGACCAGTGATTTGATTTAACAAATATTTCCCAACAAACAATATTTATATCCGTTATCTTGGTATAAAAAAGGGCAATTGCAAGACTATAATCACATTTTAGATCGTTTAAATCAATTTATTCAAAAACACTATTCACAGGTTCTGATAAAAGGTATTCTTCTCTTTTTCGCCTTAGGATTATTGTTTTTTCTATTTATTCTAGGTATAGAGTATTTTCTTTGGTTATCAACAATAGGCCGAATGGTATTATTCGGCATTTTTGTAGTGGTAGAACTATATCTACTCTTTACATACATAGTAACACCCATCTTTTACCTTTTCAAAATCAAAAAAGGACTAGGCCCTAAGGATGCTGCAGCAATGATTGGCACCCATTTTCCAGAAGTAGGAGATAAGCTTATTAATTTGCTGGATTTAGCAGAAAATCCTCAACAATCTGAACTTCTACTAGCAAGTATTGCCCAACGTTCTAAACAAATGGATACTATTCCATTTTCGAGTGCTATTAATTTTAAAGATTCATTTAAATATTTGAAATATGCTATAATACCCATTCTTATTATTGGCGCACTATACATTTCTGGAAATTGGAATACATTTTTTGGTTCTTATGAACGGGTGATAAATTATAAAATGGCCTATGAAAAACCTGCACCGTTTCAATTTCAACTTTTATCAGATAATCTAAGCACTCTACAAGATGAGGCTTATACAATACAAGTTTCGACTAAAGGTGAAATTAAACCCGAAAATGTTTTTATCAACATTAACGGAAAATCTATTTTATTACAACAGCAAAATGGATTGTATGAATACATATTTGCACCACCGATAACAACTACCACTTTTAATTTTAAAGCAAATGAAGTTAATTCTAAACCTTATACTTTAATTGCATTAGAAACTCCATCTATAGTCGATTTTACGATGGACTTATCTTATCCAACATATTTGAATAAACGTAATGAAACTATTAGAAGCACCGGCAATGCCGTAATACCTGAAGGTACCAAGGTTTCATGGAAAATTAATGGTGAAAATACCGATAAGATTAATCTGTCATTAAAAGATACCGTTCTTTCTTTTAATAATAAAGAAAACATATTTTCTTTGACACAAAGCATATATAATGATTATAGTTACGAACTAACCACAACCAATAAAAATGTAGCTAACTACGAGCGATTATCTTATAATTTCAAAGTTATAAAAGATGCTTACCCAACTATAAAAGTAAATCAAGTCTTAGATTCTTTAAATCCAAATGTATCATATTATACAGGTAACGTAAGCGATGATTACGGTCTAACAAAAATTGATCTCGTTTATTTTGAAGTTGGAAGAGAAGACAATGAAAAGATTATCAACCTAAGTACATCTAAAAGTAACTACGAGCAATTTTATTACACTTTTCCATCAGGTATAGAAATTGAAGCTGGTAAAAATTATGGTTTTTATTTTCAAGTAACAGACAATGATGCCGTACACAATGGTAAAACAATTAAAAGCCAAATATTCCAACAGGTATTACTTGATGATAACCAACTAAAAAACAAAGATCTTGAATCTCAGCAATCGTTAATTCAAGATTTGGACAAATCTCTTCAACGTGCAAAACAACAGAAAGAAACTTTAGAAGAAATCAATCAAAATCAAAAAGAGAAAAGTAGTTTAAATTTTAATGATCAAAATCAGATTAAAGACTACTTAAAAAAGCAGGAGCAACAAGAGCAGTTGATGCAAAAATTCAGTAAAGAATTAAAAGAAAATTTAGACAAGGGAGATAAAGACGATAAATTAAACCAATTGTTACAAGAACGTTTAGAACGACAAGAAGAGCAAGCCAAAAAAAATCAGAAACTCCTTGAAGAACTTAACAAAGTAGCAGATAAGATCAAAAAGGAAGAACTCACTAAAAAACTTGAGGATTTAGGTAAAAAACAACAGAACAGTGAGCGTAGTTTAGAACAACTTTTAGAACTAACCAAAAGGTATTATGTAACTGAAAAAGCATCGCAACTGGCAAGGGATTTGGAAGAATTATCTAAAAAACAAAATGAACTTTCAGAAAAGGGTAAAGAAGAAAATAATGCTAAAAACCAAGAACAGTTAAACAAAGAATTCAATGAATTATCTAAGGAATTAAAAGAACTCAAAAATGACAATGACAAACTAAAAAAACCAATCGATTTAAATTTAGATAATAATAAAGAAGAAGGCATAAAACAAGACCAACAAGAAGCTCTTGAACAACTTGAAAAAGACAAAAATTCAGACCAACAAAATCGAAAAAACGAACAAAATAATGCCTCGAAAAAGCAAAAATCTGCTGCGCAGAAAATGAAAGAAATGAGTGAGCAATTAAGTGATTCTTCTTCCGGTGGAGATGGGGGTTCTTCTGTTGCCGAAGATGCGGAAATGCTACGTCAAATTTTAGATAATCTTATCATATTTTCATTTAAACAAGAAGCCTTATTTAATAAACTATCATCTAAAGAAGACCAGGATGAAACCCAATATTCTGAAACAGTACGAGATCAAAATGAACTACGAGGTTTGTTTGAGCATGTCGATGATAGTCTTTTTGCACTATCATTACGCCAAGCAGAACTATCAGAATTTGTAAATGAACAAATAACCGAAGTCTATTACAATATTGATAAATCATTGGAGACTATGGCAGACGGACAAATTTTTCAAGGAATTTCGCATCAAAAATATGTTCTTACGGCAGCCAATAGTTTAGCGGATTTCTTAGCCAATGTTATGGATAATATGCAAGAAAGCATGCAAATGGGAAAAGGATCTGGTCAAAGCGAAGGTGGATTTCAATTACCAGATATCATAAAAGGACAACAAGAGTTGGGTGAAAAAATGGGGCAACAAGGAAAATCTGGTAGCAAAGGAAAAGAAGTAGAAAGCGGAAAAGGTCAACAAGGTAGTAAAGGTGAACAAGGCGAAAATGGAGAACAGGGTGAAAAAGGAAAACAAGGATCCAATGGTAAATCTGGAGAAAACGGAAGTGAAGGAGAAAACGGCAAGAATGGTAAAAATGGTAATAATGGCAAAGGAGGAGAAAATGGAAGCGGAAAAGGTAATTCCAATGGAAATGGCGGACAGGGTAATGGTCAAATGAGCGAAGCAGAACTCAAAGAGATTTACGAAATTTATCAAAGCCAACAAAAAATTCGTCAAGAGCTAGAGAAACAATTAGAAAACATGATTAACAGCGGCGACCAAAAATTGGGTCAAAAGCTGATTAAGCAGATGGAGGATTTCGAAAACGATTTACTCGAAAATGGAATTACACAGCGTACAATCAACAAAGCCAACACTATACAGTACGAATTATTGAAATTAGAAAACGCTGCATTAAAGCAGGGACAGAAATCTGAGCGAGAAAGTAACAGAAATACAAAAGACTTCACAAATCCTATTACTACTAAACCCTCATTATTAGAGAATTATCATAATGAAGTTGAAATTTTAAATAGGCAAAGCTTACCTTTGCGGCAAAATTTTCAAACAAAGGTTAAAGAGTACTTCAAAGCAAATGATTAATTACAACTACCTAACCGATTTTAAGCTAGTAAAAGAAACACATTTTGATTCATGGATAATAAATTCTTGTAAAACCGAAGGTTTTAAGGTTCAAGAATTAAACTACATTTTCTGCGATGATGAATACCTACTTAAAATCAATCAAGATTATTTACAACACGATTATTTAACAGACATTATTACCTTCGACTATGTGTCAGGTAAAAATGTATCTGGCGACTTATACATTTCTATAGATCGTGTAAAAGAAAATGCAGAAGAATTTAAAGTCTCTTTTGAAAATGAATTAAAGCGTGTAATGGTTCATGGTGTTTTACACTTAATGGGCTATTCGGATAAATCGGAAACAGCTACTGCCGAAATGCGCGCTAAAGAAGAAGAAAAAATAAAGCTGTTCCACGTGGAACAATAGACGGTATGTTTGGAGAAGAATATGATGTAATTGTAGTTGGCGGAGGACACGCCGGTGCAGAAGCAGCAGCAGCAGCTGCAAACTTGGGTTCTAAAACCTTATTGGTAACAATGAATTTGCAAAATATAGGCCAGATGTCCTGTAACCCAGCAATGGGTGGAATCGCAAAAGGACAAATTGTTAGAGAAATAGATGCCCTTGGTGGGTATAGTGGAATTGTATCAGACAAATCTGCTATACAATTTAAGATGCTCAATAAATCTAAAGGACCTGCAATGTGGAGTCCTAGAACACAAAACGACCGAATGCGTTTTGCAGAAGAATGGCGTTTAATGTTAGAGCGTACACCGAATGTAGATTTCTATCAAGAAATGGTATCTGGACTATTAGTTGAGAATAATACAATTACTGGAGTTAAAACTTCCCTAGGTATTGAGATAAAATCAAAAGCAGTTGTTTTAACTAATGGAACCTTCTTAAATGGTTTAATTCATATTGGTGAAAAACAATTTGGTGGAGGTAGGGCAGGAGAAAAAGCGGCTACCGGAATTACAGAACAACTCGTTGATTTAGGTTTTGAAAGTGGTAGAATGAAAACTGGTACTCCACCACGAGTAGATGGTAGATCTTTAGATTATTCTAAAATGATTGTTCAACCAGGAGACCTCACACCAGAAAAATTTTCTTATACTAATACGAAATCCTTA
The DNA here is from genome assembly GCF_003075045.1 of Maribacter litoralis. GTDB lineage: Bacteria > Bacteroidota > Bacteroidia > Flavobacteriales > Flavobacteriaceae > Maribacter > Maribacter litoralis. Next base: position 769,576 of record NZ_QCZD01000003.1, on the reverse strand, counting down.
GCTAATCAACGTGATTGTTATATGACACATACTAGTGCTTTGGTTCATGATTTATTACGTGAAGGTTTTGATAGGTCACCCATGTTCAATGGAAGAATTAAAAGTTTAGGACCAAGATACTGCCCATCCATAGAAGATAAAATAAATAGATTTGCAGATAAAGACAGTCATCAAATGTTCATTGAACCAGAAGGATGGGAAACTGTTGAAGTATATGTAAACGGATTTTCCACATCATTACCAGAAGATGTACAATTTAAGGCATTACGTTCAGTGGTAGGATTTGAAAAAGTAAAATTCTTTAGACCTGGCTATGCAATAGAATACGATTACTTTCCACCAACACAACTGAAGCATACATTAGAAACCAAACTTGTAGAAAATTTATATTTTGCCGGTCAAATAAATGGAACTACCGGATATGAAGAGGCAGCATCGCAAGGTTTAATGGCAGGTATAAATGCTCATTTAAAATTAAAAGAAAAGGACGCTTTAATATTAAAAAGAGACGAAGCCTATATAGGTGTTTTAATTGATGACCTAATTACAAAAGGAACAGAAGAACCGTATAGAATGTTTACTTCTAGAGCAGAATATAGAACATTACTTAGACAAGACAATGCAGATTTACGTCTTACACCATTAAGTCATTCAATAGGATTAGCAACAGATTCTCGCATGAAACGCATGGAAGAAAAACAAGAACAATCTGAATCACTAGTACAATTTTTTAAAGAAACCAGTGTCTTACCCAAAGACATTAACCCAATATTAGAGAGTGTTAATTCATCTTTAGTAAAGCAATCTGATAAAATGTATAAAGCCTTTTCAAGACCAAATGTAACAATGGATCACATGCTACAATTAGAAAATGTTAGCGCATTTGTACAAGAAAATAACTTTGACAATGAAATTCTAGAACAAGCAGAAGTACAGATAAAATATTCTGGATACATCGCTAAAGAAAAATTAAACGCAGATAAACTTCATAGATTAGAAGCAGTAAAGATTCCAGCTAATTTTGACTACTCCAAATTAAAATCTCTATCATTCGAAGCACGTGAAAAATTAACTAAAATTCAACCCGTAACCATTTCTCAAGCATCAAGAATTAGTGGAGTTACACCAAGTGATATCAGTGTACTTTTAGTTTTCCTTGGAAGGTAGGACAAATTGTTCCACGTGGAACAACGTTAAATTATTCATCAAATCAGGCAAATCAAAAATGACCAAAACTAAAACATATCTAAAAACTAAAGACTATTTAGTTACAAAAGAACATTTTCATCTTGAATATGATTCAGAAAAAGATATGCTAATAACACAACCAATACCTACAGATATTACTAAATATTATGATTCTAATAATTATATATCACATACAGATGAATCAAAATCTCTTTTGGAAAAAGTATACCAAATCGTAAAACAAATTACATTATCTCAAAAGGTAAAATTGATTAATAAATATAGCCAAGAACAAAAAACTATTTTAGATATAGGATGTGGAACCGGTGAATTTTTATCTACTGCCAAAACAGTTAATTGGAATACCATAGGAGTAGAGTTAAGTACGCAAGCAAGAGAAATAGCTATTAAGAAAAATCTTACAATATATAAATCCTTAAAATCTATTACAAATCAAAAATTTAATATCATCACCCTATGGCATGTACTAGAACATCTACCAAATCTTGATAAACAAATAAACTTAATAGAAAATTTATTGGAAGAAAATGGTACATTAATAATAGCTGTACCCAACTATAAATCATACGATGCCCAATACTATAGACAGTATTGGGCAGCTTACGACACTCCCAGACATTTATGGCATTTTTCAAAAACATCCATAACCATAATCTTTAAGGAACATAATTTAAGTGTAAAGAAAATATTACCAATGTATTTTGATTCCTACTATGTTTCACTATTATCTGAAAAATACAAAAAAGGATACTCAAATTATTTTATGGCCTTCTATCGTGGTCTCGTATCAAATATTAAGGCAAAACAGTCCGGAGAGTATTCATCACACATATATATCCTTCAAAAAGACTAAAAACTTATTTTAAGCCCATTTAAACAACTTTTCATACCATAATAATATAATCATAAGTGTTTCATTAAATACGACGCTTAAAGTACCTTAAAATTAACCTATAAAATCAATATAAATTATATGTATTAAATTTTAAATAAGAAAAATTTATATTAAGGAAATTCAATACATATATCAATTTAAAAATATTTTCCTTTTAAAAGCTTTATTACTTTTGCAACTCATAAAAATGAAAAAATGAAAAACTTTATTGTAATTTTTGCTCTTGCCTTATTAGCTTCTTGCCAACAAGAAAAAATAGGATATGTAGATAACGTAAAATTGATGGATGAATATCAACAAAAAATTGATGTTGAATCTAAATTTAAAGTTAAGGCTGATGCTTTAGCAAAGAAAAGAGATAGTATTTCTCAAGCATTTCAAATAGAAGCACAGGCTTTTCAAGCCAAGGCTCAATCTATGTCTCAGACTAAAGCACAAGAAGAATATGCTGCAATGCAACAAAAAGGTCAAATTATTGGACAACAACTTCAACAACAAGATCAACAATTACAAATAGAAGGTCAAACTGAAATGGACAGCATAGTTTCTAAAGTAAAAGAGGAAATTAAAGCTTATGGAAAATCCAACGGATATACATACATTTTAGGTGGAGGAGATGGTGGAAGCGTTCTATACGGAACAGAAGCCAATGACCTTACCGATGAAATAGTTAAATTACTTAATGAGAAATACAAAAAGTAAACTACTATAAACATTAATAAAAAAAGCCGGTTAATACCGGCTTTTTTTATTCTATTAAATTAGGTTCGAATCTTTCTAATTCCTGTTCAAAATTAAACTGATCTTTTGGTAGAAAGCCTTTAACCACCAAAACAATTCCACAGATTATAAGAATAACCCCAATCACTTTTTTTATCCAAACTATTCTGTCAGCAGTAAGTTTTCTCTTTAATTGTTTCGCTAATAATATTTTAAATACATCAGTAACAAAATAGGAGAGTAGTACCGTTGCAAAAAAAGTAAAAAATCTATTAGGTTGTTTATCTAAACTTGGACCTACTATTATAATTATTCCTAACCAGAAAACCAGTACGCCGATATTGATAAAATTTAATAAAAAACCCTTAACAAATAATCCAAAAAAATCTGACTTTCTTATTTTCTTAGACTCTATCGGTATCTCTTTTTTTTCGGTCTTAAAAAAAGTAAACAAACCATAAACCAACAATATAACCCCACCAAAAACATATAGTCCAGGCTGATTGCTTAAATTCTCAAGTAACTGAAAGCTACTAAAGTAAGCGACCAAAATAAAAATAACATCAGCTAATAAAACACCAATATCAAAAGTAATAGCAGCCCTAAAACCTTTAATCGCACTAGTTTGAAGAAGTACAAAGAATACGGGACCAACCATAAAACTTAAAAAAAAGCCTAAAGGAATTGCTGCCTGAATATCTTCTAACATTGATGTTTACATTCTAGTTATAGTACCACCAAAAACGGTTTTCTCTTCTAATTTATCCGGATTGCCAAAGACTAATACTTCACCCCCAGCTTTAACCGTGGCCTTTACATAATCTTTAGCATAAATTTCTGCCCTAGAACCTGCATTTACATTTATAGTAGAAAAATTGGTAGTAAATGATTTACCTTCATAAACTCCGCCGGTATTTATTTGAACGTCTTGTAGATTAGAAGAACCTGTTGTTTTAATAATACCTCCAGAAACTGATTTAATTAACATTTGTTCTACTTTAGCATTAACCACTAACTCACCACCTTCTTGTGCTTTTAATTCTAAAACATCTTGTACAATCATTTGTTCGGTAACTATTCGGGCATCTTCATTTACATCAATAACTAAAATGTCTTGTGCATAATAAAGATCTACAAAAGTCTTATATCCACTAAAGATTTTACCAATCTGCATTCTAATTTTAAGTACCCCATCATTATTGACCACCGCAACTTTACCGGTATTTTCACCAGTAATGACCACCTTGTTCTCTGAAGATTTTATAAGATTAATCGATAATCCATCAAAACCTTTAACCTCTTTAAAAGAATCAATATTTTGAGTAATCTTATCATCTTGGCCATTAACCAAAAGACTTCCAAAAAGAAACATTATTAAAATAACTTGTTTCATTACTTTTATGTAATTTAAAATAAACGTATTAATTAATAGAAATACATTTTTTTAATTCCGTCAATCTATACCAAATTCTATTCCAATTTATTTATTGTCATCTGGAATTAAAGCAAAATCTAAATGCCTTTTAATTAAATCGGTATTCTTAACCATTACGGTAACCTCATCACCTAAGGTATATGTTTTCTTGGTACGCTCACCAATTATAGCATACTGTCTTTCATCAAAGATAAAATAATCTCCTTTTATGTCTCTGATTCTAATCATACCTTCACATTTATTAGAGATTATCTCAACGTAAATTCCCCATTCGGTAACACCACTGATGACTCCTCTAAACTCTTCATCTTTATGATCTTGCATAAACTTAATCTGCATATACTTTATAGAATCTCTTTCAGCACTTGATGCTAAGTATTCCATATCTGAAGAATGTTTACACTTCTTTTCAAATTCTTCGGCATTTGCAGATTTTCCACCATCTAAATAATGTTGTAACAATCTATGAACCATTACATCTGGATATCTACGGATAGGAGAAGTAAAATGAGTATAATAATCGAAAGCTAAACCATAATGACCAATATTGTCTATGGTATAAATAGCTTTACTCATACTACGAATAGTAAGTGTATCTACCATATTTTGTTCTCTTTTACCTTTTACGTCTTGCAATAACTGGTTTAATGAAGAACTTATAGATTTCTTGTCCTTAAAATCTAATTTATGTCCGAATTTAGAAACTATACCATTCAAAGCCATCAACTTATCTGGATCTGGATCATCATGTATTCTATAAACAAAAGTCTTTTTTGGTTTTTGTTTTCCAATAAACTCGGCAACTTTTCTATTAGCTAAAAGCATAAACTCTTCAATAAGTTTATTAGCATCTTTAGATTCCTTAAAGTAAACACCAATAGGTTCGTTATTTTCATCAAGATTAAAACGTACTTCTACTTTATCAAAAGATAAGGCACCTTTATCCATACGTTTATCTCGCATAATCTTGGCAAGTCTATCCATTTCCAAAGTTGCTTCAACAACATCTTTAGAAACCGTATAGGCCGTTTCTCTGATCGAAATGTCCTCAGGTATATCTCCACTACCCGTTTCTATGATATGTTGCGCCTCTTCATACGCAAAACGCTCATTTGAATCTATTACCGTTCTACCAAACCATTGATCTCTAATAATAGCATTCTCATCTAATTCAAAAATGGCAGAAAAAGTATATTTTTCTTCATTAGGTCTTAAAGAACACGCATTATTTGATAAAACTTCGGGTAACATAGGCACCACACGATCAACTAAATAAACAGAAGTTGCCCGTTCATATGCCTCATCATCAAGAATTGTATCTTTTTGCAGATAATGGGAAACATCGGCAATATGAATACCTATCTCATAGTTTCCATTTTCAAGTTTTTGAAAAGACAAAGCATCATCAAAATCCTTTGCATCTTTAGGATCTATAGTAAAAGTAAGTACGTTACGTAAATCTTTACGTTTTTTAATTTCTTCTTCCTTAATGCTCGTATCTAGACCATCAGCAAACTTTTGTACATCTTCAGGAAAAGAATATGGTAATCCATACTCTGCTAAAATGGAATGAATTTCAGTATCATGTTCACCAGGAACTCCTAAAACTTGAGATATTTTACCAAACGGTGAATCTACATCATCTGGCCAATCGGTAATTTCAACCAATACTTTTTCGCCATCTTTTGCTTCTCCTAATTTATCTTTAGAAACAAAAATATCGGTATACATTCTAAAATCGGTAGGTCTAACAAAAGCAAAGGTTTTCTGCATGTCTACTATACCTACAAAAGTAGTCTTATACCTTTCTAGTACCTTTACAACTTCTCCTTCTAACTTTTTACTCTTTTTTCTTGGGTAAATAAATACCTCTACCTTATCCTTATGAAAAGCTTTATTCAACTTGTTGGATGGTATAAAGACATCATCATCCATACCTTCAACAATAATGTATGCATTTCCTTTACCTGTTAAATCAACGGTACCTTCGTAATAGGTTTTTGTATCTTCTAGTACTTTGTATTGACCCCGATCAACTTCTTGAATTCTTTTTTTCTCTTTTAATTGGGTTAACCTTTTTATAAGAGTATTTCTATCTTGAGCATCGGTAATATTTATCTTAGCGGCAATTTGCTTATAGTTGAAACTTTTATTCGGTTCCTTTTCAAGAACGGTAAAAATTCCTTTCGTTATTTCGTTCTTTCTATGATTCTTCGCCTTCTTATTTCTTTTCGACATTAAACTTTTAATTTGTTGGAAAATTACGAATTATAATCCACTACCTGTTACACAACCATTTAATGAAAAGTTAAGCAAACTAGTTGTTATTAACATATATATCATATTAGTCATTTTTTCTTTTAAATTAAATTAAATATTAATGGTTATTATAGCTTGTTAATATCTAGAATAACTTATTTAAATTTTACTTGACTTTATGAGATACTAATACTTGTTGACAATAACTATTATTAAACTGTATTTGAATATCAGTATTTTGAGAAGTTATTAAACACAGTTTATAAGTGCTATTAACATGAATTTATTAATAACTAAATGTAATTTTAATGTTAACTAGGACTGAAATTTTGATGAAAATGAGCTAAAACTTTCTAATATTTAAATTCGTGTTAAGAAGATTAAAATTGTAAGCAGATGTCAACTTTAAAAAGCAAATATTTTAGCAACTTTTTCTAAACAATTTATGCAATAGGTAAACTCGTTTATAACATACTAATTAACAACTATTATTATTTAGTTGGTAACAATTGTTGTGAACCCCTACTTTTTTGTTGTGAATGCCTGATTATTGTACCTTTAGCTTTGTTTAGTACCAACCCCACAGTATATAAACTATGAACAATTAACCATTAACTATTACGCATATGAAAATTGCTATAGGTAACGACCATGCGGGTACAGATTATAAATTAGCGATTATAGGTTTACTTAAATCTATACAGGTAGAAGTCATTAATTATGGTACCGATGGTACGGATAGTGTTGATTATCCAGATTTTGCACATCCTGTGGCATTAGATGTTGAACAAGGTAATGTAGATTTTGGTATTTTGATCTGTGGTAGCGGCAATGGAGCTTCTATGACAGCTAATAAACATCAGAATGTAAGAGCTGCATTGTGTTGGAACAAAGAAATTACCAAATTAGCCAGAGAACATAACGATGCTAACATATTAAGTTTACCTGCAAGATATATAGCACTACCACAAGCACTTGAAATGGTTTCCACATTTTTAAATACTTCTTTTGATGGCGGTAGACATGAGCGTAGAATTGAAAAAATTCCATTGCAATAAATTGTTATCACAACTATGTTAATAACCTTAAATTGTTATTATAAGTATTTATTTTTCAAATACTTAATAAGTTTTAGATATAAACATTGATAGTTAAATAAGCATATTTATGTTAGAAATTAAAGTAATGAACTTTACAGAATTCAATACTGAAGAACTGTATAATGTACTTCAACTACGAAGCGATATTTTTGTAGTAGAACAAGATTGTGTTTATTTGGATATTGATGGTAAAGATGACAAAGCTGTACATGTAGTAGGATTAAAAGATAACAAGGTAGTTGCCTATACTCGTGTTTTTAAACCTGGTGACTATTTTGATGAGGCAAGTATTGGTAGGGTAGCAGTGCATAAAGAGTATAGAAAATTTGGTTATGGTAAAGTTATCATGCAGGCTTCAATAAAGGTGGTTAAAGAACATTTTAATTGTACCGAAATAAAAATTTCCGCTCAAAAATACCTTACTAAATTCTATTCGGATTTAGGTTTTAATTCCATTGGTGAAGAATATCTTGAAGATGGTATACCTCATATTGGTATGTTAAAAACATAAAAGTCCGCCATTGGCGGACTTTTAAAAATTTTAAATTAAAGTATTTATATTTTTATAGGCGTCTTATTGCTGAGGTTAATATCCTCTAACATATTATCAGTGAATTTATAATGACCTTTGGTGGTTATAATTCTAAATCTATTGGAGTTCATTCTACTCAATGTATCTAAAAACAGCCATTTTGTTTTTAAAAGTCTGGTTTTTGGTGATTTTAGGCTGATATCAAAATAATATTTTCTTCCGTTCTTTACTGCAACAATATCTGGAGTTATGTTACCATCTTTACCCTTTCTAGAGTATGATTTTGGGGTTTCATATCCTTCAATATCCGCCTTTATATTCTCAAAACCAGTGGCTTCTAAATGTTGTATAGACTTCTCTAAAAATTCCGTGTTTTCTGACTTTTCTACTTTTACCATACCTAGTAAAATAATAAAAAAAAGGACAATTCCTAATTTTAAACGTTGATTAACAATATGTTATGTTAATCAACACGTATTTTTGGCTAGATAATTTAGAGAGTGAAAGAGAAGATTATTTAGAAAATGTACTATTCAATAATAGAAATTGATTTTATTTTACTTCCATTATTTTTTCCGATAGCACCTTTCCTATCTTTCTAACCACACCTACCACTAAGGCATTACCCATAAAAAAAGCTCTTTTGGTATTAGAGATTCCTTCAAGTAATGTATGGTTATCGGGGAACATATTTAAGCGTTCCAATTCTATAGGAGTTAATCTACGTAGACCTTTTTTTGTGTTAATAACATGTTTAAACCGAGATGGGCTCTTACCCCCTTCACCAGTAATAATTGTTCTTGATGCATTATCAAGAGCATCGGGAAAAATCATGCTACCTTCATTGTAATGATAGGAAAAACCCGATTTAGAAGTTCTTGTTTCCTTTTTTGCACCTTTTAAATAATGCCATTTATCATGGTCTTCTTCGGGTATATAAAACTCCTCTGGTATGCTTTCTTTTTGTAATACATCTGCCAACACGGTTCTTTTGCCCAAATAATTGGCAGTAGTCTTGGTAGTATATACCTTACCTTTTATGAATATCCCGGTATTTAGAAAAGGAGATAATTTTTGGTCTAAGTTGAAATTTTCCGATAGTGAAACTAAGTCATCGGTAATATCAAATGATATCATTTTTGATGAACTACTGGTAATAGGAAAAGCAGATGCAATAGTACCTTGTTCAAAAATCCATTTATCAGCAGAAGTTTTATTTAATTGTTTATAAAGTGGTGTAGATTTATGATAGCCTAAAAAGAATATTCGTCTGCGTCTTTGTGGCATTCCATAATCTGCAGCGTTAATAACTCGCCACTCTACGGCATATCCTAAATCATTTAGACTCTTTAGCATAATGGCAAAGTCTCTTCCTCTTTGGGTTGAAGGTGACTTTAATAAACGGTCCACATTTTCTAGAAATAAGTATTTTGGCGGATGTTTTTTTTCTGATAATATTCGGTGAATGCTCCACCATAAAACACCTTTTTTTCCAATAAGACCTTTAGAATTATGAAGCGTTGTAGCAACGGAATAGTCTTGGCAAGGAAATCCACCAACCAAAATATCGGCATCGGGTATTTCATTTGTTGGTACTTCAGATATATCTTGATTACGGTGATTATTTGAGCCAAATCTAGCTTCATACACTTTAGATGCATGTTGCATTTTTGTACTAGGTTCAAATTGATTGCTCCAAACTACCTTATAATTGTTAGTATCTTCTAATCCTAAGCGAAATCCACCTACACCAGCAAAAAGTTCTATGACCTTTAGTTTCTTCATTTGCGATAAAATTACATAATTTCACAAGGCTAATACTATTAGAAATTATTTAGGGATGAAGAGATTATTGTTTATAAAGGCTTTTGTATTGATTATGATTGCTTTAAATATGTCTTGTGGGGTTCGTATGGGGCAAAAGAAAATTCTTGCCGATGAGATCGAACAAATTAAGAATGTATTTGCGCCAGATAAACGTACCGCGTTATTTAATATAGATGTTTTAGATGGTCCTTCGGGTTTTACTTTGATTGGTGAATCAAATTTACCACATGCAATAGATTCTTTAGAAGCCGTTTTGAAGGAAAAGGGGATAGAGGCGACCAATGAGGTTAGAATATTGCCTTCAGATAGTTTAGAGGGTATGACAACGGCCGTTATTAACATCTCGGCAGCTAATCTTAGAAGTAACCCTAAACACTCAGCAGAATTGGCAACACAAGCGACTTTAGGTACAGTTGTCAATGTGTTGAAAAAGGAAGGAGATTGGTACTTAATACAAACGCCCGATAAATATTTGGCATGGGTAGATCCAGGTGGTATTCAATTAATGAACGAATCTCAAATTACGGAATGGAAAGCTTCAGACAAGATTATATATACCAATACTTACGGACATGCATTTAATTCTATAGATGCTGATAATAGAATATCTGATGTTGTTGCAGGAAGCATTTTAAAATTAGTGGATAGAGATGATACTCATTTTAAAATAGAATTTCCAGATGGTAGACAAGCTTATATTTTAAAGGATGAAGCGCAAGAATATGAGACATGGTTATCTAGTTTAGATTATACCGCAGAATCACTGATTGAAACATCAAAAACATTAATGGGCGTGCCTTACTTATGGGGTGGTACTTCTACAAAAGGCGTAGATTGTAGTGGGTATACGAAAACCATTTATTTTTTAAACGGTATGGTTATTCCGCGCGATGCATCACAACAGGTGCATGCAGGTAAACCCATAGATTCTATAGCTGACTTTAGTAAGTTGGAAAAGGGCGATTTATTGTTCTTTGGAAGAAAAGCAACGGAAACCACTTCAGAAAAAGTGGTTCATGTAGGTATGTGGATCGGTGATAATCAGTTTATACATTCATCTGAAATGGTACGTATTAGCAGTGTTGACAAAGAATCTCCAAATTATGATGCGTATAACGTAGGACGTTATTTAAGAACCCAAAGATTATTGAACGAAGATGATCCCCTACTTCAAAACTTGAATATTACCAAGCCAATAAAAGATTAATCAGTTGCATATAGCACGTGGTGCTTCATCGAAATTTGGTTAAAGAATATAACATAGTTCTTATGTAGCCGTTTTATAATAGTTATCTATCAATTACGTGCTATGAAAAAAACGTCCCTTCTGGTTTTAGTCTGCTGTTTTGTAGGATCGATTGCCTTTGCCCAAAGAGATGCAGCTACCTTATATTTTAAAACTGGTAAACAACTCACAGGGTTGGCAAAACTTGTTAATGGGGATCAGGTAAAATTTAAGAAATCAAAGGGAGACAAAGCAGAGAAATATCATTTTGAAAACTTGGAGCAAGTAGTTATCAATGATAGGGAAGAGCCATCTACCTATATTTATTTAGAAACCCGAGATGGCTATTTTAATGTGGTACGTGAACTTGAAATAGGCAGTGTTAACTTATATGTTCTAGAACAAACAGGGTATTCTAGTCCAATGTTCGTTGGTGGTACCAATGGACAAATGAATATGATGCCCGGTAATTATTATGATATTAAAAACTTATATGTCACTAAGGGAGTAAATGGAGAAGTATCCCATTTAGGATCCAATCAGCTCTTTAGTAAAAATTTCAAAAATGCAGCATCAGATTATTTTTCAGATTGCCCTGCGCTGGTAGCTAAAATTCAGAACAAAGAATACAAAAAAAAGCATGTAAAAGACATTGTAAATTTTTATAATCTTAAATGCCAACAAGAGAAAATAGTCATTTTGAATAAGGATAAGTAAGCCCAAATTATAAATTACTTGCTTGTCATAAATTCTCGAATATCTTTACTTAGTTTTATAAGATCTGGTTCATGAGTATACATCATATGACCAGCTTCATAATATTTCATTTCAACACGTTCTTTTACTATTCCGTTTCTATCAAAAGTATATTCAGCATCGAAAAAAGGAGTAATTAGATCATAATAACCACTGGCAACCAATACTTTCATTGCTGTATTTCTTCGCATGGTTTCGCCGAGATCAGGTGCGGTATTCACTGGCATAGGCTCCCAATAATTGCCATCTGGTACTGTTCTCCATCTCCAATTAGAACCACCACCCGAAGTAATATAAGGTCTATCCATTTTCACCTTAAGTTCAGAAGCGAAATAATGGTTTAAGCTAGCCGTATAAGCAGCACTAATTTGATAACTGGAGGCATCGCCCAAATGAGGTTTTTCTGAAACCTTATCTTCCTCATCACCCATAAATCGTCCATCTAGTCTACCAATGGCCAAGCCTTTATCTTCGAGTAGTTTTTTCTGAAAACGACCCATTAATATTCTTAAGTTAGATTGCAGAATATAAGATGTATCCAATCCGGTGAAATAAGAAAGTTTTTCAGCTATCGCTTTCTTTTCAGACACTGTTAAAAGGTTTCCTTTATAAAGTGCCGGTATATAGGTGTTATAGGTAAATACTCTACATTCTTTTGTGAAATTTTCCAATGTTTTACCTTGTCCCGCTTTTTTATGATACCACGCTGTAGCTGCCATACTCGGTAAATAAGTAATAAATGAGGTGATATTGTTGGGTATGGAAGTGGATCCTGCGTAGTCTAACGCTTGTGATATAAGTATCATACCGTTCAATGCCATATTTTGACCAGAGCCTTCCAAAGCTTTTCCTAGGGCTGCGGCACGTGTGGTTCCATAACTTTCACCAGCCAAATATTTAGGTGAGAACCAACGCTCATTTTCAGTAACCCATTTTCTAATGAATTGAGCAAAAGAATCAACATCTTCCTTTAAACCGTAAAAATCTTTTCCCTCACCTTTTCCTACCAACCTACTATAACCGGTACCAACGGGATCTATAAAAACCAAATCTGTAATATCTAATAGACCATGATCATTATTCACTAATTGGTAAGGTGCAGCACCATCATCAGATTTTGCATCAGAATCGACCTTTACAACTTTGGGTCCAAAGAAACCCATATGCAACCATAGAGATGCAGAACCAGGTCCGCCATTAAAAACAAAAGTTACCGGTCTTTTGGTAACATCGCCCATGATGGTTTTTGTATATGCCACCGACCAGAATGTGGCAATTGAATCTCCTTTTGCATTGGTCAGGAAAGTTTCTTTCGCAGTGGTAGTATAATCAATATTTTTTCCACCAAATATTCCCTTGTGCTGGGTAATAAAGGATTTTGCTTTTGGTATGGGAGTTAAATTTTTCTCATTTTTTGAATCTTGTGCTTGTGTAGCGTGTATTAGAAGAAAACAAATTGAAAATACTATTAGATTTCTCATGGTAAGTTATTGTGTTGAAGGTGTTGTTTGTTCTTTTAAAAGTAGCTATAAAATTCGTATAGATCATGTTGATTTTATAATCGACCATTTTTTTAAAAATGCTTTACTATTTATAATCAGAACATTGAGTATATTTAGAAGTGTATTTTTTGCATTAATACCGATCAACAATCTTTTCAACGAAGCATTTATATGAAAATTAAACAACTTAAATTCAATCTATTTCAGGGCTTATTTTTAATATTAATAGGATGCACGGTTACCTATGCTCAACAGTCTAACGATGGTTGGGAGACTATGTTCAACGGTACCGATTTAAGCGGATGGACAACCAAAGTGCACCATTATGAAGTTGGTAATAATTATGCAGATACGTTTAGGGTAGAAGACAATATGGTAAAAGTGAGGTATGATAAATACGAGGGCGAATTCAATAACAGGTATTCGCATTTATACTATGATAAACCTTTTTCAGATTTCCATTTAACGATGCAATACCGGTTTGTTGGTGAACTATATAAAGGAGCACCAGATTATACTATTTTAAATAGTGGGGTAATGTTCCATTCTCAAGATCCACGTACCATGTTGAAAGAACAAGACTGGCCCATAAGTGTTGAAATGCAATTTTTAGCGGGAGTTGAAGAAGGTGTAGAACGCCCCACCGGTAATATGTGCTCACCAGGCACAGATGTTGTTTATGGAGGTAAAATAGATCCCAGACATTGTATAAAATCTACGTCTGATACTTACTTTGGTGATCAATGGGTAACGGCAGAATTAATCGTATACCATGATTCATTGGTTAAACATATCATTAACGGAAAAACAGTATTAGAATATATAAAACCTCAAATTGGCGGAGGTGTAGCTACTGGTTATGACCCTAAAATGAAGCAAGATGGTAAACCTTTAAAAGAGGGATTTATAGCATTACAAAGTGAAGGTCAACCTATAGATTTTAAGAATATTAAAATACGCAACTTAAAAGGCTGTACAGACCCAAAAGCATTGAACTATAAAAAGTATTATCAAATTTCAGATAAAGAGTCGTGTAGGTACTAAAAGGTGTTACTTTAGAATAGCGCTGTATTTTGATTTATTGCTTAATAATTCGGTTGCGGCCAATATAGCCTCATCATTGTTCAAGTAATATTGGTACAGACCATCTCTATAGAAATAGCGCTTAACGATTTCATCTTCCAAATTCTTTTGAATCTCGCTTTGGTATTTATCCAAGGCATTGAGTTTGCCCTTTTCAATGTTCGCCAACAAAGTTTTGTAGCTATCCTTAACCTCTGATCCCAAAAAGTCGTTCTCATCACCAGAAAGCGCTTTTTTAATGGCTTGTTCAGCTTTTGTTTCAAAAGAGAAGCTACTTTTCTTTACGTAATTTTTAAAATCATTGAAATCTGCATCTGTAAATTTAAAATCGCTTACATCTGTATAATTATGCGCATAGTGGTAATCTGTAGCATAATCAAAAATGACATTGTTCTGTAAAAGTGCCAAGGTAAGGTCATTGGTTTTAGAAGTAGCTACTTCAATATCTGGTAAGATACCGCCGCCATCTTGTACTTTTCTACCATTTCGTGTGGTAAAGTCATTGAAGGTAGTATTACGAACGGCATTACCACTTTCATCTCTGTTCCAATAATCCAATGATTGTATGCAACGCCCAGAAGAGGTATAATATCTAGAAATGGTAACTTTAAGTTGTGTACCGTAAGTTAATTTAAGCGGACGTTGAACCAAACCTTTTCCAAAGCTTCTTGCACCCATAATTACCGCCCTATCTAAATCTTGTAAACTACCAGAAACAATTTCACTGGCAGAAGCACTACTACCGTTTACAAGTACTACTAACGGTATTTCTTCATCAACAGGTTGGTTGTTGGTATGGTATTCTCGGTTGAATTTTTTAACCTTTGATTTTGTAGTCACCACAAGCTCTCCTTTTGGAACGAATAAATTGGTAACATTAATAGCTTCAGATAACAAGCCGCCAGGATTGTCCCTTAAATCCAAGATGATTTTTTCGGCACCTTTTCCTTTAAGGTCCAATAATGCCGCTTTGGTCTGATCGGTAGCTTTTGCGTTGAATTTTGCAAGCACAATATAACCGGTCTTATTATCTATCATTCTATAAAACGGTACGGCATCGACTTCTATACCTTCACGAGTTATACTTGTAGTTTTTAATTTGCCCTGTCTTTTGTAGGTTACGGTAACTGTAGATCCGTTAGCCCCTTTTAAAAGCTCACTGGCATTGTTTTCAAAATCGGCTACTTTGATATCCCCGATCTGTATTAACTCGTCTCCAGCCTTTAATCCTGCTTTGTCGGCTGGGTATCCTTCATGTGGTTCAATAATTAATAACCTATCATCGAATGAACGTACCATGGCACCAATACCGGAATATTCACCAGCATTGTTTATACGATAGGTTTCAACGTCTTGTTCGTTTAGAAATTTGGTATATGGATCCAATTCATTGAGCATATTCTTAATGGCGGTATCCATTAATTCTGCTGGGTTGGTTTCATCCACATAATTCATGTTCAATTCTTTGAACAGGGTAGTAAAGATTTCAATTTGCTTAGCTATTTCAAAAAAGTCACTTTTATAACTACTTCCTATAAAAAGAAAGGCAATGGCTATTATGGGTACAAGAACTTTTTTACTTACTATTTTTTTCATCAATCTGTAGCTTAAACTTGTTTAAAACGAGCTTCATTTTATGATCTAACTGCTCAAAGGTGGGCATATCCTTACCAAGGTATAAAAATAGAAACGCAAAGTTAGCATCTGTATTGTTAAAAACCTGTGCTTTGTTGCATCTGTAAGACTCTCTAAGTAAGCGCTTGATCCTATTTCTGTCAACAGCGCTTTTAAAATTTCTTTTAGATACGGTAACCGCGCTTTTAATAGGGACTTCTTTTTTTTCGATGGATAGATAAATTAATTTCAATGGATATACAGAAATGCCCTTACCCTCTTCAAACAATTGTGTGATGAGTATTTTGCTTTTAAGTTTTTCCTTTTTTCCGAAGGATTGATCCATTAGTAAAGAAGCATTAAAAAGAATTAGCCCCCGAATTGGGGGCATAAATATCTAAAACTTTACAAGAAGATACTACTCTGCTTGCCAAACATTGTTCTCTAAATTAACATCTGCCATTAGTTGAGAAGGGTCTATAACTATAGCTTGTATTGAGGACATTGGTTTTTGTATCTCAAATTCATAGCTTGGGTAAGCCCATGGCCAATCTTTAATAACGGTTCTCTCTACACCCTCATAAGGGTTTTCTTTTTCTCCACGCATCATTTGTAAAGGTGCATAGAAAGTCTCTCTACTTCCGTCATTGTACACAACCAATATATCTAAAGGCATAGGCATTAAACCAATTCGCTCTAAAGTAACTTTAGTATTGGTTTCAACGGTAGACACTTCTTTAATTCCGTAGTCGATAGTATTGGTAGTTTGTGTCCAATCTGTTAAATACCAATCTAACTCAATACCAGATATTTTCTCGGCAACACGTTTTACATCATTAGGTACTGGATGTTTAAACTTAAACTCATCGTAATAAGTACGTATAGTTTCCATCAATTTATCTTGACCAATAATATAGCCTAATTGAGAAAGGAAAATAGATCCTTTACTATAAGCGGAAATTCCGTAGGCAAAATTAAGAGCGTAGCGATCGGCATGGGTGGTTTGTGGTTGTTCTTTACCTGACAAAGCCAAATTTCTGTAACCTTTATAGGTACCTTCGAACGGATTTTCTTTATCCGAATCCATAATTTCGGTCATGCAAAGTTTAGAGATAAATGAAGTAAACCCTTCATCCATCCATTCATGTTTACTTTCATTTGTTGCCAATATATGTTGAAACCATGAATGTGCCAGTTCATGTGCCATAACACCTACCAAACTACCAAATTTACGATTACCGGTAATTAAAGTTGACATCGCATACTCCATACCACCATCGCCACCTTGAATAACCGAATACTGATCATATGGGTATTTACCGATATTTTTACTAAAAAACTCCATTGCCTCAATAGTTTTAGGCTGAAGCTTTTTCCAATTCTCAAGAATTTTTGGATCATCCTTGTAAAGGAAATGTAAAACCGGACCGTTAGGTACCTGTTGAATATCGTGGATATAATCTGGATCGGCAGCCCACATAAAATCATGTACCATAGGGGCTTTAAAATGCCAGGTTAAGGTTTTACCTTTTTGCTTTTTAATTTTTGTGCCAGGCGTTTCATAACCATGTCCAATTTCATCTGCATTCTGTAAATATCCGGTTCCACCAACGGTGTAATCCTTATCAATAGTCAATTTTACATCAAAATCTCCCCATACACCTTGGAATTCACGGGCAATATATGGATCGGCATGCCAACCTTCAAAATCATATTCCGCTAATTTTGGATACCATTGGCTCATAGATAAGGCAACACCTTCTTCGCTATTTCTACCCGAACGTCTTATCTGTAACGGCACTTGGCCTTTAAATTCCATGTTGAAGGTAGACTTTGCACCTGAAGGAATTGGTTTTGCAAGGTCGACTACCAATACGGTACCCTCTTCAGAAAAAGATACTTGGTTGCCGTCTTGGGTCAATGAAGTCGCATGTAGATAGCCCATTTCACTCTCGGTAAGTGTTGCAATTCTACTTTTCTTATCGGCAGTTGTCATACGCCCATCTGGATCAGCAATATTCTGCAAGCGAATATCCATTTCGCTACCTGGTTGAAAGGCATTGAAATACAAGTGAAAATACACTCTTTTAAGTTCATCTGGTGAGTTATTGGTATACACCAAGGTCTGTGTACCGGTATACTGGAAATTGTCAACATCCATGTCAACGGCCATGGTATAATCTACATGTTGTTGCCAGTAGTTGGTATTACCTTGAGCAAATAGCCCAATGGATAATAAAGCGGTAAAGAATGTAAAAAATGATTTAGTCATTTGAGTCATATATAATTAAAGTTCTATCTGCCCTGCAGCTACTTTACTGGCCATTACCAAAGCGTTATAAGCATTTGCAATTTTGCCTGAAGTAGAAATTTCATCTAATGATGCGCTTTTGCCGGTATTCTTACCTAAAACCACTTTGGTTTTGATCGGAAGACCAGAGTTTAAAATAATTTTTTTCACCTGGGCAGCCGTTAAACTTGGATATTGAGACATTACCAATGCGGCAACACCGGCAACACCGGGTGCGGCCATAGAAGTACCAGGAGAATATTCGTAATCGTTATTTGGGTAGGTAGAATAGATATCTGTACCAGGAGCAAAAACATCAACATTTATTTTACCATAGTTTGAATAGCTTGCAACCAATTCAGAACCATATTTTGGGTTCAATGCACCAACGGTAATTACATTATCTGCAATTTCAGGTCCGTTGTTCACCTGATCATTTGGAAAGTTAGCATTGATAGGGTTATCAAGATCTGAACCATCATTACCAGCTGCATGTACAAAAAGTACATTGTTGTCGGCTGCATATTTTATGGCATCATAAACCCACTGTGCATTTGGAGAAAAAGACTTACCAAAACTTCCGTTGATAATTCGTGCACCGTTATCAACTGCATATCTAATACCTCTGGCAATATCCTTATCATATTCATCACCATTAGGTACGGCTCTAATACTCATAATGGCAACATTGTTGGCAACCCCGTTAACCCCTATCCCATTGTTGCGTTCAGCAGCAATAATACCGGCAACGTGTGTACCATGGCTTTCATCTTCTACCCTATTCATCGGGTTACCGTTACCATAATCTACATCTGTAATATCATATGGATTGTCACCAACCGGTTCACGACCATTAAACTCTTTGTTGAGATTGTAATTTACTTGCTCGGTGTAATATTTTATGCCGTTGTTCAGTTCATCAAGTACTTCTGGAATGGTATCCTTTATACCGAACATTTGATTTAAAATAGCCACATTACGCTGCATAGTTTTATCGGTTGCTGTAATACCGGCTAAGTCTTGTTTTGTGTAAGTATCTTTGTTTAAATACTTTTTTACGTCTGCATCGGCATTTTTTACTGCCAGATAAATAGATTCATATTGTTCTTTACCTTGTAGTGCTTCGTTGTATTCGGCATCTAGCTTTGTTTTAGCTTTTGATAAGGTTGCTGCGTCTCCAATGTTTAAACGTAGCATACGAACATATTCCAATTGTTCGTTATAAGATTCCCCTAAGAAGTTATAGCCGTGTATATCATCAATGTAGCCATTACCGTCATCATCTATACCATTACCGGCTTTTTCTTTTGTATTTGTCCATAGAACATCATCTAAATCTTCATGATTAAGATCAATACCAGAATCTAGTACCGCTACAATGGTTTTAGTTCCCTTTTTATTTTTAATGATATCTGTGTAAGCTTTATCAACGCTCATACCAGGTATGGTATCGGAAACAAGATCTAAATGGCCCCAATTGTTTTTTTCGGCTGTTGTTAAATCTGAAATCTTTAAAGGCGTGGAATCAATGTTTTCTACCGGGGTAAGAACTAATCCGCTACTTGTTGCTGTATTGGTACTACCGCACCCTGATAAAACGGTCGCTAACGAAAGGGCAAAGATTGATTTAAGAGTATTGTTTGTCATATATGGGCAACTTTTAGTTAATGTTTATAGTTTAGAAATTAAATAGTGTAGCGTTAATTGAAGAGTTCGTCGAAAGTATATATTTGATCTAACCTCACTCCTCTTTCTGTATGCTTTAAAGTACAAAGTTGGTTGTGAGCATCGTGCTCAAAGAAAAGATAGTAGTTGTTTTCCACAGCTTCGTTCAAGAATATTTCTTTTTCGGTCATGGTAATAAGTGGTCTAGTGTCATAACCAATAACATAAGGCAAAGGTATATGACCCACTGTTGGTATAAGATCTGCCATGTAAGCAATAGTTTTGTTTTGATAAGTAAATTGTGGCAACATTTGTTTTTCTGTATGGCCATCAACAAAACGTATATCAAATCCGAGCGGACTATCTTTTAAAAAGCTTTTATCTGTATGATCAATAAAGGTTAACTTACCACTTTCTTGCATTGGATACAGATTTTCTTTCAAAAACGAAGCTTTTTCCCTTGGGTTAGGCTCAGTGGCCCATTTCCAATGTTTTTCATTCGTCCAAAACTTAGCATTTTTAAATGCGGGCTCATAACCTGTTCTATTTTTGTTCCATTGTATGGCACCACCAACATGATCAAAATGTAAATGGGTTAAAAAAACATCGGTAATATCATCTCTATGAAAACCATATTTTTTTAAGGATGAATCTATATTGAAGTCACCCCAACGATAGTAATATCCAAAAAATTTATCAGATTGTTTATTACCCATACCGGTATCTACTAAAATCAATCTATCACCGTCTTCAATCAAAAGACTTCTGGCGGCAATATCAATTAAATTGTTGTCGTCTGCCGGATTTGTTCTTTGCCAAATTGTTTTTGGAACCACCCCGAACATAGCACCACCGTCTAACTTAAAATTACCAGTTTCAATGGGATAAATTTTCATAAGGGGCAAAATAATAAAAGTGTACCAAATCTTATGATTATTAAGAAGATATTATAATTTAAGCCCTATATAATGTGTTTTTTACTGAATTTAGAATTGATGAATCGCTTTTTTATAGAAGTTTAGTCTTCAGCCAATAAATTTCCAATTTTATGATGTGCCAATGGTTTGGTCAAATGCTTTTTTACAATGGCATATTCTTTTCCCCTTTCAGAATCTATTGAATCTATTGAAGAACTTAAGATGTAAATCTTACAGTGATTTACAATAGTTTCGGGTAGTTTTAAATATTCATCTAAAAACTCAAAACCGTTCATACCCGGCATTTTGATATCCAGAAAAATAATATCTGGATATGTATCAGGGTTATCAACAATCTCATTTAAATGGTTTAAAGCGTCTTGCCCAGATGTCATAGTAGTTATTTGAGAAATATTATCCTCTTTTGAAATAACAGCTTTATTAATGAAATTATCGACATCCGAATCATCGATCAACAAAATATTAATATCCTTGCTCATATTATAATTTACCTGATTCATTTGGTATTGTTATCGTAAATGTTGAACCTTCTCCAATTTTAGATTTTAATGTGACAGTTCCTTTTAATCTAGATATAACCTCTTTTACAATGAATAGTCCAATACCGGATCCCATTACTTTAGAGGATACTCTGTAAAACATTTCAAAAATTCGTTTTATTTGGTCTTCATCGATACCAACACCATTGTCTTTTACAACTAAGATAGCTTCTTTTTTAGATGTTTTTACGGTTATCCAAATAAAAGGTGACTCTTTATTAACGTCATGATACTTAATAGCATTTGAAATAAAATTATTCAATAATACCGAAACCCTTTTACTGTCAGAAACAAATTGAACCTTATCATCAACGCTTATGTCAATTTTAATTTTTTTGGTGTTTTCTAAGTACCAAAAACTCTCAAGAGACTGTTCTATTAAATTACTAAAATTAATGGGTTCTAGCTCAATATTTTTATGTTTATTTCTTGAGTACTCAATAATATCTTTAATAAAGCTGTCTAACCTCTCTATTGAAATTTCCATCATATCAATATGTTGATATAATTTTGGGTCAACGCCTTCCATTTTTATCAACTGAATTAGACCCAATACAGAAGACAATGGAGCTCTAAGTTCATGAGACGCACTGTATACAAAACTATCTAGCTCTGAGTTTGTTTTTTGAAGTTCAATAAATTGAGTGGCTAATTTTTCGGCGGTTTCTTTTCTTTTGGTATCATCATTAATAGTAACTAAAACCCTTTTTTGATCTTTTATCTCTAAATATTCTTTAGATACTAAAACGGTTTTTTCCTGTCCGTTTGTAAGGGTAATTTTAAATTCTTCATTGGTAACCCTACCTTGTTTTTCTAATTGGTTTATTGTATTATGCCTTTTTTCAGTGTAATGATCATTTAAAAAAACCACACCCGACTCCATAATCTTTTTGTTAATCAATTGTTCTTTGGAAACATTTAGTATGCTACAAACTGTAGCATTTGCTTCAATTACAATCTCACTTTCGTCTAAAATGAGCATACCAACGAATTTGTTCTCAAAGGCCTTGGCAAATTTCTCTTGACTTTCTTTAAGGGCTTCTTCTGCCAGAACGGTTTTTGTAATATCCATTGCGGTACCACGATATACAATTGGTACTTCGTTCTCATCGAAAACCAGTTCAGATGAAGCTAAAAAATATTTAAAAGTACCGTCTTTAAGTTGAGATCTATAAATACTTGGTGTTGGGTGCTTTTCACCAGGTTTTGAAGATAATACCTTGTCCATTATAGACAGGTCTTCTTGATAAATGGTTTTTCTAACCAGGTCTACTGTCATTTTAGTACTTGGGTCGATTTCATGTATAGCATACATTTCTTTTGACCACTCTACAACATCACCAGTCATGTCCCAATGCCAATATCCAATATTACCGATTCTTATTGCGGCATTCATTCTGTTCTGCAATTTTAAAATCTCAAAATCTGCCTCTTTTTGTTTAGTAATATCTATTATGGTACCACGAATGTTTACCGCACGGTTATCATCATTTCTATCTACCTCCGTTTCAACCATTAAATATTTAACAGAACCATCTTTTACTATTATTCTATAAGAAAATGCATGGGTGGTTTTTTCTTTTAAAATTAACATTACGTTTTGCCTATGCATATCTAAGTCGTCTGGGTGTATGAGACTTTCAAGAAAAGGGATGTCTATTACGGTGTCTGGTTCAATATTGTAGATATGATATATTAACGGAGAACAGATATAGGTTTTAGTATTCATGTCAAAATCCCAATATCCTATTTTACCTATTCTTATCGCAGCGTCCATTTTACTCTGTAGGTCAAGAATTTCTTTTTGTGTTTTTTTACGCTCCGTTAAATCGAACCCGATTGCGCCCATGGCAATAGGTTTGTTAGTTTTCTCATCTTTAATTAAGAAACCTGAAAATTCTAAAGGTGTAGGTTTGTTCGTTTTAAAGTTTTTTAGTGGAACTTCACCGGTCCATAGTCCTTTTTCCATAATGGAAGGCATATGTTCATTTGCTATTACCTCCCTGTATTCATCTTCAAAAAAGTCGAGTATAGTGGTGTTTTTTGGGTTAATAGTTTTAGGCAGGTTGACTAATTTCTTACCGGCATCATTTAAGAAAAGAGGTTTTCCATCTAGTGTAGCCATACCTATAAAACCAGGACTATTTTCTATTACTGAAATAAGTCGTTGCTTTTCTTCATCGGCTTTTTTTCGGTGTGTAATATCCCTAAAAAATACAGACAGTCCGTTTGGAGATGGATATAGGTGGTTTTCAATCCATCGATCTACCTCTTCGTGGTATTGTTCAAAATGGGTGTAAACTTGTCTTTTAACTGCTCCGTTATAAATAGCGTAAGCTTCTGAATTTTTAAATGAAGGAAATTCGTCCCAAACATTTTTACCTATCATCTCGTTCGAATCTATACCAACTATTCTGGCTGCTTTGGCATTAATAACTGTAAAGCACCAGTTTTTATCCAAACTTACGTAGGCGTCTGAAATTCTCTCGGTAAACTGCTTATATCTTTTTTCGCTTTTTTCTATAGCTATGCTAGCATTTTTTGATTCAGTTTGATCAATGTATGTACTTAAACAAAGTTGTTCTCCTAAATACTCATAAGGTTCATTAGATGTAATTAAATGAAGCTTTTGACCATTCTTGGTGGTTAATTCTATTTCGATTTTATCAACGCGATCAGAGTTAATAAAAGCATTCAGCTTAGGGTTTTTCTTTACGGCCTCAACCATATCTATTAACCCAAGTTCATGCATGGTTTTTCCTTTTATCTCTTCTAAGGAATAACCTATTAAATCTAGAAAATAGCAATTGGCATCTACAAATCGTTTAGCCTGATCTTTGATGACCATACCAACAAAACCATTGTTATAAGCTTTACTGAACTTCACTAAATTTTCTTTAACAGATAATTCAAGTTCTTTTCTTTGGGTGACGTCTCTAACGATACCTATAATAGTAGAATTGCTTAACTTTTTACCACTTACCTCACCATAAAAGATAGTACCATCTTTTTTTATCATTTTACGCTCAATACGCATGGACTCACCTTGTATAACTTTAGTGAAATTTTTATGCATATTTACAAGGTCCTCAGATAAGATCAACTCAGTAATGTTTTTATTTAAAAGTTCTTGTTTGCTATACTTGAACATCTGTATAGCAAATGGGTTAGCATCTAAAACATTGCCTTTAAAATCGGACAGAAAAATACCATCAGAAGCCTCTTCAATAAGCATTTTATATCGCTCTTGACTTTCTTTTAACATTGCGGTTTTTTCATCAACCAATCTGTTTAGCTTTGAAGGCTGGCGCATTAAAAACCAGGAAAGTAACCCGCAAACGATTGCGAGTAGAAGACCTAAAACGGAGAAAATTGTGGAGGTGGAATTAAATTTATTATTATTCGAATATACATATAACTTCCATTCTCCTTCACTTGTAGTTAACGGTAGTGTAGTGGCGCCTTCTTTAGAAATATTTTCAGAGGCATAAAAGGTTTCTTCGGTTTCGTCTAAATTAATTTTAACCAACTCGTACGAGAATTTCGATTCGCCCAAAGTATCTAATTGAATAGCATTTAGCACTGTTGACAAACGTACCACGGCCGCTACAAATCCATTAAACTCACCATTTTTAAACATGGGTTTACGCCCAATAATTCCGGAGCCACCTTGTCTTAAATAAATAGGTCCGGCGGTGTAATAATCGCCTTTTTTAAGGGTAGTTGTTGCACCCATTTTATTATCGGGATCATCTAGAATATTCAAACCAATAACCTCATTTCCTTTTAATGGATACACATGGGTTATTACACCTTTTTTATCCACTAATTCTAATGCATCAATACTCTTATTACTATTTAAAAGCAATTGAGCTACGCTATCGAAATTTTGTGGTATGCCATAATGGTCAACTATAAAGGCTAAGGTATGAGTCGCATTATAACTTTGACCTAATACATTCTGTAAATCAACTTTTAGTTGCGAGACCCTTTGTTCAATTTCTCGTTGATCAGATTTTTGATCTAACTGATATTTTTGATAGGCTATAAATTGAGTAATGATAAGAACCAGAAAAAACGATAAAAACCCATAAAATAAAGGGCTTTTTAAGATTGAATGCTTTTCTGGAACAAACATTTTTAATGGGTATGAGTTAATTGCACTTCCCTATTATTTTCAAATTAATAATAAGAGTTAATTTTTTGTGTAGTAACGAAGTTATAAAAGTCTTGTCTATTTTGATGTTTTTTCTGATTCTTTTGTAGGATTAAACTTGGTGTAATAAATACATTTATAATTGATTTTGAAAGAATTAAAGATGAATTTTAAGAGTTTAAATTGCTAATCTTACAAGCACATTCATCAGCTACGCCTACATAAATAATCTTAAGATTTTTATAATATGTTGTAGTATTATCTTAGTATAAGTTAACCAATTTTTATATTAAAATTTAAAAGCTCTAAATATTAGAGAACCTTATGATCGCCTAGATTACATTTAACCTTATACAGTTATTTTATGAAGTGATAAAATCTCTAAAATTAAAATAGGGGTTATGGTAAGTTATTTATATCGTTTACTGGTCTAGAATTGTTATTTTTAACCAAAACAAATTAAATGCTAGAGCTTGCAGGGATTATAATTTTGGGAATACTTGCTCAATGGGTGGCATGGCGCTTAAAACTGCCTGCAATTTTACCTTTGATACTTATAGGTTTAATCGTTGGACCTTTGTCTACTTTGTATACAGAAGATGGATCTAAAATAATAGAACCTATTTGGAATGGTGATAAAGGTCTTTTTCCAGGAGAAGGACTCTATTATTTTGTGTCTTTGGCAATAAGTATTATTCTATTTGAAGGCGGACTCACCCTAAAACGTTCTGAAATAAGAAATATAGGTCCCGTAATTACAAAACTTATTACACTTGGTAGTTTAACCACTTTTTTTGGGGCTGCACTTGCTGCATATTTTCTTTTTGGGCTTTCATGGCAGCTATGCTTTCTTTTTTCAGCATTGATCATTGTTACCGGTCCTACGGTAATTACTCCTATATTAAGGAATATACCACTTAAGAAAGATATTTCAGCTATTTTAAAATGGGAAGGCATACTCATTGATCCCATTGGTGCTTTAGCTGCGGTATTGGTTTATGAGTTTATTAGTGTTGGCGAAGGTCAAGCTTATACGGTTACCGCCTTAATCGAGTTTGGTAAAATTCTTTTATTTGGCTTTACATTCGGTTTTACATTTGCGCATGCCCTTACCTTTTTAATTAAAAAGACCTTTATTCCTCATTATTTATTGAATGTAGTGTCACTTTCTGTTGTATTGGGAGTTTTTGTAATGTCCGATGTATTTGCGCATGAATCGGGCTTATTGGCCGTAGTGGTTATGGGTATGGTTATGGGCAACACGAATTTGCCGAATATAAAAGAACTACTTTATTTTAAAGAATCGTTGAGTATTCTTTTAATATCCATACTATTTATTTTATTGGCTGCTAACATAAATATTGCCGACTTAGAGTTGATATTTACCTGGAAAACCATAGCGTTATTCTTGGCCATTGTATTGGTAATTAGACCTCTTGGTGTGTTTTTAAGTTCAATAGGCTCTAACTTAAAATTCAACGAGAAGCTTTTTATAAGTTGGGTAGGTCCTAGAGGTATTGTTGCTGCAGGTATTGCCTCGTTATTTGGCTCTAAACTGCTATCTAAAGGTGAAGCGGGTGCAGAATATATTACGCCTTTGGTGTTTATGATCGTTTTGGGTACAGTGTTGTTAAATGCGACTACAGCTCGAGTGTTTGCCAAACTAATAGGTGTTTTTCTAAATAAATCCGAAGGTATTCTAATATTGGGTGCTTCTAAAGTTTCCCGTTTAATTGGCGATTATTTACATAAAAATGATAGGCATGTAGTGTTGATCGACAATAACCAATCTAATATTGACAAAGCGAACAAACTAGGCCTAGAGGCTATTTCAGCAAACATTTATTCAGATAATTTAATCGATAATATTGAATTGAACGATATTGGGTATTTAATGGCGTTGACCGCGAATTCTGATATTAATAAATATGCTATTGATAAGTTTCAAGATGCCTTTGGAGAAAATGGTTCATTTAGACTTGTTGATGCAGATGAAATGTCAGACCCAGAGAATAATCCGAAAGAAGGATTGTTTTCACATACAGATGATTTTATCAAACTGACCGAAGCGGCAAGGAAGTTTCCGGCTATACATGAAATAGAATTGCACGACACAGAGCATTATGAAGGTTTGATAGAAATTACCAAGGCAGATGCCGATATCGTTCCCTTGTTCCTCATTGATCCAGAAGGAGATATTCATATCATTACTGCCTTTAGTAAAGACTTTACAGACATTCAAAAAGGATATAAACTGGCATATTTAGGTAAAATGTTCCCAACCGAAGATCCGGATAAAGAGGAAGCCAAAAACAAAGAGTAACTTCAGATTTTCTTTACGATTTTTAATTATTTTGAACTACAAGGACAAACTATATCTTATTATATAGAAGTATCTTAAAGCCATTATCCTATTTAAAAATGTTTATTTAAAAAGCACAGGCAAGTTCCCCAACCAATTGAATTTAAAAAATAAGAAAGAAGTAAGATAATTTAGTCGTTCAACTTCAGTACCGCCATAAATGCTTCTTGTGGAATTTCTACATTACCCACTTGTCGCATACGTTTTTTACCTTTTTTCTGCTTTTCTAACAGCTTTCTTTTACGAGAGATATCTCCACCATAACATTTAGCGGTAACATCTTTACGTAAGGCTTTAATTGTTTCTCTAGATATGATCTTTGAACCAATAGCCGCTTGAATAGGAATATCAAACTGTTGTCTTGGTATAAGCTCCTTTAACTTCTCACACATTTTCTTACCAATAGTGGTAGCACTATCAAAATGTATTAAGGCAGAAAGTGCATCGACCGTTTGGGCGTTCAATAAAATATCTACACGAACTAATTTTGACTCTCTCATACCTATTGGGGTATAATCAAAAGACGCGTAACCTTTAGAAACCGTTTTAAGTCGATCGTAGAAATCGAATACAATTTCTGCAAGTGGCATATCAAAATTCAGTTCAACACGCTCTGTGGTCAAATAGGTTTGGTTAGTAATTTGTCCTCTTTTTTCTATACAGAGCGACATTACGTTACCAACAAAGTCCGATTTGGTAATAATGGTAGCTTTAATATATGGTTCTTCTACTCGATCAATTGTAGAAGGATCTGGGAGATCACTAGGGTTGTTGACAATTAACGGCACCTCTGGATCTTTTCTAGTGAATGCATAGTAACTAACGTTTGGTACAGTTGTAATTACGGTCATATCAAACTCACGCTCTAAGCGTTCTTGAATAATTTCCATATGCAACATTCCCAAGAATCCACAACGGAAACCGAATCCAAGTGCAGCACTACTTTCAGCAGCAAATACCAAAGAGGCATCGTTTAGTTGCAACTTTTCCATAGAAGACCTTAACTCTTCAAAATCTTCGGTATCTACAGGATATATACCGGCGAATACCATTGGTTTTACATCTTCAAAACCTGCAATTGCATTTTTTGTTGGGTTTGCAGAATCTGTAATGGTATCACCAACCTTTACTTCACGGGCATCTTTAATACCTGTGATCAAGTATCCCACATCACCTGTATTTATTTCTTTTTTAGGATGCTGGGTCAATTTTAAGGTACCAACCTCATCTGCAAAGTAACTTTTATCGGTGGCAACAAATTTTATTTTTTGTCCTTTTTTAATAGAACCGTTTACAACTCTAAAATAGGTTTCAACGCCCCTGAACGGATTGTAGACAGAATCGAAAACCAAAGCTTGCAATGCTTCATCTGGGTTTCCTTTGGGAGCAGGAATACGTTCAATAATTGCACTTAAAATTTCCTCAATACCAATACCTGTTTTTGCAGATGCCGGTATAACTTCTTCCGCCTTACAACCTAATAGATCAACGATATCATCTGTAACCTCTTCTGGGTTGGCACTAGGTAAATCAACCTTGTTTAAAACCGGGATAATCTCTAAATCATTTTCTAACGCCAAGTATAAGTTAGAAATGGTTTGTGCCTGTATGCTCTGTGCAGCATCAACAACAAGTAGAGCACCTTCGCAGGCAGCAATTGATCTAGAAACCTCGTATGAGAAATCAACGTGACCAGGGGTGTCAATTAAATTCAGAACATATTCTTCTCCTTCATAGATATAATCCATCTGTATGGCGTGACTTTTAATAGTAATGCCACGTTCTCTTTCAAGATCCATACTATCTAGTAACTGTTCTTTTTTCTCACGATCGGTAACCGATCCTGTAAATTCTAACAGTCTATCTGCCAAGGTACTTTTACCGTGGTCAATATGTGCAATAATGCAGAAGTTTCTAATGTTTTTCATAGCGGAAACAGTAATAATGACGCTCTTTATTTACCAAAAATATACTCGGCATTAAAGAGCAATTGCAAATATAATCTAATTTATAGCGCTAAGCTTTAGAGTGGTTATCTATTTATTTATTGTAATTATAACTTTGTATTACATATATTGTAAAGAATTACGACAATAGCATACTAAGATTTGACAAATAGCCCCAAAATTCTGTTGAAACCTTTATTTATAATTTTTTGTTTCACCTTAGGTGTTACACAATTTGCACATGGACAATTTTTTGAGCTTAAAGGTGAAGTAAAAGACCAATACCAAGAACCTATTGCTTTTGCCTCTGTTTTTCTGCTCACCGTTACAGATTCAACTTTGGTAAAAGGTACTTCTGCAGATGAAAACGGTGTTTTTGTATTTGCAGGTATTGCAGAAGGTCTTTATTTTTTGAAAGCATCTTATGTTGGTCAAGTGTCTAAGAATTTACCCTTAGAAATTATAAGTGACACTAAAATAGGTGCTTTGATTATTGAACAGGAAGCTGAACAATTGAACGAAGTTACCGTTACCAGCAATAAACCTGTTGTAAAAAGGGAGGTTGACCGTATTGTTTTCAATGTTGAAAATACAGTTGTTTCTCAGAACAGTTCTTGGGACATTCTTCGTCAAACACCAGGAGTGATTATGATGAATGATGAACTGAAAGTCAGAAATCAAGCCACTACGGTTTATATCAATAATCGTAAAGTGCAATTATCTGCAGAAGAGGTAAGAAGTCTGTTAGAAAATTACCAAGGCGAGAATATAAAATCGGTTGAGGTTATTCATAATCCGCCAGCAAGCTATGACGCCGAAGGTGGTTCTATTTTGAATATTGTTACTAGTAAAAATGTATCTGTAGGCTATAAAGGTAATGTTAATGCTGGGTATACGCAAGGAGTTTTTCCGAAGTATAATTTTGGAACATCGCATTTTTATAAGACTAAAAAGTTAAATGTAAACGCAAGTTACAATTACACCCCAAAGAAGGAGTTTAAGAATACTTTGAGCAATACCAATTTTATGGATAATACCGGTATTACTTCTATTTGGGATACAGATTTTGATCAAATAATACGCACTAATACCCATAGCGCAGGTGTATCGGTAGATTATGAATTTGATGATAAGAACTCTCTAAGCTTAACAAGCAACGCACAGTATCAACCAAAAAAGGATGCTGATTTTTTTCAGGAAACTACCATTAAAAACAGCGCAGGGGTTTTAGATTCAATTTTTACATCAAACAGTTTTTTAAGCGAACAAAAGCATAATATTTCGGGCGATCTTACCTTTAAACATCAGTTTAAAGACCAAGGAAATTTAACTGTAAATGCACACTATACAAATTTTGGTTTAGACCGAAATCAAGTTGTTAACTCAGATTATTTTCAGCCTAGCGGCTCATTTATACGTGATTTTAATTTCTCTACTATTGCTGATCAACAGATAGAAATAAAGACCGCTCAAATAGATTATACTGATTATTTAGGTAGTGTATTTTTTGAAACAGGGGCAAAAGGTTCTTTTATTGATTCTGAAAGTAGATTAGATTATTTTCTACAGAATAATGGTACGCAGTTTATACCCAATCTTTCTGATGACTATACCTATGACGAAAGTGTGTATGCGGGTTATTTTAGCCTTTCTAAAGACTGGGATAAATGGAGTATAAAAACAGGGTTACGTGCAGAACAAACAAAAAGCACGGGAGTGTCTGTAAATGTATCAAACATTAACGAACTTAGTTATTTTGAACTTTTCCCTTCATTGTATATTCTGCACAATATCAATGACCACCATAGTCTATCTTTTGATTATGCCAGAAAGGTACAACGCCCCAGGTATGAGAATTTAAATCCGTTTAGAACATATAGTAATGAGCGTATTTTTGTAGAAGGCAATCCTAATTTGATACCAAGTTTTATTCATAACTTTAATTTAAACTATACGCTAAATCAAGAGTATTTTTTTGATTTTTACTACCGTGATAATGGCAGGTATATTTCGGATCTTACTTTTCAAAACAACACTGATTTTGTATTAACCGATAATTTCCAAAATGTACTAGGAAGTACTTCTTACGGTTTCGATTTTACCTATGGTAAGTCAATTACAAATAATTGGTATTTGTACAGCTATATGTCTTTCTTTCATGAAGAAGAAACTTTTATAGCTTCCCAAAGCGATACATTTTCATACACCAATGAACTTAATGGTGCATATATTGATATTACCAACTATATAACCCTTTCTAATGATGGTAGTTTTAAGGGCGAGTTGGGTGTTGTTTACCTTACCGGTTGGTTAGAAGGATCCTTTATCCAAGATGAGACTATAAATTTAACCATAGGATTAAGAAAATCATTTTTAAATAACAGAGCTGTATTCAGCGTTAGTGCGAATGATCTTCTTGGAAAATATAACGCTTACAGTTCTTCTCAATACTTAAATCAAAACAATCGCTACTTGGCAGTCGAAGAAACCCAATATGTTAAGTTTGGTTTCACCTATAACTTCGGTAATTTCCGCTTAGAAGATAACCAGCGTAACATAGATAAAATAGAGCGCGAACGGTTAGAGTAGTTATAACTACTTATTTAGCAGGTTCTTATAGTTGTAGTAGATATTTTTTATACTTTCTGTAAGATATTTCAATATTACTTTCCTACATTTAATTAGAATTCTGCATATTAAATGACCCGGAATATATATTTATCGTCTATATTTTTTCTTACGTTTTATCTAGCGATTGCTCAAGATTTTTCTATTAATGGTTTGGTTATAGACGAGAACAATGCACCTGTTGTTCTTGCCAATGTAATTTTGATGGGTGAAGACGGTGAATTTATAAAAGGAACCGTCACCAATGATCAGGGACGATATGAAATTAAGTCTGTTTCTTCTGGCAGTTATCGTATAGTTGCTAGTTATATTGCGAATACGGTTGAAAGCGACTTGTTTACAATAACCGATTCTATTGAAATAGCACCTTTGGTTCTTACAAGTTCTCAAGAGTTAGACGAGGTGGTGGTAACGCAGCACAAACCTAAACTAGAGCAACTGGCAGATCGCCATATCTTCAATATTGAAAATACTTCAATTTCCGATAGTGATATATGGGACGTACTAAAACGCACGCCAGGTGTTATGGTCATGAACAATCGTTTGTATGTAAATGGCAGCTCTAAAGTCAATATTATGATCAATGGTAAGTTGGTAAACTTGCCAGAAGAAGATGTAATTAATTTACTTAGCGGTAGTTCGGCAAGTAATGTGCAATCTATAGAGGTAATAACGAGTCCGCCTGCTAAATATAGCGCAGAGGGTGGTTTGCTTATAGATATTAAAATGAAAAAAAACCTTGTAGCCGGGTATAATGGTGCAGTGTTCAACAAATACACACAAGGGGTATTACCAAAACATACGGTTGGAACGGATCATTTTTTTAAAGGTAAAATGATAGATTTTACTACAAATTATAGTTTTAGCCATAATAGAAATTGGACTCGGTATACTGACGTTACTACATTTTTTGAAAATGGACAGGAGAATGAGTTATGGACAGCAGAACAAAAATCTATAACCAAAGAAAAAAGTCACAATCTAAACTTATTTTTAGATATACAATTGAATGATAAAAATACCATAAGCCTATCTTCTACTTCAAGCTTTTCGCCAGATCGTATCACTGAATATACCTCTACTACTGATATAGAAAACAATAATGAAGTACTAACGGCACGTTTAAAAGGTCTAAATGTATTAATTGACGATACCTTCAATTCATCTAATTATTTAGATTGGGTTCATAGGTTGAACGACGATGGAGCAGAAATTTCTACAAATGCCCACTTTACCTACTATGATTCTAAAGACAATCAAGAATTAAATAATGACATTGTAGAAGGTTTTACCGAAAATACATCTGAAAATACGCTGAACTTAAAATCTGACCAGATTATAAACCTTTTTAGTGCTCAAACAGATTTAACCCTTCCATTATCTGAACAATCTACATTTGAGATAGGTCTTAGATTTGCGAACATAAACTCAGAGGCAAGTATATTACAGACTGGTTTTGATGATAACGTAGATGGTATTAACCCAACAGGGTCTGGAATTTTTAATTATGATGAGCAAATTTATGCTGGGTATATCAGTTTCAGCAACAATTGGGATAAATGGAAATTAAATGCCGGTCTTCGAGGAGAATATACAGATACTAAGGGAGATTTAGATGTATTATCCTTATCGAACAGTAATTCTTATTTTGATTTGTTTCCAAACCTGTCAATGTCTTATACGAAAGACAAAAATGCTTTTATGCTAAAATATTACCGGCGTATAACCCGGGCAAGATATAGCAGTATCAACCCGTTCCAATATTATTTATCGGCAAATTCTATTTTCGAAGGAAACCCTAATTTAAAACCAGCTTATCGATCGTACGTAGAAGTTGATTATGTATTTGACAAAGACTATAAGTTTGCACTATTTACCAGTATAAAATCTGACGAACAGGTACAACAATTTATTCAAGATAATACGACCAATACACTTAAGGCACAATATGTAAATTTAGAAACCAATTATAATTTTGGTGCAGATGTAAGTGTTTCTAAATACCTTACTTCATATTGGTATTTTTATTTTTTAGCAAGTCATTATTATAATCAGAATAGTTTTGTTGATTTAGAATCAGATGCTGTCATAGAGAATTCTATTTGGACAACATATATAAGAGCAAATAACTATTTTACATTGTTAAAAGATGAATCGTTGTATGCAGACATGGCGTTCACTTATATTTCTCCATACGTGAAAGGTAATGCTAGTTTTAGATCATATAGTAAATTAGGTATAAATTTTAGAAAGACTTTTTGGAATAAAGATGCTAGTGTTTCAGTAGGAGTAGAAGATATTTTTAATACCGGTAACACCTATTCTACAAGAAATTACCTTGACCAAAATAATTCCACAAGTACAAGACCCGAAAATCGATTATTTGTTTTAGGCTTTAGATATAAATTCGGAAATACTAAAATTCGCGATAATTCTAAAAGCAAGCATACAGATGAAAACAAACGGCTATAGTTCTGTTAAGATATCATAGGACCACAAACGCCTAAACTAATTAATAGGTAGACCCCTGCTAAAATCATAAAAACCTTACCGGCTTTTTTCTTTTGATACTAAAACAAGTATTTCAACCTACCTTAATAGCCTTTAATACTATATTATTTATCCAATAGTCATGGTAATGACCTTCCCGTATTTTTATATAACTTTGCATCCCAAAATTAGAATGCAGTGCCCAAGATAGGAGACATACAACTACCTGATTTTCCGTTGCTTTTAGCGCCAATGGAAGATGTAAGCGACCCACCATTTAGAGCCCTTTGTAAAGAGCAAGGAGCCGATGTGGTATATACAGAATTTATTTCTTCGGAAGGATTGATTCGTGATGCCGCAAAAAGTGTTATGAAGTTGGATATTTACGAGAAAGAACGCCCTGTAGGTATTCAGATATTTGGTGCTAATCTAGATAGTATGTTACAATCTGTAGAGATTGTAGAAAAGTCTAAACCAGATATTATAGATATTAATTTTGGTTGCCCGGTAAAGAAAGTAGTGTCAAGAGGAGCAGGAGCCGGTATTCTAAAGGATATTGACCTTATGGTCTCTTTGACCAAGGCTATGGTAGAGCATAGTAACCTGCCTATTACGGTAAAAACAAGACTGGGTTGGGACGATAGCTCTATTAAAATTGTTGAGGTTGCAGAACGATTACAAGACGTAGGTTGCGCGGCAATTGCCATTCATGGTAGAACACGGGCACAAATGTATAAGGGAAGCGCAGATTGGAACCCTATAAGAGATGTAAAGAACAATCCTAGAATGCACATTCCCGTATTTGGTAATGGTGATGTAGATTCACCGGAAGCAGCAGTAAAAATGCGTGATGAATACGGTTTGGATGGCGCCATGATAGGTCGTGCAAGTATTGGTTATCCTTGGATCTTTAGGGAAATAAAACACTATTTTGAAACAGGAACACACTTAGCGCCACCTACTATGGCAGAACGTGTTGAAGCTGCCCGCCGTCACTTACAAATGTCCATCGATTGGAAAGGTGAAACTTTGGGAGTCTTTGAAACTAGAAGACATTACACCAACTATTTTAAGGGTATTCCTAATTTTAAGGAATATAGAATGAAAATGGTCACTAGTGATGATTCGGCTTCTGTATTTGCAGCCTTTGATGAGGTTTTAGAGAAATTTGGAGACCATCAGTTTACCAACGCTTAAAGATCCACCAACTTTTTATTAATACGGCTACTTGCAATCTTAGAAGCAATTACGCCCAATACTAAAATGGTTGCCAGTACAATGCCAATGTTGATGAATTCAAACTTAACTGGATAAGCCAGCGACGGAGTAATTTTCAACCAACTAAAAGCAAGTTGAGACCACACGATAAGCACGCCAAGCAATACACCTATTAGTCCGCCAAAACCGGTAACTAGAATTCCCTGTACAAAGTAAATTCGTCGTAGTTCTTTAATTGTAGTTCCAAGGCTATAAAGTGTTTTTGAGTTCTGTTGCTTGTCCAAAATCATCATAATAATAGCACCAACAACATTAAAAAGAGCAATAATCAGTACCAAGGTAAAGATGAGGTAGGTAGCCACATTTTCGGTATTCAGCATTTTATAGAGGGTACTGTTTAACTGCTGCCTATTTTTTAATTGAACATCCGAACCTAAAATAGATTGAATTTCCGAGCGAACCGCACTTGGTTCAATGCCTTCGTCCATTTTAAAATTGATACCCGAAATGGAAAGAGAATCTTTTTCCAATAAAGCCTGAGTCAATCGTAGATCGGCAAAGACATATTTATTATCCAAATCTGCCTCAACGGCATACACACCACCAATCACCATGGGTAATTGATTATAGAGCGATGAGATACTTTGCTGTGAAATAGAGCCTTTACCAGGTTTAAAGGCATAAATCTGCATGGGACTACGAAACTGATTGATGGTAACCCCTAAAATATTGGCAATACCCAAACCGGATACCACTTGAGATTCATTGATGGTCCAATTGCCGATATATAGCGTACTATCCACACCCGTTACTTTGGTGTAATTACTATCTACCCCTTTAATGTAGGCAATATGATTTTTTCCTCGATGTTCTAGAGATACCTTTTCTTCGATTTCCTTGGAGTAAAATGCGAGTCCGTCGACCGATTGCAAACGTTCTTCCTGTTCTAGGGATAATGTAAAAGTTTTTCCCGCTACGGGCATTGCTTTTAACTGTGGGTCAAAAGATTCGGTAAACGAAAGGCTAAAAGTTTTTAATCCGGCGAAAGCCGATAACACAATAAACAGTGCCGCAGAGCCAATAACTATAACTAAAAAGGTAATGAAATTAATAATATTGACCGCGTTCTGGGTACTTTTAGAACGCACATACCTTTTAGCGATATAGAGTGGAAAATTCAACCGATCAGCTCTTTTTGCGTTTAGGTAACAAATCTCTGTTCTCTATTGGGTTTTCTTCGCGCTTCAATGACTTTTCTATATTCTCTATATAATCTAAAGAATCATCTAAATAGAACAGCAACTCCGGTACTCTGCGTAATTGATTACGTGTGCGTTGAGAAAGCTCGTGTTTTATTAGCGGTTGGTTAGATTTTATACCTTCCATCAACTCGCCCGATTTCTCATTGGGGAAAATGCTCAAGTATATTTTTGCGATAGATAAATCTGTAGTAACCGAAACCTTAGAAACGGAAATAAGTGTATTACGAAGACCACCATCAATGGCAGCCTTTTGTAGAATATCTACAATGTCTTTTTGAATAACTCCCGCGATCTTACGTTGTCTTTGCGTTTCCATACTGCAAAAATACATATTAAAATGTATCTTAACCCTTATATGATGTACTCTGAAGCAAATAAGGCATGAAAAAGATCGAACATTTAGGTATAGCGGTAAAGAACATTGAAGATTCCAATGCACTTTTTGAGAGATTATTGGGCGTAGCACCCTATAAACAAGAGGAAGTGGCATCGGAAGGTGTACTAACCTCTTTCTTTAAAAACGGACCAAACAAAATTGAATTGTTAGCCGCCACAGAACCAGAGGGACCTATCGCCAAATTCTTAGAAAAAAAAGGGGAAGGCATACACCATGTAGCTTTTGAGGTAGAAGATATCGTAGGGGAAATGGAACGTTTAAAAAAAGAAGGTTTCACGTTATTAAATGAAAAACCTAAAAAAGGAGCAGATAACAAACTCGTAGCATTTGTTCACCCTAAGACTGCGAATGGGGTGTTGGTAGAGTTATGTCAAGAAATTGGTAAGTAGCGGTAGAATTGTTTGTGTCAGTTAAAAATAAGTAGTAATATTGCATCCGCAATTTGCGGGTTTTATAATACAACTGGTTTGAGCACCAGTATTACTGATTTCAAATTAGAATGCGTATTATAAAATTTTAACCGGTCCTATAGCTCAGCTGGTTAGAGCACCTGACTCATAATCAGGTGGTCCCTGGTTCGAGTCCAGGTGGGACCACACATAAAACTCCATTAAATCAAATGATTTAATGGAGTTTTTTTATTTTTAGGTATGTCACACACATACATTCTATACAGTTAAGCACTTAATAAATTCTATATTGGTGCATGTCATGAAGATTTACAAAAACGTATTGAAAATCATAATTTGGGTACTTATGGAACAAAAAGTTATACTTCGATTACAAATGATTGGGTTTTGTTCTTAAAGTTTGACTGCGATAATTATGCGCATGCTATACGTTTGGAACGAAAAATTAAATCAATGAAGAGTAGTGTTTATCTTCAAAATTTAACTAAGTACGCCGAATTACAAGACAAGATATTTAATGAAACAAAGAGCGCCTGACTCTCCCGATAGCTATCGGGACAGG
This sequence comes from Maribacter litoralis, assembly GCF_003075045.1. GTDB lineage: Bacteria > Bacteroidota > Bacteroidia > Flavobacteriales > Flavobacteriaceae > Maribacter > Maribacter litoralis. The sequence goes on along the minus strand of NZ_QCZD01000003.1, from coordinate 730,556 downwards.
TGGTCAACTTTAGGTAGATGGGACCACATTCAAAACTCCATTGGATCATTTGATTTAATGGAGTTTTTTAATTTTTATATATGTCACGTCATCCAAGTGCATTTTGCGGAGTTCAACCATAATTAGATCAAGATACATCTTCACACATAGTAGTAGATTTGATCTTTGATAAACCATTTCCTCAATAACACCACCTTTAGATTATCAACTAAGAAATTAACATTTCTTTTAACATAATCTTTGTTAGATACATTTACCTAGCTCTTTACTATTTCTTAATTTCCTAGTTCAAACAAACTAATTCAAAAAATGACTACAAAAAATTCTTGGTGCAAGGCGGCATTACTGTCCCTTGTACTTACCATTTTGTGCATATCCGTTTCGGTGGCACAATCCGTTCCTTCTCCCGAAGATGTTTTTGGCTTTAAAGTGGGTGCCGACTATAAGTTGGCAGACTATAGCCAAATTGAAGACTACCTTGGTCAACTAGACGCAGCTTCTAACCGTGTTAAAAAGGTTGAAATCGGTACAAGTGTACTAGGTAGAAAAATGTACATCCTATTTATCTCTAGTGAAGAGAATCTTAAAGATTTAGACAAGTGGAAAGACATTAGTACGAAACTTGCACGTGTTCAGGTATCTGATGACGAAGCCAAAAAATTATCTGAAGAAGGTAAAGCAATTGTTTGGGTTGATGGTGGTATGCACTCTACGGAGTTGGCTCACGGTCAAATGACTTCGGAGTTTGCCTATACTTTAGCTACTTCTGAAACTTCTGAAATAAAAAAAATCAGGGAAAACGTAATCACCATTTTAATGCCGGTTATGAATCCTGATGGATTGGATATTGTTGTAGACTGGTACAAGAAAAATTTAGGCACTCCTTATGAAACATCTCGCCCGCCAATTTTGTATCACTACTACATGGGGCACGATAATAATAGGGATTGGTTCATGAATACCATGCCAGAGACGTATAATGTAACCAAAATTTTGTACAACGAGTGGTATCCACAGATTGTGTATAACCACCACCAATCTTCTCCATCTTGGACAAAAATATCCTTACCGCCATATGCAGATCCTGTGAACCCTAGAATACACCCAGCAATTACTGCCGGAGTAAGTGAAGTAGGTTCTGCAATGACCAAAAGATTTTCATTGGAAAATATGCCAGGTGCCATTGCCGATAATTTCTATACCATGTTCTGGAACGGTGGTGGACGTACCGTGCCTTATTACCACAATATGATCGGTATTTTAACGGAAACCGGACACACCTCGCCAACTCCAAGATATTATGACCCAGAGAAATTACCGAAAACTGTAGCTGGTGGCACACCTACCGATGGTACAGATATTATGTACCCAGATCCATGGAAGGGTGGCGAATCTCACTTTCGCGATGCCGTAGATTATATGTTGACCGCTACTTGGGCAACTTTAGATTTGGCTGCCGATCGTAAGAGCAACTACCTATATAACATTTACAAAATGGGAGCTTCGGCAATTGAAAAGTCGAAAAAAGAAGGTCCGTTCGCATACGTAATAAGTAAAGAACAATGGGATGCTTTTGAGTCCATAAACTTAGTAAATGTGCTTCTTAAGGGCGGAATTGAAATTGAGAAGGCAACCAAAAACTTTGAGATCAACGGCAAGAAGTATGAAAAAGGAGCGTATATCATTTATACGGCTCAAGCCTTTAGACCGTATTTGATGGATCTAATGGAAAAGCAAAACTACCCAACACGTTTCCAATATCCAGGAGGTCCTCCAGACACTCCGTATGATTTAGCCGGGTGGACATTGCCAATGCAAATGGGTATTGCGGTAGATAAAATTGCAGAACCGTTCAAGGTAACCACAGAAAAAGTGATAGACGCTGCACCGTATTATGAAGTAGACGTAAAAGGGAATGCTTCTTTTGGGTATTTGTTGAGTGCCAACAGTAATGCATCGGTCGCTGCAACCAATAAAATATTGAAAGCGGGCGGTACGGCGTACAAGACCAAGGCATCGTTTAAAACTGGTAAAACCACCTATCCGGCGGGTTCATATATTGTATCAGGCGGTAGTGCATCTATAGAAGATTTAGCTTCTGAATATGGTTTAGAGGTTACTGGGTTATCCGCAGAGCCAAAAGTAGAAATGACAAAGGTTCACGCTCCAAAAGTAGGCTTGTACAAATCTTGGGTTTCTAATATGGATGAAGGTTGGACACGTTTTATAATGGATGAATATGCCTTTGAAACAGATACGCTTCATGATACCGACATACAAACAAAAGACCTGTCTCAGTATGATGTATTGATCATACCGTCGCAACGTGCAAAATCAATATTACATGGTAATTCAACTTTAAAAATGCCAGAGAAGTTTACAGGAGGTATTGGTTTAGAGGGATCATTGGCCTTAAGTAACTATGTAAAAAATGGCGGAACGTTAATGGCTTTTGATGCTGCCAGTAACTATGTAATCGAGCAATTTGGTTTGCCTTTAAAAGATGCTACAGAAGGCACCAATAGCAAAGAATTCTTTATACCGGGTTCATTGATAAAAGCGGGTATAGATACCACACATCCGTTGGCATTTGGTATGCAAGATACGGTGGCCGTATCATTTAATAAGAGTCGTGCTTTTGTAATAGACAAACAAAGTAAAAAAGGCGAAGGCGGTACGGAAGATATCAAAGATGCCCCGGTACCAGAGATTGAGGTAATAGCCACTTATGCAGAGAAAGACCTTTTAATGAGTGGATGGGCAATGGGAGAGAAAAAGTACATTGCTAAAAAACCGGCCATGGTCAAAGCGAAATATGGTGAAGGTTCAGTTGTATTGTTCGCATTTAGACCTCAATTTAGAGCACAGCCAAGAGGTACTTATAAACTTATCTTCAACACTATTTTTGAAGGTGCTGCGGAGTAATGTTAAATTATTAAACTAGCCTCGCCATGGCTAGTGCAGTGAAAATGTTTCCAACATTCAGAATGAAAAAATCTGGAAAATAGCATATAAATAACAAAAACGCCCATCATTTTGATGGGCGTTTTTACTTTTTAGAAGTTATGATAATCAATAGGTTACCTTAAAAATGCTTCCACCAAAATCATCACACACGTAAAGTGCTCCGTCCGGACCTTGTGCTAATCCGCAAGGGCGATGTTTTAAAGTTTCTTCCGATGGGTTTGCCAAATCGAAGCCTGCAAAGTTGTCCAAGAAAATTTCCCATTCGCCATTAGGTTTTCCGTCTTTAAAAGGAATAAACGCAATGAAGAATCCTTTCTTTAGTTCTGCGGACTGATTATGAAATGCTATAAAAGCTCCGTTTTTATACTTTTCGGGAAACATATCACCGGTGTAAAAAAGTAGGTCATTAGGTGCCAAGTGAGATGGAAATGCAGCTACTGGGTTTATATAATCTTCTTCAGCGACCTGCTCACCATCACCACCGTATTCAGGAGCAAGCATCCGTTTATTTTTGAAATGATCATAATAGGTTTTGGGCCATCCGGCGTTATCACCTTCTTTTAATTCATATAGCGTTTCTGCAGGTAGTTCGGCATCTTGTTTTTTGGTAAATACATCCGGATAAAAACTATGTAATCCACCACGACCGTGATCGGTAGCAAAAAGAGAGTTGGTCTTAAAGTTCCAATCAATACCCACTGAATTTTTGAGTCCGGTTGCATATCTAGATCCATCGGCAAAGGTCTGGTTCAATTTATCGGCATTAAACTTCCAAATACCACCGGCGGAATCTAAAATGGAGCATGGTACCATACCCGCATTACTATTTCTGCACGCATCGTTCCAAGAGCCTATGGTAACATATAAATTATTGTCATTGTCGATCGTAAATGGCTTTGCATTGTCGATGCCCATATCAATAAGTCCGTCTACCAATTTCTCGGGGGTATCGGTATCTATGATTTCATGGTTTTCATTCAGTCGATATCGAAATACGGCAGTGTTAGAAGAGGTGTATATATAGTCGTCTGTTGCTAGTATACCAGTTCCTGGAAGTTTAGAAAATTGTTGTTGCTCATCAATTGTTCCGTTGTTATCGGTGTCTTTTAGAATTATAACGGCAGCGCTATCTTTTAATACAGATCGGTTGGCATAAATATCTCCGTTTTTGGCAACGGCTAAGTGCCGTACAACACCAAGGTCTTTCCCGATTTCAGCAACCGAAAACCCTTCAGGAGCGGTTAAGATGGTTTCATTGATTACAGTTTTGTCAACAGCTTTTGTTTCAGGTTTACACTGTATAAGAAGAGCAGTACTTAAGAACACGGTACATAGGTGTGCTAATTTTTTGCTTGTAGTTGAGTTGTTCATGATTGTTTGAAAATAAAATGCACAGAAAATGACACCAATACGGTGAATGGTGTCATTTCTCTTGTTGTTTATGTTGGTATTATTTCTTTATAATTGGGGTCAAAACAATATTTCTATAAGCAACATTGCCGTGATCACCTTGAAGATATATTGGTCCGGGAGCAAAAACGTCAGAGCTTATCGCACCACCTGTTGGTCCTTCCGCTGGGGCATTATCAATAATCTTTTTCCCGTTTAAAATAACGGTAACGTGTCTGTCTACTAAAGTAATATCAAGAGATTGCCATTCACCAGCAGGTTTCTCGGCATGTACACTTGGCGTTACTCGGCTGTAAAGAGCACCCATATAATGACTGTCCAATTCTAGTCCGTACGAGTCTACCACTTGAATCTCGTAGATACCTTTTAGGTATACGCCGCTATTATTTCCTTTGGGTACATTCACCTCTAATTTTAAATTAAAATCTTCAAATTCTTGATCTGTACGTAGGTTTCCATAGTAAATATGTTCACCATTTTCTGGTTGTACAGGGTCATTTTGCATGGTACCGTTTACGACCTTAAATCCGTTGGGGCTATTTGGGTCTATGGTTCTCCATCCGTCTAGATTCTTACCGTTAAATAGTTTAATAGGTTTTCCGTATTTCAATGTGCTTAAGTCTGGTGCAGCACCTATTGCAGGCATACGGGTACCTGTAAAGAAACTGATATTTTCACCTACTGCTTCCCAAGTAGGTCCGGTCATGGTACCGGCAATGGCATCGTTTCTTTTGGTAATACGCATGGTCCAAGTTCTGGTGTGCGTACGTTCTTTTCCTGAAGTTGTCTTAAGTTCGACCTCAGAAGTTCGGGTAACGATAAGGGTATTTTCATCAACCAAATACACATCGGAAACCGGAAGAACACTACCACCGATCCATAGTAATTCTGCATCTAGAACCCCTTGTTCTTCGTGTACTTTCAGCCAAGAAACACCACCACCGACGACATCGATGGTCCAACTGCCAATAAAGGTATTTTCGGGTTGATAAGAAGAGTTGGTAGTTGTTGCGGATGCTGAGGAAATGACACATAGAAATGCCATGAGTAAAACTGGTAATTTTTTCATGATATAAGTTTGTTAGAATGTTGGTTTGGACGCACCTGAAACAGGTGCAAGAATTAAAAATAAGGATAATACTAAAAGCTCAAGCCTGTTATTTTAAAGTTTAACAGGGAATTAAGGTATATGGCGTATTCTACTTTTTGGTCAATGTAAATATTAAGAAATGGTAAGCTGAATTAAATTTTAAAAAAAGTTTTGTCGATAAATATTCCTACAAATACCGTCGCTATTGACTTGATGTAAATATTACGGGAATCCGTAATATTTGGGGTGCAATATTTCGAAAATACTCTAGTTAAGTATAGACCTAACAAATAAATTAAAACCAAAAATTAAGCATGAAATCAATTAATCAAATTTTACTATTTTCATCAATTGCAATCTTAAATTTTAGCTGTGATGATTCTACCTCAGACGAGTTTGAAGAAGTAAATGGTAATGTGGAAACAAAGCTGATCAGCTCTATAAATGTGGGGTCTGCAGAAAATTCTGATGACAATACCAGCATTATATTTTCATACAATAGCGAGCAACAGTTAAACTCTATTTTTGATGGCACCGAAACAACTAATTTCATCTATGAAGATGGGGATTTAAGCAAAGTTTCCGGTAACGTTGATAACGGAAATGTTGAAGAGTTATATGATTCACCTTACGATGCCTTTGAAACAGGTCAGGTTGAGGAATATGATGATAATGGAAACCCATCTGTAATCAAGTTTATTGAATATGACTATGATTACATGACGGGTGAAGAAGAAGTTGTGTATTACACTGCAGAAATCTCTTATGATGATAAGCCAAATCCTTTTTATAAAACTGCAGAAGCAGCAGGCTTGATCGATGTTATGGATCAAATTAGATTAAATTTTGCGGCAGCACCACAAGCAGAAGAAATTGTAAGGGCGAAAGCATTGTTCCCGAACAACAATCCGTCACAAGTACTATATAAAAATGAGGAAGGTAAAATAGAGTACACCATCAACATGTCTTATACGTATGATGGTGATTACCCTACAACGGCAACGGTTTCAACAGTATCTGAGTATTCAGATGAGAATGAAACTTACGTGACAACGTTTACGTACTTAGGTGAATAAAAATATAAATTGTAAACACTAAAAAGCAGCCGATTAGGCTGCTTTTTTTATTTTATATCATTTCTGGTAATGAAATACCATTGAATTTATATCTGATTTTTGTATTTCCTAATTAAATGTTAAATTGAGGCTGCCCTTAATATTAGTATACTAAAGTTCCCCCAGAATCTATTAGTGTTGCTCTTTATTAATGGGCATTTTTTGTTGATGCCCAACTAAGAAAAGACTCCCACACAAAGTAATAAAATACCCAATTGTAGGGAATATATCCCTTTGTTATTTATTTCATTTTTAACCAAAACAAAAAGTACATTTTATGCATGAAAATTTGAAATACACAATTCGTCTAACTAAAGATATCAAGACTTGTAGCAATATTAAAAACATAAATTCTCTTGAAATTAAAGATTGGCAACCCATTTTCGCAGATAAGGAATACGACTCTTTTTATTTTATTTATGCCAAGTTTATTGGAGAAAGAGAAGAAAATAACGACAGTTTTTCTATTCAAAGAATTCAATTATATGTTCAAAATTACGAAGGGGATATCACTATAGGGCTAACTGGTAAAGCATATTTTTATCAAGAGGATTTGGACGTAGTTGATTGTGATTCCAGATATAAGGAAAGAAAACAGTATGGACTTTTTATTATATTACAAGGTTTCAACGCTAACTTATCTACAGTAATAGAAAATGATATAATTTTTCCAATTGAAGGAAAATGGACTTCTACACCAAAAATTAACACTGGTGATATTCTTGTAACTAGAATTTATTTTCAACCAATATCCCTACATTTAAGAGATACATCTGATAACAAAACACCGGTGGTTTTGGATAGACTTTTTCAAGCTAGGGATGGAGATTCCATTATAGATATAGAAAGGCAAGATAGGTTAGATATAGAAAACTTAAAAAACAAAGGAGTTATTGACCATCTTGACTATGAGGAAATTTTTAAAGATTTAAAAAAAGAATCATTTGTATTACAAGGAGTTAGACGTAGATGTTCACCAATTATAAGTTTTTTCACTATTGAATAGAATTGTAACTGTTGTATGCTTTTATGCTTTCACTGTCATGGCGAGTGCACAATCTGAATTGAGTATTATTGACTTAATAAGGAGTTATTCAATTGTCGAGGCAGATCAATTACTATCCGATTCTAAATCTGCAAGGAATAAGTCTATGTTGTTTTTGAAATTTCAGACAGATTTATTAAAAAATTTTGATGTAAATGCATTAGAAAATCAATTTCGTCTTCATCTTGAAAATGCAGATAAATCAAATCTATTTGACAATTTTTACTATCATATTTCTAAAGGAGATTTATATTTCTATAATAACACCAATAAAGATTTAGAGGCAATTTCCAGTTATAAAAATGCATTATCCTTGGCTCTGGTTGAAGGCGACAAGATTCTAATCTGTGAAGCATTAAAAAAAATTTTATACACTCATCGAGTGTCTTTTTTGGTTGATAATAATACCTATCAAGAATATTTAAATATGTATAGGGAATATTACTATGATGAATTAGAGCTTGTATACCTTAATTACTATGATTTAAATTTTAAATTTAAGAATTTTTATGTTGACGATTGGGACAAGGATTTAGAGCACTATTTACTAAATAAGACAAACGATACAATTGTACCAGATTATTTTAAAGGCAAGATTAAACAATTGGTGGGTTTTTATTATGAAATGAATGGCAGTTATGGTAAATCAAAAAGTATGTATAAAGAAGCCATCAACCATTTTAATAGATCAAATTTTGCTTATTCGGAGTATGATAAAAAAACCACTTTGATATACCAGGCTATTCTTGAAATCAATCAAAATAACTCTCAGGAGGGAATTCGAATTCTCGGTCTTTCACAGACAGACAGAAAAGATAAGCTCTTTACACTAAATCGCATGTATATTGATTATTGGAAATCTGTTGCTTATTATAAATTAAAAAATTACAAGTCAGCTTTTGAGAGCAATGTATCTTATGAGTATTTAAGGGATAGTTTAAATGAGTTTAAATACTCAACTTTGCTAACTGAGCTGGAAACAAAATATCAAACCGCAGAAAAAGAAAAACAAATACTTGAAGAAAAGCAAAAAGCACAAATAACTAGAAATTGGCTTATCGCTGCCACAATAGCTCTAGTTTTTGGTGCAGGCATTGCCATTCTAGTTCAAAAGAATACGACCAAAAAACGCAAACTGGCGGAGCAAGAAACGTTACTGAAACAAGAACGTGTAGACAATCTATTAAAGCAGCAAGAATTGGTGAGTATAGACGCCATGATTGAGGGGCAAGAGAAAGAACGCCAGCGCGTAGCTAATGAATTACACGATGACTTGGGTAGCCTTATGGCAACTATAAAATTGCATTTCAGTAATGTAAAGGGAAAAGATAAAGATCCAGCTTTAAAACAAGCCCAATCTTTATTGGAAGAAGCCTACCAAAAAGTTAGGGGAATAGCGCATAGCAAAAACTCTGGGGTAATGAGTAGCCAAGGCTTGTTGCCCGCAGTTAAGAAAATGGCACAGGTCATTTCAGAAACCAATGCATTAGAGGTAAATGTAGAAGATTTTGGTATGGGCGAGCGTATGGAAAACTCCTTAGAACTCAGTCTTTTTAGAACCATACAAGAATTGGTGGCAAACGCTATAAAACATGCCGAAGCGACCAAACTGAATATTCAGATTTCGCAATATGATGATAACCTGAATATTATCATAGAAGATAATGGCAAGGGCTTTGATCGTTCTAATCTAGAGAAAAGCAAAACCGGAATGGGACTTACCAATATTGAAAAACGAATAGAACATTTAGAGGGTAACTTTACTATAGATAGCGTACTTGGTAAAGGAACCTCTATTATAATAGATATTCCTGTATGATAAGCATAGCCATAGCCGAAGATCACCAAGCTCTTATTGATGGTATAATCTCCTATTTAAAATATGAAGATGATATTGAAATAATCGGGCATGCAAATAATGGCGAAGAACTATTGAGGTTGGTACGGTTAAAACAGCCCAAAGTGGTATTATGTGATATTCGAATGCCAAAATTGGATGGTATTGAAGCCACCAAATGTATTTTAAAAGAATTTCCAAATACTAAAATAGTTGCTTTTACCATGTTTGATCAAGATGATGCCGTACAGCAAATGCTAGCTGCTGGTGCCCATGGTTATATTTTAAAAAATAGCAGCTTAGATGTGGTTTTAGAAGCTATACGTACCGTCTACGCTAACAAAACATACTACGACAAAAAAATTCATATTCCCGATGGAGAAAAGAATAGCACTAAAAGTGTACTCAGTGCCCGTGAACTAGAAATTTTGCAATTAATAGGCAATGGCCATACCAGTCATCAAATTGCCGATGAACTCTTTATTGGCAAAAGCACCGTAGACACCCACCGCAAAAACATGATCCGTAAACTAGGTTTAAGCGGTGCGGGCGAACTGTTGCGATATGCGGTAGAGAAAAAGTATGAGTTTTAAGGCATTAGTGAATTTAATATAACTGTTTAATTACCTCATTCCGGCAAAAATTCCAAAGTAACGTATGCTGCCGTTGTATTGAATTGATAAAGAAACACTTGGTTTTTTAAATTATCAATTAACTTTAATGGGTATATAACTAGGTAAGTTATTTGTATACCCAAATTCCAAAGAATATTGCTAAATTTAAACAAACACTATAATAAATGCATTTGTAAACAATGGCAAAAATTGAAATTAAAGGTACCCCCGAAGAGCTAGAAAGAGTAGCTACTTTCTTGGCAAACAATAACGTAAAATTTGATATTGTCAATGATTACGGTAACCACTCTTTAGAAGATTTAGACAAGTACGAGAATTTAAAAGCGAGGTTCTCTGCGCCAGTGCCAGAAAATTAATGAAAATTATGAAAGGCTTACAACAAATTAAATCTGAAATAGACCTGTTTGCGATCAATAGCAACAAGACCGAACTAGAAGTGGTAGATGCCTTACACAAATATTACTTCAATAAAGCCGTAACGGTAGAGATTAAACATTATAAAAAGAAAACAAAAAAGGTGGCACAAATAACCAAAGACCTTAAAATAAGTCACCGTAGGTTTTATAAAATATTGGAAGATAAAAAGATAGCGTTCACTAAGTACAACAAGTCTAGTGACAATGTAGAAGAATAGCAGAAGTACTTTACTATAGTCTTGCTCAAAATAAAAATGAAATGACCAAAGAAGCCTTAGCTAAATTAAGCACCCAAGAACTGGTTAATAAGTATACTACCGCAAAAACAATGGTATGGCTTTTGGCAATTGTACTAACAGGCTGTTTGTTGTTCTTTATTTACATGTCCTTGCAAGATGGGTTTACTCCGCTGTTGGCTGTTCCATTGGCATTGTCGGCAATTATTCCGTTGAATGTAAAGAATATGAATGCCTTTAAGAAGGAATTGGATTCCAGATTGTAAAACACCTCAGAGCAAGCCCATGAGGCATTCAAAGGAAACAAACTATTAAATTAGAGGCAAGCCTCGGGGTATTATACCCTTTGGCGGTGCCAATAAATAAAGTAATATGAGAAAAGCAATGTTTATTATTGGTATGGTTATAGCAATAATTGAAATAGCCTATAGCTTTGTTAGCAACAGTGAAACAGGTCAATTTTTTGGTGTTGACATGAATATCTGGATTTTCCGTTTGATTTGGGTTGCCCTATTTGGTGTGGTGTTTAACGGATATCTTAAGGAAAGCAAGAAAGGATAACCTTTTAAGAATTTGCACAAACTTAACGCCAATATGGTTTAAGTTGTTATAAAAAGGCAATTAAGTTCAATTGTTAGAAAGCACTAAGTTTTTCGACTTACACCTCATATGAAGAAACGCAAGATTAAATTCAGTGATATCCTTTTTGGGGTATTTATTTTATTATTGTTGATTCCCCAGACAAGAACACCAATTCAGGTTGCGGTCAATAAACTTAAAGTAGCGGTGTGGTCGCCCAGTGTTGAAGATACCGAAGACCAAGATCAAGTGCCACCGTTTCAGTATGCCGTTGTTGATTTGCAAGGTAAAACTCAAAGCATATCGGTAGGTAAAGGCAAAGTTACTTTCATTAGTTATTGGGCAACTTGGTGCCCGCCATGTATTGCAGAACTTCCAGGTATTCAAGATTTGTATGAAGATTATGGTGATAAGGTCAATTTTATATTATTGACTCAAGAAGCGCCCGAGAAAGTAAAGGGCTTTATAAGTAGAAAGGGGTATAAATTGCCTATCTATTTTCCGCAAATACAAGCACCAGAAATGCTACAGGGAAACAGTATACCCACAAATTATATAATCGATACAAAAGGTAAGATTATTATTAAAGAAACCGGTGCGGCAAATTGGAATAGTGCAAAGGTGCGAAATTTGTTAAATGAGTTGTCGGCAAAGCAGTAAATTGAAATAAAAAAAGCCGAAAACTGAATTCCGGCCTTTCCCACATTTCCCAATCAAAGAAACATCAATCAATCATTTCACTAAGAACTTTTCCGCTTTCGTTGAAAACAACATCTTTTTCATCATTCCAACCTTTTTCGAGTTCTACATCATAGGTAGTAGATCCGTCAACAGTAGTTTTTTCAACAGAATCTACCTTGTATCCGGCATAGTTACTGGCAATTACAGATGTAATAGCTTGTGGTAAATCTGCTGTGGTAATTTCATGTTCCGCTCTAGTTGCTTTTCCATCCGTAGCATACCAAATTTCATGCTCCAGTTTATTATTGTTAAATTCAACCTTGTACGACTGTCCGTCCAATTCCCACTCCACATCACTAGCTTGAGGGTAATGTTGTTCAAAACTCTGTTTTAAATTAGTCGGTACATTATTAGGGTCAATATCCTGTGCAAAAATTGTAAATGCACCAAGCACTGTAAATGCTACTGTTATTAAATTTCTATTTTTCATAATCAGTTAATTTTTAAATTCTCTTCAAAGAAAAGGTTCAAATCTAGAAGAAATTGGGAATTACATTTTCCAAATCAATTTTAACAGGTATTTAGTACTGTGCCATTATTCCCATATCTTTCTAGAATTCTTTTATATTGTTGTAGCAAACAACAATACCATGAAGATTCTAATTATAGAAGATGAACCGCAAATGATGGAGAACATGAGACAGACATTGGAGCGGGAGCAGTATACGGTAGAAACAGCATGTGATTACAGCACGGCCAATAAAAAAATCGGTGTGTATGATTATGATTGTATACTATTAGATATTACACTACCAGACGGTAATGGTTTAGAGTTGTTGAAAAACCTAAAGCAACTTGGTAAAGATGATGGTGTAATAATTGTTTCTGCAAAAGATTCTTTAGATGATCGCATTAAAGGTTTAAACTTGGGTGCAGATGATTATATGCCAAAACCTTTTCATATGGCAGAGCTACGTGCACGGGTCAATGCTGTGGTACGCCGTAGAACTTTTGACGGCAATAAACTTATAGAAATAGGTAATGTTACTATTGATCCAGAAAGTAGAAGTGTTCATATTAATGTAAAAGAGGTTGTACTTAACCGTAAAGAATATGATGTACTTTGGTACATGATAGCGAATAAAACAAGGTTGGTGACCAAAACCGCTTTGGCAGAACATGTTTGGGGCGATCATATTGATCAAACCGATAGTTTTGACTTTATTTATTCACAAATTAAGAATTTACGAAAAAAGCTTTCAGATGCTGCGGCAACTATTGAAATAGAAGCGGTGTATGGCGTTGGTTATAAATTACTCGTAAAATAAGCCACTAGCATAATGAAACTTCTAAACCACACTACAAAATACTTTGCATTACTGCTTATCGTACTTATATCGATATGGGCGGTAATCTTCTATTTTGCTATGATAGATGAGGTGTATGATAGTTTAGATGATGGTTTGGAGAACCAAAAAGAGCTGATCATAGATGCGGTAAAGGTAAATCCGGATTTGTTGCAGGATACTGATTTCGGGGTAAACAACTACACCATTAAAAGAGTAGACTATATAGGTCAAAATAAGTTTAAGGATAGCTATCGCGATACTTTAATGTATATGCAGAACGAAGATGAGTATGAGCCCATTCGCCTGCTTGAAGGTGCTTTCGAGCAAGATGGAAAATCTTATAGAATAAAGCTCATTACCTCTATGGTTGAAGAGGATGATCAAATAGAAAACCTATTTACCTATTTGGTCGGGCTTTATTTGGCACTGGTGTTAAGCATTGTGGTGTTGAATAACTTAGTTTTAAAAAAGGTTTGGAAACCATTCTATTCTCTAATAGACAAATTAAAGGGGTTTAGAATTGAAAAAGATGAGCCTATAAAACAAGAACCAACAGCTATTGATGAGTTTAATTTGCTTAACCAAAGTGTAGAACGGTTAACAGAAAAATCTCGCGATAGTTATATTGCCCAAAAGCAGTTTATTGAAAATGCAGCTCATGAATTGCAGACTCCGCTCGCTATTGCAATTAATAAATTAGAGTTGTTACTGGAGAAAAATGAATTGACAGGGCACCAGACCGAAGAGGTAGGCGGTGTATTAGATAACTTAACACTTTTAACCCGATTGAATAAATCATTATTGCTGCTCTCTAAAATTGACAATCGCCAGTATTTAGAGGAGGAGCAGGTAGATTTCAACGGACTTATTGACAATGTTGCGGCAGATTTTTTAGACTTTGCCACACATAAAAACATGCAAATTAGCGTGGTTTCAAATGCCAAAGCAAGGTATACCATGAATACCGATTTGGCTATAATTATGATCACCAACTTAATTAAAAATGCCATTTTACATGGTGAGGAAGGTAAAGAAATAGCCATTGAAATTGAAGAAAATAAGGTAATCATAAAAAACTACGGTCAAGATAAACCGTTAGAGATTGACCAACTATTTACACGGTTTAAAAAAGTATCTGCAGATAGTCGTTCAACCGGATTAGGACTTGCCATCAGCAAAGCTATAGCTGATAAATACAACTTGCAATTAAAGTACTCTTTTGCCCAGCAGCATATTTTTACCGTAATTTTTAACACTAAGGGTTAAGGTTTTTATAAAATACCGGTTTGGGTATACCCGTTCCTATTTCTTTACAGATTTGACAGTTACCTTTATATAAATAGTTTTAAATAAAGGAATTATGACAACTTCAAATAAAACATTAAACATGGCAAAAGTAAAGTTTTGGACCATTGCAGCCATTGTTTTTGGTATGGCTTTCCTTTTTATGAACTTTAGGGATTGGGTACCGTACGATAGTGCCGAAAAGGTGGCATATGAAATTTCTGGAAGATGGGAGCTACCTGCAGAACTTCGCGAAGTTTCCGGTATTTCTTGGATGGATGAAAATCAAATAGCCGCAATACAAGATGAAGACGGTATTATCTTTATCTATGATTTGGAGAAGAAAAAAGTAATAGAGGAGATAACATTTGGTGGTGCCGGTGATTATGAAGGTCTGGCAACTGAAGAGGATAATGCCTATGTACTAGAAAGCGATGGTACTATTACGATAATTGAAAATTTCGAGGAACAGGATAGAAAGGTAACGTCGTATGAGACCAATTTTAATGAAAAAAACAATATGGAAAGTCTATGGTTAGATTTTCCTGAAAATCAATTATTGGTAATACCTAAAGACCGCGATATCAATTCAGATAACATGAAAGGTGTGTATGCTTTCTCTTTAGATGAATATGAATTGGCGTATAAACCTGTTATGCAATTAAATATGAATGATCAGGTATTAAAGCACTTTAGGGAAAAGAAAGTGTATAAAAATTTTAGGCCATCAGATATTGCCATTCATCCTAAAACAAAGGAAATTTATATGTTAGAAGGTGCTAAACCCAAACTACTGATTCTAGATAAAAACGGAGTAGCCAAAAAGGGATATAGTTTAAATAAAAAGGTTTTTCCACAACCAGAAGGCATCACTTTTAGTCCAGATGGTGAGCTGTATATCTCTAGTGAAGGTAAAAAAGACGGTGTAGGCACCATAACCAAATTAAAGTTGTTACTTTAAAATATGCAGAACAAAGAAACCAAAACTTCTAAAAGCAAGCTGCCCTTATATATTTCCATAAGTATTTTGGCAGCTTTAGTCGTGTCTTACTTTGTAGTGCCCAGCGTACAGAGCTTTTTAGACGAAGCTTGGTCAGTGCTACTGAGTGATGATGAAGAGCGTATTAAAAATTGGGTCTCTGGATTTGGTTGGTTAGGACCTTTTGTGTTGGTATTGGCGATGGTGGCTCAGTTATTCTTATTGGTTGTTCCCAGTGTTTTATTGATGGTGGTTTCTGTGCTGGCTTATGGTCCTATTTGGGGCAGTGTCATTATCATTGCATCGGTATTTGCAGCTTCTTCGGTAGGTTATTTTATAGGTAGTTATTTTGGTGATGCATTCGTGAAAAAAATTATTGGGAAGAAATCTGAAAAGAAAGTAGCATCATTTTTAGATGACTATGGGTTTTGGGCCGTAATTGTTACCAGGCTAAACCCATTTTTGTCGAATGATGCCATAAGTTTTGTGGGCGGAGTGTTGCATATGGGGTACTGGAGGTTTATGGGAGCTACACTAATTGGCATATTACCTTTAACAATTTTCATTGCCGTTTTTGGTAAAAGTATAGACGACTTAAAAATGGGATTGTTATGGGGTTCACTGGCAAGTTTGTTGTTTTTTGTTCTTTATGTTTGGTGGGATAAACGAAGAAAACAAAAAGATTAATGCCAAACTTAAGCAAGTTTACCTTGAATATAAGTTTGCATAAACTCTTTATGGTCTAAAGCTTTTTCTGCAAAATTAAAGAGGCTAAGGCAACGATCTAAATTCTGATTTTTATAAGTCACTTTATAATATCTGTTATTATTCAGGTAGTCTGTTAATGCACGAAGCCCATGAATAAATGGCATAAACACAGCACCAAGCGGAAGACTTTCTTTTTCGGCTATTGATAAAAATGATCCATTCGTTGCTAATCCGTCCACGAAAGAAGTGAACAAGGTTTTGTTGAATGAAATGAGGTTGTGGTTTTGTTCATCTTCGGCAGCTGTATTGACAACCGTTCTAATGGCATCGCCAAAATCATAAAAGAAAAATCCTTTCATAATAGTATCTAGATCAATAAGGCATAATGCTTTTTCAGAATTTTTTGAGAAGAGAATGTTATTAAGCTTTGTATCGTTGTGGCAAACTCTAATGGGTAAGCCACTAGTATTTAATTGATGTAACTCTGTTATAAAATGCTGCGCTTTTGTTATGGCCGCTTTGGCAGTGGTAAGTTTTTCTGTATCTGCAGTTTGCAAAGCTTGTTGAAACTCTTGCTTTCTATGATATAGTTGATGAAACTGTGGTAAGGTGTCCTTAAAAATAGCTGTGTCAATATCCTGTAAGAGTTGATGAAATTTTCCAATTATGCGTCCTGCTTCAAATGCGGTTGCTGGGTTAGTTGTAGTGTTGTATGTGGTGCTATTGGGTATGTAGGTCATCATCCGCCAGAACTCATTGTTTTGAATGAGATGGTTTTTACCGGTTCTGGTGCTTAAAAAAGTTATTTGCTCATAATCAGCTGCACTAAGAATAGGCAGTGCAAATTGAATATTATCCATTAAAATAAGGGCATTCTCAAAAACATTTGTATTTATCTTTTGAAGAATATACTGCCGACCGTCACCCTCTTGAACCAAATAAGTATCATTTATTAGTCCGCTATTTAAAGGAGTCCACTGAGTTGAATTTTCGATGAGGTTGAATTCGTTCAGTATTTCTTTGATGGATGCCGAGGTCATGTGGTATGAAAATGTTTAAGCTTTTAAAGGTATAGAAAACCGTGCTTTTCTTTTTCTATGTTTAGATAAGTTTTATCCTCAGCATTAAAATTTAGTAGGAAATTTCTTTATTTTATGCAGTTGGCCTAATAATAATACGATTTTGAAAATAAAGAAGTTAGTATCATAACCAATTAAAATTCCCCCAAGAATGAACAAGATTACAACCTGCATAAAGGTGGCTGTATTATGTATTACCTCTACCTATGTACAAGCCCAATGTGAAGTATTTAAAAGTGAAATTAGCGATGTACAGAGTTATATGCAACAAGTGAGTCAGCTTTCAGATTCTTTAAGTACCTCTGCAGAAATAGCCGCTTTTGATGCCTCTTTTACCAAAGCAAGAACAAATACAAAAACGGTAATGCTATTAATGGGGCAGGCGGTAAATGCTGCTGACGAAGCCGTTATTTTAGCTTCTGAGGCACAATACGATTCAGAAAGTTGTGGTTTGGCAGAAGCGATTAGTTATACCATCGATGCGGAAAAACATGCCATAGATACACGTGACTTTTCTGCTGAAGCTTTTGAAAATGTCAAAAGTGCTGCAAAAGCACGAAACCTAGGAAATTTGCAGTACTATATGCGAATAGCTCAACGCCTAATGAAAGAGGCACGGGAATCTGCAGATGCATCTGTCTATGCTGCAGATAATGCACATTATAGCTGTAGCCACGATCTGGATCATGTAAGTTTAGAGAGGTAGTTTTTACTTCTCTTTTTTATTTACCAGACCTTTGGTGAATTCATTTAGGGTGTCTACTTTTTCTTCAAAATCACCCTTAATGGTTTTTCTGAATTCGTTGAGGTTTTTAACGAGGTCGTCAATATTTTCAGGAATTACGTCCTCAAAAAACTGGCGTAACCTTTTGGCGGTAGTTGGCGACTTTCCGTTTGTTGAGATTGCCACCTTTACATTTCCTTTGGTAACAATGCCTCCCATATAAAAATCGCAGTATGGTGGGTTGTCGGCTACATTTACCAAAATTTGTCTTTCTCTACAATCATGGTACACCTGCTCGTTTACGGGCACGTTATCCGTTGTTGCAATGGCTATATGTTTCCCTTTCAGAAAAGAGGCATCATATTCGGCAACATTCATTTTTATATTGAATTTATTGGCAAGTTCTATGGTTTCGTCCCTAAACATAGGCGCAACCATCTCCACTTGGGCATTGGGGCTTGACTTCAGTAGAAAAGTCAGTTTCTCAAGAGCTACATTGCCCCCGCCAACAATTAAAATATGAAGGTTAGATACTTTTAAAAATATGGGATAAAGCTCATTCCGTTCCATGTAAAATATTGTTTTCTTCTGTTTTATAATTGATGGTAACCCGTGTACCTCTGCCAATTTCCGAATTTATAAAAAGGCGCCCGTTTATATAATCTATACGTTCTTTCATAAAAAACAGCCCCATACCACCCTCACTGTTATTTTTTGGTAATTGAGCCAATAAAGTATCGTCAAAACCTTTTCCATCATCATCAATGACCACACTTAAAATAGGATAAGAGTAATTTAAGGTAACCAAAATATAATTGGATTCAGCGTATTTAATAGCATTGTTCACTGCTTCTTGGGTTACACGATAAATATTGGTTTCCGCTAAGGAATCAAATCTAATATTTGCATCGGTCTTATTTTTGAACAAGACAGATTTTCCGGTAAGTTTAGATAGCTCGGCGGTCATTTTTTGTAGTGCTGGAAAAATTCCGTGATCACCAAGTTCCGGCGGTGTAAGGTTAAAAGTGGCCGTTCTCACCCCTTTGATCAAGTCTGACGTTAATGACTTTAAGTAGGCGATTTTCTCACTCGTTTTTTCCTTGTCCTCAATATCTATTGATTCAATATTAAATTTAAGGGCGGTCAGCATTTGCCCAATGCCATCGTGAATATCTTTTGCTATACGCTTACGTTCTTCTTCTTGCCCCTCCACAATTTGGCTTGCCTGCAATTTTTTCTGCTGCATGCGTTCCTCAAAATTCTGCTTGGTCAGCTCTTGTACTTTAAGCTGATTTTCTTTGCGTTCGGTAATATCTGAACATAGAATTAAAATATCTTGCTCTAAGGAAGATTGATGCATAGGTACAATAGACATGTCTAACCAAAGGGTTGAACCGTTGGTGGTTACTACCTGTAGTTCTTCATTTCTAATGATATTTTTTCTGTTGATTTTTAGAACCTCTTTTAAATACGATTGTTGACCTTCTTCGGTGGTTAAAATTTCTGAAATTGGCTTGTTTACGGGAGTAGAGGTATGGCCCAAGAGATCAAGAAATTTTTTACTGATAAAAACAATGCTTCCGTCTTTGCGTATGCTTGCAAATAGTGCGGCATTATCAATTACGAAGTTAAGCTCTTGTAATTCCTTAAGTGAGCGTTCTTTTTCATCGTATAGGCTTTGTATTTTCTCCAATTGATTTTTAGACTCTGCGTCTTTACCAATTAGATGACCAATAGTATTTTTGATTTGGATGGACAAGGGTCTGAAAATAACAAAAATTTCTAGTAGAAGAATCAATAATGAAAAAGCAAGTAACCAGTATTCCTTTCGTTTTAATTTCTGAAGCTGTTCGTTACTACGCGCATCGTATTCGTTTACGATTTGATCCATGATATTCAAAAATTGACGCTCATTGTTTAGTAGGGCATTAAGGTCTGCTTGGTCTACGGGTGCATTGATATCTTGTTGATGGGTCAATAGCACATGTTCTATGGCATCGACCATTGCCGAGTGGTGTGGGTCTAGTTCTTTAAATAAAGATTGTACTTTGGGATCATCTTCATACGGTAGGTTAAAAGAAGCATCGCTCAAATGAAGCCCCTTATGAGATTCTTTCCAAATCTCTAGTGTTTTCACAATTTCCGACAGCACCAATTCTTTGTCCTTAGCATTTGTCAATTCTTTGAGCAGCAAAGTCTCTTTGGTTAGTTTTTGACTAAAGGCACGCT
Organism: Maribacter litoralis; assembly: GCF_003075045.1. Classification (GTDB taxonomy): domain Bacteria; phylum Bacteroidota; class Bacteroidia; order Flavobacteriales; family Flavobacteriaceae; genus Maribacter; species Maribacter litoralis. The sequence continues at coordinate 710,193 of NZ_QCZD01000003.1, read as the reverse complement.
GTCTACCGGCAATATTTATAAGTTGTGAATCTCCAGATTGTGCTTTGAGATGTAGTTGTATAAGAACCTGAGCAATTATAACGGTAAGCGCAATAGCGGCCAACGCCAATAAGTACCATTTACGTATACGTATAAACGTAGCGGTGTCCAATGGTATGTTACGCTCGTCATTATCCATAAAAAAGAATAGTAAATTTCTACTAGGCGTGTAGCGCCTTGGTAATTAAATCTAAAGAAAATTTGGAAAGCGGCAGTTTTAATGCAGCTTTTTGACCTTTTGGCGACATTTTTCTCCACGTTTTTTGAAGAATATCAATGGTTTTGTCTTCAGGGTGTTTATGGGCAAAAGGTTCAAAATAGAACTCCAAAAAAACCAAACAAATGACATCTTCCAAGGTTTGGGTTTCTTCGTTTTTCTTTAGTTGTTTTTTTTGTAACAGAAACTTGACATTGTCAATGGTTTCTTTGTCGTAACCAACATCTTCTAAAATAGAAGCCGCTTTAGTGGCATGGAATTTTTTTAATTCTTGTCGCCATCTTAGGTAGCCTTCACGGTTCATCTCGTAAGATTCCCTAGGTATTTCCCATCTACAAATATGTTGACATCTGGCAGTAAGGCGCAATGCTTCAGAGGCGTTGGGGTCAAATGCATTTAACCTTTCCGTCATTCGTATACCATAAAGTACTTCTTTAGGGTATGTGGTACCTTCAAAAACTTCTGTATTGGGATCTTGCTTATTGGCTTCGTCAAAATATTTAAATGCAAGTAGTAATTTATCCGTGGTCGCCATAAGTCTTAAGTTTACTCAAAGCTATTCAGAAAACCCAACATACACAAAGTCCGACTCTATTTTTACGGGATAAGTGGCAATTGCATCCAACGAGCCATTTAAGTTTTCACCTGTTTTTAAAGAAAATGTATTTTTATGAAGCGGGCATGCCACTTTAGCTTCCATATTTTCTTCCCCTATCATACCTCTAGAAAGTACCATTTCCATTTTATGCGGACAAAGATTTTGGCAGGCATACCAGGTACCTTCTCTTGTAAAATTAAATACAGCAATTTGTTTGTCCTTGTATTTTATGCAAGCACCACCGTTTTTAGGAAACTTAGAAATAGGTGCAGCTTTGAACCAAACCTTAACTTCATTTGCAGCTACACTTTCATATGTGTTCAAAACAGGTAAAGACATAATTTCGATTTTTAATGTTTAATAAAATTCTACTTAAGAATATCAGCTAACTACCAAACAACAACTGTCAACCGACAATTGTTACGCCCACTCTTTAGGCATTTTTTGTTCTCTTAAAGACACAAATTCAATATTGTTATCCGTTTCTTCAGAATTAACAAAGTGCGTATAACGCGCTCTAATTTCTGGGGTTTCCACTGCCTCTTTCCATTCGCATACATAAGAATCTACCAAGGCTTGCATTTCGGCATCCAATTCATCAACAATGCCCAAAGAGTCGTTGATAACAACGTTTTGTAAATAGGTAATACCACCTTCTAATTTCTCTAACCATGGGGCAGTTCTTTGCAAAGGTTGTGCGGTTTTTATGTAGAACATGATAAAACGGTCTACATATTTTATTGCTGTTTCCTTATCAACTTTTTCTGCTAGTAATAACGCGTGTTTAGGTGTAGCGCCACCATTGCCGCCTACATAAACATTCCATCCACCTTCAACTGCAATAAACCCGAAATCTTTACCTCTTGCTTCTGCACATTCGCGAATACAACCAGAGACACCACCTTTGAATTTATGAGGAGAACGTATCCCTTTGTAACGGTGCTCTATTTCAATGGCAAAGCTTACACTTTCATCCATACCATAGCGGCACCAGGTAGAGCCTACGCAACTTTTTACGGTACGTAAAGATTTACCATAGGCTTGACCCGTTTCAAAACCTTCCGCAATCAATTCTTCCCAAATCATGGGAAGTTCATGTAGTTTTGCTCCAAACATGTCAATACGTTGTCCACCGGTAATTTTGGTATACAGGTCATATTTTTGCGCTATTCTACCAAGTGCCATTAATTGTTTTGGTGTAATTTCTCCACCGGCTACCCTTGGTACTACCGAGTAAGTTCCATTACGTTGAATATTGGCTAAATAGCGGTCGTTACTATCTTGTATTGTTTCTTGTCTATTGGCTGTTTCATTGTATAAACTGGCAAATATTGCAGCAACAGCCGGCTTGCAAACTTCACAACCGTTACCAGAACCCACTTCATCTAAAAGTGTGTCGTAATCAGTAATACCTTTTAGTTTTGCGAGATCAAAAAGTTCTTGACGAGAATAATCGAAATGCTCGCATAAACGTTCCTTTACAGTTTTACCTAACGTTTTTAAACTTTCCTTTATTAAGTCGGTCACCATAGGTTTACAACCACCACAACCGGTAGTTGCCTTTGTGGCTTTGGCTACATCTTTTATGGTTTCGTTGCCATTATCTAAAACAGAGCAGCAAACATCACCCTTGGTAACAGCTTCACAAGAACAGATTACTGCTGTATCGGGTAGGTCCATGGCGCTTCCAAAAGCAGAACCCCCTTCACCTCTAGAGCCAACGATCAGTTCTTCGGCATTATCTGGCAAAGGCATATTGTTGAGGTACATTTGATGAAGAATGCTATAATCTTCGGCATCACCAACCATAATTCCACCTAATAAGGTTTTCCCGTCATGGCTAACATTTATTCTTTTGTAGATTCCCTTTGTTTTGTTTTCATAGATAATGGAAAGTCCTTTCTCGGCTGGCATATAGGGAATACCAAAACTGGCAACATCAACCCCTATCAATTTCAGTTTGGTAGACATATCAATTTCAGACTTCATGACCACGTCACTTTGTTCAAGAATTTGATTAACCGCAACCTCTGCCATTTCATAACCTGGGGCAACCAAACCGTAGATCATTTGGTTATACAATGCTACTTCGCCAATGGCAAAAATGGTTGGATCGGAAGTTTGCATTTTATCATTTACCACAATACCGCCACGTACGCCCATTTCTAGATTACAGGTTTTTCCTAGTTCATCCCTTGGTCGTATACCTGCTGAAATGACCAACATATCCACATCTAATTTGTCATCTTCGCCAAAATCCATTCCTGTAATTGCGCCATTGCCCATAATACTGTTGGTAGCTTTTCCGGTATGTATCGATATACCTATAGATTCTAGGGTTAGTTGTAATACGTTGCTACTTCTAGCATCTAATTGCCGGGGCATCAATTTTGGGGCAAACTCCACTACATGTGGTTCTAGACCCATGTCCATAACCGCCTTACCTGCTTCAAGACCAAGAAGTCCGCCACCAAGTATTGCCGCTTTGCCGTCTGGCTTTGATTTTTTTATTTCTTCGGCGTATGATAACATCGCCTCTAGATCTTCAATGGTTCTATAGACAAAGACACCCTTTTTTTCTACACCTTGAATAGGAGGAACAAATGGTGCCGATCCTGTAGCCAAAACTAAGTAATCATAAATAAATTCTTTTTCACTAGCGGTAGTAATGGTCTTTTTACTTCTATGGATATCGGTAACCCTTTCATTAACTATCAATTCTATATCATTATCGGCATACCATTCCAAAGGTGCCATTTCTAATGCTTTGGCGTCTCTGTTTTCAAAGAATTCGCTTAAGTGCACCCTGTCATAGGCAGCGCGTGGCTCTTCACCAAAAACAATCAGTTTAAAATGCTTACTTTCTTCACGTGCGGCAAATTTCTCACAGAATTTATAACCTACCATTCCGTTACCGACAACAATTATTGTTTTCATACCCATATTGTTTAGCTACTTAGCAATATTACGTATAAATACGTATATAAATACTGATTTTATGAAAATAATTACGTATTCTTGTTGAAGAATCCATAATTAACAATGCTAAATACTATGAAGATGGAATTGGAAAAAACAGCAAAAGTAAGTTTGGTAGGTGCGGGTCCTGGGGCTAAAGACCTAATAACAATAAGGGCTATGAAGGTTTTGAACCAAGCCGATATTGTTTTATATGATGCATTGATCAGTGATGAGCTATTGTCTGAAATACGTACCGATATACCTAGGGTGTTTACAGGTAAAAGATGTGGAGAACATTCGCACACACAAGATGAAATCAATGAACTTATAGTAAGATATGCCTTTGAGTACGGCCATGTGGTACGCTTAAAAGGAGGCGATCCTTTTGTTTTTGGTAGAGCGAACGAGGAGATAGAATATGTAGAATCATTTGGTATACCGGTAAGTGTAGTGCCTGGCATTACTAGTGCAATAGCAGCACCATCTAGTCAAGGTATACCTATGACCAAACGAGGGGTAAGTAGTAGTTTTTGGGTTATGACGGCAACAAAAAGAGATGGTTCGTTTTCTCAAGATTTACAGTTTGCTGCCAAATCATCTACCACTATGGTTATATTAATGGGGATTAGAAAGTTGAAAGAAATAGTTGAAGAAGTTAGTAAATATAGGGGATTGATGACACCTATTGCTGTAATTCAAAACGGAACTACTACGCATGAAAAATGTTATGTAGCTACTTTAGATTCGCTGAACACTATTTCAGGAGAAGTTGATATTACACAGCCTGGTATTATTATTATTGGTGATGTGGTAGCTGATCATCCATCATTTTTTGAAGAAGAAGTACTGCGTATTCTTCACCATGCCATTTAACCGTTAAATGACATTATATCACTAACTATATTCTGGTCATTGCCAAAAAGAGTATGCGGATCAATGGCAAATATTGATGTATCTTAAATATTTCTTGCATTAAATTCAGAATTAAATAATAGGAGTTAACCTATTTCTTCTATTCTTTAAAAATACGTAGTAAATTAAAATTATATTCAAAACTACGTATTATTACGTATTTATTATAGTAGGTTTGTATTCATTCAATAACGGAATCTGCTATATAATGGAAAGTCAAACTAAAAAATCTACTACCTTAAAATTAACGAATGTAAAAAGTTTACCCATTCGTACTTTTTGGATAACCTCAATTGCATTTTTCATATGTTTCTTTGCTTGGTTTGGTATTGTACCATTTATGCCAGATGTGGTAAAGGATTTAGGGTTGACCCCAGATCAAAAATGGAATTCTATCATATTAGCGGTTACAGGTACTGTTTTCGCTAGACTTCTAATAGGCAAACTTTGCGACAAGTTCGGTCCTAGGTTATGTTATACCTATTTATTGATATTAGGTTCCATTCCTGTAATTCTTATTGGTTTTGTGCAAACGCCGTTACAGTTTTTAATATGTAGGTTGTTTATTGGTTTTATAGGAGCATCGTTTGTTATCACCCAATTTCATACTTCAATAATGTTCGCCCCAAATATTGTAGGTACAGCGAACGCTACCTCTGCTGGATGGGGAAATTTAGGTGGTGGTGCCAATCGTTTAGGTATGCCATTAATTGCTGCAGCAGTGGTAAGCTTTGATGTTGCCGATGAAATTGCTTGGAGATATTCTATGATTATCGCTGGTATTATTGCTATGTTAATGGGTGTTGTATATTACTTTTTTACCCAAGATACTCCGGAGGGAAACTTCAAAGAATTGAAAGAAGCAGGTAAAATGCCGAAGCTTAAAAAAGATGAAGAATCATTTTTAAGTGTATTAAAAGATTATAGGGTTTGGATCCTTTTCATTGTATACGCAGCTTCTTTTGGAATGGAGCTTACCGTGTATGGTACAATGGACGATTATTTACAAAACACGTTTGGATTAACAAGATCCACCGCGGGTAATCTAGTACTTTCATTTGCGCTCATGAACATTTTTGCCCGTACCTTGGGCGGCTTTTTCGGTGATCGATTCGGTAGATTGAAAGGGTTACGAGGCAGGGTGCTTTTCTTGACCGTAATATTGGCGCTAGAAGGCGTTATGCTTTCTACCTTTTCATTGGCCACAAGTTTTGCAATGGGTATCATATTTTTAATAGCCTTTAGCTTAACGGTTCAAATGGCAGAAGGGGCCACCTTCTCGGTTGTGCCATTTATCAACAAAAAAGCAATTGGTTCTATATCGGGCATTGTTGGTGCGGGTGGCAATGTTGGCGCATTTTTAGCGGCACTTTTACTGAAATCAAAATCGGCAATGGCAGAGACCAACGCGTTGGCTGCAAATGCTAATTTAGGAGAAGAAGCAATGAAAGCGGCTCAATCTGCTGCAGCGTCGGGTGCGGTATCAAGCGGGTATTTAATAATTGGAGGCTTTGTTATTGTTACGGCACTAACCACACTTGCCATTAAATTTTCTGCGGAAGATGAAAAACAGGTGAAAGAAGAATTACAAAAGGCAGATACCCCTGTGGTCAAATTATCACCAAGTTCCATATAAGTTCGTAAACCTATGCGAGAAGGCACAAATCAAATATCGACCTATACTGAACAGCAAGATAAGCTGCTTGCTAGTGCCTGTGGTATATGTACGAATCAAAATTGCCTTATTCAAAAGAACATCCACACTCCTAATATTGGCAAGCTAGTAAAAGCGAGAAAAGAAATAAAGTGTAAAAAGGGACAGCAGTTCATTATGGAGGGTGCTTCGGTTACAGGATTATTTTTTCTATTAAGTGGCAAAGTAAAAGTATTAAGAACCGGTCTTCATGGTAAAGAACAAATAGTACGCTTTGCCACCCCGGGTGAAATAATAGGGCACAGAGGTTTTGGTACAGAAGAGACCTACCCTATTAGTGCCATTGCTTTGGTAGATTGCACATTGTGTTACTTCTCAAAAGAACTACTTCAAGAAACATTAAGAGAAACACCCAGTCTTACTTATGACTTTATGTTGTTTTATGCCAATGAACTTAATCGCAGTGAAATTAGAGTAAAGTCTTTATCTCAAATGACGGTTAGAGAACGTGTCATAGATACCTTATTATATATTAACCGCAAGTTTGGGCAAACCAACGGCTATTTCTCCCTCTTATTAAGTAGACGTGAATATGCAGATTATGCGGGAACTACCGAAGAGCAGGTCATACGAATGTTCTCCATCCTTAAAAAAGAGGGTTTGTTGATTACCAAAGGCAAAAGAATTGGCATTTCTGATATCACACTTCTTAAAAAAGAAATTTCAGAGCATAATTTCTACTTGGATAGTTAATAGTACGTACTATCTAATCACACATACTTACGTAGTTGTCACAATTTCTTTTATCAGAAGTAAAAGGTTAATTAACAGCGTTTTAATAATAAAACCTGCTTTTTCGCAGATTTTAATATGGTTTTAGAAGGGTTTTTAATATGGTATAAAAAGAGGTTTAAACATTCCTAATCGCATTAATGAAAATTGTTGTTACGTATATATTTGTAGAAATAAGTATAAATACGTAGAAAAATAAATAATAGGATTATGAAAAACATTTTTACTTCATCTATTTTAACCTTTTCCCTAGCCTTGGTCTTTACGGCTTGTGGAGATACAAAAAGTAAGAAAACCGAATCGGTTACTGAAGAGGCGGTAGCTTCTAAAACTAAAATGCTAGATATTGAAAAGCCACAGTTAACCTTCGGTTTTATTAAACTGACCGATATGGCTCCTTTGGCGATTGCTAAAGAAAAAGGCTTTTTTGAAGAAGAAGGACTTTTTGTTTCTGTAGAGGCACAGAGTAACTGGAAAAACGTATTAGATCGTGTAATCGATGGGCAATTAGATGGTTCGCATATGTTGGCAGGTCAGCCAATTGCTGCAGGTGCAGGTTTTGGCAGACAAGCAGAATTGGTCACTCCTTTTTCAATGGATTTAAATGGTAACGGAATAACCGTATCTAATGATGTTTGGTCTAAAATGAAACCAAATGTACCTGCTGATTCTGATGGTAAGCCAATTCACCCTATTAAGGCAGATGCTTTAAAACCGGTAATTACATCTTATAAAAATGAAGGGAAGCCTTTTAAAATGGGAATGGTTTTCCCAGTATCTACACACAATTATGAATTGCGCTATTGGCTAGCGGCAGCAGGAATTCACCCAGGTATGTATACTGCAGATAACGTGCAAGGGCAAATAGATGCAGAGGTGTTGTTATCGGTAACTCCTCCGCCACAAATGCCGGCAACATTAGAGTCTGGTACTATTTATGGATACTGTGTAGGTGAACCTTGGAACCAACAAGCGGTTTTTAAAGGAATCGGTGTTCCAGTAACTACTAATTATGATATCTGGAAAAACAATCCTGAAAAGGTATTTGTAATGACAAAGCAATTTGTAGAGCAAAATCCTAATACGGCCATTGCGGTTACAAAAGCATTGATCAGAGCCGGTAAATGGTTAGATGAACCTTCTAATAGAGCAGAAGCGGTTGAGATATTGTCCATGTCACAATATGTGGGCGCACCAAAAGAGGTATTGGCAAATTCAATGACAGGAACCTTTGAATTTGAAAAAGGTGATAAGCGCGAAATGCCAGATTTCAATGTATTCTACAAGTACAACGCAACATATCCATTCTACTCTGACGGTATTTGGTTCTTGACACAAATGCGTAGATGGGGACAGATTCCTGAAGCTAAAACTACAGATTGGTATGCTAGTACCATTAAAGATATCTACAGACCGGACATCTGGAAAAAAGCGGCAGATCTTTTGGTAGCTGAAGGACAAATACCTGCAGCAGATATACCTGCAACCGATGGTTATAAAGCACCTACATCAGACTTTATTGATGGTACCAGCTTTGACGCTAAAGACCCTATTGGGTACATCAATAGTTTTTCTATCGGAAACAAGGATAAAAAGTAAGCACACATATTCATTGACTTTAAACAAATTATTATGGAGCAAGAAATGGTCTTAAAAAATGAAAAAAGTTTGTCTGCAAGCATAAAACAGCTGCTTTTAAAACTTACACCAAGTGTAAAAAAGGATGGTATTCTAAAATCTTTGAAGAATGCCGGTATAACACTTCTATCCATTTTATTGTTTATAGGTTTATGGCACATGGGGTCAAAAGCCCTTTACAATAAAGAGGCAAATTATAAAATCGAAAAAGCATTACAAGAACGAGGCGAAGAAGCTGCTGCTGCCGAGCGTGCATGTATAGAATCGGGAGATAGTAGCTGCCAGCCCAATACCTTGCCTTCTCCTTCACAGGTTTGGGCATCTTTAAAATCTTTGGTTGCCGATCACCAAGTAATTAAAGCGGATAAGGCCGCTTTTGCAGAAAAATTGTCCGCAACCAATGAAAAATTGATTGCACAAGGTAAAGACCCAATAGTCTACACCGGTAGAGCTTCGTTTATAGACATTGTGCTAACAAGTATAAAAACGGTTTTTGCCGGTTTTCTTTTAGCATTGTTAATTGCCGTGCCTATTGGAATAGTGATCGGTCTTAGTCCGTCTTTACGTAGTGCGTTTAATTGGTTTATTCAAGTATTTAAACCTGTGTCGCCCGTAGTTTGGTACTTACTGGTATTTATGATCGTAAAAACGTTATATATCGGCGATAGCTCAGACAATGCCTTTGTCATCTCTTTTATCAGTGTTGGGCTTTGTGCCATGTGGGCAACTTTGGTCAACACGGCTATGGGAGTATCATCGGTTGATAAAGATTATATCAATGTTGCCAAAGTTTTGAAATTGGGTACGTTCCAAAAAGTATTCAAGGTAATTCTACCATCATCACTACCGTTAATTTTTACAGGATTACGTATTACCCTTTCGGTAGCATGGATGGTATTGATCGCTATTGAACTACTGGCACAAAGTCAAGGTTTAGGACTTTTTGTTTGGGAAGAATTCCAAAACGGAGCAAACGACTCTAACTCCAAAATCATTGTGGCCATGTTCGTCATAGGTATTATTGGTTTCTTGTTAGATAGATTGATGTTGACGGTACAGAACATGGTTTCTTTCAACAAAAATGAGATGGCATAATTTATAAAAAGAAGCACATGGCATACTTAGAACTAAATAATATATATAAAACCTATGGTGAGGGCGATGGTAGTACAGAAGTACTGTCTAACATTAACCTTACTATGGATGAAGGAGAATTTGTAGCAATCGTAGGCTTTACCGGTAGCGGTAAAACCACCTTGGTAAACTTGATCAACGGCTTGTTGCAAGCCACTAGTGGCGAGGTTCTTTTTAAAGGGAAACCGGTAACGGATACCAGTCATGAACGTGGTGTAATTTTTCAAAATTATTCCCTATTACCTTGGTTAACGGTTGGGCAGAATATTTACATGGCGGTAAAAGAAGCTTTTCCAAAAGAAAGTAAGAAAGTTCTAATGGAAAGGGTTAAAGACTACGTGTCAATGGTAAGTCTGAGTCCGGCAATAAATAAAAGACCAAAAGAGCTTTCTGGCGGAATGCGCCAAAGGGTTGCGGTTGCCCGTGCCTTGGCCATGAATCCTGAGATGATAATTATGGACGAGCCCTTAGGAGCCTTAGATGCTTTGACCAGAGGTAACCTGCAAGACGAGATCTTGAATATTTGGAGCCAAGACAAGCGTACGGCATTATTGATTACCAATGATGTGGACGAAGGTATTTATATGGCAGACCGCATAATTCCATTAAAACCAGGTCCGAATGCCACCTTGGGTCCAGAGTTTAAAATAGACATTGAAAGACCAAGGGATAAAACGGCCATGAACGATAATCCTGTATATAAGAAAACCAGAAATGCCATTATAGAATACCTAATGGATATAGGTGATGAGAGAAAAACGGTATCTGATGTAGAATATAAATTGCCAGAGCTTACCCCAAAAAGTTTTGTGGCCTAAAGAATTGGAAAAAATGAATACAGTACAACAATCTAACGAAGTATATTCAGAGAACGGCATTGTTTATCCTTCAAACATAATGCTAGACCTTTCTAAATTAAAGAAAGTATACCCTACGCCAAAGGGGGATTATGTGGTTCTTGAAGATTTGAATTTACAGATCTTAAAAGAAGAATTCGTAACCATTATTGGTCACTCAGGTTGTGGCAAAACCACAATGCTTTCAATGATCGCTGGTCTTAATCCGATTTCTGGAGGTAATATTTCTGTTTTGGGCAACCCGGTAAAAGGTCCAGGTCCAGATAGGGGCGTTATTTTTCAATCTCCTAGCTTAATGCCATGGATGACTGCTTTACAAAATGTATTGCTAGGGGTCAATCAGGTTTTTCCACAGGCGACCAAAGGGCAGCGACAAGACATAGCAAAATATTATTTGCACAAAGTAGGACTTGAAAATGCATTTCATAAAAAGGCATCAGAATTATCACAGGGTATGCAACAACGTGTGGGTATCGCAAGGGCATTTGCCATTAAACCCAAAGTATTGTTGTTAGATGAACCTTTTGGTATGCTAGATTCTTTGACCAGGGGAGAATTACAGGATATTCTCATTGAAATTTGGAACAAAGAAAAAATTACAGCGGTCATGATCACACATGATGTTGATGAAGCCATCTTTTTAGCCGATCGCGTTATTATGATGACCAGTGGGCCGAAGGCAAAAATAGGAGATATTCTCTCTATTGATTTTGAACGGCCACGAACTCGCAAATCTGTATTGGAGAGCGATGATTATTACACTTACAGAAAACATTTGATAGATTTTCTTGAACACTAACCATTAACTAACTCAGTATTTAAACAGTAACTATTATGAAAAAACAATACCTAATTATCACTCTGTTATTTTTGACCGGTAATGCAATGTGGGCACAATTTACGCTCGACGGTCAATTTAGACCAAGAACCGAATATAGACATGGTTTTGGTAATATTATACCAGATGCGGCAGATGCTGGCTTTGCAATATCTACCCGAGCACGATTAAACGCAAAGTACTCAACGGAAGCCTACCAGTTTTATCTAAGCATACAAGATGTATTGGTTTGGGGTGAAAACAGACAAATATTGCCAGACGATCAAAACGATTCTTTTGCCGTTTTTGAAGCTTGGGCCAATATAAATTTAGGAAAAGGTTGGACCACTAAATTAGGTAGACAATCTATTGCTTATGATGACCAACGTATTTTTGGTGGGTTAGATTGGGCACAGCAAGGTAGAAACCATGATGCCGGACTTTTAAAGTACAAAAAAGACAAGTTTATGTTAGACATAGGTCTTGCTTTTAGTCAAGATTTTGATAATCCTACAGGGTTTCAGTCTGTAGGTACGGCATATAATACATCTGGTTTTTTTACCTATAAGACCATGCAATATGTATATGCAAAACAACAATGGGATAAATTCTCTGGTAGCTTTTTGGCATTGAACAACGGTTTCCAAAATTTTGATACTGATGGCGCTGCCGATGGTATAAGTAGTTTGCAGACCATAGGTACACATTTAGGGTATAAGGCAGGAAGCTTTAGCGCAAATGCCAATATATTTTTACAAACGGGCGAAAGACAGAATGAAGTAAAAGTTGGTGGTGCATATTTATTGGGTCTTGAATTGGGTTATAAAGCCAGCGATAAGGTAGCATTGGGCATTGGTACAGAAGTAATAAGCGGTAACAAGGCCGATACCACAGATAAGACCGAAGCTTTTTTCCCACTGTATGGAACTAATCATAAGTTTAACGGATTCATGGATTATTTCTACGTAGGTAACCATGCCAATTCCGTAGGGCTGTTTGATATTCACGCAAGTGCAAAATTCAGCTTAGGAAAGCAGTCTAGCTTATTGGTAAAGGTATTGAACTTTAGTGGAGAGCAAGAATTACCAAGTGGAGAAAAGTCATTGGGTACCGAAGTTGATTTGGTATTCGCTAAAAAATTCAAAGGCTACGGACTGGCAATTGGCTATTCTCAAATGTTCGCTGCAGACGGTATGTACGAGCTTAAGGGAATTACAGAAGACCTTGCGGCAAGTAGCCAAAATTGGGCATGGGTACAGTTGACCATCAAACCTCAATTTCTGAACACCAAAAAAGAATAGTATTTGTATTTAAATTAGTTTGGTTCTACGGTCTATACAGCACATTATGTATAGGCCGTATTTTTTTAAAATTATATGTAATTTAGCGTCGTACGTATAATTACCTATATTTTGAGTGAAACAACAAGAATAGTATTGGCAGATGATCACGCTTTGGTAAGGGACGGTATACGTTCTTTATTGGAAACCGAGTCTGATCTAGAAGTGATAGGGGAAGCATCAAATGGCAAGGAGGCTATTGATTTGGTTGCAGAAGTTGACCCAGACATTTTGATTATCGATATTAGAATGCCCGTTATGAACGGTATTGATGCCGTGGCAGAACTCACCAAAAGTAAATCGCCGGTAAAGACCATTATACTTTCCATGCATGATTCTGAAGAGTATATCTTAAAATCTATTAGCTCTGGTGCCAATGGATATTTGTTAAAGGATACCGATAAATCAGAATTTATAAAGGCAATACACACCGTTAGGGAAGGTGGTAAATACTTTAGTGGAGATATAAGCAATGTTCTTGTAAATAACCTATTGGGTGCCAAAAAAGAGGTAGTAAAAGAGGACACACCTAAAAAGACAGGTGAAAATGTATTTGATCTTACCAATAAAGAATTAAAGGTTTTAGAATTGGTGCTATCTGGTTTAACCAATCAACAGATTTCAGAAAAGCTTCAAAACAGTAAGCGAACCATAGAAACGCATCGATTTAATCTAATGCGTAAGATGGACGTAAAGAACCTAATAGACCTTTCTAAAAAGTCGCAGAAGTATAACCTTATTTAATCAAACTTGTATTCAGCTTTATGAGCTGATTGGGATAAGCTTAATACTGAGATACATTTATCCATTTTCACTAATTAAAGCAAGCAGCTTGTTTTAACAAGTATGTGCCGTAGTTTGCTATTCTTTGATTTATTCTCAGTATTTGTCCTTATTAATTTAGAATCACTAGTTTTTAGGCAAAACATTTATCATAAAAAAGTACGTATTTATACGTACTTTTTATAATTTGCAGTGTACTTCTAACCCATTCTTTATCATTGATAAAATGAATAGCAACAAAACTCATAAAACCATATGTTCTTATTGCGGTGTAGGCTGTGGTATATTGGTAGATGTAGATGCAAAAGGAACTATTACCGTAGATGGTAATCCAGATTATCCATCCAACAAGGGCATGCTATGTTCAAAAGGACGTAATTTAAATTACGTAGCTCAAGATACTTCAGATAGAATTTTATACCCAGAAATGAAATGGAGCCGTAACCATCCCTTACAACGGGTTTCATGGGATACCGCTTTTGAACGCGCCGCTGCAGTGTTTAAAAGTATCATAGCAAAACATGGTCCCGATAGCGTAGGTTTTTATGTTTCTGGGCAATGCCTAACCGAAGAATACTATTTGATAAACAAGCTAACCAAAGGATTTATTGGTACAAATAATATAGATACCAACTCTAGATTATGCATGAGTTCTGCCGTAGTGGGTTATAAAAAAACATTGGGTGAAGACTCCGTTCCCATTTCATACGATGATATAGAGCTGGCAGATTGTTTTTTAATTGCAGGGGCCAACCCAGCATGGTGCCATCCTATCTTGTATAGAAGATTGGAAAAACATAAAGAAGAGAATCCTAATGTAAAGATAATTGTAGTAGACCCACGTAAAACACAGACTTGTGCCGGGGCAGATTTACATTTGCAGATCCTACCGGGTACAGATGTTATTCTCTTTAATGCCATAGCAAGAAGGTTAATAGAAAAAAGAAAAATAGATACCGCCTTTATAAAAAAGCACACTGCCAATTTTGAAGCTTGTAAAGAAATGGCTTATAGCTTATCTCTTAAAGAAGCGGCTAAAAAATGCGGTATTCCCGTTGCCGATATTCGCAAAGCAGCAGAGTATATTGGTAATGCCAAAAAGTTCATAAGCATGTGGACCATGGGGCTCAATCAAAGTGTTATCGGTGTTGCTAAAAATGTATCGTTATTGAATCTTTCCCTATTAACCGGTCAAATAGGAAAACCTGGTTCAGGTCCTTTTTCATTGACGGGGCAACCAAATGCCATGGGTGGTAGAGAAGTAGGTGGCATGGCAAGTTTATTGGCAGCCCATAAAAACTTAGGCAATCCCAAGCATAGAAAAGAAGTATCAGATTTTTGGGGAGGCGGAGAAATACAGGCAGAACCAGGGTACACGGCAACAGAAATGTTCGATGCCCTTGATGAAGGAAAATTAAAGGCAATTTGGATAATCTGTACCAATCCGGCAGTTAGTATGCCTAATGTAAATAAGGTTGAAAGAGCCTTAAAAAAGGCAAAATTTGTAGTGGTACAAGATATTTCCCATAATTCGGAGACCACAAAATTTGCAGATTTACTATTACCTGCAGCGGGTTGGCTAGAGAAAGAAGGTACAATGACCAATTCTGAAAGAAGAATTAGTTATTTACCAAAAGTTATAGACGCCCCCGGCGAGGCATTGCCAGATGCAGAAATTATTTGGCGCTTTGCACAGGCAATGGATTATACAGGTTTTGATTATGCAAATAGTAGCGAGGTCTATGATGAACATTGCCTTTTGACTAAAGGCACTGAAATAGATATTTCGGGTTTGTCGTATGATCGATTGAAGAATGAAGGTAGTTTTCAATGGCCCGTACCACATAAAACTCATAAAGGTACGCCTAGGCTATTTACAGACCGTAAGTTTTTCACCAATGATAAAAAGGCACATTTTAACGTCCCTGCTACACTTTATAACAAATCGGAGGAAACAGATAACGAATATCCGTTAATATTAAATTCTGGTAGGGTTCGCGATCAGTGGCATACCCGCACCAAGACCGGTAAAGTAAAAAGATTGTTGACCCATATTCCACAGCCTTATTTAGAAATGAATGCTGTAGATGCCTATTTAAGGAAAATAAAAGATGGCGATATCGCGGTGGTCAAAAGTAGACGTGGTCAAGTACAGGTGAAAGTTCAGCTCAATTACGATATTAGGGAGTCGGTCGTATTCTTGCCAATGCATTGGGGCAAAGTATTGAACAATGATTTTGGTAGGGCAAATAACCTCACCAATGATTTGGTTGACCCCGTATCTAAAGAACCTGATTTTAAATACTGTGCCGTTGAGGTCACCAAGTATGTTAAAGAGAAACAGAAAGTTGTTGTCGTTGGGGCAGGTGCCGCGGCGTATCGCTTTATACAATCATATAGGGAAAAGAATACCGTAGATGAACTTCATGTGTTTTCAAAGGAAAAGGATCCGTTTTATAATAGGGTTTTGCTACCTGAATATGTTAGTGATGAACTTTTATGGGAAGCTTTGGAGAAATTGAAAGAAGGAGAGTTGCAAAAGTTAGATGTAACCTTACACTCGGGTATTTGTATCGACAATATTAATGCCGATGATAAAACGGTTGTAGATGCTAAAGGAATTAGGCATAGTTACGATTTGCTAATTATGGCAACGGGTAGTAGGGCATTTATACCTAGCGATGTACAAATAAAATTACCTGGCAGGTTTACCATGCGTGAAAGGGGAGATGCCGATAAACTCAGAAAATATTTAGCGGAAACCGGACTCAAGGCAAAAGACCAGAACGTAGTCATTGTAGGTGGCGGACTTTTAGGGTTGGAGCTTGCCGCGGCATTGAAAAAGATTAACATCAACATCAGTATTATACAGCGGGCACCACGTTTAATGGAGCGTCAGTTAGATAGCGTTGCCAGTAGGTTATTGGCAGAAGATGTTATGGAACGTGGCATAAACTTATATTTTGATAATGAGGTAAGTACCGTTTTTGAAGATAAGGAACAGAAACATAGTCTTTTGGTAAACCTAAAAACGGGCAGAACCATTCAGTGTAATGCCATTGTGTATGCCATAGGTACCAGACCTAATATAGAATTGGCAAAACAGACCGGGGTGCATACCCGTAGAGGTGTCGTTGTTAATTCATACTTACAAAGTAGCGACCCATCAATCTTTGCATTTGGCGAAATAGCCGAGTATAAAAATTCGCTTTTCGGAATTACATCGGCAGCAGAGCAACAAGCTGATATTGCCGCTAACTTTATTCTAGGTGACTTTAGTAGCATCTACAATGGTTCGGTATTAATGAATATTCTAAAGTTCGAGAACTTGGATCTGTGCAGTATAGGTATGGTCAACTCGCCATTAGGAGATTCGTCTTATGAAGAAATCATTTTAATGGATGTTAGTAAACGATTTTATAAAAAATGTATTGTAAAGGACGACACCCTTAAAGGGGCTATTCTGTTGGGCGATAAAAATGAATTTGCAGAGTTTAAAAGGTTGATAGAGGAAGAAATAGAACTCTCTGAAAAACGAAACGAATTACTTAGGGGCGCTACCACTTCTGTACCTATGAAAGGGAAATTGATATGTTCCTGCAGTCAAGTAGGAGAAGGTAATGTGGTTGATACCATTAAAGCAGGATGTTCAGATTTCAACAAACTATGCTCAGAAACGGGTGCAGGTTTAGGCTGTGGTAGTTGTAAGCCAGAAATTAAGGAGTTATTAAAGAACCAGCTGGTATTGGCAAATTAAAAATAATAGATATGAACGATGATCTTCATAGAATATTGATAAAAGGCGGTGTGACCTCGCCTGGGGAATTGAAAGATATAATTGCCATGTTGGAGTCTGCCGGACTTAAAAGTGTAAATTTTGGTTCGAGGCAAGATATTTTGTTTCCGCTGAAAGATGCTAAAGAAGAACAGCTGGAAAGCATATCAAAATTCAATACCGATATTATTGCCAATAGATCTTATCAGAATATAGTAAGCTCATATGTATCAGCCGATATTTTTGACATGACACATTGGTTAAAAGGTTCTACGTATTTATATATTTTAGAAGGCTTTGATTTTTTACCAAAGTTAAAAATCAATGTTACCGATCCAAAACAGCGCTTAGTGCCCATTTTTAGTGGCAATCTTAACTTTATAGCCTCAGATCAAGAAGATTATTGGTATTTAAATATAAAACTACCACACTGGAAATCATCTGCATTTTATCCAGTTCTTATTTATAGTTGGGATATAAATTCCATATCAAAACAGATAGAGGAAATACATGAAGACATTTCAGATATTGATGAACTGTTCTTTATCATGAACAAGAATTTAGAAACGAACAATAAGACCATGGAGAAGGAATTAAAGGTTCCTTTTCAAACTTTCCCCTATTACGAAGGCATGAACCGTTTAGGGTCAGATCTATATTGGTTGGGGCTTTATTGGAGAAACAATAAATATGACCTGTCATTTCTTAAGGAGTTTTGTGGTTTTTGCCTAGATAACAGTATTGGTAAAATCTGTATAACACCTTGGAAATCATTTGTTGTAAAAGGCATAAAAAAATCTAGTAGGCCAGAGCTGGAAAGATTTTTGGGCAAAAGAGGAATTAATGTTAGGCACTCGCAGTTAGAGATGAACTGGCATGTACCCATTGATGATGGAGAAGCTCTGGAGCTAAAAAAATATTTGGTGCGTAGTTTCGATCAAAATGATATAAGCACCTATGGTCTTACTTTTGGTATTAGCAATGAAGTGGGTAAGCGTTCTCACTTTGCCTCGGTGATTATTGAAAAAAATAGTTTGCCCACCATTGTGAAAGAATTTGAAGTTCGCCCTACCTACAACGTACTACACTTTGAACATTTTGACCCCAATAGCCAAAAGTATATTACCTACGCTCAAGATATTGATAAAATAGAGCTGCCAGGACTGTTGATGGAGTTGAGTAAAATGTATTTTGATCAATTAGGTCGCGTAGAGGATATTGAAAAAGCAAATAATATTGAAGTAGTGGAGACGAAACAACGACTATTTCAATGTCAAGATTGTTTTACGGTTTACGATGAGTCTTATGGTGATGAAGATTTACACATTGCTGCCGGAACAAAATTTCAAGATATAGATGAACATTATGAGTGCCCGGTCTGTTCTGCCCCTAAATCTAAATTCAAAGAAACTATGATACAATTGGGATAGTAATGTTAACCTTGTATTTACCCTATTGTCAATAAGTTAGTGTATATTAAAGGAGACAATAAAATGGTTTTTGGAGTTAAAACTTAAAAATGTCTTTCCATAATTTTGTGGCAGTACTAAATAAACCAACACTCATGACCAGGGTAAACGTAAATGAAAACCGAAAAGAACCAGTATTGGCCAAAGCACTAAAGTTCACTATTGTCGTTGCCGTTATAGGTATATTACTTTGTGTACTTTTTATGGCATTCGATATATAGTTTTATATTGAGTAATTACCTTATTCAACCTTGCCAAATTCTGCTATGGTTGCATTACGGGAAGCTCAAGCACCCTTTCCGGTCCGTAGAATTTTAATGCAATACCAAATACGATTACCGAGATAATCATACCTGTCATAAAAATGGTATAGGTCCACCTTAGAATTCTATACTTTCTTTCTAAAACTACTCCTAGAAAATATAAGTCTTTCGTTAAAGAACTATAAATGTAATCCTTGTCTTTTATAAGTTCTTTCATTGCCCAGTTATACTGTTCTAGCTTCATTTTATGAAAATTACCAAAGAACAATAAATTGACTTTTTTAGTGGTAACTTCTTCTTCTGTAAACTGCCCGGTAGTTACATTGGGCTTTGTGGCAATAATTGACATTACCATAGAAACTACACTGAATATGATGAACAAAAATGTCGGGTAAAATAAATAATCGTTGGTTGGGTTGTCCAGTTTAGGAACTAGATTAGCAAGAGCCATAGATATGATTATGGCATTTACAGAAAGTAGAATATTGGCTTTGGTATCGGCAATATCACTTAATTTTAAATGATTTTGAAGGGTTACCCTGTACAATGTTTGTATACCTCTATCTGGTAATTCTCCTTTAAATTTAGCTTTTAAACTTTCTTTTTTAACCAGCTCTTTATGCTTCTTTCTTGCCTTTATGAGCCTCTTAATATTTTTGTCTTTTCCCTTTTGCCAGTTTTGAATGGCGTAATCTGTATAAAAGCGATGTTTGGTGCGTAATAATTGAATATTTTCTTCACGCCAATCTGCAGAGGAGTTACTTTGCTTACCTATAAGCGAGAGCTCTTCTCGCAATAGCTCTGTGGTGGCTATGAAGTTTTTAATATGAAAATGCGATGAATCTGCATCGCGTATAATTTTCTCCAATTCATTCTCTGGCTCATAGTTTCTTTTGGTGGCCATTATGAGTTGGCATACATTCTCTGAAAAAGAACTAGGCAGGTGCTGCTCTTTTAAAAAGTCTTTTGCTAAATGGCAGCTATGCTCTTCATGATCATTGTATGATTTTGTATAGCCCAGGTCATGAAACCAAGCGGCAACTATAAGTAATTCGCTTTCTTTATCTGAAATGTTTTCACCTTCGATCAACTCTTTCGTACTTTCTACAACACGCTGGGTATGCCTAAGATTATGATATAAAAATCTTGGGTCAATATTGCCGGTTAATAGATCAGTGGCAAATACTTCGGCTTTGTTGACTATGGTAGACATGAGTTTATTGAATAGGTAATAGGTTTGAAAAGTACAAAAATTATCCGCTTATGTTAAATAGATAGTCCGAAACCCACTTGAATAAGGTTACTTTCCTTAGAATTGAAATATCCAATATTAAATGATAGCGCTTTTAAACTGCTGATCCAGAAACCACCACCTTGGGAAGTGTGCCAAACGTTAGAATTTTCACTGGGCATCCATACCCTACCATAATCGAACCCACCGTACATACCAATGGTTACGGGAGACACAGCGGTTACGTAACGTTTAAGCTTAAGTTTTAGATCAGAAGATTGGTAGAAATAGGACTTTCCGGTAAAACGTTCATCCCTAAACCCCCTTAAGCCATTACCGCCACCAATTGAAGGTGTATGGTAAAAATAGACATCGTTGTAGTCAAACAGCCCTTTGTATTCTGCCGTTGTACTATACACAAGGCTTCCCGTGTGTTCTAATTTATGGTCAAATCCGACTTTTAAAGAAGCATATCCAAATTTATTGGCATTATTGTTTATGTTCATTTTATAGCCTGCCGAAAATCCGAAGTAAATAGCCTTAGAAGGAAAATCTCCGGCATCATCACGATCATATTCCCCGGTCAACTCTACTCCCCCATAATTTTGGGTCTCAAAAATTTCTTCATCCAAATTACTGCTATTGAATAAACGATCAAGGTTATCGTCAACTTTAAACGACTCGAACAGACCTTTTATACGCAGGCTATAGTACGCTAAACCGGCACTAGCCTTAAACATTCTTATTCTGCCCCTGTAATAATCTCGATCCAGGGCATCTTCATTGTTTATAGTTTCATTACCAAAGCCAAAGAAATTTTTTACGTACCTATCATTGGCGAAGTACGCATCGGTTTCAAAATTCCACCCAGGAAAAACACTACCGTAAATACCGGAGTAAGAAAGCTCGGCTGCCTTGAATTTAAAATAATAGTTGGCACTGATTTTATGTTGCTGTCTAAAGGAATTGCCATCAATGCCTTTTTGAGTATATGTATTAGAAGCTCCTAAGAAAAAACCATCATCTGTTCTAAAGCCTACCGATGGCACGAGAACATTCGTATTGGGCTCAAAATATCTAAAATGAAAGGTATTGGTCTTATAATTATCCGTTAATAGGGTTTTTGGTTTAAGATCATCGATAACGATCTTCTCATGCTCCCAGTCATAAAGCTTTACTTTTTTCTTATTGTTTATAGCATAGGTATCATCACCATATCCGCCAATAATCCTTAATTTGGTTTTGGGGCTTTCTTCACCATCAACGACAAATTTATCATCATCTCCCAATCCGTATATCCATACCTCTTTTGTTAGGCTGTCATTGAATGTTCTTGAATAAATGAGTTCGTTCTTTTTATCTGTAAAAATACGTTTTACCTCCACTTTTGTATCTCCGTTTTTTAAACGGGTCATAGTGAAAATATCATCTTTTTCTGTGCCTATGACCGCAACAATTTTATTGAGGTAGGTTGCATAATCTTTAGCGGTTTCCGGTAATGATACCAAACGTTGTTTTAAACTCTCTTTAATATATTCAGCGGTTTCGTCTTGTACTGCAAGGGGTAATCGTTTGAAGGCATTTTCTATGACTTCTGCGGTCATCCCTTTTTGAATTGCTTTGGCTTCCTCTACCCATACATCTGGCCCGTAGGCAGTGGTCAAAGTTCTATCTAACCCTCTACCCGATAGGTTGAACCATTTAACATTGTCTACATCCTCATCATAAGATTCCCAGTTTCTAGTACCAGGAACAAACCATTGTACAAACGGAATAACTTTGCCGTCAAATCTAGGGAAGGCATTATCCCGATCTCTTGGTACGGGCATAAATTCTTTTTCACCATCGGGACTCTCATACTCAATCCATCTCCACTGATCTTGGTGACGGTCCCAATCGCCGATCAACATATCAAAAATACGGGCTCTTATAAAGCTTCTTTCATCTACCCAATAAGATTCATCGCTCTTTATTTTTTCAAGCATATCGGTAGTACTCTCATAATCTGTAACCTCGCCCGATGTTTGGTTGATAGTTCTTCGGTATCCTTTATAATGCGCTTGTTCTTCAGACGGTCTTCGTTCTATATAATATAATTCATCACCATAATTTTCATTGTATTGCTTTAAACTGTCTTGCTTTGGAACATAAAACAGATCGGTGTCAGAATGGTTTATATCTACCGATCTAGCCAAGGGATTAATGACTAATTGCATGTAAGGATGAGCGGTAGTAAAGAAATCTGAAATTGCTTTTTCTGCCCAAGTATCTTGATAATCTTGCGTGTTGTATGAAATACCCGGCAGTTTAAATTTTAAGAATTTTAGCGCACTTTTCTTTAACGATCGCATGGCATATTGCTTACCATTTTCATCTTCTAGTCGCAAAGAGAAAGATTGATGCCCACCACCTTCTTTTACTACCGAAAGACCACCATATAGGGTATCTAACTGTACTATGGGAGCATCGACGGGTTGACCGTAGTATTTGCGGTAGCGCTCACCCCACAAAAATTTATAAAATCCGCTTTTATTGTAATCTTTTGGGTCTTCTAAAATGTTGGTTTGTTCAATTTCCTTACTGTTCACCGTAAATTGATCAAACTCTTTTTTAGCTTTTTTTTTCTCAAGTACATCAAAGGTTTTACTATTGGAAAGGTCGTTCTCGGAAACAAAAGTCACCTTAGAGCTGCCATCCTTAAAATAGTCTAACCTCGCGAAGCCACGCTCTCCATAAACATACTCCCCATGATAATCAATGGAACCACCAATTGCGGTAATTCTACCGGAAGTTAATTTTGCGGCCGTTTTTTTTCCAAGGGAACCACTTACTATTTGATGAATACCACCACCCTCTAATAATTGAAGACTTTCTTCATGACCGGAAATCAATGTAATTCTGTCATTAGCCTGTGCCAAAGCACTAACCGCAATACGCAGATAGTTATATCTTCTTGAATTTACATGCTCAGGATTAAAAGCACCTAGATCCATCACGGCATTTTTAATGGTGCCTACCAACGGCAGTACAGTGTGGTCTTTAATGGTAGTTTTACCGGCATAAGTACCATTGGTAAAAACCGGATGATGCATGGCAATAACAATGTTCTTTCCTTGACCGTCACCAATGTAGCCTTCAAGCTCTTCCATAAACCGTCTACGAGTAATAATATCAGAGCATTTTCTATTGATATCTTCGACTCTAGACCAGTTGGATACAAACCATTTCGAGTCAATTAGAATAAGATCAAGATCGTCGTTGATTACTCTGTGTTCAATGGGGCAACCATTGTTAGGAAGCACTGCAGTATTTGGTCTTTCAACCTTTTTAAGGGAATTCTCTACTTTTTCAATTTTATCTAACTGATAACTTTTCCACTCATTATTACCGGGCAAAAAAATAGTTTCCCCTTTAAAATTCGAAGAAAGATCTAGGTGTTGCTGTATAAAGAGGCTGTCAACCAACCAATTTTCGGTATCGGGAGATATATTGTCACCTGTAAAAACTAATGTACTGTTATCCGTGGCACGATCAAGTTCTTTTTTAAAGCGCTGTAAAAGTGCATTGTTTGGAACTGATGATGCATTGCCTAGACCACCGGCTATGTAGAAGGTATGGGTTATCTCATCGTTAGCGATGCTATTATCACTATTTACGATACTTTGTTCCTTATGTGTGGCACAAGAGGAAATGAACAACAAAGTAATTAGAACGCTAAGGGACCTTGCTGAAAAGAAGTTTGCCCATTGTTGGCAGAGTGGGTGGGTCATATAATAGTTTAAGTTAATACTTGGCGAGTAACCCGCTTATTAATTGGTAAAGAACACGTTTGATACTATGATACCGATGATCAGAATTACCAAAAATGCAATAAGGATAGTGATACCTAATTTTGTTTTTTTGTTTTTCTGAATAATGAATTCCCTTGTTTCTTCTTCGGGTTCCTTTACAAATTTTGTTTCCTGTGTATTCTGTTTCATGTTATTTATTTTTTAATGTATACTGTTTTTTTGTTTACGAATTCTAATATGCCCTCTCTAGAAAGTTCTCTACCATAGCCTGATGCTTTGGTTCCCCCAAACGGTAATCTTGGGTCAGATTTCACCATGTCGTTGATAAAGAATGCTCCATCTGGTATATCCGATATCATGTTCATGGCATTATCTATATCTTGGGTAAAAAGCATACTACCGAGTCCGAATCTAGAATTGGTGGCTACTTTTATAGCTTCTTCTCTATTTTCGGCTTTTATTATTGCTGCTACAGGACCAAATGTCTCCTCTTTAAAGACAGGCATGTCTTCGGTAACATTCGTTAGAATGGTAGGGGAATAATAGGCGCCATTTCTCTCATTGCCCAGAATAACTTTTGCACCTAGGTCTATGGAATCTTGTACTTGTTTTTGTAGTTCTTCCGCTAAATCTTCTCGTGCCATGACACCTATAAAAGTGTCTTCTTTCATAGGGTCACCTACTTTAAAGGAGGTTACTTGATTGGTAAATTTTTCTAAAAATGCATCATATATATCGGCGCAAACAATAAATCTCTTTGCAGCAATACAGCTTTGACCTGTATTTTGCATACGGGCAGTAGCCATGGTCGAGATAAACTGATCTAAATCGGCATCTTCCCAAACAATACATGCATTGTTGCCGCCAAGTTCCAAAACCGATTTTTTAAGGTTCGACCCCGCGGTAGCTGCAATTGATCTTCCTGCTTTTTCACTTCCGGTTAGGGTTACCGCTTTAATACCGTCATCGGTAATTAGCTTTTCAATTTCTTCGTGACCTGCTTTTATGCTTTGAAAGCATCCTTCAGGATATCCTGCATCTAAAAACAATTGTTCAATAGCCATCGAACAACCGGTTACATTTTTTGCATGTTTTAATATTGCGGTATTACCGGCAGTTAAGGTAGGTGCTGCAAATCTAAGTACTTGCCAAAAAGGGTAGTTCCAAGGCATAACCGCCAAAACACATCCTAAGGGGTCGTGGCTAATAAAACTTTCATCGGCATCTGTATCAATAATTTCATCTGCCAATAAATCTTCAGCGTTCAAAGCGTAAAAATCGCATACCCAGGCACATTTTTCAATTTCGGCAATACCTTGTGATATAGGCTTACCCATTTCTTTTGTCATTAGTGTTGCATATTCTTCCTTACGTTCAATAAGCAACTCTGCTACCTTGGTCAATAGCTGGCACCTCTCTTCAATTTCCATAGTGGACCATGAAGCCTCAATTTTTAATGCCTTTTGTAATTTGGTATGTATAGCGGATGAAGAGTCTAATGTGTAGTTCTCTAGAATTTCACCGTTGTACGGATTCGTTGATTGATAATCTTTCATAATTGCAAATTTAGGTCTAACCCAATGGGCATGTTAATTCGTATCACATTATTCTTAACCCTTTAAGTTAGCTATTGTTAAGGTCAATATTATAAGGTTTTGAGTTAAGTAATTGTTTAGTTATTAGAGAACTTTGTAGAAGATGATGGTAAAACTATTATCATCTAATAATAAAAACGTTTAATCTAAAATTTGAAATATGAACAATAGTGGAAATACATTATTAGCAATTATTGCGGGTTCTGCCATTGGTGCAGCCTTAGGGATTCTTTATGCACCGGATAAAGGTGAGAATACAAGAAAATTAATTGCAGATCAAGCAGCATCGACCAGAGATAATTTTACTGAAAGTGCAGTAGATCTAAAAAACAGAGTAGTATCTAAAATGTCTGACGAAAGAGAAACATTGGATACAAGAGTAGAATCGTTGGTTTCTGATATTAGCTACAAAACCGAGGATGTAATTTCAACCTTGGAGAAGAAATTAGCAGAGTTGAAAACAAAAAATAAGAAACTGCAGAAAACAGTATAAATGGGAGTAATTGATTCACTTAACGAAACGTCTAACAAGGCTATTGATGTAGGAGAGGTTTATTATAAAAAAACCCAAGAGTACTACAGGCTAAAAGTGTTTCAACAGTTAACGATGACCACTGGTATGCTGTTAAAGACAGCGGTATTCGGTGGTCTTGGTTTTATGGCACTTGTATTTATTACGGTTGCCGGTGTTGTTTACATAGCTAAAATAATCGATAGCATGGTGGGCGCTTGTCTAATTGCCGGTGCTTTCTTTGTTGTATTATTGATTTTAGCATATTTATTTAGAAGCAAAATCGATAATCTATTGGTTAAAAAGCTTTCGGTAAAATTCTTTAATTAAATAGGGATATGTATAAAAATTTTGAGGAAGTAGAGTTTCATTTAAAACGCTTAAAATTAGAGCGTGAAATTGCTTTAGAAGAGCTAAAAGGCATAAAGAATGATGTAAAGCAAGATTTGAGTCCGTATAATTGGGTCTCTACAGCAATCTCTGCTGCCAAAAAATTCGGAATGCTCTATTTAGTACGTAAAGTGGTCAAATAGCATTTAACTTTTAAGCAGTTGAATAAAATAAAAAAGCACCTCATGGAAATGAGGTGCTTTTTTATATCTGTGAGTTATATAAATGTTATTCCTTTGTCCAGGCATCTAACATCCAACTTACTTTTTCGATTTCGCCAATATAACCACCGATCATATCAATGGTTCCTTCGTCTCCACCAGCTTCTGCTACCTTAACCACTTTGCTCATTTGTTTAAGTAACGTTTCGTGTTGATCCAGAATGTTTTTCACCATTTTGGTGTCGGAAATTAGAGAAGGAGTTTCTTTAATGGAAGACATTTCAAAATATTTAGAAAACTCGCTAGTTGGGTTGTGTCTTAAAGTTAAGATACGCTCAGCGATTTCATCTATTTTGATTCTAGCATCTGTATATAGCTCTTCAAATTTAATATGAAGGTCAAAAAAGTTCTTACCGGAAACATTCCAGTGATACCCTCTTAAATTTTGATAGTATAAATTATAATCTGCCAATAGCGTGTTCAATTCATCAACAATTGGCTCAATATCTTTTGACTTAATATCTAAGTAGCTCATAAAATTTTGTTTAATTGTTTATACTGCAAATTTAACATTATTCGCTAGGTAAACTTAACTCAGAAAACTTATTGATGAACGCTTTAACGAACTTTAACGTTGGCTGTAACCTATTCTTTTACAAGTGGTTTAAGGTTGATGTACGAGTAATTTATTTTGCCAACATGGTCATATTCAGTGGCGTTTTGTTTTAGCGAACCCCAGTCAAACTGATCGTCTAAATTATTCTCTTTGTAATAGTTGGTTAACCCTTCGGTAAAAAGCAAATACTCGTTCATTCTTACTTTATTTTTCAAAAGCTTATGGGCAATAATAAGGTCTTCACCAAAGAGTTTTATGCTATTGCCAACCTTGGTAAGGGCTATTTCTTTACCGTAATGTAGAATTATTTTGAGTCCCAATATTTCAGGTATAGACGCGGCATCTTTATTCTTTTTATATTTTTCTCTAAGCGCGTCGAGTTCTTTATAGAATTCTGTGTAGAATGTTCTGCATTGCTCAATGAGCTCTTGTAATGATGGCATATTGCCGGTTTTAAAAAAGAGCACTGCATCACCTTCAATTTCAGAAACTTTTAATCCTATTTTATTGGTGTAAATAATCTGATTTAATAGGGCAGGAATAATTTTAGAACTTAACTCAAAATCTGTTTCGCTCATAAATTCTGTAAAGCCACTAATATCTGGTATACAAATTAACATGGGAGATCCTTTCATAAGCGACAGTCTAAAAATATTTTGGAAAGGTAGATCACTTATAGGTTCAAAAAGACCTCGTTTCGCTAAAATGCTATCACAATCGAGCGAAGCACAACATATAGATATTGCCTAGTACAAATGGTTTAGGCTACAAAACAGTTTTATTGGGCTCGTTATTAATTAGTGCTATGTTTATTTTTGTTTCACAATATATTAAAAAGAATGAACATAAAATTGATTGTCATTACTTCACTATTCTAAAAAATGAATTATTCAGACTTATTGGCTAGCGAGCCACACGATGTAGCGGCACACATGCATTTAAAGTATGTAGACAGAGAGGCATTGACCATTCAAAGAATTAAGGAAAAGGATAAATTCTTGTACTTGCTTAAGAATAAACCGCTTCGTAAAAAATCTGAATTAAGTAGAATTAAACAATTGGTGATTCCACCAGCCTGGCAAGAAGTAAAAATTGCATCCATAGCCAATGCACATTTACAGGCTGTGGGTTATGATCTAAAGCACAGACTTCAATATAGGTATCATGATTTATGGTTGAAGGTTAGAAACCGCACCAAGTTCTTAAGAATGCATCATTTTGGGCAGGCATTACCTAATATTCGCAAGCAGGTCGATAAGGATTTAGAGTTAAACGGATGGCAAAAAAATAAAGTTCTGGCTCTTATTGTGCGATTAATGGAAGAAACACATATTCGTATTGGAAATCAACAGTACGCTAAGAGAAACAAAACATATGGTTTGTCTACCCTTAGAAACAAGCATTTAAAAGTAAGTAAGAATAAATTGAAATTTGAGTTTACGGGCAAACGGGGCAAGAAACATAACATTACCCTAAATAATAGACGATTACGCAGGTTGGTACTGCAGTGCGAAGAAATACCTGGCTGGAACCTTTTTCAGTTTTACGATGAAGATGGGGTTAAAACAAATGTCGATAGTGGTATGGTCAATGAATATTTACAAGAGATCAGCGGAGACCTGTATACGGCAAAAGATTTTAGAACTTGGTCTGGCACAATTATATTCTTTGAATCATTAATGGAGAATGAGCCGACAAAAGACGAAAACCAACTAAAAAAGAATATTATAAAAGCCTATGATGCTACTGCCAAAGCACTCGGTAATACTAGAAATGTTTGCAAAAAATATTATGTACACCCATTTGTGGTCAGTTCGTATGAAAAAGGTGAATTAGGTGAGGTTTTTAAAGATTTGGAGAATAAGTCATCATCAGAATACCAAACAGCGGCAGAGAAGGCATTGATCAAATTGATATCCGATTTTAATCCTTTACTAGACCTGTCAAAAAAGAAATAGCGTATAATTTATTATTGGTTTTCAATTAATCTGCACGTTCAACCTCACTTTCACTTTTTAGAACAAAATCACCGTCTTCTTGTTTAATATATAGCGCTTTGTCGTCATCGCTACCATTTCTGGTTACTTCGTTGCCTTTTATGGTTTTAGTGGTTTTTGAGGTATACGTTTCTTCAACAGTACCTTCTGCCGTACCGTTTCCCCAAGACCATTTTACTGTAGTACCTTTTCTTATCATGACCATTAATTATTGTTTGTGCATTTCCATCACTTCAAAAGTATAGGAGAACAAGTGATGGAAATTACCTTTTCAGGGGCACAAACACGAGAACTAAAATTTGATACTGCAATTTCTGTATTATTTGAAATTATTGTGAGAAATAGCATATTTATTTTTAACTCTAAACACCTGATTGTTAACGCAATCGAAAGGAGTCAATGCTACTTTTTTTAAGGACAAAAAGAACCAATGATCACGTATATATTTGATAAGAAAACAACACAATGATAGATTTAGTTTTAGCTATTGCCATTATGGTAGGTCTGGGTTACTTAGGTTTTGTGGCAAACGAATATTTAAATGTAAGAGCTGCTGATGATATGGACAAAAATCAAATAGATGAGTTTTGCGATATAGAGGTAGATCATATGTTGATGTATTCTGATCGAGACCAAGCTAAAGATTTGAACGAGTTGAAAAGAAAGTTGCAAGATTTTAAGAACAGAAATAAATTTTATAAGATGTAATTGTAATCAACATCTCTAAATAATGGATTGCATAATTTAAAACTATAGAAAATGAGTACATATACTGAAGAAGTAGGAAATAAATTAAATGAGTTATTGGAAAAAACGTATGACGCTGAAAAAGGCTTTAAAAAGGCTGCAGACAATACGGATAATCCTCAATTAAAGTCATATTTTGAGTCTAAGTCGAAACAACGTTACGATTTTGGACATGAGTTAAAGACCGAGATCATGTCTTTTGGTCAAGAAGTCGATAAAGGTGATAGTTTCACCGGAAAAGCACATAGAGCCTGGATGGATGTTAAGGCATTATTCTCGTTAGACAATGCAGAATCAATGTTAGAAGAGGCTATAAGAGGAGAAAAAGCTGCTATTGATGATTACGAAGATGTATTATCAGATACTTCTCTACCATCTACTACGGCCACAATTTTAAGAAGCCAAAAAGATGCGATACAAAACGGTCTAGCCAATATTAAAATATTAGAAGACGTTCGATAATAGGCAATATCTGAACTTGTTAAAAGAGGCTTTTAAAGCCTCTTTTTTTATGTCGTGGTCTTAAGTATTTATGTGCTGTACAATCTTGTTTTTTAATGCGTTATCTTTTTTTGTTTCTGCAATAAGAGAAGCCTAATAATTAAGGGAACTTTACAACTAAAGCAAAAGATTGATATGTATTTTAAAATTTCGAATACAGCAAAAATGAAGGAGATAGAGCTGCATGTAAATGCTTTGTTCAAATACCCCAACCTATATACCCCACAAGTCGTTATCAGTGGATTAACCGAGGTTTCAATACCCATTGTTACCATGGATGAACCAAATGCGGTGTCTTTGGCAATTTGGGGCCTATTGCCCAGTAGTTTTAATGATGATTGGGAGCTGTTTCAGAAACTGACGAATACCCTTACCATACCTACTCATAAAATGGATACGGATATTTGGTATCATGATTCTTTCTTAAACAGACGATGTATAGTGCCGGTAACGGGTTTCTTTACATCGGTACTTAGAAATGGTGAAATTTACCCTTACCATGTTAGTAGAACAAACGGCGATTTAATTTACCTGGCAGGTATCTATACTATTTTAGAAGATGGTTTTATAACGTGCTCGTTATTGACAGGACCATTGGAAAATGAAGTGATAAACTATCAAAATTTGGTTGACTATATGCCAAGCATTATAGATTATGAGGACAAAGATGAATGGTTATCTGGCAATACCCCGGTAGAACGTGCAAAAGCACTATTACAGCCACCTCATAAAACAGATTTAACTGTAAGACCAATAGCTAAGAGCCTTTTTAACCAAGACATATCGTACGATAGTATGCTTAATTCATGTGAGTATCCTGAAAATTAACGTATAGAAGAGTTTTTGTTTTTAATATGCTTTCTATACTCGGTTGGCAGTATGTCGTAGGCTTCAAAAAATATTTTGGAGTAATAACTTCTACTTTTTATACCAATGGCATAGACTATTTCTGAAACTGAAAGGTCTGAATTTTTCAAATAATTCTTCGAAATTTCAAGCTTTAAGGATCTTACATATTCATTTACAGTTTTAGAATATAAAATTTTAAAACCTAATTGTAGTTTTTTCGGACTTAGGCCAGATTCTTCGCTTAAGGCTGAAATAGATATATTCTCAGAGATGTTTTCAATGATATATGTGGTCAACTTATGAATTTTAAGAATATCTTCTTTAGAAATAGCTTCAGGTAAGTTCATGTTTTCTTCGAATTTTTTGTGTTCTAATAGTTGTAGAGATAGAATAAGGTACACCCTGCCTTCTAAATACATGGTCCTTAACATCTCATTATCTATATCAACCTTATTAAGCAATTTTATTTCCTCTGCAATTCTTAAACTGTAGCTGC
Organism: Maribacter litoralis; assembly: GCF_003075045.1. Taxonomy (GTDB): domain Bacteria; phylum Bacteroidota; class Bacteroidia; order Flavobacteriales; family Flavobacteriaceae; genus Maribacter; species Maribacter litoralis. The sequence goes on along the minus strand of NZ_QCZD01000003.1, from coordinate 678,059 downwards.
CGCCATGTTGAAAAGCAATTTTACCTTCGTTATCATTGAATAATGAAACCAGTAATTGGTTTAACTGAGAAATATTATTGTTCTTTTTATGTAGGTACTCTTTTCGCTCAATTCGTATAAAATTGATTTTTAAATGCTCGTTCTTTGGAAAAAGAAATGTCTTTTTGGTATTTCTTTTATGCGAGATAATGGTATTTTGAAATTGCACAAACTTGTTATACGTGTTGTTGGCATTTTCACTATATTCAAAATATCCTTTAGATATAAAAATGAATTCGATGGGTGATAGCTCATCGGTATCGAATACCATTTTTACGTCCTCATTTAAATAAATATCACAATCAATTAGAGAAATTCCCCAATTAAAATTTAAGGTTCTTAAAGAACCTTTACCAATATCGTTATTGAAAGTTATGATCTTTTCTTCCCGGCCACCTTTAAATTCACCCTGTAAACAGGTTTGTATCTGATCAAAGATATTTTGTGACTTAGTACTATTTATAATCAATGCTTTCATTGTTCTATAGGTATACAAGGGTTATTGTATACTGCAAAAGAACTGTAAAAAAGAGAATTACATTAACACTTTTAAAATGTTAATTAACACAAATGAGCACCTTTTAATTCACTTAAAATGTTAAATAATCAATTAATTCATATAACCAGAAGAGAAAATTTATGCTTGCTTAAACTGTAGTACTATCATTTACAGTTTTAGCGGCATCTAACTTTTGCATATACTGTTTTGGAGACATGGAATAGCGTTCTTTGAACAATTTAGAAAAGTAACTTCTAGAATTAATGCCTATTCTGTAGGTAATTTCAGTAATGTTCAAATCGGTGTTTTCCATTAAATGCCTGGCTTTTTCCATGCGTTTGTTTTGTGAATATTCATTGACCGAGAGTCCAAATAAACTTTGAAATCCGGTTTGTAGTGTCTTTTGATTTAGGCCTACTTTTTTAGAAAGGGTTGAAACATCTGGCGCTTGGTCTAGAGTCTCCTCTATAATATTTGCCGCATCTTCTATTTTGACTACGGTAGACTGTCTTAATATGGTTCTGCTTTCACTTGGTGATGCATCATCTACATATTGTCTTAGGTGATGTGCCAATATTTCATAGCATTTTCCTTCTATGAACACACTTTTAGTAAAACCTTCGTCTTCGGTTGCGTTAATTTCATCAATACATTTCGCAATATCCAAGCTATAATGTGCTTTATGAAAAAAGAGGTTGATACCGTTAACGTCTCTAAATAGACTTTCTATGTCTTCGTTCATTTCTGGTAAGAACGACTCTATTTTTTCTTCGAACAGTTTTCTATTTATTTCAAGACTGAAAAAACAAATTGGTTGATTGGCTTTTAGTGTAAGAACATTTCCATATTTACTATTACATGAGAAAATAGCACTTTCTAAATGCTTTATTTCTGTTTTTTTTTCTTGTCCTTCAAATTCATGCCAAATACTTTTTTCTCTATTGAATACAATTTCTAAAGGTTGTACCAATGATTGGTTAAGTACGAACCTTACTTCTTTATTAAGGGTTATATCCACATCTAAAATACCTACGCCATGAGAAAAACTAATGGCTTTTATATGACCTGAACCTGCTTCTTTAGGGATATCCACACAAATTTCATTGTTTTCTTCCCTATAATCCACTTCTAGTCTGTGGGCAATATCTTTTACAACATCAACCACGTTCAATTCCTTAAATTCTTTTTTCTCGCCCATAACTATATTGGATTATAAGTACAAGATAAGGCAATATACAGTAGAAATTAAGGCTTGAAAAATTTTTAGATTAACACGAAAATTTGAGTAATGTATTAAATAATAGATAATTACCATGCATTGGTGAGATGAGTTAAGATTAAATTTTTTACAACCAAGCGGTATGAGTTTATAGTGTCATTTTTGTGTCGACGGTAATGAGATGCTACATTGTTAACAAGCTAATTTCAATACCTAACAATAAAAATATTAACCTAATTATTAAAATCTATATTATGAAGAAGTCACTATTAATGTTATTATTTGCTATCATGACAGTTGGTGTAGCAATGAGTTGCAGGGAGGAAAAAACTGCAGGAGAGAAAATGGAAGAAGGAATTGATGAAGTTGGTGATGATATCGAAGAAGGAGCTGACGAAGTTGAAGACGCGGTAGAAGATGCTACTGACGACAACTAGAATAAAATATTGCTATGAAAAGGAAAGCCAGATAGTTTAACTATCTGGCTTTTTTGTTTAAGCCTAGTCTTTTTTACCGTTACCAGTAAGTACACTTAAAAGTCCGTCCTGAAGGTTGATCCACAAATAATTGAAAAAAGATTTATGTTTAACCCTTTCAACGGACATGTCTCCGTACCTAAATCCTTCAATATCTGCTTTAGACCCATCATTTACAAACAAATTACCTATAAATGAAAGTACTTTTTTAACGCCATTTCTTTCTTTATTTAGTACTTGAAATTTAAAATCTTCGTAGCTCATTTTAATGTCACCTGTTGAGGTGTATTCATCTCCAGAAATGGTAAAATAAAGCTGGTCTATGGTACCAGTAGTTTGTGTTCTAAGGTTGGGCACTAAAAACTCATTTAAACTCTCGGTTTCAAAGTTTAATAATTGACCGGAAATTAAAAATGTATTTTTTGGATCATGCGCATCAAATTTCCAATCTAAATGAAATTTACCCGTACCCATTAAATTGGCGTCTATTTTTATATCAACAGGGTCTTTTATGGTGACCATATTTGATAAATTACTGATAGAAGCATCCATATTATTAAAATGTAGGGCACCTGCTCTGCTATTATTGGGCATATCTTCTTCGTAGACAATTATTCCATTTTCGATTAAAACGGAGTCTATTGCAATTTTAAAAGGTAATTTTTGCAGTAATTCGCCATAAAGTGGCTTCTTTCTAAAATCCTCTAATTGAGATTTGTCTCGGTACATTTCTAATTTAGGCTCAGAAAGTTTAAGATTTTTGAAATGAATTTGAAGGGAGTCATTACTGGCTAAATAGGTATGGTTTTCAACCGTAATTGCTGGAACATTTAGATCAACATGATCTCTTTCGTACGTAATTTTTTCACTTAATTCAGATTTGGAAAATATGGTAGCTAGAGAGATGTCGGTAATATCAATGGTTGAATTGTTCATCACCATAGATTTCAATTGAAGTTTTTCATACTTACCCAACGGGGCTATGAAATTGTGAAATTCAATGTTGTATTTTGAAAAGGTAAATGGAACGTATTTGGTAATGATCTCGGGGTCGGTTGCCACATCGTTTAAATGCAGCCCTATAGATTCTACAGAAATTAACTCAACCTCTTCTTCAGCATCCCAAATTTCAACAATACCAGATTCGAATATGAGTTCTTCAACAAATATCTCTTTCAATAATTTTATGGGGTTGCTTTTATTGGCAACTACATTTTCAGAGTCTTTTGGACAGGTTTTAAAATGAAGATGAGGTTTAGAGAGTGTAAGTGTTTTAATGAAAATAGAGGTTTCAAAAAGCACTTGCCAATAACTGAATCCTTTAATAGATAGTTGATCGGCATTTACCTTAATTTCACAAGAAGATGTTTGCCTGCCCAAACTGACTACGGAAACATCATAAAATGCGATATTTCCTTTGATCAGGTTAATGGTAAGTTTATCGTACGAGAAGTCAATATGATTAGGCACTTTACGCTCCAAAAAACTGATGACCTCTTTCTTCATTTTCCATTCGGCAAGCATGTAGCCGCCAACACAGAAAATAAGGACAACAATAAACCATTTAAAGATTTTGGACATAAGGTGTAAATTAATGGGATATAATTATAAGCGTGTAAAAACCCTATGTCTAGAAGTAGACACTATCTGTTAGTATAGCGATTTATTTATAAGGTTTTTCAATACCCGCACTATCTGGATCCATGTATTGCTTATAATCGGAAGCGCTTGTAAGTTCAATATATTTATCCCCTTTTATAACAATGGCATTTTTAAGGAATCTTGGGTTTTTATCCAGAATTTTCAACCAACCGTCATTATCTAAATCAACATAATTTTCACCGTAAGTTTCCTTAAAATCGGGCAAATCGGTATTTACTAAATCCGAAACGTCTTTACCAAGTCCTTCGGCCAATTCTGCCCATTGTGTTCCGGTAACGTTTGTTTTTGAAATATCAATAGTCAAATGATCTTTCCCAGAAGACTCTACATAAGCATTCAATTGTTTACCTATTGAGTTTTCCGAACTGTAATAAAGGGTTATCTGTTTTTTATCCATAGCAATTACTCCCATCACTTTTTTTTAAAAGTACTCACAACCAGGGCTAGTAATTAACTCGTTTAAAACTAAAAGTGTCTTAAAAGAAATTTTGGGGGTATGGTCGGATCAAATTATAGTATATTGTTGATAAACAATTAACAAGGTGGTAAATACTATTTTTTGGCTTGCTTATGTAGCGGTAACGCTGTGGAGTATCGTCAATATTATTTTCAATGGATCAAGGGCGACTAAGATGATTAGTTGGTCTTTGTCGGTCATTATATTTCCATTTTTGGGTCCGTTATTATACTATTTATTTGGTATCAATAGAAGAAAGTTTAAACTTTTTAAATTAAAGCAAAACGAAAAGAGAAAACTGTTCTCTGAAACTTATAAAGAGCTCGAAGGCGGTGAGCAAAGCGTTCATGAATTTGAAGATTACAAACAAGACAAATTAGCATCTCTAATAAGAAAGAACAGCTATTTTGCCCCTTATAAAGGTAATGGTGTCGCCTTACTGAATAGTGGAGAAGAAACTTTTAACGCCATATTCAAGGCCATTGAAGGCGCCAAAAAATTTATACATCTCCAGTATTATATTTTGGAAGATGGTATGCTGTTAGATAGGTTTTATGAGCTATTTCAAAAAAAGGTAAAAGAAGGTGTAGAAATTAGAATGTTGTATGATTCTTTTGGAAGCAATTCTATGCGTGGAAAAAGAGTTCAGCGTTTTAAAGATCTCGGCGTAAAGGCATATTCTACTATGCCCATACGCTTTGGAAATCTTTTGTTTACACTTAATTATAGAAATCACAGAAAAATAGTCGTTGTTGACGGTAATATTGGTTTTACCGGCGGATTCAATGTATCGGATAAATACATGAAGCCCGATTCAGATTTAGGCATTTGGCAAGATTTACACTTACAGATTACAGGACCTGCCGTTAATAGCTTACAGCGTGTATTCGTAAAAGACTATCACTTTGCCGGAAAGGAAGAATTATTACTTCAAGATAAATATTTCCCCAAAATAGAATCTGCCGGGGAAACGGTTGCACAGATAATTTCAAGCGGACCAGATTCAAGATACCCCGCAATTATGCAGCAGTATCTTGCCATGATCAATATAGCAACAAAAAGCATTTGCATTGCCAACCCATATTTTATACCTGGCGAACCGGTTTTGGAAGCTATTAGAATTGCGGCCTTAAGTGGTGTAGAGGTTACCTTGTTAACCCCTAAAATTTCAGATTCGTTACTTGCTCAATACAGTATGTTCTCCACTTTCGAAGCGTTGTTAGAAGTAGGAGCCAAAATTTATTTAAGACCAGATTTCTCGCATAGTAAGGTAATTATCATTGATAGTGAAATTGTATCTGTAGGATCTGGCAATTTTGATTATAGAAGCTTTGAGCACAACTTTGAAACCAATGCCATTCTGTATGATAAAGACAAGGCGTCGCACATAGAAGAACTGTTTACAAAACACTGTACCGAAGATGCAAAAGTAGACTTGGAAGACTTTAAGAAAAGGTCGCCATTTAGTAAGTTTTTAGAAGGACTTGCAAAATTCTTTAGTCCGTTATTATGATAACATTCAATTTCAGTAAAAATTTAAATCTTTTAATCTTATTTATATTCAGTTTCCCTATGGTTGCATCTGCACAGCATACAATACCACCAGAAATTACCAATGAAGCAAAAATTGCCTTGTCGCATTACCCAGAGCTTACCGATGTTGTTATAGAATTCAAGTTCAAGAAGAATATAAAGAAGTCTACCATGCAGGCACAACCTTCTTTTTGGAGTGTCTTTAAGTCGAAGAAAAATAGATCTTATAAAATATTGATCAGTGAAAGAATAAAAATTGCCGATTCGGTTTATTTTACCAAAGATATTCCATCGGAAATTATGATCGGGTGGTTGGGTCATGAGCTAGGTCATGTTATGGATTATCAACAACGAAGTGGATTTAATTTAATAGGCTTTGGTTTTAAATATATAACCTCCAAAAATTATATACGTGAGGCAGAGCGCCGTGCAGATTCTTATGCGGTAAACCACGGTATGGAAACGTATATTCTTGCCACCAAAGAGTTTATTTTAAAGAAAGCGGGCTTGACCCAAAAGTATGTAGATAGAATAAAGAACTATTATCTGTCTCCAGAAGAAATTATGCTTTTAGTAGAAGAGCGAGATGCAGCCCTTAATAAATAGAGGGGAATATTATTGGTGTTTTTCAACGAAAGCTTCCCACTCGGCAAATTTATCTTCTTTCATAACCCGTTCCATTTTCACTTGTCCGCCTTTCTTTTTATTACTGTCGTTCCAGCTATAAAAAACATCGGGGTTTATGGTAAATACCTTTACTCCTTTTAATGCTTTTGATCGTGCTACCTTATAATTTTTGTTGGCAGCTTTCAACGAAGCATCTAATTTTTCAGCGATTTCATTTGGGTCTTGTGTAGCAGAAGTGCCTAAATACCAAGTATGGTAAAAACCGTCTTCATATTTTTTGGCACAAAGGGTATATTCGGGTATTTCGATATCAAAAGTTTCCATGATGTCTTGTAACGCATCATCCAATTTGTTGACAGATAATTGTGAACCTACCGTATTTAAGAAGAATTTGGTACGCCCGGTAATTTTTATTTCGGCACGTTCCACATCGGTAAATTCTATAGTGTCGCCTATTAAGTAGCGCCAAGCACCACTAACGGTACTTATAATTAGCACGTAATTTTGACCGGTTTCAACTTCTGAAAGTGTTAATGAAGGTGCGTCTTGTGAAAGAGAACCATCTTCAAGAATATAATCTGGATCAAAAGGAACGAACTCAAAGTAGATTCCGTTATCCGTAACCAATTTCATGGCATCGGTTTCTGGTCGTGCTTGAAAGGCAATAAATCCTTCGGATGCTAAATAGGTGTCAATTACCGTTACCGGTTTACCCATTAAAGCATTAAAACTCTTTTCGTATGGTCCAAATGCTACTCCGCCAGAAGTATATACCTGCAAGTTGGGCCAAATCTCGTGAATGTTGTTGAGGTTATGTTTTTTGATGACTTCTTTTAGCATTAATTCTATCCAGGAAGGAATTCCGCTTAAAGCTCCTATATCCCAGTCTGGCGCTTTTTCGGCAATTTTTGCGACACGTTCGTCCCAATCATCAATTTGTGCAATTTCTTTTCCAGGTTTATAATATCCGCTAAACCAAGATGGAATATTGCTGGCGCTAATACCACTGATTTCACCCTCTAGGTGATTGTCATTTTCTATTAAATCGGTAGAACTTCCTAACATTAAAATTCCCGTTTCAAAGAAATCTGCCGGAAGGTCAAAGTTTGAAATCGCTAATACTTGCTTTATTCCTGCTTGTCTTATAGCATCGATCATAGCATCGGTTACGGGAATACGTTTACTTGTTTTTCCTGTGGTACCAGAGCTCAGTGCAAAATAATCTGGACTGCCAGGCCATGTTACATCGGTTTGCCCTTCATGTAATTTGTGCCACCAAGCTTCATTGATCTGGTTATAATCAAAATAGGGAACAGTATTACGAAATGCTTGATGTTGATCATCACTTTTTAGAATATTTTCAAATTCATAGGCTTTACCAAAAGAAGTGTCTTTTGCTGTTTCTAACAGATTTTGAAGAACTGTTTTTTGGTCGGTTATTGGGTCGTCATCACCAGTAATTTTATCGGTAACGTTGATGACCCCTTTTATAAAATTCCCTATGATATTCATGTGCCAAAAGTGTTTCAAGATTAATGGCTATAAAGATAGTTCTAGGTCGAAGTAAAGATTAACCCTAATCTGAAATATGTGGACTTTATTAAGCTCACCCTGAAAGAAATGCGAATTAACTGAACATAATAAGCACAGCACCGACAGCGGTAAGTACTAAAATCATTTTTCTGAAAAATGCTTCTTTAATGTATTTGATAAACTTTACCCCCACAAAGAACCCTAAAAGAATACCAGGTAAGAGCATTAAGTTTAATTGTAACGATTCTAACGAAATGGTTTTCCAAACGAAAAAGTGAAAAGGCAGTTTAATAATGTTTATGATCAAGAATAACCAAGCTGCAGTGCCAATAAAATGATTTTTAGGTAGGCGCATGGCAAGGAAATATATATTAGAAAATGCACCCGCCAAATTACCCACCATAGTGGTAATACCTGCAATGGTACCTATAGAGCCCGCAAAAGACCAATGCGAGGGAACGTTCTTGTCTTTCTTACGATCCCAATAGAACATCATACCTACGGTAATGATTATGATGATAGCCATACCTATCTTAAAAAACTTTTCAGGTAGTTCATTGCCTATGAACACACCGATTAAAAGTCCGACCAACATCCATGGTAATACCTTAAACACATATTTCCATTGCGTGTATCGGTTGTAGTATATTACTGCAAAAATGTCGGCGAGAACCAGTAACGGTACTACCATACCCGTAGACTGTCTTGCGCCAAAGGCTAACGCCATAATCGTAACGTTTAAAACGGCAATACCTTTAATACCGGCTTTTGACAATCCTATGATAAAAGTAGCTATAGAAGCAAGAATCCAAGCTGTTGGGGTAATTTCAGAAGTTATTGATAGTAGCACGTAGTACGTTTAGCGTATTAGATTTAAAAATGTCCTAAAATAATATATCTTTAACAATCAACCTAAAACCAACTTATGGAACTCAGTACATTAGACTATACATTTATTATAGTTTTCTTTTCTCTTGTCTTAGGAATAGGAGTATACGTATCAAAAAAATCAGGTAAAAACTCTTCAGAATTTTTTCTTTCAGGTCGTACAATGCCATGGTGGCTTCTTGGTCTTTCTATGGTAGCAACTACTTTTTCAACAGATACACCCAATTTGGTGACCGATATTGTAAGAACTAACGGAGTGTCTGGTAACTGGGTTTGGTGGTGTTTTTTGATTACAGGTATGTTGACCGTTTTCGTCTATGCTAAATTATGGCGTAAGTCTAACGTAAATACAGATTTGGAGTTTTATGAGATGCGCTATGGTGGTAAACCGGCTAGTTTTTTGAGAAAATTCAGAGCGGTGTATTTGGGGGTTATTTTCAATGTAATAACCATGTCTGCAGTAACCTTGGCAGCAATAAAAATAGGCAGTATAATGCTCGGTCTAGAGCCTTGGCAAACGGTTGTAAGTGCTGGTCTTATAACGGTAACGTTTAGCGCCCTTGGCGGATTCAAGGGAGTTGTCTATACAGATTTTCTATTGTTTTTTGTAGCAATGGCAGGTGCCATAGGTGCGGCATATTATTTAGTGAATATTCCTGAGGTTGGTGGAATTGAAGCTTTAATGGCTAATGAAAATGTTACGGAGAAACTAAACATATTACCAGATTTTAGTAACAAGAAAGCATTAATTACCTTATTTATAATTCCCCTTGCAGTACAATGGTGGAGTTCTTGGTACCCGGGTGCAGAGCCAGGTGGTGGTGGTTATATTGCCCAGCGTATGTTAGCGGCAAAAGATGAAAATCATGCAATTGGGGCAACATTTTTCTTTAATATTATGCACTATGCTTTAAGACCATGGCCGTGGATTTTGGTCGCACTGGCTTCTATAGTGGTATACCCGGATTTAGCTAGTATACAAGAAGCTTTCCCAAATGTAACTGCAGATAAATTGGGGCACGATCTAGCGTATTCCGCAATGTTGACCAAACTGCCTAGTGGATTATTAGGTGTGGTATTGGCTTCTTTGGTAGCGGCATATATGAGTACCATTAGTACCCAATTAAACTGGGGGTCTTCATATATAGTGTACGATTTTTACAAACAACAGATCAATCCAGATGCCTCGGAAAAAAGATTGGTTGCGGTAGGTAGAATTTCTACGGTAGTTTTAATGATATTCAGTGCTGCATTGGCATTATTGCTTCAAAATGCACTACAGTTGTTCGATGTACTATTGGCTTTTGGGGCAGGTACAGGATTGATTTTTATTCTAAGATGGTTCTGGTGGAGAATTAATGCATGGAGTGAGATTACGGCGATGTTCGCATCGGGTATAATTTCCATTATTTTAAAACTTACTCCGGTAGGTGCCTATCTGTTTGCTTCGGAAACAGGACTGTTGCCAGATTGGTCAGAATACATATTTATTGTTGTGGTAACTACAATCATATGGTTAGTGGCAACTTTTATGACACAACCGGAATCTAATGAGACATTGAGAAGTTTTTATAAGAAAATTCAGCCTGGTGGTCCGGGTTGGTCAAAAGTGGTTAACGAAGCAAAAACCGATGCAGTTGAAATTGTAAAGGATAAAGAAAAGTGGAGCGTTCCGGCAGGCATTACGGCCATGTTGTTGGGTGTATTGTTGATTTATTCTATCATGTTCGCAACGGGATATTGGATTTATGGTAGAACTACACAAGCTATTGTTTTATCTGTAGTTTCTTTAATCGCGGGCGTATTGCTGATAAAAGCTTGGAATCGACTCAAGGGCAATATCTTATAATATCGGCATGAAAAAGGACAGAATCATTTCAGTTGATATTTTTAGGGGAGCGACTATTTTGCTCATGGTATTGGTAAATACACCAGGTACTTGGTCTAATGTATATGCTCCGTTTCTACATGCTGATTGGCATGGATACACCCCAACGGATCTTGTTTTTCCGTTCTTTTTATTCATAGTAGGTACTTCAATAGCTTTTTCGTACCAGAACAGAGCCATAGATGCCAAAACGTTTAAGAAAATTGCAATTAGGGCATTAAAGTTAATAGCTCTAGGGCTTTTCTTGGGGGCATTTCTAATTCACTATCCATTCTTTAAAAGTTTTAGTGAAATTCGTTTTCCTGGTGTGTTGCAGCGAATAGGTGTCGTATTCTTTTTTACAGCTATATTATTTATTAACCTAAGTTGGAAAAAATTGATCTGGGTTACGGCAGTATTGCTGATTGGATATTGGTTGTTGATGACAATTATTCCCGTGGAAGGTGTGGCGTCTACATTAGAAAGAGCACCTAATAATTTGGCCAATTGGATAGATGTAAAAGTTTTCGGTTCTCATAATTATAAAGCAGATTATGATCCAGAAGGCTTGTTAAGTACTGTTCCTGCTATTGCTAGTGCTCTATTGGGTGTCTTTACGGGTTTGATATTAACTGCTAAGCAAGAAAAGAAAGCCACCATCTTAATGGGTATTGGTGGAAGTTTTTTAATTATTGGTCATTTGTGGGATATCGTATTTCCAATCAACAAAGCACTTTGGACCAGCAGTTTTGTATTGGTAACAGCAGGATGGGCAAATCTTATTTTAGCATTGATTTATTACTTGACAGATGTAAAGAAAATTGAGTTCGGTTCTATTTTTAGATATGCAGGCGCAAATGCCATTGTAATATATTTCTTGTCCAGTTTTATAAGCAAGGTAATGGGTCAAATAAAAATAGGTGATACCTCATTACATGGATGGTTGTTTCAGAAAATATATGTGCACGATTTTTTGGCACTAGAAACATCATCCTTATTATACGGGCTAAGTGTAGTGCTTTTCTATAGTCTTGTTGGCTATATACTATATCAGAAAAACATATTTATAAAGGTATAAGGCTATTTAAGCATCAATTTTGCTACATACTTTCCTATTACATCAAACTCTAGGTTTACAATCGTTCCCGGCTTGTACGTATTAAATCTGGTATGCTCGTAGGTGTAAGGTATAATAGCGACCTCAAAAGTGTTCTTACCAGAATTTACGACGGTTAAACTTGTGCCATCTATAGTTATGGAGCCTTTTTCAATAGTTGGGTTTCCGGTTTTGGCATCATATGAGAAAGAGAAAATCCAACTACCATTATCTTCACGAACACCGGTACACTCCCCTGTTTGGTCAACATGGCCCTGTACAATATGTCCGTCTAATCTAGACCCTAAGATCATAGCGCGCTCAAGGTTAACGGAATCGTTTACTTTTAGGGTGTCAAGATTGGTTTTGCTCAACGTTTCGGCAATTGCGGTCACGGTATAAGTTGTGTCCGTTAGGCTCACAACGGTTAAGCAAACCCCGTTATGTGCAACACTTTGGTCAATTTTAAGTTCAGGTGTTAAGCTAGATTCTATGGTAATGTCCAAGTTGCCACTTTTAGGTTCAAGAGCGGTAACCTTACCTAATGTTTCAATAATTCCCGTAAACATGTGTCGTTTAATTTAAGTAATTTTGAAAATTCAAAATTGAGTACAAAGGTACAGATTATCATGGACGAAAACAGGAAAATAAGGTTAGGTATCTCTATAGGAGACTTAAATGGAATAGGATGTGAGGTAGCGTTGAAAACATTTGAAGATAGTAGAATGTTAGATTTTTGCACCCCGGTTATTTTTGCCTCTAACAAGACTGTTTCCTTTCAAATGAGACAATTAAAACTGAATGTTACCTTTAATGGTATTCCAGATGCCTCAAAAGCAATAGATAACAAAGTTAATATCGTCAACGTTTGGAAAGAGGTGCCTAGGGTTGACTTTGGTCAAGCCACCAAGGCGGGTGGCGAATATGCCATTAAATCATTAAAAGCTGCAGTAGAAGCTTTAAAGAAAGGTGATATAGATGTATTGGTAACAGCACCTATCAATAAGAACAACATACAATCTGAAGATTTTAATTTTCCTGGGCATACAGATTTTTTAGCGCAGGAACTAGAAGGGGAAAGTTTAATGTTTATGGTCACAGAGACATTAAAGGTTGGCTTATTGACCGATCATGTGGCTGTTAAAGATGTGTCTGCCGCCATCATACCTCGGTTAATAAGAGATAAAATCAATACCATTGAGAAATCTTTGAAAATGGATTTCGGTATTCGTAAGCCAAAAATTGCTTTGTTGGGCATTAATCCGCATAGTGGAGATAATGGTGTAATTGGCAAAGAAGATGATGAGGTATTAAAACCGGTAATTAAAGAAATGGCAGACATGGGGCATTTGGTTTTTGGACCCTATTCGGCAGATAGTTTTTTTGGGTCTGATGGCTATAAAAAGTTCGATGCCATATTAGCGGCATATCATGATCAGGGCTTAATACCGTTTAAAACAATATCATTTGGGCAGGGAGTTAATTATACAGCAGGCTTAAGTAAGGTAAGAACATCGCCCGATCACGGCACGGCATATGAGATAGCGGGTAAAGGTGTTGCAGATGAAAGTTCTTTTAAAGAAGCTGTGTTCATGGCACTGAATATTTTTAAGCATAGAACAGAGTATCAAGAGCTGACCCAAGATGTGTTAAAAAAGCAGCGTTTAAAGAGAGAACGTTAAAATTAGGCCCAATTAAAAAGTTATAAAGATAAATAGTTGATAACTATTGTCTTTTATTAAAATAATAGTATCTTTGCACCCGCCTTTTATGGGCGATTAGTGTTAATTTAAGTGTGTACGTGATGAAGCAAAAGGAGTTCAATATTCCTTTCTCAGGTTTGAAGCAAGGAAAACACAACTTTAATTACCAGATTGACAATACGTTCTTTGATTCTTTTGGATACGATGAATTCAACGCTGCCAGCATCAATTTAGATGTTGTACTTCATAAAACAAGTACAATGATGGAGGTTGATATGGAAGCATCGGGAACAGTTAATGTTGCTTGTGATATTACCAGCGAACCATATGATCAGTCTATAAGTGGAGATTTACATTTGGTGGTAAAATTCGGTGAGGAATATAATGATGAAGATGATGAAATATTAATTCTTCCTCATGGCGAACATCAATTGAACATTGCACAGTATGTGTACGAAATGTTGGTATTGGCGGTTCCGCAAAAAAGAATTCACCCTGGTATTGAAGATGGCACTTTACAATCTGAAGTGTTAGACAAGTTAAACGAGCTTCAACCAAAAGAGAAAAGATCAAACAAAGAAGAAAACGATCCCCGTTGGGACGAATTAAAGAAACTATTAACGGATAAATAAGGTTTAAATGGCACATCCTAAAAGAAAAATTTCCAAAACAAGGAGAGACAAGAGAAGAACTCATTATAAAGCAGTAGCACCTACTTTAGCTAAAGATTCTACTACTGGTGAAACACACCTTTACCATAGAGCACACTGGCACGAAGGTAAATTACATTATAGAGGTCAAGTTTTGGTTGATAAAACCGAAGAAGCAGAAGCTTAAGACTTTTTAAAAATATACTAAGCTCCCACTTCGTTTGAAGTAGGGAGTTTTTTTTAGTCCAATTTGTATTTTACCACCTTGTAACTCAGATAATTTAAAAGGTTATAGCCTTTGTACTATCAATTGCAATTTTTCAAAAACCCGATAACTTTAGGCGAAAAGTCGTTGAAAATGACTAATTTTCATGACTTTTGACTCGTTTTTTAAGTTTTTTACAAGAAAGCAAATAAAGTATGACCAAAATTACAGCAGCTATTACCGCAGTAGGAGGCTATGTTCCCCAGTTTGTAATGACGAACAAAATGCTCGAGGAAATGGTTGACACCAATGATGAATGGATTACTACCAGAACAGGTATTAAGGAAAGAAGGGTGTTGAAAAAGGAAGAAGGGGAAGGTACTTCGTATTTGGCCATTAAAGCGGCCCAAGACCTAATGGAAAAGAAAGGACTTGATGCTGCTGAAATAGATTTGGTAATCGTAGCTACTGCTACCCCAGATAGTATGGTAGCTTCAACAGCTGCTTTTGTTGCATCTGAAATAGGTGCGGTAAATGCTTTTGCATATGATTTATTGGCGGCATGTTCTAGTTTTCTATTTGGAATGTCAACGGTTGCGGGCCATATTGAGACCGGCAGATATAAAAAAGTATTATTAATAGGTGCCGATAAAATGTCATCTATAATTGACTATACAGATAGAACTACCTGTATTATTTTTGGTGATGGTGCCGGTGCAGTACTTTTTGAACCAAATACAGAAGGATTTGGTTTGCAAGATGAGTACCTTAGAGCAGACGGTTCTGGACGACAATACCTCGGTATGGAAGGTGGCGGTTCTTTAATGCCGGCCACTATAGAAAGTGTTACCAATAAAAAGCATTTCATTTTTCAAGAAGGAAAAACAGTATTTAAGTTCGCTGTTTCCAATATGGCCAATGTAGCGGCAAAGATTATGGAAAGAAATGAACTTACCGAAGAAGATGTTAATTGGTTAGTGCCGCATCAAGCGAACAAACGAATTATTGATGCCACTGCCAAAAGAATGGGTGTAGATGATTCTAAAGTATTAATGAACATACAACGTTATGGTAATACTACATCTGCTACATTACCACTTTTATTATTCGATTACGAAAAACAGCTTAAAAAAGGAGATAATCTAGTTTTTGCTGCCTTTGGTGGTGGTTTTACTTGGGGTTCTATCTACCTTAAATGGGCATATTAACTAACAACAACTACCAATTATAACTTAGAGAAATATGGATATTAAAGAGATTCAAAGCCTTATCAAGTTTGTAGCTAAGTCTGGTGCTAGCGAGGTAAAACTCGAGACTGATGATATCAAGATCACCATTCGTACAGGAAGCTTATCGGGCAATTCTGAGCCTACGTATGTACATACAATGCCAATGGCACAGCCAGCAATGCCAGCACCTGTAGCACCTGCAGCTGCAGAGCCACAACAAGCGGCAGCCCCTGCAAGTGAAGCAGAGCAGAAAAAAGCTGATGATGATAAGTATATTACCATCAAGTCTCCTATCATAGGTACTTTTTATAGAAAACCATCTCCAGACAAACCTGTGTTTGTAGAAGTAGGAGATACTATCGGAACCGGAGATGTACTTTGTGTTATTGAAGCAATGAAATTGTTCAACGATATAGAGTCTGAAGTTTCTGGTAAGATTGTCAAGATTTTGGTAGATGACTCTTCTCCAGTTGAGTTCGATCAGCCATTATTTTTGGTAGACCCTTCTTAACTAAATTTTGAGTAGAAATTGTTAGATACCGTTAATTAACGGTGTGTAAGAATCATGTAGAACCAAGAACTTAAAATTTAAAAGATGTTTAAAAAAATACTGATTGCCAATAGGGGAGAAATCGCTTTGCGTGTTATCCGTACCTGTAAAGAAATGGGTATTAAAACGGTAGCCGTATATAGTAAGGCAGATGAAGAAAGTTTGCATGTACGCTTTGCAGATGAGGCCGTATGTATTGGTCCTGCCGCTAGTAGCGAATCTTATTTAAAGATCCCTAACATAATTGCAGCTGCAGAGATTACAAATGCAGATGCTATTCACCCAGGGTATGGTTTTCTTTCTGAAAACTCAAAATTCTCACGTATCTGTGCAGAACACGATATAAAATTCATTGGTGCATCTGGAGATCAAATTGACCGTATGGGCGATAAAGCCACGGCCAAGCAAACCATGAAAGAAGCCGGTGTGCCTTGTGTACCTGGTTCAGAGGGTCTTTTAAAAGATGTTGCCGATGCTAAGAAGGTAGCCAAAAAAATGGGCTATCCTGTAATGATCAAAGCTACTGCCGGTGGTGGTGGTAAAGGTATGCGTGCCGTGATGTCTGAGGACAAAATGGAAGAGCTTTTTGATAGCGCCGTAAATGAAGCAACCGCTGCCTTTGGTAATGGTGGTATGTACATGGAAAAGCTGATCGAGGAGCCAAGGCATATTGAAATTCAAATTGTAGGTGATCAATTCGGTAAAGCATGTCACCTGTCTGAAAGAGATTGTTCCGTACAGCGTCGTCACCAGAAGTTGACAGAGGAAACTCCGTCACCATTTATGACAGATAAATTAAGGGAAGCAATGGGTGAAGCTGCGGTTAAAGCTGCAGAATACATAAAATATGAAGGTGCGGGTACCATAGAATTTTTGGTAGATAAACACCGTAAATTCTACTTTATGGAGATGAATACCCGTATTCAAGTAGAGCACCCTATTACCGAGCAGGTTATTGATTATGATTTAATTCGTGAGCAAATATTGGTAGCTGCAGGTGTGCCAATTTCAGGTAAAAACTACCTTCCAAAATTACATTCTATAGAGTGTAGAATTAATGCGGAGGATCCGTATAACAATTTTAGACCATCGCCAGGTAAGATTACTACCTTACACACACCAGGTGGTCACGGGGTACGAATGGATACGCACGTATATAGTGGGTACAGTATTCCTCCAAATTATGATTCTATGATCGCTAAGCTGATTACCACCGCCCAAACTAGGGAAGAGGCAATCAATAAAATGAAACGCGCCTTAGATGAATTCGTAATTGAGGGTATTAAGACTACGATACCTTTTCACAGGCAGTTAATGGACCATCCAGATTATTTGGCGGGTAATTATACCACAGCCTTTATGGATGATTTTAAAATGGATCCTGAGACAGAACATTAAAAGCAAAACTCCAACAGCAATGTTGGAGTTTTTTTATGTCTTTTTTAAGATTGATTTTCTATCTTATAGTACATTCAAAATATTACTATGCAGCTAAGCTACTGGGAACGTAAATCATGGTTTTCAAATATCGATTTTACCATTATCGGTAGTGGTATTGTGGGTTTAAATTGTGCTTTAGAATTAAGAAGAAAACATCCTAAGTCGCGCATATTAATTTTAGAAAAGGGTAAGCTTCCCCAAGGTGCCAGTACTAAAAATGCGGGGTTCGCCTGTTTTGGCAGTATTTCAGAAATCTTATCCGACCTTAAAACACATTCAGAACAAGAAGTAGTGCAATTGGTGCAAGATAGGTTTATCGGTATACAAACACTTCGTAAGCTGTTAGGCGATGGTACCATAGGTTTCGAGAATAATGGAGGGCATGAATTATTTCTGGAAAAAGACAAAGCATTATACGGGCAATGTCTAGAGAAAGTTAAAACCATTAATGTGTTATTGCATTCGGTTTTTAAGAATGATGCGTTCAAAATTGTGCCAAATGGTTTTGGTTTTAAAGGAATCAATAAAAACTACATTTCCCAAGTTTTTGAAGGGCAGATCGACACCGGAAAAATGATGATTTCTTTAATGCAATTGGCACAACGAAAAGGAATTATGATTTTGAATGCTACTGAAGTAAACGCTTATGACGACTTATTGGAGAAAGTGGTTGTTAGAACAGATGAATTGGACTTCGCCACAAAGAAGTTGTTGATCGCCACTAATGGCTTCGCTTCTCAATTAGTATCGGAAAATGTTAAACCTGCTAGAGCTCAGGTTTTGATTACAAAACCAATTAAAAACCTTCACATAAAGGGAACGTTTCACCTAGAAGAAGGCTATTATTATTTCCGTAATATCGATAATCGAATATTATTGGGTGGTGGTAGAAATTTAGATTTTAAAACAGAGGAAACTACCAAATTGGGGACAACCGATCTTGTGGAAAATAAACTTAGAGAATTATTAAAGTCCGTCATTTTACCCAATACCGATTTTGAAATAGATTATAGCTGGAGCGGTATTATGGGTGTTGGGCAACAAAAGAAACCAATACTAAAACAGATCTCTGGTAATGTATTTTGCGGAGTACGTTTAGGCGGTATGGGTATTGCCATTGGCAGTACGATCGGTAAAAAATTAGCAAATTTAATTGATTGAATTTCACCCCGTTTATCCTGTTTTTTTAAATCTTATCCAAAAGAGGGTTGTTCTCTTAATTTTATTTATAAATTGTATGCCCCCTCAGCTTATCTATTACCCTAAATGCACTTTCGGTTTGCCTTAGAACAGTAAACTGTTAAGATGGTTTGTAATAGCATGTAAACTATATGAGAATAATATTTAAAAGAATAGCTACAGCTGTGCTAACAGTTGTACTAAGCATGGTTTGCCTAACCAGTTGCGGATTGACCAAAAATCGTTATCAACGAGAATACGCAAGAGTATGGAAAGAACATATTAAAAGCGAGGCTTGGAAACAATCGCTAATAGCAGATAATTCGTATATCAAAGATGATCTTTACGCTAGTACAGATACTGAAATGACTTTGGCTGAAGAGGAAGCAAACGTTTCTGGATTTTATGCCACATACGAAGCTTTGGTTTCTAAAGCATATTTTAAGATCATTACCGAAGCTGAAAAAGCAGATGCAAAAATTACGGCTGATTATAAAATGCTACGCAATAATGAAACAGATGTTAAAATAGATAAGAAAAGAGCACAAGCAATTACAAAACGCTACGAAGCTCATAAAGCCATGCTAAGTGGATTAAAATCATGGAATATTTTTAGCGAAGACCGCTCTGGTGATTTGGAGTATTTTAAGGCTGAAAATGAAATAGAGATTCAAAAAATGCTAAGTGCTGGTGAAAGTGACAATCAAATTGTAAATTACTTGATCTATAAACTGGCAGATCTGTATCACATTGAAGGAAATTGATTCACTAGACATTCTAAAAAAAGACGCTTACCATTTTTGTGTTCAATTCGTTAACGATAGGTTGGTAAGAATACAGGCTCAAATTAAAGAACTGGAGTCTGCCTTAACCTCAGAGACAAAAAGCAGTGCTGGTGATAAACATGAAACCGGTCGTGCTATGATCCAGTTACAGCGCGAAAAAATGGGTCAGCAACTGGCAGAACTGGAAAAAACGCAACAACTACTTTCAAAAGTACCAAAAGACAGAAACGCCCCAACGGTAGGGTTGGGTAGTTTGGTTGTTACTGATTCATTTATTTATTACATAGCGATATCGGCAGGTGAGTTTAAGAGTAATACCAAGTCGGTATATTGTATTTCTGCGGCTACGCCTATTGGTAAACTTGTCTTTGGCAAAAAAGTAGGGGAAAGCGTAAGTTTTAATGGTAAGAAGTTAACGATAGTTGGTATTCAATAATTAGCTAACTTATACTGCCTTTGTATATACAATATTTGGTGAAGAATAAATTTCGTCACCAATTAATCTTAGGTGAAAATTTATGTAAAACTGATTATGGAAATACTTTACTTACTTATTGCGGTCATTGCCATAATAATATTGACGACTAGGCTTAAGGTACATGCTTTTTTGGCGTTGTTCATCATTTCAATTCTATACGGTATTTTTGCCGGTATGCCCTATGGCGATATCATAGTTTCTATTAATGACGGATTTGGCGGTACGCTTGGTAAAATAGGATTGATCATTGTTCTCGGAGTTATTATCGGAGCATTTTTAGAACATACAGGCGGTGCATTTGCAATTGCTGAAAAAGTTCTAGGGGTCATTGGTAGAAAACGAGTACCTACGGCAATGGGCATTATTGGTTACATTGTTTCTATTCCTGTATTTGCAGATAGTGGTTTCATGCTACTACATCCTTTGAATAAAAGTCTCTCAAAAAAAGCTAAAATCTCCATTGCGGGTCCTGCAATAGCATTAGGTTTGGGCTTAATGGCATCGCACACCATGGTGCCACCAACTCCGGGTCCTATAGCTGCGGCAGGTATTCTTGGGGCAGATTTAGGTTTGGTCATCGCCTTCGGTTTTCCAACAAGTATTGTTGCTTTGGTAGTTGGTATCATTTTCGCAAAAAAGTATGCCTCTAAAACAATGATAGCGCCAGATGTTGAGGTAGCGCTAGAAGCGGAAAAGGAAATTAAAGATTCACCTAGTGCCTTAAAATCATCTATTCCTATTTTGGTTCCTATTTTTCTTATTGTGCTAAAATCGGTATTGAATTCTATGGAAATCGCACAAGAAAACGGATGGTTAGATATAATCAATTTTTTAGGTGAGCCAGTTTTATCATTATTGATAGGAGTCTTTTTATGCCTGCTTTTACCAAAAAAGTTAGACTATGATATGCTTTCTTCGGCTGGCTGGGTAGGTAAGGCAATAAAAGATGCCGCGTCTATTCTATTAATAACAGGGGCAGGAGGAATTTTTGGTAAAATATTACAGAACTCGGGCATTGCAGAAATTTTAGGACAAACTTTAACGGATTATAATATGGGTATTTTTCTGCCTTTTGTTATGGCTGCCGCATTAAAAACCGCACAAGGCTCATCTACCGTGGCTTTGGTAACAACAGCCTCTATCATTATGCCTATGATGTCATCGTTAGGATTTGATACAGAAATACAGAAAGCTCTGGTTGTAGTGGTGATAGGCGCAGGTTCTGCGGTAATTTCCCATGCAAATGACAGCTTCTTTTGGGTAGTAACACAAATGAGTGGCATGAACGTAAAAACGGGGTATAGACTCTTTGGTCTGGGTACGGGAATTTTGGGGCTTACCGGCGCAATTATGGTTTTTGTATTCTATTCTATTTTTGCTTAAAACAAACGGGTTAATAGTCCGGTTTACTTCTATTGATTTTTTTTAGTGAAGCAATTTTCTTGCTCTTCAATCTTTTTTCAATAGACGATCTGGTGGGTTTACTTTTCTTTCGTGCTTTAGGTACGACCAATGATTTTTCTATAAGTTTCAAGAACCTTTTGATAACCAATTCTTTGTTTTTGTGCTGACTACGAGATTCATCGCACTGTAAAATTAATAGACCTTCTTTGCTGAGTTTGTTTCCTAATTTAAGGAGAAGTCGCTTTTTTTCTCTATCTGTTAATCCTGCAGAAGCTTCTATATGAAATGACAATTCAACTTTTGAAGACACCTTATTTGCATGCTGACCACCCGGTCCACTACTTCTAATGGCCTTAAATTGTAACTCGGTAAGTATTTGTTCTTGGTTCACAACAGGTTTTTATCAAATGTAAGCAAAAGCAAGTCTTACTTTTAAAAGCAAAATAGAGATTTAAAAAAGTGAAGTACAAGTAATCTATTAAATAGATGCAGGTTCTTGTATGCGTTGGTTTATGGTTTCTATGGCAACATTTAAAAAGACCTCTTTCCCTTTAGGGTACAATTTGTGTGCATTGAAATATATGGTTTCATTATCATCACTTTTACTCTCTGTTAGATAATGACTGCCCATTGGGTATGCTTTTTCTACCGTAACATGAAATCCTTGTGAAGGTGAAACACGAAACTCATGGGCATACACTATAATCTTTCTTTTGGTATTCGCATATGTTTTAAGAACATCGATAGAAATCATACTTGCCTCACCAAATAATGACGCAACATATAAACTTTTTGGGTTTTTATATAACTCCATAGGTCTTGCCCGTGCTATAATTTCGTTATCTCGCAGTACAACCGCTCTATCGGCAAAAGGTAGCACATCGTTGACGTCATGCGTGGCAACTATGGTCGTTATTCTATGCTCTTTTAAATAGTTGAACATATTGCGTCGTAAACTATTCTTTAGAAAATTGTCAATATGGCTAAATGGTTCATCTAACAGTAATACCTCGGGTTTTTGTGCTAAAACCCTGGCTAAGGCAACTCGTTGTTGTTGGCCACCGCTTAATGTTTTTACCTTTTTATCGGCGTACTCTGTCAGCTCTATCATTTCTAAAAGCTCTTGAGTTCTTTCCTTTAATTCATCAGGATAAAAAACAGAAAGATATTGGCTTATATTTTCTGCCACCGAGATAAACGGCATGAGGTCAAAATCTTGAGAAAGATATTTCATGAATGGCATACCAGGCACTAAGTTGTAAGCCGGACCTAAAATTTGTTCATCTTCCCAAAAGATTTCACCTTGTTCCAAGTCCATCAATCCATATAAAATCTTAAGTAAGGTACTTTTTCCGCACCCACTTTCTCCAATAATGGCCACATGTTCTCCACGTTGAATACGGAGGTTAATAGACTCTAGTACTGGAAGTTTGTCATAAGAAAATGATAGGTTCTCTACTCGTAACATGCTTTTGTGCTTAGAACTGTAAAAATGAAAAATCCGTTCCAATTTGAAACGAATTTTTCGATAATTTATTGATTTAAAAAAATAATTACTCTTTAAATTCTTTTAATACGCTTTGGTTAGGAAGCTCTGTATACCCCATATTAAAAAGGGTAAAACCAAAAATATCGGCATATTGTTCAATGGTTTTACTAACGGGTGTACCCGCTCCATGCCCGGCATTGGTTTCAATACGAATTAATGTTGGGTTGGTACCCTCTTGCTTTTCTTGAAGTTCTGCCGCAAATTTAAAACTGTGGGCAGGTACAACCCTGTCATCATGGTCGCCCGTAGTAACCAAGGTTGCTGGGTATGTAGTGCCCGCTTTAACGTTATGCACGGGCGAATAACCTTTTAGGTACTTAAACATTTCATCACTGTCTTCTGCAGTTCCATAATCATAGGCCCAGCCCGCACCAGCCGTAAAGGTATGGTAGCGTAACATGTCCATAACACCTACTGCAGGTAATGCTACTTGCATTAAGTCGGGTCTTTGCGTCATTGTGGCACCAACTAACAAACCGCCATTAGAACCTCCACGAATCGCTAAGTACTCTTTTGAAGTGTATTTATTTTCAACAAGGTATTCTGCAGCGGCAATAAAGTCATCGAATACATTTTGCTTTTTGGTCTTAATGCCCGCATCATGCCATTTTTTGCCATATTCACCACCACCACGAAGATTTGGTACCGCATAAATTCCGCCTTGTTCCATCCAAACAGCGTTTCCGATACTGAACGACGGAGTTAAGCTTACATTGAATCCGCCATAGGCATAAAGAATGGTAGGGTTTTTACCATTTAATTCAGTTCCCTTTTTATAGGTAATGATCATGGGAACTTTAGTACCGTCCTTAGAATTATAGAATACCTGTTCAGAGGTATAGTTTTCGGGATTGAAATCTATATCTGGTTTCCAGTACAGTTCATATTCACCGTTTTCAACATTGTATTTGTAGGTAGAGCCGGGTGTGTTGTAGTTGGTGAAAGAAAAATATAGTTCTTTATCTTCTTTTTCACCACCAAATCCGCCGACCGAACCAATACCTGGCAATGCAACTTCACGAATTAGTTTACCGTCATAATCATATTGATTTACCTTAGAAATAGCATCTACCATGTACTCGGTAAAGAAGTAGCCCCCTCCTGTGCTAGGGCTGAGTACATTTTCGGTCTCCGGTATAAAATCTACCCAATTTTTAGCTTCAGGGTTACTGGCATCTACGGTTACAATTTTCTTATTAGGAGCATTTCTATTCGTAACTATGTAGAGTTTAGAACCAACATTGTCAATCACATAGTTGTCAGAATCTGTATCTTCTACTATTGGGATAAGTAATCCGTTAGGGTCTTCTAAGTTTCTGATGAATAATTTATTACCAGAGGTAGAAACAGATGCACTGATCAATAGGTATTTATTGTCTTCGGTAACATTTGCACCTATATAACGATGTTTTTCTGTGGGTGTACCACCAAATATAAGTTCATCATCTTTTTGAGAAGTACCTAGTTTATGATAGTATACTTTGTGTTGATCTGTTTTGGCAGAAAGCTCGCTACCTTTTGGTTTATCATAACTGGAATAGTAAAAACCATCGTTCCCTTTCCATGAGAGTCCGCTAAACTTAATATCTATTAATGTGTCTTCTACTATTTCTTTGGTCTCAGCATTTAAAATGATAGCCTTTCGCCAATCGCTACCGCCTTCAGAAATTAGATAAGCCGCTAACGATCCATCTTTGGTAAAACTTAAACCGGCTAGAGAAGTTGTGCCATCTTCAGAAAATGTATTCGGATCTAAAAATATTTCGGGATCCTCATCACCTTTGGCTCTATACACTACATATTGGTTTTGTAATCCGTCATTTTTATAGAAATAGGTATAGTCGCCTTTTTTAAACGGAGAACCTAGTTTTTCGTAGTTCCATAGTTTTTCCAATCTATTTTTCAGGTCGTTTCTAAATGGAATTTTTTCCAAATAACCGAAAGTAGTTTTGTTCTGATCTTTTACCCATGCTTCCGTTTCTGGACTTCTATCATCCTCTAGCCAGCGATATGGGTCTTTAACTTCGGTGCCAAAGTAATTGTCTACGGTATCAACTTTTGCGGTAACAGGATAATTCACGGTTATAGGTTCGGGTTTAGAAGTATTAGTACAAGACGAAATTAGGGCGAGGGTAATGAACGCCGGTAGAATGTTTTTCATGGTAGTTGAGTTTGCACTAAAGTACCATAAAAAAACCTTCAAAACAGAGAAGTTTTGAAGGTTTTAACGTTCTATTGATAGGGTTTAGACCAGTCCTTTTTCTACTAGGTATTCAGAAATTTGCACTGCATTCGTAGCAGCACCTTTTCTAAGGTTATCTGCAACGATCCACATGTTCAACGTATTTCTTTGTGTTTCATCTCTACGTAAACGCCCAACAAAGACTTCATCTTTATCATGAGCATAAATTGGCATTGGGTACGTATTGGTGTCTGGGTTGTCTTGTACGGTTACACCTGGCATTTCGTTTAACAACTTGCGTACCTCGTTCAGTTCAAAGTCATTTTCAAATTCAACGTTAACGGATTCGGAGTGACCACCAGCGGTAGGAATACGTACGGCAGTTGCACTCACCGAAAATGTACGATCATCTAATATTTTCTGTGGCTCACGAGCCAGTTTCATTTCTTCTTTAGTATAACCGTTTTCCATGAAAACGTCACAATGTGGCAATGCATTTCTACCAATTGGGTAAGGGTACGCCATTTCTCCTTGCACGCCGGCAATTTCATTTTCCAATTGTTTTACCGCTTTTACACCAGTACCGGAAACCGACTGATAGGTTGAAACAACCACACGTTTCATTTTGTATTTGTTGTGTAAAGGGTGCAATGCCATTACCAACTGTATGGTAGAACAGTTAGGGTTTGCAATGATTTTATCTTCTGCTGTAAGCTCATGAGCATTGATTTCAGGAACCACCAATTTTTTGGTTGGGTCCATTCTCCAAGCAGAGGAATTATCTACTACCGTAGTTCCCACTTCTGCAAATTTAGGAGCCCATTCTAAAGAGGTATCACCACCCGCAGAGAATATGGCAATATTTGGTCTTGCGGCTACCGCATCAGCTAAGCCTATAACCGTATGTTCTTTTCCTTTAAAGGTCATCTTTTTACCTACAGAACGTTCAGAGGCTACCAATAATAACTCCGTTAAAGGGAAATTACGCTCAGCCAATACTTTCAACATTACATCGCCAACCATGCCTGTGGCACCAATTACAGCTACTTTCATTTGTAAAACAATTATATTAAGCGGCAAAAATACGTATTACTGATACTTGCACAAGCAAAAAAGAAAAGAATAATCAAAATATAACAAAATGTTTAATTTGTAACAATATCTTTTTCTTATTTTAATAATTGCCTAGAAAATAAATATATTTATATAGAGAATTATATTCAATGTAATATTTCTGATTATGACATTATTTGTAGTATTCCTCAAGAATAATATTTCTTTAACTTAATTTTTTATTTGATAGAAGTTATACAATTCATTCGATAACAAGATGATATAATTCCATCATTTTTCAAACTATTAATAAAAATGGAGGTATATCTCCCAACACACTAAAAGGATGTTAAAAATGAAAACTAACGTTTATGTATTTATTGTACTAATGGCTTTATTAGCGGAGAGTAAGCTTCATGCACAAGAAAGGTTAATTGAAGATTTTGTAGAAAACACTATCCTTAAAGAAGATGTTTCAAATCTTAAAGCTTTTTTGTCTTTAAGTAATAACATTACCAATAAAGAAGGATACCAAGAATTCTTTAAGAAAGACTTTAAATCCATTAAGAATTCTATGGGAAAAGATTGCGAAACAAACTATGTTATAAAAGACTATAAAGGAGCAGAAAGTATGAATTTGGTAGATTTCAATCTGTATAAAAAAAACTATGCAGATTTTGAAAATGTATACTTCGTCATATGTGGGAAAAAAATAATGCTTCCTGTAATTACTGAAAATAATAAAATAATATCATTTCAAACTGGCATTATGAAAAAACAGAATCAAGATTTGACACCTTATTTGTTAAATTGATTCTGAATAGTGGTGATGCGAAAATACATAATTTAAAAAAAGAACCGTCAACGTTGTTAGCGAAACAGTGTTGACGGTTTAAGTTAAAATATGTTGCAGTGCAACGGCTCCCTTAAATAAGGGTGTATTTTAAATTACTTTTTTAAAGCATCTCTAATCTCTATCAATAGTTCTTCAGCAGTAGGACCTTTTGGAGCTTCTTCTACTGGAGCTGGTGGAGTTTTTGTTTTGTTGTAAGCTTTAACAATCATAAATAATACAAAACCAACGATAATTAAGTTGATAATAGCATTGATCCACTTACCGTAAAGAATAGCATTTTCTGGTTTTGTTACTGACCCGTCTGCAGCAACAACTGCTTCGTCCAATACAACTTTCATATCAGCAAAATCTACACCTCCGCTAAAGTGACCAACGATTGGCATCATGATATCGCCAACGAATCCGCTAACAACTAATCCCATAGCACCTGCAAGTAATACGGCTACGGCTAAATCTATGACATTACCTGTCATAATAAACTCCTTAAATTCTTTTAACATGTTTCTAATGTTTTTTATTAATGGTTAATATAATAAGTGTAGCAATTTACTAAAAAAAACGATTCCTTAAATAAATGTTAACAAATCAATGAACGATTGTTCTTTTAATTCGCTGAGAAAGACCCGTTAACAGTTCATATGAAATGGTTTGTGCCGTTTCGGCAAATTCGCTTGCTGGTAAAGTTTTACCAAAAATAATTACTTCATCTCCTTCTTCACATGCTATGTTGGTAACATCGATCATAATCATATCCATACACACATTTCCGATGATTGGTGCTAGTTGACCGTGAACGCTAACATAGGTTTTGCCATGACCATACTCTCTACCGATACCATCGGCGTGGCCCAGAGGTAAGGTAGCGGTTACCGTATCTTTCTCGGAGGTGTATTTTCGATTATATCCAACAGATTCTCCTGAACGAATAATATGCTTTTGAGCAATGATGGTTTTTAAGGTCATCACTGGTTGTAATTGCTCATCAATATAAGGTTCATTGCCATAGCCATACAGTCCTATACCACTTCGTACCATATCATATTGCGCACGAGTGTAATTAATGATACCCGATGTGTTGAGAACATGCTTAAGAATGCTATGTTCAAATAGCGAATCTACCTGTTTACAGATATCACTGAAACGGGTCAATTGCAGATTGGTGAATTCTTTTTCTCCGTGGTCTTCTGTTGCTGCTAAATGTGATAAAACGGCAATGACTTTAATTGCTTTTTGTTGATGAATCAAGTTTGAAATATCTGGCAGTTCATCCGCAGAAAAACCTAATCTATTAAGTCCGGTATTAAATTTCAAATGAACCGGATACTCATGTATATTCAAGCTACTTGCCGTTGCTATAAAATCCGATAATATAGATAGCGAATAAATACTTGGTTCAAGCTGATGTTCGATCAACGTTGCAAAATGTATTTTTTGTGGGTGCAAGACCAAAATAGGTGCGGTTATACCACCTTCTCTAAGGGCTATGCCCTCGTTGACATATGCGACGGCAAAATAGTCGGCTCCCAAATCTTGCAAATGGTTCGCAATGGCAACCGATTCGCTACCATAGGCGTATGCTTTTACAACCGCCATAAATTTGGTGTCAGGCTTAATTTTGGATCGTAAAAAGTTGTAATTATGACCAAGTGCATTTAGGTCAATTTCTAAAACGGTCTCTTCTGCCTTAGCCATTTTTACTTTTTTTGGTGGTATTGACCTCTTCAGAATTTACATCTATGGTTTTTACTTTCTCTTTGAGCATCGCCTTATAAAATGCACCTCTGCTTAAAGGTTCATATTCATTTACCTCACCTAGCATTACCAGTTTGTCGTTGCTGGATTTTCTAAAACTATAATTGGCTAAATTTCCGGTACGGGTACAAATGGCGTGTACTTTGGTGACATATTCTGCAGTGGCCATAAGTGCTGGCATGGGACCGAATGGTTTTCCTTTAAAATCCATATCCAGACCAGCAACGATTACTCTAACACCTTTATTGGCCAAGTCGTTACAAACGGTAACTATTTCATCATCAAAGAATTGAGCTTCGTCAATGCCAATAACATCACAAGTATCTGCCAATATGCGAATGTTGGCAGCTGCAGGTACAGGTGTAGACCTAATTTCATTGGCATCGTGCGATACTACCATTTCATCATCATAACGGGTATCTACCATTGGCTTAAAGATTTCAACCTTTAATTTGGCAAATTGGGCACGCTTAAGTCTACGAATCAATTCTTCTGTCTTTCCAGAAAACATAGAGCCGGCAATGACTTCTATCCAGCCGAATTGTTCTTTATGATTAACTGTGTTTTCAAGAAACATTTTGTAATTTTAGACGAAAATAACTGGATTTTCGTTTATTCTTTAAAGATGATAAAGGTATTTAAAAATCCTGCTATTTAGGTCTTGACCCTAAAAATTGTACTATGAAAAACAAGTTGAAACTGGAATTGAGAAAGTTATCTACAGAAATTTTGACTGCAGAGAACTTAGATGATGTTACAAGTTTGTATGAGATTTCTAAAAACTTGTATGAAAAATTAGCGGTATTAAAGTTTATTGAGGTAGAGCTCAATGATATGGAAGTTGATGTTTCTAAAAATGCGATAGCGGCTAAATTTGAAGAGATGGCCAATGCCGTATTGGATTCAAATAAATCGGTACCGGAAAGTAACCCGCATGAAGAAGATATCATCCAGTACCCAGGTATGGATACTATTAAAGGATTTGTTTCTGAAATGCCTAGCAGCGATGAATTAGAGGATGTTTTGACGGAGTTTATGTCAAAGCCTGATTTAATGAAGAATGACAAAGAATTATTTACCCCTACCAAAGCAGATTTAAAACAGGCGGAAGCATTGCCAAAGTCTCTTAATGATCGTTTGGCAAAGAGTAACGTAAAAATTGACTTAAACGATCGCTTGGCATTTGTTAAGCATTTGTTTAATGATAGTATGGAAGATTATAACCGTGTACTATCACAATTAAATACGATAGACACCGAAGAACGATCAATAGCTTTTATAAAGAATATGGTTAAGCCCGATTATAATAATTGGGTAGGTAAAGAAGCTTTTGAAGAACGCTTTGTTGAACTGGTATCGCGTAGATTCTCTTAATAATTACAATATTTGTAACGTAGACCCAGCACTTGTGTTGGGTTTTTTTAATAGATAATGGAAATTTAAATAGTTCTTACGTTACGTAAAATTCTAATTTAAATTTGCAATTCAATGCTTTAAGGTCGTGCCTTAAGGTTGTTCACGATAGAATATTATGGGAAAGCTGTATTTGGTGCCAACACCAATTGGTAATTTAGAGGATATGACCTTTAGGGCCATTCGGGTATTAAAGGAGGTAGATTTAATTTTGGCGGAAGATACCCGTACCAGTGGGAAGCTTTTGCAACATTTTGAAATTGGTACGCAAATGAAAAGTCACCACATGCATAATGAGCATAAAATGGTCGATTTTTTAGTGGGAAAGCTAAAAGGAGGTGAGAACATCGCATTGATTTCAGATGCAGGCACACCTGCAATTTCCGATCCCGGATTTTTGTTAACTCGTGCATGTGTAGAAGCGGGGGTTGAAGTTGAATGTTTACCAGGGGCAACAGCTTTTGTTCCGGCATTGGTCAATAGTGGCTTACCCAATGATAAGTTTGTTTTCGAAGGATTTTTACCCGTAAAAAAAGGAAGACAAACACGTTTAAAGTTATTAGCTGAAGAGCCACGTACTATAATCTTCTATGAATCTCCGCATAAGCTATTAAAGACTTTGGGCAATTTTGTAGAATATTTTGGAGCGGAAAGACCCATTTCTGTTTCTAGAGAGTTGACCAAACTCTACGAAGAAATCGTTCGAGGTACTGCCGAAGAAGTTTTAAAACATTTTACCGAAAAACCGCCAAAAGGGGAAATTGTTATTATTGTTGGGGGGAATAAATAGTATTTGACTAAATCATTTACTTTCAAAAGAGTCAAGAGTTAATTCTTAGAAAGGGTTATAGGGTTAAGAATAATTCAAAATGGGAATTCTCTTTGGGAAGGGAGTTTTTTGCAGAGAACGAAGAGTTTGGTTTTACGGTTACCGATACGGGTGGCGAAGTATATTTTGCCCGTGTTGGGGTAGAGGCAAATTACAATAGGTATGCATTGGGTGTTTCAAGCATGCTCCCAATATCACAAAATTTGAATGAAGGTAAAGTGGAGGTAAAAAACAGGGTTTCATTATATTTGAACATTAATATCTGATTCATAAACCATTAAATACCTAAACAACTAACCATGACTTTAGAAGAGTTTAAGAAAAAACTAGCGGCTGCACCCAAAGATATTTTGTTTTCAGACACGATGGTGGTTATAGATTCCAAGTACAGTTTTACTCCTACGGCATATACTAATGGAGAAGTAAGCAATGAAGTGGGGCAAAATTCCGGTTCGTGTAAGTTGTTTTCATTTGCCATTAAAGAGGGGTTTTCTAAAGAAGAAACCTTAGCTTGTTTTGGTCAATATTATTTTGATGAGGTCTTATTGGATTTAAAGGGAAGCTCTCATCAGAATATTAGAAATTTCATGAAAACCGGATTCGAAGGTCTCAGTTTTGATGGGGAACCACTAAAATTGTTATAGCATAATTTTGCCATTAAATCCTTAGGTAATTATCGAATAATTTAGAATCTATAGTATTGAACCATGCAAGAGTTACTAGCTGAGATAAGAAATTGCAAGGTTTGTGAAGCACATTTGCCATTAGACCCTAGACCCATAGTAGCCGGTAATAAGAATTCTAAAATTATATTGGTGAGTCAGGCACCGGGAAGAAAGGCGCATGTGGAAAACAAAGCGTGGGACGATCCCAGTGGCAGAAAATTACGGGAATGGCTAGGTGTCAATGAAGAAGTATTTTATGATCCCGATAATTTTGCCGTATTGCCCATGGGGTTTTGCTATCCTGGCAAAGGAAAAACAGGAGATTTACCACCCAGAAAAGAATGTGCTCCTTTGTGGCACCCTAAGGTGTGGGAGGAATTTGAGAATGTAAAACTCATTTTATTTATTGGTAAATATGCTCAAGACCAGTACTTGGGCGAACAAGCTAAAAAGAACCTGACTGAAAATGTTTTGCACTACAAAGAATTTTTGCCAAAGTTTTTCTTGCTGCCACACCCCTCACCGGTGAATCATTTTTGGCGAAGAAAGAATCCTTGGTTTGAAGAAGAGGTTGTTGGGGAATTGCAGAAATTGGTGGGGAAGATTTTGGGGTAATATTTATGTGCTTTTTAAGATTTACTCTTCTTCTATAATGAATAACTCTTCAACTGTTAGACTGAATAATTTTGCCATTTTAAGTGCTAAAATTACTGAAGGGTTAAATTTGTTTTTTTCAATAGCATGAATAGTTTGTCTTGAAACCCCTAGTTTTTCTGCTAAATCTGCTTGAGTAAGATCTAATCGAGCTCGTTCTACTTTTACCAGATTTTTCATTAGTGTATTTGTCTTTTTTTAAAATAAAATGTGATAAGATAAATAGTAATGAAGATATATAAGGGATAAGATAGATTAAACATCATTTCAGAATTGATTAAATGTAAAATGAAGGTTATTGCTAAACATAGTATAGTAGCTAGTTGATATGATTCTAATCTTAATTTGGTAATGTAATCATCCTCTACTTTTTCTTTTGATAACATATAAACCAACATTCCTAGAATCGTAAAAATATTTGCATATTTCATTATAGTGGGATTCAATAATTCATGAAGAAATGGTGAATTTTCATTGCTTTCAAAAGGTTGGGTAAATCCCATGAAAAAAGAAATAATTGAAGGTATTCCACAGAAAATAAAGAATGTAAATAGTCCAACTATTTTAAACCTATTGGGTAGTATTTGTAAACTCATAATCTATTATTATATCCTAAAAGTAAACAAAACTTTACATAATGACAACTATAATAGTTATTTCGGTTCATAATGAAGAATTTCAGGATTGTAAGTAAATTGTGTAATATGGTAAAAAGCGCTAAGAAATTCAGATGAACCCCGCATTATTCTTAATGAAGTTTAAAGCAAGACTTATATCAATATTACAAGTGTTTAATTGTCACTTCGAGTGAATTTTTGAGGTACGAGAAAATTAGTATCGAGAAGCTTTCGTGTACCAAAAGGTTCTCGATACATTTTTTAATTCAATGAAAATATTGAATTAAAAACCACTCGAACTGACATTTTTTTTAATTTTAGCCAACAGCCAACAGCCAACAGCCAACAGCCAACAGCCAACAGCCAACAGCCAACAGCCAACAGCCAACAGCCAACAGCCAACAGCCAACAGCCAACAGCTATTTCTTAATACACAGAGCCATCATGTTTGCCTTTTTCCCACCCATGTTTTCCTAGGTATTGATCGGCACTTTCAACGGCACCCGTTTCTATGGAAGTTCCCATAGAGTCGTTCCAACGGTTAAGATATCCAAAGAGCGAAATAACGCCTAGCATTTCAACAATTTCACCCTCGTTCCAATGTTGGTATAAACGTTCTTTAATTTCTGCATCTACCCCGTTAGGTACTTGTGACGCTTGTAGTGAAAAGTCTAAAGCGGCACGCTCGGCATCCGAAAAAGCAGGGTGTGTTCTATATTC
This sequence comes from Maribacter litoralis, assembly GCF_003075045.1. GTDB lineage: Bacteria > Bacteroidota > Bacteroidia > Flavobacteriales > Flavobacteriaceae > Maribacter > Maribacter litoralis. Next base: position 644,250 of record NZ_QCZD01000003.1, on the reverse strand, counting down.
CCAAATATTATCCAATTGCTCTTGCTCTGCACCATAACGTTCTGCCGCCCTAATGGCATGGGCTTGGCAATATCTACAACCAGTAGCATTGCTGCTTACCCAAGCAATCATTCTTTTTAAGGCAGAGGTTACGCGACCTTCATTTGCCATTACGGCTTTGTTCAAATTAATAAAGGCTTTAGAGATAGCAGGTCTATGCTGCATGGTTAAAACCGAATTAGGGCAAAACCCAAGTGTTTCATTAAAAAATGCCGCTAATTCTTTGGTCTCAGGATCATGATTAGGGTCAAGTGGTGTAACTAATGCCATACGTTTTGTTTAAGTATTTATTTAAGTTGTGTTAACTGATTTTTGGCTGTTAGGTTCACTATGGATGGTATTAAAGCAGCCTTTATTGTTGTATTTTTGTGTTCTACAAGAAACAAAAAATTATGAGCACAACAAATCATATTAGTACCAAATGGTTGGGTAACATGTCCTTTGAAAGTAACAATCCATCCGGACATTCATTAAAAATTGATATTGCCAAAGAAGATGGCGGTGACAGTAGCGGTTTAAGACCAAAAGCCTTAATGCTTTCTTCACTAGCAGGTTGTTCTGGATTGGATGTCGCTGCAATGTTCAAAAAGATGAAATTAGAGGTAGATGAATTTCATATTGAAACCATTGCCAATCTAACCGATGAGCACCCAAGGTTTTATGATAAAGTGGTAATCGAATACCATTTTCATGGTGCAAACTTGGCGGAGAAAAAATTACAAAGAGCGGTAGATTTATCCATTGAAAAGTATTGCGGCGTAATGGAAATGTTCAGACAATTTGCAGAATTGGAGATTAAGACTGTTTTTCATAAAAAATAAATGAGCAAGTACAAATGCAAGAATCAAGTTCAAGTTCAAATAAAATATTATGCCGGATAAAAAGTTTGACCTTTAAGATAGACTAGTTGATTTTGCAGGTAATGTTGTTCTTTTTTGCAAGGAATTACCGTCTGATATGACTGGTCAATATTATGGAAATCAATTGTTAAGATCTGCAGGTAGCTCTGCTTTAAATTTTGGTGAAGCTCAGGGATCTAATTCGAATAGGGATTATATAAATAAAGCTTCTATATCTTTAAAGGAATTGAAAGAGTCTAGAGTCAATCTTAAAATCTTATCTAAAGTTGATTATGGTAAGTAAGTAATAAGAGCTGAATTGTTAGATGAATTAGAACAATTAATAAGAATTATAGCAACAATAATTAAAAACAAAAAGCAAAATTGAGTTGATATTTTTTGAACTTGAACTTGAACTTGATTTTTGAACTTGAACTTGAAAAATGCGCTGGACAATTAAACCAAAACCGAAACAAGAAGATATTGACACTTTAGCCAATGCGCTTAATGTTGATAGTTTGGTGGCGCAATTATTATTGCAAAGGGGTATCTCGACCTTTGAGGAGGCAAAGCATTTCTTTCGCCCGCAATTGAGTGATTTACATGATCCTTTTTTAATGAAAGACATGGATATTGCCGTCAATAGAATTGAAGAGGCAATTGCCAAGGGAGAGAATATTCTGGTGTATGGTGATTATGATGTTGATGGTACAACTGCTGTAGCTTTAATGTCGTCTTACTTATTAAGTTATTACCCTAATGTGGCAACCTATATTCCAGATCGGTATGATGAAGGATACGGAGTCTCTTTTAAGGGAATCGATTTTGCCGAGGATAATGATTTTACATTGATCGTGGCGTTAGATTGCGGAGTGAAGGCAATTGATAAAGTAGCCTACGCAAAAGAAAAAGGAATTGATTTTATCATCTGTGACCACCACAGACCTGGTACAATATTACCAAGTGCTGTGGCAGTTTTAGACCCAAAAAGAGAAGATTGTTCATATCCTTATGATGAATTATGCGGCTGCGGAGTCGGTTTTAAGCTGATTCAAGCATTAGGCTCCCGTAGAGGTGAAACTATTGATGATGTTATCTATTACCTTGATTTAGTGGCAACTGCAATTGGAGCAGATATAGTACCGATAACTGGGGAGAATCGAATTCTAGCTTTTTATGGCTTACAGGTTATCAATCAACAACCTAGAACCGGTTTTAAAGCCATAATTGACCAAATCAATAAAAAAGAACTGACCATTACCGATGTAGTGTTCATCATTGCACCAAGAATAAATGCAGCGGGTAGAATGAAACATGGTCAGCATGCCGTAAATCTTTTGACCGAAACCAATTTGGACGAAGCCTTAAAATTTGCTTCTGAAATAGAAAAGTTCAATACCGATAGAAGAGGGCTGGATCAAGAAATTACGATAGAGGCACTTGGTCAAATTCAGGAAAATCAAGAACAAGAAGGATTCACTTCTGTTGTATATAAAGATACTTGGCATAAGGGCGTAATAGGAATTGTAGCCTCGAGACTCACGGAAACCTATTATAGACCAACCTTGGTTTTTACCAAAAGCGGAGACAAATTGGCGGCATCGGCACGATCGGTTAAAGGTTTTGATGTGTACAATGCCTTGGAAGGATGCGCAGATTATATAGAACAGTTTGGTGGTCATAAATATGCAGCTGGCTTAACCTTATTGGAAGAGCAATACAATAATTTTAAACATCAATTTGAAAAAGTGGTCAAAGAAACTATTGACCCACAAATGTTGATACCTGAGATTACCATAGATGCCGTAATTGAATTAAAGAATATTAACCCAAAGTTGATGCGGATATTAAAACAGTTCGCCCCTTTTGGTCCGGGTAACATGTCACCCGTGTTCATGGCAGAGAACCTGCAAGATACCGGCTATGCAAAAGGTGTAGGAAAAGATGAGGCGCATTTAAAATTGGCTGTTGTACAACAGGGCAGTCATAAAATTGATGGTATTGGGTTTAATATGGGTAATAAGCTATCAAAGGTTACCGGTAGAAAACCATTTAATGCGGTCTTTTCTATTGATGAAAATGAATGGCAGGGCAATGTTAGCCTTCAATTAAAATTAAAGGATATTCAATGAGAATAGAACACATTGCTATTTGGGTTACGAACTTAGAGGAAATGCGTAAGTTTTATGTAACCTATTTCAATGCCGTTGCCGGAGAAAAGTATCATAATCCTACTAAAAAATTTACCTCTTATTTTTTAAGTTTTACAGATGGAGCCCGATTAGAAATCATGCATACGCCTTCCATTAATAAATCAAACTATACAGAAGAGCATACCGGATTGATTCATTTTGCTATGTCTATCGGCTCAAAAGCACAAGTAGATTTACTAACAGAAAAGTTGAGAGTAGACGGATTCACAATCGCCGGCGAACCAAGAACTACGGGAGACGGTTATTATGAAAGTGTGGTCTTAGACCCTGAAGGAAATCAGATAGAAATCACCATTTAACATTGTTATTTATAATTGTTCTAAATAAGATTCATATATTTATATAAATATTTACATCTTATGAACGATATTCATCCTATTTATCAGAACGATTTTGGCATAGCGTTTCAGTGGAAACGTGATAAACCCAGCGAATCAAATAAAGTTCAGGTGATTTTCAGGGATATTGGTTTGCTGCTTACGAGTAGCGAACTACGATATTTTTCAAAATGCATTGCCAATACAGTAGAAAACGGAAAAGGTCACCTATGTAGTGATTGTAAATCAAAAGAAACGTGCCGTTCATTGCTTTTAAATTCTCCTGCACATCAAATATCGTTTGCAGTTAGTTATCAAGAAGCTATTGAAATTAGAGACCTCATTAACGGAACCATGTTTAGGCTCGAGCTAGATTCGTTTTTTGGTGAATTGGGTATTGAATAACAGTCAATAAGAATTCCGCATTTAAGAAAATAGGATTTTTGTTATCAAATCTTGTTTTGCCCTATCCATTATTAAATATCTTTGAAGTCAATTTACCGATTTGTCTATGAGCGTGAATGATCCCTATGCGGCCCTAAGATTTAAGGAGTTCAATATTTTTCTTTTAGTTCGCTTTGCCATGGTTTTTGCCTGGTCTATGCAGTTCATAGTTATAGAATGGCAGGTATATACCATGACCAAAGATCCGTTGTCCTTAGGTATTATTGGTTTAATGGAAGTAATACCTGCGGTAAGTATGGCACTTTTTGCCGGTCATATCGTAGATCAGAAAGAAAAGCGCAATTTATTGGTGAAGTGCATATTCGGTTTCTCGGTTATTAGCTTCGGACTGTTCATATTAAGCCTTCCCTCAGTATTGGAAAGCTACGAAACCAAAACCATACTTTACGGAATTTATGCACTGGTCTTTTGTGGCGGTTTGGTACGTGCGTTCTTAGGTCCCACCATATTTTCGTTAATAGCGTTGATCGTTCCAAAAAAAATATACCCAAATGCCGCTACTTGGAGTAGTACTACATGGCAAATGGCATCTGTATTGGGTCCGGCATTAGCGGGCTTTTCCATTAGTTTAATTGGCGTGCACTGGTCTATGTGCGTCATCTTCGGCTTTTCATTATTGGCGTTAACCGCCTTATTTAATATTTCAAAAAAGCCTATTCTTAACCCTAAGATTGGTGAACCCGTTTTTCAAAGTTTAAGAGAAGGACTAACATTTGTTTTTAAGACCAGAGCGGTTTTAGGTGCCTTGACCTTAGATATGATTGCTGTTCTATTTGGTGGTGCTGTGGCATTGTTGCCCATTTTTGCACAAGATATTCTACATGTGGGATCAGAAGGTTTTGGAGTCTTAAGAGCAGCTCCGGCTGTAGGTGCGGCAATTACAATGTTAGGTTCTACAAGATTTCCGTTGCATAAGAACGCAGGTAAAAAGCTTTTACTGGCAGTATTTGGCTTTGGTGTATGTATGATCGTATTTGGCTTATCTACCTATTTCTGGTTATCTGTAATTGCCCTATTTTTAAGTGGCGCGGTAGATGGTGTTTCCATGATCATAAGACAGACCATTTTACAATTGAAAACACTGGACAATATGCGAGGGCGTGTGGCGTCTGTGAACTCCATGTTCGTGGGTTCTTCTAATGAGCTCGGTGCCTTTGAAAGTGGTGTTACGGCAAAGTTAATGGGAACGGTAACTGCAGTTGTATTCGGCGGTACCATGACTTTGCTTACCGTTGGTCTTACGGCTATTGTCTCTCCAAAGTTTAGAAGGCTTGATTTACAGAAGGATGTGGAAGATCATGAAAATTAATAAACAGAATATATCTGATAAAAAAAGCCCTAATCAAAGGGCTTTTTATATTGTAAGTGGTACTTAAGACTTTCGTCGTAAAGTGGAAGCACTGTTGTAGGTTAGTTATAGTATTGGGAATAAACACTTTATCTAAACTTGTGCGTAAAGATAAAACCAAATTCTATTTTTTACCAATTTTTATAGGTACTTGATCGATGTTATCTTCTTTTAAAAAGTAAAATTCTGTTATTCCTCAATACAAGGAATCGCAATAAAAAAAGCCCCTCATTGAGGGGCTATTCTTTAAAGTAACACTTAAGAGTTTTAAATCTTCAAGTGGGGAAACTTGTAGGTAATGTGAAGATTTGGGTTACAACACTTAAACTAACTAACTAACACTGTAAAGGTATGGTCAAGAGCTAGTTTTATAAAACTATTGTTGTGAACTGCTTGATTTATGTTGTAAGAAAAGGATTACAAAATAAAATATGTATTTCATCGATGTTTTTTGATGAAATTAGTTGAATTCTTTTAATGAAAGTGCTGCGCCATTAAACTCGGCATAGGTGTAGTAATTGATCCAATCACCTAGGTTTGTGTATGTTGAATTCTCATTTAATGGTATTTCCAAAGGCAAATGTCTGTGTCCAAAAATGAAATGGTCATAGTGCTGTGTCTCCAATTTTCTTTTGCAGTATTGTACAAGCCATTCTTTATCGTTGCCTAAAAATTTGGCATCGTCATCGCCACTGATCAATTTATTGCTAACCGATAGATGTTTGGCCAAGCGAACACCAAGATCGGGGTGTAGCCATTTAAAGAACCATTTGGCAACCGGGTTGGTAAATACCTTTTTCATTCTTTTAAAGCCCTTATCATCTGGACCTAAACCATCCCCATGACCTAAAAAGAAGGATGTACCATTAATATTGTATTGTTGAGGTTTATGATACACAGGTATATTCAGTTCTTCTTCAAAGTAACCGTTCATCCAAAGATCATGGTTGCCCACAAAATAGTGTATTTGTATGCCTGCATCAGACAGTTCTGCAAGCTTTCCTAACGTTCTGGTAAATCCTTTAGGGATAACGGTCTTGTATTCGAACCAAAAATCGAACAGGTCGCCCATCAAAAAAATGACTCCTGCATCCGCTTTTATATTATCCAACCAACGAACAAACTTCAATTCTCTCACCCTACTTTCTTTCATGGTAGGCGCGCCAAGGTGGTTGTCACTGGCAAAATATACTTTTTTCCCTGCTGGAAGTTCAATGTTCGTCATCAGAATGTAAATATAATAACTGTTTTGCGTACCTAGGGAATACGTGGGTCAAAATAAGTACATAGGTGCTTTTATAAACTTTGTTTATGCAGGTGCATCTTTTTCATTCAACACAATTTTTATGGGCAGATGGTCGCTATAACCGTTTAAGTTAAATGTACTGGAGTTAGGTCTACCAAATCTTACTGGTTTTTGATATGAGCCAGATGTAAGCTCTGGATATGCAATAATTTCTACGGTACTTAATTTAAAGGGAAGAGCAGACTTCTCTGATAAAATACTTTTAGAGATCATAAATTGGTCTAACATATTATAGGTGTTCCCAAATACGAATGTGCCGATCTGTGCATCTAAAAAACGGTGCATTACGTTGTAGAAATATTTTAAACGTACTCTATTACTTTTAACCAACGCCTTATTATTGATGGCCATTAAATAATCTGTAATACTCTTGTTATAAGGATTATCATTAAAATCGCCCATTAATAGAATATTGGCATCTTTACCCTGCTCCTCGTAAATTCTTTCGATCCAATACGATAGGTTTTCGGCAACCATAATTCTAAAAGGCTCGCTGGTCAATTCTCCTCCAGATCTCGATGGCCAATGATTGAGAATGCAAATAAGTTTGTTGCCGTTGGCGGTATTTATATGAACTTGAAATAAATCTCTAGTGGTGTTTCTTTTAATAATACGTAGACTAAATGTTTGTTGTTCAGGTCCGTATTTTGTTTTATCATAAATAAGTGCGGTATCTATACCACGTTTATCATCTCCTTCAGAAATAACAAAACCATAATTTTTATTGAGGGCATTACCCATTGCCGCTATCAGCAATTCAATAACATGCTCATTTTCTACCTCACAAACCCCTAAAATATCCGGCCCTTCACCGTTATTGAATTTAGAGATTACCGCGGTAAGGTTCGCTATTTTTTGTTCAAGAATAGAAGCGTTCCACCCGTTGAGTTCATTACCCAAATGGTTGTTGAGAAACTCACTTCTACGTGGTGAATTTTCTATATCGAAAAGGTTTTCAAGATTCCACCAATAGATATGATGCTTGGTCATGTTGTTATATATTAAGGAGTTGCCTTAAAAATAAAACAATTTAAAAGCTTGTAAAGAAAGTATATCGTTAAGTTATGTTGAACTTAATTGTCACTGGCATACCATTCTGCGAAAGAGGTATCGGTTTCCTGTAATTTTAAGGAGAACAATGAAATATTTTCGGGCAATCTCGCTTTAATTTTGGCGGCAAAGTCTATCACCATATTTTCACTGGTAGGTTGGTAGTCCGCTAAAATTACGTTATGTCCCCTGTCAATTAATTCTTTGGCCAATTCTACGTGAGGTGTATTTTTATTAAATACCGTAGCATGATCAAAAACATCGACAATATCTTCTTTTACTATTTTTTTTAGATCTCCAAAATCTATCACCATACCAAGCTTTACATGGCTGGTATCTGTTATGGGTCTACCTATTACGGTAACCGATAATTTATAGCTATGACCATGTACGTTTCTACATTTTCCATCATAACCATACAATGCATGACCGGTTTCAAAGTTGAATTGTTTAGTAATACGAATATTGCTCATAACCTATAATTATTTGGCAAAGGTAGGGAAAGTATACACGTATTAATAGCGAATAAATCAATCTAAAACAATGGTTCTGTTTCCTGCTATTAAGCTTACGTGACAACAATCTGCACCGATCTCAAATTCTTCATTTACAACTTGCTCATCACCTATAAAACCGTTGAACAGAAGGGTTGCTGTTTTATTTTGATATTTTGTGCGGTATGCATCGCTAATAATAGGATAAATGCCTTGATCTTTATGGTATTCTTCCGCAGTTGTACTTTCTGCCAAATTCTCGCCGGTTGCAGTGTCTATTATCTCAAAATTATCTAAAGATACGGCATCACCTGTTGCATCTTCGACGCTAACCGTAATGGTTACAAAATTAAGTGTACATATGGCTGTAGAACAATCTATTGGCTCTGGTTCTGGTTCAGCTTTATCAGAACAGGTCATAAGAAAGAAGGATAGAAATGCCAATGTAATTTTTGCGAACATAAAACTGATTTATTAGAAGATGAATAAATACCGATTAGTTGCGTAATAAGGGTGTAGAATTACCTTTTGTATTTTTTCTTTGCGCGAACTTTATTTACAAAATAAATGACCAACACAAAAAGGGCCAAAATAGGAAATACAAGGTTACCGTTTAAAAATTGAAAAAATTCCATAATAGTTATTTAGAAACAGAACGATGAGCTGTTTCGGTTATTGTTTATTTTTTAAATTTTGACAGTGCATTTCTGGTAAAGTCAGATAGTGCCAGTTTACCGGTGATCGATGCGCGGTCTGTCAATAAGGTATCCCAATGGTCGGTGCCTTCCCATAAAACTTTCTTCCACTCGGTTAAAGCATCTGGGTTATAGCTTGCCAATTTGTGAATGTAGAAATCAAGTTCTTTATCCATTTCTTGGGCAGAGTCGTACACCTTATTGAACAATCCTTTTTCTTGTGCCCAATATGCACTTTTCCATTCGGTAGGCGCCAGAGACATTTCTCCCATAGCGGCATTACCTATTTTTCTTGCTACGGCAGGTGCAATAACCAAAGGAGCAATACCGATGCTAAGTTCAGAAAGTTTAATAGATGCGTTTACGTTAGAGTACACATAATCACAGGCAGCGGCAAGACCTACGCCACCACCAACGGTTTTACCATGTACACGACCTACAATAACCTTTTTACATTTGCGCATGGCATTGATAACGTGTGCAAAACCACTAAAAAAAGCCTTGCCTTCTTCTAAATTAGATACTTCTAACAGCTCATCAAAAGAAGCACCGGCACAAAAAGCCTTTTCCCCTTCAGATTTTAAAAGAATAACAGAAATACCATCGTTTTCTGAAAGTTCATTGATAGTATCGGTTAAACGTTCTAAAAGTTCAGAAACGAAAGAATTACTAGCAGGGTGTCCAAATTCTACATGGGCAACTTTACCATCAATTCTTGTATATAAACTACCATTTTTTCTTGTGGTGACCATAGCATTTTGTTTCCTTCAAAATTACGGATTTTGCAATAAAGGTTTGAATTTGTTTCTAAACTTCCACACTAATGCGGCACCCCTAATAAACATCCAGACCGTAAAGGCCAGCCATATTCCCGTTAAGCCCCAGTTGAGGTATTTACCTAAGAAGAGCATGGGCACAAATCCTAAAAAGGTAGCCACGAGCAATGTATTTCGTAAATATTTCATTTCTCCCAGACCTTTAAATACTCCGTCTAGCACAAAGGCAATGGTATTAATGGGCAGCCCAAGAATTATAATATAGAAAATGGCGTAGAAAGTAGAAAGCACTAAACTTTCATTAGAAAATAGACTGCCCAAGGGCTTGTAAAATATACTGGCAAATGCCATGATCACCAAACTGACTATGAGTCCGTATTTCGTTATTTTTTTTGCCAGTAGCCACAGGTCGTCGTAATTTTTTTCTCCCAGCAATCTACCGCCCATAATATTTCCTGCAGCACCATAACCATCTATAAAGAATGCCGAAAACAGCCAAAGGTTTATGGCAATGGTGTGCGCACCTATAAACTGACCTCCAAGTGCCGTAGCCTCATGTGCTGCAAGAACAATGGCCGTGTTCAAGGCAATTGCACGTACAAATAAATTTAGGCTCATGACCACCAACCTCGCCAGTTCAGGATGTATGGGCAACCTTAATTTTAGACTGATATCCGTCTTTGTCCATAGCAAGTAAAATGCCATAATCGCCATAATGCTTTGTGCCAATAAACTGGCATAAGCAGCACCGTCTAAATACATGGCGGGTATAAATCCGTCAATTCCGTATACGAAGGCAAAATCGAAAATTACGTTTAGTACCGCTCCCGTAATGGCAATGACCATGGGCCAATAGGTATTCTGTAATCCGCGAAAAATACCCATAACTGCAAAAACGAACAAGGTCAACGGAAAGCCCCAAACACGAATGGAGTAATAGCTAATACAATATTGCAATATTTTCCCCGAGGCATTTAACAACTCAAAAATTTCTTGAATAACGAATATAGTAGAGAGCAGTATTAAAATACTAAGGGTAATGTTGAGGTAAATGGCCTGTGCGGGCAGGGTTTTAACCTCTTCTAATCTGCCGGCGCCCAAATATTGTGAAATTATGGCAGAAATTGCACTACGGGTTTGCCCCAAAATCCAAATAAGGGCAGAAAGAAAAGAACCCACAATACCAGCTGCAGCTAGCGATTCTAAACCATCAACCGGTATGTTGCCCACAATGGCCGTATCGGTTATGGATAGTAGAGGTTCTGCTATACCGGCAATTGTTGCAGGTATTGCCAGAGCATTTATAGATTTAAAATTAACAGTAGTTTTCAAAAAATATGGGTTCTAGAGTACAAGTTCATAGCAATGAAAAGGGTGTTCGCTTTGGTTGGGAAAAAAGATATCTCCCAGTTTAGCGTAACCACGTTGCTCATAAAATTTCTGATTTCTTTTGTTTTGGCTAAAGGTATCCAACCTAACCGATAGGGCATTGTTCTCACGGGCAAAATTTTCCCCAAAATCCATTAAGCGCTGTGCACAACCTTTACCTTGGTATTTAGGGTGCACCGCTAGCCTATGTATGTAATAGTTGATGCCGTTTGGCGTTAACCAAGCTACATTTTTATATTCATCATCCATCAATAACGATATTACAATGCAGCCAATAATGGCATTATCCTCTAAGAGAACATACAGCTCATTGCGATCAATATCTTTCTCAAAAGCTTTTTGAGAAGGATATTCCGTTGTCCATTGATAAATGCCGTTTGCTTCCATGGCAATTCTACAGGCATTGGTCATCGTTAAAATTTCGGGTATTTGAGATATCTTTGCAGGTGCTATCATTAAAGCCATTTAATTAAATTGTAAATTTAGAGTTATAATCAATACTTTTTATCATGATGAACATTCTTGTTCCGATAGGGACCTCAATAAATGCGAACGAAACTTTACAATATGCCGTTAATTTTGCACAAGATTTTGGTGCCGATATTTATGTAATGGAGGTATTTAACGTTAGCGGAAAAACAGGTACGCTTACTAACCTTACCCAAAAAGTTGCGGAAAATTCTAAAGAACGATTAAAAGAGATTATCGCAACGGTAGATACCAAAGATGTATCTATAAAAATTGCAAGTTTTAATGGTGAGCTAAAAGACGGTCTACGTGAAATAGATAAAGGAATTGGAATAGACCTTATTATTTTGGCACCTAGAAGTAATGATATACAAGAAGAGTTTTATTTAGGGCATACCTCTGGAGCCATTATCAAGAGAACGAATATACCTACCTTGATCGTACCAAAGGGAACCACGTATAAATCATTTGAAAATATATTGGTAGCGTTTAAATCGGGTATTTTAAAGCGAAAAAGAATACTTGATCCATTAATCGAAATAAAGGTAAAGCACAATGCAAATGTGAACCTTTTAATGGTAAAGACCCCTGGGTATTCAGATGATGATTTAAAGATCAACACGGCGTTAATGGATATTTGTTCGCAACTAACGTTTACAGATAATTCTACCACATATCATGGAGTTTTAGAGCATTTTCAGGCAAAACACCCCGATTTGTTATGTGTTTTTAGAAGAAAAAGAGGTTTCTTTAAAAAATTATGGGAGAAAAGTACCATTTCAAAATCAGAGTTTTACGCACCGGTACCAGTATTGGTGCTTAGTGTAAAGAAAGATTAAATAGTACTTTGATAGGTTATTAAAATAGGTTTTCTTTGACGCTGTCGAAAAATTAGGGGGATTAGCTCGCCCGACTTTTTAGGCGGGATCAGTTGGATAGAGCGTCCCGAAAGCCTTCGGGAAGGTCGCTTCGATATTCAATTGAGATTAAGAAAATAAGGGGGATTAGCTCAGTTGGCTAGAGCGCTTGCCTGGCAGGCAAGAGGTCACCGGTTCGAATCCGGTATTCTCCACGCAAAAAGGCTTCCATTTTGGAAGCCTTTTTAATTTGATTATTTTTATAAATGCCATTCACTACTTATATAATTTATAGTCAGACACTTGATCGCTACTACATTGGTAGTACAGAAAATATTGAAAAACGACTTGAACGACATATTAAAGGAAATGGATCTACTTATACCAAAAAGGCAATTGATTGGGTTTTAAAATGGCAACGTAATTTTGAAACACGATCAGAAGCAGTCTCGTTTGAACTTCTGATTAAAAAGAAGAAAAGTAGAAAATATATTGAGTATTTAATCTCACTAGAAATTAGAGAATAGAGCGTCCCGAAGGCTTTCGGGAAGGTCACCGGTTCGAATCTGGTATTCTCCACTAAGTTTTATAGGGCTTCAAGAGTTTTTGACTTTTGAAGCTTTTTTCATTTGCACGCAATTTGCACGCAGAACTGGTTTTAAATTAAGCTTGGTAATATTTGATTCATATTGGTTTACTTTGATAGTTCTTCACTAATTACAGAATGCTTTTCCGTAAAAACATCACACCCCTTAGACGCTTTAATATTCAACATTTAGGAAATTTAAGTCCTATAAAAGGTTAATTAACGAAAATATTAAAAAAGACACTCTTAAGTATAGTTATTACATTTAGATATAAGCGTTTTAAAAACGGCCGTTTTAGGGAGTGATAACCTTTTTTCTCTTTTTTGTTCATCTAGTATTCGAATTAAGTATTTTTTTCAGCAATAATCAGCCGATATTGTGCATGTTAATGATTAAATTTAAGATTACTAATGACACGAGATTTTATCCATATCAACGATTTTGTAATTCTTGTTGAAGAAGCTGATTCACTCACCAAGGAGGTAGATTCTTGCTATTTTGATGAGCCCATTGTTGCCATTGCCTTCTACGGGTCGGGAAATGTAGATTTATCGGTGAAATACGGTAGTAGTCATAAAGATTTTACCTACACCAAAGGTTTGGCACTTTCTTTTTATGCAGATGAAAAAGTGGAATTTGAGCATACCGTGAGCCCAAGAAAAAGCCTTAAGTGTCTAGTGGTTGCAACTGCTCTTCGAAATTTAGAACATTTACCAAATCAAGAGGGCGAAATATTTTCTGAACTCTTGGGAGCCTTGGTAAAACCTAAAGATCATTATGTAGAAGGTCCTAGTTTTTTTATGACGCCGCAAATGGAACGTATTGTCGATGCTTTCTTTTCGAATAGCTACATTGGGAAGACCAAAATGATGTTCTACAGAAGTCAGATAACGGCTTTATTATCCCACTTTTTCGGTCAGCTCGCACTATTACCGGAAAAGGACTCAAGTGCCAATTATAGGGATCAGTTGAACAAGGTACGGGATATTTTATTGGACAATATTGAGGACCCGCCTTCGCTTTCGGAACTTTCTAAGGAAATAGGACTTAATACAACAAAGCTCAAAAAAGAGTTTAAAGCCATTTTTGGCGTACCAGTTTTTAAATACCTTCAAAATGAAAGACTTACTTCTGCCCATACACTTATAAGTGAAGGTCAAGCTAGTGTTCAAGAAGCGGCTTGGCAAGTAGGCTACGATAGCTTGAGTTCTTTCTCCAATGCATTCGCGAAAAAGTTTGGTTACCGTCCTAGTCAAATCAAGTAAATTAGTCTCTATAGTAACTGGATTAGTTTTGTTGCATCTATATTAATTATATTTTTTATTTATTATCATTGTTTTCACTCCAGTTCCAAGAGCTGCTCCAAGGACTAAACCTACACCAGCTCCTAGAACTAGTCCAATTGCAATAGCATTGGTTAAGATACCGGTGATAAGGCCAATTCCTGCTCCAAATAGCAATCCCAATGTCAATTTCTTTTTCATAATACTTATTTGGTTAAACATCTAATTTATATAAAACCAAGCGTTTTCTTGATTTTAAATTCAATATGAAATAATCTTCATAAAGTAATTCATTTTATACTTACCTTTTCATATCATTCGAATAGAATAGGTTTCAGTTTTATCCGGTTTGTCCCAATTTCATTTTCTTTAAAAAAAGCCAAAACCGTTTCACTTACCAATGGTGATTGCATATACAAATCGTGACCGGCATTTTCAATGATAATGTGTCGTCCATTTTTAAACTTTTTCGCAAGCTCTATGGCACTGGAGACATAGGTGCGCCCGTCCATTGTTCCGCTTAAAAGAAGCGCATCTACCTTATTAGGTTTCATTTTTCTAAACTGTTTCGGCAGTTGACGGAAATTTGTAGTTTGCATCCATTCAAATTGTAAAAAGTTTATAGTGCTGCCCAGAATAGCATCGTCTATTTGCCTTTTCATGATTCGTTTACGGTCTTGCGATATACCACTTTGCATATCCATTGAAAATGGCATTGGCCGTATGCGAGAGTAGATATACTTTTTTAATATCATCACATTCGGTGCGATTTCCGTAAAGTTGCCGTGGTACATTTGGTCATAAAGCCTCGGTACTATTTTAGAGTCTTCGGGGTTCTTTAAATAGAACGTGGCAATGGCCGATTGCAATTCAAAATTTGAAATCCCAACAGTATCAATTCTACCTTGTCTATTCACATAGGTGGAGATTACGGGACTTTTTTCCAATCGACCGTGAACGGCAAGCATCTTTTTTTTCAGGTTTGGGTAGGTAATATCGGCGCCATAATTAGTTGTAGCCTTTTCGGCAATTTGAAATATAAAATTGGCTGTGTTTTCGGGAAGTTTGATAGTTTCATTAGGACCCTCAAGGCTTGCCAATACAACTTTATCTATGTTATCCTCAAAAAGTCTGATATACTCAAAAGCTAGATGAGAGCCGTAACTAATACCCCAAAGCGAAATTTTCTCCACCTTGAGAACGTTTCTTAACGCCTCAATATCTTTTGCGTTTTCTGTAGTATTGTATGCGCCTAGATTAACGTTTTTTTCTTGCCAGAACGCTAAACATTTAGTGATGTTCTCGGTGCTTTTATCCACATACTCTTGTTTATCAATAGCTTTGGAGAGTTCAAAACTTGCGGTATATGGGCATTCTAGCAATCTCGTTGACATACCAGTACCGCGTTGGTCAAAAGCAATTACATCGGCAACCTCTCGAAGGTTCATAAATAATGAAAAGCGCTTGCCTTTTGCCGTACCGATACCTGAACCACCGGGGCCGCCCGATAGATATACTATCGGGCTTCCAGGATTCGGATTCGTGCTTTTAAAGCGTACAAACGAGAGTTGTATGGAGTCTAGACTTTCATTGTTTCGGTCCTCC
The DNA here is from genome assembly GCF_003075045.1 of Maribacter litoralis. GTDB lineage: Bacteria > Bacteroidota > Bacteroidia > Flavobacteriales > Flavobacteriaceae > Maribacter > Maribacter litoralis. The sequence continues at coordinate 628,519 of NZ_QCZD01000003.1, read as the reverse complement.
AAAACTTTGAAAGAACCTAACTCAGCTTGGACAGTATCTTTGGACCTTGAAATAAATTCATAGGGTTCAACCTTTAGACTTTGCCCGGTAAGAAGCATTACCGGTAGTAAAAGGAAAAAATGAACAATTGCCTTTAATTTCATTTTCATAGTTTTAAACCTTCGCTATCTTTTTGTTCCAAATACCTGTTTCAGCAGTTGCTGCAGCATACTCACTAAAATCAATAGGTTTTCTCCCTAATATTTTTTCAATATCGTGGGATACTTCAGCCAGTTCAGGATTGCCCAGAACTTCAGTAAACAGATATTCAATAAGCCAGATAAAGTCTTCGTGAAGACCAGTCTTTCGCATTCCATCACCATATTCCTTTACTGAAATAGGCACAAATGCAATATCACGATTACTCGCTTTAGCAATTTCCGCTACAGCGTCTTTAAACGTTAAGGTTCTTTGTCCTGTGAGTTCATAAATCTGTCCATTGTGAATATCCTCGGTCAAGGCCTTGGTGGCCACTTCGGCAATATCATCAGTATCTACCCAAGGGATTTGAGCTTCTGCCTGAGGTAGTGCAACCAAACCATCTAAAATGGGTTCCAACAAAAAGTTTTCGCTAAAATTCTGGTTGAACCAGCTTGCACGTACTATGGTATAATCCAAACCGGAATGAATCACGACTTGCTCACATAATTGGGCTTCGCGCTCGCCTTTTCCGGAAAGTAAAACCAATTTTTTGACATTGGCGCGTTTTGAGACCTTTACCAATTGTTCAATAGATTCCAATGCTCCGGGTACTGCCAAATCGGGTTGATAGGTGATATAGACTTTGTCCATTCCCGCTAAAGTGGCGTCCCAATTCTCAGGTTTATGCCAGTCGAATATGGGAGTCGCACTACGGGACCCTATGCGTATATTATGGCCCAACGCTTCAAGTCGTGCTACAATTCTTCTCCCTGTTTTACCAGTCCCTCCGATTACTAAGATGTTTTCTTTTTCCATTTTTATTTGTTTTTAGGTCCCACTTTACAGCCGGACAGATTATAGTAGTTCTGCTTCAAATAGTTGAAATTTTTGTTGTTACTTTTTATTAATGGGTTGCATGAATTCTTTTGCGATGTACTTTGAGATACCAATACACCATTGTCGTTATAATAAACTCTAGCCCAATGAACCAAAACCCAAAATCGACGAAGAAATCATAGTAGCTTCCTCCATAGGGTAGAATTGTAAATGGTACGGTAATAAGCGCATCTAAAATTGCCGATATCGTAAAGAAAACTAGTCCTGTTATAAGTCCGTGGGTATAAACCCCATTTTTATAATATAGTTTTGCTCCAAGCCAAACTATGGGCACTACGACTATTGAGAGCCATATATTGGCCTGTTGCTCTGCATTTTCTAACATTGGCACGTAATAGGAGAATGCATATAAGCTCACACCGATGATCCAAATTAATATTCCAAAAGTAATTGCTCTTGTAAATTTCATAACTGTTCGCTTTTTTTTTGATGATTATTTGTAATAAATGATTCCGATGAGCAGTAAAGCAAAAGCCATGAAAGAGGCTATGGTGCGCTGTATGTGCCATCTATTCCATGGCTTCTCAAACTTAGTTCTTAGCTCTTTAAGTTCTAAGGATGAAAGATTTTCCAATACTGTCTTGTCCAATAGTTCGTTGAGGGGTACATTTTTGAATATGGTTACAAACCCTATCCCTACAAAAAAGAGTACTGCTGCTATCAGAAAGGACCAAAACGTCTCAGGATGCGCATTTCTATGTAAAAAAGCATTTACTGATAGCAATACGACAGGTGAAAAGAATACGATTAAAAAGCTTGGGTTGATAATCGCTCTATTCATTGCCTGAAAGGATTGTAAAAAGGATAGGTCGTTCAATCTCCCAATACCCGGAGTAATTGAGTTGGACCACGTGAAACACAATCCTGCGGTAAGCCCTGTAAATAAAATGCCCAGGCACAATACGATAATTTTGATTTTATATTCCATTATTTTGAGTTTTTGTGTAGCTAACCCACGTTAATAAATCTTGATATTCTTGACTGGTGAGTTTGGTTTTCTTGCCTTTAGGCATTCGTTTTTCTATGAATACTTGTTGGTAAATATCATTTGTCCAGCTGTTCATATTATCTTCGGTAAAGACACGTCCGCGATTACGCTGAGCGTGGCAGACATTGCATTTATCCGCAAGAATACCAAAGGCTCTTTGTTGGGTTGAGTCTTTTAGTATCATATACATTGGTTCGGAAGGCACGTAGTTTTGTACTAAGTCTCTTTTTGGGTTCTGTACTGACCAGAAAGAGAGTGTAATTCCGAGTATAATTTTTACTAGTGTTATCATCATAAGGTTTATTGATTATGATGACACAAAATTGCACATATATGCCACCAATTATTTATTCGAGCGGAAGTATGATTTGTTCGAAAAGTCCATTCGCATTAATCGAATTAAGAGTAGGCATCAAAAACTACTTCCCAATGCGTTTCTAAAGGTTCTCCCAATAGTTTTGATTAGAGTTCTTCAGAAAACTTAACCGTCTTATCTTCTAATTCCTTTCTATAATCTTCCTCAATTATTTCGCCTTCTTTAAAGTTGTCATAAAAAGACGGTAGCGAATAGGTTTCTATAATTTTTGCTCCCAAAAATGGAAAATATGTTCTTGCTGATTGTAGTGCGTTTGCACCACCTCTCCCCCCAGGTGAAGTTGCCATTAAAAGCATTGGCTTTTCTCTCCAAATTTTCATATTTACACGTGATAGCCAGTCTATAGTATTTTTAAATACCGCTGCATAAGAACCATTATGTTCTGCTAAAGAGATAATAAACCCATCAGCATCATCTAACAATTCATTAAGTCTTTTTATAGCTGTAGGTATCCCATTTTCAGCTTCAAAATCAACGCCGTAAATGGGCATAACATAATCGTTCAAGTCGATTGAATTTATTTCTACATTTTCTAATAAACTAGATGTATAGGACAGTAATTTTTTGTTGATTGATTTCTGGCTATTACTTCCTGCTATTGTGATTACTTTTTTCATGATTATTGTTTTTGAGAGATTATAGTATCGACTGAATATTTTCCGCTTCCATTCATTAGTATTGACAGTGCTATACCAATAACAAGCAAAGAATATTCATAACCTTCACCTGCTTGGTTGCCGAACCAGTTCATAAAAAACCCGTGCTCTAGTTGTGTAGTGAAAATTATACCTAAAAACATTCCGATAAGTGATAATGCCCAAAATCTGCTGAAGAGACCAAGAACCAATGAAATGGAACCAAAAAACTCAATCATAATCACGGAGAAAGCTACAATACTGGGTAAGTCCATTTGGGTGGTCAACGATTCCATTGTTCCGGAATATCCATATCCTCCAAATAGTCCTAATAGTTTTTGTGCACCGTGCGGAAATATGACCAAGCCAAGTGTCATGCGCGCGATACTGAATCCCAAATTAGGATTTGTTTTTACTAATGTTCTGAATAAATTTTTCATAATAATTAAGATTTATAATGTTTTACGGTAATACAATCCGAAAGAGGATTTATGAATAGGTTTGGGTCCGTATTGGTCAAAATCTGACCCAAAGCCAAATTGATGTCCTTTGTAGGATAGACCCAAACGTAATTGTTGGAAGCTTCTCGAGTGTGTTTCAAATTTGTCCCAAACCGTTAGAAACTGTCCGTTGAACCACAAAGAAATCTTTTCATTAAGTGGTTTGTGTAGTTGAAATTGAGCGAATATTTCGGCAAGGCTAGCATCTTTCTTTTCTGAGTAAGCCACAGTCGGGATGACCATCAATAAAGCTCTCGAATTTTTGACTGTGAATTTGACCGAAAGCCTTTCTGAAAATCCTCCAAAGCTATTATAGTAGAGTGAAGGTCCAATGGCAATTGTCTCGTTGGCTTTCCAGAATATTGTAGGTTGAACACCCACTTCATCAAATATTTGGTTTTCTTTTTCTCTAAAATTTTGAAAGAAAGCAAGAGTAGTAACACTTAATGTATTACTCTGATTTATGGAATAATTAGATAATAAAGTGAAGTCTGTTTTCTCAAATCCTGAAAACAGTTCTAGTTGGGTGAATTGCGATTGTAAATTGCTTACAAGAGCAATTGTTACTATTATTGATATGAGTCCTACTTTTTTCACACTTCAAAATTCCGATTGGGAAGCGTGAAAAAAAATGAACTAGTTTAAGACTTTTACGCGATAATTGAGATTTAGTATGCACCGAAACTCAAGTAGAATTCAATGTAATTTCTTTCTGTAATGCCTCGCTGACTTGCCTTTAGGTTATTATTTTCGATTAACTTTTGTGATGATTTTGCTCATAAATTCAGGTGTAATACCAATGTAGGCGGCTAAATCTTTTTGAGTAATTCTCTTGACTATTTGTGGATATTTCTTTTTAAAATTGATATAGCGTTCTTCGGCAGTAAAAGATATTCCGTGGTTTGAACGTCTTATATAACTTATCAATGACCTTTGATATAAAATGCGATAAAATTTTTCGAATTTTGGAATCTCTTGAAATAAAACATCATAGTTAGCTCTAGAAATTCCTAGTAGTTCAGAGTTTTCAGTTGCCTTAATGTAGTATCTTGACGGTTCTTTCGTCATAAAACTTGAAATATCACCCGTCCAATAATCTTCAATGGCAAACATTGAAATATGTGGTGCACCATCCTCATCTAAGGTATATACTTTTAAACATCCTTTGGAAATAAAATATTCATACTGCGTAACTTCACCCGCCTGCATCAAGAAACCCTTCTTTTTCACCTTTATTTCCGATAATAAAGAAATATATTTTTGCTTTTCTAGTTCGGTCAAATCAATAAACCTAGATACATTATTAAGTATAAGAGTATGTGATTCTTTATAACTCAACATTTAAGGTATTTGCGTGAATTTAATTTAAACAATTAATCCCATATGTAAAAGTCGGATTATGATTTATTTGTTTAACTGAAATGTAAAAACAAATAATATGAATGGCTCTTGAACCGTATTTTGATTCGCATTTTTTAATATAATTTACTATATGTAAATTATTTATAATCAGCTATTTAACAGTTTTCAGGGTTACCTAGCTGGTTAATTATTAACAACAGCCGACACCAAGTTGTTGAATCACAACTTAAGGTGCCGACTGAAAATCAAATTTATTTTTTTCTTATAATAATAAACTGTGCTGTAATTCCCTTTTTAAAATTTAAATACGTAGTATCAGGAACGTTGAGTTTTAAACTATCCAGAACAACAGGGTTTATTCCTCCGGCATTACCCAAACTTTCATTACCAAAAATACCATTATAATCATATAATTCTCCTGAACATTCTACATAATCAGTGGCCATATTTGGTCTGTAGGGCCTAAAGGTGTATGATTCATTAATTGTATGTGTTTTATTGTTTTGTACATCAACAAAATTATCAGTATCAACACTCCAAGTTTTACCATCATCTATGCCGTTCTCATTAATGTCAAGGCGTTCCCCTCCTACCCACATTTTCACCCTTAGCTTACCATTAACCTCTGTATCTGTAGATTGTGTGCCCGTAATGTTAACAATGGTCGCCAGATATTCTGGATAGGCAACATCACAATTTCGTGATTGATATTCCGTTGCAAGAACTACATTTGCTGCAGGAAAACCTTCTTTTACATAACTTAATTTATAGGATAAAGGGGAACCGGGAGATTCTTCTGGGGAATAGTTGCCGCCAGCTGCAATATATTCATAAATTTTTTCAAGACTATTTCCGCCAATAGTTTGGGCAGCACTTGCCCCATCCCCTCCAATAATTAATGCTTTAATGTTAGATTCTTCTAGAATATTTTTAGAGTCAACATCAAGCTCAAAAGTTCCTCCTTTTTTACCCGCTTCTATAGCCGCATTAAAGGCTGTTTCTACTTCCGTTATACTATATTCAGACTCCACGGTATACAATACCATACGACCGTATGTTACAGTTGAAACATAGACAGGGCTTATGGAGCCCAAACTCTCAATACTAGGTAGATCAGTAAAAAGATCGCTTGGAACTTCACCTGGGGAGTCCAAGTCTATAGTAAAATATTTCTGAATGAATTTCAGCACATATTTTTTCTTAACTGTAGTGGTATTAAAATCAAAACTACCGGAAATATCTTTTGTTTTATCCCTATAGTTCGCTCCCAGTGCTATAGATAATTGCTGTTCAGAATAAACTTGAGACTTATCAAACTGCAGTTGCGCAGGAGTTGCTCCGGTAACTTCGAGGCTGAGCAATTTATTAACACCTGCTCTAACTTCACTAATGTTTTTTGGATTATTAACAGTTACACTAGTCTTTCCTTTTACATTGTTTAACGAAATTGACATGGTAATTGGCGCACGATTTTTATCAATTCGCGCATATTCGCCAGTAGTTATGCTTTCCCCTTTTAACATTGCCCCTGGATATATAACATCGGTAGTAGGATCCAATGTGAATAATTCACTAAAGCCGGGTGCCCCTTTGAAAGTTTGGGTAAAACATTCAAATTCCGTTGTTCCTTCCCGTTCTGGGTTGGTGGAGGTGGTCTCTACGATATTCTCAGGTTGGTTAAAAGAACCCAAAGCTGCGACGGCGGCATTAAAGTCATCGGCATCATTGTTGGAAAATTGTTGTGCATTAGAATCATCAGGGCTTACTTCATCTTTACTACAAGCGCAAATAAAAAATAAGAGAACTAGTGGTGCTAACTTTAAAATACTTTTTAATGGTGATTCATTTGTTTTCATAATTGTTTGATTTTTAAGATTCAACATTCCAAACCTAGAGCAGAAATGATCCCATCCCTAATTTTGTCCATGGACAAAGTATGGACAAGCAACTTGGATTTCGATGAACTACACCATGGACAGCACAAAAAACATAAAAGATGAAAACATTCAAAAACCCTTTATATTCAACGCTTTACATATTTTATTTATAGCTATGATCTCCAAGAAAGTATGGACTTTTTATGGATAAAGGGTTTTTCTAGCAAAGATGCACATGCTTTACGAAGAGAATTATGATTTATCTTAGTGGAAACCAAACCATTGTAATTATGAAAATGAAAATCATTTTTTTAATAATGCTTGCAACGCCAATTTCAATTCTAGCCCAACTCCAAGGTCAAGAAAGAATAGACAGTCTTAGTCTGGTTTATGAAAAGCAATTGGGGCACAAAGAAAAAGTTGCAACACTGAGAGAATTATTTAATATGCAATTATACAATAATCAGTCAGTCGCAAAAAAAAATGCTCATATGATTTTGGAGCTGTCAAACAATACAGGTTATTCAAAGGGAATTGCCATTGGAAATTATTGCATGGGCAACTATTTTTATATAACTAATGCCAATGATTCAGCTCGCATCTATTATAGAAAAGCCATAGATTTTGCTGAAAAACTAACAGATAAATTACTCCTAACCAATTCCCTTTCCAACCTAGCACAAATTGAGGATGCCATAGGTAATTATGATTTTTCCATAAAGCTTAAGGATTCAGTTTCAAATATGTACTTACAAAGCAAGAGTTATCTCCAGTATGGGATATCCATAGGGGATGTAGCAAATACCTATATAAATAAAGGGGATTACGAAAAAGCCATAACAGGTACAATAAAGGCATTAAAGATTCTGGATACAATCGATAGAGAACCTTTCCGAAAAGCGGACCTATATCGACAATTAGGAAGGGTTAATTATTTTCAAGGAAATTACGCCAAGTCTATCGAAAACTTTAATCGGGCCTTAGGGGTGTATGAGGATACTGCCGATAATCTCTACAGAGCTTATACAATGGTGGATATTGGCAATTCTTATTTAGAAATGAAAGAACATGAAAAAGCTCTAGAATATTATCAACAAAGTAAAGCGATTAGCGAGAAATTTGGGTTTGATGATAATACTGCCAATGCCCTTGCCAATATAGGTATGGTCCTTGCAAAACAAGGTAAATATGATTTGGCAATTAAAAATTTACTGAAGTGTGTCGAAATGAATAAAACCAGCAACTCATACTTCAACATTATCAGTGCAATGGGGGAAATAGGGAATGCATATGCGATGAAAGGTGATTTTAATAAATCTATTACCTACTTGAACAAAACAATACACCTTGCTGATTCGATTAAATCCATGGATCAGTTAAAGATGGCTTTGCGATATCGCTCAAAAGCTAACGAAATAGGAGGGTTATTTAAAGAGGCGCTGGATGATCAGCGGCAATTTCAAATACTTAGTGACAGCCTTTTCACATCGGAAAAGACGAAACAAATTGAGCAGCTTCAAATATCCTACGAGACCGAAAAAAAAGAAGCAGAAATTGCACTGCAACAAGAGGAGATAAAAACACTTAACGAAAAAGCCAAAGTAGATAAACTTACCAAAGGCCTTTATGCCGGTGGAGCCATATCTGGACTGGCTCTATCAGGATTAATTTTCTTTGGGTTTCGGCAACGCATGAAAAAGAATAAGGCCGAAAGGGAAAAACAAGAAGAAATTTACAAGAAGGAAATTGAGTATAAGCAAAAAGAACTCACTAGCCAGACCTTGCATCTAGTTCAAAAGAACACGTTTATTCAAGAATTGAAAGAGAATTTGGAGAACATAAAAAACTCCCCAGATAAATTTAAAACAGAATTTAGGCGCATTGTCATGCTATTAAAGAAAGAAAATGCGTCGGACAAAGATTGGGAAGTATTCAAGACTTATTTTTCTGAAGTTCATAATGACTTTGACCAGAAATTGAAGACTTTGTCTCCTGAGGTTTCAGAAAAAGAAATTCGATTAGCAGCTTTTCTTAGAATGAACCTAACCACAAAAGAAATTGCAGCCACTTTGAACGTACTACCAGATAGTATTTTAAAATCTAAATACCGCCTAAAAAAGAAACTGGGGTTAGATAAAGAAACTGATCTAAACCAATTTTTGAATGTACTTTGATTACCTACAAACGCTTACTAATACACATTAAAGTATCATCAATATTAACGGGCGGGGTAGAAATTTTGTACAATATAATACCCGATGTAAGTGCTTTGTACTCCTTAAGTTTTTCGCCAAATTCATTGGTGATGTAACCTACAACATCCCCTTCTTTAACGGTATCTCCCGCGTTAAGGTCGCTGTAAAAAAGTCCCGCTTCGGTAGCGCTTAAATAGGTTTGGTTGTTGAGCTGAACAAGGTTGGCATGTGGTCCGGTTCCGTTATCATACATAGCCATATTGTCAAGCATATTATAGACACCATTTTTTATTAAGCTTACCGCATCCTCCTGTACATTGCCCAATTTGCCACTTTCAAAGCTCAAGGCTATTTTACCATCTTGCGAGGCTTGTTTAAAGACATATTTTGCTGGTTCATCGTCCCTTAAAGAGAACGGATATGAAACTATATATTCAAATCCGCTGTTCTCGGTCAGTTCGCGGGCCTTTTTTGTTTGTTCTGGGTAATTAGGGTTATCGTAGAAAAGCGCAAACGGAATCAAATCTTCATTAACGCCCCCACCATGTATATCTATAAAAACATCGCTCACAGGTATTATGGTCGTAGTAATAAAATCTGCTATTTTTTGGGTAACGCTACCCGTAGATTTTCCGGGGAAGGCACCATTTAAATTTACTTGGTCATGCGGATTTACAATAGAGGTTCTCGAAAAAAACGAACTGGTATTTGCAATAGGTATAATGATCACGGTACCGTTCAATTTATCCACATCAATTTCGTTTAATAGCTCTTGTACGCCAACAATAGGCGGATATTCAAACCCGTGCACACCGGCTACAATGGTAAATACAGGTCCTTCGTTCTTTCCTTTTAATACAGAAATAGGCAAAAAGGTTTTATTGTTTCGAGCATCTTGAAATGTAATACGTATGTTTTCTTTTAATGATCTTGTAGTACTAGAAAATACGTCTTGAAAACTGTTTTGGGCAATCGTAGAAGAAAGCGAGAAAAATATAAAAAGGGTAAAAAGAGACCTGCACATGATAAGATTTTTTTGGAAAGACCAAGGTATTAAAAACCTAGTAGCTAGTAAAGCTATTCACAGAGGATAAAATTACGAACAGAAAAACATAATTGCCATAACACGATACTTAATACCTGGTACTTATTACCACTAAATACCTAACTTGCAACTAATTATTCATCAATCAATTACAATCATGATAGTAAAAAAAATCGGTCAATTTATACTGGCTACATTATTTGTGGGCATAACACATGCGCAAACCAACGATTCCATTTCCAAAAAACTCACCAGTGAATTACGGCAAATTTCAGCTAACGGAAACTTAGTTGGTTTTTCGGTGGCCATAGTCAATGAAGATGGCACGCTCTATGAAGACGGATTTGGCTTTGCCGACAAAAAAGCAAATAAAAAGTATACAGAAAACACCCTACAGAATATAGGGTCGATATCTAAAACCTTCATTGGTGTGGCTTTGTTAAAAGCGCAAGAATTGGGTAAGCTAACCTTAGATGATCCTATCAATGACTATCTGCCTTTTAAAGTTGTGCATCCTAAATTTGAGAATACGCCTATAACCATTCGTCAGTTGGCAAGCCATACTTCGGGTATTAAAGATCCAGCAGAATATGAGGGTAAAGGGTATATATTGAAAGATGCTGAAAACGGAGATGCTAAGGTCAACGCTAATTTTCTTGACCCTAGTAAAATGATGCCCCATGGCGAATATTTAAAAGCTATTTTAAGTACCGATGGACAATGGTACAAAAAGAAAACCTTTTCTAAATACCCACCTGGCGGTATGTTCAATTATTCTAATATAGGTGCTGGTTTGGCGGCATATGTGCTAGAGCAAGCAACGGGAGAATCGTTTCCGGAGTTTACCAAGAAACATATTTTTGATCCTTTGGATATGAATGGTTCCGGATGGTCTTTTGATACCATAGACTTTTCAAAACATTCAAAATTATACGCCGATGCCGATACCGAACTTGCCTTTTATACATTGATCAATTATCCCGATGGTGGCTTGATCACCTCTGCGCACGATTTGGCAAAATACCTATCTGAAATTATAAAAGGTTATGCAGGTAACGGAACAATTTTATCCGCAGAAAGTTATAAAGAGCTATTTACACCGCAGTTAACAGATGACAACCATAAAGACCGCAGCGATAGGGAGTATAATGACGAATACAATATGGGGGTATTTATGGGCATGTCATCAAAAGGGCAAATTGGGCATACAGGTGGAGACCCTAGTGTAGTCACCCATATGTTCTTCAATGAAAACACAAAGACCGGTAAGCTGTTATTGGTCAATACAGATTTAGACAAAAAAAGCGTTCAAGACTTTATTGCTATTTGGAGGGCGCTGATGGCACATGAAGATCAATTTTAGATAAATAGTACAGCATGAAAAATGAAATCAATACCATTTGGCTAGACCTTAATGAAGAATTGTATCATTTCATTTTGGGCAAGATCAAAGATGAACAAGTGTCAAAAGACATTCACCAAGAGGTATTCTTGAAAATACAGGCGAAGATCCATCAATTGCAACATACCTCTAAACTGACTTCTTGGGTGTATCAAATTACTAGAAATACGATTATAGATCATTTTAGAAAACAGGGTAAAACCACTTCGAGCATTGAAGGTATAGAGCTAGCAGAAGAACAGTCGGATGATTTTGATTATGCCAAGCTCACCAATTGTATCAATCAGAAAATAGGCGTGTTATCGGCGCAGCATAAAGAAGCCATAATATTGACCACCTTTCAAGAATACTCGCAAAAAGAGCTGGCCAAGCATTTGAACATCTCGTATTCGGGTACAAAATCTAGGGTACAAAAAGCTAGGGAAATATTAAAGGTACAGCTGCTTTCTTGCCCCAATGTAATAGCTGACCGAACAGGAAAATTGCTCGATTTTGAAAATAACGAAGAATAGCTACGTCTTTTTTTAAAGTTTGCCGTCTATCTGATATAATCTTAAAAAAATTACGATGGACGAATTAAAAAAAGTAACCGTACAAATTCTAAATGCCTTTACAGAAAATGATAATGGCGGTAACCCGGCAGGTGTAGTTTTAGATGCAGATTCGCTCTCACATGAAGACAAGTTGCAGATTGCCAAAAAAGTGGGACTCTCTGAAACCGCCTTTATTTCTAGGTCCAACGCGGCAGATTTTAAGTTGGATTTCTATACACCTACCAAGCAGATAGCCCATTGTGGGCACGCTACCATAGCCGCATTCTCGTACTTAAAACAGTTGGGAAAATTAAAGGGCAACACATCATCAAAAGAAACTATTGACGGAAACAGAAAAATAGAAATACAGGGCGCTTTGGCATTTATGGAGCAATTGGCACCCACGTATAAAGATGTTACCGAAAAAGAGACCGATATTCTAACGTCTTTAGGATTGACAAAAGCTGATTTACTACCAAACGCACCGTTGCAAGTGGTCAATACGGGGAATTCTTTTCTGATGATCCCCGTAAAAAGCAGCAAGATTTTAGCAGGTTTATCGCCAAATTTTGATGCCATAGAACAGCTAAGCGATCATTTCAATTTAATAGGCTACTACGTATTTACTACGGATACCATGGCAGATATCGATGCCACGGCTAGAATGTTCGCCCCGCGCTATGGTATTTTAGAAGAAGCCGTTACGGGCATGGCTGCAGGGCCGTTGGCCAGTTATTTGTATGATGTCTTGCAGCTAAAGAAAACCACCTTTCAAATACAGCAAGGCAAATATATGTTACCGACATCACCAAGTGCCATCACGGTGCAATTGCAAGTGAAAAATGAAAAAATTGCCGGACTCATGGCAGGCGGAAAAGGAGTAGTGGAAAAGCATTTAGAAATAATATTAGATGATGAAGTGAAAGGAGCTAAGTAAGTATCAAATTTTAAACTATATTGATTTTCAATAATATACATGTAAACAAGCCAATATATATATGAAACGAACTAATAACTCACTGTTCAAATACCGAAATTGCCAATGGTCATAGCACCTGAATAAATCCAAAAAAAAAGGTATGAAAAAGAAAGATTTCAGTGATTTAAAAGTGATGTATATTAATTGTACGCTAAAGAAATCTCCACAAGAAAGTCACACCCAAAAGTTAATGGATGTGTCAAAAGCCATTATGGCCAAAGAGCAGGTAAAAATTGATGAGGTTCGTTTTATAGACCATGAAGTGGCCAGTGGAGTGTATCCAGATATGACAGAACATGGTTGGGATGTTGATAAGTGGCCAAAAATTGCCGAACGTATTTTAGATTCCGACATCACTATTATCGGTACACCTATTTGGTTGGGAGAAAAGTCATCTGAAGCCCAAAAACTTATAGAACGCTTGTATGCCATGAGCAGCCAGACCAATGATAAGGGGCAGTATATTTTTTATGGAAAAGTAGGTGGTTGTATAATAACAGGTAATGAAGATGGTGTAAAGCACTGCGCTATGGGTATTTTATACTCCATGCAACATGTGGGCTATTCTATACCGCCGCAAGCTGATAGCGGGTGGATCGGTAAAGTAGGACCAGGACCAAGCTATGGCGATACCAAATGGAAAGGCGAAGACCTTAAAGAACCCGTAGGTTTTGATAGTGATTTCACCAATAGAAACACCACTTTTATGACTTACAACCTGTTGCATTTAGCTAGAATGATGAAAGACAATAACGGTTACCCCAACTACGGAAATAGCCGTACCGAATGGGATGATGGCAAGCGATGGGAGTTCGAAAACCCAGAATATAGATAGTGGTTTAGTTTATAGTATAAAGTATAAAGTATAAAGTATAAAGTATAAAGTATGAAGTATGAAGTACTTAGAAGTTACTTTTAAAAATAATTTACTTAATACTTTGTACTCAGTACTTAATACTATTTTTTCTCCTAACTCCTAACTCCTAACTCCTAACTCCTAACTCCTAACTCCTAACTCCTAACTCCTAACTCCTAACTCCTTTGTACTGCAATAGAATTTCTCAAGCATTTTCATCTTAAAAAAAGAAATACCGTATTAATTTACCTTGAGAGATATAAATATTAAAATAATCACTAACTTTCTCAATATTAAGATATTGTGTGTCAAAAGAATGTTTATTGTTTAAGCATTTAACGAAGCAAGTAAGTTCCCCTAGTATGTATTGCCGGTAATAGTATTCCCCCTAGTGGTAAAATACCAATTGAGTAGAATATTAACCAATAATTATATATTATGAGAACTATTAAGATGACTATGTTTTTTATGCTTGCTGTGTTTTTAACACCACTTATTAATACCGCACAAGAATTTTCGGCTACCATGGATTTTGAGAATGCAGAAGCTAATGTAGCTGTTGTATCGAATTACGTAAAAGCAGTGCAAAGCGGAGATCTGGAAACGATGGTAGCGCAATTGGCAGATGACGCCAAAATTTATGGTCTTAGCGGAGGTCCTACCAACGTAATGAACCCATCCCAATTGTCTGAATATTATAAAGAAAGTTTTGCAACTACCAAACATTCAATTGACCCAAACACGTCTTATGCGCCCATAAAGGTAACTGGTGGCATAAACGAGGGCGAATGGGTTATGGTTTGGACTACAGACACTATATCAAATAAGAAAACCGGTCAAGAAATTGCGATTCCTGCACAGGTTACGTGTCTTGTTGAAAACGATAAAATTACAATGATGGCGCATTATTACGATCAATTAAACGTAATGACGTCTATGGGTTACACGCTACAACCACCTACTGAATAATAAATAAACCTGCCGTATTCATGTAAAACCCAGAAACTTTTTCTGGGTTTTACTTTTTATCTTTTACCGCCATCACCAAATGCTATTACGGAGCAATTGCAATTGGAAAATGAAAAAATTGCTGGACTCATTGCGGTCGGAAAAGGAGTAGTGGTCCGTGACCTGGAAGTTAAGGTATAAGCAGAAAAAGCAACCAATTATGTTAAGCGCATCTTTACTATACAACTATATATGTAAAGGAATGAAAAATGGGGTTCGAAACTGGGTCGTTTGTTGTATAATCTTTTTAGCAGTTTTTAGTTCTTGTAGTAATAATGATGATACTTCCACATGTAATGTAGAGAACCCTTTAGAAGAACTTTCTTGGCTTAATGATTGGGTAAATTCATTGACTGATGATCACGAGTATATAAGAACAGCCAAGTATCTGGGCAATGATGTTTTTTATTATGTGAATTGCGACCCCACTGTTGCATATGCTTCGTTCACCAGAAATTGTGAGGGTGAAACCATAGGTAATACTGCCGAATTAAAATCAGAATTCACGCAAGACAGAATTTTATGGTTACCAGAAAATTCAGAATGTAGTTTTGAGTAGCTTAAATGGAGAATTCTCGAAGTAACACTATTTCTTGTCGATTTTTGTAACGATCATAGGTAGTAAACGTCTTATAGTCAATCAATCAAAAATCACCATCATGAAATCATCGACCAAACTGGGTAGGGTTATAGGGCTATTATTTTTATTCATTTTTGTAATGGGTATTCTGGTATATCAATTTTTACAAGGACCAATTTTATTTTCAGACGATTTTTTGACCACTGCAGCACCCAATGCCAATAAACTGATTACCTCGATTTTGCTAGGTAGCTTAAGTGGTCTTTTCTCTATTATAATTTCAGCACTATTATTTCCTGTTTTTAAAAAATACAGTAACACTTTGGCGGTGTTGTATTTGGGGTTTAGTATTCTAGATTTTGTCGCCATAAGTATCGATAATACGAGTGTTTTGGCTATGCTAGAACTGAGCAAAGAATATGTGACTAATGTTGAGGTAAATACTGGTATTCTAGAGACTATGGCGCCTATATATTCTCAAAAACATTGGTGGTCACATTACCTAAGTTTATTGACTTCATGCTTCTCGGTATTTGTGTTATATTTCGCGTTTTATAGAACAAAACTGATACCTAAAATACTTTCGGGCTTTGGTATGCTAGCTGTAATACTGATGTTTATTGAACTACTTACTTCCATTTTAGGCGAAGGTATTAGTATGAATATGTTGTTGCCTATGGGTTTAATTCAACTGATTTTACCGCTGTGGTTATTGGTAAAAGGTTTGAATACAAAATGGCTAGAAACTGACTTTAGTGTAGCTGGCTGAATAGACTAAAGCTTAATTAATCTTTTCTCTTTTACGGTAACCCGTAATGCTACATTGAAGAAAAATACTACCTTGTTGGTTGGTTCTAAAACACTACTTCCCCTTCCGTTTTGGAGAGTTAATATAGTATTTAATATTTGGGTGTAAAGTAATTTGTGCTTTATACTATTGTTGGGCATAATTAAAGCAGAACGCACAATTCATCGTTGAAAATTATAACATATGCAATATCAATTAATTTCACCTGAAGATCATTTAGATTTTGGTTTTGGAATCACTGCTGAAACTTATTACAATTCAGCCGAATTTATGAATAAAGGAAGAGCAGAAATTCAAGCTGTTCAGCTTGTTGAAATGCCAATTAACTTTTTATACAGACATTCTATTGAATTAGCATTGAAATCGTTAATTGTTATTTTCCATAAGAAATTGGCTATCCCATACGAAAAAGATTCTTGTGACAGTAAAAAACCAAAAATACTTAGTCAAGGGAAATGGCGACCACTTTATAGTTGTCATTGGATTGATGAGTTATATCGATATTGGAAAGATGAATTATTGTTAAAGAACATAGACAAACTTGAATCTCTTGTGGAAAAAGGAGATTGGAAAGAATATGAAGACATAACTAAAGCTATTCCTATAATTGCAAAATATGACAAGCAAAGTTCATTCTTTAGATATCCTGTAACAGAAAATACCAGTTTAGACTTAGAGAAGTTTACAATGAAAAAAGTAGATGTTGAAACTTTATTCAAAACACTTGAAGACAGAGATTCAACGGAAGAAAAGAAAAAAGGGAAAGGTGCAAAAGTCATTTTGGCCCTTAAAAATGAAGATAATGAAATAGTGAAAGCATATGAACAACAAAAGGAATTGCTGACTGAGTTATCAGATTCTTTGAAGAAAGTAGCTCATTATTTTTATTGCATTCATATAATGACAAGAATGACTTTGTGCAATGGAAATTAAATAACTATGCCCAACACGCGGTATAAAACATTGGTTTTTAGTTTGTTATTCAAACTTATTACCACGCATCAAGTTCGGTGTAACTGGACAGGAAAGTAGCCCGTAACCCCAACGATTTCATACCGCCATCCGTTGGCAGTAAGTAAAACAAACAAATGAATAAACCAGAATACGAACCACTTTTACCTGCAGGATTTCACGATATTGATTTAAAAGATCTTGAAAGCATCTTTGTTGATAATTTTTCAAACCAAACAAGAAGAATTCATTTAGTTAATCAACTAAGAACATTTTTAGGTCAATTATCACAGGTAAATGCGAAATTTGAAATTTGGCTAGATGGCTCATTTTTGACACTTAAAGATGAACCTGACGATATCGATTTACTCATAGTGTATGATAAAAACCAAATGAATACATTAAGTTTAGATGAACAAAAAATAATAAATAGTCTTTTTAATAGACCAAATAGTAAAATAAGATACGATTTAGATATATTGTTATGTCCTATCGATGATGTAAATAATAGAAGTTATTGGAGAGGTTGGTTTGGTTTTACTAGAAATGAGGTACCTAAAGGAATAGCTAGATTTGAATATGGAATCAATTAGCAAACTAAATAAAAGTATAAAATACCTTCAATCACAGATTGAGGAGCTTCTTCCTTTGCTAAAAAGTAATCCAAATGATTTTGCTCTAAAATTGCAAATCGACAATTACAAATCAGAAATTAGCAACCTTCAAAAATCTTTACACGATGCAAACCTTAAACGTAATAAAGAAATAATAGCATTAAGACTTAAAGGTAATATTGCGAGGGCAGGAACCTTTCCACTAGAATCAGTCGGAGGCATAACAAACTCATTTTCTAATGCACTTTACAAAACTTCTCAATTTCTTCAATTTGGAAAAAAAGGAGGAAAAAAAATTGAAAGTATTTTAAAAAATAGTCTTGATATTAGACTTGAGGGAATGGCAAGCGGTTCTACTATTTTTTATGTTTCTGCAAAAACCAGTCCTGACATTTTTGGAAAAAGTATAATTCAAAATTCATTGGAAAATACATTTGAATTATTTGCTTCAAACAATGAAATGGAGTTAATGGAAAACATCGAGAAAGTTGGAGTAAAAAACTCAAAATACTTTTCGAACTTTCTAGATGAACTTGTTAAAGATGATTTAGAAATTGAACTTACTTGGGAAAGTCCGGACTATGTAACTCGCGAATGGATTGGAGATAGAGATAAAATAATAATGTTCACAAATACTTTTAAAAGTATTGAGATATCTGAACCTGAAACTATCAGCTTTCAAGCTGAATTAATTACTTTAAGTTTAAAAAACAAAATTGAAATTAGAGATATTGATTCAGGTCAAATTTTTTCAGTAAAATGTGCTAGCTTATTTACTGAAGTATTAAAAGAATTACATATTGGCGAACTTAGAGATGTTACAATAACAAAAACAACAATTATTAATACTGTTTCTCAAAAAGAAAAAATAGAATATAATTTGGTGGAAATTTAGGAAAATACCTACTGCCAACACCGTATAAAATCGATTGCCAGTGCAAGCCTACTTTCGAAAATCTATGCGGATTTTCTATTTGGTTTGTATTTGCTAATTAGTTGCTTAAACCACGCAACTAATCTTATACAGACACGTTCTACCCAATTATACAATATAACCAAGCAATGAAGATTCTAACCCTAATAGCATTACTGATCTTCATCTTCTCGTGCCAGCCTAATCACCTTTTTAAAGATTTAGAAAATCGAGAGGAGGTATTCATTGAGCTTTCAAAATATGGGTTAAAAGATATACCCAAAGAAGTTGGGCAATTAAAAAATGCAAAGAAATTAGAAATCTACGTTGATAGTTTAAAAGGCTGGGCTATTTATCCTCCACTGAGCGCAATGGATCAATATATAGACGAACCACCGTTTAGAACTATACCACCAGAATTATTAGAACTTGAAGGTCTAGAACAACTTACTTTATATGACCTAGATATAAAAACTTTACCTGAAGATTTGTACAGACTCCAAAATCTAGAATATCTAGATTTATCAATGAATAAACTGACCGTCTCGAAAGAAATAGCCAAACTGAATAAGCTAAAGAAACTGAAATGTGTAGAGCTGTTTGGGAACAGAATAAATAAACTTGAATTAGAAAAGTGGAGAAAAGAAAACCCAAATCTTCAAATACGGTATGGTGATGAATAACTTTCAGTAGTTAAACTATCCCACCAAAAAGTACACAACATTCGAAAATGTGTGTAAGCCAAAACGCCATGTCTCATTTTACCTTTGTCCTATTCTTTTAGACATTTAAAAAATAAGATATAATGAGTACAACACAATTTGGCAAACAAGGGTGGACACCCGCTAGAATAAAAAGCCTTAAAGGCAAAACATTCTTAATTACGGGCACTACCAGTGGTACCGGTTTTGAGGCGGCAAGAATACTGCTGTCTAAAGGCGCAAAAGTGGTGATGTTGAACCGTAACCCAAAAAAGGCTGCAGATACCATAGCAACCTTGCAAGAAAAATTGGGTAGTGCCATACCGGTAAGCAATATAGAAATGGACTTGGCATCTTTGGCATCCGTAAAAAAAGCCGCAGCTGAGGTGCTAAGAACCGTACCACAAATAGATGCATTGTTATGTAATGCCGCCATTGCCCAAGTTCCCAAGCAAACCTTTACCGAAGATGGTTTTGAAAGTCAGTTAGGGGTAAACCACTACGGTAATTTCTTATTGCAGGCATTGTTATATCCGCGCATAGAGGAATCTCAAGGGCGTATTGTAACCGTTGGCAGTATGGGGTATAATTTAGGAATCAAGACCATACAGTTCGATGATATGAACTGGGACAAGAACTATAGTTCAAACGGAGTTTATAGCCAAAGTAAATTGGCGCAAATGATGACGGTTTACGAATTACAGGATAGATTGAAAAAGGCGGGTAAAACAAGTGTAAAAGCATATGCCTGCCACCCAGGTGCTTCATCTACATCGCTCATTAAAACCAGTGGAAGTTTGTTGACCAGGTTCATTTGGCAGATCATGAAATTGACACCCATGGTACAATCGGCAGAGAAAGGGGCGTACCCAGAAATTATGTGTGCTACAGAACCAGATTTGGATCAAGAGGCTTTTTACGGTCCAACTGGCAAAAATTATTGGACAGGTCCGGTAGGTGAGTGCAAGCTTGAGCCACATGCCAAAGACAAACCGGTAATGGAAAAACTTTGGGAAGTTTCAGAAGATGCCGTAGGTGTAGAATGGAACGTGTAGCGCGGTAGATATTAATCAGGTAATTCGAGTAAAATGAAGAGGATAAAAATTATAGGTATAGTTGCACTGTGGTTAACATCGATCAATGTTTTTGCACAAAGCCGAAACTGGAAAACAGAAACCGCTAAAGACGGAAAAACGACGGTAAAATATGAATTGGTAAAAGAGGATGAAGGCACCCACTTTTATTACATTGCCCAAACCACGGCCAACGTTACCCTAGATGAACTGGATAGCTATTTTTCTAATACGAACAATCACAAAAATTTCTTGGAGAGAACACCGGTTACCCAAGAAATTGAGAAAATATCAGAACAAGCGTGGTTGGCATATTATTATTTTGATGCCCCATGGCCAATGGCCGACAGCGATATTGTGATAAAGATCGATCGAGTAAAAAAAGAGAACAAACTTGTATTTACGGCAACGGCAGCATCAAGTGACTATAAACAAGATGATGTAAAAAGAATGTCTAATTACAAGGTAGTTTATGAATTTGAGAAGGTGGATCAAAACACCACAAAGATTACCTATAATGCAGATTACATTCCGGTAGGGTCCGTACCCAATTTTTTGGCAAAAACATGGTTTCCAGAAGGACCTGCAACTATTGTAAAGAATATAGGATCAACGAAATAAGTGTATTGATCAGGTATTAATTTTAATTTAGTAGAATAGATTAGTTAAAACATAAAGCTATGGATATATTAAAGGCAGCAACAGATTGGGCAAAGGCCGAACTTTTTTCCACTCCGTTTTTCATGCTATTCGGCATGGCATTTTTAGTAGCGAGTATTGGGT
Source organism: Maribacter litoralis (assembly GCF_003075045.1). Lineage (GTDB taxonomy): Bacteria > Bacteroidota > Bacteroidia > Flavobacteriales > Flavobacteriaceae > Maribacter > Maribacter litoralis. The sequence goes on along the minus strand of NZ_QCZD01000003.1, from coordinate 607,263 downwards.
TCTGGCAACTAGGAAAGACAGAAATGGCTAGAGCCTACATTATACCAACATTGGTTGCAGGCAGTTTACTTTTAATCATTGGTCTGGGTTTGTTTTTTACAAACAAAGCAAGGATTACGCAATTTGAAAATGCATATCATGAAGATGCCGTTGCATTTGTGGACAGTGAATTAGAGCGTGCCGAGGCTACATTAAAGGAATATGATACTATTGTTATTAAAGTAATTCCTTTACTTATCATAGCATGTGCATTGGTGATTCTATTTGTGAGCGCTCCAATTTGGAGGGCAAGTACCATAACCGCAATAGCCATGTTGATCGTTATTTTATTGGTAGACGGTACGGCATATGCAAGAATAGACGGGTATAATAAACAGTTATTGGCAGCGGAAAAAGAATTGAAGAGGTAGTTATGCAGCATTTTAAAACCTTATCGGAATACTTGGCATATTTAGAACTCCCAAGACCCGAGCACCCTATGTTGAGTGTATTTTCAGCCACGGGCGACGGATTCTTACCTTGCCCAAAAGAAAGTTCGCCACCAATTACCAACGATTGCTATACCATTAGCTTCAAAAAGATAGTAGATGGCAATTTAAACTATGGCCGTACCAATTACGATTTTAATAACGGAGCGTTATTTTTTATAGCACCTAGGCAGGTATTGCAATGGACTAAAGCGGTGGTATTTGAACAAAAAGGTTTTTCGATCAATTTTCACGAAGATTTTATAAAGGGAACGGATTTGGCGCATCAGATCAAGAAGTATGGATTCTTTTCGTATTCGGTCAATGAAGCGTTGCACCTATCGCCCAAAGAGGAAAAACAGATAGAATCCATTGTAGAGAATATTGAAATAGAATATCAAAACAATCAAGATGAATTCAGCAAAGACATCATCATCTCGCAGTTAAGTACCTTATTGAAATATGCGAATCGTTTTTATGAAAGGCAGTTCATTAACAGAAAGGAGCTTTCTACGAGTTTATTGGAGCAGTTTAATGAGCAACTGTCACAGTATGTAGCATCTGGTGAATTACAGGAAAATGGTATTCCCAGTATAGAGGAAATAGCAAATAATATGTCCGTTTCTCAGCGCTACCTTAGTGACACCTTAAAAAAGGAAACCGGTAAGACCACAACCGAGCATTTGCAGTTGTTGTTGATAGACGAAGCCAAGAATATGTTGCTGCAACCTCATAAAAGTATTGCTGAGGTAGCTTATGAATTGGGTTTTGAATATCCGCACTATTTCTCAAGGTTGTTCAAGAAGAAAGAAGGTGTTAGCCCAACGGAGTACAGAGAAAAGTATAAAATGAACTAAACAGGTTTTAATATTTTTTAGGTTGTAAACAGCCCTTATTACGCAGGTAATAAGGGCTGTTATATTTTAGCCTGATGAGCTTACTCCTTCACCAGTTCCTTACTCAATTCCTCTAAAGAAACCCCTTTGGTTTCCGGCATTTTGGTAAGTGCCCAAATAAGCTGCAATACCATCATAGCGCAGAAGAAGTAGTAGATATACCACACTTGGTCTTTTAAAACTCCCTCGGTTGCATCCAAGAAAAACGGAGTGATCAATGTAATGATCGCTGCAAATACCCAGTGCACGCTTACTCCCCATGATTGTCCATATGCGCGAACACTGTTCGGGAATATTTCTGAGATAAACACCCAGATTACGGCACCTTGCCCAATGGCATGAGAGGCAACAAAAGTACAGATAAAGGTTAGTGTTAGGGTAGACCCTAAATCCATCTGAAAACAGAGTCCCACCATAATCAAACTTATAATATAGCCAATAGATCCGATAATAATCAGTTGTCGTCTTCCTAACTTATCCAATAAACGAATACCAATAAATGTAAAGACAAGATTGACAATACCTATGGCGATGGAATTGAATAGTGATTCTTTGCCACCCAGTCCTGCTTGTTCTAAAATTTCGGGTGCGTAGTACAGAACAAAATTAATACCCGATAGCTGATTGAAAAAAGCGATAAAGAAAGCCAGCCATAACACTTTAGAATATTTCTTTTGAAAAAGGCTTTCACTTTGTGTATTGTGCTTTAAATCGGTTTTTATTTCTAGCAGTTGTTGTTCCGCTTTTTCTTTGGAGTGTATGATCTCCAATATTTTCAATGCACCTGCATCGTCCTTTTTGTGCAAAGCCAACCATCTGGGGCTTTTAGGAACGGTAAATACCATGGCGGTATAAATAAAAGCGGGTATAGCTTCTATACCAAGCATCCAACGCCAGTCGTTCGCTCCGTCGAATCCTTTTAGCAACCAGTTAGAAACAAAAGCGATCAGAATACCGAATACCAACCAGAATTGGTAGAGTCCGCCAAGCTTTCCACGGTTTTCTTTTGAGGTAATTTCGGAGATATAAATAGGTGCGGCAACAGAAGAGATACCCACACCAACACCACCAATAAATCGAAATAATGAGAACGAGTAGGGGTCTTGTGCTAAGGCAGAGCCAAGGGCAGAAACCAAAAACAAGATACCTACCCATAACAACGTTGTTTTACGCCCTAGATTTTTAGTGGGAATGCCACCAAAGAGAGAGCCGATTACGGTTCCCCAGAGTGCCATACTCATGATAAAGGTACCATGAAATAAAGGTGATGTGTTCCAAATTTGTTTAATAGGTTCATTGGCTCCGCTGATGACCACGGTGTCAAAACCAAATAAAAATCCTGCTAGGGCCACGGTTATAGACCAAACGATAATTCTGTTCATTGTTGAGTATTAAGTTGTAGTTAAATATAATAAATGAAAACCGTTAAATCTTAATCTTTACGAACAAGAAAAAAATGAAAGAATTGGTAACTTGTGGTAATTTAAAAATTGAACGATGAAAGATTTGAAAAATAAAGTAGCCTACATTACGGGAGGCACCAAGGGTATTGGGTTTGCCGTAGCACAAACACTATTGGATCAAGGTATGAAAGTTGCCGTTAGCGGTAGGTCTCAAGAAAGTGTAGATAAGGCTTTAAAGGATTTTGACAACGATGCAGTTTTAGGAGTTGTTTCTAACGTAGCTAAAATTGCTGATGAAAAGGATGCGGTAGCCAAGATTATTGATAAGTGGGGACAGCTAGATGTTGTTTTGGCAAATGCCGGTGTAGGTAATTTTGCGCCCGTAGACGAGATGACAGATGAGCAATGGCATCAAATGATAGATACCAACTTAAGCGGAGCGTTTCACTCTCTTAAAGCATCTGTAGAAGCCTTGAAAAAGTCAAAAGGGTATTATATCACCTTGGCGAGTTTGGCGGGTACTAATTTCTTTGCAAAAGGAGCTGGGTACAATGCCTCAAAATTTGGTGTAGTTGGATTTACACAAGCGGCAATGTTAGATTTAAGACAGTATGATATTAAAGTGTCGACTATAATGCCAGGATCGGTATCTACCCAATTTAATAACAACGAACCAGGGGATAAAGATGCATGGAAAATTCAACCGGAAGATATTGGCGAATTGGTATTAGATCTATTAAAAATGAACGAAAGAACCTTACCTAGTAAAATAGAGGTAAGGCCAACAAGACCGGATAAGAAGTAGTATTACACTTCTTTCTCTATAAATGGAAGGTCGGCATTACAGATTTCTGTAATCAACTGACCAAGTATCTGCTCGAAATCTAAAATCACCTCGTTGTTTATGATGTGGTTTTTAGGTCCTCGGGCAGATTCTTTTTGTGCGAAAAGCAAGGTGCCATCGGCAAAATTCTTCAATGAGATAATACCTGCTTGTATAGATAGGTTTTCTGCGGGATGGGTTTTGAAATACATCAATGCATAACACAGTAATTGAAAAGCCTTACTAAACTGATATTCTTCGGTGAGCACGTCCCAATCCATTAGTTCAACATTACGGCGCTCTACTTTTCCTGTTTTATAATCTATGATACGGGTAATACCATCAAATTCATCAACACGATCTAGTTTACCTTTTAAGATTATAGGAAAATCTAAGCCAGGAACTTCCAAGGGCACGGATAGCGATTGTTCAAGCGCAATAATTTTAATGCTATGGTCTTTTAATGCCGTTACTTCAGCATCAATAAAGGTTTGTATGTATTTTAAGATTACATGAAAAGAAATATAGTTTTTGCCTGAACTTATGTTTCCTTCTTTGTATGTTTTTTCAAAATTTCGGGCAACCGAAGAAGTTACATTTTTACGAATATCATTTAACATATCTTCGGTAAGGGTTTTGCCGACCAGTGGAGTGTATAGTTCTTCTAAACTGTCATGAACAATGGTACCAAAGGTATTGGGCGCCAAGGTTTCTTCCACCTGCATAACCTCGTTGATGTTCAATAGGTTGTGCTTGTAAAAATCAATAGGGTTTCTAATGTAATTACTTAGAGAACTGGGGGAGAATCCTTTTTTGGCTTTCTGCTGAATTAGGTGTATGAGCGATTTGGTTTTTTCTACCTGTTCAATTTCTTTGGTAATAGGTTGTATTGTCGGTGTGGCTATCACCGATTTTATGTCGGTTCTATTATCATCGGTAAGTAGTTGGGTTATTAACCTACTACGTTCACCACCTTCTAGAGCATCGGGTTCTGTATTGTAAAGTATATATACGTTTTTTGCACGTTGTAAAAGACGATAGAAGTGGTAGGTATACACGGCGTCTTTCTCTTTGTAGGTTGGTAATCCGTTTTTTGTTTTTAAGTCGAACGGAATAAAGGAGTTATTGGATTTCCCCGATGGTAATACACCTTCGTTTACAGAGGTGATAATAATCGTTTCAAAATCTAACAACCTGCTTTCCAACATACCCATAATCTGTATTCCTTCAATTGGGTTTCCTTGAAAATCTAAGGTTTCTGAGCTCAGTAATTGTTTAAAAAGGTGCTTGAGACTTTTTAGATTATTGATATAGGTAAAGTTGTTACAAAGGTCTTTTAACTGATTGAACAATGTAAAGAATTTATATAGCTGTTCTAGTAATAATGGATTTTGTTTAACCGCTTCAATGCTTCTCATGGAAGATATTAGGGCTAGAAAATTCTCGATCAATCTATTCGGATCGTTCTTAATGTCTTCAAACAATAAAGAGACCGTGGCGTTTTTAGGTAATAGCGTACTGATTTGATCATTCTTGATATAGCTCCAATTATTCAGCTTTATTTTTGATATCAATTGGTTGGTAGAGACTTCATTGGCATCGAACAATAATACTGCATAAGAATGGGTCAACAGATTCAACAGGTGTTTGTAGAACCAACCCTTATCGGTTTTTTGTTCATGAAATTCAATGAGGTTGATAAAAAAACTGGCTAATGTGGTCGATTCCAGTTTTTGCCCCATGGTTATATTCGTCGCCGGAATACTTTCAGGAATTGAGTTAAGCAATGGATTCAATAATTCTTCATTACCCAAAACTATAGCGGCATTACGTAATGTTTCTGGTGCGTTGTTCTGTATGTTATTTAGAATATCGCCAACGTAATTTACTTGAGAAACGTTTTTTGGAACCCCAATAATTTCAATGTGCTTTTCTGTATTGTAGTAATTGGTGAGTCCGGCAAGGGGTTTGTCTTTTAAAACTTTCCATGTTTTTTGATACTGACGTATAAAGTAACCCGCATCATGAATATTGTCTTTTAGAAAGTAAGGATCAATATCCCAATATATAGCTGCATTGGTCTGTTCAAGTATGGTTTGTATAAGAATACTTTCCGCAGTATTCAGGGCGTTAAAACCAAGAAATATATGTTGTTTGTTAGCGGAAGCAATATAGTTGTTAAGCTCGGAAACCGAAGTTTTGTAAATAAGACCTTGATGCCCTAGTCCCTGCTTTAGTAAGTTATCGTTGAATTTGTTATAGATACCTTCAAGGTGTCGCCAAAAATGAAGATAGTTTTCTATCATTTCAGAGTTATCACTATTTACAGACCAGTGATTTACCTCTTGTATGGCAGCTACGTTTTGGTAAAGACTATTGGCATCTACCAAATAACGGTCTACTTCATTAAAATCCTGCAAAAGAATCTGTCCCCATTTTAAAAAAGAATCGAACGATTCTTTATCATAATCACCAACATTGAGGTAGGCATTATAAAGCTCAAACAGTTGCGTTGTGGTATTGGCGGTAACAAGATTGGATACTTTCTCGATAAAATCTTCAATACTGTAGATTTCAGGGGCAAGTATTGTTTTGGTCAAAGAACTGGAGAGTGCTTTCTTAAGAAAGACACCAGCTCTTTTACTGGGTAAGATAAAAATTGTTTTTCCTAGGTCGGAGTTGTTTTTTAAAACATCCTGTACTACATCTTGTATAAAGCTCTGCATTGTGTAAAAATAAAAAAGCTCCGCAATATTGCGGAGCTTTTATTTTATTAAAACACTTAGGTTTATTTATACTTATTTTACTAAGTTAATTTCTACCCTTCTGTTTTGAGTTCTACCAGCTCTTGTGTTGTTAGTAGCGATAGGCTTAGACTCACCGTATCCAACAGCAGATAATCTAAACTCTTCGATTCCTTTGTCAACTAAGAATTCTTTTACAGAAAGAGCTCTTGACTCAGAAAGACTTTGGTTTAATTTTTCGCTACCTACGCTATCAGTGTGACCTTCAACAGTAAACTTAGCGTTAGGGTATTCTTTAAGGATAGTGATAATGTCAACCATTACTGAAGTAGACTCAGCTTTGATAGAAGATTTACCAGTATCGAATAAGATAGTTCTAGCGTAATCGTTTAATTGCTTCTGAACTTCTTCAGTTACTTCAGGACAACCAGCGTTAGCTACTGTACCAGCAACCTCAGGACATTGATCATCTTTGTCTAATACACCGTCACCGTCAGTATCAGGCCATGGGCAACCTTTGTTTTCAGCAGGACCTGCTTCAGAAGGACAAGCGTCATCTTTATCAGCAACACCGTCACCGTCAGCATCTGGACAACCAGCTAAAGCAGCAACACCAGCTTCGTTAGGACAAGCGTCATCTTTGTCAGCAACACCGTCACCATCAGCATCTGGGCAACCGTTCATTTCTTTAGAACCAGCTTCGTTAGGACAAGCATCTTTGCTATCTTCGATACCATCACCGTCAGAATCAGGACAACCGTTGAATGCTTCAAGACCAGCAACTTCTGGACAAGCATCATCTTTATCGTAGATGCCGTCACCGTCAGTGTCAGTACCACCAAACTTAACTGAAATACCAGCTAAATGTTGGAAATGAGGAGCTAAGTAATCTTCGAAAGCATGCTTGTAAGAAGATTGTAAAGTAAGACCTAAGTTCTCAGAGAACCAGATGTTAAGACCAATACCACCGTTTGCAGTACCAGCACCGATTTCATCGATCCAAGTATAACCACCACCTATTTCGATGAATGGATCAAGAACAGTTTGTCTTTTTATGATATCATATTTAATTGTACCATCTATAGCGTAGTGAGAAAGATCGTCAACACTAACGTCACCTAATTTGCTAATTTTGTTAAGAGAACCTCTAGCTCCAACAGAGAAACCGTCTCCTATTGACTTAGATACTCCTACATAAGAAATAGAAGGTAAGATATTCCAGTGATCGTTTGCATTGAAGAATTCATTACCGAAAGAACTTACATCCGAAGTTGGATATACGTCAATGGCATTAACCCCAAATTGCACTTGCCAAGGGTTATTCTCGTCTTGCGCTTGTATGTTGTTGATACCTACTACAAGTAGTACAACAACCAATAATTTGCTAAGATGTTTCATGTTCAAATTTTTAAGTTTAAGTGTTTATTAGCTGCAAATGTAACTTGTTAAATATTATTAACAAAATCAATTTCCTATTTTTTTTAATGCGTTTAATAGATTAAATAGTGCATTTAAACGATTTTTAGTTCATTCCCTACCTCTGTAAAAGCGGCGATGGCAGCGTCTAAATGTTCTTGAGAATGCGCGGCAGAAAGTTGTACTCTAATTCTCGCCTTACCTTTTGGAACTACAGGGTAGAAAAACCCGATAACGTAAATGCCTTTTTCAAGTAACTTATTTGCCATGTCTTGTGATAATTTTGCATCGTACAACATTACAGGTACAATTGCCGAATCGCCATCAACTATGTCGAAACCTGCCGCTATCATGCCTTTTTTAAAGTATGCAGTATTTTCTTGCAACTTATCTCGTAGCGACGTGTCGTTTTCAAGCATATCAAAAACCTTTATAGATGCCCCAACGATGGCCGGTGCCAATGAATTGGAGAACAAATACGGTCTTGAGCGTTGTCTTAATAAGGTTATGATTTCTTTTTTACCAGTAGTATAACCACCCATGGCACCGCCCAAGGCTTTACCTAGGGTACCGGTAATTATATCAATACGCCCCATTACCCCTTTTTCTTCAAGGGTTCCTCTTCCTTTTTCGCCTATGAAACCTGTTGCGTGGCATTCGTCTATCATAACTAAGGCATCATATTTATCCGCTAGGTCACAGATTTTATCCAACGGTGCAACGATACCGTCCATAGAGAATACGCCATCGGTAACTATGATCTTGAAACGTGCACCATCTTCGTTCGCTTTAATCAATTGCGCTTCTAGATCGGCCATGTCGCTATTTGCATATCTATAGCGTTTAGCTTTGCACAGACGTACTCCGTCAATAATAGAAGCATGGTTTAACGAATCTGATATAATGGCATCTTCTGCAGTAAGCAAAGGCTCAAACACTCCGCCATTGGCATCAAATGCAGCAGCATAGAGAATAGTGTCTTCAGTACCGTAGAAGTGAGCTATTTTTTGCTCAAGTTCTTTATGGATGTCTTGTGTACCGCAAATGAACCGTACTGACGACATACCAAACCCGTGGGTGTCCATGGCATCTTTTGCCGCTTGAATAACATCTGGGTGAGATGATAGTCCTAAATAGTTATTGGCACAGAAGTTGATCACCTCTTGCCCGGTGTTTATTTTGATGACCGCATCTTGTGGAGAAACAATTATTCTTTCCTCTTTAAAGAGTCCGTCATTCTTAATATTCTCAATTTCTTGCTGTAAATGTTCTTTGATTTTTCCGTACATATTACTTCTATATATAATCTAGTTCTATTTCGGTATTAATATAAACAATGATCTTGTGATCGATCGTGTAGCCCATATTTGAAAAACATTGGGCATAAGTATTCACCTGGTGGTGATATTTTTTATTGCGTTCACCGGTCTTGTAATCTATAATGGTGGCATGGTTTTCTTTGAGTACAACCCTATCCGGTCTTTGGGTAGATCCATCTGGCATCAATAGATCACGTTCGTTCAAAACTTCTATTCCCTGGGTGTAAAATTGAGACAAATCTTTATGGTAGATGACCTTTTTTACAACTTCCTTTATCTCATTAACCTCTTGTTCTTTGATCAAACCCTTTTGTAAAGCAATTTGCATTGCCCTTTCAAGATCGCTAGCCATATAAATGGCACTAAGTATAAAGTGAATTACATTACCTTGGTTAATGGCAACATCAAGACCTTCGTCCCAAAGTGTTCCTGCCAAGGCGAGTATTTTAAAATCTGCTCTATCTTTATTGGTATATATATAAGGAATGGTCAATTGATCCTGCTCTATTTCCTTTTTGGCACTGTTTAGGCTGAACGTACCGAAATCATAAAACAACTTATTTTGTTCGTAAGCACCAATACTTTTGAGGAAATGAATAAAGAGACCGGAGTAATAGTTGGTATTATGTTGGCCTTTTTTGTCTAGCTTGTTTTCGCTGATAATGAATAGTGCTTTTACCGCTCTGGTTAAAACAACATACAATAGGTTGTAAGCATCTAGCTGTAATTTTTGGTGATCAAGGGAATATAATAAAGCTTCTGTTTCTCCATATTCTTGTACTTCTTGTTTTTTATTGATGAGTACTTCGGAAAAACCAAGGAATTCTTCTTTATCTACCGGAAGCCACAGTTTGGGATCGATTTCTTCAAATATGTTTGAATTTGCATAAGGGAAGATTACCACCGGAAACTCCAATCCTTTAGATTTATGGATGGTCATTATCTGTACCGATTCAATGTTTTCGGGTGTACTGATGCTTGCCGAATTACCCTTTTTGTCCCAATAGTCCAAAAACGACTGCATGTCTGAACCATACTTTTGCTCTACATCAAAAACCAAATCCATAAAGGCGGTTAAATGGGCATCGGAGACAGGTATAAGATCAAAACTTTTAATGGCATACGACAGTCCGTCGTACACAGAGGTTTGCCTTAACCTTATGGGCTCAAAACCGTATTCGTTAAAAAAATGCTCTTGGAGGTTACCTAAATTTTCATAGATATAGGCATGCTTGTCGGCTTTGTCTTGCGATAGAAAATTCAGTAGTTCGTATTGAATTTCCAATTCTGTGGGCTGCACCAAATGCCTAATAAGCTGTACTAAAAAATTGACCTTTTTGCTTTCACTTAACAATAAGGAATCTGAAGATACAACGGGTATTTGATGCTTCATGAGGTGATCGGCAAGCAATAGTCCGTGTTTCTTTTTTCGTATTATAATACAGATATCACTATAGGTGTAACCTTGTGCTATACATTTTTGAATGGTTGCCAAAGTGTTTTCGGCATAAAGCTCATCGTCGCCCTCTTCTAATAGTGATATATGAACATAACCACCTTCTTTATGGTTGATTTCCTGTTGATTACCGATTCTAAAAAAATCTTGATAAACCTCATTCTCTAAAAACGGACTTATACTTTGAAAGAAGTTGTTGTTGAAATTAATGACTTCGGCGTAACTTCTATAGTTTTTTGGCAAGGTAACCAAGTCTGAGGGTACGGTAAATGGGTGTGTTTTATGTGTTGCCAATTCTAAAAATTGCTCGGCCTTACCACCACGCCATCTGTAAATAGCTTGTTTAGGGTCACCAACCAGAAAAAGGGAACCGGTATTGCCCAACTCATCTTCACCCTCCATCGCATTCCCAATAAGCGGTATTAAATTTTCCCACTGCATTTGGGAGGTGTCTTGAAATTCATCAATAAAATAATGACGGTATTTTTCTCCAAGGCGCTCATAAATAAAGGGAGCGGGTTGGTCTTTTACCTCTTTAGCGATAAGGGTATTAAATTCTGATATGGATAATTGGTCTTTCTCCTCTTGAATGATTTTCAATTCTTTTTGAATAGCGTTCAAAAGGGCAAAAGGCACAATGTTTCTGTTGATGTTGGCGAACAAGCCCCTTTTGTAAATATGCCTTTTAATGTTCTGGTAATATGTTAACAAATGTGGCGCTAAATCTATTGGAGCATCTTTTACAGATGCTTTTAAGATTTTGCCTTCGAGTAGATTGTCCTCAAGTTTATTGTTGTATAACTGGGTCGGTATAAAATTACCGGCGGCAATTTTTTTAAAATGATTGGGTAAGGTCTCCCTTGGAAAATCTTTAAAATCTAAACCAGAATTCGTAATAACCTCTAGGGATGTCGTTGCAAGTTCTACGATTCTTTTTTCTATGCTTTTGGTTTGTTTTTTAAGGTGATTTTGCAATTTTAGAAAATCGCTTAGTTCAATATGCTGTAGACTCTTTAAATGCTCGGCATTGTTTTCATCAAAAATAAGTTTACCAATTTTTAGTAGATCAAAACCAATATCCCAACTTCTGTCATCTTCAATTTTTTCAAGAGCAAAATCTAAAAGTACTTTAGTAAATTCAGGGTCTTCACCCGCTTTACCGATTACGCGTTCTACAGCTTCTTGTAAAAGCAAATCCACATCTAAGACCACTTCAAAATTTTGAGGAATTTTTAGATCTTTCGCAAACGTTCTAATAAGTCGGTGGGTAAACTTATCTATGGTAGAAATATCAAAAAAGGCGTAATTATGTAAAATTTGCTTTAATCGTAATTTGCTTAAAGCGGGCAATTCTTCAAAAGTATAATCGGTTTCATTGAGTATATCTATGAACAATGGTGCTGCATTGTCAATAGATGTAGTTTTAGAAAATTCAAAAAGGCTGTTGAGAATACGATGTTTCATTTCATTTACCGCTTTGTTGGTAAATGTGATAGCCAATATTTTTCTAAAATTTTGTGGAGAAGCCAGTATGATTTTTAAGTATACTTTGGCAAGAGCATACGTTTTGCCAGATCCGGCAGAAGCATTATATATGGTAAAAGGATTATTGGACACTGATTTTTACTGCAAATTAAGGAATACTGTGTAGTTCTTAACAAATTATTACGTGAATATAAATGTTAAAATCCGTAACTTTGAAATACAATTAATATAAATCTAAAAACACATAAATTATGGCTTTTGAATTACCAAAATTGCCTTACGCGTATGATGCTCTTGAGCCTCATATAGATGCAAGGACGATGGAAATACATCATACAAAACATCATAACGGATATACAACGAAGTTAAATGCTGCTATTGAAGGTACCGATCTTGAAGGAAAATCAATAGAGGATATTTTAGGAGGTTTGGATATGAGTAATGGTGCGGTTAGAAATAACGGTGGTGGTTTTTACAATCACTCATTATTCTGGACAATCTTATCACCTAACGGTGGCGGAAAACCAACTGGAGAATTAGCGGAAGCTATTGATGCTGCTTTTGGTTCATTTGAAGAGTTTAAAAGTAAATTTACTTCAGCTGCAGGAACTAGGTTTGGTTCTGGTTGGGCATGGTTATGTGTTCATAAAGGTGGTAAAGTAGAAGTATGTTCTACACCAAATCAAGACAATCCTTTAATGCCAGGAGTTGAATGTGGTGGGCAACCAATCTTAGGATTAGATGTTTGGGAACATGCTTATTACCTAAATTATCAAAACAAGAGACCAGATTATATAGAGGCATTTTTCAATATAATTAACTGGGATGAAGTTTCTAAGCTTTACGCTGATAACAAATAAGAAAGAGTAGAAATATTCTTAACTAACTTGTAGGAAACCACTTATGAAATATTCATGGGTGGTTTTTTTGGTTTTAAATAGAAAAGGGCGGAGAAGTCTCCACCCTTTTCGTCCCAAATCTTACCATAAACTTAACCTACTTATGCTATGGCGATACTAAATTACTGGTATTGAGTAAATAAAAAAAGGAATTTTAAGAAAAAAATTCACTTTTATTTAAGGTATGTAAGAATTCTACTAGTGAATTATATGGTATAACAGTCTGAAAGTAAACCTAGTTGACCTAAAATAAAAAGACGGAGCATAGCCCCGTCTTTTCCCCAAATCTTACCATGAACTTAACCTACTTATGCTATGGTTCTGTAAATATATAGGTGAGTGGTATTCTATAAAAAGCTATTCGTTGTACGTCACAAACTTAGGTTGTACTACTGGAATTAAAAAATTAGAAAGCTTTTGTGGTATCGAGAGTTTAGAAATAGCCGTAAAATAAAAAGACGGAGCAATGCTCCGCCTTTTTCCCCAAATCTTACCATGAACTTAACCTACTTATGCTATGGTTCTGTAAATGTAATGGTGTAATGTATAATTGAAAATTGTAATGGTTAAACGTACCGTTAAAACGTTAAAGGGGGCTTTGTGCAGAATTGTATTACAAAATATACTATCGTGAAATCTATAAAATAAAAAAGGCGGAGAAGTCTCCACCTTTTTTGCCCCAAATCTTACCATGAACTTAACCTACTTATGCTATGGTAGCTTTAAAAGTAAACAGGGTTAAGTCAAAACGACCATCCAGTCGTTAAAATGCTATATTCGTCGATGAACTACATAAAAAGTGTGCATTTCATCGAATTATTATTTAATAAGCACGTTCATTATTTCCTTCGTAGAAGTTAATGAATGCTCTGTTTACCACTCTGTTTCCGCCTGGTGTTGGGTAGTTACCGGTAAAATACCAATCGCCCAAATTCTTTGGACAGGCCTCATGAAGGCTTGAAATAGTTTGGTATATAATCGAAACTTCAGCATTGATTCCTTCTGGACTTAAAAGTTCGCCTGTTTTTTTAGAAATTTCTTTAGCGGTAAACGGAGCATAGAATTCTTTTACATAGTTAATGACATCTTTATCTCGGCTCTCCACTTGTGTTAAACACTTTTTATAGATTTCTTCTACCACATGCATTGTATTATTATCCTGGTGTAAGGCCAATGCAGCTCTAAAGGCTATAAAATCTTCTAGCTTCGCCATGTCAATACCATAACAATCGGGATACCTAATTTGCGGTGCAGATGATACCACTATTATTTTCTTGGGAGACAAACGGTCTAATATTCTAAGAATACTCTTTTTTAAGGTAGTACCTCTTACAATACTATCATCTATAATTACAAGGTTGTCACCTTTTTTTACAGATCCATACGATATATCATAAACGTGTGCCACTAGATCATCTCTACTACTATCTTGAGTAATAAAAGTTCTAAGCTTAGCATCTTTAATGGCAACTTTTTCAATTCTTGGACGTACCTCTAGTATTTCATGAAGTTGTTCTCCGGTTATTCCTGTGCCTAAAGCCAATATTTGCTCCTCCTTTTTCTTGTTTAGGTAATTTTGTGCCTCTTTTACCATACCGTAAAAAGAAGTTTCTGCCGTATTTGGAATATAAGAGAAAACGGTGTTTTTGATATCCTCGTTTATAGATTCCAATATCTGCGGGAATACTAATTTACCCAAGGCTTTACGTTCTTGGTAAATTTCTTTATCGCTGCCTCTAGAGAAATAGATACGTTCAAAAGAACAGGCTTTACGTTCTTTTGGTTCTTGAATTTGGTGTATGGCGCTAGAACCGTTCTTTTTAATGATGATCGCTGCACCAGGGTCCAATTCTTTTACCTCATCGTATGGTACATTGAATACCGTTTGTATGGCAGGCCTTTCAGAGGCTACCACAACAACTTCATCATCCCTGTAATAATATGCAGGTCTTATACCGCTTGGATCTCTTAGAACAAAGGCATCACCATGACCTAATAAACCGGCCATGGCATAACCGCCGTCAAAATTTTTTGCTGCTCTTTTTAATATTTTGTACACCTTTAAGCGTTCTGCAATAAGAGGCGAAGCTTGCTGTTTGGTGTATCCTTCTTTTTTGATCTGCTTATAAAGCTTGGCAACGGCATCATCAAGAAAATGACCAATTTTCTCCATAACGGTTACGGTGTCGGCCATTTCTTTTGGATGTTGACCTAACTGTACCAAATTGTCAAAAAGCTCATGAACATTGGTCATGTTAAAATTACCGGCAACAATTAAGTTACGGTGCATCCAGTTATTCTGTCTTAAAAACGGGTGAACGCTCTCAATACTATTTTTACCGAAGGTACCATAGCGAACATGCCCTAAAAGCAGTTCTCCTATATATGGTATATGTTTCTTTTGTAATGCAACATCATGCTCATATTCCGGATGTTCTTTCATCTCGGTATTGATACGATCATTGATCTGTGCAAAAATGTCTTGTATTGGCTGTTGCTGGCAAGAACGAACACGGCTCATGTAGCGTTCCCCTGCCTTTACATCTAATTTAATACTGGCAAAACCTGCACCGTCTTGACCACGGTTGTGCTGCTTTTCCATCATTAGGTACATTTTATTTACACCATAAAATGCTGTTCCATACTTTTCCTTGTAATACTCTAAAGGTTTTAACAACCGTATTACAGAAATACCACACTCATGCTTAATTGCGTCACTCATTGTTTTTGGTATTAAAAAAACCCCAAAATATTTTGGGGCTAGGGGATTATTGTAATTCTATGTCAAACTGCGTCAATTTTTTAAACTGATGCAGTCTTTCTCTAATTTCTTTTCGATCTAATTGCAGCATTCTTTCGGCTCCAAATTTCTCTACACTAAAGGATGCCAAGTTAGAACCGTGTATGATCGCTTTTTTCATATTCTCAAAAGAGCTATCTGCGCTTGCTGCCAAATAACCTGCAAAACCACCGGCAAAAGTGTCTCCTGCACCCGTTGGGTCAAATACTTCTTCTAGCGGTAGGGCCGGTGCAAAAAAGATTTGATCTTCATTGAACAATAGGGCGCCGTGCTCTCCTTTTTTGATCACTACATACTTCGGGCCCATGGTGAAAATCTTTTGTGCCGCTTTTACCAAAGAATACTCGCCGGTCAATTGTCTGGCTTCCTCATCATTAATTGTTATGACATCTATATGTCGAATAACATTCGTTAAATCTTCTAAAGCATTGTCCATCCAAAAATTCATGGTATCCAAAATGATAAGTTTTGGTCGCTTTTTCATCTGGTTAATTACACCCATTTGTACAATAGGGTGAAGATTACCAAGCATAACCACATCTGCATCATTATAGTTTTCTGGAACAACAGGGTTAAAATCCTCTAACGTATTCAACTCGGTAACTAAAGTGTCTCTTGTATTTAAATCGTTATGGTATTTACCTTTCCAAAAGAAGGTTTTACCTCCTTTAACTATTTCCAAGGCAGAAATATCAATGCCACGATCGGTCAATAAGTCTAAATATTCTTTAGGCATGTCGTCGCCTACGATAGAAATGATAGCAGAATCAACATCAAATTGAGATGCTGCTAAGCCAATATAGGTAGCTGCGCCGCCCAATATTTTATCCGTTTTACCAAAAGGAGTTTCTATTGCATCAAAAGCGACCGTTCCTACTATTAAAAGCTTGCCCATAAAAGTGAAAAAATTTAAGCTGCAAATATACGATTTTGAAAAGCTAATTAAAATGGTTTATCGAATACAAATTGCAATAGTTATTAAAGGCGAATTGTTGATATAAAAAGCCGTTTATTTTCTACCGAAATCTGCAGGAATTTCTCCCCATGCTTTAGTTTCCCATTTAACGATAATGGTGTTGTATTCATTTTTGTTCAACCAATCTACAGCTCTATCAATAAATTCGAAAAGTGTTTTGTTCTTTGCATTAGGGGCAAGTTTGGTATTGCACTTTTTTTTACGCACCCAACTCATGGCAGTTCTAGAATCTGTATATATTATACGATCGCTATTATGTTTTTTGAGAAAAGCTAAACCATGAACAATGGCTAAAAATTCACCAATATTATTAGTTCCATTTGGAAAAGGACCTTGTTTAAATAATTTCTTGCCTGTTTTTGTATCTACTCCTTGGTATTCCATAATACCAGGGTTGCCACTAGATGCGGCATCAACAGAAATGGAATGATAATTAGGTTGTCCTATTTTTAATAGCTCTTGTTTAGATAAGGTAGGAGCCGATTTTTTCTTTCCTTTAAAATCTGCGTAAGAGCCGTCGTAAGCTTTTTTGGCAACATCAAAAGATTCAAAAGACTTGTACTCAGCGCCGGCATAACCGTCAATAGATTTTTTACAATCTTTCCATGACTCGTAAATGCCTGGTTTTTTTCCTTTCCAAACAACATAAAACTTTTTCTTTTTAGCCATTACTGTTTTGATAATAGTTCGTCTATGACCTTTGGAAAAAATTCATATTCCAACACGTGTACTTTTGAGGCGATGTCCTCAGCGGAATCTTTTGGGTTGACAACGGTTTTTACCTGTTGTATTATAGCGCCCTCATCATAATGTGCATTTACATAGTGTATAGTAATACCGGTTTCGGTCTCTTTAGCCTCTTTGATCGCTTTATGAACGTTCATGCCGTACATGCCTTTGCCTCCATATTTTGGTAGCAGGGCCGGGTGTATGTTTATAATTTGATTTGGAAATGCATCGGTAATGGCTTCAGGAATTTTCCATAGAAATCCTGCCAACACTATAAGGTCTGGTTCTAAAGAACGTAACAGGTTTAAGATAAAATCGCTCTTTGCAAATGCTTGTCGGTTAAAAAATAAGGCGTTGATTTCAAGTCTATTGCACCGCTCAATGACTTTGGCATCGCTTTTGTTAGTTAATAAACAGCATATAGTAACATCTTTGCGAAGCTTAAAATAGTTGGCGATGTTTTCTACATTAGATCCTGAACCTGAGGCAAAAAGAATAATTTTCTTGGTTTTCAATAGAAATGGTCTTTATAAGAGAGCGAACAATGAAATTAAGTTTGGCAAATAAAGCAAATTTAAAGCTTGTCAGTACTTAGAAAAAAACGATTACACATTATAGTTCTAAAATCTCACTACTTTTCAATACCTTTTATCAACGTTACCGAAACAAAATATTAATACGGTAAAATTACAGCACGTGTCTTTAATTTTATTAAATTACAATACATTTTAACGACAATTAGTGTATTTAAACCAAAGTTTTTTATTTTTGCCTTCAATTTAAATTTTTAAAACAAATATTATTATGTCAGACATTGCATCAAGAGTTAAAGCTATCATCGTTGATAAATTAGGAGTTGATGAGAACGAAGTGGTAACCGAGGCTAGCTTTACTAACGATTTAGGCGCAGATTCATTAGACACAGTAGAGTTGATAATGGAGTTCGAAAAAGAATTTGATATCCAAATTCCAGACGATCAAGCTGAGAATATCGCAACTGTTGGTCAAGCCATCAGCTATATAGAAGAAGCTAAGTAAAACATGTTTTCTTAAATAGAATTCAAATTATCCATGTGGTAAATGCTCCGCATGGATAATTTTTTTTAATTTACGCTTGGTTTAGATTTAAACAAATACAAAGTTAAATGCAGTTAAAGCGAGTTGTAGTTACAGGTTTGGGGGCACTTACCCCAATTGGTAATAATATTGAAGAGTATTGGGATGCATTGGTCAACGGTAAAAGTGGATCAGCGCCCATCACCTATTATGATACGGAAAAATTCAAGGTTAAATTCGCTTGTGAGCTTAAGAATTACAAGACCGAAGACCACTTTGATAGAAAGGAAGGCCGTAAGCTAGATAGATTTGCACAGTACGCACTTGTATCTTCAGATGAGGCTATTCGTGATTCTAAATTAGATTTAGAGAAAATAGATAAATTTCGTGTAGGCGTTATTTGGGGTGCAGGAATTGGAGGTTTGGAAACTTTTCAAAACGAGGTAATGAATTTTGCCAATGGTGATGGTACACCAAGGTTCAATCCGTTCTTTATTCCAAAAATGATTGCCGATATAGCACCGGGTAACATATCTATAAAACATGGTTTTATGGGGCCTAACTATACCACGGTTTCAGCTTGTGCATCATCTGCGAATGCAATGATAGATGCCTTGAACTATATACGATTAGGTCATTGCGATGTAATTGTAACAGGTGGTAGTGAAGCAGCGGTAACCATTGCAGGTATGGGTGGTTTTGGAGCAATGCACGCATTATCCACAAGAAATGATAGTCCTGAAACGGCTTCAAGGCCTTTTGATGCTACCAGAGATGGTTTCGTTTTAGGAGAGGGAGCAGGGGCATTGGTTCTTGAAGAATATGAACATGCAGTTGCACGTGGAGCAAAAATATATGCAGAAGTTGCCGGTGGCGGTATGTCTAGTGATGCTTACCATATGACCGCACCACACCCAGAAGGTATAGGGGTGGTACGAGTTATGGAAAACTGTCTAAGAGATGCAGGTTTGTCTATTGAAGATGTAGATGCTATAAATACGCACGGTACTTCGACACCATTAGGAGATGTTGCCGAGCTAAAGGCGATTACCCAAGTATTTGGGGAGCATGCCAAAGACATCAACATTAATTCAACAAAATCTATGACCGGGCACTTATTGGGTGCAGCAGGTGCCATTGAAGCAATTGCATCTATTCTGGCGATGGAAAATGGTATGGTTCCACCAACAATAAACCATACTACGGTAGATGAAAATATTGATCCTAGTTTAAACCTTACATTGAACAAAGCGCAAAAACGAGATGTAAAAGTTGCTATGAGCAACACATTTGGTTTTGGCGGGCACAATGCATGTGTGGTTTTTAAGAAAATCGATTAATTAATTTTATGTCATTTCCCACAAACTTATTTAATTCCCATCCTAAAGAGGATGGGGATTTTTTTTGGGGAATCACTAAAATTTTAGGTTTCAAGCCTAAGACCTTATCGATATACAAGAAAGCCTTTCTTCATAGATCAATGAACAAAAAGGACGATAAGGGAAATGCAATGAATTATGAGCGCCTAGAATTTTTGGGAGACTCCATGCTTGGTACCATTATATCTAAACATTTGTATAGTGAGGTGCCTGCAGGTGATGAAGGTTACCTTACCAAAATGCGATCTAAAATAGTAAGTAGAGAGCATTTAAATGAACTGGGTAAAGATTTAGGTCTAATTAATTTTGTTGAAAGTAGAATACCTAAATCCCATTTCGGCCAGAACATTCACGGCAATGTCTTTGAGGCATTGGTTGGGGCTATTTATTTAGATCGTGGCTATAAATATTGTGAAAAATTCATTCAGAAAAGGGTTGTAGAGCCTTATGTGGATATTGAACAATTAGAGGGTAGGGTCATTAGCTATAAGAGTTTGGTGATAGAGTGGTGTCAAAAACAAAAAAAATCGTTTGATTTTGATGTTTATGAAGATACCGGTAATGATCCTCTAAAGCATTTTGCCGTAAAGCTTTCAATTGGGGGCGATGTTATTGCAAAAGCTAGGGCTACATCAAAAAAGAAAGCAGAAGAAAGGGCTGCAAAAAGAGCTTTTTTTGCCCTTCAGGATAAAATGGATAACTGATCATTTCGCCAAATGGTAAAATGCTAACATTTTAATAACTTTTAAAGTGTTTTTATCAATTTATGTAACTAGGCATTATAGCTTAGAAGTTCTATATTTACCCTTTTGTTGAGGTATGGCTGCAACTTATAAAATAAATGATGATTTTTACGATGAATCCTTTTGCCTTATAGCTTTACACACTACCTTAGAAGATTTTGCTTTGGCCTATGGTTTAAACCAAAGTATGAAGGCAAAATTTGTAAGGGCAAAAAAGAATTTCAATCTTGCTGAAAATAAATCGTTTCCAATCTTTGAATGGGAAGACGAGTACAATGATATGTACTGGGTGTTGATCGCCAATCATAGCAGTGAAAAAGAACTCATTGTACATGACGATTTATTTAAGAACGAAACAACATTTAAAACTCCAAGGTTACTTCCTGAGTATAAAGATGTTGACTATCTTTTAAAGATTGAAACAGAAAAGGATTTTGATATAAATTCTATAATTAAGAAAATACAAACGTTGCCCAGAATTATGGCGGCGTACGAAATAAGTACAGAAAAACTAAAATCAAAGAACAATCTAATTTTTTAAATATGCCAACTGTAAAAAAGACGAAAATTGTAGCGACCCTTGGGCCTGCAACTAGCAAGAAAGAGGTACTCAGGAGCATGATAGATGCAGGAGTAGACGTATTCAGAATAAACTTCTCACATGCTGATTATGAAGATGTAAAAGAACGTGTGAACATGATCCGCGAGTTAAATGCCGAAATGGAAACCAACACTTCTATTTTAGCGGATTTACAAGGTCCTAAATTACGTGTAGGCGTAATGGCGGGTGATGTTGTTGTTAGTCCTGGTGATGAGATAACCTTTGTAACCGGAGAACCTTTTGAAGGCAGTGCAGAACGTGTTTATATGAATTATAAAGAGTTTCCTAGAGATGTAAAAGCTGGGGAACGTATTCTATTGGACGATGGTAAACTAATGTTCGAAGTAGTAAAAACTAATGGCGAAGATGAAGTTTTGGCCAAGGTTATACAAGGCGGACCGTTAAAATCGAAGAAAGGGGTAAATTTACCGAATACCAATATCTCTTTACCTGCACTTACAACAAAGGATATTAAAGATGCTGAATTTGCAATCTCGTTAGAGGTAGATTGGATCGCACTTTCTTTTGTAAGATTTAGCCAAGACCTTATTGACTTACAGAATATAATCAATAAACATTCTGACCATAAAATTCCGATCATTGCAAAAATTGAGAAGCCAGAAGCTGTTGAAAATATTGACAAGATTGTCGCCTATTGTGACGGTTTAATGGTGGCTCGTGGAGATTTAGGTGTAGAGGTTCCTGCACAGGAAGTTCCATTAATTCAAAAGCAATTGGTATTACGTGCTAAAAAAGCAAGAATACCGGTAATTATTGCTACACAAATGATGGAGACTATGATAACTAGTCTTACACCAACTAGGGCAGAGGTAAATGATGTTGCCAACTCTGTTATGGATGGTGCTGATGCAGTAATGCTATCTGGCGAAACTTCTGTAGGTAACTACCCTGTTCAGGTAATTGAAAAAATGTCAAGTATTTTAGAGAGCGTTGAAGGATCAGATTTGATTCAGGTACCACAAAACCCTCCACACATACGTACAAAAAGATTTATCACAAAGTCTATATGTTACCATGCTGCCCTAATGGCAAATGATATCAAGGCCAAAGCAATTTCAACCTTAACAAATAGTGGGTATACTGCATTTCAGATTTCTGCATGGAGACCTAGTGCGTACATTTTAGTCTTTACCTCTAACAAGCGTATATTGACACAGTTGAACTTATTGTGGGGAGTTAAAGCATTCTATTACGATAAATTTGTATCTACAGATGACACTATAGAAGATGTTAACCACATTGCTTTTAATAAAGGACATTTACAAGTAGGCGATATGGTGATCAGTCTTGCGGCAATGCCTATAAAAGAAAAAGGAATGGTAAATACCTTAAGGGTAACTGAAATAGAATCTAAGGATATTTAGTAGATCTAGTATTTTAATTTAAAAAGGACCGCTTTTAAGCGGTCCTTTTTTATTTATGTATTGTAATCGGAGAATTTATGCTACTTCTTTTTCATAGGCTATAAAATTGACAACATTGCCATCACGGTCAAAAATAGGTTCGCCTTGTATACAGCAATTATATGTAGAACCATCTTTTCTGTAATTGACGACAGTAACTTCAAATGGATTCTTTTCCTTAATTGCATTTGAAACTATTTTTAATGTAGATTTTGAGGTTAATTCACCTTGAAACATTTTTGGACTTTTACCTAAAATTTCCTCTGGTCTGTATTGACTCATATTCCACATATTCTTTGTGGCAAAAACAATATTTAATTGAGTATCGGTTACTACAATAATATTTTTGTCGGTCCTTAATTTCTTATCTATAATACTTGGGTCAATATTCCATGAATTTGAAGAAACCAATGATAAGAGGGAATTATAATCCTCTTCTAAATGCTTAATATCCTCATAGTTTGGAGCATAAAAATCCCAAGAAAGTACAGGTAGCATTGTAAATTTTAAACTTTTTCTAAACTTGATATTTGCATTATCATAATCTCTTAGCTCATTCATTTTGTGAAGTTTAGATTGAAAAATATTTTTGTTTTCATTACGCTTGGCGTTAAAGCTAAGAAAATTACCTACTATGATAATAACTTTAATAATGGATTAATAAAAATGTTTAAGTAATCATATAAGTTTATGTATTACAGGCATTAAAACGTTGAACAATTAAAAGAGCAATAATCCCTAGATATGGGCAATTCATTAAAAATCCCCAATAATGTTTTACCACTATTGAGGATTTTCTTTAATTGAAATTAACTACGGTGTAGTTAGTTCCATCCACCACCTAAGGCTTGATAAACATTTATATTTGCCAATAGTTGATCTTTTTTGGTTTCAACCAACTCCATTTTAGACTCCAGTGCTTCACGCTGTGTTAAAAGTACCTCAATGTATTCTATTCTTGCCGATTGAAATAGCCTTGTAGACAAATCAATAGATGCCGTTAAAGCTTCCACTTGTTCCTCTTTTAGAACGTAGCTTTTTTTAAGGTTTTCTATATTAGATAGCATGTTCACTACTTCTATATATCCACTTAAAATTGCTTTTTCATACTCATAAACTGCCTGAATCTGCTTAGAATTTGCAGTGTTATAATCAGCTTTAATAGCATTTCTATTGATTAATGGACCTACAATATCCCCAACGGCACTATAGAGTAAAGATTCTGGAGTTTGTGTTAGGTACTTAGGTTTAAACGCTTGTAAACCTACACCTGCCTTAAGCCCAATAGAAGGGTAAAAGTTAGCTCTTGCAACCTTAATATTCAGTTTTGCGGCTTCCAGTTCAAATTCCGCTTGTCTAATATCGGGTCTATTTAAAAGTATCTGCGAAGGAATACCGGCATTTATTGCATTGATTTTGGTTTCAATGAAATCTTCAGCATTTCTATTAATGGGTTGTGGCTGTCTACCGACCAAAAAATTCAACTTGTTTTCCATTTCAACAATTTCTTGTTGAACTTCAAATTTGTGACTTTTGTTCTTGGCTACCTCCGCCTCAAACCTTTTAACTGCCAATTCTGTGGCTCTGGCAGCTTCTTTTTGTAATCGTACCATTTTTAAGGCGTTGCCCTGTAGTTCTAGATTTTGTTCAATAATTGCCAATTGATTATCTAATGCGATCAATTCATAATATGACTGGGCAATTTCTGCTATTAACCTAGTAACCATAAAGTTTTTTCCTTCAATGGTAGACAAGTACTCTAATGCCGCCGCCTTTTTAGAATTGCGAAGTTTTTTCCAAACATCAAGTTCCCATGTAGCAAATAATCCAGCGGAATAATCGGTTAACGGTTCTGGAAATTCTTCTCCCTCTTTTACATCCAGTTTTTTTTCAACAGCACCGTTACGCGTGTATTCGCCAACCTTTTCTACCTCTGCGCTAACGCCGTAATCAATAAAAGGAAGGTATTCTCCTTTTCTGGCTTTTACTTCATTTTGTGCTACATCAATCTGCTGCATCATAATGCGTAACTCTTGGTTGTTGGTCAATGCCGTATCTATTAAGGCCACCAGGTACTCGTCTTCAAAGAAATCTTTCCATTTTAATTGTGCACTATTAACGCTATCCGTTAATTGTTGTGCATAATTCTCTGGAAGATCTTTATTGGCTACTTTCAATTCTTTAGTGGGTACACAAGAATAGAAAAAGCCTATTTGAATTAGAAGCACGAAAAGCAATTTTCCATGCTTCAAGGGTTTAATAACTTTAATCATTATCTTCTCTTTTGGTTAGTTTTTTAATCATTTGTTTTAACTCACGAAGCTTTTGACGGGTTTTGCTTTCGCCCTCACTGATTCGTACAAATTCTTCTGAAATTGGCTCGTCAGATTCTCCTTTTATGAGTCCGCGACCATCTGCCATTCTTGCAAAAATGTAGTACAGACCAGGAATTATAAGTACTCCTATTAGGGTACCCATAAGCATACCTCCCATGGCAGATCCACCTATGGTTCTATTTCCGATTGCACCTGCGCCATGTGCAATTACCAACGGAATCAATCCTGCTATAAAAGCAAAAGAAGTCATTAAAATTGGTCTAAAACGTACTTTTGCACCCTCAATGGCGGCTTCTAGAATGGTGCTGCCCTGTCTTCTTTTCTGTACCGCAAATTCTACGATAAGCACAGCATTTTTACCTAAGAGACCAACAAGCATTATGAGTCCGATTTGTGCATAAACATCGTTTGCCAGCCCCATAGCCTTTAGCATAAAGAAAGACCCTAAAACACCTACCGGTAATGACAAGATGATGGTCAACGGAAGTAAGAAACTTTCATACTGTGCGGCAAGAACAAAGTAAACGAAGATTAAAACTACCATGAAAATATAAATGGATTCATTTCCTCTTTGTGCCTCATCATACGATAATCCTTCCCAAGCTACATCAAAACCCCTGGGCAGTGTTTGTTCTGCAACTTCGTTAATGGCCTCAATAGCATCTCCACTAGTAAATCCACTTGCCGGAAGCCCTCTTATGGAAGCTGAATTGTACAGATTGTAACGGGTAATTTCATTCGGACCCAGCTTCTTTTCCATGGACATAAATGCAGAATATGGCACCATTTCACCTTCTTCGTTCTTTACGAACAATTTTTCGAGGTCAGAAGGCAAGGCCCTATATTCCGGAGCTGCCTGGGTATACACTTTAAAGAATCTACCAAAACGAATAAAACCTTGCTCGTAAGTACTACCAATAAGAATATTTAGGTTTTCCATCGCTTTATCTATGGAAACCCCTTTCTGCATGGCTATTTTATTATTGATTTTCAATTCGTACTGCGGATAGTTGGTCGAGTAAAAAGTAAATAGCCCAGTTAGTTCTTCACGCTCGGACAATGCAGCCATAAAATCATTGTTGATTTTTTCAAATTCGTGATAATCGGTTCCGTCTGTTTTATCAAGAAGACGCATGGAAAATCCCCCGGAAGAACCAAAACCAGGTACCGCAGGTGGCTCAAAATATTCAATTACGGCTCCAAGATCTTTGGTTTCCTCTTCCAGTTCTTCCATAATTTCATGAACAGAATGGTGGCGGTCTCCCCAAGGTTTAAGGTTAATTAAAACCGTACCGGCATTAGATCCACGACCTTCTGTCATAATTTCGTAACCAGCTAATGAAGAAGCAGATTCAACACCCTCGGTCTCCTCACAGATCAATTGTAGTTTTCTTGCTACATCATTGGTACGTTCTAGCGTAGAACCTGGTGGAGTCTGAATAATGGCATAGATCATACCTTGATCTTCATTTGGTATAAACCCTGCAGGTAAAGATTCATTTGTAAAGAAAATACCAACGCAAAATGCCGCTAGAATACCAAAGGTAAGTACTCGTCTAGCAACAATTTTATTCAGTACCTTAACATAGCTACCGGTTAGTTTCTCAAAACCTCTATTGAACCAATCAATGAATTTATCAATAGGTGATTTTTTACGTTTTTTGCCGTGATCATTTTTAAGGATCATAGCACAAAGCACCGGTGTCAATGTCAATGCAACAATGGCAGATAAAATAATCGATCCTGCCATAGTTATGGAAAACTGTCTATAGAAAACACCAACGGGCCCCGTCATAAATGCAATGGGAATAAATACGGAAACCATTACCAATGTAATGGCGATAATTGCACCACCAATTTCATTTACCACTAGTTTTACCGCTTCATAGGGGCTCAAGTGTTTTTCTTCCATTTTGGCATGCACGGCTTCTACCACCACAATGGCATCATCGACCACTATACCAATAGCGAGTACCAAGGCAAATAGCGTAATTAAGTTTATGGAGAGACCGAATAATTGCATGATAAAAAATGCCCCGATCAAAGAAACAGGTACGGCTATAATGGGTATTAAGGTAGAACGCCAATCGCCCAAAAAGAGGAAAACTACAATGGCAACCAATATAAATGCATCTCTTAATGTATGTATAACTTGATCTATGGATGCGTTTAAAAAGTTAGATACATCATAACTAATTTTATAGTCTAAACCTGTGGGCAATTCTGTTTTTAACTCTGCCAGTTTCTCTTTGACTTCGGCAATTACATCACTGGCATTACTGCCAAAAGTTTGTTTTAATACAATAGAGGCAGAAGGCTTACCATCTAGATTAGAGTAGATATCAAAGAACTCACTGCCTAATTCAACATCGGCAACATCGCCCAAGGTTAGTATTTCTCCTTCTGGGTTCGCCTTAAGAATTATGTCTTTGTACTGTTGTGGCTCATCATACCTATCTTGGTACAAGAGCACATATTCTAGTGACTGCGATGTTTTACCTGAACTTTGCCCAATTCTACCTGGTCGAGCCAAAATACTCTGCTCCTCCATAGCTTGAAGAATCTCTTCTGCAGAAATATTATAGGCACGCATACGGTCTGGTTTCAACCATACGCGCATAGCAAACTTTCGGCTACCTAAAATTTGAGCACTTGCAATACCGTCTAATCGCTGAATTTCAGGAATCATTTTAGTATAGGCATAGTTATAAAGAAACAACTCATGGTCGTCACTATTGTCGCTATACAGATTTACGTACATTAACATACTTGGCTGTACGGGAGTTATGATAACCCCTTCTCGTTGCACCAGTTCTGGTAATAAGGGCATAACTTGATCTACTCTTGTTTTTACCCTAACCACGGCTTGATTTGGATCTGTGCCAGGTTCAAAAATAATACGAAGTGTACCTTCGCCCGCACTGGTAGCATCAGAGGCAATATAGCGCATACCTTGAACACCGTTTATAGCGGTTTCTAAAGGGATAAGCGTGGATTTTACCAAAACATCTGCGCTAGAACCAGGGTAGGCAATAAAGATATTGACCGTTGTTGGGGCAATATCCGGAAATTGTGAAATAGGCAATTGCTTAATGGAAAGCAACCCTACGAATACTATGATTACCGATATGACGATGGCCAATACCGGTCTTTTTATAAACTTACTGAACATGTTCTTTGTTTTTTGGTTACTCGGCGTAAACTGCCAATTTTGACATTACTTCGGCAGGTTCAGCAAATACGGTTTCTATCTTTTCGTTGTTTTTAACCATTCTAATACCGTCTACTAAAATTCTGTCCGTTGGCTGTAATCCCTTGCCTATCACAAAAAGGTGAGGAAGTTCTGCGGAAACGGAAATTTCGGTTTGGTGAACAACATCGTCTTGATCCAAAACAAAAACGTAGCGTTTGTCCAAAATTTCAAAAGTTGCTTTTTGAGGTATGATCAATGCAGATTTAAAAGGAATGGTCATAAGAACACTACCGGTTTCACCATGCCTTAGAATTTGATCTGGATTTGGGAAGGTGGCCCTAAAGGCAATATTACCGGTTTCATTGTTGAATTCACCTTCAATGGTTTCAACAATACCCTTTTGATTGAACTTTTTGTTGTTCGCCATTAAGAGTTGTACCTCTTTTTTAGCATCTTTATCAGTACTCATAATGTAGTCTAGATACTCTGCTTCGGGCACATTGAAATACACCCACATTTTAGAATTATCCGATAATGTGGTCAATAGTTCACCCTCATCTAAAAGGCTTCCTTCCCTAACGTGTAAATGGTCCATAATACCATCAAAAGGTGCACGAATATTGGTGAAACCTAAATGGGTCTGTGCTAACGATACTTCGGCATTGGCTTTGTCATAATTGGCTTTTGCCATGGCAAGTTCGTTTTTAGAAACGACATTACCATCGGTTAAAAGTTGGGTGTTTTGTAATTCTATTTCGGCAACTTTTGCCTCTGCTTTTGCTTTTTGTAGATCGGCTTCATAGATGTTCGGCATAATGTTGAACATTTTTTGCCCTTTTTTCACAAGCTGACCTTCGTCAACGTGAATTTCCTTCAAATACCCTTTCTCTAAGGCTCTTAGTTCAATATGTTTAAAGGAGTTAATTTGACACACATAGTCTTTTGTAATTGAAGTATCTTTTTTAATGGGACTAGTGACTAAAAATTTGGTGTGCTCTTCTTTTTTTTCTTTTTTAGAATTACAGCTTGCCGCAATAAACAATGTGCATGCGGTAGCCATCAGGAGTACGCTCTTGGTCATAAAAATGAATATTTAATTGATTGGAAAATGTAATTTGAAAATGTGGAGACATACAACATTAAAGCACAAGATGATACATCTTAAATTGGCTGTTGCTTAATAATGTTGTGATGTTCGGGTCAAGTTGAGTACTTGACCTAGGGAAATTTTAAATGCGAAATACCTGGTATAGGACAAAGCGCCTATCTGTTATGGGTAGAAAAGTAAATAGCTTGTGTAGTGTGCTGCTATTTGTAAAATAGCTGAATAAGAATAAAACAGCTAATAAATAAAAAGAAGCAGAGGATTGTTGGAACTCCACCACTTTTTTAACATGAGATTGCTCATTCTCTTCTTCCTCAATTTCAATAGCTTCAATCTCAAGAAGCTTGTTGAGGTTGCCAAATGAGTTTTTAAGAACTGCTTTATGAAAAGAAGCCGCCTCTGGGGTATTTGAAATTGAATTTGAGAGTTTTTGAACCGAATGAAAAGAAGTACCCTCTATATTGTAGTTAGCAAATAGAGGACTGTAAATACCGGTAAGTAATATACAGAGGGAAAGAAGAAATTTTAATAAACTCTTTTTCATTTAAGCAACCAAAATTATCTTAGCAATTATTGCTGTACAACTATAAGCCGTTAATTTTTGTTAACTTTTTTAATTATTGGACAAAAGGTTAAAAAAAGGGTGCAATATTTAAAAATCAAACTTTAATTGTACTAAAATTGATTTATCGTCAGTTTTTTTGGCTTTTTTATCCTCTGTATTTAGGTTAGATAAAGAAATACCTAATAGCCTAACGGAATTTTGCAGCTCTTCTTGGTATAAAAGATCTTTTGCAGTCTCTAAAATGAGGTCTTTATCAGCTATAAAATAAGGCATTGTTTTACTTCTGGTATTTAAAGTAAAATCGCTGTATTTTATCTTCAGGGTGATTGTTTTACCGGCAACTTTTGATTTCGTTAGTCTTCTTTCTAATTCTTGGGCAATGTGCTCTAATCGCTCTAGCATAAAAACCTCACTGCTAAGATTTTCATTGAAAGTACGCTCTGCACCAACTGATTTTGGAATGCGGTGTGGTTTAACTTCACTATTATGGATACCACGAACTACGTGATAATAGTAGGGACCGCTCTTGCCAAAATTATCAGCTAGAAATTCGATAGATTTTTCTTTTAAATCTTTACCGGTAAAAATACCCAGCTTATACATTTTTTCAGCGGTGACTTTACCCACTCCATAAAACTTACGTATGTCTAAATTTTCCAAAAAAGGAATCACTTCTTCTGGATTAACCGTTTTTTGTCCGTTAGGTTTATTTATATCACTAGCGACTTTGGCTATAAATTTATTGATGGAAATACCTGCGGATGCATTTAAACCTGTTTTCTCTAATATACGTTGTCGTATTTCAGTGGCCAACATAGTAGCGGAAGGATTTCCTTTTTTGTTGACGGTAACATCAAGATAAGCTTCATCTAAAGATAGCGGTTCAACTAAATCTGTATACTCAAAAAAGATAGCTCGTATATGTTTTGAAATTTCCTTGTACCGTTCAAATCTGGGTTTTACGAAGGTTAAGTGCGGGCAGTTTTTTTTGGCTTGAAATCCGCTCATTGCACTACGTACCCCAAACTTGCGAGCTTCATAGTTCGCGGCAGAAACTACACCTCTTTTTTCACTTCCGCCTACTGCCAGAGGTTTCCCTTTTAAATCAGGGTTATCCAATTCTTCTACAGAGGCATAAAATGCATCCATATCAACATGAATAATTTTTCGCAAAGGCATTTCATTGGGCATAAGCAAATTTAAGACTTATCTTAGTTTTTGGATAGTAGTTTTAACCATTCATATGATAGAAATAGAGCGTAAATTTTTAGTCAAATCAGACGATTATAAATCGGGAGCAAGTTCTAAAACCAGAATTGTTCAAGGTTTTTTAAACACCGATCCCAATAGAACGGTAAGGGTAAGGATTAAGGGAGAGCTAGGCTTTATTACCGTAAAGGGAAAATCTAATACTTCAGGCACATCTAGATTTGAATGGGAAAAAGAAATTTCTGTAGAGGATGCAGAAAATCTTTTGAAGTTATGTGAAAAAGGAATTCTAGATAAATACAGGTATGAAGTACCGGTAGGACACCATGTTTATGAGGTGGATGAATTTTATGATGAAAATGAAGGACTAACAGTGGCTGAAATCGAATTGAACCATGAAAATGAATCTTTTGATAAACCCGATTGGCTTGGAATTGAAGTAACAGGAGAAGTAAAATACTATAACTCTCAATTAAGTAAAACACCCTTTAATTTATGGTAAGTAATAGAAACATTTGTTGGGTATTAATAGCGTTAATCTTTATACAGGCTTGTAAAGAAAATACAACGGAAGTTGCCAACGTTGAACCTAAAGCGCAAAAGAAATCGGCGGCAAAGTTGAAGACAGAGCTTACCGAGAAAGGTTTTCAAATTTTTGATTATGTAGATGAAAAAACCAAGGACACCATACTTATGCAAGAGTACTATATTGCTTTTTTAAAAAGTGGACCAAACCGTAAGCAAACCAAATCTGAAGCAGATAGCTTACAACGTCTGCATATGGCACATTTGGGTAAGATGTATGAATTAGGGTATGCCGATATTTCAGGTCCTTTTGGAGATGATGGAGATATTAGAGGAATCACAATTTACAATACACCCAATATTGAAATGGCCGATAGTTTGGCAAATGCAGATCCTATGGTAGAGGCAGGAAGGTTACAAATAGAAATTCACCCATGGTGGGCTGCAAAAGGTTTTGGACTACGTTAACACGTTTTTATTTTTTAATGCCATGTAACGGCACTATAATTAAATGTTCCAAAAGTTCATCTGTAGTATAGCTATCAAAAAAATCTCTATTTGGTACTATTACCTCATTTATTCTAAGAAGAAATAGCTCGCATATGAGCTTAATGTTTATGTTATCTCTTAAGAGTCCTTCAGTCTTTGCTTCTTCCAATAAATCCAAAACGTAGGTCCAGACTACCGCTTTGGTAAAATTGTCATAAAGTCTATAGGATTGAGGATAATATTTCTTTAGGCTATATAAAAAAGTAGGACTTAGGTTTCTTAGCTCCTTAAGTCCTACTCTATAAATATGAATAATATTATTAAATGGATTTGGCGTTTGATCAGAAGTTTGAAAAAACCTGCTCATTTTATCATGCGTTCTATTCAGTAAAAGTGAAACACTTTCGTGTACAAGATCACTCTTGTTTTCAAAAACTTCATATAATGTTTTTTTAGAGATGCCAAGGGTCTCAGCCACATCATCCATTCCGACCCTTTTGCATCCATATTTAGAGAAAACCACTAATGCCTGCTCAATATATTCAGTTTTTTTCTGCATTTTTTTAAAGCATAGATCTATTGCCATCCACCACCAAGTGAGCGATATAACTCTACGGTAGCCGATAATTGAGAAAATTTGTTGTCCACTAAATTGAGTTCGGCGTTCAATGAATTTTCTCTTGCCGTTAATAGATCTAAATACGTTAGGTAACCACTGTTCAATAATTCTTCAGAATTGGTTTCAGCTCTTTTTAGGGCAACCACTTGTTTACTCACGAACACTTCTTTTTCAACAGCAATATTGTAATCGTATAAAGCTTCTGACACTTCTTTGCCAGCTGTTAAAAGTGCTTGTTTAAAGCTTAGCAACGACTGCTCTTGCTCTATTTTTGCAACTTCATAAGCAGTTCTAATTTTTCGCCCATTAAAAATAGGTTGTGTAAGTCCGCCAACTAGGTTTGCAAAGATGGAGCTAGAATCTATCCAGTTATCAATTTCTAAACTTTGCAGTCCGCCTTGGGCAGATAGCGTAATAGAAGGGTAAAAGTTACTTCTAGCAACATTTGTTAGCTCAAAGCTGTTCACCAATCCATATTCCGCCTGCATAATATCTGGTCTGTTGCGTAATAAAAGGGCAGGTACACCAAGTTTTAAATCACTAGGTAGTGTTTGCTCATCTAGTGTACTACGCGCATAATCTTGCGGTGGTTCACTTAGCAAAATACTCAAGGTGTTTTCAGCTTGGTATTGTAGGTTCTTAAGGTCTAACAATTGACTTTGAGCACTATATAGTTGTGCCGCGGTCTGATCTACACCTACTTGGTTTTCTTGACCAGCTTCTTTTAATGCTTCAATGGTCTCTAAACTTTTACTGCGTGTTTCAATGGTTTTCTCAGTAACCGCAATCTGTTTGTCCAAAGCCAATAATTGGTAATACGTAGTCGCAATTTGTGCAACTAAACTTGTTTTTACCGCTTTGTGGGCAGCTACGGTTTGTAGGTAGCTGGCATCACTGGCACGTTTAGTACTTCTAATTTTGCCCCATATATCGGCTTCCCAAGAAACGGTACCAGACATTTCAAATTGATTGTATGGTTCTGTAAAAAGTGTACCAAACTGTCCGTTTTCACTGTTCTTTGCCGTTCTTGTAGCGCTTGCGGCACCGTTCAAGGTAGGCAAATAACCTGCCTTACCTTGTTTAACATATGACTCTGCAGCAGCAATGTTCTGCAATGCAATTCTAATATCAAGATTGTTTTGCAATCCCCTTTCTATATATGTCTTTAAATAAGAATCTGTAAAAAGGTCTTTATATGAAACTGTTGCAAAAGAGATACTGTCTTGTGGCAGATTATCTGTTCTATAAAGGTTTTCTGTTTCTACACTGGGGCGTTCATACGTTTTTGCTGTAAAACAAGACTGCAACAAAAGCGGTAATAATGCAACCAGTATTAGCTTATTAGTGACTAATTTATTCATGATTTCTATAGTTCTTTATTTTCAATAACTTCTTGTGGTGCGCCCGAAATACGCTCTTGCATGGTTTGGAAAATGACATATAATGCCGGTATAACAAACAAACCGAATATGGTACCTATTAACATACCACCAACAGCACTCATACCAATAGATCTATTACCTACTGCACCAATACCGCTAGACAGAGCCAATGGCATTAATCCAAGAATAAAGGCGAACGAAGTCATTAAAATAGGTCTAAGTCTCGCTTTTGCACCATCTATGGCAGAATCGATTATTGACATGCCATGTTTTCTACGTTGCAAAGCAAACTCTACAATAAGAATGGCATTCTTAGAAAGAAGACCAATAAGCATGATCAAGGCAATTTGAAAATAGATGTTGTTTTCAAGTCCGGCCATACTTACGAATCCAATAGCACCGGCAATACCTATTGGTAATGATAGTATTATCGATAATGGTAAGATGTACGACTCGTACTGTGCACTTAATAAGAAGTATACGAATACCAAACTCAGCATAAATATGATGATGGTTTGGCTGCCCGCACTATTTTCTTCTTTGGTAAGACCAGAATACTCATAGGTGTAGTTATTAGGTAAAACATGTGCTGTTACCTCTTCAATAGCCGCAATAGCATCACCCGTTGAGTACCCAGGGTTCATTGCACCGTTAATTTTCACAGAACTTAAGAGGTTAAATCTACTAACCACTTCCGGACCGTAAATTTTCTTCAATGAAACAAATTGTGATACCGCAACAGATTCTCCGTTGGCATTCGTTACAAAAATGTGGTTCAATGAATTTTCATCTGCTCTATCCTCAGGTTTAGCCTGTATCATTACACGGTATTGCTTACCGAATTTGTTGAAATCTGTTGTGTAAAGACCACCATAGTAACCTTGCATTGCACTAAAAACATCTGTTACTGCCAAGCCGGCCATTTTGGTTTTTTCCACATCGACCTGTAACTCGTATTGAGGGAAGTTAGAGTTAAAGTTCGTAATGGCATATTGTACCTCTGGCCTAGCGTTCAGTGCCGCTAAGAATTCATTGGTAACATCATTTACAGAAGACCAATCATCGGCATCTTTACTCTGTAAGTTCATTTCAAAACCGGTAGAGTTACCAAAACCTCTAACACTTGGCGGAGTAAAGAAGAATATTTTAGCATCTTTTAAACCAGCTGTTTTAGCGAATAAACTACCTAGAACCGCTTTAACAGATTCGCCTTCACCTTCTCTTTCTGCCCAGTTTTTAAGTCGTAATACAGAGAATCCGTAAGAACCACCATTAACACTGTTCAAAATACTGAAACCGGTAATGTTCATTCTCGCTTCAATGATATCCATAGATTGATAAATGGAATCAAGTTTTTTCACTGTCTTTTGTGTTTGTTCCAAAGTAGTGCCCGGTGGCATGGTAACGTCGGCAAAAATTAATCCTTGATCCTCATTAGGTATAAATCCTGTTGGGGTAGATCTAAATAGCATAACCGCAATTAGGGAGAATATTACAAGCGATCCCCATGTCAACCATTTTCTTTTGGCAAAGAGTTTAACAGAACCAACATATTTATCTGTCATGGCATCAAACCCTGTGTTGAAAGCAGAGAAGAAACGTTTGGTAAATCCTTTTTTATGTTCTTCGGATGGGTTATGAGGCTTCAATAAAAGTGCAGCCAACGCCGGACTCAAGGTTAATGCATTCACCGCAGAAATAAGAATGGCGATGGCCAAGGTAATACCAAATTGTTGGTAGAACACACCCGATGATCCACTAATGAAAGACACCGGAATAAATACTGCCGACATCACCAAGGTAATCGAGATAATTGCTCCTGAAATTTCGGACATGGCAGATTTTGTAGCCACTTTAGCATTCGTTGCCCCTTCTTCCATTTTCGCATGCACCGCTTCGACTACCACAATGGCATCATCCACCACAATACCAATGGCAAGAATCATCGCGAACAAAGTCAGCATGTTAATGGAATATCCAAATAGGGATAAGAAGAAGAATGTACCTATAATGGCCACTGGAACGGCAATAGCTGGTATTAACGTAGATCTAAAATCTTGTAAGAAGATGAATACTACCAAGAAAACCAATAAGAAGGCTTCAATTAATGTTTGTATTACATGGTCAATAGAAGCACTTAAGAAATCTTTTGAGTTAAATGGAATAACATAATCCAATCCTTTTGGAAAATCTTTTTGGCTCTCTTGTAAAATGCTTTCAATTTCATCAATAATGGCATTTGCATTAGACCCAGAGGTTTGAAAGACCCCAACGGCAGTACCGGGTTTACCCATACCTTCGTTCTTTGTACCGTAGTTGAAAGCTCCTAATTCAATCTCGGCAACATCCTTTAATCTTAAAAACTGTCCGTTTTCCTGTGCTCTAATAATAATGTCTTCATATTCCGCTTCTTCAGAAAGACGGCCTTTATATTTTAATACATACTCATAAACACCATCAGCATTTTCACCGATCTTACCGGTTGCCGCTTCAAGGTTTTGCTCGTTTAATGCTGCTTGAATATCAGATGGCATTAGGTTATATGCTGCCATTTTTTCTGGATTTAACCAGATACGCATTGAGTAATCTTTAGAACCAAACACCGTTACATTACCTACACCTTCAATACGTTGTAATTTGGGTACTATATTAATTCTTGCATAGTTTTCAACGAACGTTGCATCATACTCATCATTATCCGAGAATAATGAGAAGAAAAGCAATGCACTGGTTTGTGATTTCTGTGTAATTACACCGGTTTGAACCACGGTCTGTGGTAATACACTATTTGCTCTCGCAACCCTGTTCTGTACGTTAACCGCTGCAATATCTGGGTCAGTACCAAGTTTAAAAAATACGTTAATAGTAGATGCACCGTCGTTACTCGCGTTAGAGGTCATGTACAGCATGTCTTCAACACCGTTAATCTGTTCCTCTAACGGAATAACAACACTGTTCAATACGGTTTCAGCATTTGCTCCGGTATAGGTACTTGTTACCTGAACTGTTGGTGGGGCAATTTCTGGATATTGTTCTACTGGCAAGGTTGATAAACCCAAAATACCAAGTATGACGATGATGATCGATATCACCGTAGAAAGTACGGGACGATCTATAAATCTTTGAAACATTGTTCTTTATTTATATGTTATAATGAATTTCGGATTGTTATTTGACCGGGTTTATGGTCATTCCGTCTTTTAATTTTGACACACCTTCAAGCACAATGGTTGTACCTTTTTCCAAACCATTCTGTACTATGAATCCTTTTTGGGTAGTTGTAATAATATTTAAAGGCTTTGTAGTTACCGTATTGTCATCTTTTACAACATAAACCAGTTTTTTACCTTGTAAATCGATTGTAGCAGATTGTGGAACTTCAAAGGCATCTTCGTATATAGCAGGAAGTTTAATTTTACCTGTACTACCACTGCTTAACAAATTGTTTTCGTTTTCAAAATCTGCTCTAGCCGTAACGCTACCTGTAGTACTGTTGATAATGTTGTTTATCATGGCTATTTTACCGGGTTGTGGGTATTCTTCACCATTGACCATTATAAGGGTTACCTTTGGAGCTTTCTCAAGATCCATTTGGTTATTGTCGTTTTTAGGCATAGACTCTTTTAGCTCTAAAAGTTCTTTTTCGTTTAAAGAAAAATAGGCACGTACCTCACTAATATCTGAAACAGTAGTTAAAGGTCGTGTCATACTAGAGCTAACCAATGTTCCAACTTTAAATGGAATTTCTCCAATATAGCCGTCAACCGGGCTAGTAATTCTAGAATAGTTAATGTTAGAGGTAACACTCTCGTAATTAGCTTTTGCTTGTTCTAATTGAGCTTTTGCAGTCTCTAATTGTACTTCACTGATAATATTCTTTTCTACTAGGGGCTTTAGCTTATTGACTTCTACCTGAGCAACATTGACGGAAGCTTTGGCAGCATTCGCATCTTGGTTCAAGGTTTGGGTCTCTAGTTTAAAAAGTAATTGTCCCTTTTTTATCTTCTGACCTTCTTCAACATAAATCTCTTGAACAAAGCCCGAAACTTTTGGCCATATTTCAACATTTTGCTTTCCTTGCAAGGTGGTTGAAAATTCGTTGTAAATGGTAATAGTTTCTGGATTAAGAGTACCTACTTCCAAACTTGGTGGAGGTGGTGCTGCAGCACCTTGTGCCGGTTTTTCAGATGAACCAAAGCATGAGCTTAAAAGTAAAGCTGAACTTAATATTCCTATAATTGATAACTTTTTCATTTTAGATGGGTCTTGTTTTTATGATTGTTGTTTCCTTGTTAAGGTTTTGTTAATTCTGATAGTTCGGTAAAAAACGAACTAAATGTGTAAAAAAATTATTCTTGAAAGTTTTTTAGATCATTGATTGTTTGCTTAAAAATTCTCTTGGTTTCTTCTAAACAATTAAGATAGATTTCTTTCTTTTCCTTGTTTTCCTCATATTTTGATGCATTGTATTTTTGGTTGTATGTAGCAACTTTATCAATCATTTTACATTCTGTTTCTAACTTTTTTAATGATTGCTTAAGTTTATTGCTAAAAATTGCATCTTTTCGAGTTACTTTAAAATAACGCTTACGATCTCCAGATTTAGTGAAATAGTTGATAAAACCAATTTGTTGTAATAGGTTTAAAGATGTGGAAATAGAACTTTTACTAGCACCTCTTTTTTCAAGGCAATCTTCAAAAGTTAATCCGTCCTCATCGGTAACAACTAAATTTGCAAAGATTCTGGCAGCAAGCGGAGGTAGGTCATACTCTGTCTCAAAGTATACTCCTAACTCTTCTATTAATACTTGTTTGCTCTCTTCTTTACTCATTTTTTTAATTTGAAAGCACAAAGGTATGATTAGTTCGGTAGTAAACAAACCAAAAGAACTTAAAAAATGTTAAAGTATTGAAATTTAGAAGAATCGAAGATGCTGTTGAATCTAGTTACAGCTATTTAGCCCAATATAACTACTATTTATAGGAGTTTAGAAATGGAATAATTTAATTACTTGACTACAGTAATTTTAAAAAAATCATCATTCTCGTTAGCCAGTATCTCATGATCGGTACCATTATAAGTAGCACTTTGAACTGCATAATAGGGACCGCAGCAAACTGAAGTTTGGTTCAATTCAACCAAATTGAGATTTAACGTATCAATTTCAGATTCTGAAAATCGTATGGTATAAATGCTTTCACCACTTTTATTTTCAACTATAAAATTTAGAAAATCGTTAGAGTTAAAGGGTATTAAATCTATTTCAGATTCATTAATGGTTATTGATATTTCTGAAATGGCATAGGTGCCGTTGGTAATCAAATTATTACCGTCATTATCGATCAACTCAACAGAAAATAATTGTCCAACTGCACAATCAACTAAAGCACAATCTGTTCCTTCCTGAGAAACGTCACAGGCATTGTTTAAAATAATGATGAATAATAAGATTGCAATTTTAAGCTTCATGTTTTATTTATTAGATAGCCGCAAGATGCATTGGTTGCTTTTAAAATCTTACTTAGCCAAAATGCCCTCTTTATCGATCAATTGAATATTAACCAAGTTATTTTCTGTCACGGTATTCTTTTCGAACACAAAGCGTTTTTCGTACAACTTATTATCCGCATAGAATGTGACAAAAAACTCATTGTTCAACCCCAAAACATCTTCTTGTACTACCTCTATTTTTCTAAAAGACTTAGGTTCCATGTCGCCGATACCGTGCCTCATCGTAGAAGATTTACGATCTTGATCATACCCTTTAGAGACTACCATGGTCATTTCAATAGGTGTTTTACGATCGTTAATGATATAGGCATTCCAATCTTTGTCCAAAAATTCTTCGTTCCATTCACGAATCATGGC
This sequence comes from Maribacter litoralis, assembly GCF_003075045.1. Taxonomy (GTDB): domain Bacteria; phylum Bacteroidota; class Bacteroidia; order Flavobacteriales; family Flavobacteriaceae; genus Maribacter; species Maribacter litoralis. The sequence goes on along the minus strand of NZ_QCZD01000003.1, from coordinate 567,355 downwards.
TACATAAACATCTTTGGCAACTGGTATTTCAATATCTTTTTTCACTGTACTACTTTAAAGTGCGCTCTTAAACTGCTCTAAAAACCGTAAATCATTTTCGCTTAATAAACGAATATCAGAAATTTGGTGTAGTAATAATGCAATACGATCTATACCCATACCGAAGGCAAAGCCAGAATAGACTTCTGGGTCTATACCACAATTTTTTAAAACGTTGGGATCTACCATACCACAACCCATTATTTCTAACCAACCGGTACCTTTGGTCATCTTATAATCTGTTTCGGTTTCCAATCCCCAATACACGTCTACCTCTGCACTTGGCTCAGTAAATGGAAAATAAGAAGGTCTAAGCCTAATTTTAGATTTTCCAAAAAGCTCGGTAGTAAAATACTGCAGGGTTTGTTTTAGATCTGCAAAGGAAACATCTTTGTCAATGTATAAACCTTCTACTTGATGAAAGAAGCAGTGTGATCTAGCGGAAATTGCTTCGTTTCTATAAACTCTACCAGGAGAAATAGTTCTAATTGGCGGTTTGTTGTTTTCCATATAGCGTACTTGTACCGATGAGGTATGTGTACGTAAAAGAATATCCGGATCTGTTTGAACAAAGAAAGTGTCTTGCATATCTCTTGCCGGATGGTATTCTGGTAAGTTCAATGCGGTAAAGTTGTGCCAATCATCTTCAATCTCTGGACCTTCGGAAACATTGAAACCTATTCTTGAGAAAATATCGATGATCCTATTTTTTACGATGGAGATTGGATGACGGGTTCCTAGCTCAATAGGATTTCCAGGTCTGGTTAAATCGCCATAGACCTGTTCTTCGGTTTGTGTATTCTCTAAAGCTTCTTTTAGAGACTCAACCTTTGCGGTAGCAGCTTGCTTAAGCTCATTAATAGTTTGCCCAAATTCCTTTTTTTGTTCATTGGGTACATTTTTAAATTCAGCAAAAAAGTCATTAAGAATTCCTTTCTTACCTAGGTACTTAATTCTAAACGTTTCAACAGCCTCTATGTTATCGGCTGTAAACGAAGCTACTGTTGCAATTTCTTTCTTTATATTATCAATCATGAATGTTGATTAAAGCCGCAAATTTAAAACTTTTAAAAGAGGTTTAATATGTTTTTGGCGGTTTATATAGACGCTAGAATACTTAAAAAGCGAAAATGCTCTTTTAATATCGGTGTAATAGTGAGATGAGAAATAAAAAAACCGATGTAAGCACATCGGTTTTTTTTAAGTATTTCTATATAAATCTATGTTTACTCATAAAATGATACTGCTCCAGAAGCAATATCGTACATAGCGCCAACAATTTTAATTTCTCCATTTTCTTCCATTTCTGCAAGAACAGGACTTTGCTTTCTAATGTTAGCTATGGTCAACTCTACGTTTTTAGAAGCCACTTCATCTACGAATTTTAAATTCTTGGAATTTCTAAGACTTTCATCCGTAGGTTCTTTTACAGCGTCTACTGCTGGTTCAATTTTATTTATCAATGCAGTTAAGTTCCCTAACCTTGCGTGATCACATGCACCTTTAATGGCACCACAACTAGTATGGCCCAAAACAACAATTAGTTTTGTTCCGGCTAATTTGCAACCGAACTCCATACTGCCAAGTATATCTTCGTTAACAAAATTTCCTGCTATTCTAACACTGAAGATATCACCAAGACCTTGATCAAAAACTAGCTCTGCAGATACTCTAGAATCAATACAACTTAAAATTGTAGCAAATGGAAATTGCCCTTCGCTAGTATCATTTACTTGCTCTAAGAGATTACGGTTTGCTTTTAGGTTATTTTGAAATCTTTCATTGCCCTCCTTTAAAAAAGTCAACGACTTTTCTGGAGTCATTGTGGCTTGTGTTTCTTTAGTATGTGCTTTCATAATGTTTTATAATATTTTTTAATATGTTCTTTATCTGCTTTCCCTATAAACTTACACGTTTATATAGATTAGGTAAGCACAAATGAACATTATTTTAATTGCGTATTAAATAATCTGTTAGCTAAGGCTTAATTTAGATTTTGGTCTTTTTTCAAAGAACTCAATATAACTTGGAGGGTTTTCTACCACTCCCCGTTTTGATATCAGCTTAATATCAATATTTCTTTCTTTAGCCTTTAAACTGAAGTCTTCTAAAATCTCTACAATATCATGATCCAAATATCGAGTCTTTAATATGTCAATTTCTAGATAGGTGTTTTTAGGTAGATTGTCCAATTCTTTCAAAATTGCTCCTTTGTTGAAAAAAGTTACTTCTTCTGCCAAGGTCATTTTTATTTTGTGCTTTCCATCACTATTATCCTCAATATGTAGAAAATGTGAGTTCTGGTAGCTTTTAAGCAGTATTACAACAATACCAACGGCTAGCCCTAAGCTGATACCGATAAGTAAATCTGTAAATACAATACCTAAAACGGTAACAAAAAACGGAATCGATTGTTTCCAACCTAACTTATACATTTTCATGAATAGCGAAGGTTTGGCTAGTTTAAACCCAACAATGAATAAAATTGCCGCTAAAACCGATAGTGGAATCATATTCAACAACGTTGGAATTAGAATCACCGAAATCAACAGTAAAAAACCGTGAATGATAGCCGATAATTTTGTTCTACCACCAGATTGAATGTTTGCAGAACTACGAACAATTACCTGTGTAATAGGAAGACCACCGATCATACCAGAGATGATGTTACCAGTACCTTGAGCAAGTAACTCTCTGTTTGTAGGAGTTACATTTTTATGCGGATCCAACTTATCTGTTGCTTCAACACAAAGTAAGGTTTCTAAACTAGCGACTAGAGCAATGGTAAAACCTGTTATCCATACCTGTGGATTAGAGATAGCACTAAAGTTCGGAAAACTGAACTGTCCTAAAAATGATGCAGCATCTTCCGGTACGGGTACGCTCACTAAATGCTCATTTGAAATGGCAAGTGTTTCACTGTTCTGCGTTAGAATATAAAAAATAATACCCACGGCTACAGCTACCAACGGTCCTTGTACTATCTGAAATATTTTTCCTTTTTTAGATAAAACTTTGTCCCACAGTAACAATATAGATAATCCAATAATAGCTACTAAGGTAGCACCGGGACTGATATTGTTAACGGTGTTGAGTATCTCTGAGAATGTATTCTCTCCATCAACTTGAAAAAAGGCCCAGTCACCTTCAGGATCTGGGTCATAACCAAAAAAGTGAGGAATCTGTTTCAGAATAATAATAATACCAATACCGGTAAGCATTCCTTTAATTACTGAAGAGGGAAAATAATAGCCGATAACACCAGCCTTTAAAACACCAAATACTATTTGGATAATACCACCTAAAACAACGGCGACCAAAAAGTTTTGATACCCGCCTAAGGTTCCAATTGCAGTAAGAACAATTGCTGCCAAACCTGCAGCAGGTCCACTAACTCCGATTTTGGAGCCACTAAGTCCGCCAACAACGACACCACCAATAATACCGGCAATTAAACCTGAAAATAGTGGGGCTCCACTAGCTAATGCAATACCTAAACATAAAGGTAACGCAACAAAAAATACAACGATACTCGCTGGAATATCACTTTTAATATGTTTGAACATGAAGTAAAATAATTAAGTCCTAAACTAAGGACTGATTAGTTAATATAAAAAATACGGAATATTAACTAATGTAATCTGGCGGAGGAGAAAAGACTTCTAAATATAGGTCTAGATAACCTATGGTATTCATGTTTCCGATTATAGAGTTTTCATGAATGGATATAAATGAAAAATGAATAGAATTATCTTTTACAAATTTTTCTTCACCCATTGATTTCTTACCGCTTTCTTGCTCTTCCTCGTTTAAATTGGTAATAACAATTGGGTTATCAACATCGCACAGGGTAATAATGCTAGGTGCAGTTATTGCAAATAGCCAAAAAAATAAGAGTGTAAAACGTGCGATAAATTGCATATACAAAAATAAGAAGCGTAAAGATAGTACGCAAACTGTCAAAAATTGTTAACAATTTTCTAAAAATCCTTTAACATTTTTATATCATCATTTGGTAACCATCCTGTTTTGCCGTCTGCAAGTTTTATTTTCTTCCAATCGTCTAATTGATCAAGAACGTTCACTTTAGTGCCAGCGTGTAAAATAAATACTTCGGCACTGCTGTTATTAGGTTCAGCTTTTACCAGACTTTCTTCAGAAAAAACAATAGCAGGTTGGTCTTTGTCAAAATCACTTCGTTGAACATAAGCGAATATTACAGAGATAATGCAGAAAAACATTGCAAGTAGACTACCAATAAAGGTTAATCTTTTTCTTGTGGAATAATTAGAGTAATAGAAAAGAATGTATAACACTACAAAAAGCATCATAAACCCTATAGCCAAATATGCCCACTGATCAAAAGTTAACTTACCCGTTATATTCTTGTAAAGTCTAGATAAACCGGTTTCGGGCATTGTATCAATAGCATCTATGGTCATGTTTTGAGCATAGCTGAGATTGGTTTTTATTTCTTCGTCATTTGGGGATAATAACAGGGCTTTTTCGTAGAAATATATGCTTTCTGCAATTTTATTCTGTTTGTAATAGGCATTGCCCAAATTATAATATACAGCAGCTGAATGTTTGCCATTTTCAAGGATGCTATTATAAAAATCGGCTGCTTTTTCGTAATCTCCTGCATTATATGCTTCTGTTGCCTGCTTAAACAATTGATTGTTCTGAGCGGTACACAGTAAAACCATAAATAGGCCAATAAGAGTAACTAGCTTTTTGAACATGTTTATAATTGTTTATCCATTATAGAAATAACTTCGCTCGCCTTATCATAATCTGCCTGCATCTGAACATTAGAAAATGGGCTGTATCTCGCAGCCTCGCAGTTTTCAAGAAGGGAAATAAAGCTATTTACAGAAGCGTCGTCTATATTTTTTTCGGTCAGTAAGTGGGTGATTTTATCTTTACTGAACTCTGAGGTTTCTATCTTCAACTTGGCCTTCAAATAATTGTGTAATGCGCGCTCTAAAGCCACGTAAAAAGAATCTTTATTACCCAATTCTTTTCTAGCGGCAGATAAATATTTACGAGCCAATTTATTTGCTTTTCTAATTTTATTACCCACAATATCTCCCGCCATTTCATCTCTTTTCTTTCTAAGTATAATTGCTATGGGTATCAATAATAATGGGCATAACAACCATAGATAGAATGATGTAGATCCAAAGAAATAAGAGAAGCCTTTTCCTGTTAAATTTGGATTTAGCTTAATAAAATTAAATTGGTTTCCGCTAGCAATAACCGATTGTTTTTGGTTATTAGGGCTAACAGTAGAATTAGATGATGCGCTCAACGGACCTTCTAATACATTGATCACTATTTCATCTGAAGTTAAAGTTGCATATTTTCCTGTGGATGGATTAAAGTAACTAAAGCTTAATGGTGATATAGGATATTTTCCCCTAAAAGATGGTACAATGGTGTACTGGTTACTTACCTTACCTTGCATGCCTGCCAAAGTGGTTCTAACCCCTTCGGTAAATTCGGGCTCATAAACTTCTAAAGCACTCGGTAATTCAAGTTCTGGAAGTTTGAATAATTTTAGATTTCCTTTTCCGCTGACCTCTACCGTTGCTTGTAAAGATTCTGATGCATTTAAGCTGGTTTTACTTGTAGTCACTGAAAAATCAAAATCACCAACTGCACCATTAAAATCGGCTGGCTGATTTTCTAATGGTAAAGGTTTTACATTGATGGTTCTATTTCCGGCAGATACGGTTTTGTTGGTTTGGGCATACATTCGTTGACCAAAGAAATCTCTTCTGCCTGTTGGTACATCTACGGTAACATCTAGTGATAACGGTTCTATGTCAAGCTTACCCGATTTTTGAGGATACAGAACTACCCGCTTCAATATTACGTAGCGATAAGGTTTTCCTTTGTACGTGCCATTTTGAGCGCTTAGTGCATTTACTTTAATATCTTGACTCCAAAAATTATTATATGTTGGGTTGTCTAATGGTTGATAGTTAGAAACACTGATATTTCTACTAACGTATAGTTTATAGATTACGGTAATTGCCTCGTTTAAATACGGGTTTGATTTTGAGACTTCAGCAACCAAATGCAAATTTTCATCGGCAATATCATCGGCCGTCATTTGATCGCTAGGTTTGTCTACTGCAGCGGTAACTTCTACATCTTGCGCCAATGATTTATAGGTTTCGCCTCCAATGACGATTGATGCTTGTTTTATGGTAAACTTACCTCTGGCAGTTGGGGCCAAGGTGTATGAGTATGATTTTGAATAACTTCTAACACCGTTGATCCAAGAAGAACTAATAGATTGTGACGGACCCATAATGACTTTAAAACCGGTAAAATCTGGCGGATTGAAATTATCACCATCCCGATTCATTACAAAGTCTACCCTTAGTCGTTCATTGATACCAAGCTTAGGTTTACTTAACTTCATTTCAAAAGTAACCTCATCATTGCCCTGGGCCATCATCAACACAGATGATAGAAATACGGTTATTACCAACCCTAGCTTAGTTATGGACTTAAAGTCTACCAATCTTTTTCGTTTTTAATTTTAGCACCTTTTACCTTCTTAGCATCAATTTTATCTTGAACCTTTTTCTCGGCATTTTGCATTGCTCTTAATAGATTTTCAACTTGCTGTTTTGAAAGCTGATTAGGTCTGGGTTGTTGTTGCTCTTGTTCGTTATTTCCGTCACCTTGTTCAGGTTTCTTCTTTTGATCAGATTCATTTTCCCCTTCACCCTCTTTGTTATCGTCTTTTTTCTCTTCGTCTTTATCTCCTTCATCACCCTTATCGCCGTCTTCACCTTGATCTTTTTTGTCCTCGTTTTCTCCTTCGTCTTTTTTATCTTGATCTTTGTTTTCGTCTTGATCTTTTTTGTCCTCGTCCTTATCGTCTTGGTTCTGCTTATTTTCGTCTTGCTCTTTTTTAAGAAGCTCCTTCGCTAAGGCAAGATTATAACGGGTTTCTTCATCTTTTGGGTTGTTTCGCAAAGCCTCTTTGTAAGCTTCAACAGCCTTGGCGTAGTCTTTATTTTTCATAAATACATTACCCATGTTGTGGTATGCTTTATGCTTATCTTCTTTTGTTGTTGATGCCTCACCAGCTTCTTTGAATCGGCTAAAGGCCTCATTATAAGTTTCGTTATTGTAATACGCGTTTCCTAAGTTGTAGGGAGCGGCGCTATTCTCTGAACTTTTGGCAATTGCTTTTCTATAATCTACCTCTGCGGCTATAAAATTATCTTCCGATAGCGCCTTGTTTCCGTCCCAAGTAAGATTAGTAGATGATCTTAACGCCTTTTCTTTTTCCTTCTCGTCTACTTCTTGAGCAAAAGATGAAAAGCAAACAAAAAGTAATACTAAAATTGTGCTTATATTATTCATTTCTTTTCTCATTGAACAAATTGAGTTTCATTAACCAGCTTGTCTTGCGGTCCAAGATAAAAATATCTAAAAAGAGAAGCAATAGTGCCCCGCCAATAAACCATTGAAACTGATCTTTATATTCTGCGAATTGCTTGGCTTCAAATTCTTTTTTATCCATTTTCAGCAATTCTTCCTTAATGAATTCTACGGCCGTTTCGGTATTAGACCCATCAATATATTGTCCGTCGCCTTCATTTGCAATATCCACGAGAACACTCTCATTTAATTTTGTAATTACGGTTTCACCTTGACTATCTTTCTTCAGGCTTTCTAATATTCCGTTTCTTTTTATAGGTATTGGAGCTCCTTTTTCCTTACCGACCCCTATGGTGTAGATAATAATGCCTTCATCTGCAGCATCTTCAACAGCATCTATAGTTGAGCCTTCTGAGTGATCTTCACCATCGGAAATAATAAATAGAACCCTATTGGTTTGCTCTGCATCGTCATAATAGGTAGTAGCTAATTCAATAGCTTGGTCAATGGCCGTACCTTGCGATGTTAGCATATCGGTATTCATACTTTGCAAAAACATTTTTGCTGCACCATAGTCGGTTGTAATCGGTAATTGTGGATATGCTTGGCCGGCGTAGGCGATAATACCTATTCTATCGCTTGCCAATTGGTTTATGATTTCAGAAACCAATCGTTTTGCCTTTTCTAATCTGTTAGGTGCTATGTCTTCTGCGAGCATACTTTTACTGACATCGACCGCAAATACTATGTCTACACCTTCTCGTTTAACGGTTTCAAGTTTTGTGCCAATTTTTGGGTTGACCAACCCGATGACCAATAGGGTCATAGCTAAAATGAATACAACCAATTTAATCCCTCCTTTATTATAGGAGCGGTTAGGGGTAAGCCTTTTTAAAAGTTCAGTGTCAGCAAATTTTTTCTGAGTTCTTTTTTTCCACACCAATAATAAAAGGAACAGCACCACTACCACCGGAATGATAAATAGCAAATAGAAATATATTTTTTCGTCGTACTGTATCATATTATACAAAGCTTCTAAATAGTGTATTTCTTAATATCCATTCTAACAAAAGCAATCCTAGTGCCAACAGCGCCCAAAATCTAAATTTTTCCTCGTAGCGATAGTATTTGAATTCTTCTACTTCGGTTTTTTCCAGTTTGTTAATCTCATCGTAGATTTCCTCTAAAGATTCGTTGTCCGTTGCCCTAAAGTATCTACCGCCTGTAGCACCGGCAATATCTTTTAGTAGATTTTCATCGATTTCTACTTGTCGCATGCCATACCTAAAAGAGCCATCTGGATTGTATTGTATTGGAGTTAAAGCATTACCGTTAGTTCCTATAGCTATGGTATAAGTTTTTATGTCGAATTCAATAGCCAAGTCCGCCGCGGTTTGCGGTTCAATAAAGCCGGAATTGTTTACACCATCTGTCAATAATATGATAATTTTACTTTTTGCCGTACTCTCTTTTAGGCGGTTTACCGATGTTGCCAGCCCCATACCAATGGCAGTACCATCATCTAGTTGTCCGTATGTAATTTCAGATAATGCGTTTAGCACAATAGACTTATCTGTGGTTATAGGCGTTTTTGTATATCCTTCACCGGCATATACGACAAGGCCTATACGGTCATTTGGTCTTTCTTTGATAAAATCTGCAGCGACTTTCTTCAAAGCCGATAATCTATTTGGTTTTAGATCACGTGCCAACATACTTGAAGATACATCTATTGCCATAACAATATCAATACCCTTGGTCGTTTTGGTTCGGGTAGATATATCTTCGGTTTGTGGTCTTGCTATTGCCACAATAATGGCACTTAATGCTAAAAGACGTAATACGAACAGTATTGGTTTTAATTTTGGTAAAATACTATTGTAGCTAAATCCTTTGGCGGTAGAAATTCGCAAAGATGCAGTTTGTTCTTTTTGTTTAAAGATATACCACACAATTGCCAATGGCAGTAATAGGAACAGCCAAAAGAGATCAGGATTTGCAAATGATATATTTTCGAACATTTATGCTTCTGTTTTTACTTCTACCGATGCTAAAATACGGTCTACTATTTCTTGTGCGTATGTATCATCTTCTAACCAAGTTAGAATAACATATTGTTGAAAGCCTTTGCCTCCAAAAAGTAACACGGCATATTCGCCATCAATTAATTCTTCCGATCCTGGTAATGGAAACTGGCCACTGCCAAAAACCTTTACTCCTTTAACACCACTAATGGTACTAAACTCCTCTTGTTTAGTAATGATGTTCTTTGCGCCTTGACCTTCAAAATTTGAAAGAATTTGTTCAATTGTCTTGTCAAATTCCGGTTCCACATCTTGTTGTGCTAGAGTAATACTAGTAGTGCCTATATTAAATAATGAAATAGGGCTCCTGTACTCAAAAGCTTGTATATCTGCAATGGCGGCCTTGGCTTCGGCCGGTAATTTTATCTTTTGACGCACCAGAACTTGAGGGGTCTCTAATTGTATAGGAGGAAAACCATAGCTGCTGCGCACCCATTCACCTTCTAATAGTTCTTTGGTAGGATGACCTAAAACGGTATCTTTTAAGTAACCGAAACCTAATTTTATTCCAGCAATGGTAATACCAACCAAAACTACGGCGACAGCGGATATTACTGCAATTCTTATCTTTTTCTTTTTTGCCCTACGCTCCAATTCTTCTTGATACTCGGCTTGTTCCAGTAACTCTTCTTCTGTAGGTTCTGGTATGGCTTCATGTGTTTTTTCAACTATTTGCTCAACCAGTTTTCTGTCTTGCTCGGCAACTGAAGTAGAGGGCTTGTTCTTGGCGAATTTTACTAAATCTGCCGTTTGTAATATTTGTTGAAACTGCTTAATAGTATCGTCGTCTAACTTTAACTCACCCGCATCTTTTAGCAGTTCTAATTTCTCAATGAGTTGACCCGTGGTGCTTTCCAAAGCTGTTATATGGGCATCTTCTTCTAGATAGGAGCGAACAATAGTGGTCAACTCAGAATAATATTGTTTGTACTCGTCTTGTATCAAGTACTTAGAGTTTTCTAACTGTTTAAGTTCTAGTAAAGCTCTATCATATGGAGGAAGTAAGGCTACTTTTTCTTCTTCAGTAAGTGGTTTTTTACGAAACACGAACCAGTATAATAATCCGCCTAAAATCAATAGAATAAGCAAACCGATAATCAAGTATTTCCAGAATGTGTAATTGCTTTTTTCAACATTGATAAGTGGCTTTATATCGTACATTTTCTGATTCAAAGTATCTACAGGAACAGTAGCTACATTGATCATAGAAGAATCGGTCATATAACCGGTGCCATTGATATCAATACGTTGAGAAGGTAATTTGTACGCACCCGAATCAAACTGGGTAAGTGCATATATTTTTTGTAGCGTTAGCCTATCTTTATTTCTCGTGGTGTCCGTTGCAAACGCTTCAACGGTTTCTAAAGGAGAGAACGTTTGCCCCTCAGGAAAAATAACAAAATCGGTAGAGTCGATATCTACGGTAACCTTCCATTGAACCTGCTCTCCAATTTTTATAAAAGTAGTATCTACCTCTGTAGTTATCTTCGGATTTTCTTGAGCGCTCAATGTAATGGAGCATAGTAAAAATACGAATACAGGCAAAACTCGTACTACGTACGGTAAACCTGTTGTAATTGCTTTTTTAATATAACTCATTCGTATCAACCTCTTCTTTTAAAATAGCCTAATAATTTTTTCACATAGCTTTCATCGACCCTACAGTCTAATACACCGCATCCCGATTTTGTAAAAGACTCTTTAAAGTAGGTAACACGCTCTTGGTGAAATTGTGCATATGCGTTACGTACTTTTTTAGATTTGGTATTTACCAACTGCAGTTTGCCTGTTTCTGCATCTTCTACTTGCACCATTCCCAAGTTTGGTATAGACTCTTCGCGCTCGTCATAAATACGAATGCCTGTTACGTCGTGCTTGCTACCGGTAATCTTAAGGGTTTTTTCATATCCTTCATCAATAAAATCAGAAAGCAAAAAAACAATGGCTTTCTTTTTCATGACACTGCTCAAGAATTTTAAAGCTTGGGCTATGTCAGTTTTATTGCTTTTTGGTTTAAACTCCAATAGTTCCCTTATAATTCGAAGAACATGTGTTTTTCCTTTTTTTGGTGGGATAAAAAGTTCTATTTGATCAGAGAACAATATAATACCTACTTTATCATTATTTTGTAATGCGCTAAAAGCTAAAGTGGCAGATATTTCTGTAACTATTTCATTTTTAAATTGATTAGTGGTTCCAAATAATTCAGAGCCACTAATATCTACCATTAACATCATGGTCAATTCTCGCTCTTCTTCAAAGACCTTTATATAAGGTTCGTTGTAACGGGCGGTAACGTTCCAGTCAATATTTCTAACATCATCTCCAAATTGATACTGTCGTACTTCACTAAATGTCATACCACGACCCTTAAAGGTAGAGTGGTATTCCCCACCAAATATATGGTCGGAAAGACGTCTCGTCTTTATTTCAATTTTACGTACTTTTTTGAGTAGCTCTTTGGTGTCCATTCTTTAGTAAACAGTTTACAGTATCCGTTTTAGTAAAATTACTTCAGCATAAAATTAAAATCGGTATAAAGAATTTAAATGCTGAATATGGTGTACTGTATTTAAGGAACCTCTATCTCGTTTACAATTTTGTTGATGATATCAACAGAAGTTATGTTTTCGGCTTCCGCCTCATACGTTATACCAATTCTATGTCTTAGTACATCGTGTACAACGGCACGTACATCTTCTGGTACAACATATCCTCTTCTTTTAATGAAGGCATAACATTTTGCCGCTGTCCCTAAATTAATACTACCCCTTGGAGATGCTCCAAAACTGATCAAAGGTTTTAAGCTTTCTAGGTTGTATTTTTCTGGATATCTGGTTGCGAAAACAAGATCAAGAATATATTTCTCTATTTTTTCGTCCATATATACTTCACGAACAGCTTTCTGCGCGCTGAGTATTTGCTCTATGGATACAACTGGGTTTACCGTTTCATAACTACCCTTTAAATTTTGGCGCATGATCAACTGTTCCTCATTGATTTTTGGATAGTCGATAACCGTTTTCAACATAAATCTATCCACTTGTGCCTCTGGTAGTGGATAAGTACCTTCTTGCTCTACAGGGTTTTGCGTTGCCATTACCAAAAATGGTTTGTCAAGAACAAAGGTTTCATCACCAATGGTTACCTGTTTCTCTTGCATAGCCTCTAAAAGAGCTGATTGTACTTTCGCCGGTGCACGGTTAATTTCATCGGCAAGCACAAAATTTGCAAAAATAGGACCCTTCTTAATAGAAAAATCGTTCAGTTTCATGTTGTAGATCAATGTACCTACAACATCTGCAGGTAAAAGATCTGGTGTAAATTGAATTCTGCTAAAACTACCTTTAACAGCTTTTGAAAGCGTATTGATCGCCAAGGTTTTTGCCAACCCCGGTACACCTTCCAATAATATATGGCCTTGTCCTAAAAGTCCGATTAGCAATCGTTCTACCATGTATTTCTGGCCAACGATCACTTTATTCATTTCAAGCATCAATAAATCGATAAAAGCGCTTTCTTGAGCAATTTTCTCATTTACCGCACTAATGTCAATTGAGGTATTTTCTTCCATTTAAAGTATTATATTATTGATTGTTAAGGCTTCTAATTTTAACAGTTATGCAAATTGAAAATTTATTCAGTCAGTCGCTGTTAATGATAGGTTAAAAAATTGGAAAAGCCCTTATTTTTATGAACGTTTTAAGGTATTTCTTTTTAATTTCATTAAACAAAATACAATATATTGAAATATTCAAGAATAATTGCAGGAACTATGACCTGGGGCAAATGGGGAAAACAACTTTCCACTGCTGAAATGATAGAGTTAATGAGCCATTGCGTAGAAAATAACATAACTACTTTTGACCATGCAGATATATACGGCGATTATACGAACGAAGAGGATTTTGGTAAAGCATTTGCTAAAAGTGGTATAGATCGAGATAATATTCAATTGATCAGCAAATGCGGAATTCAGTTCAACGTAAAAGAACGTAGCAATAGGGTTAAGCATTATGATTACAATAGAGATTATATTATTAAATCGGTAGAACGGTCTCTAAAAATGCTGCAAACCGATTATTTAGATTTGCTGCTGTTACATAGACCTAGCCCATTAATGGATCCTTCAGAAATAGCTGAAGCTATCGACCAACTTAAAAATGAAGGAAAGATCAAGCAATTTGGGGTGTCTAATTTCTCACCATCACAAATACAATTAATTGAAAGAAATAATAAGGTAGAAGCTAATCAAGTAGAATTTTCACTTACTTCTAACGGTGTAATGAACGATGGTTCTTTAGACGATTGCATTGCAAATGATAGGCTTGCTATGAGTTGGAGTCCATTAGGCAGCTATTTTAGGGAAGAATCCAAGGCAAATTTTAGAGTTAAGGAAGTATTGGCCAAGCTAACTAAGAAATACGATGCAACAGAGGATCAATTACTGTTGGCGTGGATTTTAAAGCACCCGTCTAAAATTCATCCTGTCGTAGGTACTGCTACTCCCCAACGTTTAAAATTGGCTATGGATGCCGTTGCTATAGCTATGGATTTACAAGATTGGTTTATTTTACTTGAGGCCAATGAGGGTCATGAGGTTGCATAATTAGAATTGAACATGAAAAAAACAGCATTTATTACAGGCGCTACAAGTGGAATAGGTAAATCTACCGCCATACATTTTGCTCTAAAAGGAATTAGGTTGGTATTGTGCGGTAGAAGACAAGATAGGTTAGATGCCTTGAAGGAAGAATTAGGAAAGGAAGTAGACGTGCATACCTTAAATTTTGATATAAGGAATAAAGAAGCCGTTACAGTGGCAATAGATACATTGCCAAAAGATTTCTCTCAAATAGATATTTTGGTGAATAATGCGGGTAATGCCCATGGTTTAGATACCATACAAGATGGTAGCGTAGACGATTGGGACGCCATGCTAGATATCAATGTAAAGGGATTGCTTTATGTTTCAAAAGCATTGATTCCGCAGATGGTGGCTCGTAAATCTGGTCACATCATCAATATTGGTTCAACTGCAGGTAAAGAAGTATACCCCAAGGGAAATGTGTACTGCGCCAGTAAGCATGCGGTAGATGCTATCAACCAAGGTATGCGTATTGATCTGAACGGTACAGGTGTTCGTGTTGGTGCGGTAAATCCTGGTTTGGTGGAAACCGAATTCAGTAATGTACGTTTTAAGGGAGATGAAGAAAGGGCAGATAATGTTTATAAAGGTTTTCAGCCCTTGAAACCAGAGGATATAGCAGATATTATTCACTTTGTAGTGACAAGGCCATACCACGTAAATATTGCCGATTTAGTAGTTATGCCCACAGCACAGGCCTCTTCAACAATCGTAGATAAATCATAAGCCTCTCATATAGAAAAATAGCTCAACATGATCAATAAACGGCTTTTGGTAAAAAACCTGCTCGCACATAATGATGAGAACAGTTTTTACGATAAAAAGCGATTTATTGCAATTGGAGAAAAAGAAGGAAAAGGGAAGTTTCTAAAGCATGTATGTGCTTTGGCCAACAGTAACCCGTCTAACAATTCATTTATTGTTGTTGGTGTAGAAGATGAGGATAATCGAATAGTTGGTGTGGACTTTTTTGATGACAGTAAGATTCAAAATTTAGTGAATGCCTATTTAGATAACCCACCGTTGATTTCTTATGAAAATATTCCTTTCCCACATCTGCCAGAAGGAAAAGTGGTAGGATTGGTTACCATAAAATCAATTGGAAAAATATGCTCTCTCAGAAAAAACATCTGGAAATATTATGGTGGGTCGGTATTTTTTAGGGAAGGCAGTATTAGCTTGCCAAAAGTGTTCGATATAGAATTAAAGGACACTAACTCTGAGGCAGTGGCAACCATTGAACAACATGCCACTAATAATATTGAACTTACTTTAGATGGTGTAATCGATTTTTTAAATCACCGTCATAAGGATCTGGATAGTGATTATAAAGTTTTTAAAGAGCAATTTGTAGTTTGTTGGGCAGGGAACAAAAAGGTGGTCAATGGTGTTACGTATTATTATCGGGTAGATATTGAGTTGATCAATGAGCAAGTAAAATTGTTTTATTCAAATTTAGATGAGGTCACCATAACCTATGATAACGATTCCTTTTCGACCATAGAATTTGTTCAACTAGGTTTAGGTGCTAAACAAAGATATTATCCATTGGAAAAAGTGGTAATTAATTTTAGTGAAAATGGCACCTATCAAATTAAGAGCGATTTACTGTTCGAACCCCCGGTTCATGATAAAAATGAATTGAAGAAGATATATGAAAACAACAATGCTTTGGTAGCCAAGGCAAAGAAGAATATAGAGTTGACGATTGCCGAAGTGAAGCAATTAAGGTACTTGGCAGATTCTTATTTAATATGCTTTTTAAACGGATTTGAAGAGGCAAAGGAGCGTATGGAAAAAGCCAGACAAATATTGAAACCGAAATACCCAAAGGTGAATGCCTCGCTGAAAGAAGCGCTTCGTGTATTAAGGAAGGTTAAATATTCTTAATCCAAAGTTGCTCGTAAGGCTTCAATGCCAATTCGTTTTGTATAAATTCAATAGATTTCCCTGTAAGTAAATCAATAGAGTTTTTACCAGTTAAAATACCTATAGAAAGTAACCATCCTATATTGATAGTCTCGGTAACTTCATTGAAATTAGAAAGCACCCAAACACTTTCGTCTTCATGTGATCTTTGAAAAACGAATATATGTTCGTTGGGGCAACCGTGTATTTTAATGTTGTTGGTATCTGCGAACACGCTATGCTCTTTTCGTAAGCGAATCATTTTTTTTAATCCGTTGTATACAATTGTAGAAGGGCTGTTTTTTTCTGTTTTTATTTTTGAAACAAGATTCCAATTCTGCATTGGTCTGTTAACCCAGCGGTTATCATTTATATGATCTTCGTTCTGTTCGTAAGAATAATCGTTTAAGGTGGCAATTTCATCACCGGCATAGATCATGGGTATGCCGCCATACGTTAAAATAATACCGTGCATCATTAAAATTTTAGTGATGGCATAGTCAACAATTTTATCATTCTTTTGTTCAAGAGCAGTTTCTAAACCTAATAGTGACGCTGCACTTCCGGTAATTCTGCCATCACCATTTTTTGGGTTGTACATGAACATTAGCCCTTTCGCTGGTGACCATTCTAATTTTCCGCAGTAATAGTTTAAAATGAACTGTTTATGTGCTGTGGGATCATAACCCATTGCTTTAACAAAATCGTCATCGTAGCCAAGGCCAATGTCGTCATGACATCGTATGTAGTTGACCCATGTGGCATCTTGAGGTTTTGTTGGTATTTCTGAAACACTTTTTACCAGTAAAGATGCTTTTTTAGTGGCTATTGAATTCCACAAAAGTGCCATTAAAGAAGCGTTGTAGGCAACTTCGCATTCATTGCCCGTTAAAGTGCCTTCCCCAAAATATTTAATAATGTTTCTTGGGGCTACAATTGCTTCCGCTAAAAGAATAACACCAGGAGCTACTACTTGAAGGCACAATCTAAAAAGTGAGATTAAGGTATGCGCTTCCGGTAGGTTTTGTGAAAGTGTTCCAAGTTTTTTCCAAAGAAAAGCCAGCGCGTCAAAACGGATAACGTCTACCCCTAAATTTGCAAGACCAACTAAATTACTTAGCATTTCAATGAATACTTCCGGGTTTCTATAATTTAAATCCCACTGATATGTATTAAAACAGGTCATTACCCATTTCTCCATTTCGTTATTGTAAGTAAAGTTGCCGGGTGCCGATTGCGGAAATATTTCCGGCAATGTCTTTTCGAACTCATCGGGGATGTGGCGGTCAGAATAGGTGTAGTAATAATTTTGATAATGTAGATTGCCTTCTTTTGCTTTTTGTGCCCACTCAAATTCATCTGAAGTGTGGTTTACAACAAAATCAAGCATTATAAACATATCGTTTTTACGTGCTTTTTTGGTAAAATCTAAAAAATCTGTCTTAGTACCGTATTTACTATCGATTTCATGATAGCTGTTTACCGCATACCCGCCATCATTTTCACCTGCTGGTCTTGTGGTAATGGGCATTAGGTGAAGAAAGTTAATACCAAGGTCTTCAAAATAAGGCAGTTTTTCTTTAAGTCCGTTAATGTCTTTATTAAATCTATCAACGTACATCTGCATGCCTACCATTTGCTCGCTTTGGTACCAGTTTCCTGCATTAAAACGGTCTATATCTTGGTTTTGAAGTTCTTTTGGTCGGGTTTTAAAAAGCGTTTCCAAGGTTTCTAAAAGAGTAAGAAAGTAGGTCTTATGTTCTTTTTCTTGGTATAACGAAAAAAACTGGGTATTAATAAGGGATAGGTTGGTAGCCAACCTTTGTTCAAATAAAGATTGCGTACTTTTTTTCTTTTGGTCCCTAGAAGCCAATATTCTTAATAATTCCGCTTGGTTCATACTAAGAATCTAATTGTTGTACTGTAGGTAATGATTCTATGGCTCCAAAATTCTCTGTAGTAATGGCGCCGGCTTTGTTAGCTCTGGCCACCATGTTAGAAAGTAGATATTCATTCTCTAGAACATCTTCGATTTTAGAATTTTCGGCAAGCTGTTGCAAAAGGCAACCAATAAAAGCATCGCCAGCACCAGTAGTGTCCTTAGGCGTCACCTTAATACTTGGTATTGTTTTATAGAAATTAGATGTGCTAAGTAATGTACCTTCACTACCTAGGGTGACTACAATAATTTGCGTTCCCATTTCATGGAAAAATTTGCAGGCATCTTCAAGATTTTCCTTGCCAGAAAGAAGTTGAGCTTCCTCTAGACTAAATTTGCATAAATGAGATTTTTCAATGAAAGAATGGCATTTGCGTATAAAAACGTCCTCTTTGTTTTTCCAAAGATCCACTCGGTAATTAGGGTCGAAACTAATAAAGGCATTCTTTGTAAGTCCGTCGAACAAATACCTACTGTAGGTTTCTTCTAAAGTACCACCTAATAGTGCAGTTGCTGCACCAAAGTGCAAAATGCTATTTTCGAATTTAGACTTTAGCGATGAGTCGTATGTAAGTTCTTTGTCTGCACCACGGCTAAATACAAAATCGCGCTCACCATCTTCATCAATAGAAACAAATGCCAAAGTGGTAAACGTATCACATTTTTGTGCTAAAGAAATATCTACTTTTTCGTTTTCAAGAATACGAAGAAGAAAAGTACCAAAAGGATCATCACCAACAGCACCAACAAAAAAACTGTCTCCACCAAGCTTACTTATTGCACATGCAACATTTGCCGGTGCTCCACCTGCCTTTTTAGAAAACTCTTTTGCTTTTGATAGATCTTTACCTTGGTTTTCAGCAACAAAATCAATCAGCAATTCTCCGATACAAAATACCTTTTTCATAATTCAAATAGAAAATTAGGAGGTCTAAGTTAATTAGAAAAGACCGCTACATCCTAAATAATCTTAAATAAATATTAAATTACGGTAGTGTGAAGATTATTTTTATGATTTAATACCCAACGTATTTTGGGTCTGTTACTGAATTGCATATCTTGAATTACACTTTATAAAACACATACTGACCATGAGCATATTTGATGAAATTAAGAAAAAACTAAGTCACGAATTTATTGACATTGTAGAGTGGATAGACTCTAGCAACGATACCATTGTACATAGGTTTGAGCGCTACCAGAACGAAATTAAGAACAACGCCAAGTTAATTGTAAGGGAAGGGCAAACAGCGGTTTTTATCAACGAAGGGCAATTGGCAGATGTCTTTACCCCTGGCACATACACTTTAAATACTCAAAATTTACCCATTCTTACCACATTAAAAGGGTGGAAATATGGATTCGATAGTCCGTTCAAAGCTGAGGTGTATTTTGTTAATACCCGCTTGTTTACAGATGAAAAATGGGGAACTAAAAATCCGTTCATGCTTAGCGATGACAGGTTTGGTTTGGTAGAAATACGAGCTTTTGGAACTTATAGTTTTAGGATCAACGACCCAGGTAGGTTTGTAGTGGATGTGGTAGGTACCGATGGTAATTTTACCAATTATGAAGTAAACGAACATTTAAAAAGTTTAATAGTAACACGTTTTACCGATACCGTTGGTGAAGCCAATTTACCAATTGAGCTGTATGCGGCCAATACAAGCGAACTTTCGGAAACGTGCCAAGAGGTTATGCAACCAGAATTCAATAGAGTAGGTATTGAATTAGAGAGGTTCTATATTGAAAACGTATCTATGCCCGAAGAGCTTAAAAAAGAAATTTTTGAGTATAGCCGTTTAGATAAATTGGACATGGGCAAATTGGCACAGTTCAAAGCTGCCAAGGCAATGGAGTTGGCGGCTAAGAATGAAGGCGGCACAGCAGGTGCAGGTATGGGCATGGGCATGGGCTTTGTACTGGCACAACAAATGGGCGGTCTAATGGGGCAACCTGCTGCACAACCACTTGGCGGCCAGGTGGCACAACAACCACAGGCACCACCGCCAATACCTGTACAGGTAAGTTATTTTTATGTAGTAAACGGTCAACAATTGGGTCCTGTAAGCTTTGAAAAGTTAAAAGAACTTTTTGCAAGTAGAACCATTAATAGAGATTCCCTTATATGGAAACAGGGAATGGAAAGTTGGTCGGCACTTAAAGAAATTGAGGAGTTAAAGTCATTCTTGGGCGGTAATACGCCACCACCTTTACCAACAGCATAATAGAACTTATCAACTACATTACAATTCAACCTTTTTAGATAAGGGATACTTTCTATGAACGATATTCAACAATCGGAATATAAAAAAGCATGCGCCAATTGTGGGGCAGAACTTAAATTTAAGCCAGGTTCTCACCAACTTACATGTGAATATTGTGGTTATGAAGAATTTATAGAGCAATCTAAAAGTAGTTTTGAAGAGCTTGAGCTAGAACACTATTTAAAGATTGTAGGCGAAAATGCTTATACCGATACCATTGAATTGCTGCATTGTAAAAATTGTGGCGCTAACCAGCACGTAGAAGAAAACTATAAATCTCTGAACTGTGTTTATTGTAGCGAACCTTTAATTCGAGAAGATATTGAAAAAGAAGGTTGGATCCTGCCTGGAGCGTTAGTGCCATTTCAGTTAGATGCTAAAAAGGCTCGGTCTATATTCAAATCTTGGGTTGGTAAAATATGGTTTGCACCTAATAATTTAAAAAAAGCTGCGCTAGATCCAGAAGGTTTGCATGGTCTCTATATACCATATTGGACTTTTGACGCTAATCTTTTTGCCTCCTATCAAGGGCAAAGAGGAGATTATTATTATGAAAATCAAACCTATAATAGCGATAAAGGCAAAAGAACTAGAAGGGTTCGTAAAACCAGATGGACTTATGCTTCTGGTAAGGTAGATGGCTTCGTAGACGATATCTTAATTAGTGCATCAGAGAAAAAGAGAAAAGAAATACCATCAAAGGTTGCCTTTTGGAACCTTAAAGATTTGGTGGTGTTTAACTCTAAATACCTATCGGGTTTTGTAACTGAAAAATATACCATTTCGTTAAAAGAAGGGCATCACAAATCTTTTCAAGAAGCGAAGAATATAGCCTATAATTGGATCAGAAGAGATATTGGCGGCGATACGCAACGTATTGCAAATGCCGATATTAAATTATCAGATGAGAAATTCAAACATATTTTGCTTCCTATTTATATAAGTTCTTATAGATATGAGGGTAAAGAATATAATTTTTACATTAATGGACAAACTGGAGAGCTGAGCGGAAATAGACCATATTCCTTTTGGAAAATCTTTTTTTTAGTACTTTTTATACTTGTCATAATAACCATAATTGCGATTTTTGCTAAATGAATAAAAATAGAACACTGGTTGTAGGTGACATTCATTCGGGCTTACAGGCATTAAAACAAGTGCTTGACAAAGCGGCTATAACAGAGCATGATACTTTAATTTTTTTGGGGGATTATATTGATGGATGGAGCGAAGCGGTAGAAACTATTGATTACCTCTTAGAATTAAAGAAAAAATACAATTGTATATACCTTAGGGGAAACCATGATGAACTTTGTTATGAATGGTTAACGGGAAACGCCGATAACCCAACTTGGTTTATGCATGGTGGCGAGGCTACTTCAAATTCTTATGCGAAAGTATCTGAAAAAACGAAGGAAATTCATATTGGGTTTTATGAAAGCCTAGTGAATTACCATTTAGATTCGGAAAACCGGTTGTATTTGCATGCAGGATTTACTAACTTAAAGGGAATTGAACATGAATATTTTCAAAAAACCTTTTATTGGGACCGTACCCTTTGGGAATTAGCTCTTTCATTGAACAAAGATTTAGAAGAAGAGCACATACATTACCCAAAACGTTTAAAGAATTATTCTGAAATCTATATTGGTCATACACCGGTAACAAGAATAGGTAAAACCACACCACAGAAGGCAGCCAATGTTTGGAATATAGATACCGGTGCGGCATTTAAAGGTCCTTTGACCATTTTTAATGTAGAATCTAAAGAATATTGGCAGAGCGAACCTGTTTATACGTTTTATCCTAATGAAAAGGGCAGAAACTAAGAAAACCGTTAACTTTACTAAAAATGGATTGTTTAAATGACGATCTTTGATAAAAAATATACTATGTCTACTAAAAATATAAGATTAGAAGTGATGCAGGCTTTAGAGCCTCAGGTAGAAGGATTTATGGATTCTTTCCTTATTAAACCAGAGGATATATGGCAACCTACCGATTTTTTACCAAATTCTGAAAAGGATACGTTTTTGCAGGAGGTAAAAGATATTCGTGAAGAATCTAAAGAGCTTGGATATGATTTTTGGGTAACCATGGTTGCAGATACTATTACAGAAGAGGCATTGCCTACTTATGAGTCTTGGTTGATGGATGTTGTAGGTATAGACCAGCACGGTGACCATAAAACAAATGGTTGGGCAAAATGGGTAAGAGCTTGGACAGCAGAAGAGAATAGACACGGAGATGTGTTGAACAAGTATCTTTATTTATCTGGAAGGGTAAATATGAGAGAAATAGAGTTAACCACCCAACATTTAATATCTGATGGATTTGATATCGGTACAGACCGTGATCCATATAAGAACTTTGTATATACTTCATTTCAAGAATTAGCTACCAATATTTCGCATAAACGTGTTGGACAAATGGCAAAGAAAAAAGGTAATGCTTTATTAGGTAAAATGTGTACCATAATCGCAGGAGATGAAATGAGACACCATTTGGCGTATAGAGAATTCGTTAAAACTATTTTTGGCGAAGACCCATCTGGTATGATGATCGCCTTTGCAGATATGATGAAGAAAAAGATTGTGATGCCTGCTCATTTCTTACGTGAATCTGGCGGAACAATTGGATCGGCATTTGAAAACTTTTCTAATTGTGCACAACGTTTAGGAGTGTATACAGCACAAGATTATGTTGATATTCTTAGAAAGTTAAATGCTTATTGGCAGTTAGATACCGTGCGCTCTTTAAACGAGGAGGCAGAAAAAGCACGTGATTATTTGATTAAATTACCGGCAAGATTAGAGCGTATATCTGAAAGAATGAAATTTCCCGAAGATCAGTATCACTTTAAGTGGGTTGAAGCAAACGGAGCATTATAAAATAAAAAAATCCCGATCGGTAACGATCGGGATTTTTTTATTCAACGGTTTGTAACGTTATAGTTTCCCGTGTTTGTGTTCATCTTGCCATTTCATGAGTTCTGTCCATTTACCTTCATAACACATTTTGGCTTGCATTGGCCAAGATGCAGGGTCATGAATTTTATATCGGGTACCACCGGTATCCAATATTTTCTGACAATCTTCAAGGCTAGCTTCAGAAAGGGCTTTCCATGTTTTTATACCGTGGTCTTTAAACATACCTTCAATTTTTGGTCCAATACCTTCAACAAGTTTTAAGTCGTCTTGCTTAACGGTTTTTCCAAAAGCGGCTTTTGCGGCAGCACCATCAAAAGCTAAGGCACTACTTGTAGCGGCACCTGCGGCAAATGATGCGGCAGTAGCAGAAGTGCCAACATTGGTACTTGATGCAGGAGGAACAGCTTTGCTGGCAGCAATTACTTTTTGGTTACAGGCATCTAAATCGGCTTTTAATTTTGTATTGCTCGCTTTAAGATTGTTTAATTCTGCCAAGTCGGTCTTTAGCTTAGTATTACTAGCTTTAAGACTATTGATTTCAGCAGAATTGTCAATTACTTTGGCAGAACTTTTGCCAAGCAAGTAACCAAGTATTCCACATATGATACCAACTAAAGCTGGAATTAGCCAGCACCAAATACTCATATTTTCAAAATTCATGATTTTACTTATTTATAGGATTAGTGTATGTTTATTTTAAGGTAATTACTGTTCTTCTGTTTTTTTCTCTACCTTCTTCTGTGGCGTTTGAAGCAATTGGTTGGGTTTGTCCTTTAGAGGTAGCAATGATTTTGCTTTCGGTAATACCGTTTTGCATTAGGTAGTTTTTGGCAAATTCTGCTCTGTCTTGCCCAAGTGCCATATTGGTACTTGCTTGTCCGGTAGCATCGGTATGACCAACAACGCTGACTGTAGCATCTGCAACCTTATCGATATATTTAGAGATATCGGCAACTTTTTGTCTTTGAGTCGCATCTAAATATATAGAGGCTTCAGCTGTATTGAAGTATAAAATTAAAGGGTCGGCTTTAATTTTCTCGTATAAAGCGTTTAAATCATCTTTTTCGCTTGCTGATCGTTCTTCGATACCAAATGATGCAGCGCCCCAATAGGTGCTATCCTTAGGTACCATTTCGTCCATTAATTTGCCCATGGTATTGATCTGGGCGGTAGAAATTCCTTTAGAAGCTAAATCATTTTTAATTGAGTTTGCTCTAGCAAGACCTAAATTAGGGAAGGCTGTAGTGTTCTCTTCTTCACTGGTGTAATAACCCGTTACATTAACAACATTGTTTTCATTTGTTTCTAAATGACTTTGTAGCCCATTAATACCTTTAGTGAGATCAGCACTTAAAGGCATTAGAATAGCATTGGATGAAATGTTGAAATTATAATTGTCATTGGTATTATAGGCAAATCCGTTTGCATCAATAGCAAAAGGATAAGATGTTGCCGAGGGTTCTTCTACGATTACTTTTTCTGTAGTCGGTTCTTCATGAATTGCCGATGCACCGCATTCGCTGCAACAGGTTATAAAGAAATAAGTACCTACTACAATGGTAATCAACATACCTAATAAATACGTTGTGGTTTTTGTCATTGTAAATAATGTTTAGTGTTTAGCCCACAATTTATTAAAAAAATCTTAAAAATGTTAAATCATTGAGGTCTAATTGCCTTACAATCAATCATTATCCTAATAACAGCTATGTATTATATTATACCAAGTATACGATCAATTGTGGAGATTGTAAAAAAAGTTGAGGATCGAACAACTATTAGTTGCAATTTTACGTAAGTATTTTAAATGGTATTTATCTCCCCACAAAGTTTGGGCATTGATCATACAATTTAAAGTTTTGAGTTAGTTGGTTAAAAAATCCTGTCTTCATAAGTCGACAGGATTTTTTTATGTATTTAATTTAAAATGAAAGTTTCCATCCATACAATTTTCACATGTATTTGTACAGATTTTATGCAATTTAAACACACAAATTGCTAGCTTGATACAGCTGAATTTGTATTGAAAATGAAGAAAAAAATAAAAAAGTGCTTTAATTTTCTTTGCATGTTTATTGTTCTTGGTGCTCAGACATTGCTACATGGAAGCTGGTCTCATGAGTCATCTAACGGAAAAGCCGCTTAACCAATAAACATGCAAAAGAAATTATAAATTGATTAGAGGTCAAATTTAATACCCTGTGCCAATGGTAGTTCAGTGGTAAAATTAATTGTATTGGTCTGTCTTCTCATATATACTTTCCAAGCATCAGACCCACTCTCTCTACCGCCACCGGTTTCTTTTTCTCCACCAAAAGCACCACCAATTTCTGCACCCGAAGTACCAATGTTAACGTTGGCGATACCACAATCACTACCCCAAGCAGATAGAAAACGTTCTGCCTCTCTTAAGTTATTGGTCATAATTGCCGATGACAGCCCTTGTACTACCCCGTTTTGAATAGCAATGGCATTTTCAACATCTCCGGAATATTTTAATAAATAAAGAACAGGAGCAAAAGTTTCATGCTGAACAATTTCAAAATCATTTTCTGCTTCTGCAATAGCGGGTTTTACATAACAGCCACTTTCATAGCCTTCACCCTCTAGAACACCACCTTCAACAATTAGTTTGCCACCTTCTTTTACTACTTTTTCCAAGGCATTTTTATAATGAGCAACAGCATCGGTATCAATTAACGGACCAACGTGATTGTTCTCATCTAATGGGTTGCCAATTCGTAATTGTTGGTATGCGTCTACAACGGCATCTTTGACCTTGTCATACATAGATTCATGTATGATCAGTCTTCGAGTTGAAGTGCAACGTTGCCCAGCCGTACCAACAGCACCGAAAACAGCACCGATCACGGTCATTTTTAAATCAGCATCCGGGGTAACTATAATTGCATTGTTACCACCCAATTCCAATAAAGATTTTCCTAATCTAGCAGCAACTGCCTGTGCAACTATTTTTCCCATTCTTATAGATCCCGTAGCAGATACCAATGGTATTCTATTATCGTGGGTCATTAGTTCCCCTATTTTGTAGTCACCATTTATTAAGCAAGAAATTCCTTCAGGAAGATTATTCGCCTTAAAAACTTCAGCAGCGATGTTTTGACAAGCTACCCCGCATAAAGGAGTTTTTTCTGATGGTTTCCAAACGCAAACATCACCACATATCCATGCTAGGGCGGTATTCCATGCCCATACCGCAACTGGAAAGTTAAAAGCTGAAATAATACCTACAACACCGAGTGAGTGGTATTGCTCGTACATTCTATGTCCCGGTCTTTCTGAATGCATGGTTAAACCGTGCAATTGGCGCGAAAGTCCAACTGCAAAATCGCAGATGTCTATCATTTCTTGAACTTCACCTAAACCTTCTTGGTAGCTTTTTCCCATTTCATAAGAAACCAGTTTGCCTAGTGGTTCTTTAAGTTCTCTAAGCTTATCGCCAAACTGTCTAACGATTTCTCCACGTTGAGGTGCGGGTTTTGTTCTCCAATCCTTGAATGCCGTGGTAGCAGTTGACATCACTTTTTCATAATCTTCTTTTGAAGTGGTTTTAACCTTTGCAATTAAAGAACCGTCTACTGGAGAAAATGATGAAATAATTTCTCCTGATGAAAAATGATTTGATCCGGTGGAAGTACCTTCATTTATCTCTTTGATCCCAAGAGCTTTTAGGGCATCCTGTATTCCGAAATCTGCTGCTATTTTTGACATTTTATAACTTTTTATGCAATTAATGTTAGATATATTACAAAAATACAAAGAATTTTATCTCTAGAAAGAACTAATTACAACTAAGAAAATTTAAAGAATCGACCATAAAAGTATTCCTATAAGTGCAGGTATACTTTGAACTATAAATATCTTTTTACTGACCGAAATAGCGCCATAAATACCCGCAACGGTAACACAGCCTAAAAAGAAAAGGGCAACATTACGTGACCAGTCAACATCAGGAATTAGTAATGACCAAATTAAACCTGCAGCAAGAAAACCATTGTATAGACCTTGGTTTGCTGCCATTTGTTTAGTGGGGATAAATAAATCTTTTGGAAAATTTCTAAAGACTTTTCTTCCAGTAGTAGTCCATGCAAACATTTCTATCCATAGAATATATACATGTATTAGAGCTACAAGTGCGGTTATTGTTTTTGCTGCTATTATCATTCTTATTTAGCTATAAAACGTTCATCAACAGGCATTACCGTACCGCAATTGTCACAAGTTCTTAACTCTTTTGAACTATAAAAATGTTTGAAGTGTGATAGAAAATCCTTTTCGATATCATGAAGGGTAAAATAAGCTTCATAGAGTTTATGGTTACAATTATCGCAGAACCATAGCAAACCATCATCAACGTTCATACTGGCTCTTTTTCTTTCAATGACTAAACCAATAGATCCTTCTTTCCGCACCGGTGAGTGTGGTACTTTGGCAGGGTGTAGGTACATGTCTCCAGGTCCTAACTGCATAGTTCTTTTTTTACCGTCTTCTTGAATATGAACCTCAATTTGGCCTTCTAGTTGATAAAACAACTCTTCGGTCTCATTATAATGATAATCTTTTCGTGCGTTTGGTCCGGCAACGATCATAACAATATAATCGCCAGCGTCTTTATATAAGTTTTTATTACCGACAGGTGGCTTTAGTGAAGCTCTGTTTTCCTCTATCCATTTGTTGAGATTAAATGGTGCTTGTATACTCATTTCAGTGAAATTAATTGAAAGTTAAATAAACGATTATTTTTCACCCAAAAGTTAAGCATAAAAAAAGCCTTTGTATTACAAAGGCATCTTAAAAATAGATTCTGCGTTTTTTATCTAAAAAATAGTTGTGTAAAATAGAGGTCGCCATTATTGTTTTCATTGATACTTATGGCAGAGTAATTATAGTCTCCTTCAATATTTACCCTATGCCCTGGGCTATCTAACCAAGCTTCAAAAGCTTCATTAATAGTATCGTAGTTACGTGCTACATTTTCTGCAACAAATACTGCCCCGGTTCTTTTTGCGATATTCTCAGCTCTTTGGGTAAAGTTGTCATGGCTTGTTTTTCCTAGAGATATCATATAATCGGTATGAAGCGTTGCGTAATAGTACGTAGCACTTTCAAATTCCATTGCATTTAAACCAATACTGGCTCTATAGGAATTTATCATCTGAAAAAGCTCGGCTTCTAAGGTACTGTGACTATTTGAAGTGGCTAAAGTATATTGCTCTAGGGAATCTTCAGAAGTGCTTTCGTAACCTGCGAAATTCTCATAATTTGAACAAGATGATAATGTGATGACTAATACTATTAAGAAAGGAAATTTAATTTTCATAGGGGGAATAGTTGTTGTCTTATTGAGTGCCAAAAGTAGTTTAGTGAGTAAGCTTAAAAAGAAGAACATCTATAGATAGGGTAAAATATTCGATGAGCTGCATCTAATTGAAATAGAAGTGCTCATCGGTAAAATACATATATAATTATATCGTAAAAAAGTGCGTTTAATATGATTTTTCCCACTTTATCTACAAAACCGAACATGTCATCCCGAAGCAGTCATGATCGAGCGTTGGATATTCCTGAATAAGGAGTTGAAAAAAATATTATTACTGTTTATAGAAGAGTTGAGTAAAGTAATAATTACCCAATTCATCTTTTTTTACACTAATTGCTGTATGGCTAAAATCGCCCTCCATAGTTTTTTTATGACTGCTGCTATTATACCAACCTTCAAAAGCTTCTAGGGCGGTATCATAATCTTTGGCAACATTCTCCGCTACCATTTCTACAGATATTTCAGAATCTATCTGTGCAGCACGTGAACTAAAGTTATCGTGGCTAATGCTACCTTTTGAAATCATGTAATCGGTATGTAGGTTCGCATATTTATAAGCCACATCGCTAAATTGTAGTGTATTGGCATTTAGGCTTAAACGATGGTCGTTAACAATATCAAGAAGGTCCTGTTCTATAATTAAAACATTTTCAGCTTCCAATACAGGCGTTTCGTCAATAGATTCGCTGGTACAAGAACCAAGAAATAGTAATAAAAAGACAGGGACCGCATAAAGCAATCTCATTTTCATATAGGTGTCTTTTAATTAAATAGCCTCTCGGCGTAGCGAAGTAGGTAAGATAATACGAGAATGTTCTAAGTTCTCTTTTTTCTCGATTTGGGTTATCGATATAGTAATATTAAATAAAAATAAATTGCAGGGCATCAACCAAGTCGCTTATTCGATAAAGTGTATAATATGTAAGATTATTGAACGATGAAAATTATATAGTCATCGATTCGTCTGATGACTCTTCTGGTAGTACTTCGGTCTTTAGAACCGTATCGAAAATTAAAGCCCCAATATCTTTTATTGGTTGGTAAAGAATAGATTCTTTTTTAGTTTCTACGGATAGAATGCTAAAGGTAGCATCCATTCGATCAAAAAATATAAATGCTGCCCCTAAAAGAATAGCCACTTTCAAGGTGCCAAAAATTCCACCTGCAATTTTGTTCAACCATCCTAGCATGGCAAAATTGGCAACTTTGGTCAATAATTTACCTGCTAAGTTCACCACTATAATTATAAGGACCAAAGTGATAATAAAAGCAATGATACTCATATTTCGCTCATTCCAATTTAAGTGTTCAGACAAATAATTACCAGTGATATATGAAAAATGAATAGCTCCGAAAATACCCGCTATTAAAGCAACAATAGAGGCGATTTCCATAAAAAGACCATTTTTATACCCTTTCCACAGACCCCATATTAAAGGTAATCCCAGTAAAATATCTAAAAGTCCCATTCACAAAGTGTTTTAACAAATATAGAACTTTGATTTGTACCTTTGCAAAGTCTAAATTATAGTAGATTGTAGGATGTTATGGCAAGGGATACACAATTAAAAGAACGTTGGGATTATTTGGTTGAAAAACTATCTGAAAAATTTTCTGATGGCGACCCTTTAGAGCTAGATGCTATTATTTATTTAGTAGGCGTTCAAGAGTTAGGGCAGTATCATAGAAAGTATAAGAAAGACGATAAGTTAGACCTTATGCATATTGCCATTTGCCGTTTGTTAGAACCTTACGGTTTTTATGAATTTAGCTTTTTTGATGAAGATGGCTGGCCGCATTACAATGTGTTAGAGGAACTACCTTCTCTAAAAGCTGGTGAGCAAACTGTGCTCATGAAAGAAGCCATTGTCTCTTACTTCTTGGAAAAAGAATTTATAAAGTAATTACTACGCAATTCTATTAGGTAAAAGAGCTTCCTAAGGTGTACAGGTAGAGAAATTATCTTGAATAGAAATATACTTGGTCCATTAGATTTTTGATGTTTGAATTGGGTTTTAAATCTGCTATATTTAAAGAAAACTCAAGCACATGTCAAGGCAATTTATAATATCGTTAGATCAAGGTACTACAAGCTCTAGGGCTTTATTGGTAGACCATGATGGAACCATTAATGGAATGGTTCAGAAAGAATTTAAACAAATTTTTCCAAAATCGGGGTGGGTAGAACATGATCCAAAAGAGATTTTGTCGACTCAAATGGCAGTTTTGGAAGAGCTCCTTAAAAAAGAGAAGGTAAAACCTTCGGAAATTGTTGGTATTGGAATCACCAACCAAAGGGAAACTACTGTGGTTTGGGACAATAATAC
This sequence comes from Maribacter litoralis, assembly GCF_003075045.1. GTDB lineage: Bacteria > Bacteroidota > Bacteroidia > Flavobacteriales > Flavobacteriaceae > Maribacter > Maribacter litoralis. The sequence continues at coordinate 536,465 of NZ_QCZD01000003.1, read as the reverse complement.
TGGCGAACCCGTTTATAATGCCATTGTCTGGCAAGATAAACGTACAGCGGATATTTGCCAACATCTTAAAAAGAGCGGACTTACAGAGCATGTAAAGAAAACTACAGGGTTGGTTATAGATTCCTATTTTTCTGGGACTAAGGTAAAGTGGATATTGGACAATGTAGAAGGTGCAAAACATAAGGCAGAGGCAGGCGATCTCTTAATGGGAACCATAGATACCTGGTTGGTTTGGAATATGACCAATGGCCATAAGCATGTAACGGATTATACCAATGTATCGCGTACCATGATCTATGACATCGTAAACCTTGTATGGGACGATAAAATGTTAAAGGTGTTGGGCATACCTAAAACTATGCTACCAGAAGTAAAGCCGTCATCGGCACATTTTGGGGATTTTGAAATAGAGGGAGTAAAAATACCCATAGCTGGTATTGCAGGTGATCAACAAGCGGCGTTGTTCGGTCAGGCATGCTTCAAAAAAGGGTCGGCAAAAAACACATATGGTACCGGTTGTTTCATGCTGATGAATACGGGCGAGAACCCTCAATTTTCAAAAAATGGTCTTTTAACCACAATAGCCTATGGATTGGACGGTAAAGTGTATTATGCACTTGAAGGCAGTATATTTATTGCCGGTGCCGCTATACAATGGCTACGCGATGGTTTAGAACTTATTGAAGAAGCAAAGGAGACCGAAGAATTGGCAAACTCTATCGAAGGTGAAAATCCGGTGTATGTCGTACCCGCATTTGCAGGACTTGGAGCACCATATTGGGATATGTATGCCAGGGGAGCGGTATTTGGCTTAACAAGGGATACCGGTAAAGCACATTTGGCAAAGGCAACTTTAGAGGCACTCGCATACCAAACAAAAGATATCTTAAAGGCAATGGAAGATGATTCTGGTATTCAACTCAAAAATTTAAGAGTAGATGGTGGTGCTTGTGCAAATGATCATTTAATGCAATTTCAAGCCGATATTCTAGATTCTGAAGTACACCGTCCAGAAATAATCGAATCTACCGCAATGGGTGCGGCATTCTTAGCCGGAATACATGTTGGGTTCTGGAAACAATCTGATATTGATGAAACCCGACCCATGAATAAAATTTTTAAGCCAACGTTTGATCGCGTAAAAAGAAAGCGCTTGTACAAAAAGTGGCAAAAAGCTGTAGAACGTACAAAGGGCTGGGAAGACGAAGAGTAAATACACATTGATTTTACAATTAATTAATTCTTTAGAGCATAAAATAGGATTCCCGTCATACTATCTTTGATTTTTTGTCATGACTTTTAGAGTAAGTCCGGTCTACTAATTCAAATACATACTACCTATGGAAAATATAAAATTTACAAATTTAGAACGTCAAAAGACAATAGGTAATCTAGCATCTGAAGAATTTGACCTAGTAGTGATCGGTGGTGGTATTACAGGCGGGGGTATTGCATTAGATGCTGCATCGCGTGGTTTAAAGGTGGTGCTTTTAGAAAAAGGAGATTTTGCTTCGGGTACCAGTAGTAAATCTACTAAATTGATACATGGCGGACTCCGATATTTGAAACAGTTCGATTTTTGGTTGGTAAAAGAAGTGGGCTCTGAGCGTGCCATAGTACATAAATTGGCTCCTCATTTGGTCTTGCCCGAGAAAATGTTATTGCCTTTAATTGAAAATGGTTCTTACGGTAAATGGTTAACATCCATAGGGCTTAAGGTTTATGATATTCTAGCACAAGTATCTGGCGATGATAAGCGAAAAATGTTGGAGAAAAAGGAAGCCATGAAATTGGAGCCTTTACTGCCAAAAAAAATATTGAACGGAGCAGGTTATTATGCTGAATATAGAACAGATGATGCCCGTTTAACCATTGAAAATATCAAAACGAGTTTATTGTTCGGCGCACAGGCACTCAATTATGCAAAGGTTAAAGACTTTGTGTACGATAATGAAAAAGTTGCCGGGGTAAAAGCTATTGACGCACTTACCGGAAATGAATTTACAATTAAATCTAAATACGTAATTAGTGCTGCCGGACCTTGGGTAGATGAGCTTAGAAGTTTAAATAATTCTAAAAAGGGAAAACAACTTCATTTAACAAAAGGAGTGCATTTAGTATTTCCATTTGAAAAACTACCAGTAAAACAATCAGTCTATTTTGATATACCGGATGGTAGAATGATGTTCGCTATTCCCAGAGGAAAAATTACGTACGTAGGTACTACCGATACCAATTATAATGATAATAAAGACCATGTAAGAACAGATCTTGCAGATGCAATTTATTTGATTTCTGCGGTAAATAATATGTTTCCTGATATTCATTTAGAATTAGATGATATTGTTTCATCATGGGCCGGTTTACGACCACTGATTCATGAGGAAGGTAAGTCGGCATCAGAACTATCTAGAAAAGACGAAATCTTTGTTTCGGATACGGGATTAATAAGTATAGCAGGCGGTAAGTTAACAGGTTACCGAAAAATGGCGGAAAGAGTCGTAGATCGTATTTCCAAAAGAATGGAAGAAGACTATAATACGCAATTAAAAGAATGTTTTACCGAGAAAATTTTTCTATGCGGAAATGTTGATTTTAAAAAATTCAAGCACGTAAAAAAATACATCAACGAGATTTATGATCGAATAAAAATAGACGGTTTCACCAAACATGATGCCTGGTTTTTGGTTACCAATTATGGGAAACAGACAGAAAAGATTTTGGAAACATACGCTACTATCGTTGAAGCGGATAAATACATTCGTTTGGCAAAGGCAGAATTGTCATTTGCTATTGATTATGAAATGGTGCAGACCCCAATGGATTTCTTTATAAGAAGAACCGGCAGGTTATATTTTGATATCGATAGTGTAAAAATACTAATGGAACCTTTGCTAAAAGAGTTCAAAAACAAGTTTGGCACCTCAGACCTAATAGTAGAAGAATGGCGAGCTACATTACTAGCGGAAATCAAAGAACACTCAGATTTCTCTTTAGAAAGAGGTTAATCGAGCTTTTCGGTTAGGTCTAGAAATACCTTTTTTGGATTCTTGTTTTCGTAAAGCACCTTATAAACAGCATCAATTATAGGGGTTTTTACCTTTTTGGTAAAGTTCTCCTTTATGTTATAGGCACTTTTGGCGGCGTAATATCCTTCGGCTATCATACTCATTTCCATTTGTGCACTTTTTACTGTGTACCCTTTTCCTATCATATTACCGAACATTCTATTACGGCTAAAAATTGAATATCCCGTTACTAGTAAATCGCCTAAATAGGCAGATTTGTTAATGTTTCGGTCTAGGTTATGAATACGCTTGGTGTAGCGCTTCATTTCACGAATGGCATTACTCATTAGAACACTCTGAAAGTTGTCGCCATATCCCAACCCATGGGCAATACCAGCTGCAATGGCATAAATATTTTTAAGCATGGCAGCATATTCAGTTCCTATTATGTCTTTACTGATGCTCGTTTTGATGTATGCGCATGCCAAATTTTGGGCAACCAATTCTGCTTTTTCGGTATCTGCACAGGCAATGGTCAAATAAGAAAGTCGTTCCATAGCAACTTCTTCAGCATGGCAAGGACCGGTAATTACTCCAATATTTTCAAAAGGTATTGCATGTAATTCATTAAAATGTTCACCAACAATTAGTCCAGATTCCGGTACAATACCTTTAATCGCAGAGAAAATGGTTTTCTCCTGTAAAGACGCTGTAAGGTGCTTCAATTCAGTTACTAAAAAAGCGGAAGGGATCGCAAAAATTAAAACATCGGCATAGTTAACAGCTTCATTTATATCATTGGTCAAAACCAATTGTTCTGGTTTAAATTCTACCGAGGTAAGATAATTAGGGTTGTGTTTTTGAGATTTTATATGTTCGATTGCATCGGCATTTCTCATATACCAGCCTACCTGTTCTTGGTTGTTGGTCAGCATTTTAACAATCGCCGTAGCCCAACTTCCACCACCTAAAACCGCAAATTTAGCATCCTTGTTCATACTGCAAATTTACCAATAATTTATATGAGGGTTAAACACTTGGTATGAGTCTTAAGTAAATTTTGGCATAGAGATTGTTTCTAGGTTAATAATCAATTAAACGAAATCATATGAAAACGATAAAACTACTTACAGGATATTTTCTTTTGGCCACATTGTTGGTTTCTTGTTACGCAGAGGTAATTATTGAAGATGATTTTATAGAGCAATCTGCTTTCAATACAGATCAAGTATTACAAAGCTATGATCTATGGTATGTAGATATTAATGCAACCCGTGGTAATGGTGAAGTACCTTTTTTACAAAGGGCGTTTACTGTTTCTTTTGATAGAGGAGTTTTGTATGCGAACAATAATATAGTTGGCATTGGTAAAACTGGAGGTGGTTATGGTATAGATGTAGGAACATATGGTACCCTAAGGGGTACGGTAGATATTGATCATGATATTGATGGGTCTTGGTTTTTAGAGGTGTATGCCGTAAATAATAATACCATTGAGTTGTACGATGCCAGTACCGATACTTCTTATTATTTAAAAGGATACAGGATCAATAACTTTGATTATGATATGGTGTTCTATGACAATATCAATTACTTCTTACAGGAATATGACGCTTGGGAGAAAATATATACAAGTAATGCCGGAGCTATAAACGATTTTGATAATGAGAATTATTTACAGTTTTTGCCCAATTACTTTAGGTCATCATTAGATGCACCTAATACCAATGTCTCCAATTTACGTTGGGATTTTGAAGGAGATTACCAAGTGTATAATGTGCAGGGAGATAACTCTTTAAAAACCCTGACTTTAGATTATGACTTTTTTGGTAATGATTACTTTGAGTTATATGTAATTAATGATAGCACAATAGAATTATATCACCCAGATAGTGGTACTACCTATGAGTTTAAAGGAAGAGGTTATATTGAATATTTAAAATCCGATAGCGGATATGATGAAAGTAAAAAAAGAAGTAAAACTTCTAACCCTACCATGAACGTAGAACGAAAGAAAGCAAAATAGTTTTTAGGTTGATTGTCTTAAGAATGCCCAATTCAAATGAAGAGGGCATTTTTTATGCTTCGGTTTTAACATCTTCCATAATTACAGAATCAATAGCAATTGCTTTGTTGGTGTGTAATACAGAAATATCTCCTGTTGTTTCAAATATTACAGCCTTTACTTGAGATAACTGCAGAACGTTTGCTTCTCGTAATTTTCCCATTAAATCCGCTTGGCTTATTAGTGCTTTCTTTAGATTTTCTTTTAAGATATTTCCGTTTTCCATAAGAAGAATAGGAGTGTTGGTAACCACTTTTTGTGTAGCATCAGAGCTTGATAATAATTTGGCGAACAAGGCTTGTAGCCCAGCCAATATAGCTAAAGAAACTAATGCGGGCATCAAACTATCTACGGGTTTATTAACGGCATCTGCCAATATAGAACCCATGGCAATGGTTACTGCAAAATCAAAACTAGTCATTTTTGCAAATGTTCTCTTGCCGGTAACTCGGGTAATGAACATCATGTATAAATAAACAAAAACTGCAGCAACACAAATTTGTAATACGGTTTTAACTGAAAGTGGATCGAATATTTCCATTGAATTGGTTTTAGAGGTTAACACTATACACTTTAATTTGCGTATGTATTATGTACCACTAAAGGTAATGGGTCAATGATCCATATGTTTACTCTTTACGGTAGAATACTACTTCATTTAATTGCGCTGCAGTCTCTTTTTGAACGCCGATGGATTCTCGCCTGTAACCTTCTTAAAAGTTCTGTTGAAATAAGACAAACTTTCAAATCCGCATTCAAAACATGTTTCGCTAACATTTTTACCTGTTAATAATAAACGTTTAGATTGGCTTATTCTATATTGATTTAAAAATTCTATAAACGTGCTTCCAGTCGCTTTTTTAAAGTAACGGCAAAAAGCGGGCTTTGTTAAATTGCAAAATTTAGCGACTTCGTCAACAGATATTTTACCTTGGTAGCGGTCATCTATTAAAGCGTAAATATCACGAATTCTACTTTGTTCCTTTTTACTATATCTATTTTTGTATGGCTTTTTATGAAGTAATTCAAATTCATTACTTTGAGATAACCTTTTAAGAATACTCATGATCGCCATAAAATATTCAAAAGGTTTTAGTGTGTGCAGTTCTTTTAATAAAGTACCCACCACTTTTTTTGTTTCACCGTGAAAAGCAATACCGTATCTAGATAAATCCAATAATCTGTTCAGACTCTGTAGCTCAGGTAAAGGGTCTACAAAAGTGTTCTTAAAACTGGGTTTTATATGTAGAACTTCTTCACGGTAATCTGTTTTTACACCATAATCAAAATTAAGATGGGGAATGTTGGAGCCTATCAATACAAGATCGGTTTCTTCGTACTCCGAAATATGATCGCCAACATGCCTAGTGCCATTTGCTCCTTCAATATAAACCAACTCATACTCTGGGTGAAAATGCCAATAAAATAAATGGCTCAACTTGGGGTCATGTAATAATCTGAACGGACTTTTAGATGCGGGGTCAATGGTTTCTAATTCAATCTTCATGGTTTAAATGTAACAAAATTGCGTAATAATTGAATGCTAAGTAGCTGTGAAATCAATATTGTTCAAATTTAGGTCAATATTACGGTAGCTCAAATTGCTTATCCTCAGTAGTTTTATCACATTCAACAACTTAAATTTAGATATCATGCAACAAGTAAATGAAAAAGTAGAACAAGGTAATACGGCTCATAAAGAAATACCTGGCAACCCATCAACGGCAACAAGTAGTAAACAAAAATTGAATGACCGATCTAATGGGGAACCACTTCGTGTACTCAGCGAAGAAGATTGGAATTTTTGGGTAGAAAATGGTTATATCGTCATTAAAAATGCAGTGCCTTTAGAGCAGGCAAAAGCTACGGCCGATTTTCTTTGGGAGTTTGATGAAAAGGACCCTAAAGATAAGTCAACATGGTATGCACCCGCCCGGGCAGAAATGCAAATGAAAGAACTTACCGGCACCGGTATGGTTGAGGTGTATAACAACCAACATTTATGGAACAACAGACAAACTCAAAAAGTGTACGATGCTTTTGTTGATGTTTGGGGTACAGAAAAATTATGGGTAACCATTGATCGAGCCAACCTGAATTTTCCATTACCAGAAGGGTCTAATAAAAAAGGTTTTATCCATTGGGATTATGACCCTGAGACCAAGCCGCAAAATGTACAGGGCGTATTGGCGTTGGCAGATCAAGATGATGAGGATATGGGCGGATTTCAATGTATACCATGGTTATATAGAAATTATGATTCTTGGAAATTGACGCAACCGGATGACCGTGATCGTTTTCAGCCATCATTAGATGGATTAGAAGATAAAATTGTAAAAGTGAAAATGAAGGCTGGCGATTTATTGATTTTCAATAGTACCGAACCTCATGGCATAAGACCCAATAAATCAAAGGATAAAGTTAGGATTGCGCAGTACATTTCAATGATGCCTGCCGAACCAGAAAATGAATCGCTCAAAAATTGGAGAGTAAACTCATGGAAGAATAGAATTGCACCAGAAGGTTATGCATTTCCCGGAGATCCAAGAAAATGGGAGCAAACAAAATATGATACTGCTAAATTAACACCGTTAGGAGAGAAGTTATTGGGATTAAAGGGTTGGTAAACAGATAATTTGGTAATATTTAGCCGGATTTTGGTGAGGGCGGTAAATATGACTTATTTTTGCGCCCTTTAAATCACAGAGCATGCAGAAGTACCTCAATATTTTCGATTTTAAACAGAAAGTAGATTACAAGAATGAAATTTTAGCAGGGTTAACGGTTGCAATGACAATGATACCAGAATCATTGATGTTCGCAATTTTAGCAGGCTTTTCACCATTAGTTGGTTTATATGGTGCTTTTATCATGGGCTTGGTTACCTCTATTTTTGGTGGTAGACCAGGTTTAATTTCTGGTGGGGCTGGGGCAACTGTGGTTGTATTAATGGCGTTAATGAGCTCTCACGGTCTAGAATATGTTTTTGCGGCAGTTGCTTTGGCTGGTGTTATTCAAATGATAATAGGGTTTTTAAAGCTCGGTAAATTTATACGTTTGGTTCCGCAGCCCGTAATGTTCGGCTTTGTAAATGGTTTGGCCATTATTATTTTTATGGCTCAAATGGACCAGTTTAAGGTTGGAGTGGGAGATGCTGCCGTTTGGCTTACAGGCCCTGCAATGTATACGATGCTAGGCTTGGTGTTGTTTACGGTGGCAATAATCGTTTTTGTACCTAAAGTAACCAAAGCGGTACCAGCTTCTTTAATAGGCATAATCGTAGTTTTTTTAATAGTATATATTTTTAATATCGACACCAAACAAGTTGTAGATATTATTAATCAAGATACCTTACCAGGTGAAGAACTTAAATCACTTAGTGGTACTTTACCTTCTTTTCATATTCCACAAATACCATTCACTTTTGAAGACTTTAAAGTTATTTTGCCTTACGGGTTGATTATGGCAGCTGTTGGTTTAACAGAAGGGCTGCTTACGTTGAACTTGGTAGATGAAATTACCGGTACAAAAGGAAATAGTAACAGAGAGTGTGTAGCACAAGGGGGAGCCAATATATTAAATGGTTTGTTTGGCGGTATGGGTGGTTGCCCAATGATCGCACAAACATTAGTAAACCTATCTGCCGGTTCAAGGGCTAGGTTGTCTGGTATAATCGCTTCACTGACCATATTGATGATCATACTGTTCGGTGCACCTGTAATTGAACTTGTTCCCATAGCTGCATTGGTTGGGGTTATGGTAATGGTTTCCGTAGGTACTTTTGAGTGGGCTAGTTTTAAGGCATTAAGAAGAATGCCCAAACCAGATATTTTCGTAATGATATTGGTTACGCTTATAACTGTGTTTTTACACAATTTGGCTTTAGCTGTATTAATAGGGGTTATAATTTCAGCTTTGGTATTTGCTTGGGAAAGTGCCAAAAGAATTAGAGCAAGAAAACATATAGATGAGAACGGAGTTAAGCATTATGAGATTTACGGACCTTTGTTTTTTGGTTCTACCACACTATTTAATGAGAAATTTGATATTCAAGGCGATCCAGAAGAAGTTATTATTGATTTCAAGGAAAGCCGAGTTGCCGATATGAGTGGTATTGAAGCTTTAAACAAAATTACGGAGCGTTATGCAAAAGTGGGTAAAAAAGTACATTTACGTCATTTAAGTAAAGATAGTATTAGCTTACTTGAAAATGCAGATGATATTATTGAAGTAAATGTAATGGAAGATCCAACTTACAAGGTTATGGTGGATAAATCTCGTACTAAATCAAAAGATAAGGATCCTGAAACTAAAAACCCTTTTAAATTGTGGGGCTTATAACTGGCTTCATTTTGTATTAGGTTTTACCCATAATAGTAAATGGCATAAAATGTACCCAAAACTATTGCAAAAGAAATGATGTAGATTATTATTTCTTGTAGGCTATCTTTTTTTGCTTGTGCTCTAATTTTATCACGTACAATTTTACGCTCAACATCGGTGAGTTCCTTAAAATGTAATTTGGTAGCTTTTGTATAGTCCAAATAATCTTTACGTAATTCTTTAAAGCTTCTACTTTTCTTAAGTAATGCCCTGTTCGCTTTAATTACCTTCATTGGTTGTCCTCCGTATCCCATCATCTTTTCTTTCTTATATGTAGTGAATATTCCGTTTTTGTTACATATAATTGAATTTATTTTAATGTTTTGTCTATTCTTTTATATTTTTGATAATTTTAAATAAGGTTTTACTCTTTGCATTTTTAGAGGTAAGAATAGTAGTGTATGAAATATAGATTTGGGTTTTTATTTGTGATTATAGGGTTGATTTTTATGAATAGCTGTAAGATGGAAGACGTTAAAAAGAAAGAAGTTCTCTTTGTGGGTACCTATACGGATAACGGAAGTGAAGGAATATATAAGTTCGATTTTAATACCGATACCGGTGAATTGGAGGGAAGAACTGTAGCCGCTAAAATTAAAAATCCGTCATATTTAGCGTTTTCGCCAGATGGGAGTTCATTGTATGCGGTAAGTGAAATTGATAATTATAAAAATGACGATGGTTCCATTACCACTTATAGTATAAAAGACACCTCTTTAATCAAGCTAGGAGAACAATCTACATATGGTGCCAACCCATGTTATGTTGGTGTTAGTGATAACGGTAATTTAGTGGCTGTAGCAAATTATACAGGAGGTAATGTTGCTGTTTATAATACAGAAGAAAATGGAAATCTAAATGCAAAGCCTCAAGTCATAGACCATAAAAATCTTGATTCTATCAAACAAGCACATGCCCATATGGCATCCTTTTTAAATGGGGAATTGTTAGTTTCTGATTTAGGGTTGGATAGAATTAAAAAATACAGTGAATTAGAGGAGAGTTTTAAACCTAGCAAGCAAAAGGAGTTGGTACTAGCTGAAGGGGCTGGGCCAAGGCACTTTGTAACTGCACAGAATCGTAATTTTCTTTATGTAATCAATGAGTTGAATTCAACCATAACTGTGTTTAATAAAGATGAAGGGCATTATGTTGAATTAGAAAACTATAAAACGGTAGATACCGATTTTGAAGGAGAAAGTTATTGTGCAGATATTCATTTGTCACCCGATGGTAAATTTCTTTACGGCACAAATAGAGGTGAAAATACTGTGGTAATTTTTAAAGTGGACGATTCTAACGGAAAATTAGAATTGGTGGGTAGAGAATCGGTTAAAGGCGATTGGCCAAGAAATTTCACTATAGACCCTACGGGAAATTATGTACTGGTAGCAAATCAACGTAGCAACAACATTGTTGTTTTTAAAAGAGATGAGCGTAATGGTACGCTACATTTTGTAAGCCAGGTTGATTTGCCCAGTCCTGTGTGTTTAAAATTCTATTAGTGAGATTTTATAACCTGTAGTATGTCATTCTTTGGTACTACTCCAGATTGCCTCCAAACTTGTTTTCCGTCTTTGAATAGAATCATGGTGGGCACACCCCTTACTTGAAATTGAGATGCTAAAGTTTGATTTTTATCCACATCGATTTTTACAACTTTGATTGCATCGCCCAAATCGCCCTTTACATCTTTTAAAATAGGGGCTAGTGTTTTACATGGACCACACCAATCGGCAAAAAAATCTACTAATACGGGAGTTTCCCCTTTTATAATATCAGAAAATGATGCTTTCATAGCTTTAAATTTAATTTTAAAATAACGTTTGTGTTCATTTAATTAGCAAATTCCGGTAGTAGGGTCGCAACTATCGCCATTGGCTATAATTTTTAAAGGTGCTACTTGTTTAAACGCTTCTAAAAATGCCTCTGGAGGTTGCGCACCACTTATGCCATATTTATCATTGATGATAAAGAAAGGTACGCTATTTACACCGCGCTGTTGGTAATGTGCAATTTCTTGTTTAACTGCATAAGCGATACGGTCATCATTAATTATTTTTTGTGTTTTCTCAGCAGACCAATCGTACTCTGTCATAATGGTTTGTAATACAGTGACATCGTTTAGGTGTAGATTTTCATCAAAATAAGCCTTCATTAAACGTTCTTTTAAGGCATCTTTGAAACCCTCCTCTCCTGCAACATGTAAAAGTTGGTGTAGAGGCAAGGTGTTAACTGCCAACCACTCTTTTCCAAAGTTGAAATTAATACCTTCATCTTTACCACTTTCTTCTAATCGCTTTGTCATTTCTAGTGGTCCGTCTACGCTTCCAAATTTATTGGTGAGATATGTATCTCTATCCAACCCTTCCTTTGGTATATTTGGGTCTAATTGAAATGGATGCCATTCAATTTCTATTTCGGTTCCGTCCCATGCACCTATGGCTTTTTCCAATCTTTTCTTACCGACATAACACCATGGACAAGCAACATCAGAAACTATATCTATTTTTATTTTATCGTTTTTCATTTATCAATCTTTAAAATTCTATAGTTATTTGGTCGTAAAAAGAACAAAAAATTTACAAATGAACCTCTATTGAAAGTATGTTCAAAAATGAAGACCCTTTCATAATTATGAAAGGGTCTTCGATATAAATAAGGTTGGCGTTTTAAGTTACAGCGTACGTAAGTATTCTGCTAAGTTACGAGCCTCTTCTTCTTTTAAATTTTGATTAAGCATAATTGCATTGTTGTATTCTTTCAATAATGCTTTGGCAATTGGGTCTTCCTTTAACATCTTATCAGGATTTAAAATCATGTTCATAACCCATTCTGGACTTCTACGTTCGTAAACCCCTTTAAGTGCAGGACCGATCATACGTTGCTCTGCCATATGGCAAGCCGTACAAATAGCCTCAAATTTTTCTTTACCTGCAGCAGCCATTTCTTCGTTTACAGTATCGTCAAAAGTAACACTGGTTATAGGGCCAACTCCTTTATTGTCTAAATCAACAGGCACGCCTTCACTTGCTGTTTCTTTTTTCGTTTCTTTTTTGGTTCTGTTCATTTCAAAACCTTCTTTTTTCTCTTCCTTCTTTTCACCACAACTCATTATCATGGAGCCAAGAACTAATAAAGTGAATAATTTGCGCATACGTTTACTAAGTTTTAAGTGTTGTCTGTAATTTGAGCGACTAATATATGAATTTTTACGTGTCTCAGTACCTTTTAGGGCAGATGTATGCTTGTTTTTAATCAATAAATTTAACGGGATAACAATTTAATATAGTCTTATGATATTTTGAGGTATTAGACAATGTTATCTAAGAATTCTAAAGTGCGCTTTTCTGTGAAGGTAAAATTATTCTCACCATAAAAACCAACATGTCCGCCATATTTTGGTAACTCTAGATATAGGTTTTTATGCTTCTGTGCTATATCAACAGGGTAACATTCTTTACCTAGAAAAGAATCGTTAAGGGCATTGATTATAAGCGTAGGTACTTCAATGTATTCTAAAAATTGCAAGCTGCTGCTTTGTGAATAATAGTCCATAGCATCTTTGAAACCATGTGCTTTACTAGTATAGATATCATCAAAATCTTTAAGTGTTTTAATATTTTCGATATCGTTGTCTAAAATCAACTCGGGGTAGAGCTGTTGTTTCAATCTTAATTTTTCAATCAGGTTACCTTTAAACCTTTTCGCGTATAATGCATTCTTGAACTGTAGTAATTGTTCAAGAGAATCTGCCAATTGGCATGGTACCGATATTGCTACGGCACCTTTAATTTCGCTAGGAATCTCTCTTTGTTCTCCTAGGTACTTTAGTAAAAGATTGCCACCAAGGCTAAAGCCATGAAGATAGATGTTTTCATATTTAGCCAATTGTAAAATATATGTTATGACCGATGCTAAATCATCTGTAGCACCAGAATGGTAAGAGCGATACAATTTGTTTGCTTCGCCACTACAACCTCTTAAATTAATAGCGCATACATCATAACCGGCTTCAGATAATATTTTGGCACTACCTCTTATGTACGCTCTTTTAGAGCTTCCTTCCAAACCATGTATTATAATTACCAGTTTTTTTGAATCGGTGGAAGCATAACTCCAATCGAGATCTAAGAAATCTGAATCTGCTAATGTAATGCGTGTTCGTATTTGCTCTACGCCATGTACTTTTCTAATTAACCCTGCATATATTGTCGATAGGTGTCCGTTCTTAAAAAATAATGGTGGATTATATGAAGAATCTACTAAGGGCATTTTAAGCTAAGGTTTTACTTAGGGTAGGTTTCCAAAACTTTTATCTGCTCTTCAATAGCATCTCTAAATTCTGTTTTAAGATCGCTAACCAATTCAGAAACAGAAGTTGTACTATCTATAAGCGCAGAGCCTTGACCTGCGGACCATATGGTTTTCCATGCCTTTGCCTCTGTATCCAATTCTTTGCCAAAATCGATTTTCACATCTTTTTTAAGGTCCTCTTCGGTAATACCTGCAGCTTTTAAACTTGCCGCTAAAAAATTGGCATGTACACCAGAGATAGAAGCAGTATACACGACATCGCTTGCACCGGCTTCAATAATCATTTTACGATATTCCGGTGTTGCTTTACTTTCGTCTGTATTAATAAAACGAGTACCCATATAGGCAAGATCTGCACCCATTTGTAAGGCAGATGCGATATCTCTACCGGTACTAATACAACCGGAAAGAAGAATGGTATTATGGAAAAATTTCTTTATTTCGGCAACGAAAGGCATTGGGTTTAAAGTACCGGCATGGCCACCTGCACCAGCAGCTACCAGTATTAAGCCATCTACACCGGCTTCGGCTGCTTTTTGTGCGTGTCGTTTTTTAATAACATCATGAAATACCAAACCACCATAACTATGAATAGCATCTACAACTTGCGAAACAGCACCTAAGGAAGTTATGATCAATGGAACCTGATGTTTTACACATAGTTTAATATCGGCTTCTAATCTAGGGTTTGTAGGATGTACAATTAAGTTGACGCCAAAAGGAGCAGCTTTTTTTCCTGTTTCCTCTTCAAAAGATTTTAAAGCAGATTTAATTTCTATTAGCCACTCTTCAAAACCTTCACTTGTTCTTTGATTTAATGCGGGGAAAGTACCAACTATTCCGTTTTTACAACATTCAATGACCAATTGAGGTCCAGAAATTAAAAACATTGGTGCTGCAATCGCAGGTAATGACAATTCTTTTATGAAACCGGGCTTATTAGACATATCTATATGATTTAGAACGTGATTTAAAAATAACGATAAAAAACGGTGTTCTTTATTTCTTAGGAATCAAAACTATGTTATTTTTATGAAGTATTATGCATGCATAGCAAAAAATATAGATATGTACTTTAAAGATTTTGAAATTAGGTGGAGTGATGTAGATGCAAACAGGCATTTAGCAAATTCGGCATATATTAATTTTATGAGTCATACTCGTATGGCTTTTTTAATTGAGCAAGGCTTTGATCACAAGACCATGGCAACCCACGAAATAGGACCGGTAGTATTTTATGAGCACGTGTATTATTTTAAGGAAGCTTTTCCGGGGAAGCCTATAAAAGTATCTTTAGAAATAATGGGTTTAAGCGAAGATGGCAAGTTCTTTGAATTTCATCATAATTTTTATAATCACAAAGGTGAGAATATAGCAAGGTGTGAAATGATGGGTGCATGGATAGACTTGAAAACAAGAAAACTTACTGGATTAACCGAAGAGTTGTTAAATCGATTCAGTGAGATAGAAAAAGGAGAACATTTTAAAGTACTAACAAAAGAAGATTCAAGGAGGTTCTTGAAAATTCCTAAAAATTTATAGGATTTTCAAGGTTAAATACCTTATTTTTAATTGACCAAAACAATTACAGTGAAGTCCCCCCTTATGAGCTGTAGTTTTATAAATGAACCAATAATTACCTATTTTACTTTATGGTTAGCCTACCAGAAGAAATATTTCAAGAAACATACGGGAGGGTAAAAAAGTTGATCGTTACCAAAAAGCTAATACCTGGTCAATTAATAACCGAGCATAGGCTATCTCATACTTTAAATATTAAAGACGATACTATACCGGTAGTGTTGTTACAATTACAGCAAGAGAGTTTGTTGGTGGGGAATTTAGACAACGGTCTTTCTGTTAGAGAGTTGTGTGAACAAGAAATTGCAGAAATGTTCGATTGCCGTATAGCAATAGAATCTATGACCGTAAAACTATTTACACAAAATGCCCCGCAATCTAAAATTGATGATTTAAGAAATTTGTTGGTTCCCTTTGAAAAAGGACCGCAAAATGCGTACGTTTTTTATAAAATTGATAGGTATTTTCATGAGTTTATTGCTAAAAATTGTGGTAATAGAACCTTGTATCAGTTGTTTAAATCTGCCAAAATTCTACCTTTTATGGATTTAGTAGGGTTAAATAGACCCTTAAATTCAATCATGCAAGAGCATTTAGATATTGTATCTGCCATGCATCAAAGAGATGAGGAAAGAGCGGTAAAGAAAATAACCATTCACTTAGAAAATGCTAAGAGGTCACACCTTTAATTCTCCTGAAGTTGTTTTTTAGGTTTTTTACTAGAAAGGTAAACCCCAAGTAAAACAAAACAAGCAGCTACTATTTTTACAGTGGTAATGGTGTCTTGCCCAGTAAGAACTGCATAGGCAATACCTACCAATGGTTGTACGTAAACAAAAGCACTTAGGGTCGATGCTTTTAGCTGTGTTAATGCAAAAATATTGAAAAGGTAAGTGCAAAAAGTTGTACCTAAAATCACAAATCCTATACCAAAATAAGCTTCAAAAGGTAATGTGCTCCATGAAATTTCCATGAACTCTTCATATCCAAAAGGTAGGCAAATTAGTACGCCTAACGAGAACAACCATTTCATAAAAGTGAACGGATGATATTTGCTAATAAGTACTTTTACCAAAACAAGGTAAGACCCGTAAAACATCGAGTTCATAAAAATTAAAAAATTGCCTAAAGGTATATTAGGGGCATCTTGTCTAACTTCAGTAGCAAAGAGAATAAGGCCTAGGGCACCCAGTAATCCTATTACGATACCAATAACTTTTCTAGCGGATATTTTTTCCTTTAAAATTACAGCCGATAAAATAAGAACTATGATTGGTGTGGTGGTAATCAATACCGAGCTGTTGATCGGTGTAGAAAGTGATAGTCCCTTAAAAAAAACTAACATATTCATTGCCATGCCAAGCAGGGCACAGATCAGCATACGTACATAATCTTTAGGGTCTATTCGTTCTTTTGGACCTAAAGGGGAAATCAGCCAAAATAGAATGGCGGCACCAAGAACTCTTATGATAATAAAACCAAAAGGTTGCACATAATGGGGCATGACCCCTTTTGCAATAGTATGGTTCAATGCATAAATGATCGTCGCGCCTATGGCTGCAAATATAGCTAGTAATCGACTGCTCACGAATGTATTGCCTTTTTAGCGGCTTCAACCACTTTTTTACTGTTGCCAATAAAAATTTGGTCATTTACAATAATCACTGGTCTTTTTAAAAAGGTGTATTGCTCAAGAATTAAATCTTTAAAATCATCTTCTGTAAGATTTTGTTCTTTGAGATTACGCTCACGGTACAAAACAGCCCTTTTGCTAAATAACGCTTCATAACTATTAGATAGGCTGTGCATTTCTTCTAATTGAGAAGTTGTAATAGGCTCGCTTTTAATATCCTGCAATTCAAAATCGGTAAGTGGTTGTAAATCTTTAATAATTCGTTGACAGGTAGAGCAAGAACTTAGGTGGTAAATTTTTTTCATCGGCATAGATACTTCAATAGGTACTGTTTCTCCATAATAGAGATAAAACACTTTTTTTAATGACGGCTTTAGTACTACAAAGAAACCTAAATAACATTAATTGTGCTATTTTTACAAGGCTTTAAATGTGAAAAGATGACAGAGAATATTTTTCAGGTAATGTTGCAGAATCGTCGAAACCTACATGCAATATTGACAAAAACATCAAAAGATAAATTATTAAAAATACCTCAGGGCTTTAATAACAATGTGTATTGGAATATTGCCCATACAATAATTACCCAACAGCTTTTAGTGTATAAATTCAGTGGGCTACAAATGCGTGTGCCAGATAATTTAGTGGATAAGTTTAAAAAAGGTACGGTGCCCGACGGTACAGCTTCTGATGAAGAAATGATGGTAATAGCCGATTTTTTGATATCTACAGCAGAATGGCTCATAGAAGATTATGAAACGAATCTTTTTCAAACATTTAACGAGTATACCACTAGCGCTAAGGTTACGCTTAAAAATGTTGATGATGCCATTGCTTTTAACCTATTTCACGAAGGTTTGCACATTGGGCAAATTGCATTGTTATTAAAACAATTAGCTTAAGGCTTCTTAGGATATTTTAGAAAAGGGTTTGCTTCTTTATATGGAATGGTCAAGGTAATAGGTCCATCTGCAAAAGAAGCAATTTCGTAGGGTTCATAAAACAATAGCAATCCGTTTTCGGTATAACCAATATTACTAGGCAAATAAAATAGTTCGTTCTCGAACATAAAACCGGTACTGTTTATTGAATTGTTTGCAGGTATATTTTCTTGTTGACGAAATTGAGACTCCGCAAAAAGCGTAAAATCATTTAAATTATTGAATAGGTTTTCTTGGTAGAGCTCAATCCCTTTAAGTTTATCGAAATTTAGAAATCTGTTAGTGCCATAACCATGTGCGCCACCCGTGAAAATGTAAGAAGCAAGTTTAATGGTTATTAGCTCATCGTTTTCAAAAGAAATAGAGCCTTCAACAGATGCCTCCCATGGTATTGATTCTTCTATAAATTTATTGCTGAGTACTTCATGATCATTTAAAAAAGCATCCTTTGCCTCCTCTAGATTTTTGGCGTTGCTTTCTTCATCAAAATTAAGAAGAGCTATAATTTCACCTTCCAAGGCAGAATTTATAGTTGCACTCAGTTTGGTTTTCCCCGTTGCCTTTGGAATATCTATTTGAACCGAAGTACAATTTTCGCAGGCTTCAGTTTGAACGGAGAGCGGTTCAAATGATAATGAATTTTTATTGTTGCAGCTAATTAATAGAACGGTAAGGAATAAAAAGGTAAGCTTTGATTTCATGTATGGGATAGATTTAATGTAAAAATACATCATCATTGTATTCCCCAAAAGATAACAATACATTTGTATGGCAAATACTGTATTATGGCTGCCAAAGACTTAAAGTTTAACACCAAGACCATACACGGTGGTCAAAAATCAGATGAAGCTTACGGTGCTGTAATGCCTCCTATTTATCAAACCTCCACATATGCACAGACTACACCTGGTGGTCATAATGGGTATGAATATTCTAGAAGTGCAAACCCCACAAGAACAGCCTTAGAAGATTCATTGGCAAGTATTGAGTGTGGCACATACGGTTTGGCATTTGGTAGTGGTATGGCGGCAATAGACGCTGTTCTTAAATTATTGGAACCAGGTGATGAAGTCATTTCTACAAATGACCTTTATGGTGGTTCATATAGAATTTTTAAACGGGTATTTGAAAAGTTTGGAATAGTTTTTCATTTTGTTGGAATGCAAGGAGCAGATGCCGTTAAGGAAAAAATCAATTCGAAAACCAAATTGATTTGGGTAGAGACACCTACAAATCCAATGATGAACATTATAGATATAAAGGCTATTTCGGCATTAACTATAGGAAATGATATTTTATTGGCGGT
This sequence comes from Maribacter litoralis, assembly GCF_003075045.1. GTDB lineage: Bacteria > Bacteroidota > Bacteroidia > Flavobacteriales > Flavobacteriaceae > Maribacter > Maribacter litoralis. Next base: position 517,231 of record NZ_QCZD01000003.1, on the reverse strand, counting down.
AGATAACACCTTTGCGACACCTTATTTGCAACAGCCATTAAATTTGGGTGCTGATATTGTAATGCATTCGGCAACAAAATATCTCGGAGGGCACAGTGATTCGGTTGTAGGAGGATTGGTTGTAAAGGATAAAGAATTGGCGAACAGATTGTACTTTATTCAAAATGCGAGCGGTGCCGTTTGTGGGCCAATGGACAGTTTTCTAGTTTTAAGAGGAATAAAAACATTACACGTTCGTATGCAGCGACATTGTGAAAATGGTAGGGCTATTGCCGAATATTTGAACAATAACCCAAAAATTGAAAAGGTGTATTGGCCAGGTTTTGAGGATCATCCTAACCACATGGTGGCAAAAGAGCAGATGAAAGATTTTGGAGGTATGATTTCTTTTGTTCCTAAAGGAGGTAATTACGAAGAAGCTATCAGAATTGTGGAGAAGCTACGGGTATTTACTTTAGCTGAGTCATTAGGAGGTGTAGAAAGTCTAGTTGGGCACCCCGCAAGTATGTCGCATGCAAGTATTCCAAAAAAAGATCGACTTAAGAGTGGTATTGTAGACGAATTAATACGATTAAGCGTTGGTATAGAAGATATTGATGATTTGATTGCAGATCTAGATCAAGCGATAGCATAATGGCCCAAATGTTAAATTAAATGTAGTAAGTAAGGGTGATTTGTTGTCAAAACAACAATTTTTGTCAATTTTTAAAAAATTAAGCCATCAAATTACACAAATAGCATAATTTTGGCGTTATATTTTGAAATCAATAATTTAATAAGTTCAAATAGCTTTATGGAAAATAAAATTAAAGCATTTATGGATGAGGTAATTGCCAGAAATGGACATGAGCCAGAATTCATACAAGCGGTTCAAGAAGTTGCTGAAACTGTAATACCATATATTGCGAAGCACGAAATATATAATGGTAAGAACATTCTTTTAAGAATGGTAGAACCAGAGCGTTTAGTATCGTTTAGGGTGGCATGGGTAGATGATGACGGAGAGATACATGTTAACCGTGGATATAGAATTCAGATGAATTCAGCAATTGGACCATATAAAGGTGGTTTACGTTTTCATCCAACGGTAAATGCTAGTATTCTTAAGTTCTTGGCATTTGAACAAGTATTTAAAAATAGCCTTACAACATTGCCGATGGGTGGTGGTAAAGGTGGTTCTGATTTTGACCCTAAAGGAAAATCTGATGACGAGGTAATGCGTTTTTGTCATGCCTTTATGTTAGAATTAAATAGACACATTGGTCCAAATACCGATGTACCTGCCGGAGATATAGGTGTTGGTGCTCGTGAAATTGGTTTCCTTTTTGGCATGTACAAAAAGATACGTAACGAGTTTACCGGTGTATTAACTGGTAAAGGACTTTCTTGGGGTGGTTCTAAAATAAGACCGGAAGCTACAGGTTATGGTACCGTATATTTTGCACAAAGCATGTTAAAGACCAAAAATGAAAGTTTTGATGGTAAAACTGTAGTAATTTCTGGATCGGGTAACGTAGCTCAATATGCGGCTGAAAAAGCAATATTATTAGGCGCTAAAGTGGTAACACTTTCAGATTCTAGTGGGTACGTTTATGATAAAGATGGTTTAAACGACGAAAAACTAGCTTTTGTAATGGACCTTAAGAACAACAGAAGAGGGCGTATTTCTGAATATGTTAAGCAATACCCTTCGGCTGAATTTCACCAAGGCAAAACACCATGGGAAGTAAAATGTGATATCGCATTGCCTTGTGCTACCCAAAATGAATTGGATCAAAACGATGCAAAACTATTATTGAGAAATGGTTGTATGTGTGTTGCCGAAGGTGCAAACATGCCTTGTAACGCAGATGCCGTACATGAATTCAATAATGCAAAAATATTGTTTGCACCTGGTAAAGCTTCAAATGCTGGTGGTGTTGCAACATCTGGTTTAGAAATGTCACAGAATTCATTAAGAATAAGCTGGACACGTGAAGAGGTAGATGAGCGTTTAAAGGATATTATGGAAGACATTCATGATTCTTGTATAGAATTTGGTAAAGAAGAAGACGGTTTCTGTAACTACGTAAAGGGAGCAAATATTGCTGGTTTCGTAAAAGTAGCAGACGCCATGTTGGCTCAAGGGGTCATCTAATACTTTAGATTTTACCTAAAGCATATAGTTATATAATGCGAGGACCTATTTTTGGTTCTCGCATTTTTTTTATCCCTTAATCGCCAAAATACAATCAACTATCTTTGTTTAAATAGATTGATCAATATGCAGGTAACCACCAAGGCAATAGTATTTTCTGCAATAAAATATGGCGATACCAGTCTTATCGTTAAGGCTTTTACTGCTTCAGACGGAATTAAATCATATTTATTAAGAGGTGTTCTTTCCTCTAAGAAGGGGAAATTAAAGACTGCCTATTTTCAACCTTTGACACAGCTCGAAATTGTTGCCAATCATAAAAATAAAGGTAGTTTAGAGACACTTAAAGAAGCTAAGGTTTTTTATCATTATCAAACGTTGTATGCAGACATGGCCAAAAATGCTATGACTTTATTTTTAGCTGAATTGTTGGGGAATAGCATACGAGAAGAAGAAAAGAACGAAGATTTGTTCGAATATTTAGAAGCCTCTTTGCAATGGTTGGATATGCACAAAAATGTGGCGAACTTTCATTTGTATTTTATGCTATCGCTTACCAGGTTTTTGGGTTTCTATCCAGATGTCTATCAAATAGATAAACCGTATTTTGATTTGTTGGAGGGTGAATTTGCCGAAAAAGAATCGCTAAATCCCAATCTTAAGGGTGAAAATATTTATTACTTAAAATGCTTCTTAGGCACAAATTTTGATGCAATTCATACCATAAAAATGAACAAAACCAATCGACAAGAACTACTAAAATCCTTAATACTTTACTTTGAATTACATTTACAGGGATTTAGAAAACCGAAGTCGCTTGCCGTTTTAAATGAAGTATTTAATACGTATGTCTAAGTATCTAGTTATTGCACTTTTATTGTTTAGTTGTTTTGGTAATGCACAAAATATAACCGTTTTAGATGGAGACAGTGCTGAAGAAGTTTCCAATGTTGCCGTATTTAATAAAGATAAGTCAAAGATTGCCTTGACCGATTTTGATGGGGTATTCAATGCTTCGGTATTTGGTTATAAAGAACGTATAACGTTAAAGCATGTTGGTTATCAAGAGTTCAACACCACAAAACAGCAGCTACAACGACAAGGGAATAAAGTGTACTTGGTTATGAAGGCCCAAGAATTAGATGAAGTGGTAATGTCCGTTTCTAAATGGGAGCAGCAAAAGAGGGATATTCCCAATAAAATTATCTCATTAGATGCACGTTCCATTGCATTTACTACGCCGCAAACTTCTGCAGATTTACTTCAAAACAGCGGTAAGGTATTTGTACAAAAAAGTCAGTTAGGTGGTGGTAGCCCAATGATTAGGGGTTTTGCTACTAATCGATTGTTATTGTCTGTTGATGGTGTTAGAATGAACAATGCTATTTTTAGAGGAGGTAATGTGCAAAATGTAATTTCAATAGATCCCTACACCATTAAGAATACCGAAGTTATTTTTGGGCCGGGTTCCGTTATTTATGGTAGTGACGCTATTGGAGGCGTAATGAATTTTTATACGAATAAGCCTATGTTGTCGCAAAACGATAGCCTTAGGATCAACGGTAGTGCCAACTATAGATTCTCATCTGCAAATAGTGAGAATACGGTTCATGCTGATGTTAATTTGGGAAAGAAAAAATGGGCATCGCTTACAAGTATGACATATAATAACTTTCAAGATCTAAGAATGGGTTCTCACGGACCGGATTCTTATTTGAGAAATAATTATGTGCAAACCGTTAACGGAGTAGATGAGGTGGTTGATAATGGCAATCCAAAAAAACAGGTGACCACAGGTTATGACCAAATAAACCTTATGCAAAAAATATTGTTCAAGCCTAATTCTAAATGGGATTTGAACTTAGGAGCGTATTATAGTGAAACATCAAATTATTCTAGATATGACCGTTTAATTAGACCGTCGAGTGACGGTATAGGGTTACGTTCTGCAGAATGGTACTATGGTCCTCAAAAGTGGTTTATGGGAAATGTACAATTGCTCAATAAGGGTAGTGGTAAGGTCTATGATGGTTTAAAATTAGGTATGGCATACCAATTTTTTGAAGAGAGTAGAATCAACAGGGATTTTCAAGATGAGATCCGAAATACCACAAAAGAAAAAGTAGACGCTTTCAATGTTAATTTGGATTTTGAGAACAAAAAAATTGGTGATTTTAAACTGTACTATGGTAGTGAATATATTTACAATAAGGTAAGGTCCAATGGTTATGATCTTAATATTAATACCAATGAAAAAACCGATGCAGCATCGAGATACCCAAATGGGTCGTCATGGCAAAGTTTGGCGGGCTATGTAAATGGTGAATATAAGGCAAAACCCAATTTCACTTTAATGTCCGGTTTACGATACAGTCATGTTTGGGTAGATGCTGTTTTTGACGATACATTTTACGATTTTCCTTTCGACAAGGCAGATATAAGCACAGGTGCATTGACCGGTAGTATTGGTTTCAGTTGGTTTCCAAGAGCGAATCTTCAGGTAACCTTAAATGGCTCCACAGGTTTTAGGGCTCCTAATATTGATGATGTTGGTAAAATATTTGATTCTGAACCAGGTTCTGTGGTGGTGCCTAATCCAGATTTAGAACCAGAATATGCGTATAATGGGGAAATAGGTGTTCAGCGAAATATTAATGACAGGGTTATTCTGAAAGGAGCCGCCTATTATACGTATTTGGTTGATGCTTTGGTGAGAAGAGATTTTAGTTATAACGGTGTTTCAGAAATTGAATACGGCGGGGAGTTGAGTAACGTACAGGCAATTCAAAATGCGGCTAAAGCTTATGTATATGGTTTTGAGTTTGGTTTGGAGGCATACTTGACCGATCATTGGTCATTATCTTCTAATCTGACCTTAACGGAAGGTATAGAAGAGGAAGATGATGGTACTGAAACTGCTGCAAGACACGCTGCACCAACTTTTGGAGATTTTCATTTGGTATGGAAAAACCAGAAAATCAAAACCGACCTATTCGTCAATTATAACGGAGAGGTGGGCTATGATGATTTGGCAATGTCTGAACAGGAAAAGGATTATATATATGCAGTTGACGAAAATGGGAATCCGTTTTCACCATCATGGTACACGTTAAATTTTCGTTCGCAGTATGATGTTTCTAGAAGTATTAAACTAACGGGTAACGTAGAGAATCTTACAGACCAACGGTATAGAACATATTCGTCGGGTATTGTGGCACCTGGTATAAACGTTATTCTTGGTCTAGGCTATTATTTTTAAATAAAAAAAGACCCGTAGAAAACGGATCTTTTAAAATTATATAAAAAGGATATGGTTAGTGTTTAACCGCCTTTTCTACTTCTGCAGCTTTTTGAGCAGCTTTATCTGCCGCGTCGTTTGCAGCATCTTTTACATCATTACCAACTTTTTTAGCAGCATCTATACCGTCTTGTCCTGCTTTCTTAGCGGCATCCATACCTTCTTGACCAGCTTCTTTTACTGATTCAGCAGCATCTTCGGCAGCTTCCATTGCATTTTCGCTTGCTTCTTTAGCAGCGTCCATGGCACCTTCACCAGCTTCTTCTAAATCTTCACCTGCCTCTTTAAGTTCTTCTCCTGCAGTTTCTAAAGCTTCACCGGCTTCTTCGGTTGCAGATTTTGCTTTGTCGGCAGCATCTCTACAAGAAACAGACATACTAAGTGCTAAAATTGCTAATGATCCTAAAATTACTTTTTTCATTGTGTAAACGTTTAATGGTTAATTGTTCGCAGTAATATACGTAGAAATTTAACTTTTGGATGTTCAAGTTGTTAATAAATCTTCTAAACCACGGTTTATAAGCATTTCATTAGGTTCAATACACTCCTTTTTGCTTAAAATTTTATAATTTTGCAGCCTTTAAAACCCAGTACTAGAAGCATTTTCTATGAAGTTCGCAGAATATAAAGGATTGAATTTACCAAAGGTCGCAGAAGAAATACTTGACTACTGGTCAGAACATGCCATTTTTGAAAAAAGTATATCAACTCGAGAGGGTAAGGATAGTTACGTTTTTTATGAAGGTCCGCCTTCTGCTAACGGAATGCCCGGTATACATCACGTAATGGCACGAACTATTAAAGATATCTTTCCGAGGTACAAGACCATGAAAGGTTATCAGGTAAAACGTAAAGCAGGTTGGGACACCCATGGATTGCCTATTGAGCTAGGTGTTGAGAAAGAGCTTGGTATTACCAAAGAAGATATTGGGGTTAAAATTTCAGTTGAAGAATATAACGCTGCTTGTAAAAAAGCAGTGATGAGATATACCGATGTTTGGAACTCTATGACCGAACAAGTTGGGTATTGGGTAGATATGGAAGATCCGTACATCACCTACAAATCCAAATACATGGAGACGGTATGGTGGTTATTAAAGCAGATTTATTCTAAAGGTTTAATATATAAGGGTTATACGATACAGCCCTACTCTCCAAAAGCGGGAACAGGGTTAAGCTCGCATGAATTAAATCAGCCGGGCACCTATCAAGATGTGACAGATACTACGGTAACCGCACAATTTAAAGCGGTGGAAGAGACGCTGCCTGATTTCTTACAGAATGAAGGTACGGTATACTTTTTAGCATGGACCACAACACCGTGGACATTGCCATCGAATACGGCATTAACGGTCGGCTCAAAAATTGATTATGTTTTGGTAGAAACGTATAACCAGTATACGTTTAAACCTATGAATGTTGTCCTTGCCAAGAATTTAGTAGGAAAACAATTCTCGGGAAAATATAGCGAGGTATCAGAAAAATCAGAATTGTTATCCTATGCATCCGGGGATAAAAAAATTCCTTTTTATGTTGTAAAAGAGTTTAAGGGAAAAGATTTACTTGGGATTAGGTATGAGCAATTGTTAGATTATGTACTTCCTTATGAAAATGCAGAAAATGCGTTTAGAATAATAGCGGGTGATTTCGTTACAACAGAAGATGGTACGGGTATAGTACATACTGCGCCAACCTTTGGTGCAGATGATGCTTTTGTGGCTAAGCAGGCAGTTCCGGAAATTCCGCCAATGCTTGTGCTAGACGAGAACAGCAATCTAGTGCCTTTGGTAGATTTACAAGGGAAATTTAGACCAGAGCTAAAAGAGTTGGGTGGTAAATACGTTAAAAACGAGTATTACGAAGATGGCAAAGCACCTGAGCGATCGGTAGATGTTGAGATTGCTATTAAATTAAAGGAGGAAAATAAAGCGTTTAAAGTAGAGAAGTATGTGCACAGTTACCCAAACTGCTGGCGTACGGATAAACCAATTTTATATTACCCATTAGATTCTTGGTTTATAAAAGTAACCGATGTAAAAGATCAAATGTTCCAATTGAACCAAACGGTCAACTGGAAACCAAAAGCAACTGGCGAAGGAAGATTTGGAAATTGGTTGGCGAACGCCAATGATTGGAATCTTTCAAGATCAAGATATTGGGGAATACCATTACCAATTTGGAGAACAGAAGATGGTAAGGAAGAAATAATTATAGGTTCGGTTGCCGAGTTAAAATCGGAAATGGCAAAAGCTGTTGAAGCCGGAGTGTTAGAGAAGGATATTTATGCGGATTTTGTTGTAGATGACATGTCTGAGGAGAACTATGATAAAATAGACCTGCATAAAAATATTGTAGATCAAATTACATTGGTTTCTGCTTCTGGAAAGCCTATGAAGCGTGAAAGTGATTTAATTGATGTTTGGTTCGATAGTGGTTCAATGCCTTATGCACAGTGGCACTACCCGTTTGAAAACAAAGAACTGATTGATGAAGGAAAAACATTTCCGGCAGATTTTATAGCTGAAGGTGTAGATCAAACTCGTGGTTGGTTCTATACCTTGCATGCAATAGCTACTATGGTTTTTGATTCGGTAGCGTACAAAAATGTTGTTTCTAACGGATTGGTGTTAGATAAGGAAGGTAAAAAGATGTCCAAGCGATTGGGTAATGCCGTAGATCCTTTTGAGACTATGAACGAACATGGTGCCGATGCAACGCGTTGGTATATGATCAGCAATGCCAACCCTTGGGATAACCTAAAATTCGATACTGAAGGCATTGTAGAGGTTAAGCGTAAATTTTTTGGTACGCTTTATAATACATATTCCTTTTTCGGCTTGTATGCAAACTTAGATGAGTTTACGTATTCAGAAGAAGATGTGCCAATGGAACAGCGTACAGAAATTGATCGTTGGATCCTTTCTGAATTAAATTCACTGATAAAGGTTGTGGACAGCGCTTATGCCGAGTATGAGCCAACACGTGCCGCAAGGGCAATATCTGAATTTGTTCAAGAAAACTTGAGTAACTGGTACGTTCGTTTGTGTAGAAGACGTTTTTGGAAAGGCGAATATGCAACAGATAAAATTGCAGCTTATCAAACCTTATATACTTGTTTGGATGTTGTCGCTAAGCTTTCTGCACCTATTGCTCCATTTTTTATGGATCGCTTGTATTTAGATTTAAATAAGGCGACGGTGAAAGACGGATTTGAAAGTGTGCATTTGGCGGATTTTCCTAAGGCAGACGAATCGCTTATAGACGAAAGTTTAGAAGTGAAGATGCACAAGGCACAGATAATATCTTCTTTGGTGTTGTCCATCCGCCAGAAAGAGAAGATTAAAGTACGTCAACCACTACAAAAAATCATGATTCCGGTTTTAGATGCCAAGGATCGAGAAGAAATTGAAGCAGTTTCAGAATTAATTAAATCTGAAGTTAATGTTAAGGAAATTCAGCTCTTAGATGATGCATCTGGTATATTGGTAAAACGTATTAAGCCTAATTTCAAGACTTTAGGACCTAAATTTGGCAAGGAAATGAAACAAATTGCCCAAGTGGTCAATGCTTTTGAGCAAAATGATATCCAAAAAATTGAGCAAGATGGCGAATTAACAATCCAATTAGAAAATAAAAGTATTACTTTACAGTTACAAGATGTAGAAATTACCTCTCAAGATATTGAAGGGTGGATGGTGGCAACATCTGGTAAATTAACCGTGGCTCTAGATGTTACAATTGATGACAAGTTGAAAAATGAAGGTGTAGCTAGAGAACTTGTAAATAGAATCCAGAATATTAGAAAAGATTCAGGATTTGAGGTAACGGATAAAATTGCGGTTAAAATTTTAAAAGATGGTTTTGTTGAAGTAGCTGTAGAAGATAATATTGAGTATATTAAAACGGAAACTTTAACGGCCGAATTAATTTTTGAAGAAAAATTGGACAAAGGCGTTGAAATTGCTTTTGACGAGGTGAACACTAAATTGTTTATTGAAAAACATTAAAAGATGGCAGAAGATTTAAAAGTAAGGTATTCTGACAAAGATTTGGCAGAATTCAAAGAATTGATCGAAGAGAAAATTGAAAAGGCTAAAAGTCATTTAGAGCTACTAAAGAGTGCTTATATGAATGATGGTAATAATGGTACAGATGATACATCGCCAACCTTTAAAGCTTTTGAAGAAGGTTCTGAAACTATGAGTAAAGAGGCGAATACCCAATTGGCCATACGTCAAGAAAAGTTTATTCGTGACCTTAAGAACGCTATTTTACGCATTGAAAATAAAACCTATGGCATTTGTCGTGTCACCGGAAAATTGATCAATAAAGAGCGATTGAAACTGGTGCCGCATGCTACGTTGAGCATAGAAGCTAAAAATATGCAGTCATAATGAAAACGCCTTTAGGGGCGTTTTTTAATAACTATAGTTTTGAAAGGTTCTTTAATATGTTGCTTATTGCTATTCTCTTTAGGGCTTAACGCTCAAAAGAAGATGTATAAAAATGTATTGGGCGATCACATTGAACTAATTCAGGTAGACGCCACCAATTCCTATATTGTTGAAGTAGAAACCAGTAATAATAATGAAATAAGTATTCTGGCAGAAATGGAAGGTGAATACAGTCAAGATTTAGGTTTAGAAGTGTTGACCAATGGCAATACCCTTTTGGTAGAAACGGGTTTTACACCCAATTTTGAAAATCCGAACGATAAATTAAGCGCACATAAGGTGATTTCTATAGCTATTAGAATAAAAATGCCACGTCAAAAAAAATTGGAAGTATTTGGTACCAATGCAAGAGTAGTTGTTGAGGGTACATATAAAAATGTTGATGTTTCTTTATCCGATGGGGCGTGTTTGTTAAAAAACCTAAAAGCAGATGCGAAAATTAAAACGCAAAGTGGTAACATTACTATTCTTGCAAAATCTGCAGAGATAAAAACCCATAACAAGTATGGTAGCGTATCTACTAACCCTATTCCACTTGGTATATCTTCTTTTATGTTAGAAACCATTACCGGAAATATAGTTCTCAGTAAAACCGAATAATATTTATATTTTTGCGCTCATTGATGATAGCCCATGAACATTAAAAAATCCGTATTGTTTATTCTCTTGATCCTAGTAATCGATCAATGGAGTAAAATTTATATTAAGACCCATTTTGTGTTGGGCGAATCTGTAGAAGTCTTCAGTTGGTTCAAAATTTTATTTATTGAAAATGAAGGTGCTGCCTGGGGAGCAAAACTTAGCGATGTACTACCTATTTCAGATAATATAGGGAAATTGGTGTTGACTATATTTAGGTTGTTCGCCATTTTTGGTATAGGCTATTGGCTGTTTGATGTTATTAAGAAAAAAGCCTCCAATACTTTGATTTGGGCGGTTTCTTTAATTTTTGCGGGAGCATTGGGTAATATACTTGACTCAGTATTTTATGGTGCCATATTCAATGAAAGTTATAATGAGGTAGCTACTTTATTTTCAGATGAGCCTTACGGTAAATTATTTTATGGTAAAGTGGTAGATATGCTGTACTTTCCAATGATAGATTCAACTTGGCCATCTTGGATGCCAATGGTTGGAGGGCAGAATTTTAGGTTCTTTGAACCGGTATTCAATATTGCCGATACGGCAATAAGTACAGGAGTTGGTATACTTTTGGTTTTTAATAAGAGAGCCTTTAGTAAAGAAGAACCCGTTTCAAAAGATGTTGAAAGCACTACAGAAAATCAAGATTCTGTAAACGAGTAAGTTTTTTTTGGGGTAATGCAATAATCTAATGGTATATCGGTAATATCTATATCATCTATTAAGGATTCCGCTTCAAAAAAAGATAGTCCTATTTTAATGACGTCCTCTCTGCAATCGTTTAAGAATCGGTCATAGTATCCTTTTCCATACCCTATTCTATTTCCTTTTTCGTCAAAAGCTAAAAGAGGAATAAATATAACATCAAGTTTTTTAGGTTCGATGGTAATACCATCTACTGGCTCGGGAATATTGAGTTTGTTGATGATGAATTTGGTATTGTCGGTAAGTAAGTAGTGTTCTAGCTGAGTTGAAGAAATAATTTTAGGTACAATAACATTTTTATCCAATCCTAAGAGTATGGATATAATGCCTTCTGTATCTATTTCAGCTTTTTGTTGAATGGGCAAAAAAATATGGAAATATTCTTTTTTCCATATGGGCAATTGCAAAATTGAGTTCGCAATGGCTATACTTTGAAGCGATAATTGTGAGGGTGTTAGGGAACTACGTAATTTTGAATATTTTAAGCGTAAATCTCTCTTCAGCATAGTGAAGTGATTGTAACCTTGTTAAGTTCAATTTATTCCTTTCCTGCAACCGCAAAAAATACCTTAAAAAATAACATTAAAATAAGGTATGTTCCTAATGTGATGATATAACTATCCATAATCCTAGATTTGTAAATGAGCTAATAATTGTTGTTGTTGAGTTAAAAATAGGTAAAATAATTTATATGATCTCTGTGAAGTGCACATTTTTATCGTTGAAATGCACATTTTTATATTAAAATTAACATTCTGGCGCATATTTCTAAACATTTTAATATATAATTAACTGAAAATCAAATATTTGACTTTTTGATAATTTTTTTGTGTTGTTGTTTTATTTAATTAAAGATTTAAAAAATAGTGTATTCGCAATTATAATGTATGAATTTTATTAAAGTCGCAATAGGTATTTTCAATTGTATAATCTGGATTATTGCCTAATTGTATATTATAAAGTGCGTATTAAAGATTAATTTAGTGGTGTTGAATTATGACGGAAATTCCTTTAAACATACAGTTAAGTGCATTACCTACCGGACCGGGAGTATATCAATTTTATGATAGTAATGACAGTATATTATATGTAGGCAAAGCAAAGAATTTGAAAAAACGTGTTTCTTCCTACTTTAATAAGAATCATGAATACGGTAAAACACGGGTTTTAGTTAAAAAGATCAGGGCTATAAAGCATATTGTAGTGCCCACAGAATCAGATGCCCTTTTGTTGGAGAATAACTTAATTAAAGAGCTAAGGCCAAGGTATAATGTATTGTTGAAAGATGATAAGTCGTATCCGTGGTTATGTCTAAAAAATGAACGATTTCCGAGGTTTTTTCCTACTAGAAGGGTTATTAAGGATGGTTCTGAATATTTTGGTCCGTATACGAGCATGAAGACAGTAAGGGTGCTTTTAGATTTAATTAAAAGTGTTTACCCTTTAAGAACATGTAATTATGATTTATCGGCAGAAAAAATTAATGCTGGTAAGTATAAGGTTTGTTTAGAATATCATTTGGGAAATTGTAAGGGTCCTTGCGAAGGGTATCAATCAATTTCTGAATATGACAGGCAAATAGAAGATATACGAGAAATAGTAAAAGGAAATTTTAAATCTTCATTAGCTTATTTCAAAGGTCAAATGAAAGCTTTGGCAGAAGAAATGAAGTTTGAGGAGGCTCAAAAGATCAAGGACAAAATTGATGTTTTAGAAAATTACCAATCCAAATCAACAATAGTAAATCCTAAGATCAGCAATGTTGATGTTTTTAGTATAGTATCTGATAATGCATATGCCTATGTTAATTTTCTACAATTGTCACATGGTTCAATAATACGATCTCATACAATGGAGATTAAGAAAAAATTAGAGGAGCAAGATGAAGATTTGTTAGAATTGGCAATTGTTGAAATAAGAGATCGATTCAAATCAGAATCTAAAGAGCTTTATGTGCCATTTAAGATTGCAGTTTCGCCAGGACTTAAAGTTACCGTGCCTAAGTTAGGGGATAAAAAGCGTATTCTTGATCTTTCTGAACGAAATGCCAAGTTCTTTAGACAAGAAAAATTCAATCAGATTAAGATTATTGATCCAGATCGCCATACGAATAGAATTATGGCGCAAATGAAGAAAGATTTAAGGTTATCTGCCGAGCCAAGGCATATAGAATGTTTTGACAATAGTAATATACAAGGTAGCAATCCTGTAGCTGCATGTGTTGTTTTTAAAGATGGTAAGCCTTCTAAAAAAGAATATAGACATTACAATATAAAGACAGTAACCGGGCCTGATGATTTTGCGTCAATGGAAGAGGTGGTTTTTCGTAGATATAAAAGACTTCAAGAAGAGATGCAACCTTTGCCGCAATTAATTGTCATTGATGGTGGTAAAGGTCAGTTGTCTTCAGCGCTAAAAAGTCTTGACCTTTTAGGTTTAAGGGGTAAGATCGCCATTGTAGGTATTGCAAAAAGACTAGAGGAAATTTATTTTCCAGAAGACCCTATACCTTTATACTTGGACAAGAAGTCTGAGAGTTTAAAAATTATTCAGTATTTAAGGAATGAAGCGCACAGGTTTGGTATCACTTTTCACAGAAATAAAAGAAGTAAGGGGGCGATCAATTCTGAGCTTGAAGGTATAAATGGTGTAGGAGAAAAAACTGCTCAACAATTATTGAAAAAATTTAAATCGGTGAAGCGAATAAAAGAAGCATCGGTAGAAAGTTTAAGTCAAGAAGTTGGTGCATCAAAAGCAAAGAAAATATATGAGTCTTTCCGTCAAAAATAAATTGTTTTCAAGATATGTCTTGGTTGTAGCCTCATTAATGATTGCTACAACACTATTTGCACAAAGTACAGATGTAAAGAAAGCTCCAAAAATTGGTTTGGTGTTAAGTGGCGGTGGTGCAAAAGGTATGGCGCATATTGGTGCGTTAAAGGTCATTGAAGAAGCAGGTATAGAAATAGATTATATTGGCGGATCTAGTATGGGTGCCATTGTTGGTGCCTTATACGCTTCGGGGTATACGGCTAATGAGCTTGATTCCCTTTTTACGGTTACCAATGTTGGGGCATTAATACAAGATAATCTGCCTAGAAGCGCAAAGACCTTTTATGAAAAAGAAGACTCGGAAAGGTATGCTTTAACATTGCCCTTTAAAAATTTTAAGGTTACAGTGCCCCCTGCTTTTTCTGGTGGGCAGAATATTTATAATGAATTTGTTCGGCTTTTATATCACGTTAAGGATGTAGATGATTTTAATAAACTGCCTATTCCGTTTGTGTGTATTGCAACCGATATAGAAACTGGTAAACAAGTGGTTTTAGATTCGGGTTACTTACCAGAGGCAATATTGGCAAGTGGTACTCTGCCTTCGCTTTTTGAACCTACGACTATTAATGATAAGGTGTTGATCGATGGTGGCGTGGTAAATAATTATCCAATAGACGAAGTTAGGGCTATGGGGGCTGATTTGATTATAGGGGTTGATGTACAACATGGGTTATCTGATCGGGATGCGCTATTGTCCGCTACAGAAATTTTACTTCAAATCAACAACTATAGAACAGTTGCCGATATGCAAATTAAATCAGCTAAAACCGATATTTACATTAAGCCACAAATAGAGGAATTCTCGGTAATCGACTTTAATAGATTGGCTGAAATTGTTAAAAAAGGGGAAGATGCGGCTAATTTAAAGTTAGAGGAGTTGAAAAAAATCGGCTCTAAAGACGTTCCTGAAAATAGAGCTATTCCCGTGGTAGGTGCAAAAGAAGAGCTAACGGTCAATAGGTTGCTTATTGAGGGAAATACAGATCATACAAGAGGGTATGTAAAAGGAAAATTAAGGTTTAGCCTAGATGAGCCTATAGATTTTAAAAAACTACAGCAAGGCATCAGTAATCTATCGGCAACGGGAAATTTTAGAACTATAAAGTATAAATTATTAAATAATTTAAATGGAGGCGAAGATCTAATTTTGCCTTTAGATGAAACCAGAAACACTTCCTTTTTAAGACTGGGTGCTCATTATGATGATCTATATAAGAGCGGGGCAATTATAAATCTTACCAAAAAAAGAATACTTTCAAAAGATGATGTAGCATCTTTTGATTTTATCCTGGGCGATAATATTAGGTATAATTTCGAATATTACGTAGATAAAGGTAGTTACTGGAGCTTTGGAATAAATTCTAGATTCAATGATTTCGAACAAGAAATCGATTTTGATTTAATACAGGGTAATTTTGATGTCGGTAATGGTACCCAATTAAATTCTATAAACTTGAACGTATCAGACTTTACCAATCAACTATATGTTCAAACCGTAGTTAAAGAAGAGTTTTCCTTTACACTTGGCGGGGAGTTTAAGCATTTACAGTTTAGTACTAGAACCTTTGGTGATATTGATGATGATAGTCTGCCCGGTAATACAGATAGTAACGGACGAACCTATTTTGAAAGAAGTAACTACATCAGTGCTTTTGGGGCGCTTAAATTAGATACTTATGATGATAAATATTTTCCATCAAGAGGACTTTATTTTAATGGGGATATGCATTATTATATATTGTCTTCTGATTATAACAACAATTTTAAGGATTTCTCCATATCCAAAGCTAGAATGGGAATGGCGTTGCCATTGGTGAAGAATCTTTCCTTGAATATAGAGGCAGAAGGAGGTTTTAAATTAGGTACTTCTAATGTTACCTCTTTTGATTTTATTTTAGGTGGCTATGGTACTGACCTCATAAATAGTTTGGTGCCGTTTGTAGGTTATGATTTTATAAGTTTGGTAGGTAATAGTTTTGTAAAAGCCTATGCTAGGCTCGATTACGAATTTGCAAAAAAAAATCATGCTTTGTTTACTGCCAATTTTGCAAATGTAGATGATGACCTCTTTAGAACGGGAGAATGGTTTGATGCGCCAGCCTATTCTGGCTATGGTGTAGGGTATGGCTGGGAGTCTTTTTTAGGTCCTGTAAACCTCATGTATTCTTGGACCCCAGAAGAAGGTCGTTCTCAATTTTTTGTGAGTATCGGTTATTGGTTTTAAGTTAAGATTGTTGCTGTTAATGCCGAGCGAAGATCGATTAATTCGACCTTAAATTCTTAAGAGATTCCCAATTATTTATTAGAAGTGTGAATAACTGTTAAGTTTATCGTTAAAGTAAGTTAAACCGTACTTTGGGTAGCGTAAAGTGCCTTAAATTTACACCAGCTAAGGGGTGGTTCCCTTACAACTTTAAGTAGTGGTTTTTCATAATTTAAAGTTTGGTTGGTTATTTAGGAAAAGCCCAGTTTTAAAACTGGGCTTTTTTTATACAACAATACTTTGGAATAAATTTTGTTTAAGATATTGTAACTATAGATATAGAAAATTATCTATTGCTATTTTTACAATAAACTGCGAACTATGAAAAAATTGATTTTACTTGCTCTTATAGGAACCTGTTTTGGCGTGCAAGCTCAAAGTTCTCAATCAGCCTTTAAAACTGGAGAATGGTTAAAGTTTAGAATGCACTATGGGTTTTTAAATGCCAGCTTTGCAACATTGCAAGTAAATTCTGCAACTATAGACGACAAGCCAGTTTACCATGTGGTTGGTCATGGAGAAACAACAGGTGTCGCCAGTTGGTTTTTTAAAGTAGATGACACGTATGAAAGCTATTTTGATAAGGAAGATGGTAAACCATATAGATTTATTCGTAAAATTGATGAAGGCGGTTATACCAAAGATGTAGAAATAAACTTTGATCATAATGCGTCTAAAGCAGAACTTAATGATAAGAAAAACCAGAAAAAGCTTAATTTTACACTAGAGGACAATATACAGGATTTAATATCCGCTTTTTATTTTTTAAGGAACAACTATAAAACGGAAGACCTTGAAATAGGAAAAGCTATTACTCTTAAAATGCTTTATGATGATGATGGTATTTTTAACTTTAAGCTTAAATATTTAGGTAAAGAAGTGTTGAATACTAAATACGGTAAAGTAGAATGCTTAAAATTTAGACCACTGGTTCAATCTGGTCGAGTTTTTAAAGAGCAGGAAAGTTTGTCGTTATGGGTTTCTAATGATGATAATAGAATACCTATTAGAATAAAGGCAGATTTAGCAGTAGGCGCTATCAAAGCAGATTTAGATGGGTATAATGGTCTAAAACATCAGTTTAAAATTATAATGGATTAACCCATAGATGAAAGATAAAGAGAAGATTAAATCCCAAATCTCTAAACTAGAAGAAAAATATAAAGATTCAGGGCAAGATCTTAGCTCTTATTTAGATGGCTTATTGCATCAGCGTTATTTAACGTATTGGGATTATATACATTTAGACACTTTGTTAAGTTTGCAAGTGCCAAGAACTCATTTCCCTGATGAGGAGATTTTTATCATGTATCATCAAATTACCGAGTTGTATTTTAAGTTGATTTTGCATGAGCAAAAACAATTGGTAGATGATAAAAGCGGTAACCTTGATTTCTTTGTAGAAAAAATTAGAAGAATAAATAGTTATTATAAGGTATTGATTTCATCATTTAGTGTGATGATAAAGGGAATGGAACGCGAACAGTTTTTACAGTATCGTATGGCTCTGCTTCCAGCGAGTGGTTTTCAATCGGCTCAGTTTAGAATGATAGAGTTGTATGCAACCCCGTTAGAAAATTTGGTTCATGTTTCTGAACGAGAACAGTTTACTTCAGATAATAGGATAGAGGAATTATACGAATATATCTATTGGAAAAAAGGGGCTACCGATCTTTCTACCGGAGAAAAAACCTTAACCTTAAAACAATTTGAGTATAGGTATACACCAAGGCTGATCAGAATTGCAAAACAGGTGAAGAATGCAACAATATATCATAAATACTTAAGTTTACCCAAAGAGCAAAGAGAAGACCCTTCATTGATTGAAGCATTGAAAACTTTAGATATGAACGCCAATATTAATTGGCAATTGATGCACATGGGGTCTGCTCATAGATATTTAAGAAAAGATACTGGAGATATAGATGCTACCGGTGGTACTAATTGGAAAGAATATTTACCGCCAAGTTTTCAGAAAATCGTCTTTTTTCCAGAGTTATATACAGAATTAGAATTAAACAATTGGGGTAAGCAATGGGTAGACCATATGTTGAATCCAGATAAATCAAGAGGAGAGTAATGCAGAAATTTTGGGGCGTAATTTTGGCTTTGACCACAATGGTATCGTGTAAGGAAGGCGAAGTACAAAAGAAAGATATCGCACAAGATATCGGTAAAATAGAAAAGCCGGTATTAAATGAAAGGTTTGGTTTTAATTTAGATGAATTTCATGTCAAGTTAGACACCATTAAATATGGCGACAGTTTTGGCGAATTAATGCAGCAGCATAAAGTCGACTATCCTAAGGTAGCCGCTATTTCAGAAAATTTCAGGGATACTTTTGATGTTCGTAAAATTCGTGTAGGGAAACCTTATGTTATTTTACAGTCTAAAGACACCATGGCACAGGCCCAAGTATTCATTTATGAAAATGATCCTATTAATTATACGGTGGTAGATTTGCGAGATACCGTTAAAGTATACAAGGAAAAGAATAAGGTAAAATATGTACAAAGAGAAGTTTCCGGTATAATTGAATCAAGTTTGTCTGAAGCTATCTTACAGCAGGGTGTAGATTATAATGTTACCCATAATTTGGCAAATGTATATGCGTGGACAATTGATTTTTCCAGATTACAAAAAAATGACAAGTTCAAGATCATTTATAATGAGAAATATATTAATGATACGGTATATGCTGGTGCAGAACCCATAGAAGCTGCATACTTTCAGCATAACGGCAAACCCATTTATGCTTTCGCATATGAAAATGACTCGCTAAGAAGTTTGGTAGATTATTTTGATGAAAATGCGAACAACTTAAGAAGAACATTTTTAAGAATGCCCGTTGAGTATGGTAGATTATCTTCTAGATATAACCTTAAACGTAGAATTAAATATTACGGCTACAAAATACGCCCTCATAAAGGAACCGATTACGCCGCGCCAATTGGAACCCCTATTATGGCAACTGCAGATGGTACCGTGGTAGAATCTACTAGAAGAGGCGGTAATGGTAAATATGTAAAAATTAGGCATAACGGTACTTATTCTACACAGTATTTACATATGAAAGCCCAAAAAGTTAAAAAGGGGGAGTTTGTACGCCAAGGAGATGTAATTGGTTGGATCGGTATGACGGGTAATACCGGTGGGCCACATGTGTGTTATCGTTTTTGGAAAAATGGCAGGCAAGTAGATCCGTTAAAAGAAGAGCTTCCACAAGCAGAACCGTTGCACGATTCATTAAAAGAAGATTATTTCGCATACATCTCAACATATAAAGAACAATTAGATTGTATTATTTATCCTAAAGTTTTATTGGAGGACGAAGAGGACTTACTAACACTAAATCAAGAAAATGGCACTAGATAAAATAAATCCACAGCAAACAGATATTTGGAAAAAACTAAACGCACATTATGAAGAGACCAAAGGCACGCATTTAAGGTCTATGTTTTCTTCTGATGCAGATAGAGCAGAGAAATTTACATTGCAGTGGAACGATTTTTTGTTCGATTATTCAAAGAACAGAATTTCTGAAGAAACAATGCAGTTGCTACTGAAGTTGGCAGAAGAAGTTAATTTAAAAGGAGCTATTAAGGATTATTTTGATGGCGAATTAATTAACGAGACCGAAGGCAGGGCAGTATTACATACAGCCTTAAGGGCAAAGAAAGATGATGAGGTATTGGTTGGCGGTGTAAATGTTATGCCCGAAGTATTTCAAGTTAAGGAGCATATAAAAGAATTTGCCAATGCTGTAATAAGTGGGGAGCTAAAAGGATACACGGGCAAACCATTTACCGATGTGGTAAATATAGGTATTGGAGGTTCAGACCTAGGTCCGGCAATGGTAACCGAAGCTTTAAAGTTTTATAAGAATCATTTATCCGTTCATTTTGTAAGTAATGTAGATGGTGATCATGTTCATGAAGTTTTAAAGACATTAGATCCTGAGACAACTCTGTTCGTGGTAGTTTCTAAAACCTTTACGACTCAAGAAACATTGAGTAATGCTACAACTATTAAAAAGTGGTTTTTAAAGCATGGCACACAAGAAGATATTGCAAAACATTTTGCGGCAGTTTCTACTAACAGTGAAAAAATAGCCGAGTTCGGTATAGATGCTGCAAACGTATTCCCAATGTGGGACTGGGTAGGTGGTAGGTTTTCATTGTGGAGTGCTGTTGGTCTAACAATTGCATTGGCCGTTGGGTATGATAATTTTGATGCGCTGTTAGAAGGTGCTCATGAAACCGATGAGCATTTTAGGGAAAGTGATTTTTCTGAAAATGTACCGGTGGTGATGGCATTACTAAGTGTATGGTATAATAATTTTTATGGTGCTGAGACAGAAGCTATAATACCATATGCACAGTATTTAAGTAGATTTTCTGCGTATTTACAACAAGGTATCATGGAAAGTAATGGTAAAAGTGTAGATAGAGCAGGAAATACAGTTGGTTATGAAACTGGTACCATTATTTGGGGAGAACCCGGTACAAATTCTCAACACGCCTTTTTTCAGTTAATTCACCAAGGCACTAAAATAATACCGACCGATTTCATAGGTTTTAAATATTCTTTACATGGAGATAAGGATCATCACGATAAATTGATGGCAAATTATTTTGCACAGACCGAGGCTTTAATGAATGGTAAAACAAAAGCAGAAGTTGTTAAAGAGTTAAAGGAAAAAGATATGTCGGAAACGGATATTGACAAGCTTGCTCCGTTTAAAGTCTTTGCTGGCAATAAGCCAACTAATACTATATTGATTGATAAGTTAACGCCGAAAAGCCTAGGTTCATTGATAGCGCTGTATGAACATAAAATTTTTGTGCAAGGTATTATTTGGAACATCTTTAGTTATGACCAATGGGGTGTAGAGCTAGGAAAACAGTTGGCGGGCACCATTCTTAGTGATATTAAAAATTCAGATATTTCTAATCATGACAGCTCCACATTGCGACTTTTGCAATATTTTAAGAAATAATTTTCAATACGATAAAGATTCTTTTAAAAGGGTAACTATTTCATTTTCAAGTGAATCATGTTAAGTTTTTGGGTACTTTTGAAGTGCTGATTTAACGTTGTCTTAACGTTGAAGGTTTAAAAATAATTGACTTTTGCAGCAAGTTAAAAAACTAACAAATACTTGAAAAAAATGAAAAAAATGTATTTTGCATTAGCGGCATTTTTAATGACCGTAACTGCTTTTTCACAAGGACCAATTACAGGTACTGTATTAGATGGCGATACAAATACTCCATTGCCAGGTGCTACAGTAATGGTAAAAGGTACAACCAATGGAACATCAACGGATTTTGATGGAAATTTTACAATTAACGCAAGCGCCGAGTCTGGAACTTTAGTAGTTTCTTACATCGGTTTTAATTCTAAACAAGTTGCCTTTACTTCTACGGGTAGTATTGGTTCTATCGTATTGGAGCCAAATGCTGAGGAGTTAGAGGGTGTCGTAGTAGTTGGTAGGGGTCTTATTGACCTTGCTAGCGACAGACAAACGCCAATTGCAGTATCATCAATTCCTGTAAAGACGATTCAGGAAAAAATAGGTACTCAAGATATTACAATGACAATGGTTAATACGCCATCTGTTTATGTATCTGGTCAAGCTGGTGGTTACGGTGATTCTAACATTAGAGTTCGTGGTTTTGAGCAAGATAATACAGCCTTCCTTTTAAATGGGCAACCAATTAATGGTATGGAAGACGGTAAAATGTACTGGTCTAACTGGTCTGGATTAAATGATATCTCTAGTGGTGTTCAAATTCAACGTGGTTTGGGTTCCTCTAAGTTAGCTATCTCTTCTGTGGGTGGTACAGTTAACTTTGTAACCAAAGCTACAGAAATGAATCAAGGTGGATTTGCATATTCTACCATAGCAAATGACAACTACATTAAGACTACAGCAGGTTATAATACTGGTATTTCTGAAAAAGGTTGGGGATTAAGTGTAATGCTTTCTCACTGGCAAGGTGATGGTTACAACGAAGGTAACTTTGGTGAAGGTCAAACATACTTTATCTCTGCAGGATATAGACCAAATGACCAACACGGTTTTAACTTTTTAATTACTGGTGCTCCACAATTTCATGATCAAAACTTTACAAAACCTATATCTGATTATTTGGAATATGGACTACGTTACAACAATAACTGGGGTACATATAATGGTGAATACAAAACTGAAAGAAGAAACTTCTATCATAAGCCAGTTGCTAACTTAAACTGGGACTGGACAATTAGCGACAAATCTAGCCTTTCTACAGTTGCGTATGCATCATGGGGTAACGGTGGTGGAACCGGTGATCGTGGTAATAGAATAAGAACTGCGGAAGGTCGTATTGATTATGATGCAATTTATGCACAGAATGCACAAGTTACAGATGGTGCTGGTGAGTATTTTGGTCCAGAGGACAACTACATTACTAGAGCATCGATGAACTTACATAGCTGGTATGGTTTAATTTCAAATTTTGAAACTAAACTTACCGATAACTTATCTTGGAATGTTGGTTTTGATTTAAGAACATATTACGGTAAGCACTTTAGAGTAGTTTCTGATTTCCACGGTTTAAATTCTTGGACAGAGCAAATTCGTCTTAGAGATCAAAATAACAACCATGAAACATATGGTGGTTTTGGAACATATAAATTTGTAACAGCAACTGAAAGTTACAGACCTTCTGGTTGGGAAGCAGCATTTGATTCTTATGACGAAGATCAAAAAATAGCATATAGTAATGATGAGCGCATCTCTTACGGAGGTTTGTTTACGCAGTTAGAATATGCAAACGATAATTTATCAGCATTCTTTCAAGGTTCTGTTTCTAATCAGTACCACCAAAGATTTGATCATTTCCAGTACGCAGATCAATCTTTAATCGATGGTACTTCTTCTCAGGCTACAGGTGAGCCTCTACCAGCTGGAATTACAGATGGTGTTGATTCTGAAAAAGTTGATAATTTTGGTTACAATGCAAAAGCTGGTTTAAGTTACAAAGCATCTGATGCTCATAGCTTTTATGTAAACGCTGGTTACTATAACCGTCAACCATACCATGATAATATTTACTTGAACTTTACAAACCAAGTTAACCCTTTAACTGAGAACGAAAAGATATTAGGATTAGAGGCAGGTTATGGTTTTAAAACTTCAATATTCTCAGCAAATGTTAACTTATACAGAACGTCTTGGAAAGATAGAGTTGTTTCTAGTTCAGATGTTGTTGATGATGTACTTACGTTCACAACTAATTTCGGTACAGAGCAATTGCACTCAGGTGTAGAATTTGATTTCAAAGTAAGACCTGCAACTGGTCTTGCAATAAACGGTTTCCTTTCTGTAGGTGACTGGGTATATCAAGGTGAAGCTACTACACAGGTTACAGATGAAGATCGTAACTTAATTAGTCAAGAAACAGTTGACTATGACGGTGGTAAAGTTGGTGGTGCTGCACAGTTTACAGGTGGTTTAGGTTTTGCTTATAAGATTAACCAAAACTTCGCTATTGACTCTGATTGGAGATACTACGATAATCTTTATTCTGATGTTGGTGCGGTTAAGGAAAATTTAGAATTACCTTCTTATAACTTATTAGATGCAGGTCTTACATTTACAGTTCCTTTAGGAGCTGATAAATTGAAGCAGTTGAAAATAAGAGGTAACATTAATAACCTTTTCGATACTGAGTATTTGTCTACTTTAACTACTGCTAACTTTGCAGAAGCAGGAGAAGAGTTGTATGACGGTATAGCGGTTTCTAACCAAGGTTACTTTGGTTGGGGTAGAACTTGGAACGTTACATTACGTTACGATTTCTAAGAATCCAATTACATAATTTATTAAACCCTGACTACTAGGTCAGGGTTTTTTTTGCTCAAAATTCAGTACATTTAAAACCTAAATAACATACTATGTACGAAACTATACACATACTTCATTCTTACCTGGCCTATATAGCATTGGCCGTACTAATATTAGCGGTAGTTAATGCAATCTCGGGGCTCGTTTCAAAAAGAATCTTTGATATGGGTAAAGACTTAAGAGTAAGTCTTTTTGCATTAATTCTTTGTCATATTCAATTATTGGTAGGCTTAATATTATACTTTGTTTCTCCAAGTGGGTTAAGCGCAATACAAGAATTTGGTATGGGTGGTTTAACTTCTGCGGCACGTTTGCTTGCGGTTGAGCATCCGTTTATAAATATTTTGGCGATTGCTGCAATAACCATTGGTTGGTCTAGGCACAAGAAGTTTGTAGAAGGAGACAAGAAGTTTAAAAGCATTGCTATTTTCTACGGACTAGGATTATTGCTGATATTAAGTAGAATTCCTTGGGGTCAATGGTTTAATTAAGGTTATTCAAATAAAATTTTAGGACCAAATTGAATTTCAATTTGGTCTTTTTTTATAGGTTCATTTTTCTAATAAGGTGTAAGTACACGGGAAAATGATCACTATATCCGCCAATATAACTTCCGCCTGCATAAGTTCTTAATGGGTAACCTTTGTATTTACCTTTTGGATCCATTAAATAACTAGGGGTGAAAATTCCAGCTTTCCAATATCTGTAACCCTCATTTGGATTATTGATTAAACTAGAGGTCATATAAAGTTGATCAAATAAATTCCATTTATCTCTATAAGCCAAAGAGCCTCTACCTTTTCTAAATAGTTTTTCCATGGGTCCGTAAAGACTGGTTGAATCTAACTTTTTGGTATTCTTTTTAACCTTTAGTATTTTTTTAAAGCTTGGGTCAATGGGGTCGTCATTAAAATCTCCCATACTTATGATTTTTGAATCAACATCTTGTTTTCTCACCGAGTCGATAATGCGTTTGTTCAGCTTGGCAGCTTCTAGTCGAAAAGGTCTACTTCTTGCTTCCCCACCACTTCTAGAAGGCCAATGATTGACCATAAAATAGATTTTTTCATTGTCCAATAATCCTTCAACAATGAGCTGGTCTCTTGTATAATCGCGTTTATCTTCCATATTGAACAACAGTAATCTATGGCTATTAAAGTTAACTGGAACAAAAGCACTTTTTTTGTAGAGCAAGGCAACATCAATACCACGCTCGTCTGGGGAGTCGTAATGGACAATGCCGTAATTGAATTCAGATAAATTTTTATGATGCACCAAATCTTCAAGTACACCTAAATTTTCTGCCTCACAAACGCCAATAATATCTGGGGCAGTTCGGTTGTCCTTAGAACCAATTTCAGAAATAACTTTAGACATTTGATCTACTTTATGCAAATAGCGTTCCTTTGTCCATTGGTCTTTTCCCTCAGGCGTTCTATCGTCATCGTAAATTAATGTGTCATTTTTTGTATCGAAAAGATTCTCTAAGTTGTAAAATGCAATGGTTCTAATTTGATAAGAATTATTGTTCTGAGCAAAAGATAAGAAGGTCAGAAAAAAGAAAACAGATTGTACAAAGCGCATTTTTACAGGTATTTTGTCTTAAATATCCGTGAGTATACGGATTTTTCATGTTAATTATTTCTTAAATAGTATCTTAATGGCTTATTAGTAAGGCGTTAAGCTATAGAATGATTAAGCATACCCTGTTTTTAATATTAGTATTTAAAATATTTTCCGTTCAAGCCCAAGGTAATTTATCAATTAAGGGATTCATAAAAGATAGGTTGAAAGGTGAAAGTATTGAAAATGCGGAAGTAACTCTTGAAGGTGAAAACGCTGTTGTTAATACCGATGAATTTGGTGGCTTTATATTGAACTTTTCAAGTAGAGGAGAATACATACTTCGTATTTCTGCGTCAGATTTTAGTATTAAACGTGTTCCTGTTTTGCTTGAAGATAAAAATATTGATTTGGGTGATGTTCTTTTGCAACGTGATATTACCATAGAAAAATCTATAAATCTGGTCACCATTACAGACGACGAGCTGTTAGATGATGAAGTAAACTCAAACGCGTTGGCTTTGTTACAATCCACGAAGGATATATTCTTAAATAGGGCGGCATTTGATTTTGGGCAAGCATTTTTTAGAGTAAGAGGTTATGATTCTCAGTATGGCGAAGTTCACCTAAACGGATTGCCAATGAACAAAATGTATGATGGCAGGCCTCAGTGGAACAATTGGGGAGGTTTAAATGATGTTATAAGAAATCAGCAATATACAAACGGACTATCTGCATCAGATTTTACTTTCGGCGGAATTCTTGGTAATACAAATATTGATCTACGCCCATCTGGATTGCGACCCGGTACCAGATTGTCTTCCTCTATATCAAACAGAACATATAGTGGCAGACTTATGGCGACCTATAACTCTGGGCTTAGCAATGAAAAATTCGCCTTTATACTTTCTGCCTCAAGAAGATGGGCGAAGCAAGGTTATATTGAAGGTACTTTATATGATTCTTACGCTATCTATGGTTCTGCAGAGTATTTGTTGAATGATAAAAGCACATTGTCTGCCACTGCAATTGTAGCATCTAATAGAAGGGGCCGTTCTTCTGCGATTACTGAGGAAGTTTTCGAAATTCAAGGAAATAGGTATAATCCGTATTGGGGGGTTCAAGATGATAAAATAAGAAACTCGAGAGAACGCCATATTCGTGAACCATTGTTTTTGCTCAACTACCAATACGAATCTAAAAATCTACAGATTAAAGCTGGGTTGGCGTATCAAACAGGAATCTATAAAAGAAGCCGCTTAGGTTATTTTAATGCTCCAAACCCAGACCCTACATATTATCGTTATTTACCCAGTTTCTATCTGAATTCGCCGATTGGAGCCAATTTTGAAAGTGCCATACAAGCAGAAGAAGGTTTTTTAGACCATCCGCAATTAGATTGGGAAAATATTTACAAAGCGAATACCAGTATAGGTCAAAATGGTGAAGCTGCTTATGTCTTTTACGACGATACCACCAAAGACGATCAACTTACCGCCAGGTTAACTTCAAACATAGAAATTAATAGTCATTTGCAGTTAGATTTAGGCGCAACCTATAGAAAGCTGAATTCTAAAAATTATGCCCAAATAAAAGATTTACTTGGGGCGGAATATCATAAGGATATTGATGTGTTCTCAGAAACTTTAAATGACGTATCATCAGATGTAAATAAAATTGAAGGTGACATATTTAATTACAATTATAATTTGAGTGGTAATGAAACCGATATGTTTACGCAGCTAAGTGCAAATTATAATAAGGTGAAGTCATTTATATCTGGCAGGTATACTATGGTCGACTACCAAAGAGAAGGTATGTTTAAGAATGAACGTTTTACAGATGATTCGTTAGGTAAAAGTCAACAAGTTAGTTTCTCTAATTGGGCGGTAAAAACCGGTGCATCATATACAATTACAGGAAGGCATTGGGTTTCCGTTAATGCGGCATATATTAATAAAGCACCTACACTTCAAAATGTATTTATTAATCCTAGAGAGAACAATAGTGTAGTACCGAATATTCAAAGTGAAAGAATAACGAGTGTAGATGCAAACTATTATTTGAGGATGCCAAAACTAACGGGAAGATTGACTGGGTTTTTTACTCGTTTTCAAAATTTAACAGATGTCAATTTTTTCTTTGTTGATTCTGGTGTGGGTTCAGATTTTGTGCAAGAAGTGTTGACAGATTTAGACAAGTTACATTTAGGCACTGAACTTGGTTTGGAGTATCAGTTATCTAGTGCCGTAAAATTATCGTTAGTGGCTTCTGTGGCCAAGCATGTGTATGCTAGTAATCCGTTTGTGACCATAAATTTTGATACAGCTGGCGCTAATGAAGATTTAATAGATATATCTGGTGCTAAATTTTTGGGCCAGTCTGCAGTTAAAGATTATAAATTGGCGCAAGGTCCGCAGAAAGCAATTGCGGTAGGTATAGAATACAGGGATCCTAAATATTGGTGGGTAAGTGCTTCGGCAAATTATTTAGCAAACAATTATGCTAACATTTCTACGATAACTAGAACTCAGAGTTTTTTAATTGATCCAGAAACGCAATTACCATTTCTTGATGCTACAGATGAAAATGTGGAGAAACTATTGAAGCAAAAACCACTTGATAATTTTTATTTGCTGAATATCGTTGGCGGTAAATCATGGCTTAAAAAGGGAAAATATATAAGTGTGTTTGCAAGTGTCAACAATGTTTTCGATACGTCTTTTAGAACTGGGGGTTACGAGCAAAGTAGAAATGGAAATTATGGTCAATTAAAGCAAGATAATTTAAGTGGTAGTCTCTCTTTTGCTCCAAAATATTGGTACGGATTTGGAAGGTCCTATTTTCTGAATTTTGCATTTAGTTTTTAATACCGCATAGTAAAATGATTATTAAGAATACTATTTATAGGATATTGGGTATGGGCATTTTGCTCGTATTTATGTCATGTGTTAAAAACAGGAATTTTGATGCTCCAGAAATCATATGTTCAGAAGGGGAATTCGAAATTATAGACATTTCGGAACTTAAGAATTTCTACAAAGGGGAGACCGTTCAAATACAAGATGATTTGGTGATAAAAGGTTATGTGATTTCATCGGATAAGGAAGGTAATTTTTTTAATACTATATATTTTCAAGATGAGTCGAGTAATCCGTCAGATGGAATGCAGATCGAGTTAGAATTAAGAGATTCTCATTTGTTCTTTAATGTTGGTCAGCAAATAATTATAAAATTAAAGGGAATGTATTTGGGCGAATCTAATGGTGTTTACAAAGTTGGCGGTGTATTTACTTCTTTTGGAAATCGTAGCGTTGGTAGATTGCCTAAAAATGTTGTATTTGATCATGTTTTACTGTCGTGCAAAGCGAATGATGGCATTGTTCCCCTTAGTACTTCAATATCAGAAATAAATCAAACCATGATTGGCACTTTGGTTGAAATAGGTAATATTGAATTTAAAGAAGAAGAGCTGGGTAAAACATTTGCTATAGAAGAAGAGGAAACAATACGTACTTTGATAGATTGCAATGATAATGAATTGTCTATAGTGAATAGCGGTTATGCCGATTTTCAAGCAGAATTGCTTCCCGAAAAAATGGGAATGGCTACCGGAATTCTAACGTATAATGATAACGAGTATCAGCTAATTATTAGAGATCTAAACGACTTAGATTTTAACGAAGAACGATGCGAAGATTTTATAGACGAATTTACTTCTACCTCTATTTTAATATCTGAAATTGCAGACCCTAATAACAATGCAGGCGCCCGTTTTATTGAACTGTATAATGCATCAAGCGATAGCTTGTCTTTAAAAGGTTGGACTTTGCAACGTTATACAAATGATAATGTAGAAGTTAGTTCATCAATAGATTTGTCTGAATTAACGATAGAGGCAAACGGATTATTGGTCATTTCACCGAATACAGAGGAGTTTGAAATTGTCTATGGCATTGTTCCAGACCTTGGGGTAGGTACCAATTCACCTGCAGATTCAAATGGGGACGACAATATTGTTCTTGTTGATCCTTTTGGTAAAATCATAGATATATTTGGGGTTGTTGGGGTAGATGGTAGTAATACCAACCATGAATTTGAAGATGGTAGAGCATTACGAAGACCGGAAATAATAAACGGTAACGCCATCTTTAATGCAAATGAATGGCAAATATTTAATGATACCGGTGAGATGGGTACTGTAAACGAGCCAAAAAATGCCCCAATGGATTTTACACCCGGTGAGAGATAAGTTTAAGATTATTCCTTAGAAGCAATTATTTTTTTAATAGCATCTTCTGTTAATGGCTTAACAAGGTAATCTTTTACCAATTTATATTTTTTAGCTTTTTCCATAAAGCTTGGGCTTATGAAAGAACTGGTAATATAAATTTGAATATGACCAATTTTGTCTATGGGTAGCGCTTCAAATTCTTCTAAAAATGACCAGCCATCTCTGTTGGGCATATTTAAATCTAGAAATATTACATCTGGTAAGGTAATATTTTCCACAAGTAAACCTACTAGACCATCAATTGCTTCTTGACCTTCTGAGTAATACAAAATATTATCACAGAAATCATAGTGTTTAAGAGTGGTCTTTGTACTTACCGAGAAAAATTCATCGTCATCAATGATACAACAACTAGAGAATATGCTCATTTAAAATTGTTCAATAATAAATCTAAATTAGATTTAGGTTTTTAAATATAAAATATTGCTAATGACTAAGTTATATAAATATTTAGATTGATTTTCCTTATGGTAAATCAAAGTTCATCTAACTTATCAACAATTATGGGTGGTTAAAATAACCAATATTATCTAACTCTCAACCGTAGCTCCTAGAATTTTAGAAAGATCATCTGGGGTAATAGGTTTTAATATGTATGTATCTACTTGCTCGTAGTCTTTAACACGTTCAAGATCTCTCGGATCTACCGATGAGCTAATAATGTAAATAACTATTTTTCTTGATTTTTTACTTTTACAGTTTTTAAACTCATCTAAAAATTCCCAGCCATTTAAAACGGGCATATTCAAGTCTAAGAATATAACATCTGGCAGAGGTTCATCTGTTAATGATATCTTCATTAAACCGTCAAGGGCATCTTGGCCATTAGAGTATACCATAACGGTATTTGCAAAATCAACTTCTTTTATAATTCTTTTGGTGCCGTAAACGAATATTGGATCATCATCTATAATACAGCAAATATCAACTTTCTTCATAGTTTGTAATAATTAACCTTGGTTTAGTTCAATGAACATGGTTGTACCTTTGTCTACAACACTTTCAGTATTTATTGTTCCGTTCATAGATTCAATTTGATTTTTGGTAATGAATAAACCTATTCCTTTTGCATCTTTATGCTTGTGAAAGGTTTTGTACATACCAAAAATTTTATCTCCATGTCTATTTAAATCTATTCCTTGACCGTTATCGGTAAAGGTAATAAGTACTTTGTCTTTTTTAGTTCTTGATTTAATTTCAATAACCGGTGTGCGTTCTACAGACCTATATTTAAGAGCATTTGTAAGAATGTTTAAAAATATACTTTCTAGGTAGGCAGGCACGGCATTTACAAAATGGGTCTTTGAAACATCTATTTTTAATATAGCACTATGTTCTTCAAGTATGCCGTTTATGCTTTTTGTAATTTGGTTAATGGTATTGAGAACGCTAATGCTTTGTAATTTTTCAAGTGCCCCGGTCTTCACCTGTACCACGTCGTTTAAATGTGCAATGGTTTCAGATAGGCTTTCTGTGGCACTGGTAATCATTCTATTCAAGTTTTTACGCTCTTCTTCATCTTCTTCCTCGTTTAAGAACTTGGTCAGCATCGTCATATTTGTTGAATGTGACCTTAAATTGTGTGAAACGATATGGGCAAAATTGGTAAGACTTTCGTTTTGGCTTTTGGTAACTTCAACAAGGGCTTCAAGTTTTTTTTGCGATTCAATTCTGCTTGTAATATCTAAAAATTGAACTATGGCATGACTTGGCTTATCATCATAATCAAAAACAGGTGTAACACCTATAATGGCGTGTACTATATTTCCGTTTTTGTGAAAATATCTTTTTTGTATGTGCAGATTCTTATTGGATCCATTAAAAACTTTGGTTTTGAACAATTGGCTGTCGGTCAAATCTTCTGGATGTGTAATATCGGTGGCTTTCATATTTAGAAGCTCACTTTCAGAGTATCCCAAGCTATACGATAAACTTTTATTTACTTTTAACCATCTAAGATCTGGGCCAACCAAAGCCATACCAATTGCAGCATGCTCAAAAGTTTCTGAAAATGACTTAGTACTTCTGGCAAGTTTTAATTCAGCACTCCTAAGCTCTGATATGTCCCAATTTGCACCGGTCATTTTAATCGGCTTTCCTTTAATATCTTTTATGGTTTTAGATAAGCCTTTTATGTATCTTACCGTGCCATCTTTAAGTTTGATTCTAAATTCTTCATCAAAGTCTTTTTTACCTTCAAGCGCTTTTTTTGTAGATAGTAAAATTCTAGTTTTATCATCTGGGTGAATAGTGTTTGACCAAGCCTCAAATGCCCCCGAAAATTCTTTCTCACCAACATCAAAAATGCGGTACATTTCATTATCCCAGTGTAAACTATTGTCAATTACATCATAATCCCAGGTTCCTATTTGAGCAGTTTCTGTCGTAATTTTAAGTCGTTCAGATATTTCTTCATGCGCTATTTCTATTTGTTTACGCTGATCAATATCTTGAAATGTACCAACTAGTTTAGCGGCTTTTCCATTGAGCATTTCTACTTCCCCTTTTGCGCATACCCAAACTTCTTTTCCAGTGGCCGTAATAATGATGAGTTCTGTGTCAAAAGGTTTGCCTTCAGCTATGGCCGTGCTTACTAAATTGGTGATATTCTCTCTATGGGCTCCTTTTTTGTAAAAGTTGATACCTTCTTCCAAGTTAGGTTCAAAATCTTCACTTACTTCATGTATATCTTTGGTAGTTTTGGTCCAATACACTTGTCCACTTTTAAGGTCAAGTTCCCAACAACCGATTCTGGCAACCTCTTCTGCTTTATGTAATAATTCTATTTCCTTTTTATAAACCGTAATGTCATCTAGAAAAATAATGATACGGTCAGTTTCGTTTAATTCATTCTTAATAGGTGTAATTTTCCATTTAAACCATTTAACATCGCCGTTAGGTAAAACAAATTTTTCATCATCATTGATGTGCTCATCTCCATTTAAAGCATTTTTTATTGCATCTTTAAAAGGTTCTGGAGTGTCTATAGTGACATCAAAAATATTTTTGTTGGATATATCTGTTTCATGGAAACTAAAATTACTTAGCCATTGGTTAGAGTAGCTAATATAGTTTAACTTAGTATCCACGATAGCAATTGCATTGGGGGACTCTTTTACAAGAAAGTCAACGGCTAATGTTTTCAAAGTATATAAATTTAGTTTTAAAGGTACATATTTCCATTTTAAGTAGGAAAAAATAGTTGCTCAGTAAGAAAATACTTCAAAAATTAGTATACTAACAATGTGATTAATTAATAAGATATTTAAAAATTCAATTTTATGAACGAGTTTTTTTTTAAATCCATAAGAGAAGGTAGTCTTGTCGAAGTAAAGTCAATGTTAGACAAGAACCCTGTACTTGTAAATAGTAAGGATACAAGAGGTTCTACGCCATTAATATTGGCAACTTATTACGATGAAATGGAAATTGCTGAATTACTGCTAGATAGAGGTGCAAAAATAGATGCAGTAGATGCTTCTGGCAATACAGCTTTAATGGGAGTCTGTTTTAAGGGATTTACAGACATAGCAAGATTGTTAATTGAGAAGAAAGCAGAAGTGAACGGACGCAATGCAATGGGGGCAACATGCCTTATTTATGCCGCACAGTTCAACAGGTTAGAAATTGCTAAGCTTTTAATTGCCAATGGTGCAGATAAAACCATTAAGGACAATAGAGGTAATACTGCTCTGGATCATGCTAAAACACAGGGGTTGACCGCTTTTGTGAACTTGCTGGAATAAGGTATGGAAAGTACAGGTGATAGTTTAAAAATAGCAATGGTACAATCATTGCTGCATTGGGAAAACCCAGGTGCCAATAGGCAGGTGTTCAGTAATAAATTTGAGCAGATTGCCGAAGATGTCGATATCATAGTACTGCCTGAAATGTTTTCAACGGGCTTTACCATGTCTCCAGATAATATTGAAAAGGAAGAAGGTGAAATTACTTTACGTTGGATGCAGGAAATGGCAACTTTAAAAAATAGTGCCATTGTCGGTAGCATTGTATTTAAAGAAAATGGCAGCCATTATAACCGGCTTTTCTTTGTTAAACCAGAGGGTGATTATTTAACGTATGATAAGAGACACACTTTTACATTGGCAGGTGAAAATGAAAAGTATTCGGCAGGTACAGATAGGTTGGTGGTTGAGTATAAAGGTTTTTTAATTTGCCCTTTAATATGTTATGATCTTCGTTTTCCTGTTTGGAGCAGAAATACCGAAAATTTTGATATTTTGTTATACACGGCTAATTGGCCAGCAAAAAGAATTGCTGCTTGGGATGGTCTGTTAAAGGCAAGAGCTATTGAAAATATGGTATACTGTATTGGTGTAAACCGTATCGGTACTGATGCTGTTGGACATCACTATCCTGGTCATTCCAGTGTTTACAACCCTTTAGGTGAGCTTAAATCATTTTCTGAAAAAGAGGAAATCATAATTGTAAAAGTTGATAAGTCTGAGGTGGATAAAATAAGAAATAACCTAAGATTTTTAGACGATAGGGATCAGTTTACTCTATTAAATTAAAGGTTTCAATTTTTTCCCAATTTGCCCTTAGTTCTATTAAATTAGGATAATAGCTTATTTTTTCCGGTTGTCTTTTTTTCAATAAGCTACCAGTATCCCACTTTCCATTTCCGTTCATATCATAAATAACACGCGCTTGATATTTACCGGGATTAAGGTTGTCAAAATGATATTCTTGTAGTTCTGTAGAATAAATTTCACGTTGTAACTCTCCTTTTTCATTGGTGAGCTGAACAATTATAGGGTAAACTATAGAATTGCCGTTTAGATTAAGGGTTAAGTTTCCATAATCTGCAAGCCCCTTTGTTTTAAAGGAAAATGCAACCGAGTCATTTGTGGTTTCAAAAAAATCGGTTACTGCCCCTGGTATCAATTCCATTCTATAACTTTGATCAGGGTCTATTTTAAAGTCAAAATTCAATAAGCTTTCTAAGGTGTCTAGTTTTACTTTATAGGCTATTTCTATAGAATCTTTATCCATTAATTTTATTTTGGTACTATCAAAACTTACTAATGGTGTATTGCTTAAGAGGTTAATAGGTTGGTCAAATTCAATATTGCCGTTTTGACTCATTGAAATTTTCAAAGAATCGAATGCTACCTTTCTACTTTTTACTTTAAAAGTATCTTGTACTTTTAATTTTTCATTGGTAAGTGTAAACATTAACGAATCCATCTCATAAGGCGTAAACCAAAAATTTAAGGTGTCTTTCTCCCTATCCTTGGTTATTTTTGTTCTAACTGTATCCGGTATTTCTGTTAGCGTGTTGATAACGATGTCAGAACCTTCACCGTAATAACCAAAACTAATTTTATTACTGGCTTCCATACTTGGTACGGCAACACTATAGTCGG
Organism: Maribacter litoralis; assembly: GCF_003075045.1. Classification (GTDB taxonomy): domain Bacteria; phylum Bacteroidota; class Bacteroidia; order Flavobacteriales; family Flavobacteriaceae; genus Maribacter; species Maribacter litoralis. The sequence continues at coordinate 481,756 of NZ_QCZD01000003.1, read as the reverse complement.
GAATTTCCTTAAAGAGAGTCAATAAATAAATTGAATCTGTGGGTAAATTAATCGTGTCTCTTACAAAGGCTATTTTATCTGTTTTTTGGTCAAATACATTGTTGTTTGCCACATCCTTTACCCCGAATAAGGCATATTTTCCTTCCTTTAAATTTTTAAGATTAAAAATTACGGCACTATCAAGCGTATTGGTAATATAGTTTGGGGGGCTTTTGTAAATAGTAGAATCGGTATAACTAGTGTCAATTTTATATAGCATTACACTGATAAAATCGTCTGCTTTTTTGTTGAAAGCATCTTTTACTACCCCTTTAAGCTCTAACGAATCTATATAGTCTCCGGTGGAGAAAACATATGTAAAGAAAGATTTCGGGTTTTCTTCGTTATTATCCACAATACCTTGTCCAAAATTCAGGGTATAGGTGGTGTTTGGTTCTAAAGTATCCTTAATGGTGATTTCTACATATTTATTGGCATTACCAATAGGGGAAAGCACTGGCGAATTTTTTAACGGAGGAGATATAATAAGTTGTTTTTGTATATCATTTAGTTTCACCAGTTCATTGAAATAAAGTCGAATTTTTTGACCTTTAAAATTGGTAGTCATATTAGGCGGTTCTGCCCTTGTTAGTTCAGGTGGGGTAACATCTTTTGGTCCGCCGGTTGGGTTTCCGCGCTGTGCACATTGGTATGATACCAATATGATAATGAAAACAAATATAAAACCTAAAATTTTTCTGCTCATTAGTGTACTTATTGACCGCAAAGAAACAACATAATTTATAGAAAACTATTTCTTAGGAACAACTGCCATACTTGAAATATAAATGTTTACTCCTTCGATGTCACTAAAGGTATTGGCGCAAATTTCCATAGTTGCACCGGTAGTAATTACATCATCAACTAATAATATATTTTTATTGATCAAAAGTTCATGATTTTTAATCTCGTATAACGACCTATTGTCGTACCATCTATTTAATCTGTTTTTCTTTGTCTGTGTTTTAGTATTTGCTGTTTTTACGAGTATATCGTCTGCATAATCAGCGTTAATATGCGTAGCGATCTGTTTGGCAAAAAGAGCTACTTGATTATAACCTCGTTTCTTTAATTTTTTACGGTGCAAAGGAACCGGAATTACGTAATCAATATGCAATAAGTCTCCTTGTTCTTTTAAGATTTGACCGTGCCAATCTCCTAAAAAATTACCAATACCCTCTTGATTTTTATATTTCAAATGATGTATTAGGTTTTTGACAATTCCAATTTCGGTAAAGAATAAGAATGAATTTGCTTTTATTATGTTAATTCGACCATAAAAAATACGGTCAACGGCATTTTCTTCGTTAAAAGTATACTCGGTAAGAGGTAATTGATGTCGGCAAGATGTGCAGAGAAGAACCTCTCCTCTATATAATCGTGCATTACATCCAAAACATGATATGGGTAACAGTATGTTGGTAACATCCTTTAGTATATTTGAAATTCTGTTTTGCATCAAACTTTACAGATTACTTAACCTACAGCCCGCTTATTAAATGGACAGTCAAGATAATAAATTCAATTTTAAAATAATGCTTGCTGCATTCACTGCAGTAATTATAGCATTGTTAATTGCATTCTACTATAGCTACGCCCAGTCAAATGCTCAAATAGACTTTTTAGAGCAAGAAAAAGAGATTTTGGTAAGGGATCTTACTATTATGAAAGCAGATGTAGATCGTTTGTCTGCAAAAAGTGAAATGAACGAAATAGAATTACAAGATTCTAAATTTAAAGTTCAGGAGCTTTTGGATTCTGTGGGAAGATTAAATTTTACCGTACAAAAATTACGAGAGTTCAAAACAGAATTGCGTAGGTTAGAATCCAAGAATGATAGCTTAATCTTAAAGAATAATTTTCTTCGCTATAATAACATGCTACTTACAGATAAATACGATGAGTCTCGTAAGCAAATTGAAAAGCTTAGGGCGAACAGTAATTCGTTGGCAGAGGCAGAGGCTTTACAAAGAAGAAAAATTTTGGAACTCAATCAAAAATTGAAAACCAAAAGCTATTTAAAACTGTCTAATGCAGAAGGTAGTGGTTTTAGATTAATAAGGGGTACAAGGCCGACCAAAACGAACAAAGCTTCTATCATTGAGAAGTTAAGGGGTTGTGTTACCGTTATGGCAGATGAGAGCGAAGCAAATAGTGAAAAGATTATTTACTTTCAGTTTCTTGATCCTAATAAACAGATAATTGAAGATAATGCCAATACCATAACGGTCAACGGTAACATATATAGTAAAAGAGTAGAGTTTGTTTTTACAGGATTGGAGACGCCTATATGTGAATCCATTACCATTCCCGAAGGCTCTTTAATTGAAGGTAACTACACTATAAATGTCTTTGAAGACGAACGATTGATCACTTCTTCAGAATTTCAATTGAAATAATTATTATTTTTTTAGGCTATTATCCTATTTTTGCCGCATGGCAAAGCAAGAAGATGATTTTAAGCGTGTAATTTCTCACGCAAAGGAATACGGTTATGTATTCCAATCTAGTGAAATTTATGATGGGTTAAGTGCTGTATATGATTACGGTCAGAACGGTGTTGAACTTAAGAAAAACATACGTGACTATTGGTGGAAAGCCATGGTTCAGCTTAACGATAATATTGTTGGGCTAGATGCTGCAATTTTTATGCATCCGTTAACTTGGAAGGCATCTGGGCATATAGATGCTTTTAACGACCCATTAATAGATAATAAAGATTCTAAAAAGAGATATAGAGCAGACGTTTTGGTTGAAGATTATGTAGCCAAAATTGATGCTAAAATTGAAAAAGAGGTCAAAAAAGCTCAAAAACGATTTGGAGAGGCTTTCAATAAAGAAAAATTCTTGCAAACCAATCAACGTGTTGTTGATTATCAAGAACAGGGCAAATCAATTTTAAGTAGATTGGGTAAATCTTTACAGAATGAAGATTTAGCCGATGTAAAAGCACTAATTGAAGAGTTGGATATAGCTTGCCCAATGTCTGGATCTAAAAACTGGACAGATGTAAAGCAATTCAATTTAATGTTCGGTACTAAGTTAGGGGCCAATGCAGAAAGTGCGATGGACTTATTTCTTAGACCTGAAACCGCCCAAGGTATTTTTGTCAATTTCTTGAACGTACAAAAATCCGGCCGTATGAAATTACCATTTGGTATAGCTCAAACCGGTAAAGCGTTTAGAAACGAAATTGTAGCAAGACAGTTTATTTTTAGAATGCGTGAATTTGAGCAGATGGAAATGCAATTCTTTATTCAGCCAGGAACTCAAAAAGAGTGGTATGAAACCTGGAAAGAAAAAAGAATGAAATGGCACTTATCTCTTGGATTAGGGCAAGATAATTATCGTTTTCATGACCATGAAAAACTAGCTCACTATGCAGATGCTGCTTCAGATATTGAATTCCGTTTTCCTTTCGGTTTTAAGGAGTTAGAGGGTATTCACTCACGAACAGATTTTGATTTGGGAAGTCATGAGAAATTCTCAGGTAAAAAATTACAGTATTTTGATCATGAGGTAAATAGAAATTATGTTCCTTATGTACTTGAGACATCAATTGGTCTAGACAGAATGTTCTTGGCGGTTTTCTCCAATTCATTACAAGAAGAAGAATTGGAAAATAATACCACTAGAACAGTTTTAAAGTTACCTGCAGTATTAGCGCCTGTAAAAGCTGCTATTTTACCATTGGTCAAAAAAGATGGTTTGCCAGAAGTGGCGCATAAAATAGTAGATGACCTTAAATGGGATTTTAATGTAACCTATGATGAAAAAGACGCGGTAGGTAGACGTTACAGAAGACAAGATGCTAATGGAACTCCTTTCTGCATCACTGTAGATCACCAAACATTAGAAGATCAAACGGTAACCATTAGACATAGAGATTCTATGGAGCAAGAACGTGTTGCAATTTCTTCGTTAAACGGTATTATTCACGATGCTGTAGATATGAAGACCTGGTTGAAAAAAATGGAATAGTTAAAGGGTGTAGTTTATTTTTACACCGCCATAATAATTGATATTGTTCCCGGGGTAGAAATACCTTGGGGCATTTCCTCCAAATCCACTTGCGTTTATCAGTACCGATTGTGCATATCTAGTATCGGTAATATTATTGATTCCAAAATCCAATCCTACTCGTAGTTGTTCTGATATTTGGTTCTTGTAACCTAGCTTAAAGTTCAGTAGGTTAAAAGAATCGCTGTACAATGAATTTGCATCCGTAAGTGGAATTTCATCCACAAATTGATGGGTAATACGTAAAAAGAGTCCATTTCCAAAATTAGTTCGTATTCCTGAATTTATCTTGTTTTTTGGTACTCCCGTTAAGTCATTATCAGAATAGTCTTCGTTAGCTTCATCATCTATAAAATCAATGAATTTATGATTGCTGTAGGTGTAGCTGATGAAAGGTGAAAGTTTTATCTTATCGGTAACATTGAACTTGTAACTCCAGTCAAAATCGATACCTTGGTGCTTGGTCTTTCCTGCATTTCGACCTATATACTGATTATCGCCGACACGTTTGGCCACCAATAAATTTTTAATTGGCATAACATATAGGGCAATATTGAATTTATGCCTATTATCCTTACCCTTGTGCTCAATACCTAGTTCGTAATTTGTGCCGGTTTCCTGTACAATATCCGGATTGATAATACCATCAGGCGTTAGGGTTTCCTCTAAGCTAGGATTGGAAAATCCGCGACTGATATTGGCATATAATTGGTTAGTAGGAGATAGTGTATAGTTGATATCTAAACTAGGTAAAAACAAAGCTTTGAAATCCCTATTTGCACTGGTGTTAGACTCGCCCAAGTTGAACAGGTCTCTAAAATCATATTGCGTTTTATTTATATTGAGGCCTAATTGAGCGGTTAGCTGAGGTGTAAATGAGTAAGATGCGGTGGCAAACCCATTGAACTGATGTCTAAATTCTTTGTTTTGAGATAATTTATCTCCTTCCAAACTACCGTTGCCATCATTTTCTTCATAAAGGTTTTCAAATGTTTGCCAATTGTATTCGTCCTTATAAAGTTCACCACCAAAAGTATAAAATATAGAATTTTTCAAAATATCTAAATTTCCTGAAAATAATGTTCTTAAGCCATAACCATTGGTATATTCATCTAGAATATTAAAAGGGGCTGGTTCATAATGATCTAAATAGGTGTAGAATAAACTAGTGGTGTTTTTGAGGTTTGAACTGGCATGGTAGGTATGAGATAACCCAATAAGACTATAGTTGTTGTCCTCATAGCCTTGTGAAGCTTTCCATGTAAATGCGGCTTGGGTGGGATCTTCATTAAAATCTTCTTCATTTATTGAACTTGCTATCTGGGCAGAATAATCTATATGATTTACCAATAGCCCTAGTTCGCTTTTTTTAGAAAGTTTAAAGATGGTATTTAAAAGATATCCGTCACGTTCAAACCTGTTGTTTTCACGATAGCCGTCAATTTCCATATGTCCATATTGAAATGTCATATAGAAATTATCTTGTGCATGGGTGAAGCCTAAACTATTTTTAAACAATCCGTAAGAACCAATGGTAGTGTTATTGGTTAATTTGGTGGGTTGGTCACTTAACTGTTTTGTGTTCAATATTATGGCGCCGCCTAGATTGGTGCCAAACCCTGTTCCTTTAGGTCCTTTAATGACTTCAACAGAAGTAAGGTTTTCTAGATCAAAAGCTTCAATGGTAGATGATCCTGTTCCGTTTGTGATAGGAATGTTATTGTAGTATAACCTTAATTTATCGGTACCGTATAAAGTTCGTGATCCAACCCCTCTTATGGTAATTCTATTGGTGTTTAAAGCTCCTGATAACGCATAAAGTCCCGAAACTTGATTTAATGAACTTATAAAATCAACAGAACTATAGTTAGAGAAAGTCGTTGTACCTATAATTTGTGAAGGAACAATGCCAATAGCATTTTTAGCAGTTAAGGTGTCTATGACAATGACTTCGTTTAAACGGGTAATGCTGTCATTTTCTGTAGTTACCTGTGTCAGGGCTATTAAGGGTGATATGAGAACGGATAGAAAGCAAAAAAGCGTCTTTTTCATAAGAGATTAAATCTCAAAAGTACCCATTAAAACCGGAAACCTAAAGATAATCCCGCTCTGAACATAAAGTCATCTTGGAAATCTTCTGGATTAATATTTCTACCCAAACCTCCGTTTATTTCAATCGTGAATTTTTGACTTCTAGTAGCCCATTTATAGCCACCTCCAAGTCCAAGGGCAACTGTAGAATAGTCATAGTTTCTGTTGCCTAAATTGTCAGAATCATCATCATCTTCCCCAGTGTAGTATAGTCCGAATACTTCTGCAAAAAGTCCGCTTTTGGGTTCAAAACCAAAGTAAGCCCTTAAATTGGGACCAATACCGAAGTTGCCATTGTAATCTGTAGATTTTCCATCAAAATAAATAGTACCTCCAATACTGGTATCTTCATTTAGATAATATTCATAACCCATTTCAACCGTAGTGGTCACTAAAAACTGACCAATGTTCAATTTAACCTCATGACTGTTGTCGTCATTATAATAAGCTTGTGCAAAAGAAGAAGTTGTTGTAATTATCAAAAGAGTCGTAAAGAAGAACTTGTACATGAATAAATTTTTATTAAATAGAATTGGCTTAAGTAATTTCTTTTAAAGTTGTGAAATTATGATTTTATAAGAAAGTATGCACCTTTAATCCTTAACTCTTTTTTATTTTTAGGCTAAAATTTAGATAGATGAAAATCATATCCTATAACGTAAATGGTATTAGGGCGGCAATAAGAAAAGGGTTTTTGGATTGGTTGGTGACTGTGTCACCAGATGTTGTGTGTCTTCAGGAAATAAAGGCAAATGAAGAACAGCTGGATCTTACTTTGTTTGAAGAAGCTGGCTATAAATACAATTATTGGTATAGTGCGCAAAAGAAAGGGTATAGTGGGGTTGCAATTCTTTCAAAAACAAAGCCCGATGCTGTTGTATTAGGTACCGGTATAGAATATATGGATTTTGAGGGTAGAAATATAAGAGCTGATTTTGGCGATATTTCCATTATGAGCATGTATTTGCCTTCAGGAACAAACATTCAAAGATTAGAGCATAAGTTGATGTATATGGCAGATTTTAAGACATATGTTGATGACCTTCGGAAAACAAATCCAAATTTAATAGTGCTCGGGGATTATAATATATGTCATGAAGCTAGAGATATACATAACCCTGTAGGACTTAAAAATGTTTCTGGCTTTTTACCAGTTGAGAGAGAATGGATAGGGGATTTTATAGACAGTGGTTTTATAGATAGTTTTAGGGAGTTTAATTCTGAGCCAGATAATTATACATGGTGGAGTTATAGGGCAAATGCCAGAAATAATAATAAAGGTTGGCGATTAGATTATGCAATGGTAGCTTCTTCATTAAAAGACAGGTTGTTGCGGTCAGTAATATTATCAGAGGCAAAACATAGTGATCATTGCCCAATTTTAATTGAGTTAGATAGTTGAGCATATAGGTGCCTTAACCCTGATTATATTTAGTAGTTTTGTAGTTGTTGAAAGCCATTAAAAGAGTTGAATGATCTATACCAAATTACCGCACACTGAAATTGAAGTAAGTAAAATTTGTTTAGGAACCATGACCTGGGGAAACCAGAATACCGAAGAAGAAGGTCATGAGCAAATAAATTTTGCGTTAGATAAAGGAATTAATTTTTTAGATACTGCCGAGTTGTATCCGGTACCTGCACATAAAGATAGGTATGCCGATACCGAAAAGGTTATTGGAAATTGGTTTAAAAAGAATGGAAATAGGGAGAATATTGTTTTAGCCTCTAAAATTGCTGGAAAGGCAGAAATGACAAAGTTCATACGTTCTACAGGCTTTACAAGGGAATCAATTATAGATGCGGTTGAAGGAAGTTTGGCTAGATTGCAAACAGATTATATTGACTTGTACCAATTACATTGGCCAGACCGTAGTACCAATTATTTTGGACAAAGAGGGTATAAGCATGACATCTCAGATCATTGGGAAGATAATATTCATCAAGTTCTGGAAACCATGCGCGACTTAATTAGAGAAGGCAAAATTAAACACGTAGGGATTTCAAATGAAACTCCTTGGGGCACTATGCGTTTTTTGGAAGAAAGTAAAGTTCACGGAACTTTGCCCAGAACAATTACAGTTCAAAATCCATATAGTTTGTTGAATAGACTATTTGAAGTTGGTATGTCTGAAATAGCCATGAGAGAACAAGTAGGATTGCTAGCATATTCACCTATGGGCTTTGGTGCGTTAAGCGGCAAATATTTAGGCGATAGAATGCCAGAAGGTTCAAGGCTAAGTTTATTTCCTCAGTATAATAGATATATTGGCGATACGGCTGTTGAGGCTACCAAAAGGTATTATGAACTAGCCCAGGTAAACGACCTGACTTTGGCACAAATGGCATTGGCTTTTGTAAATACTAGACCTTTTGTAACGAGTACTATTATTGGTGCAACGAATTTGAGACAATTGGAAGAAAATATTGGAAGTATAGACGTTGAGCTGTCCAATGATGTACTTAAAGGCATAGAAGCTATACATAATTCCATACCAAACCCTGCACCATAAATGGAAAATTTAGTTCTTCTTAAAATCGGGTTCGGACAAATTGTTCTTGTTGTTGTGGTAATCGTTATAATTATGGTTTTGGCCAGAATAATGAGAGATAAGCGCTAACCAAATAAGTTACCGGCAACTTCTTCAATTTTAGAAGCCAACAGTATTCTTATTTTGGTGGATTTAAGACCTATTTTATTATTTTTTGAAATGATAATAGTATCGTAGCCTAATTTTTCAGCTTCAAGAATACGTTGTTCAACCCTTTGTACAGGTCTGATTTCGCCGGCAAGACCAACTTCTGCAGCAAAACAAATGCCTTTATCGATTGGTATGTCTTCATTGCTTGATAAAATTGCAGCGATTACAGCCAAATCAATTGCTGGATCGTCAACTGAAATTCCACCAGTAATATTCAAGAATACATCTTTAGCTCCTAATTTAAAACCCGCTCGTTTTTCTAAAACGGCCAATAGCATGTTCAAACGTTTTGCATTGTAGCCAGTAGTAGAACGTTGAGGTGTGCCATAGACCGCGGTACTTACCAAGGCTTGAATTTCTATGAGTAAGGGTCGCATTCCTTCAACGGTAGAGGCTATAGCGGTACCACTTAATCCGTTATCACTTTTGGAAATCAATACTTCAGATGGGTTATTGACTTCTCGTAAACCACTACCTTGCATTTCGTAAATGCCAAGTTCTGAGGTAGATCCAAATCTATTTTTTAATGATCGTAGAAGGCGATATACATAATTACGGTCGCCTTCAAACTGAAGTACGGTGTCTACCATATGCTCCAATATTTTTGGTCCTGCAATAGACCCATCTTTGGTGATGTGCCCAATAAGAATTACTGGGGTATTGGTCTCTTTCGCAAATTTTATAAGTTCTGCGGTACATTCCCTTATTTGAGAAATACTTCCCGCAGCAGACTCGATATAATCGGAATGAAGCGTTTGTATAGAATCGATAACAACGATATCCGGTTCGGTGGCTTCAATCTGTTTAAATATATTTTGCGTCTTTGTTTCGGTTAGAATAAAGCATGTTTCACTATTTGGTTGAATTCTATCGGCCCGCATTTTAATTTGCTTTTGACTTTCTTCACCTGAAACATATAATGTTTTATAGGGTAGTTTTAATGCAATTTGAAGTAATAGGGTACTCTTGCCTACACCTGGTTCACCACCTAGTAAAACCAAAGCTCCAGGTACCAAACCGCCACCAAGAACCCTGTTGAATTCAAGGTCAAAAGTATTTAGGCGAACTTCTTTTTCAATGCTGATCTCGTTGACCAAAAGTGGTTTTGATACGCGTTTTGCGGTCTGAGACGGAGTTTTCCAACTTGATTTTTCCTCTTTTTGAACAACCTCTTCAACTACGGTATTCCATTGTTTGCAAGCAGAACACTGCCCGACCCATTTGGCATATTGGGTACCACAATTTTGACAAAAAAAGGCAGTTTTTGTTTTGGCCATCTTTAGCGTTTAAAAAGAGGCTAAAGGTAGCAAGAAGTTTGCGAGGAGTAAATTCTAGAATGAAATTTAGAATTAATTTTTACTCGACCTTTCTTTTTTAAAAGCGCTAAAGGCGAGAAAAAATGATGCCCATGCCATAAAAAGGGCAATGCCGTTATAGGCTAGATTAAATTCTCCTTTTAATCCAAAATAGGTAAAGAGTACTCCGGAGAACACGAAGTACATTGCGTCAATTTTAATCATAATTAAGTAGGTTAGGCTAATTTGGGAGTAGCCGTTTATTAATTCTGTTTAAAAGCCGAAATCGGCTTTTAGTGCGTCCATTTTTTCAAGGGCCATTTCTTTAGTTAAAAAATCTATTTCTTTCATTTGAAAAGACTTTTCAAATGTTCTTAATGCTTTTTTAGGTTCGCCAAGTTGTTCATAGTACTCTGCTTCAAAATAAAAACCAAGCATAGTCTCGGGGTATTCTTTTTTACAGAGGTCGGATAAAGGTTTTAACGATTCAAAATCTTCTTTTTTTCTAGAGGCAGCATAAATTGCCATAATGTCATTCAATTCAACCGGTTTGCTAAAGCCAAACATATCAACAATACCTTGGTATTTATTCTCTAAATAATTGTAAACAGGTTCTTCACTGGTAAGAATCTGTGTTTTATATTCCTTAGGGCTTATGGGCTTAAACATGCCAAAGATATTGTCAAAGGCTTTGCCTATACCGTAAGTCGCTACAGAGATATGGTCAGCATTTGTATACTCATCAAAGAAATAATGTAAAGACTCTTTTTCTATAGATTTAATATCATTGTGCATAGTCAATATTCTCTGCTTGTCATTACTTGCTTCCCCTTCAACAATAAGTTGGTAAAAAATTTGATTGTCAAAAGCACCCAGTCGCATGGGTACCCTACTTTCCATTTCTGGGGCAAGTGTAGGTGAAATACTTACATAGCCATCAAAAATAGAATTGTCTTTAAACAGCCAGTAGTTTATGAAGTTCGCAGTAAGGTCATACCCTACGATCATCTTAAAAGGCGCTGTACTGTAATTAAGGTCTAGGTAAGGTATAAGTTCCATACCAATAAACTCATAAAAACTTTTGCCTTTCTCAGTAGGTAAACCACTTTCTGGATCAAAAGCACAATCTTCATATCTAAGATCGTTTTTGCTTTGGTCAATACCTACAACTATACTTTGGGGCATACCATGAAATCTACTATAAAATTTAGAGGTAACTACAACTTGCTCGAATAGATACTCGCCATCAAGTACTATGATTATTGGGTATTTTTTGGTTTCGTCTAAATTCTCTGGAAAATAATAATGAACATCTCTACGTTCTTGAAGTTTAAACGATTCGAAAATTTCTTGTGTTACTTGCGCATAGGAGGTTAAGCCAAATAAGAGTGCGAAAATAAAAGATAGATTACGCATAAGGGGTTATTGATTAGATGTAAGTAAACTACTTGCTTCTGTTCAATAACGGTAATAGCAGAAAAGATATTGCACCAAAAACAACTATCATTAAAGTCTGTGCGATCCAAATTATCCATCCAAAGGCATCACCCGATACAGAGCTAATACCAAAGATTGCCAAAGCACTGCTTACGGCAATAGGGTAAAGCCCTATACCACCGTTAGTTGTGGCCATCGCAAAAGCCCCTGCAACAAAGGCTACCAAAAGTTGGCTTATGGAAAGTGAAATGGTTTCTGGAACGGTAAATTTTATTATCCAAAGCATACCGATATAGCATCCCCAAATGAAAAAAGTGTGTAAAATGAACAGCCATTTATTTTTCATTTTAAAAATGCTGAATACTCCGTCAAGAAGTCCTTTTACAAAGGTTTTTATTTTATTGGCAAATTCACTTTTAGATCTCTTGATGATAAAAATACAAACGAATAATAAAGCGATACCACCCAATGCCAAAAAAAGAAGTCCGGTAACATTAAAACCACGTTCTTGTAGTATGCCCATAATTATATCTGTCTGAAGTAAAAAAGCCAGGGTTACTACCAATAGAAGCATAATTACATCAATAACCCTTTCGGTTACAATGGTGCCAAAACCTTTTTCAAACGGAACGTTTTCATACGTGGATAATGCCGTTGCCCTTAGTATTTCTCCAGTTCTTGGAATACCTAGATTAGCAAAATATGAAGTTAGAATGATTAAAATGTTGTTTATGAGCTTGGGTCTGTAGCCAAGTGGTTCTAAAAGGTAGTTCCACCTTATGGCTCTAGACACGTGACCGAGTATACCTAGTAATACAGATAAAAATACATATAACGGATTTGCTTCCTTAATGTAAAAGATAATTTCCTTTCTATCTTCGGGTGTAGTGGAGTTGTAAGAATACCAAACTAAAAAAACTCCCAAGGCTATTGGGAGTATAATTTTAAGATTCTTTTTCAGTGTATTGGTCAACTTTAGGTCAATAGGTTGTTTGCTTCGTTAGGGAAAACTAAAGAAGGGTTAAATTTCTTTGCCTCTTCAATATCCATCCAAGTATAAGAAATTAAAATTAAAACATCTCCTACGGCAACTTTTCTGGCCGCAGCACCGTTTAAGGTTATTTCACCACTTTTTCTAGGACCCGGTATAATATATGTTTCTAGTCTTTCACCGTTATTATTGTTGACAATTTGAACCTTTTCACCACGAATAAAATTAGCGGCATCCATTAAATCTTCGTCAATAGTAATACTACCAACGTAATTAAGATCGGCACCGGTAACCTTTACACGATGTATTTTAGATTTAACTACTTCTACTTGCATAACTTGTACTAATTTAAGGCTATGTTATCTATTAAACGTACGTTCTCTACGTAAACGGCAATAAACGCCCTGTATTTTATATTATTTATTTTATCAGTTACTGGTGTTAAGGTTTCAACATCGGTAATGTCGAAATATTCAAGCTCAAAATCGTTTGTTTTTTTAAACTCGTTAACTACCCAGTCTTTAATATTCAGTACATTATCCGTGCCAAATTTATTTTTGGCAGTCTTTAATGTCTCATAAATGAACGCAGCTTTTTGTCGTATTTCTTTACTTAACCTTTCGTTTCTAGAACTCATGGCTAAACCGTGGTCTTCTCTTACAATTTCACAACCAATTATTTCAACAGGTATTTGTCTTATTTCAGTAAGTTTCTGGATAATACGAAATTGTTGAAAGTCTTTTTCGCCAAAATATGCTTTTGTTGGGTGTACCACTATTAGTAATTCTTCAACAATTGTACCTACACCATTAAAATGGTCGTCTCTAAATTCACCTTCCATCACCTTGTCCAGTCCTTCAAAATCATAAATTTTTGGAATAACGGTTTCAGGATATATTTCAGAAACTTCGGGAGTAAATACTATAATGTCTTCTGAAATTTCAGAAATCAAAAGTAAATCTGCATCTAATGTTTTTGGGTATTTGTTCAAGTCCTCTAAGTTGTTGAACTGCGTAGGGTTTACAAAAATACTGACAACCACCTTGTCATTTTCAGAAACCGCTTTTTTTATCAACGATGCATGTCCTTGATGAAGGGCTCCCATAGTTGGCACAAGACCTAGGTTTAGGCTGCTACCAAGTTCGTTCAGTTTTTCTGTAAGTACTTTTTTGGTCTTAATTACCTGCATTGAAAATTGCATTAGCGAGCAAACTTACTATAATTACTGCTAATCTCTATATTTTTTGTAATTTTGCGGTTACGTTCCAGTGAAAAATAAAATATAACCTTTATGAATGGTAAAAAGATATTGTTTGTATCTTCTGAATTAGTTCCTTACTTACCCGAAAACGAAGTTTCCTTAATGTCTTATGAAGCACCTAGAATGGTCAACAGTAATGGTGGCCAGATTAGAATTTTCATGCCTAGATATGGAAACATTAATGAAAGAAGACATCAATTACATGAAGTAATTAGACTTTCTGGAATGAATTTGGTCATTAATGATATGGATATGCCATTGATTATTAAAGTGGCTTCTATTCCAAAAGAAAGAATACAAGTTTACTTTATTGACAACGAAGAGTACTTTAAGCGTAAAGCCACTTTTACAGACAAGCAGGGAAACCTTTTTCCAGATAACGACCAACGTGCAATATTTTTTGCAAAAGGTGTTATGGAAACTGTAAAAAAATTGAATTGGTCACCAGACATTATTCATGTTCATGGTTGGATGGCTAGCTTGCTTCCATTGTATTTGAAGAAATACTATGCTGATGAGCCGCTTTTTGGTGACAGTAAAATTGTTTTGTCGGTTTACGGTAAAACTTTTGAAGGGGCTTTGGATAAGGACATGATCAAAAGAATTTCTTTTGATGGTATACCAGAAGAAGAAATTGCTTCTTTAGGCGAGCCAACTTATAATAATTTGTTAAAGGTAGCTGTTGATTATTCCGATGCTGTAATTTTAGCTTCTGAGGATATTCCAGAAGAATTAGAGAGCCATATTACCAACCAAGAAAAACCCGTGTTGCCATATGTACCTGTTCAAGAGTTTGAAGAGGCGTATGCAAATTTTTATAACACCGAAGTTTTAAAATAATCTGCATGAATTTTATTGCTAAGTCCGCTATCCCCAAATTTTTGGGATTGTTTTTGATGTTGGTTTTTTTAGTTTCTTGTGAGCAAGATTTAACAACTGTAGGTACTGGTGTAGTTGGGAATGAGCCTTTTGCTACTGGTAAAGAGGTCTATGATGTCTTTGCTTATAATAAAAACATAGAAGCGGTACAGACCAATAAGTTGGCTGTTTATCAATTGGGTACGTATAATGACCCAATTTATGGCAAAACCGAGGCGTCTGTAACTTCGCAATTTTTTCTTAGTACAGCAAATCCTACTTTTGGGAGTTTTTCTCAAGATAAGGAAGATAGGGCGGGTACTACAGATGAGGCTATAACCACAGTTCAGGAAAATGAGACGGTAAAAGAGGTATATCTTTATATTCCATTTTTAACGAATTCGTTGGATACTGATGGAGATGGTGTTGCCGATGAGTACGATGCCGAGCCAGAGAATAGTGATAATGATAACGATGGCGATGGGGTTTCGAACATTATAGAAACCGCATCGAATACAGATCCTTTAGATGATACAAGTGTGGATGCTGATCGTGATGGTCTAAATGATACAGACGGCGCCACTATATTTGCTAACAATTTTGCTGAAAAGGTGGAGTTGGATAGTATTTATATTAACGGAGTTAATTATGATGATGTAGCTAAATCTCCATTACCAAAATTTAATTTAAAGGTTGAGCGATCAACCTTCTTCTTAAGAGATTTAGATCCAAATGCCAGTTTTCAAGAAGCACAACAATATTATTCTAATCAAGTGTTTTCACCAGATTTTGTTACAGGTGATCCTTTGTTTCAGGGTGATGTAGAAATCATCGATGAGGAAATTTTAATTCAGAATGAAGATGATGAATCTACAGAAGATGTAGATGAAGCGCAAACAAATACCAAGTTGCCACCAGGAATTAGAGTAGCATTGGACAATGATTTTTTTCAGGAAAATATTTTGGATAAGGAAGGTAGTTCAGAATTGATCAGTCAATCTAATTTTACTGAATTTATTCGTGGTCTTCATTTCTCTATAGTAGATGGTGATGGTAACGATGTACTTTTCATGTTCGATTTAAGAAGTTCAAATATTACCATGACGTATAGTTACACAAACTATGATACCAATGGTACCATAGATGATACTAGTGACGATAACCCAAATAATATTTTAGAAAGAGATTTTACTTTTTCATTTTTAACTCAAAATACATCGACTGGTGTAATTTCTGGAAACGCTGTAAATACTTTAATTACTGAAAATTACGGACCGCAGATATTGCAGGCTTTGGATAACGATGAAAATGCAGCAAGAATATATGTTAAAGGGGGTCCTGGTACATATGCGGAAATTAATTTGTTTGAAGAAGATGGTGGTGAAAATATTCTTGAACAAATAAGAAGTGAAGATTGGGTAATTAACGAAGCAAATTTGGTGTTCTATATTGACAGAGATCAATTGGATGCTGCAGGTAGTACATTAGAGCCGCCAAGACTTTATTTGTACAACGCTAAAAACAAATTCCCTTTAATCGATACATCGACAGATGTTGCTTTGGCTGAAGCGGGTACTCCTAATCTGTTTGCTTTTTACCCAAATTATGGTGGCGTTATAGAAAAGACCAATGGTAAAGGTGTACGTTATTCGGTAAAAATCACCGATCATATCAACGATATGGTCGTTAGGGATTCTACAAACGCTACATTAGGTTTAACTTTAGCTACAAATATCCAAAATTGGAATATATCAGATGCAAAAGTTGCAAATGGTGAAGAAGAATTGCCAATAACTTCAACGGTAACACCATTAGGGACTATTCTTTACGGTAGTAATTTAGAAGCCACTGATCCAAATTTTGATAAAAGATTAAAACTGGAAATTTTTTATACACAAGCAAATTAGTAAGTGTTTCTACATTTATTGAAATTAATTTAGCTGTCTACATACCACTTATACATAATTATCGTTGTTTAAACTAAATAATTAAATTCTAATGGTGTAATTAATTAGTTTTGCGACAATTAGAATTCAATATAAAATACTCAAATAGAAAGTAATATGTGCGGAATTGTTGGTTACATAGGACATAGGGAAGCTTTTCCTATAATAATAAAAGGACTTCAAAGATTAGAATACCGAGGTTATGATAGTGCAGGAATTGCATTGTATGATGGTAATCAGATAAATCTTTCCAAAACAAAAGGTAAGGTAGAAGACTTAAAGAATAAGGCAAAGAGTATTTCTCAGGCTGGTACTATCGGTATTGGTCATACACGTTGGGCAACACATGGTGTTCCAAATGATGTTAACTCACACCCGCATTATTCCAATTCAGGTGATCTAGTAATAATTCATAATGGTATCATTGAAAATTATGAATCCATAAAACAAGAGTTGACCAAACGTGGTTATACCTTTCAGTCTGATACCGATACAGAAGTATTAATTAATCTAATTGAGGAGGTTAAGAAAACCGAAGATGTTAAACTTGGTAAAGCGGTTCAAATAGCACTTAACCAAGTTGTTGGCGCATATGCAATTGCAGTATTTGATAAAAATAAGCCAGATGAGATTGTAGTGGCTAAGTTGGGTAGTCCTTTAGCTATTGGTGTTGGTGAAAAAGAATTTTTTATAGCATCGGATGCTTCTCCGTTTATTGAGTTTACTAATAACGCCGTTTACCTTGAAGATGAGGAAATGGCCATTATTAGACTAGGAAAAGAAATAAAGCTTAGAAAAATTAAGGATGATGCAGTTGCGTATCCAAGAATTCTAGAGCTTCAAATGAATCTTGAAGAAATTGAGAAAGGTGGTTATGATCACTTTATGTTAAAAGAGATTTATGAGCAACCTAGAGCTATAAAAGATACGTATAGGGGGCGTTTGTTGGCAGACCAAGGTTTAATTAGAATGGCGGGAATTGACCTTAATATGGAAAAGTTCTTAAATGCCAATAGAATTATTATTGTTGCTTGTGGTACATCTTGGCATGCAGGTTTGGTGGCAGAGTATATATTTGAAGATTTAGCAAGAATTCCTGTAGAAGTAGAGTATGCTTCAGAGTTCAGGTATCGAAATCCTGTTATTACAGATAAAGATGTATTAATTGCAATTTCACAATCTGGTGAAACTGCAGATACTTTAGCGGCAATCAAATTGGCTAAAGAAAAAGGTGCATTTGTATTTGGTGTTTGTAATGTGGTAGGTTCATCTATTGCAAGGGAAACAAATGCCGGAGCCTATACACATGCCGGACCAGAGATTGGGGTTGCCTCAACAAAGGCGTTTACTACTCAAATTACTGTATTGACTTTAATGGCTCTAAAATTGGCTAAGGCAAAAGGCATTTTTTCAGAATCTAAGTACCATGAGTATTTAACTGAATTGGAAACTATACCAAGTAAGGTTGAAAAATCTTTGGAATCCAATACATTAATTGAAATTATATCGGATGTCTATAAAGATTCAACTAATTGTCTTTACTTAGGAAGAGGGTATAATTTTCCTGTGGCACTAGAAGGAGCGCTTAAATTAAAAGAAATCAGTTACATTCATGCTGAAGGATATCCGGCAGCGGAAATGAAGCATGGTCCAATTGCACTTATCGATGAACATATGCCAGTTTTTGTAATTGCTACAAAAAAAGGACATTATGAAAAAGTGGTAAGCAATATCCAAGAAATTAAATCTAGAAAAGGTAAAATTATAGCAATTGTTACTGAAGGGGACGAACAGGTAAAAGAGTTGGCAGATCACGTAATAGAGGTGCCGGAGACTTTAGAAAGTTTGACGCCATTATTGACTACAATACCTTTGCAATTGCTCTCGTACCATATTGCGGTAATGAGAGGTTGTAATGTAGACCAACCTAGAAACCTTGCGAAATCTGTAACGGTGGAATAATTAAAAATATTAATATAATTATCAAAAGGGGTATGATCTTAATCATGCCCTTTTTTTTATTCGTACTGTAACTTATTTTTTATTGACTAGATTGAGTTTTAGTCAATTGTAAACAAAAAGTTAATTATGGTTTTACCAACAAAAGAGGGGTAAAATTATTAAAATAATACTATGCATGCATAATTTTTTTCAAATTACTATTATTGGTATGAAATAATCTGTATCTTAACCCACAACTAATTTTAAACTTTAATTAAGAATGAGAGCAATACTACTTTTAGCATTGATGATTATGGGTACTGTAGGGTATTCCCAGACCAATATCAGTGGTAATGTTGTTGATCAAGACAACGTGCCTATCCCCGGGGCCAATATTGTAATTGTTGGCAAAACGATTGGAACAGTAACAGATTTTGATGGTAATTTTAATTTGGCAACGTCAGAAGTGCCTCCATTTAAAATAGAAGTGTCTAGTATTGGATATACCAGTAGCACAGAAGATATTACGAGTGCCAACCAAACTATTACTGTAATTTTAAATGAATCACAAACCTTTTTAGATGAGGTGGTAATTTCTGCATCAAGAACTCCAGAACGTATTTTTGAATCGCCGGTTACGGTAGAGCGTATTGGTATATCTGAAATTAAGAATTCTACTGCCGCAGATTTTTACGGTGGACTTGAAAACTTAAAAGGGGTTGATGTAAATACAAACAGTTTAACTTTTAAATCTGTAAATACAAGAGGTTTTGCGTCTTTCGCCAATACGCGTTTTATGCAACTTGTAGATGGTATGGATAACTCAACACCGGCATTGAATTTCCCTATTGGTAATTTGGTAGGTTTAATTGAGCCAGATGTTTTAAGTGTTGAATTGTTGCCAGGTGCATCATCTGCACTTTATGGAGCCAATGCCTTTAATGGTATTTTGTTCATGCGTAGTAAAAGTCCTTTTGATTATGAGGGTATAAGTGTTTCTATTAAACAGGGTATAACATCTCAAAAAGCTGCAGGTGATAATTCATATACCGATTTTGGTATTAGAGCGGCTCATAAATTCAGTGATAAATTTGCTGCAAAGGTTAATTTCGGTTACTTAAAAGGAACGGATTGGGCAGCTAATAATACCGATGATAAGATTGTCACTGGTGGTACAAGGGATAACTTGAACTATGATGGTGTCAATGTATATGGAGATGAGGTTTCTACGAATATAAAGGAGGTTGCTTTAACTCTTGAAGGTCTTGGTGTTTTGCCTTCTGGTGCAAATGCATTGGTGCCTTCAGAAATTGTTAGTAGAACAGGATATAACGAAAGTGATCTTACCAATTATAATGCAGAAAGTATTAAAGCCGATTGGGGTTTGTATTATAGACCGATCGAAGATAATAGTTTAGAGATTTCTTATGTAGGTAAAGTTGGAACGGGAAATACAATATATCAAGGTACTAATAGGTATAATATTGCTGGTTTCTTTCAAGAACAACATAAATTAGAAATCAAAAATGACAACTTTTTTGTAAGAGGTTACGTGGTTGGCGATAAGGCCGGTGACTCATATGATATGGTGTTTACGGGTATTAACATCAACAGATCTTGGAAAGATGATAATACTTGGTTTGGTGAATATACTGGGGCATATGTACAGGCTACTTTGGCAGGTGCTACTGACCAACAGGCACATGCTGCAGCAAGGGCACAAGCAGAGTCTGGAAGATTATTGCCGGGTACTCCAGAATTCGAAGCAGCTTTTAATAGGGTGATAAAAGATCCAGATTTAAGTGTTGGATCACAGTTTTACGATCAGTCTAAATATTATCATGCAGATGGTAATTATAACTTCAGTCATTTAATTGATTGGGCAGAAATTCAAGTTGGGGGGTCGTTTAGAGAATATAGTTTAAATTCCTTAGGTACTATTTATACAGACTCTGAAGAAGACGGTCCTATTGATTATTCCGAATTTGGAATTTACTCTCAGGTTCAAAAGACATTGCCTATGGCCGGAGAAAAAAGTTTAAAATTAACAGGGTCTATTAGATATGATAAATCAGAATTTTTTGATGGTTTTTACTCTCCAAGATTATCTGCAGGTTATACGTTGAACAGAAATCATAACATTAGAGCGTCTGCTCAAACAGGTTTTAGAAACCCAACTACTCAAGATCTTTTTATTGGATTGGATGCTGGTAGGGCAATTTTGGTAGGGTCTGCACCCGATAATTTAGAGCAGTATTCAAGAGATTTCGATGTAAGTGCATCAGGTCAGTTGTTAGGTCAGCCTTCGTCAGTTACTCAGACAGGTGCTGCGCCTTATAATAATTCGTATTCTGCTGCTTCTGCAACGGCATTGGCTGAAACAGGGGACCCATCTGTACTTGAGGTTGCTAATCCAGATTTGGTAAAGCCAGAAAAAGTAACATCTTTTGAAATTGGGTACAGAGGTAAGGTCGATAAGTTAGTTATAGATTTTAGTACATATTATAACAGCTATGAAGATTTCATCTCACAAGAAGTGGTAGTTGCTCCTTACTATGGAGAAGTTGGTGACGGCGGTCTTTCTGTGGCGGCAATAGCGAATGGAGATTTCCAGGCATATAGTACTTATACAAATACCGATGCCAATGTTAATTCTTACGGAGCATCTTTAGGTCTTGATGTAAAGATTTTGGGCAATTTTGATTTAGGGGGTAGTTATACGTTTACGAAATTGGATTTCGATCGTGATGCCAACCCAGATGTCATGTTGAACTTCAACACTCCAGAACACAAATTCAAGGCTTCTTTTGGTAATAAAGAGCTTTTCGAAAATTTCGGATTTAATGTATCGTACAGATTTAGTGATGATTATTTCTGGGAAGCTACTTTTGGAAATGGTGTTATACCAGAGTTTCATGTAGTTGATGCGCAAATCAGCTATGAGGTTCCAAGTATTAAATCTGCATTCAAATTAGGGGGTACAAACCTTACGGGTAAAGAATATAATACTGCGTTCGGAACAGGACTTATTGGATCTATGTACTACTTATCTTGGACTATTAACAACTAATTAAAATCAAAAGTTGAAATGAAAAACTTAAAATATTTATATATTTCTTTGGGTGTCTTGGCTTTTACGGCTTGTAATGATCCTGAAGATGTAGACCTTGAGCCAGAAGTAATGGCTGAAGAACTTCCGGCGTTAACCGCTGGATCGGCAGATTTTTCTAACTATGTTTCTTTAGGGAACTCGTTAACAGCAGGTTTTACCGATGGAGCATTGTTTCAGGCAAGTCAAACATATTCTATGCCTAATTTATTATCGCAGAAATTTAGTCTTGCGGGTGGAGGTAGTTTTACGCAACCTTTGACCAACGACAATATTGGTGGCCTTGCTTTGGCTGGAACAAGAATTCAAGATCCAAGATTGGTCTTTGGGGGAGCAGGTCCGGTTTCTTTAGAGTCCTTGATTGGTGATGTAACTGTTACAACGGATATCGCCTTGAATAATCCAACAGGTCCTTTTAATAATTTAGGTGTTCCTGGTGCAAAAAGTTTTCATTTATTGGCGCCAGGCTATGGTAATATAGCTAATGTTCAATTAGGTTTGGCAAATCCATATTTTGTAAGAATGACCGGTACAACGCCAGATATTAGCGTGTTGGAAATGGCAGTAAGTCAGTCACCTAGTTTTTTCTCATTGTGGATAGGAAATAATGATGTTTTAGGATATGCCACCACTGGTGGAGATGGTACAGATCCAATAACACCGGTGTCAGGTGCTCCAGGTCAAGGTTTTGATGGGAGTTATGGAGCTTTAATAGCTACTTTGACTGCAGGTGGAGCGCAAGGAGTTGTGGCCAACATACCTAATGTTACCGATGTACCTCATTTTACAACCGTGCCTCATAATCCTTTGGATCCTACAAATCCGGATTTTGGAGATCAGATTGCGACCTTAAATGGTATTTTTGGACAGTTGAATCAGGTGTACGCTTTTTTAGGTGTGCCAGAAAGATCAATAGAGTTTTCTGAAACTGCAGCTAGTGAAGTGGTGATCAGAGATGAAACGTTGGTTGATTTGTCTGCTGAGATTGCGGGTGTGTTAGCAGCGAGTCCTACATTTCCAGCATTTGTTCAATCGTTTGGCTTGCCGGTTGAAGCGGCACCTTTGGTTGCAGGTTTGTTGGGTAGCACATATGGTCAAACCAGAGAAGCTACTGCAGATGATTTATTTGTATTGCCAAGTTCATCTATTATAGGTACGGTAAATACAGAATCGGTTGCTGCTCTTATGGCTGCAGGCTTACCTCAGGCATTGGCAGGTCAGTTTTCTGTTGAAGGAATTTCATTGCCGTTAGAAGACAAATGGGTATTGATACCAAGTGAGCAAGAAGAAATAGCGGTAGCTACGGCGGCATTTAATCAAATAATCGAGACAACGGCGAATCAAGCTGGTTTGGCATTGGTCGATGCCAACGGGTTATTAAATCAATTAGCTAATGGCGGAATTACAAGTGGTGATTTTACCTTAACTTCTAGTTTGGTTACAGGTAGTGCGTTTTCTTTAGATGGTATACATCCAACAGCTAGGGGTTACGCTTTGTTGGCAAATGAGTTTATGAAAGCAATAGATGCAACTTACGGTTCTAATTTTGAAGCATCGGGCAATTTATTGAACGTCGGCGATTACCCTACGAATTACCCTGCAACGCTACAATAGTTGTATGTAAAATACTAAAATATAAAAGGTGCTCTAAGGGCACCTTTTTACTTTTGTAAAAAAGAAAAAAAACAATTTTTCTTTAAATCTGAAAACTATATCTTTGCAGCCTGAAAATGAGAGCATATTTTTCAGGTTTTATTAAACGTAATATATAAACATATAAGTAATGTCAAAAGTTACAGGTAAAGTTTCGCAAATCATTGGCCCCGTAGTTGATGTAGAATTTCAATCAGGTGCAGATCTTCCTAAAATCTATGATTCCTTGGAAATTGAAAATAAGGATAAATCAAAATTGGTTTTGGAAGTACAATCTCATGTTGGCGAGAATACGGTAAGAACTATTTCTATGGATTCTACCGATGGTCTTAGTAGAGGGGTTGAAGTTGTGGCTACAGGTAGTGCGATTCAAATGCCGGTAGGTGATGACGTATATGGTCGTTTGTTCAATGTAATTGGTGATGCTATCGATGGTTTAGGTGATTTGCCTAAAGCTGGTGAAGATGGTCTTCCAATACATAGAGAGGCGCCAAAATTCGAAGACCTTTCTACGTCTACCGAGGTTTTATTCACAGGTATTAAGGTTATCGATTTGATTGAGCCTTATGCAAAAGGTGGTAAAATTGGATTATTTGGTGGTGCAGGAGTTGGTAAAACCGTATTGATTCAAGAATTGATCAACAACATTGCGAAAGGTCATGGTGGTCTTTCTGTATTTGCTGGTGTAGGTGAAAGAACTCGTGAAGGAAATGATTTACTTCGTGAGATGTTAGAATCTGGTATTATAAAGTACGGTGATGATTTCATGCATTCTATGGAAGAAGGCGGATGGGATTTGACCAAAGTAGATAAAGAGGCAATGAAAGGTTCAAAAGCAACTTTCGTTTTCGGACAAATGAACGAACCACCAGGAGCACGTGCTAGAGTTGCACTTTCAGGTTTGACAATTGCTGAATATTTCCGTGATGGAGCAGGTGAAGGTCAAGGTAAAGATGTACTTTTCTTCGTAGATAACATTTTCCGTTTTACACAAGCAGGTTCTGAGGTATCGGCACTATTGGGTCGTATGCCATCTGCGGTAGGTTACCAACCAACATTGGCAACTGAAATGGGTGCTATGCAAGAGCGTATTACATCAACAAAAAGAGGTTCTATTACATCTGTACAGGCGGTTTACGTACCAGCGGATGATTTAACGGATCCAGCACCGGCAACAACGTTTGCTCACTTAGATGCAACAACGGTATTGTCTCGTAAAATTGCAGAGCTTGGTATTTACCCTGCGGTAGATCCTTTAGATTCTACTTCTAGAATTCTTACAGCTGAAATTTTAGGAAAAGAGCACTATGCATGTGCACAGAGAGTAAAAGAGCTTTTACAACGATATAAAGAGCTTCAAGATATTATTGCTATTTTGGGTATGGAAGAATTATCTGAAGAAGATAAATCTGCCGTAGGTAGAGCAAGACGTGTACAACGTTTCCTATCTCAACCATTCCACGTAGCGGAGCAATTTACAGGTATACCAGGTGTCTTGGTAGATATCAAAGAGACTATCAAAGGATTTAACATGATTATGGATGGTGAATTAGATCACTTACCAGAATCTGCTTTTAACCTTAAAGGTACAATCGAAGAGGCTATTGAAGCTGGTGAAAAAATGTTGACTGAAGCGTAATTAAGTTCAGAGTTCAAGGTTCAGAGTTCAGAATTGAAACTCATAACTCATAGCTCATAACTCATAACTAAAAGAGATATGTATTTAGAAATTGTATCACCAGAAGCAACATTATTTGCAGGCGAAGTAACTTCGGTTACGGTACCAGGTATAAACGGTGAGTTTCAAATGTTGAAAGACCACGCACCTATTGTTTCTTTGTTACAAGAAGGAAAAGTAAAGGTAGCTGGTAATATAACATTAGATAAAGATTATGCTTCTAAGTTTACTAAAGATGCTGCCGGAAATACGGTTTTAGAAATTTCTAGCGGTACTATTGAGCTTAAGAATAATAAAGTAATTGTACTTGCAGATTAGTAAGTAGAATACGTAATAAGTTTTAAAGGCTACACTGAAAAGTGTAGCCTTTTTTATTCCTTTTCATATGCTAAAATATCAGCGGGTTGACAATCTAAAGCTTTACAAATAGCCTCTAGAGTAGAGAAACGAATTGCTTTAGCTTTGCCTGATTTTAGAATAGAAAGGTTAGCTTCGGTTATACCTATCATTTCAGCGAGTTCTTTACTTTTCAAATTTCGCTCTGCTAATACGGTGTTTAAGTTTACGACGATACTCATAGTTATATGGTTAGGTCGTTTTCATTCTTTAGCTGATAACCTTCTTTTATTAATCTAGCTATAATAAGTAGAAAAATAGCTATTACTAAAAGTGATATTCTTCCGCCTAGTACCGTTCCGAAATTTTTACCTAAGGTATATGAAGCAGAAACACCATATTCTGAAGATATTTCAAAGGATTTTTCTATTAACCTTATAAAAAAAATTAATACAGAATAGATTATAAGTCCGTTACCGACCTTTCTAAAAATAGCACTATTATTCTCTGTAAATATTGTATCCGTTTTAAAATCGGGTATTACTTTTCTAAATTTCAAAAGAAGCCAGAATATATAACCTTGTAATAAAATAGTTAGTAAAGGAATTAAAAGCATTAGTATCCAGCTATTTTCTTCACCAGAATATTGAAGCAAATCAAATTTTGTAAGAACGTATTTTGATAATTCACCTAAGTTTATAATAATGGATATTAGTACGGAAAAAATTAAAAAATTAATAAGCCATTTGAGTGCAGTAAGAAGATTTCTCATATAATTTAATTGTTGTTTATCGATAACAAATATATAAAAATTATCGATAAACAATAATAAAATTTAAAAAAATGATTTCTGTTATCTTTCCTTATCAGTAAAACTACAGAGAGGTATAGATTAAATTTGAATCTTTGTTACGTGTTAAAATTCTTACTGTTATAGATGTAAGCGTGACGCTTGCGCTAGCGGGGTCTATATTAAAGGAAGTTGACCTTTAAATGGTTTAACTTTTAAATATGAATTATCCCATTTGTAAATTGGTTTTGTTTTTTCTAGGCGGGTAATTAATTCATTCAAACCAGTTAATATTTTTTTTGTTTTTTCAGGGTTTTCATTTGAATTATCTGTTATACGTTTTTGAAGACGGTCTAAATT
This sequence comes from Maribacter litoralis, assembly GCF_003075045.1. Classification (GTDB taxonomy): domain Bacteria; phylum Bacteroidota; class Bacteroidia; order Flavobacteriales; family Flavobacteriaceae; genus Maribacter; species Maribacter litoralis. Next base: position 455,249 of record NZ_QCZD01000003.1, on the reverse strand, counting down.
GAAATTTTTGAAATCTTCATATTCAGGATGATTGGTTTGATACCAAATAATCAATTTTTTTTCTAGAAATTTTGGACCTAAAACTTTATACAAGGCAGTCCAATCATCATATTTTTCTGTTTGTAACCAGGGTAAAAAAACGGTAATTGAACTCCAGTAATCAAAAAAAGGTTTAATATCTTGTTCAACAGCTATTTTAGCCAACTCAACAGCTCTTTTTAAAGTTTCTTTACTATTAACTTTAATTGGTAATTCTTCATCAAAGCCTTTAAAAAATTCATAACCTGTACAGGCAGAATGTTCATACATTCTAACAGAAATATCATATCTGTCGTCTAACCAATTTTCTATTTTCGGTTTCGTCATTAATGATTCAATACTCTTGAAAGTAATTGATAAACCAAAACCAATTGAGTCTGTATCATCACCTGTTAAAATTACACTACTAAATGAGTTATCATTCTCATCAAAATATTGTAAATAGCCTTCCTTACTAGTTGCAAATTTAAAATCAGAAAATATTTCGCTTTGGTTTACTATGTCAATAAATTCATCTAAAAAACTATTATTTATCATTTCTTGAAAATTTGTACAGTATCAATAATATTTTCGCCATCACCACTACTAAAAGATTTGTGTATCTCTTCTCTGTATATTCTTATTTTAGTATTAAATTATAAAACTTTATTGGAGTTTTCTAACTTAGAAAAAAATTCAGCTCCATTTCTTATTTCAAATTCAATAAATTCTTTAGTTTTATCCTACTTCTTTTTGTCATTGCTCCATTAAAGGGTCTTTAGCAACTAGTTTGGTTATAGTGGTATCTTTTTTAATAGGGTCTGGCTATGTCTTCGGGTAGATAGCAAGCTGTCTTTTGAAATTACCTTATGCGTTTCTGAAGAATATAAAACAAAAGCCGTAGTAGTAAAGTTAGTATTGCTACTAAGTACGCTGAACAAAAAAATATTATGATATATGTAGTTTTTATTCATTCTACTTGTGTTAAATATTTCCTTCAGGAACTATTACCTCATATTCCAAATCATAAAAGGTAACATCTGTCATACCAGCTTCTTCTATGGCGTTTCTTAATCGTTCGGATACAATAAACGTGTAACCGTCATATAAGAAATCATAGCCTTTGTTTAAGCTTAAAACAGAAGGGTTAAATTCATAATTCTTGTGGTTGGCTTTTTTTATCTCAAGTAATTCATCATATGGTAATGCTTTTATGATTGTTATGTCATCTATATTATTTTTATTCACTTTTTTAAATACTGAATTCTCAATACTTAGATGTGGGTAGTTCCATTGTTTAATAGGGTAAAATAACCAATATTTATTTTCGGTCTTTTTTTGATAATTGCCCACTTTCAATTCTAAGAATTGATCTTCCGTTAAAGTAAAATCATTTAAAACTTTAAACAATTCGTCACTTAAACATATACCTCTTGTAAAAGGTGTAAAAGCAGCTTTATGCCATTTTCGACTTCCACCACCGCTAGACCATAACATGGTATTACGTAATATGGGATTATTAAAGTCTAATTGTTCATGATCTGGAACATTAGTGTCTACGTATAATAGAATAGGTTCTGGGTTTTCCCACCTTTCTCTATTTCTTTGTAAATGTGTATCTAACTGCAAACGAGCAGTTTCTTCTTGGCTACAGTACAGTTGCCAACCTAATGAACCTTCGCCCATTCCAAAATACTTCATAATTCATCTTAGTTTAAGAATCTGTTAATAGCGTCAATTGCATTTTTCTTTTCCAAGTCATTTGCATTTGCATTAATTTTCACGCCAAACAAATCATTTACATTCGTAATTCCTTTTACAGATTAATCTAACAATACTTTAAGTTATAAATTTTAAGTCATAGACTTAAACTTGTTTTCATTAACCAGTCCTCAAAGAAATCAATTCCCAATCTTGCCCTAAAGAAGTGTAAGTACAAATTTTCTCAAATCCTACAGCGAAATGTGCCCCTAAAGAACGGGCGTTAGTTGCGTCAACTTCAGTGATAATGGCATCGTATTTTGGGTAAGAGGCAATTTTCATAGCGTTGTAAAGTCCGCGAAAAATCCCCATTTTTCTATGGGTCTTAGCAACACAGATTTGCCCCATGGTAATAAAATTTTGAATGTTTACGTTTTCTAATTCGGTAAACATCGGTCTTAAAACAGAGATTTCATCTTTAAAGTCATCGGTCATTGAAAGGGCATAACCAACTACCTTATCTCCATCTTTCGCAATAATATGCGGACAAGCATTATTCATTCTAGTAAGTACATCTAAAGTGTGGTGTACAGTAACGAAACCTTCTTTTTCCATTTCATCGCTAGAAACAGAAGATTTTAAATTCATCTGCTGTAAAGAAAGAATCTGTATTAATTCTTCATTTGTTGTGGCGGTGGTATATATTAAATTCATTTACTCAACTTTTAACCAAGCTTTGCGGGCTTTTAATATTTTTTTTGAAGGAGTTTCCTCATTTTTCTCAATCAAGCTAATAGTATAGTGAGGGTTAGCGGTCAAGGTGACTTCGGTTTTCCTTTCCATACCATCCCGTAAAAAGGTTATTGAAAGATTGTCGTTTGGCTTAAATTCATTTTCTATGAATTTGTTGAACTGAATGCCGTTAGGGAATTTTTCGCCATTAATAGCGGTAATGATATCGCCTTTATCTAGCCCGGCAATATAAGCAGGACTCCCAATTTTGGTATTGCTTCGAATTTTACTATTTAAATCATCTGTTATAGATACAGCGGCGCCAAAATAAGCTGCTTCTTTGTTTTGAGATACACTTACCCCAACAGTTTTAAATAGTTCGGTATAGCTTGGCATTTCGCTTTTGTAGATAAAACTATTAAAGAAGTTATTACCAAAATCTTCGCCAACGTAGGTGTTTAAAGTTTTATTCAAGTTTTCAATGGTATATGAATTTTCAGATTTCCCGTAGGTAGTCCACACAAGTTTCATGAAATCATCTAAATTTAAACCGCGCTCTCTTAAAGAAAGGTCTAGGGCTAAACCTAATACACTTCCATAAGAATAATAAGAAATAAATGTGTTCTCTCTATTCACAGGATCTACAGAAGTTGCCGCATCTACAAATGGAGCTTGGTAGCTCATTTCTATAGGATTGAAAAATTGACGCGCAGGAGAGTTCCAAACATAATTGAATGTGCCGGTTAATCCTTCAACATACTTTTCGGGAGTTATCAATCCTGCTCTGCAAAGTATCAAATTGGTGTAGTAGCTGGTAAAACCTTCTGCAAACCAAAGCTCACCGCTCATGTTGGCTTCTTCAAAATTAAAAGGTTCTAAAGATTTTGGTCGTATACGTTCAACGTTCCAACTGTGAAAAAACTCATGAGAAACGGTCCCGATATTACCATCCATGCCGCCATTTGCTAAAGTCCTAGTGCTAGTTAAAATGGTAGAATTTCTATGCTCCATGCCATCACCAGAGGCATTTGGTATATAGCAGGCTAAAAAGGTATACGATCCATAATCAAATGTAGGTAGTTCACCAAAAACCTCCTTTTCGGCAAGCACAACTTTTTTTACTTTCTCAAAATATTGATCAGCTTCTTCTTCGGTACCAGGGTCGTGCAAAGCTAATTTAATGGTTTGACCGTCTACAGTGAATTCGCGAACCTTATGGTTGCTCAACTCCGTTGGGCTATCCATAAAATAATATAGATTAGGCGCGCTATACGTATTGTTGTTTACATGCGGTAGTTGCGTGGCCACCTTCCACTTAAGGTCATCTCTGGTTTTAAAATCTACTTCTATTTTTCTGTCTTTTAGAGAAGAGGCGTACATAAATGTAGCCGGTATATTTAAATGTGCATGGGTTTCGTCTATTTGCGAATAGGTGCCATCACCTCTATTTGCATATAGTGTATATGTAATTTTAACAGTACCGTCATGTCCAGAAACGTTCCATTCATATGGGGTAGTTCTGGTAATATTCAAACTAGTTCCTTTACCGTCAGTTGCCTTGAAATTATATACATTTTTGGCAAATTCATGAAGTGCGTATCTACCTGGTGAGGTTCTACTCATTCTGAGCGATAAGGTGTCTTCAGCTACACCAACGAACGATGCCGTAATGTTCGCTTCATGATGAATAGCATTCTCAAATGATATGGTGTAAGCGTTGGTTTGAGCAAAAGTGCCAAAAGTGTGTAGAACAAAAAAAAGAAAAATAATTAGATAGCGCATACTTAGTTTTTTAGCTAAGATAATGAAGCTAATACACGAATTATGGCAAAGTGAATTTTAAAATGAATTTATGGTAGGTAAATGTAGGTTTTAAAGAACCTAGTGCTCCTCAAATTTTTCTACAATTATATTTTTAATGCCTTTTAAATGAAATTCAGTAATTGGTTTGGTAACAAAATCGGCAACCAGGTCCTTTTTCTTTAAGAGTTCAATATCATGTCTATAGGAAGATGAAGTTAGAACAAAAACCATGCAGTTATTTGTATTTGCTATGGTTTCTAGATTGTCCATAAATTCCCAACCGTTCATTACGGGCATATTGAGATCTAGAAAAATAATGTAGTTATAGGAGTCGGAATAATCGTTATTCAGATATTCCATAGCGGGTTTACCATTTGAAAAAATGAGCTGTTCACCTTTTATTTCAGCATGGTTAATTCCCTTTTCAAGCAAAAATGTAAAAATGGGGTCGTCCTCAACTATTATAAGTTTGTTTTTCATGTATTTTCGTCTAAATCGATCGCATTTATCGTATTGTCAACAATATCTTTAATGACATGATCAATTTCATCTGCAGATGTTATTATATAATTGAGAATCTGTTCTCTTTCTTCTTGTTTTAATTTTTCTTTATCGTCTCGTAAAAGTTCAACTAAGCCCATTAGGCGTGCCACGGGAGCTCTAACGATATGAGATTGAGTCCAGGCAATTTTTTTCAATTGGGCGTTTTGTTCTTCAATTGCTTTTAAATGTTGAACCTTGGTTGTAACATCTTTAGAATTGGCAACAATACCTTTTAACGTAGGTTCGTCAATTTTATTCGTAATAACGGTCTCTAGCCATACCCAATGACCGTCGCCATGCTTAAACCTAAAAGGTTTTATATTTACTTGAGGTATTTTTAAAACCTTAATGAATTCGTTGTAAACGGTTTCATAATCATCGGGGTGAATATAATCGAAAGCATTAGTACCTATAAATTGTTCAGGTGTAATATTCAATACTTTTATTGAGGTAGGACTAGCATAGGTGAAGTCGGCTTTTTCATCTATTAAGCAAATCATATCGCTACCTTCTTGTACCAAGGTTTTGAAACGTCGTTCACTTTGTATTAATTGCTCTTTGGCTTCTCGCGTTTCATGTATATCCCTAGATGTAACAATGACGCCTTCTATTGTAGGTGAATTTAGTTGGTTAGATACATTAGCAATAAACCATCGCCATTCACCTTTTTTGTTTTTAAATCTATATGGTGCTATTTGAACCGATTTTTGTTCAGCAATTAAACTAAAAGATTGTGCTACTTGTTCAATATCATCGGGGTGAACATAGTCAAAAGCATTGGTGCCAATCAATTCCTCTGGACTTATTTGAATGACATTTATAGAACTTGGACTTACATATGTAAAATTGCCTTCAAGGTCTGTAATGGAAATAATATCACTACTTTCTTGTACTAATGTTTTGAATAGCCGTTCACTATGCTCTAACTGTAGTTCGGCTTTTTTCTTTTCGGTATTATCTCTAGCTATACAATAATATACGCGATCTTTTTCGTCCCAGTTAGAAGACCAAAGCATAGGTACAACATGACCATTTTTATGTACATATCTGTTTTCAAAATTGACTACTTTTTCTCCAGACAATACCGATGCGGCAGATTGTTCGGTTACTTTATGGTCTTCTTGGTATACTAATTCTATATAATTTGTTCCAATAATCTCTTTGGGTGCATACCCCCATACTTGTTTGACTGCTTTGTTGATGCTTAAGAAATACCCTTCTTCGTCAATAGTACATATTATATCTAAAGAAGTATCCATTATTTTTTGCATCTCCGCTTTTGCGCTGATCAATACTTGCTGTGATAATATTTCTGAAGTAATGTCTTTTGAAAAACAAGCGATACCAATTGTTTCTCCCTCTTTATTATACATGAGGTCAAAAGAAGTAAGTCCGTATGTTGTCCAAAATTTATCTGGATCTTGTATTTTTTGTTTTACCGAAAAACTGCCCGATTCAAGGGCTTTTTTATAGTAAGTCCTCCATTTTTCGGTTACACTTTGTGGTACACTTTCAGAAAATACTGAGTTGCCTTCTTCAAAAGGCTTGCCTTGTATTTTCTTTACAAGTTCGTGAAATGCAGTGTTTGCGGTAATCAGGTTAAAATCCAAGTCAATTGACCACATGAGATCTCTTGTACTGTTGATCATAGCTTCTTGGTTGTTCTTAACTCGTTGAAGCTCTGTGGTAAATGTTTTTTTCTGGGTAATGTCTTGTATGGTGCCGTACATGGATAACGGCTCTTTAGCGTCGTTCCATTTAAGCACTTTTCCTTTTTCATGCACCCATTTAAATTCCCCATTTTTTTGCAACAATCTATATTGCACGCTGCAATCTTTAGATGGGTATTTTAGGCACTCCAGCATTTTTTTCTGTACTAGGGGTAAATCGGCTGGATAAATTAACTTAAACCAATCATCGGTCTTAAAGTTGTCTAAGGTATTTTGGTCAATGCCAAAAATAGCAATGCCTTCTTCATTTAAAGTGAAAGTATCTTTTACTAAGTTACGTTCCCAAATTCCTATTCCGGTAGCAGAAACGACATTATCTAGTAACCGCCCTTTTTTTTCAAGTTCAATTTTTTGTTTTTGCTCAAGTACTTTGGCCTTTCGTAACTCTAACAGATGAACAACTTGTTTGGCTAGGGTTTGTAGTCCGTCTATTTGGGTTTCATTTAGTTGCCTTGATTCATAATCGATAACACATAATGTACCAAGTCGGTGTCCATCGGCTGTGGTTAATGAGGCACCGGCATAAAAACCTACATTGGGATCTTCTGTAACAAGTTTATTGTCTTGAAATCGTTTGTCTGCATGAGTGTCCTCTACTACCAGTACATTTAAATCGTCGGTAATAACATGCTTGCAAAAAGATTCTTTTAAAGGAGTTCCATTACCGTTAAATCCGAAGTGCGATTTAAAAAACTGCCTTTTATCATCAACTAATGAAATTAAGCTTACAGGGGTATTACAAATAGAAGCGGCTAAAGATGTAATTTCATCATAGATAGCTTCAGGATGAGTATCCATAACATCGAAAGAAATCAATGCTTCTAATCTGTTCGTATCTAAAATATTACTCCCTTTCATTATTATCTTTGTAAGAAGATAGTTACTTATTCTAATACCTTAAAATTAAAGTAAGAAATTTCTTTAAAAAAAGACGCAAAAATAGTATTTGATTTTGTAAATCAATCATTTTCTATGACTTTTTATCTAATTTTTTTGAATTTTTTGAAAGGATAAGTAATTATTAATCAGATTGATAAAATGAAATTCGTAATCATTTTAATCAATGTTTAAAGTATATTCAATAGGTTTTGAATGTTGATATAAAATTTACGGGAAATCTTCGATTTAGTTATAATCAATTCAGAGAAAAGCTATTTTTGTGAAATGATCAAACTGCCAGGTAAATTAAAGAGTTTTTTAGAAACACGTAAGAAAGAAGATGCTTTTAGAACACTACAGGCTACAGATGGGTCAATAGACTTTTTGTCGAACGATTATTTAGGTTTTGCAACTAATGAAACCTTATTTTCAAAAACATTTCAATTGTTGCTTACAGAAAGTGTTGCTGCCAATGGTTCGGGTGGATCTAGGCTTTTATCTGGAAACCATAAGTTGTATTCTAAGCTTGAATCACAATTGGCTACTTTTTATAAATCGAATGCAGCTCTAGTCTTTAATTCTGGTTATGATGCCAATATGGGGCTTTTTAGCTCTGTTCCCCAAAAAGGAGACTTGGTTTTTTACGATGAGTATATACACGCAAGTATACGTGAAGGTTTACGTTTAAGTAATGCGAAGTCATATAGTTTTTCACACAATAGCCTATCAAGTTTAAAAGAAAAAATAGAACTAAATACGGCTCGAAATGAATATGAGGAATATACCGTTTATGTTGTTACGGAAAGCGTTTTTTCTATGGATGGGGATTCGCCCGATTTAAAAGCGTTTGCCAAATATTCTAAGTCAAACGGGTATTGTTTAATTGTAGATGAAGCCCATGCCGTTGGAATTTTCGGTGATTATGGAGAAGGGCTCGTACCTTCTTTAAAATTGGAAAAAGATGTTTTTGCCAGAACGGTAACTTTTGGCAAAGGATTTGGTTGTCATGGTGCGGCAATACTTGGTGCTGACGATTTAAAAGATTTTCTAGTGAATTTTGCGAAACCTTTTATATATACCACGGCACTAACACCACATACGCTAGCCACGATCATAACCGCACATGAATTTTTAGAAGAACTGGGAAAAGAGCCAAAAAGAATATTGATGGAAAACATTGAATTCTTTAAAAAACAGATTGTCACTCATAAATTAGAAGAATCATTTATACCAAGTAATTCGGCTATACAAGGTTGTATTATACCGGGGTCAAAAAGTGCAAAACAAGTAGCGAAAAAGTTATTGGATAAAGGCTTTAATATTAAAGCCGTTCTCGCCCCAACAGTGCCAAAAGGTCAAGAAAGATTAAGAATATGCTTGCATAGTTATAATTCAAAGGAAGAAATTGGACTTTTGATAAAATTATTGGCTAGTTATATTTAAGAATATGGAGAGTAAATTTTATCAATTGGCATCTTTTGAATATGTTGCAGATGTTCAGATTGTAAAAGGCAAATTAGAGTCAGAAGGTATACCTGTATTTCTTAGAGATGAAAATACCTTGAATTCAGACCCATTGATCAGTAATGCCATTGGTGGTGTAAAGTTACAGGTATATTCAAAAGATAAGGATAGGGCAATAGCCATATATGACAATATAAGAACTTATGCTTTGGGTAATGATGGTAAACCTATTGTATGCCCAAACTGCAAAGATCAAAGGTCTGAACCATATTATAACAGGAAGGGTATATTTTATAAACTTTTTCCATTTTTCGAGAAAAGAAAATATAAGTGCCTAAATTGTAACATGATCACTAATTCAAAGTAAAAGTATATGCAAAAGATTTTTGTAACAGGAATTTCAACAGAAGTAGGTAAGACCATTGCATCTGCAATTTTTGTTGAAGCTTTACAAGCAGATTATTGGAAACCGGTTCAAGCAGGAGACTTAGATAATACTGATACGGATAAGGTAAAGCGTTTAATTTCTAATGATAAATCTAAGTTTCACCCAAGTAGTTATAATCTTAAATTGCCCATGAGTCCGCATGCGGCTGCTGAGATTGAAGGGATAACTATTGATAGGTTCCATATTACCGAACCCGAAACAGATAATAATTTGATCATAGAGGGGTCTGGAGGTATATTAGTGCCGCTTAATGATGAGGACACCATGTTTGATATCATAATGCCAGATTATAAGGTCGTTGTTGTATCTAGAAATTATTTGGGGAGTATCAATCATTCTTTATTGACCATAAAATGGTTATTGCATAAAGGTTATGAGGTTTCTGTGTTGTTTAGTGGAGAACCTAACCCACACACCGAAAATATTATTTTGCATAAAACAGGTGTTTCCTTAATAGGTAGAATAGAAGAGGAAAAAGAATTTACAAAAGAGGTGATTAAAAAATACGCAGATAAATTTCAGGGTATTTTAAGTACTTTATAATCGCTGTAAGATTTCTGCATTATCAACTGTGGCGATTACCTTATAATGTTTAGCTAAATAGGTGTCTATATATTCATTTTCCTCAATTTCTTTTTTGTCAAAAATTCGTTTTCCCTTTCGTATGACAACTGTTTGGGGTCGTAGTTCATGCATAATGTACTTAATTTCTTCAACGGAATTTTTTCTGGGATTACCGTAAAAAGTAAATAATTCATTTCTGCAAATATTACTTGGGTGAGTAGATGCTGTTGTAGGTGGTAACGTGTTTAAATTCCAATACCCGATGTGGTACTCGAAAAACAGAACATTTTTGGTTTCTAAATTATGTTCTAAAATATACTGGGGTACGGCAAAGCCTTCCCCGTTAAAAATTGTGCCTTTTTCAATTTTATTCTTTAACACGTTTACATACTCCAAATAACTTTCTGCAGGTATCAGTAAGGCGATGAAGGCTAAATAAGCAGGCAATTTTGGTTTATACTGTCTTATTAAATTGTAAACGACTTTGCCCACCAAAATTAATAGCATGGGGTGTAATTGGATCAGGTAGTGCCCATTTATCCTTCCTCCTTTTACAAAGGAAAATAAAACACCTATAACGGCAATCAACAGAAGTTGTACGTTTCTGCTTTTAAAATTTAGTTTTTTGCTTTTGTAGGCGTAGAGCAAGAATATGCCCGTTATTACGAAAATGGGGGCTAGTTTAAAAACCGAATAACGTCTGGCTCCCGTATATTCTAAAGGGGCAAGAATTACAGATTCCCACCAAATATAGGTTTGGTTACTTAGGTAGTAAGGTATTATGGTAGTTAAAATAACGGTCAAGGCTCCAATTCCGAATAAAACCACATATAAAAAAGGAATATTCCTGTTGGTGAAAAAAGCTTCATAACATAAAAAAAGACCTATAAATAGAATAGGAAAAGCCATGTTTAGCTTTACCATAACCGTTGCACCCATCAACAATCCAGATAAGAATATAAAAAGGGCAGTTTTTTTAGTCTGCAAAATATATAGTGCAGGTACAAAGAGCGCAATACAAATATGTTCGGACATTACTCCTTGTAGGCTGCCAAAGAGACTAAGTAAAAAAATACAGCATGCGCCAATTATAATAGATGCTTTTTTTGATACAAATGTCAATGCTATTTTATAAGTAAAGAATGCGGTAATAGCTACTAGAATAACACCTGCAAATCGAATGGCTACAAAGCTTTTTCCAAATATGGATATGATAGTTGCAAAAAAGGCGAAGGTCAATGGTGGTTTTAGATCCCATAGTTGGGTATATGGTAAAAAACCATCTGCCCATGATTGTCCTAGAAGTATAAAGGTGCTTTCATCACGGTCTACGTAGTCTCTAAAGAAAAAAGGAAATCGAATGAAAAAAGTAATTAAAGAAAGTAGTAAGAATACGGTAGTATTCTTCAATTGGGAAAAATCTAAAAATGCATTTCTGTTTCTTTTTGAGGGCATCTAATTATTGCGGTTTATTTCCCGATCTTTGCAAGATAGATAAAATGGCGAATTATAAATTCTATGACTGGAGAAAATCTATCAACAAGAGATAAAAAACACTTATGGCACCCGCTAACACAACACAAGCTTGGTAAACCCCAGCTTCCCATTGTAAAGGCAAAAGGTGCTTTGTTGTTTGATGAAGAGGGAAAAGAATATATTGATGCAATTGCATCATGGTATACCGTAATGTACGGTCATGCTAACGAACAGATAGTTGCAGCGATTACCAAGCAGATGCAAACGTTAGACTTTGTAATGTTTAGTGGTCTTACCCATGAGCCCGCAATTGAACTGTCTGAAAAGTTAATGGAAATTCTACCAGATAACCAGGCTAAAATATTCTTTAATGACAATGGCTCTACGGCTGTAGAAGCAGCTATTAAAATGGCCTTGCAGTTTTTCCATAATAAAGGCGAAAAGCGTGATACGCTTATTGCTTTTGAAGACGGTTTTCATGGTGATACTTTTGGTGCTATGAGTGCATCGGGACTTTCGTCTTACAACGGACCGTTTGAGGATTTTTTGTTAAATGTTGAACGTATTCCTGTTCCGACCGGCGATAACCTAAGCGAGGTAACAGATAAGCTCTCACAAATACTACATCAAAATAAGTGTGCTGCATTTGTTTTTGAGCCTTTAGTGCAAGGGGCTGCAGGGATGAAATTCCACTCCGCTAAAGGGCTAGACACTCTAATTGGACTATGTAGAGAATATGAAGTTTTATGCATTGCCGACGAAATAATGACCGGGTTCGGTAAAACGGGGAAAAACTTTGCCTCTGAAAATTTACGCAATGCGCCAGATATTATATGCTTGAGCAAGGCTTTAACGGCCGGTATGTTTCCATTAAGTATTACCAGTTGCTCCCAAGAGGTGTACAACGGGTTTTTAAGCGATGACGTACATAAGGGTTTTTTTCATGCTCATACATTTAGTGCCCACCCACTAGGTTGTGCAGCAGCTTTGACAGGAATAAAGTTGCTTAATTCACCTCAAATATTAGAAAGACGGGAAGCTATTAACTTGGCGCATAATGAGTTTTTGTCACAGATAAAATCGCATAATAATGTGAAAGATGTAAGGGTTATGGGTGTAATCTTGGCCATTGATTTAGATATTAAAACCAAGCGTTATGGTAATTTACGTGATGAGTTGTATAATTTCTTTTTGGAAAGAGGTGTTTTGTTAAGACCTTTGGGCAATACTGTTTATGTATTGCCTCCATTTGTAATTACAAAAGAAGAGTTGCAAAAGGTGTATAAAGCAATAACTGAGGCGTTAAATACATTTTAGATTTTACATTGAAAGAAAAAATATCTATAACATCGATAGCTTCACTTTCCCCATTGGGGTCATTTCAAGAAGAAATTTGGAAAGCTTATCAGAATAACGACCATTACTTTTCTTTGGCGGATATAAATAACGCTAAAACTTGGGTAGCTCCATTGGCAGAATCTGCAAATGCGCTGGTGAAAAAATTAAGGGAATCTGATAGTAAGTACAAAAAGTTAGATAACAGTGTGTTGTTTGCCATGGCAGCTTCTAGAATGGCCATTCAGCAATCTGGTTGGACTAATACTTCTGAATTCGGAATAAATATGGGGTCTTCAAGAGGGGCAACCAAATTGTTCGAAGAATATCATACTGAATACTTAGAAACAGGTATTTCATCAACTTTAAGTTCTCCAACAACTACCTTGGGTAATATATCTTCATGGGTATCTCATGATTTAGGAGCTACGGGACCAGAAATATCACACTCCATTACCTGTTCAACAGGTTTACATTCTGTTTTAAATGGCGTGGCGTGGCTAACAAGTGGTATGTCAACTAAATTTTTGGTGGGTGCCAGTGAAGCGCCGTTGACCGATTTTACCATTGCCCAAATGAAGGCATTGAAGATTTATGCAAAAGCTTCCGAGTTGAATGATGATTTGGATGTTGAGCGTAGCCGAAGTTATCCTTGCCAAGCGTTAAACTTTGAAAAGGAATACAATACTATGATTTTAGGAGAAGCAGCCTCGGTAGCTTGTTTGGAAAATGGAGTTGTAGACCATGCTTTGGCAATTATTGAAGGAGTAGGATTTGCAACCGAAATTTTAAAACACAATACATCTATTTCTGCAAATGCTGTATGCTTTCAAAAATCTATGAAAATGGCTTTGGGTGGAATAAATCCTGCTGAAGTAGATGCGGTTATCATGCATGCACCCGGAACGATAAAAGGAGATTCTTCCGAATACAATGCTATCAAAGAAGTATTTGGGGTAAACATGCCGCAAATGACAACCAATAAATGGAAAATTGGTCATACGTTCGCCACTTCTGGTATGCTGAATTTAGAATTGGGGGTATTAATGATGCGAAACAATAAGATGATTTCAGTGCCATTTATAGACCATAAAAATAAAGGTCGGGATCTTAAAAAAGTTCTAGTAAATGCCGTAGGCTTTGGTGGTAATGCGGTTAGTATTTTAGTCTCTAAGAAAGAATAGAAAGTTTAAATCATTAATTTAAAACTCTCCGATTATTTTTTCAATTTAAATTCAGTTATTTTTGAACCCTGGTAACAACCTAAGATTATATGAGCGAAGCAAGACATAATTGGTCAAAAGAAGAAATATTAGAAATTTACAATAAGCCTTTAATGGAGCTACTTTATGAAGCTGCAACTGTGCATAGAAAAAATCACGACCCTAATACGGTACAGGTTTCTACATTACTTTCCATAAAAACCGGTGGTTGTCCAGAAGATTGTGGTTATTGTCCGCAAGCGGCACGTTATCATACCGATATTGAGGGTAATGACCTAATGGCTGTTTCTCAAGTAAAAGCTCAAGCGCTAAGGGCAAAGGCATCTGGTAGTTCTCGTGTATGTATGGGTGCTGCTTGGAGAAACGTAAAAGACGGTCCTGAATTTGAGCAAGTTTTGGAAATGGTACGTACCATCAATAAGCTTGACATGGAGGTTTGCTGTACCTTGGGTATGATTACCGAGAACCAGGCAAAACGATTGGCAGAGGCAGGTTTATACGCTTACAACCACAATTTAGATACTTCAGAAGATTATTATAAAGATGTTATTTCTACACGTGCCTTTGAGGATCGTTTAGATACTATTGAAAATGTTCGTAAAAGTAATGTGACCGTTTGTAGCGGTGGTATTATTGGTATGGGTGAGGCATTGGAAGATAGAGCAGGCATGTTGGTTGCCTTGACATCATTGAACCCGCAACCGGAATCTGTGCCTATTAATGCTCTGGTAGCCGTAGAAGGTACCCCAATGGAAGATATAGAACCTGTTTCTATTTGGGATATGATACGTATGGTAGCTACTACTAGAATAGTTATGCCAGAGACCCAAGTTCGTTTATCGGCTGGGCGTACTGAAATGAGTAGAGAAGGACAGGCAATGTGTTTCTTTGCAGGAGCAAACTCAATTTTTGCAGGCGATAAGTTGTTGACCACTCCCAACCCAGATGTAAATGAGGATATGGAGATGTTTAAAATGCTAGGTCTTAATCCGCAAAAACCGTTTACCAAAGTGTCACAACCAAAAACTGTAGAAGCAGAGGATTCACAATTAAAACCATTGGGCGAAAAACCTAAATGGACAAGACCGGGCCATTCAATTGAGCGTAACGAAAAAGCCAAGCAGAAGGTCAAAATTGTTGAATAACACTACATTAATACATTTTTAAGAAAATATTTTCTTAACGTTAATTACCTTTGGCTTCCCTAAAAAAACCATGAGTAATTGAAGTTAGCAAACATTCCTAGGGTAAGTAATATTACTAAGGACAACTTTATTGAAAACTACTTTAAGCCTCAAAAGCCTGTTGTTTTGGAACAGGCTATTGCAGACTGGCCTGCATTTACCAAATGGAATTTGGATTATATGAAAGAGGTCGCAGGCGATATAAACGTGCCGCTATATGATAATAGACCGGTTCAGCATAAAGATGGTTTTAATGAGCCACACGCCAAAATGAAAATGGCAGAATATGTTGACCTTTTAAAAAAGGAACCTACCAAATACAGAATTTTTCTTTGGAATATTTTAAAGGAAGTACCGGCCTTGCAACAAGATTATCGTTTTCCAGATTTTGGATTAAAGCTGTTGAAAGGGCTGCCAATGTTGTTTTTTGGAGGAAGAGATTCTTATACCTTTATGCATTATGATATTGATTTAGCCAATATTTTTCATTTTCATTTTGATGGAGAGAAAGAAGTAGTGTTGTTTCCGCAATCGGAAACAAAGAATCTTTACAAAGTGCCACATTCCCTCATAACTCATGAAAGTATAGATTTCTCAAATCCTGATTATGAGAAATGGCCGGCATTAAGAAACGCTAACGGTTTTAAAACAACATTAAAACATGGGGAAGTCTTGTATATGCCAGAAGGTTTTTGGCATTATATGAAGTATAAAACACCTGGTTTTTCTATGAGCCTACGCGCTTTGGCACGTAATCCTAAAAATTTAGGAAAGGCATTTTATAATATTTTGATCATGCGTCATTACGATGTGTTAATGCGAAAACTTAAAGGTCAAGATTGGATAGATGCTAAAAATGAGAAGGCTATTACAAACACAAATAAGAATACTAAGGTACTAGTAGAAAATTAACACTTTTAGGGTATAAGTTCTTTCAGTTTTTCATACACCAAATGACTTTCCCAGCCCCTGTATAAGAGGTAATCGGCTAATTTTTTTCTTCTTTTTTGAGTATTGGTTTCAGTAATTTGATCAAGTCTTTTTTTAGCTAAGTTATCTAAAGTAGTTAAGTATACTTCGGGTTCAATCTCCTTTAATGCTGTTGTTATATTGTATTTAGAAATATCTCTAAACTTAAGTTCCCTAACAATTCTATTTTTGCCCCATTTTTTAATCTTGAATTTGCCACGAGCAAAGCTTTTTGCAAAACGCTCTTCGTTTAAGAACCGGTCTTCAATAAGTTGGGCTATAATGGTATCGATAGCTAATGGGATCATACCCATATCCTTTAGTTTGGAAACCACTTCTTTATGGCAACGATCTTGATAGGCACAATAACTTTCTATCTTTTTAGTAGCTTCTTGAATGGTGTAGCCTTTTGTTTTTTCGTTCAAATTAGAAATTTAGATAGTATTTAAAATTAAGACGATAATGCTGCAAGAATATATCCAAAACCAATGGACAAAATAAAAAATATAATTAAAGTCCCTGCAAGAATAGCCATAAATACTAAAACTTTAAGAATAGATTCTGCAACGCTTAAATTGTAAAGTTTTCCATAAGCGTATATATAATAAAAAACTAAAAAGAATACTGTTATAAGATAAACAGATGGCGATGTAAAAACTGAAATTGTAAAGATTATTGATGTAACTATAAAAGAAATGCTTTGTATGTAAGAGTTAATTATCAAATGTTCCGCATAATTATAGGGTTTTCGGTAAACAAGAAAAGCCATATAGGTGTAAAGTGGCATTAATAAAATTACTAATAGATTAAAGTATTTTAACATGAATTGGCTTGCGTCGGTAACCATTTTCAATGTTTCTTGCTCATATGCTATTTTATCAAAATCATTTCCTAGCTTTTTTTCCATCATGTTTGACATCATGGTAATTGATTGCATGTTAGATTCAATATTAAGAGCTAGATATTGTTCAGCAAAAAAATTAAATAAGAAAATAGCTATTGCAGTTGTTAATCCTAGAATTGTAAAAGGATTCATATAGCGCTTTCTTGTGCCGCCAAGATATTCTCTGAAGACAACATGGGGTCTTAATAATAAGTTTTTTATGGTAAAGAAAAATTTATTGTCCCAGCCAAGAAGATTATTCGAAAGGTCGGTGGCTAGCCCTTTTATAGTTAATCTATCATTAACAATTTTAGCACCACATTGATTACAAAATAAAGAATAGTTTACTAGAGTTGAAGAACAGTTTTTGCAGGACATTTGTAATGGTTGGTTAGGAATTTAATTGTTAAAATACGTAAAAACCTAAAACAAAAAAAGCGACTCTTTTTGGGAGTCGCTTTTTAACGTATAAAGCCATATTGACTTAATATATTGTTTTGCCGTCTTTATTTTTAAAACGGTATTCTAGATACGTATACGCATCGCGCGGTTGAATTTTAATCCATTTTTTATACTCTAAGAACCATTTTGTTCTCATTGATGGAAAACCTTTTGTAATATAGGCTGCTATAAAAGGGTGTATATTTAAAGTTATACTACTATCCTTTTTAGGGCCTTTAAGAAGTTTTTCAAGGTCCGCTGTAATTTTATCTATTAAAACAATAGGTGCTTCCACCTGCTTCCCAGAATTATTGGGATCCTCTTCAGTTGTTTTAATATTCATTTCAGGTCGTACCCTTTGTCGGGTAATCTGAATTAAACCAAATTTACTAGGAGGTAGTATTTTATGCTTGGCACGATCATCTTTCATCTCATCTCTAAGATGCTCAAAAAGCTTTTTTCTATGTTGTGGTTTTACCATATCGATAAAATCCACTACAATAATACCGCCCATATCACGAAGACGTAATTGTCTTGCAATTTCTGATGCGGACAAGAGATTTACCTCTAGGGCAGTATCTTCTTGGTTTTTAGCTTTGTTTGATCTGTTGCCACTGTTTACGTCTATTACATGAAGTGCTTCGGTATGCTCTATAATTAAATAGGCGCCTTTGCTCATAGCGGCAGTACGGCCAAAAGACGTTTTGATCTGTCTTTCGATTCCAAATTTTTCAAAAATAGGTACATTGGTGTTATAGTGCTTAACAATGCTTTCCTTTTCAGGAGCAATTTCGGCCACGTATTCTTTTATTTCATTGAATAAGGTGGCGTCATCAACATGTATTCCTGTGAAACTATCATTAAATACATCTCTTAAAATAGAAGATGCTCTATTGAGTTCAACAAATACTTTTGCTGGTGTTTGTGCACGTTGTAATTTTTTACACATTGCTGACCATTTGTTCAGCAAGTTTTCTAGATCTTTGTCAAGTTCTGCGACTTTTTGTCCTTCTGCGACCGTTCTTATGATAACACCGAACCCCTTGGGTTTAATGCTTCTTACAAGTCTTTTTAACCTATCTTTCTCTTCTTTGCTACCTATCTTTTGAGATACTGATACGCGATCGGAGAAAGGAACCATAACCAAATAACGTCCGGCAATTGATAGCTCAGAACTAATTCTTGGTCCTTTTGTGGAAATAGGCTCTTTTACAATTTGCACCAATAAAGATTGGTTTGCTTTTATGACATCGGTTATGACACCATTTTTGTCAATATCGGTCTCGAACGGAAAATTACCTAAGGAGTAATCTTTTAGTTTTCCTGTGCTCACTTGTTTAATGAACTTCAGCATTGAAGACAATTGAGGACCAAGGTCGTGGTAATGCAAGAATGCATCTTTTTCATAACCAACGTTTACAAACGCTGCGTTAAGACCGGTCACCGGTTTTCTTATTTTAGCAAGAAAAATATCGCCAACAGAGAAATCATTACTGTTTTCCTCTTTATGCAGTTCAGTGAGTTTTCCGTCCTTCAACAAGGCAAAGTCAACAGATTGCGAACTAGATCTTACGATTAATTCTCTATTCACCTGAATATATTTTTAGTTGTTCCAACTATAGTATAGGGAACAAACTGATTAAACAATACCATAGACAAATAACTAGTGTATTTGCCGAAATCCAATTACTGAATCTCTATGTCAATGAACGTTCTTTTAAAAAGAAAAAGTAGTTTTTAAAACTACTTTTTCTTGTGTCGGTTAGCTCTTCTACGCTTCTTGCGCTTGTGTGTAGCTACCTTATGTCTCTTTCTTTTTTTACCACTTGGCATAAAGTTCTTTTTTTAAGATTAATTATTTTACGTGTACGTTGCTCTTAACTCCTTCTACAAAAACCTTGGCAGGCTTAAATGCTGGAATGTTGTGAGCGGGTATTTTAATAGTTGTGTTCTTGGAAATATTTCTACCTGTTTTTTCAGCTCTTGTCTTAATGATAAAACTTCCAAAACCTCTTAGGTATACATTGTCACCACTTTCTAATGATGTTTTAACCTCTTCCATAAAGGATTCAACAGTTGCCTGTACATCTCCTTTTTCAATTCCCAGCTTATCTGAGATCTTCGATACAATTTCCGCTTTCGTCATCTTTCAATATTAGATTTTCTGTATGTTTTTTCGGGTTGCAAATATATAAATTAAATTCAATCTTTCTTTCTAATGGGTTAATTTTAAGTGTATAAACTGCTACTTTTATCACTTAGTATTGAAGAGCATGTCATTTTCGGGTAAAATTTTAGATTGGTATCATAAAAATAAGCGCACTTTACCATGGCGCAAGTCCACCGATCCGTACAAAATATGGCTGTCGGAAATTATTCTTCAACAAACGCGAGTAGCCCAAGGAACCCCGTATTACTTAAGGTTTGTAGAAACTTTCCCTACCGTTGACGATCTTGCAAATGCAGAAGAAGAACAGGTTCTTAAGCTTTGGCAAGGTTTGGGTTATTACTCTAGGGCAAGAAATTTACATGCCGCTGCAAAAATGGTTGTTGATGAATATAACGGTAAGTTTCCAGATAATTATAAGAAACTTTTAACATTGAAAGGGGTAGGTGATTACACGGCCAGTGCCATTTCTTCCATTTGTTTTAATGAACCACATGCCGTTGTAGATGGTAATGTGTATAGAGTATTGTCTCGTTATTATGGTATAGATATACCTATAAATAGTACAGAGGGCATTAAGTATTTTAAAGCTTTGGCACAAAAGGTCATGGATTCTGATCATATAAGAGATTACAATCAGGGTATAATGGAATTTGGTGCCATACAATGTTCACCTAAAAAACCTTTGTGTTTACATTGCCCCTTGAACGATAGTTGCGTGGCATTTGAAAAAGGGTTGGTGCATCAATTGCCTGTAAAGTTGAAGAAAACAAAAGTGAGTAATAGATACTTCAATTATCTTATACCTATATATAAGGATACAAATGGAAAAAAATATACACGTCTTCAACAAAGAAAAGGGAAAGGTATTTGGCAAAACCTATGGGAGTTTCCTTTAATAGAATCTAAGTCATCGTTGGAAATTAAAGATATCCTATTAAAGAGTAATGAGATTTATGGCGATTTAGACATAAATGATATACATATATATAATGATACAGATATCGTACACAAATTATCTCATCAACATTTATATACCAAATTCTGGATCGTTGATGTAAATACAGATTTTGAACATAAGATTTCCGTTGAAAAACTATCTGAATTTCCTGTTCCGGTTTTGATCGCAGATTTTATAAAAGCATTTAAATTTTAGTACTTTTGATTTTTATATCTTTAAGTTATGAGCGGTACATTAAATAAGGTAATGTTGATTGGGCATTTAGGCGACGAAGTTAAAATGCATTATTTTGAAGGTGGTGGTAGTATTGGTAGATTTCCAATAGCTACAAATGAAACGTATACCAATAAATCTACCGGCGAAAGGGTTACAAATACAGATTGGCACAATATTGTTGTTAGAAATAAAGCTGCTGAAATCTGTGAAAAATATCTTAGTAAAGGAGATAAGGTATATGTTGAGGGAAGATTAAAAAACCGTCAATGGCAAGGTGAAGATGGTAATACCAGATATTCAACTGAGGTGCACGTACAAGAATTTACGTTTTTGACGACCAAAAAAGAAGGTATGCAAAATAATGGTGGTTCAGCGCCAAGTGCACAGAAACCCGCTAGTACTGAAAACAGAACGCCATCACAAAGTCCTGCACCCTTAAGTCAAGACGATGATGATGATTTGCCATTCTAACAATATTTAAATAGCAACTATTGGATCCAGACCCCATACCGTTTTTAATGACAACGTTGGTTGTAAACGGTGTCTTTGCAATGAATATAATAGTACTGTTTGTACTTCTTCTTTGCTCTGCGCTAATTTCGGGAGCAGAGGTGGCCATGTTTGGTTTGTCTACAACTGAAATTAAAGAGTTGCAAGATGAAAAAACGGCAAAAAGCTCTATTCTTATCAAACTATTGGAACGCCCAAAAAAATTATTGGCTACCATTTTAATTGCCAATAATGCCATAAATATTGGGGTTGTACTTTTGTTTAGCGTAATTGGAGATACTTTGTTTGAAAATGTAAACCAGACCTTGTTAGGTGTAGTATCGGTTCGGTTTTTGTTAGAAGTTGTTGTAGCTACTTTTTTAATATTGATGTTCGGTGAAATTCTACCTAAGGTTTATGCCAATAGAAATAGAATGAGTTTTTCGCACTTAATGGCTTTTCCGTTAAGAATATTGGACTTTGTTTTTTCTCCCTTAAGTTTACCCATGCGTTCAGGTACCTTGTTTTTGTATAATAAATTGGGCAAACAAAAATCTCATCTTAGTATAGATCACTTATCGCAGGCGCTAGATTTAACTTCGCAAGGCGATACCACTAAAGAAGAGAAGAAAATATTAGAAGGTATTGTAACTTTTGGTAATACCGATACCAAACAAGTGATGAGACCCCGAATTGATATTTTTGCCCTGAACGAACAAATGAAATTTCCTGAAGTTCTTGGGGAGATAAAAAAACACGGTTATTCTAGAATTCCTGTATTTGGCGAAAACATAGATTCGGTGAAAGGGGTTTTGTATGTAAAGGACTTGCTGCCATACTTAGATCGAAAAACATTTAATTGGATGACCTTGATCAGGGAGCCATATTTTGTGCCGGAAAATAAAAAGTTAGATGATTTACTTTCAGAATTTCAAGAGAAGAAAAATCACTTGGCAATTGTGGTCGATGAATATGGGGGCACCTCTGGTTTAGTATCCTTAGAAGATATTATTGAAGAAATAGTTGGTGATATTAGTGATGAATTTGATGATGAAGACCTAATTTATTCTAAATTGGATGACTACAATTATGTATTTGAAGGTAAAACACCTTTAAAAGATTTTTATAGGGTCATTCGCTTGGAAGATACAGACGATTTTGAGGAAAATAAAGGTGAATCAGAAACGTTGGCCGGCTTCGTTTTAGAAAAGGCAGGAAGTTTTCCAAGACGTGGTGAAAAAATTATGTTTGGCTCTTATACTTTTGTTGTAGAGGCAATGGATAAAAAAAGATTGAAACAAATAAAAGTAACCTTACCGCATGAAGAGTAAGTCATTAGTAGGATTTTTAATACTATTTCTTTTAATACTTAGCTGTAAAGACGAACAGGTGATACCAAAGCCGAAAGCTAAAATGCGCTTAGAGTATCCGCAGGGGAAATTGGCAGATTTAGAAACAGAGAATTTTAGCTTTAAGTACAATCAGTTGGCAGATGCTGAATTAAATGGTGATAATGCTTTTACTATTGCTTATCCAGAAATGAAAGGCGCTATTTTTCTTAGTTATAAAAAAATAAATGGCAATCTATCTCAGTTGATCAATGATTCTAAAAGGCTAAGTTATGAGCACGCCGCAAAAGCCGATAATATTGTTGAGCAGCCATATGTAAACCCAAATGAGAAAGTGTACGGTGCTTTGTTCGAAGTACAGGGCAATGCAGCTTCTCAATCCCAATTTTTTGTCACCGATAGTACAGAGCATTTTTTAACAGGATCTGTATATTTTTATTCA
The DNA here is from genome assembly GCF_003075045.1 of Maribacter litoralis. Classification (GTDB taxonomy): domain Bacteria; phylum Bacteroidota; class Bacteroidia; order Flavobacteriales; family Flavobacteriaceae; genus Maribacter; species Maribacter litoralis. Next base: position 432,232 of record NZ_QCZD01000003.1, on the reverse strand, counting down.
AGACCTAATTATGATTCCATTCTTCCGGCGGCTTCTTATCTTCAAAATGATATTAGAAGCATTATTGAAACCTTAAGGTGGAAAAAGTAAACACCAGTTATGACCAAGCAAAATCTTTTAGATTGTCATCAAAGAATAACACCATTTGTACATAACACTGCTGTACTAACATCTAGATTAATTGATAAGGAGATCGGTGCGCAAATATTTTTCAAATGCGAGAATTTTCAAAGAGCGGGAGCTTATAAAATACGTGGTGCTACAAATGCCATATTGCAATTATCGGAAGAACAGAAGAAAAACGGAGTGGTAACCCATTCGTCTGGTAACTTTGCGCAGGCTTTATCTTTAGCGGCACAAAGTGTAGGCGTTACTGCGCATATTGTAATGCCCAATACTGCGCCAGAAGTAAAGAAAGTTGGTGTTAGGGAATATGGTGGTAACATATATGAATGCGAACCAACGGTAGAAGCTAGGCAGGCAATGGCAGATAAAATCGCTACTAAAACTGGAGCTACGTTCGTGCACCCTTCTAATGATAATGATGTTATTTTAGGTCAAGGTACCGCTGCATTGGAACTTTTGCAAAAACAACCAGATTTAGATTTTATATTCTGTCCTGTAGGTGGTGGCGGACTAATTGCCGGCTCATCTTTGGCGGTAAAATACTTTGGAGAAAACTGTAAAGTGTATGGTGCCGAACCATTTGAGGCAGATGATGCCTATCGTTCGCTTTTAAGTGGAAAAATCGAAAGTAACGAGACTACAAATACAATAGCGGACGGATTAAAAACAATGTTAGGAGATAAGAATTTTCCAATTATTAAAGAATTGGTCACTGGCATTGTGCGCATTACGGAAGATGAGATTGTTGAAGCTATGAAGCTGGTATGGGAGCGTATGAAAATTATTATTGAACCTTCTAGTGCCGTAACGGTAGCTGCCGTTATAAAACAAGCTAAAGAAAGCCCAGAAGTTTTTCAGAACAAGAAAATCGGAATCGTAATTTCTGGGGGCAATGTAGACCTTTCTAAATTGCCCTTTTAAGTTTTATTACTTGCTTAGAATTTTTTCTGCATTTGCTATGCTAGAATTGATGTTCTCTTTCACTTGCTTTACTTTTTCTTCCTCTTCTTCAAGCCATTGCTTTTTTTCGTCGGTAAGTTCTTTACCGTTCAAAATTTCATCGGCATCAAAACGATCGCCAAATTCCTGCATCCAATCCATCATAGATCTATTGGCTTCCTGTAAATCTTTCATTGCTTTTGCCTCTACTGACTCTGATCCCAAAGAATCTGCCATAGGTTTTAATTGACCTACAAGTTTTCCTATGGTTCCCATTTTGGGCATCACTTCATCATGTATGGTCATTACTTCGGTCATTTTAGAAGTTTCTTCTTCGGCTTTTTTAGTTTCCTTGCAAGAAGAAAAGGATATAAAGATTGCTATCGTAACTATATAAAGTATATTTTTCATTCTATTTTTCTTGAAGGTTGACAGAGGTAATAGTGTAATTGTAGTCTTTAACTTTTGTATCAGTGATAATCGATTTTACTTCTTCGATAGATATTAGAGAAGGGTCAAAAACGATATTGCCATTTTTATTGTCAAAACTGATATCGGCAGAAATAACACCGTCTTTCTCTTTTAGATTGGATGCAATTTTATCTGCGCAACCTTCTTGGCATGCCATACCATCAATACCGATTTCTACAGACTTTGTTATTCTATTTTCAAGTTTAATAACTCCATTAGTATTATCCTGTGCAAATGAAACCACAGTAGATAAAGTGAATACAGTTATAAAAAGGGCTAATAATTTTATTTTCATTACAAAGTTTTTGCGAATACTTCGTTGAAGTAAACTAGTTTGTATTGTAAAGATACCAAATATGTAAAATGCATTGAATAATCATTTGTAAAAATAAGGACTTAACTAGATGATTTTTTTAGAAAAAACCGCACTTTTGTTGTAAAGCAAAGCAATTGAAGAATATTGACCAAAAATGGATTTACCTGGTAATTCTATCATTTATTTGGGGTTCATCCTTTATTTTGATTAAACGGTCCTTAACAGGTTATACTCCTTTGCAGGTAGGTGGTTTACGCATTGTTTTTGCATCTTTGCTCTTGTTTGTGCTAGGTTATAAATCTTTGAGCACCTTATCTAAAACAGATTGGAAATGGGTCGCTATAGCAGGACTCTGCAGTTCTTTCTTTCCGCCGTTCTTTTTTGCATTGGCACAAACGGAGATCAATAGTGGTATTACTTCAATATTAAATTCGGTAGCACCTTTGTTTACAACACTGGTAGGTATAGCATTATTTGGTTTGGCATTAAAGGGAAGGCAAGTTTTAGGTGTGCTCATAGGTCTTTTTGGCACAGTAGTGTTGATAGCTGCGGGTATGGAGAATAATACGGAACAAAATTATTGGTATGCCCTTTTTATTATATTTTCTGCCTTAGGGTATGCATTCAATATCAATATTATAAAAAGATATTTGTCGCACTTAAGTCCGTTGGCAGTTACCACGGCTAGTTTTGGCGTAGCATTTTTTCCGGCTTTGATTATTCTCGTTTATACTGGAGTGTTTCAGCAGTTTGTTGGTAATGGTGCTATGCATGAAGCTGTATGGTATGTTATGGCATTGGCATTTTTAGGCACCGCTTTGGCCAATATACTATTCAATAAATTAATAAAATTATCGAGTCCTGTTTTTGCAGCCTCGGTAACATACTTAATTCCTTTAGTGGCTGTTCTTTGGGGATTTTTAGATGGTGAGAATATAAGCCTACTTCAGTTGTTGGGTGGTCTTATAATCTTATTCGGGGTATGGTTGGTCAATCGAAAAAAAGTAGTGGTTCAACAGAAATAACCATGTGTACTGTAACAATATCTTCTTTAGGTTGTCTTTGTATAGAACTAATCAAAAAAACGGAAATCATGAAAAGAATAGTATTTGTAGCTCTGGCAATCACTTTTTTGGTAAATAATACTCAGGCACAAGAAAAACAAATCGATGTAAAAGCATTCGATAAATTAATAGTTAGTCCGCATATAGAAATAAACCTTGTTGAGGGTGAAGAGGAAAACGTGGTTATTGAAAACGCAAAAGTTCCTTTAGAAAAAATAAATGTAGAAGTAGAAGGTAGAACTTTACGATTGTTTTTAGATGGGGCAAAGGTGGTTACAAAGTCCGAGCGTATTTCAAGCGATAATTGGCGGGGTAGTAAACCTTTGTACAACGGTACTATGGCAACGATTACGGTAACCTATCGAAAATTGGAAAACTTATCGGTAAGGGGAGAAGAAATCGTTAGATGTAAAAATCTATTTAATGCCGATGATTTTAAAATGTCATTGTACGGTGAGGCAAAAGTATACTTTAACGAAGTTTCAATAGATGAACTTACCGTTGCCATTTATGGTAGCAGTTATTTGGAAATGGGAGGTGGTAAAGTATCTCGTCAGGTATTTAGGGCATATGGTGAAAGTGAGGTAAATACTGAAAGTATGGTTGCCGATGAAACTAAAATTACGGCTTACGGAGAAAGTAATTTTAGGGTGAACGTAGTAGATAGGTTGAAGGTAACTTGTTATGGGGAAACGAATATTAATTATACCGGTAACCCAGATGTGGATAAGGGTTTAATTTTTGGTGAAGCTAGAATAAGAAAAATAGGCTAGTTAAAGCATTTATATATAAAGCAAAAAACCCGCTAATAGCGGGTTTTTTTAGTTGTAAGTTTCTTGATTATTATTCAAAATCGGATGGAGAAACGCCATCGTTTATCTTAATTTCAGAAACTATGAATTCAAATGATTGCGGACCAACGGTCTGTATGATTTTAAAAGGGAACAAAATACCCGATACCTCTTTGTAATCTTCAAAATTGGTGATACTTGCAATCTGTTGTCCTTGCATTTCATTTGTGGTGATCTCTTGTAGTTTTAATCCGGTTTCTACATCGTAAAAAGCAGATTTTTTCTCGTTGATCATTACCTTATAGGCATTTTTATCGCCAACCATTTCCATTCCTTCAAGAGAAAGAGATTTCGCCGTTAGGTACTGAAGTTCCGAAATAGGGGTAGATTCTCCTTTGAACGTGGTAACCTCCTCTTCGGTAAGGTCTTTTCTTTGTCCTTGAACGATCATATAGCCACTATCACCATTTAGAACTTGTTTACTTACGGAATTCCCCATCATTTGAACGTCTTGCATCAATTGATTGCTAGATGTTTTTTTGATATTTAAACTAAGCTTCATGCCTTGCATTTCGGCTTCGGCCATCATTGCATATGTATTCACGCTTTCAAGTTTATCTTTTCCGCCAACGGCCTCAATATTCTTTTCAATAATTGATTGTGCAGATACGCCCTCAGGAACTGAAGTTTCGTAATTAGGGGTTTCTACTCTGTCCGCCGTTTTAGAGTATGTAAGTACAGGCAATTTCTTATCCATAAACTGTACATTCTGAAGGTTGCTTAGAATTTCACTTCCTTTACCAACAACGATTACACGGGCATTATTGACATTGAAATATTTTTTTGCCGCGGCTTCAACTTCCTCTTTGCTGATGTTTTCTAACTTTTCTAAAAAGGTTTTATAAAAATCTTTAGGTAGATTTTCCTTTTCAATGTTCAAAGCATAACGGGCAATGGTTTCCGGATCTTCAAGAGCCATAATAAAACTACCTGCATAGACGGCTTTAGTATTCTTTAATTCTTCGTCGGTAACCGGTTTGGTAATGATCAGCTCCAGCTCTTTTAGCATTTCTACTACGGCACTATCGGTAACCATGTTTCTTACTTCTGCTGTGGCTCTAAATCTAGATGGTCCGTACTTGTCGTTACCAATAGAAGAGTAGGCACCGTAAGTATAACCTTTGTCCTCTCTTAAGTTAGAGTATAATCTGCTATCAGACCCTCCTCCTAAAATTTCATTTGCCAATAGAGCGGCAATGAAATCATCATCGTTCATTTTTAGGTTTACAATATTCTGAACCGTAATCTCAGATTGTACCGCATTTGGCATGTCGACAAAGTTGATTTGTGTATTGGGTACATTTTTTGGCTGAGAATAAGAGAAACTTGGTGGTACGGCCTTGGTCCATGATGTAAAATGAGTTTCTGTCAATGTTTTTACTTCATCAAAATTGACATCTCCAATAATGATTAAATATGCATTTGCCGGAACAAAGTATTCTCTGTAATATTCCTCAACATCGCTTAGTGTGACATTATTTACGGTTTCTTCGGTAACAAATTCACCATAAGGATGATTTTTACCATAAGCTAAGGCTCTTTGAACTCTACTAGAAACGGAAGACACTACTTTCTCTTCAGATTTAAGTCCCGTAATAAGTTTATCTTTTTCCTTATCAAATTCCTCTTGAACAAATTTTGGATGTATAGCTGCATCTGCCATAAGTTCCATCATTCTTGAAAAGTATTTTGAAAGCGATTGTGCATATGCGCCTTGAGCGCTAAAATAAAGTCTTGCGCCTAAAAAATCGATTTCTTCGTTAAACGCTTCTTTGGCAATGTTTTTAGAACCTTGTCCTAAAAGGCTGCCGGTTAAACTGGCAACACCTGCTTTATTGCTCTCTAAAATTGGCGGATTGTCTATAGATAATTGCATAGATACCCTTGGTAATTTATGGTTTTCCACTACCAATACTTTTAAGCCATTATTAAGGTTAAAGGATTGTGGGGTGCCTAAATTTATTTCAGGGGCGGGACCTGGCACCGGCATTACCGTGCGGTCTATTTGTGCCTGTACAGCAATACAGGAGAATAATGCTAAGAGTAATATATATGTATTTTTCATGGTCGTGTTTAATTTGCGGTATTTTGTTCAGGTAAATATTCTAGTACCAATCTTTGATTGGGTTTTAGATACTTATTGGCTACCTCTTTGATTTCTTCTCTGGTAATTGATCTGTATATTTCTATTTCTTTATTGATCAATGAAGTATCGTCATACTGCATATAATATTCCGCTAGCGAATTTGCGATACCCTCAATACTAGAATTGCTATTTACAAACTGATTCTCAAACTTGTTCTGTAATTTTTGATAATCGTTTTCAGAAATGAGCTCATTTCTCAACTTTGTTACTTCTTCTTCAATAGAAATATTAAGAGTGCTTAAACCTGTTTCACCAACGGGAAGGGCAAAAATTATATACATACCATAATCTTCTAAAGTAACGGGTATGGCACCAATTTGTAAAGCCTGTTTCTTGTCGTCTACCATTTTCTTATAAAGTTTAGATGATGGACCGTCACTTAGGTAGGTAGAAATCATTTTTAAAACCTGGCTATCTCTATTTTTAAGTCCGGGAGTTCTATATGCGATCATAGAAGCCGGTATCTGAATATTAGAATCGTAGGCTTTCGCATTGATCTCAGTGGTTATTGGCTCTTCTTTAGGGAAATTTCTTGTAATTTCTTTTCCTTTAGGAATATCTTCAAAGTAATCTGAAATCAATTTTTTAGCATTTTCCTTCTCAAAATCGCCTGCAATAACCAAAACGGCATTATTTGGGCTATAGAATTTTTTCTGAAATGCTATGAATTCATCTAATGTTGCCGCATCCAAATCTTCCATTTTACCGATTACGGTTTCTTTATATGGGTGATTCTGGAAAAGGTTTCTCTTAATGTTTTCAATAAACTTACCGTACGGCGAATTGTCAACACGAAGTCTTTTTTCTTCTTTGACAACTTCATTTTGGGTATCCACCCCTTTTTGATTGATTACGGGATGAAGCATTCTTTCAGATTCTAACCACAGTCCTAATTTTAGGTTGTTAGAAGGAAAAACTTCATAGTAATAAGTTCTGTCCTCGTCTGTGGTTGCGTTTCCTGACCCTCCGTTAGAAGATACTATTTTGTCCCATTCGCCTTTTTCAATATTTTCGGTTCCCTCAAATAATAAATGTTCAAAAAAATGGGCGAACCCTGTTCTTTTTGGGTCTTCATCTTTAGAGCCCACATGGTACAAAACCGAAATGGAGATAATTGGGGCGGTGTTGTCTTGATGAAGAATAACATGTAGATCATTGTCGAGATCATACTCTTCAAAAGCGACTTCTTGTGAGTTTCCGGCAAATCCTTGTAGAAGCATTGCCGAAACCATTAGTAATTTCATTTTCATTGAAACTGTATTAGGTTAGTGTTTAATTATTCTGTTCCATATGTATATGTTCATGTCATTTTGTTACAACATTTTATTTTTTTTGTAGGAACAATCCTCAATATAAGTATTCTTTAACATATAATATTAAATTAATTGTTGTTTATTCATTATCTTAAAAGTCTAAACAAAATTATTTTAAAATGAACCATTACGCCCTACCTATAAGATTTGGAGTTGCCGCCAGCGGTTGTTTAATTGCGTATTTTTTGGTGCTGTCATTACTTGGTCTTCATGTCAATGTTTTTTACAGCCTGTTCAATGCAGTAATAACAGGTTTTGCCATTTATGAAGCAATTAAATTCTATAAGTTAAAGAAAGGTAATGCGTTTAATTATGCAGGTGGTTTTATGGCAGGTTTAATAACCGGTGGGGTAGCGACGTTAATATTTACCTTATTCTTTGCGTTGTATTCTACAGAATTGCAACCAGGTTTTTTAGAAGAACTATCTACAAAATGGGCAAACAATTACAAGAGTTTTGAAGCTATCGTTTTTTTGGTAGTTGCCACCATGGGGTTTACTACAAGTCTTGTACTGACACTTGCTTTTATGCAACTGTTTAAGACTTCGAATACTACAAAAATAAAGAGTGTGTAAAATTCTAAAAAAACACTTGTAAATTCACGATTAAGAACTATATTTGCACCCGCCTATGGAAAAAATCCATCAGGTTTAATAATACATTTAACAATATGTACGCAATTGTAGAGATGGCAGGGCAGCAGTTTAAAGTTGCAAAAGACCAGAAAGTGTACGTTCACCGTTTACAAGCAGAAGAAGGTAAGAAAGTTACTTTTGACAACGTTCTTCTTTTGGATGATGGATCGAACGTTACTATCGGCGCCCCGGCTATAGACGGAGCCGCAGTAGAGGCTAAAGTCGTTAAACACCTAAGAGGTGACAAAGTAATCGTTTTTCATAAGAAAAGACGTAAAGGTTACAAAAAGAAAAATGGACATCGTCAATCTCTTACTGAGATAGTGATCGAATCTATTATTTCTAAAGGAGCTAAGAAAACTGAAACTAAAAAAGCGGCAGCGCCAAAAGCAAAAAAAGCTTCGGGTAAAGGTGATGATTTAAAAAAGATTGAAGGTATCGGTCCAAAAATTGCCGAAACCTTAAATAATGCAGGTATTTCTACTTTTGCTGATTTAGCAAAAACAGACGCAGCGAAAATTTCTGAAATTATTGCTGATGTTCGTGGAAATCACGTAACCGACACTTGGCCAAAGCAAGCTGAATTAGCTGCTGATGGTAAATGGGATGAGTTACAGAAATGGCAAGACGAATTAGACGGTGGTGTAGCAAAATAAGCTAAATCACTAAAGTATAACAATATTTAAAACCTCAGACAATGGCACATAAGAAAGGTGTAGGTAGTTCTAAAAACGGTAGAGAATCAGAATCGAAACGATTAGGAGTTAAGATTTATGGTGGTCAAGCTGCTATCGCTGGTAACATTATCGTTAGACAGCGTGGAACAAGACATAATCCTGGTGAAAATGTTTATGCAGGAAAAGATCATACATTACACGCACGTGTAGATGGTCTAGTTAAGTTTGAAAAGAAAGCAGGTGGAAAATCTTACGTTTCCATTGAGCCTTTTGAAGCTTAAATAAAGTTAAGTTTACAATATTAAAGCCTTTGCATTCAGTTGCAAAGGCTTTTTGTGTTTGTTGTTTTCGACGTTAAATTATCTTTAACGATAACTTAATATCCTTTGTTATTGTTCTAAGTATATCTATAGGCATATTTACTGGTTTAAATTTTGCTGAACAAGCAATGTTCTTTACTGGTAAAGTTTAAATGCTCGGTCAATAGATAATATGTATACAAAATATTTGCATGTAGTACTAATAGTAGCCTTTTCATTCTCAGGTTTGTTATCTGCGCAAAACAAACGAGAGCTTCTACATTTTGATAGCAAAGAGCTCGATTCAACCTTTCTATCTTATAAAAATCAACTGAAAATAGCCCAAGGGCAAAATGATGATTTTAAAATAGCAATGAGCTATTGGAGATTAGGAGAGTTTTATTTTAGGATAGGCGTATATTCTGAGGCTACAGATCAGTTCAATAAGGCTTTGCTCATATTGCAGAAAAAGCCGAACGATACTTTGCAAGTACATATTAACAATGCACAAGGTAGTATGCATCTTGCATTAAAAAATTACGATAAAGCTGAGGCGAGTTTCTCTAAAAGTTTGAAACTATCAAAGGTTATTGATTTTAAAAAAGGACTAGCAAGATCTACTGGTCTACTAGGTAGTTGCTATGAAAAGAGAAAAGAGTATAAAAAGGCATTGGCTTTTGAAAAGCAAAGTTTGACGGAATTTAAACTGCTGCAGGATTCTATTGGTTTGGCAACGGCCAATGAAAATATAGGTAGTATTTATGAAGATTTAGAAAATTTTGATCTGGCCTCGCAATTCTTCAGCAAGGCTTATGGTTATACCAAGGGAAGTAAAAATTCTTTAGAGGCTAACATACTTAACAACATTGGCGATGTGTTCAGAAAACGTGGCTCATATGATCAAGCTATTGTATATACGACCAAAGCTATGCATTTAGCGAAAGAAATTAACGACAAGAATAGATTGTCAAGTGCATACAGAGATCTATCAAAAACTTACGCACTGTTAGGTAAGTATAAAGATGCTCTTGAATACTTAGAGATGGCCGAGCAAATAACTTCCAATATTTTTAACGGGCAGAATAGCAATCAAATAAATGTATTACAAACGGTATATGAAACCAATCAAAAAGAAACGAGGATAATGCTTCTCGAAGAGGAGAATAAAGTCGCAAAGGCAAATAGAAATTTTTGGATCGTTGCCGTGATTTTAATTTCTATAATAATTTTTGTTTTGCTTCTGTTCAGGGCAAAAAAACGCAAGGAAGAATTTAAGATACAACAATTTCAAAAACAGTTATTGCAAGCTCAATTAGAAAAAAAAGCAATACTGCAAGAAAACTTGCGTAATGAGGTGCAATTAAAAGCTTCTGCTTTATCAAAGTATAGTCTACATCTTTCGCATAAGAATAAATTATTATCTGATCTGGCTTCCACACTTTTAAAGCTTGCAGATAGAAAGAATATGGACAAGTCGGCTAAAATAAAGCAACTGGCCAATGATATTAATGAAAATGTAAAGCAAGACAATGAAGCAAGGCAATTTCAAAACTACTTTAGTGAAATACATCCTGAATTTGGAAAAAAGTTGATTGATGTGTGTAAAGAAAAGTTGTCTCAAACAGAAATGCGTTTGGCTATGCTGTTGCGCTTAAATTTATCATCTAAGGAAATTGCTTCAATTCTACGGGTTACACCAGATAGTGTGCGTGTAGCAAGATATAGGTTACGTAAAAAACTACATATAGATCCAAAGACAAATCTGATACATTTTTTACTTCAATTGTAATCGATTTTAGGTGTTCTTATGTGTATGGTTAAGGTCATGTTAATTTAGTGTGATTGTTGCCTTCATGTTTCCTTTAAAAATGAAAATGTTTACGCTTTGTTAGAATGGGCTTAACCTTGTAAACAGCTGGTATACATATTTTTGTCTTAGTTCTAATAAACCTAAAATGAAAATGAAAAACCAACTGAATTTATTTTTTGTAACGCTATTATGTACAGTTTTTAGCTCAATGGCGGTTGCGCAATCTGGAAATATTCAAGGTACAATTTCAGATGAAAATGGACTTTACTTACCTGGGGCAAGTGTAATGATTTCTTCATTGTCTAAAGGTGCAATTTCAAATTTCGATGGCAAATTTACACTGGTAGATATACCAGAAGGCACCTATATGCTAAAGGTTTCTTATTTGGGATATGATGATACCGAAAAAGAGGTTATTGTAAACAATGGTGAAACAACCGATGTCGCCATATTTGTAGCTCCTAAAACCACGGAGCTTGAAGGTGTGGAAGTAACGGCATATGGTTTGGGAGGAACATCTAAAGCTTTAAATACCCAGAAAAACAACATTAATATTACCAATGTGGTTTCAACAGATCAGATTGGTAAATTTCCCGATGCCAATATTGGTGATGCCGTAAAACGTATACCAGGTATTACAATGCAAGTGGATCAAGGTGAAGCTAGAAATATTATTATACGTGGACTTTCTCCTCAATTAAATTCGGTTACCCTTAACGGTAGTAGGGTTCCTTCAGCGGAAGGAGACAATAGAAATGTACAGATGGACCTAATTCCTTCCGATATGATACAAACCATAGAAGTTAGTAAAGCGGTTACTCCAGATATGGACGCCGATGCATTAGGTGGGTCGGTAAATTTAATTACCCGTACGTCACCACAAGGTTTTAGATTGTCCACTACCCTTGGTTCTGGTATTAACCTTATTACAGAAAAGGCTATACTCAATGGTTCTTTTATTATTGGAGACCGAAGTGAGAATGGAAAATTTGGATGGATGGCTTCAGCTTCATTTAATGATAATGATTTTGGGTCGGATAATATAGAAGCGGAATGGACAGATGAATTTGAATATTATACAGGTGTAGATGATGCTGAAGGGGAGCCTATTTTAGAGGAAGTGGACGTTGATCCTTATGCCAATGTGTTTGAACAGAGAAAATACTTGGTGCAAAGGGTGAGAAGAAGTTTTTCGGTAAATATGGATTATAAGTTCAATGCCAATAATACTATGTTTCTTAAAACGATGTACAATTGGCGAGATGATAGGGAAAATAGATTTGCACTCGGACAAGAAATTTTAGACGCTGAAGATATTGAACTTGGCGATTTTACCATAACAGATGGTGTGCCAACAAGGTTTCCGGCAGAAATTGTAAGACAATCTAAGGGAGGTATAGATAATGATCGAAATAAGAATCGAAGGTTGGAAGATCAGCGTATGCAAAATTATAGTTTGGGCGGTAATCACCTTTGGGGATTATTGAAAGTAGATTGGATGGCTTCTTATGCCAAGGCTTCTGAAGAAAGACTAAATGAGCGTTATGCAGAGTTTGAAAGTGAATATATCGTTAATAGCGATGTAACCAATTCAAGATATCCGCGTTTTTACGCTGCAGATCCAACGGATGCTACAGAATTTTCAAATTTCGAATACGGAGAAATTACAGAAGAAAATCAGTATACGGAAGAAGAGGATTTTAACATGTTTGTCAATTTTGAAATTCCTGTTGACTTTTTTGGGTACGAAGACGGAATAATCAAGTTTGGTGCAAGGGGTAGGTTTAAAATAAAATTAAGGGATAATGACTTTTTTGAGTTTGACCTAGAAGACACTTATGAAACCTTGGCAAGTGTGCCTTTAAAAGACTATACTGATCCAGATTTTTATGCAGGCAGCCAATATGCGATAGGTTCTTTTGCCAGCGAAGAATGGTTAGGTGGTTTAGATCTGGAGGATGGCGAATCTGTGCCTGATGAATTTTTGAGAGCTAATTTTAACGTAGAAGAGAATGTTTACGCTGGTTATGCAATGACCAACCAAAAATTATCTGATAAATTGGGACTTTTGGTAGGTTTAAGATTAGAGAATACCAATGTTACCGCTACCGGAAACCAAATAGAAGACGAAGAGAATGTAATAGGTGAAATTACCCAAGAAAGTAATTATACCAATATAATGCCTGGTGTTCATTTAAAATATGATATAAACGATAGAACTATTTTGCGTTTTGCTTGGACCAATACCTTGGCAAGACCAAATTATGAAGATATTGTGCCGTCATTGGACATAGTTTCTGGGGATGAAGAAATATTTGTTGGAAATCCGGAGTTGCAAGCTACCACATCTATGAACTTCGATGTTATGGGTGAGCATTATTTTGAAAGTGTAGGTTTATTGTCTGCAGGTGTATTTTATAAGGATATAGATAAGTTTATATATACTTTTCAGCAAGAGGCTGCTGATGATAGTTTTGGTGCAGGCACAGAAGGTTTTGAGGTATATCAACCATTAAATGGAGACGGAGCCTCTGTAACTGGTTTTGAAATGGCTTTTCAGCGTCAGCTGGACTTTTTACCTGGCTTTGCCAAAAACTTTAGTCTTTACATCAATTACACTTACTTGTCTTCTAGTGCAGATGGTATAAGAAATGAAGACGGTGATGAACGTGAAGATATAGACTTGCCGAATACAGCTCCTAATATGTTCAATGCTTCTTTAGCTTATGCTGATAAGCGATTCTCATCAAGGCTATCGGCTAATTTTTCAGATAGTTATATAGATGAAATTGGAGGCAATGATTTTGAGGATAGATATTATGACACACAATTGTTTGTAGATTTTAATGCATCATATCAAATAAACACAAACCTAAGTCTGTATACTTCAATCAATAATATAACCAATCAGCCATTAAGATATTTTCAAGGTGTTAAGGATAGAACAATGCAAGCGGAGTTTTATGGTCAAAGAATAACTTTTGGCTTAAAATATGATCTATTCAATAAATAGTAGCGCTTTACAATAAAAGAATATCAAGATGAAAAAAGTACCCTTTTTACTAGTGTTACTTGTACTATTTGTATCATGTAATAAAAGTAAATTACCAAAAATAGCACCAGATGTTATTACGGAATTTACCTTAAACGATACAGATGACCCTGCTATTTGGGTAAATCCAAATAATCCAAAAGAGAGTATAGTTTTTGGTACTGATAAGGAAACCAACGGCGCAATTTATGCCTTCGATTTAAATGGTAAAATTATAAAGGAGAAAACGATAAAAGGTATACAGCGTCCTAACAATGTCGATATAGAGTACGGGTTTCGTTTAAATGATTCTACCACCACCGATATTTTGGTGTTTACCGAGCGTGAAAAGCAACAGGTCAGAATGTTTTCGGTACCAGAAATGCAACCTTTGGATCAAGGTGGTTTTTCGGTTTTTGAAGATGAGGATAACCAAAACAATAGACTTCCCATGGGCGTAAGTTTATATAAATCTTCTAAAAATGGGGCCGTTTATGCCATTGTAGGCAGAAAAAGCGGGCCGGCAGACGGTTATTTATATCAATATGAATTAAAGTCAGACAGTACGGGTGTTTCATCAAATTTTATAAGGAAATTTGGTGGCTTTAGTGGTGTTAAGGAAATAGAAGCCATTGCTGTAGATGATGAAATGGGCTACGTTTATTACTCTGATGAAGGCGTTTGTATAAAAAAATATTATGCAGAACCTAGCATGGGAAATAAAGAGATTTCTTGTTTTGGTGGCGACTATTTTGATGAAGATATAGAAGGCATTGCAATCGCCGCTTATGACGATGGGCACGGTTATTTAATTGTTTCAAATCAACAAAAAGGGGAGTTCAATATTTTTGATAGAGAAACCAACCAATTTATTAAAGCCATAAATTTATCTACCACAGAGACCGATGGCTGTGAGGCAGTAACCGTACCCTTGAACGAAACCTTTAAGAGCGGACTTTTCGTAGCCATGAACGACGAAAAGAATTTTTATTTTTTCGATTTGGGTAAATTGGGGTTACAATAATTTCTCCCCAATTTCAAACCAAGTATTTACACGTTCAAAACCGGTGGTGTTTACATTATGTGGAGATGTGAATTGTAGGCTTCTACCATCAAAAGTTTCTAGGTTGAAACTTCTGTCGTCTATGAGAACATCTCCTTTAAGAATGTGCTTATGACCACATAAAATGCGATTTTGCCAAGGTATAAAAGGAAAGTGTTCGTCTAACCATTCACTTTTTTCTTCTAATGAATTTGGAAACTGCATAGCTGCAGATGCTATATATACCTCGTGTTTATCGGCTAATCTTGCAAGAATTTCTTGACTGCCTGCTATTGGTTTCAAATTTCTAAAAAATCCTCTTCTAGTGGCATGTTTTCGAACACTGTCTTGGTGTGCTTCTGGCACCATATGCCATACTTCTGATCCTTTACATGTGTCTGAAGTAAGCTCATCTTTAAATTCTGTATTGTAGATTTCTATATGGGCGCCATAAGTATCGGCTATGACCTCGTCCATATCAACAAATATTATCATTATGCTATATTTTAAGCGAAGTAAGTGAAAATGCCGATAACAGAAAAGAGTTAGCTAAAAAGTATCGGTCATTGGGTATAATCTTTACCAAAATATAAGATTGATTTAAAACTTAATGAATAACTTTAAGAAAACATTTCAATTAAATATCGCTATGGAAAGTAAAAAACTACCGAATTCTGCATTCATTTATGTGTTGTCCGTTCTTAGTTGTATTATCTGTTGTCTTGGCGGGTTTGGTATTATACCCGCAGTTATTTCTTTTTATTTGGCTTCAAAATCTGAAGGGATATATAAAATGAATCCTGAGGCCTACGACAATTATGCAACCGTAAAAAAAGGTAAAATAATTGCAATTGTAGGTATTGTTTTAAATGTTATAGTAATTGGTATTACCATTTGGACGTTAAGCACAATTGGCTGGGATGCATGGTCTGAAGAGTTCGTAAGAAAATGGAACGAAGGTTTGGAGAGGGGCATGTAGGTAGCATAAGTACAATGGGAAATTATTTTCGATTAAAGCGATAGCGTTAAAAATCTGATTTAATCAGAGAACTGTCTTAATTAAAAGTGATTAAATTGTATCTCTAATTCTAAACAATAAATATCATGAAAAAGTCAGTTATCTGTATTGCTATGGCCGGTACGTTGTTATTCTCTAGTTGCTTGGGTTCTTTCAGTGCCTTTAATAATCTTAAAGATTGGAACCAAGGTGTTTCTGATAGTAAGTTTGTAAATAACCTGGTCTTTTGGGGGTTGAACATAATTCCTGTTTACGGTTTGTTCTTTTTAGGAGATGCCGTTATATTCAATGTAATCGAATTTTGGAGCGGTTCTAATCCTATTGCAATGGAAGAAGGAGAGTCGGAGACTCAAATGGTAGAAAGAGACGGTAATACCTTTGAAATGACTGCAACTAAAAATAGAATGCAGGTAACCGTGGTCGATGGTCCCAAAAAAGGAAAGAAAATTGATTTGGTATATAAACCAAGTGAAAAATCTTGGAATGCCATTAGACCTAATGGTGAAATAATAAAACTATCTTCTTTTGAAGAAGGATTTTACATCGTTTACATGCCAAATGGAAAAGAGGTAAAAATAAATCCTTTAGATTCTAAAGAACAAGGTTTGGCTCAGATTAAAGAACAAACAGATTGCTATTATCTAGAAGGTATGTTAGCTGAAAATAACTAAACATATTTAAGCATAAACAAAAAAGGTCTCGATAAAATCGGGACCTTTTTTAATTTATAAAACTTATATTTAGTATCTGTAATAGTCTGGCTTGAAAGGTCCTTCTACGGTAACACCAATATAGTCGGCTTGATCTTTCTTTAGCTCGGTCAATTCTGCACCTAAACGAGACAAGTGAAGTTTTGCAACTTTTTCATCTAAATGCTTAGGTAGCATATACACTTCGTTTTTGTAGTTCTCACTATTTTTCCAAAGTTCAATTTGCGCCAGAGTTTGGTTGGTAAATGAATTACTCATTACAAAACTAGGGTGACCTGTAGCACAACCTAAATTCACCAATCTACCCTCTGCTAAAATAATTATGTCTTTGCCATCAATAGTATATTTATCAACTTGTGGCTTAATTTCATCTTTAGTGCTTCCGTGGTTTTTGTTCAACCAAGCCATATCGATTTCATTGTCAAAGTGACCAATATTACAAACAATGGCTTTGTCTTTAAGCGCTTCAAAATGTTCAGCTCTGATGATATCTTTATTTCCGGTCGTTGTAATTACGATATCGGCGTTTCCTATTACTGTTTCGAGTTTTTTAACTTCAAATCCGTCCATACATGCTTGTAATGCACAAATAGGATCAATTTCGGTAACGGTAACAATAGAACCGGCACCTTTAAAAGAAGCTGCGGTACCTTTACCTACATCTCCGTAACCTGCAACTACAACTCGCTTACCTGCAAGCATAGTATCGGTAGCTCTACGAATAGCATCTACTGCACTCTCTCTACATCCGTATTTGTTATCAAATTTAGATTTGGTTACAGAATCGTTTACGTTAATAGCGGGCATTGGTAAAGTTCCATTTTTTACACGCTCATATAATCGGTGAACACCCGTGGTGGTTTCTTCAGAAAGTCCTTTAACACCAGTGCCCAATTCTGGATACTTGTCCAAAACCATGTTGGTAAGGTCACCACCATCATCTAAAATCATATTCAATGGCTTTCTATCTTCGCCAAAGAATAAAGTTTGTTCTATACACCAGTCAAACTCCTCTTCGTTCATACCTTTCCAAGCATACACAGGTACACCCGCAGCGGCAATAGCTGCAGCAGCTTGATCTTGTGTAGAGAATATATTACATGAACTCCAGGTAACATCGGCACCTAATGCGGTTAAAGTTTCAATTAAAACTGCAGTTTGTATGGTCATGTGAAGGCAACCGGCAATACGAGCACCTTTTAAAGGCTGCTCGTCTTTGTATTCTTCACGTAGCGCCATTAGACCTGGCATTTCTGCTTCTGCCAATTCAATTTCTTTTCTTCCCCAATCTGCAAGGGAAATATCCTTTACCTTATAAGGCACATACGGAATAGTTTTCGTGCTCATATCTTTATTATTTTATACTTTCGTTATTCGATATAACAAAGCTAAGTTTAATTCGTTGAAACCTAAATAGGTTTCGTGCAAAGGTACGAATAACACGAAGAATCCCATGCCGCTTTACAAAACAATAACAGTAAACAAAGAAACCTCTGTAGCAATATGGAAGGTTGAAGAGTCTGAAGAAGATTTGTGGAAAGGAATTGAACTTACCGATCATTGTCAAAATAGATTCAATGGTATGAAATCTGATCTTCACCGAAAGGCTTTTTTGAGTATTAGACATTTGCTGTCTTTGTATAACTATGTAGATGCAGATCTGATTTATGACGAGAATGGCAAACCACATTTAAAGGATGGCAATTTTATATCAATTACACATTCACATAATTTTACGGCGGTAATCATTAGCGCATCGGAAGAAGTAGGTATAGATATTGAAATGCAGCGCGATAAAATACTGCGAATAGCCCATAAGTTTACTCCGTTCGAAGAATATCGTACGCTGGCGAATACGGCAGCAATCATTAGAAAATTGACCATAGTTTGGGGCGCCAAAGAATCTCTATATAAAATTTACGGGCATAGGGGCGTAAGTTTTTTACATCACATCAACGTACAAGATTTTATATTTAACGCAGGACGAACAACGGCGCAAATAATTTTTAACGGGGAATCTTCGGACTACGGAATTAAATTTCTGGAATTCGAAAATTTCACCTGTGTATATGCCACTAAAAATAAGAATTAATATTTAGGCTACATTATATGGATATATCGGTAGAGTTGACGTTTTCGCCACTACAGGACGATTTTGAGCAACACATTATAGATTTTATAAAAAAATTAAGGGCAAGTGGATTAACCATACTTGAAAACCCGTTAAGTACACAGGTTTTTGGTACTTATGATGAAGTAATGGTTGTTCTTAATACTGAAATAAAAGCTGCTTTCGAGCTCATGGATCGCGGGTTGCTGTTCATGAAAATTGTAAAATCTGATCGTAGCGAATATGAGCCCCATTTTTGATTATCTATTTGGGCAATATGCCGATTATAGTACGTTGGATATTACCCTCGAGATTATAGCCGTAATATTTGGCTTGCTATCCGTAATATGTTCTAAGCAAAACAATATTTTGGTTTATCCTACTGGCATGATAAGTACCTCCATTTTTGTATACCTGCTTTTAAAATGGGGGTTGTTGGGAGACATGATGATAAACGCATACTATTTTATAATGAGTTTATATGGCTGGTATATTTGGACAAGAAAGGTTGATGAAGACCATTATACCCCTATCACCAGAACAACGAAAAAAGAGAATGGTATATCGGTGATTATATTTATAAGTACCCTGGTATTTGTATTTACCGTCTACCAGATTTTCGATAAATGGACTAGTTGGACCGCCTATGTTGATACTATAACAACAGCTATATTTTTTGTGGGTATGTGGTTGATGGCCAAGAGAAAAGTAGAAAATTGGATATATTGGATCATTGGAGATCTTATATCTGTACCATTATATTTTTACAAGGGATTTACGTTTACAAGTTTTCAATATCTCATCTTTACAATATTGGCCGTTTACGGTTATAACGCATGGAAGAAAAATACAGACAAGAACCTTCAAATGTCTTAAAAGTTGTTCTTTTTGGACCAGAATCTACGGGCAAGACTACATTGTCAGAACAATTGGCAAGACACTACCATACCGTATGGGTGCCAGAATACGCCAGGGAATATTTACAGGATAAATGGAACAACGAACGTAAAACCTGTGAGCCTCATGATTTATTGCCCATTGCCGAAGGGCAAATGCGCTTAGAGAACGATTTGGCCAAAAAAGCAACTGAAATTCTTATTTGCGATACAGATTTGTTGGAAACCAAAGTATATTCGGAAGCATATTATGTTGGTGATTGTGACCCTGTTTTAGAAAAGTATGCATTGCAGAATACATATGACCTTTATTTATTGACCTATATAGATATTCCGTGGGAAGAAGATGACCTAAGGGATAAGCCCAATGAAAGGGAAGAAATGTTCAATTATTTTAAAGATACTTTAGAAAAATACGGTAAAAATTTTATTACCTTGAAGGGAAACAAAAAGCAACGTTTAAATAAAGCCATTAACCATATAGATAAGTTATTAGATCAATGATAGAACTTACAGAAAAAGACCAAAAACAGCTAGAGAAAAAAGGAATTTCAAAAGAAACGATGCTTGGTCACATCAATACATTTAAAGAAGGCATACCCTTTGTTAATTTAGAGAATGCCGCTGTTATAGGTAACGGTATTCTCAAATTTTCTAAAGAAGAAGAAAAAGAACTCATTACTTTTTACGACTCAAAATTAAAAGATCTTGATATTTTAAAGTTTGTGCCGGCTTCAGGTGCCGCATCTAGAATGTTTAAGGCACTGTTCAATTTTTTAAATGCGTATGATCCAAATAAAGAATCTCTAGAAACTTACTTGGAAAGAACCAATGATAAGGATATAAAGAAGTTTTCTGATGGTTTAGAACGTTTTCCCTTTTATGAAAAGGTAATGGATAGTATAGGTACTTCTTTTGATTCTCAAGGAGAAAAGGTATATAAGTTTATTTCTGAGCTATTAGGGGAGAATGCATTGAATTATGGTTTTTACCCAAAAGGGTTACTACCATTTCATAAATATGGAAATGCTACTGCAACTCCATTTGAAGAGCATTTAAAAGAAGGTGCACTGTATGCTGGATCTAATGGAAAGGCAAAACTCCATTTTACCATATCTGAACAACATGAGGAAATGTTCGGGGAAGAGTTTAAAGCATCTGGACCAAAAGTTTCTGCAGATACAGGAATTACGTATGATGTAGATTACTCTTTTCAAAAGGCATCTACAGATACCTTGGCGGTAGATATGGACAATAAGCCTTTTAGAAATGAAGATGGTTCTGTATTGTTTAGACCGGGCGGTCATGGAGCATTGATTCAGAATTTGAACGAACAGGACGCTGATATTATTTTTATTAAGAATATTGATAATGTTGCCGTAATGAAAGATGCCCAAGCGGTGGCAGATAGCAAAAAAGTATTGGCGGGAGTCTTACTTAAAGAACAGGAAAAAGCATTCGAATATGCGGCTTTATTGGATAAAGGTGGGGTAAATGATGAAACCATTGAAGAAATTAGAAATTTCTTGTCAACGAATTTAAATGTTCGTTTTTCAGATGAATTCGATACAGCATCAAATCCGGATAAGGTAAATATATTAAAGGATAAGATAAATAGACCAATTCGTATTTGTGGAATGGTAAAAAATGAAGGTGAACCTGGTGGTGGTCCGTTTTGGGTAACCAATAGTACCGGTGAAATTTCCTTGCAGATTATAGAATCTGCCCAAATAGATATGGATAACCCCGCACAAGCCGATATTTTAAAGAACGCTACCCATTTTAACCCGGTGGATTTGGTTTGTGCCGTTCGTAATTATAAAGGTGAAAAATATGACCTTCTTAAGTTCGTTGATGAAAAGCAAGGATTTATCACCGGTAAAACAAAAGACGGTAAAGAATTAAAGGCACTTGAGCTTCCCGGATTGTGGAATGGTGCAATGGCATTTTGGAATACCATATTTGTTGAGGTTCCTTTAGTAACCTTTAATCCCGTTAAAAGTGTGGTAGATCTTTTAAAAGAGTCTCACCAGGCATAGTACTAATAAGCCTTAAACGATAAAAAAGTGTGTAGATTCTACACACTTTTTTTGTTTACGCACATTTTTACTCACCTATACAAATAAAAGAACAGGTGTAAAACACTTAAAATCAATTATTTATAATTTAAATTAGAGTTGGCATCATTTTTCTAATAGACATATCAAGAATGTTTAATTAAAAAACGTAGAAAGATGAAAAAATTAGTATTTGCCACAGCTTTAGCCTTAGGTAGTTTAACAATAGGTACTGCCGCTACACCAATTATATTTCACGATGGTATTATGGAAGATGTCTTTATTCAAGATTATACCGAGATAAGTACATCAGATTTACCAACGCCGATCGTAAATGCCCTAGCATCAGATTATCAAGGGGCGATGTTGAATAAGGCTTATGTAGATGATGAAAATAACTATAAATTAGAAATTACTTCTCAAGATGGTTCTTCTGTAGTGCTTTATGCAGATGCAGAGGGTAACTGGTTAGAAATGTAGTATTTATAAGTTTGAGTTAGTTGTTTGTGAAAAGCTGCCTAGGCAGCTTTTTTCAATTTAGTGCTTGTTAATTATGGGAATGGAAAATCCATATGTCAGATTCTTCCGTAAATAATTATAGAAGCAAAGTTATTAACGATTAAAAAATTAGCATGAGGAAATACGCATTATTAGTATTCTTGACTTTAGGAATAACATTGAACAGTACAGCAATGACTGGTTCTAATTTTATAGAAAAAGAAGTTGCTATCATTACAGATGAATACGTAAAAATAAAATCGAGTGAGTTGACTCCACCGGTTATTGAAGAAATATTAAAGCAATACCCAACTTCTAAATTAGGAGGGGCTTATAAAAATGATAGAGGTGAATTTAAATTGATCATGGTGCTAAAAAGTGGTACTAGAAGAACCGTTTATATAGATCAGTACGGTAATTGGATCAATAAAAAATAACTTGAAATAAGTTGTAGAAATAAAAAAAAACTGCAAAAAGCGGTTTTTTTTTATTTAAAATGTGACCTATCAAAAAATGTTGTGTCTAAATAAGTGAAGCAAATTATGAAACAATGGTCACATTAGTATTTATTTTGATTTTAAGCACCGTTTTTATTTTCTCATTAGGGATGATATCTAAACTATGTTTTGAAAGATAAATAAGAATAATATCACTTTCGCGTAAACACTAACCGTTAACTATGAAAGTGCCACCAAATAATTGTATTTGAAATAATCCCCCGGATTAGCATTGCCAATATTAGTTGTTGTTGTTGAATTGATTGAGGTGTTGATTAAAAATTTTAAAACAAGAGTTTGATAGGTGGTTTGAGGGGGGCTGCGATTTTGCAGCTCCTTTTTTTTTGTCTTCAATAAGTTCATAGGTCATATGATTATGTGACATTTTATTGTGTAAAAATTATACAGCAGATAGCATTGGGCACAGTTTTACCCAATCATTATTGTTATATAAAAAATATAAGCACTTCATTATCAGTTACTTGATGCATTGTAGATATAGTGGCATTCTTTTTTCATAGTTAATAGTATTGAAATGTATTATTAACTAAAAATATTAGAAAGATGAAGACTTTATTTTTATTAGGAGCAATGACAATAGGTGGTTTTGCAATGAATGCACAAGATGCATTATTAGCTGAAAACGGAATTCAACATAATCAAGTAAATGAAATGTTGGTAGTAGCAGATGACTTTAAAGAGATATCTGTATCAGAAGTTCCACAAGCAGTATCAGATGCGGTAGCGAAGAATTTTCCAACCGCAAGTTTAGATAAGGCATACACGAACGAAGAAAAACAATATAAGTTGGTCTTATCTCTAGAAGATGGTACACAAGGTACTGTTTATGCAGATGAAGATGGTAACTGGATAGATATGTAATTATAGAGAAACTTGTTTGTTCAAGTTGGTTTGGTCAGGAAAGGGTAGCTAAGTGCTATTCTTTCCTTTTTTTTTGCTCAATCGAAACGATCAAAGAAGCTTTATGATAATTTTAAAAAACAAATAGTCGGCTTATGGTATTTTTACGTAGATACATAGAATACCAAACTAACTATGCCCAGAATTTTAATTTTAGAAGACGATACATCTTTTGCCCAAATGCTTAAAAAGTTTTTGGAAAGAAAGAATTTTGAAGTCGTACTGTGTCAGACTGGGGTAGATGGCGAAAAGCAACTTAAAGAACAAGAATTTCAATTGGTTATAACCGATTTGCGCTTACCGGACTATGACGGAATAAAGTTGGTTTCTCATTTAAAAGGTAGTATTCCGGTAATAGTAATGACGGGCTATGCCGAAGTGTCTACAGCGGTCAAAGCAATGAAAATGGGTGCTTATGATTACTTATCAAAACCATTTACGCCTGATCAAATGTTAGCGGTTATAGACGGGGCATTACAGGCTAAGCCAATTATCCCAAAAGAAACAGAGGTTACTAGTAAATCAAAAACTACAGTTGATAAATCTAATAGTAACTCTGGGTCAAATGAATTGATTCTGGTAAGTGAAGCTACCAAAAAATTAGATGAGCATATTTGTTTGGTGGCACCAACAGATATGTCCGTTTTAATTATTGGAGAAAGTGGTACCGGTAAAGAGGTTACCGCAAAAACCATTCATAAAAAAAGTAATAGACGAGACAAGCCTTTTATAGCTTTAGACTGTGGGGCAATACCGAAAGAATTGGCTGCAAGTGAATTTTTTGGCCATTTAAAAGGAAGTTTTACCGGGGCCATAGCAGATAAGGTTGGAAGTTTTGAAGCGGCAAACGGCGGAACCTTATTTTTAGATGAGGTAGGTAATCTATCTTATGAAAATCAAATTCAATTACTAAGAGCTTTACAAGAACGTAAGATTAAAAGAATAGGCAGCAATACCGAAATACAAGTAGATGTCAGAATTTTGTCTGCCACCAACGAAGATTTAAAAGCTGCTGTGGAAAAAGGTGCATTTCGAGAGGATCTTTATCATAGGTTAAATGAGTTTTCGCTTCAGATACCTGCATTAAAAGACAGGCATGGAGACCTTACTGTTTTGGCATCTCATTTTTTAGAAAAGTTCAACCAAAAACTGAATAAACATATTGATGACTTTTCAGATGAAGTTTGGGATGTTTTTAATGTATATCACTGGCCGGGTAATATTAGGGAATTACAAAATGTCATTCAACGTGCCGTGTTATTGACCACAACTAATGAAATAGGGGTTAATACATTGCCAGTAGAATTAATGAGCCCCAAAACAGAAACTGCTGATTTAGGGAATATATCAAAAGCGGATTTTGAAAAAGAGCAAATAGTAAATGCTCTAAAACGTACCAATTACAATAAATCAAAAGCGGCTAAATTACTACAGGTAACAAGAAAAACGCTGTACAATAGAATTAACTATTATGATTTAGACTTGTAGGTAAGTCTTTTGAGAGGGAATTGACTAAGTCTTTTGCGATAGCATCAAATTCCTGATATTTTCTTTTTAATTGAATACTAGTAAGTTCATCTTTCTTCAATACTTCAAAAGTTTCTAAAATAGGAATAGCATTCTGAGCTTCTAGTTGTCGAAACATGGGCAACATTCTATGCGCTGTTTTATTTAAAAGTTCAATGTCGTATTTATCTATAGCGGTTTGAAGTTGACTAAGATTTTCTGCAGTGTCTTTTTTGAAAATTAAGAGCACTTCATCAATAGCATTTTGATCATCGCCCAAATATTGTTTCAAGGTAGATAAGCTATATGGTTTATCGGTGTCACTGTTCTTTTCTTCTGTAGTTTGTTTAACCGTAGAATCAAAATTGATATTTATAATTTCATTCAATTTTTGAAGTAATTCGGTTTTTGAAAACGGTTTTAAAATGAGTCCGGAGAATCCTTTTTCAGTAAAATGTTCCAATGAAAAATCTCGTCTTCCGGTCATTGCCAAAATTGGTTGGTTGCTGTAGTATTTGTTTGATCCAGAATTTAAGAACTCTACTATTTCATAACCTGTAATTGTAGGCATTTCAATATCGGTCAACACTACATCGAAATCAGAATCAGCTTTAAAATCATTAAAATCTGTAAATAGCTGCACTTCAATTCCGGCAGATTTCAGCATTTTTCCAATAAGTTTCAGAAAAGAAGAATCGTCGTCAAAAACAATAATTTTTAAAGTATTGGTCTGCAAAGAAATTTTTGGTGTATCAGTAATTTCTTCACCAATTTCTACTGGTATTTCAAGGGTAAACGTACTTCCTTCATTGATATCGCTTTCGAGAATAATTGTACCTCCTAATAATTCGGTTAATTTTTTTGTGATGGTAAGCCCTAATCCGTATCCTCCATATTTTTTATCGGTATCATTTTCTGCCTGGGTAAATTCCTTAAAAATCAGTTTTTGTTTCTCTTTAGATATGCCTATTCCGGTATCAGTTATTCGTAAAATGAGATTTTTCGACTTTTTATGATCTACAATTGCTCCGGTAACGGTAATAGACCCTTTATCTGTAAATTTATAGGCGTTTCCTAATAGATTGAATATAATTTGACGTAAGCGAAAGCCATCGGAAATTATAGGTTGTTCTAAAGAATCATCTAGGTTGAGAACCAAATCAATAGGCTTGTTCTGGTGTTGTGCAGCTATGCTTTGGGCACTTTCCGTAATCAATTTATCAACTTTAAAAGTAGTGTTCTTGGTAACCATTTTTCCAGCTTCCAATTGAGAAAAATCTAATAAATCGTTCACTAGATTGTTTACATAAGTAGTAGCGGATTTTATTTGGTTGATGTACTCTTTGTTTTCTTTTTTGTCGTTGCTTTCCTCAATGATATTAGTGTAGCCGCTAATGGTGTTTAGGGGGGTTCGCAGATCGTGACTAACCGTTGCGATCAATTGTTCTCTGCTTTTTAACAATGATTCTGAGTATGCCTTTTCTTTTTCCAGTTTCTCTCTGTACAAGTTTGCTTTCCAAAAATCTTTATTTAAGATAAATGTAAAAATACCAACTACCAGAAAGCCGAGTATGGCGGCAATAACGGCTAAACGAATACTTCTTTTAAGCAGGTTTTCTTTTTTTATAGAGTTGGCAATGCTATTGGTAATGATTTCTTGCTCAAATGAAGAGAGTATGGTGCGTAATTGCTGAGAAAGTTCAAGGTCGGTTTTGTTGATATTGGTTTCACGGGCAGCCAATGTATTTTCGTTTATGGCATTTTCTTGTTTAACATCTTTTAAAATATTTTTAGAGACTTGAAGTACACTATCCATAGTCTGAGCATTGTTTTGTGAATTTGCATCAGATGGTACATTGGCATTAAGATAATCGGCCACCTTTTTAATAGTACTTTGTGCTTTTGGCGAAAGCTCTTCTAAATTGGGAGCTAAGCCTTCAGGTTTTATAATTCCTAAAGATTCTTCTAGCTTGTCAAATTCTTCAAGAGCAGAATTTATAGCTGTTCCTGTTTGATCTTTAAGCCTAATGGACCGCAGGGCGTTAATATTGGTTACTTTTCTATTTAAAAGGGCACCAAGACTATCTAATAGACCGTGTTGGTAATCACTGTCGGTAAGGTTCTTTATTTCTTCAATATTGGTACGTATAGAATCTATTTTATTTTCATAGGCGGTAAAATTGATTTTGCTTTTGGTTTGTAAAGCAAGTTTAGACAAGCTTTCGGCTTCGTAGAGTTGAGCAAGAAAAGAATTGGTTTTAAGTAATTTATTGTCTTTTTCGGTCGTGTTCTCGGTAGCTATATATTCCTGGACCTCGGTATAAATGTAGTAAGATGCAATAATGCCCAATATGACCAAAAGTAAATAGCTAATGGTAATTTTAAGAGTGAATTTATTTTTTCTGGAGTCCATGTATTGTTTCTAATTATAAAGAAAAGGTAGAGAAAGTTCTTTATCTAAATACGATAAAACCATGGAAATAAGTTCTAAAATGATGTTAATTAAACAAGTTGTTATTTTTTTAAATTAATTTATGAGAGTTTAAATTACTGCATTACATTTGCGGCATCTCAAAGGGGTGCCGAATTCTAGAACTATTTTAGAATAAAGCTGAGATTATACCCAAAGAACCTGGGCGGGTAATGCTGCCAAGGGACCGAGCGTTAAAAAAATGTCCGGTGGACATTTTTAGCGAGGGGCCAGCCTGTGTTATGGCTGACTTCATTTTGGAAAACAAAGTCTTTAAATAGGCAAAAATCAATTTTAACTTAGAATAATAGCCCCTTTTATTCGTAATTATTTTACGAATGAAACTTACTATTTTCACAATTGCGGCGCTTTTCGCGTTTAATTTGGGTGTCAGTGCCCAAGAACAAGTAACCGATTCTTTAGAGGGTCAAAAAGTAGTCTTAGACGAGGTGTTCGTCTCTGCGATTAGGGTAACCAACCAATCACCCGTAACTTTTACAAACCTTACGAAAGAGGAAATTAAACCAAGAAATCTTGGTCAGGATATTCCTGTGCTCATGAATTTTTTACCATCTGTAGTTACTACTTCAGATGCAGGTGCCGGTGTAGGTTATACCGGTATAAGGGTAAGGGGTAGTGATGCTACCCGTGTAAACGTAACCATTAATGGTATACCGTATAATGATGCCGAATCTCAAGGTACGTTTTGGGTGAACATGCCAGATTTTGCTTCATCTACAGAGAGTTTACAGCTGCAGCGTGGTGTAGGTACATCTACCAATGGCGCAGGTGCATTTGGTGCTAGCTTAAATTTGTTGACAGATGGTTTTTCACAAGATGCATATGGTCAAATATCCACTTCTATTGGTAGCTACAATACGTTGAGAAATAATTTAAAGTTCAGTACGGGACTTTTAAATGATCATGTTGAAATCTCTGGTAGATTATCACAGATAAATTCAGATGGATATATAGATAGGGCCAGAACAGATTTGGAATCCTATTTTTTACAAGCCGCTTATAAGGATGATAATACATTGGTTAAAGCATTGATTTTTGGAGGTCATGAAATTACTTACCAAGCTTGGTATGGTATAGATGGTGAAACGTTGGAATCTGATAGAACTTTTAATCCTTCAGGAATTTATACAGATATAAATGGTAATACGCAATTCTATGATAATGAAGTGGATAATTACAAGCAAGATCATGCACAATTGCTGTGGAACGAACAGATTTCTGAGTTCTGGAGTACTAATATCGCTTTACACTATACCAGAGGAAGGGGTTACTTCGAGCAGTACAAAGAAGACGATGATTTTTCTACTTATGGTTTTGAGCCGATTACTGTTGATGGTGAAGAGGTAAATACTACCGATGTCATTAGAAGACGTTGGTTAGACAATGATTTCTACGGAACGGTCTTTTCGGCAAATTATAAAAAAAACAAGCTTGACCTAATTATGGGCGGAGGTTTCAATACATATGAAGGCGATCATTTTGGTGAAGTTATTTGGGCTAGATATGCAAGTAACAGTAATTATAGAGATCGTTACTATGACGATAGTTCTTCTAAAACAGATTTTAATCTGTATACAAAGGCAAATTATCAATTAACAGATCAGTGGTCATTATATGGAGATGTACAGTATAGAACTGTTGGTTACAAAGCGAACGGAGAAGATACAGGTCTTGTTGATGATACATTCAATTTTTTCAATCCAAAGGCAGGGGTAACTTTTGATTTAAACGCCAACAATAATTTCTATTTGTCATATGCGGTTGCCCATAGAGAACCTAATAGAAATGATTATGAAGGTGGAAATCCAAAACCTGAAAAGTTGAATGATTTTGAGTTGGGATGGAGGTACGTGTCTCCTTCCGTTCAGGTAAACACCAATGTATATTACATGAACTATAAAGATCAGTTAGTATTAACGGGTGGTTTAAATGATGTTGGCGCACCATTAAGAGAAAATGTTGGTGATAGTTATAGGTTTGGATTAGAGGTCGATGCAAATATTAGATTAGGAGATAAATTCAATCTGCGACCAAACATAGCCATAAGCGATAATAAGAATAAAGACTTTTTTATTGATAGAGATGACGAGCTACAAGGTTTAGGAGATACAAATATTGCATTTTCACCTGGGTTCGTGGCAGGGAATATTCTTAGTTATATGCCATGTGAAGCATTGAACCTTTCTTTGTATTCAAAATTTGTTGGAGAGCAGTATTTAAGTAATACCGATACTGAAGCCTCTAAGTTGGATTCTTATTTTACCAATGACTTTAACGTCACCTATGAAATAAAGATGAACGCTTTTGTAAAGTCTATCGTTGTGTCTGGGTTGGTTAATAACGTCTTTAATGAGAAATATGTTTCTAACGGGTATACGTATGTTGACAGTTGGTCTACACCAGGTAACTCTTTTGAGGTACAAGGGTATTACCCGCAAGCGGGCACTAACTTTTTGATAGGTGCAACAGTTAATTTTTAATTGTCGAAATAAGAATACAAAGTTGTCTTAAAAATTTATTGATAATGTAGGGCGTATAGCTTAATAATCTAAATTAGGATACTGATTTTTAAGATTATGGAGCGCAACATTCCGGTATTCGGCAGTAGGCTTAGAAACAATATAGTAACGGTACCAGAGGTCATATCCCAATGCTCTGGAATTCGTGTATTCGGGCAATCTATAAAGTCATTTCTGTTTAGCACAGATGTGGCGATTATTAGAAATACCAACGCCAATGCTATTATAGCAGTGTATCCTTTTACACCGCAACCGGTAATCTCAAATGCGTTGATTTTAGCTGCCGATAAACCAATTTTTTGTGGGGTTGGCGGCGGACTTACAACCGGTGTGCGATCGCTAGAATTAGCAATACATGCAGAATTTCAAGGTGCTTTAGGGGTGGTTCTAAATAAGCCTACCCCTAATAGCCTTATAACAATGCTCAAAGAAAAAATTGATATACCAGTAACCATAACCGTGGTTTCTGAAAACGATGATTTTAAGGGAAGGTTAGCTGCAGGGGTTGACATTTTTAATGTTTCTGGCGCAGGTAAAACAGCGGAAATCATTAAGCGGATAAGAGATTTAGATGCCGATGTGGGTATCATTGCAACTGGAGGAAAAACGGAAGAAACCATAGTTCGGGCAATTGATGCAGGGGCAAATGCAATATCGTATACTCCACCAAGTACAGGCGAGTTATTTAAGGAAATAATGGACAAATACCGCGCTGAAGAATAGCGTTTAGTTAGAGATAATTACACTGCCTCCGCTATAGTTGGCATTGTATTCTAACATGTCATAATATCGATTTTCATCATCTGGTCTATTCAATAGTTGACCGGTAAAAAGACTGTACTGATAATCTTCACAAGAACAAGTGGCGATCTGCCCGTCTAGTTCCATTGTAGAACAATCATTGGGGGCATGATTTGGGCAACTAGCTTCAAACGCCCTAAACTGATCAAAACCTGCATTGATAACAAAAACACCTCGTGTACCTGCAAGATCGCTTTGAATATAAACGGCACTCCCTGTATTTGTAAGAGGGCTGTAAGAAGGTAGGTTTAAATTTGCCTCAAATCGAAAACCGATTTCTTGTAAATACGGATTCCTGTTGGTGCCATCATTACTGCAAGCAGTGAAAATCAATAGAATTAGGATGCTTAATCTGCTAATCATGCTATAATTTTGTTTTAGGAAACTTCAGCAAATGTGCGTAAAAATTATGTATATTTGTGTTAAATCCTCTCTTAAAAAGCCGATTTAACAGGCATTTGCAGAGGATTTGTCTATTTATAAAACGAGGAAGTTATGAGTAATATATCATACTATACTGTCGAAGGCTTACAAAAGCTTAAGGCAGAACTAGATCATTTAAGAGATGTTGAACGCCCAAAGGCGTCGCAAGCAATTGCAGAAGCAAGAGATAAAGGCGATTTGTCAGAAAATGCCGAATATGATGCCGCAAAAGAGGCGCAAGGTTTATTGGAAATGAAAATTTCCAAAATGGAAAATACGGTAGCCAATGCACGTATTATTGATGAATCGCAATTAGATACCTCAAAGGTATTGGTACTTTCTACCGTGAAGTTGAAAAACCAGAATAACGGTATGGAAATGACCTATAAACTGGTGGCTGAAAGTGAAGCCGATCTTAAGACGGGCAAAATTTCTGTAAGTTCACCAATAGGTAAAGGTCTTCTTGGTAAAAAAGTAGGAGACACTGCAGAAATAACTGTTCCTAGCGGAGCAATTAAATTTGAAATTCTTGAAATAACAAGAGCTTAAAATTTATAAATAACTATATTTAATCCTATCCTTTTTAAAAGGGGTAGGATTTTTTATTTCCATTAAATTGAATAGAATTATGCCAACGATTTTTACTAAGATCATTAATGGTGAAATACCATGCTTTAAAGTAGCGGAAGATGAAAACTTCTTAGCTTTTTTGGATATTAACCCTAACGCTAAAGGTCATACTTTGTGTATACCAAAAAAAGAGGTAGACAAAATATTGGACTTAGATGAAGAAACGTACATAGGGCTAATGTCATTTTCAAGAAAAGTGGGTAAGGCTCTCGAGAAAACAGTGGATTGTAAACGTATTGGAATGTCCGTTATTGGGTTAGAGGTTCCCCATGTTCATGTACATTTAATTCCGTTGACCGAAATGAAAGATGCTACATTTCAGCACAAGGTGAAATTAAGTGATGAAGAGCTGAGCGAACTTGCCGAAGCAATTGCCGCTAAAGTTGAATAGCTCCAGAAATATAAAGGTAAACAGCCCCAGCAACCAAAGCGATCATAACCAACATAAGACTGTAAAACAGTAAAGTTGGCTTTGATGATTTTTTAGCGGGTATCGCTGTTTTTTCATAATAAGCGAACATACGTTCTATATCATCTGTCCAGCTTACCGGGTAAATGGTAGAATGGCAGGTATTACAAACTAATTTGTTGCTAAGATCACCGGTAATTTTATGAAAAAAGCTTCCGTAGGTATGTTTTTGATAAAAAGTAAGATTTAAATCCTGATTAAAACACTCAGGACAGTTATTGGTGAGTTGAGCTTCTTTAATAACTTCAAATTTTTCCTTCGCCATAATTAGTGAGCCACTTTTAAAGAAATTTGCATTATAGTCCCTTCTTTGCCAGATGATAACACCTTTATTTTGCCATCGTGGTACTCTTCCACAATTCGTTTTACCAAAGAAAGTCCGAGACCCCAGCCTCTTTTCTTAGAGGTGAATCCGGGTGTAAAGATACTATTATAGTTGCTTTTTGAAATACCGTGCCCGGTATCAGCTATCAAAATATTCACGAATTTGTTATCTGGCACTATTTCAATGGCAATACTACCCTTGCCTCGCATAGCATCTATACCGTTTTTTACCAAATTTTCAATAGTCCAATTGTATAATGAACTATTAAGCATAACAGGCAAATAATCTACTTTAGAATTAAAAGAAAAATGAATGAGCTTAGAGCTTCTTCGCTTTAAATAATCAAAAGCGTCTTGGGTTTCTTTAACAATGTCGCTTTCAACAAGTTTTGGTAAGGATCCTATTTTAGAAAAACGTTCGGTAATGGTCTGTAATCGATCAATATCTTTTTCAATTTCTTTGGTAATACTCGGGTTGATGTCTTCAGTTTTTAAAAGCTCGTTCCAACCTAAGAGAGAAGATAAAGGTGTGCCGATTTGGTGTGCGGTTTCTTTTGCCATACCTGCCCATAGTTTGTTCTGTTCAGAAGCCTTGTTAGTCTTGAACAGAAAATAGATCACTGCGGCAAATAGAAAAATGATTAGAAGTAACGCAATGGGGTAATATTTTAATTTGGTCAAAACATCAGAATTGCCATAATATAGCGTAGCTAAATGTTCACCTTGTTGGTCAATTGAAATAGGGGTATTCTCGCTTTTGAATTTTTTTAACTGACTTTGAATGAAAACAGAATCTTGTGCCTTATTGGGCGGAAAATTATTGACCCTAATAGATTCGTCTTTGTTGATTAAGATCATTGGGGTAGAGGTATTGTTTTGAAATACCTTTAAGTGAAGACTGCCTAGATCTACGGTTTCAGACGATTGTAAAAATTCTGACTGCGCTGTTGCCCAAATCTCCATTTTTAAACGCTCTTCTTCCTTAAATTGTTTAAAAAAGCTATTGGTG
This sequence comes from Maribacter litoralis, assembly GCF_003075045.1. Taxonomy (GTDB): domain Bacteria; phylum Bacteroidota; class Bacteroidia; order Flavobacteriales; family Flavobacteriaceae; genus Maribacter; species Maribacter litoralis. Next base: position 398,633 of record NZ_QCZD01000003.1, on the reverse strand, counting down.
TTCCATAAGATAAGACTAACCACAGCAAAGGAGCCTACCAATAGAAAAATGTTGGAAATTTTGTTTTTAGGAATAAAGTTCATCCAATAGTTATCTAATACTAAAGATAACCCTAATTGTGAATAATTGTTGTGTTGATATCATTGTACCATGTTTTATTACCGCATCATTTTATGTATTTTTGAGCTCTATTGTAAAAAGAGTTCAAGATGGAAATAGAAGGTAAAGTTAAATTGATAGGAGAAACCCAAACCTTTGGGTCCAACGGGTTTAGAAAAAGAGAGTTGGTAGTTACTACAGACGAGCAATATCCACAACATATCATGATAGAATTTGTTCAAGATAAATGTGATTTGTTGAACAGTTATGCTGTAGGGCAAGATGTAAAAGTTAGTATAAATCTTAGAGGAAGAGAATGGACAAACCCTCAAGGTCAGGTAAAATATTTTAACTCCATTCAAGGATGGCGTATAGAAAATGTTTCTCAGCAGGCACCAGCACCAGGTATGCCACCTGTACCGCCAATGGAAGCATTTGAACCAGCCGATAATTTGAACGAAGAGGATCATGATGATCTACCTTTCTAACGATTATAGCGTAAAACAGTAAAGGGTTTTACCTTTTAAATATTAAACTTGTTCAACTTTAATGGTTGAACAAGTTTTTTTGTTTTCACACCTTTGGTTATTTTGAACAAGAACTAAAAAAGCAGTAAAAAAAAGCCATGTATTTTTTAACGGATGACTTAGTATTTCCCCCGGTGGAAAGTGCCAATGTTGAAGGTTTATTGGCGGTAGGCGGAGATCTTTCTCCAGAACGGTTGCTATTGGCTTATCAAAACGGAATTTTTCCGTGGTTTGACAACGATTCCATTATTTTGTGGTGGTGTCCAGATCCTAGAATGGTGCTATATCCCAATGAGATTAAAATTTCAAAAAGCATGAAAAAGGTTATTAGGAATAAGCAGTTTAGCCTTACCAAGAATACATGTTTCGAGCAAGTTCTAGAATATTGTTCTACTGTACCTAGAGAAGGGCAAGATGGTACTTGGATAACGGATGAAATGAAAATTGCCTACCTTAAATTACATGAAAAAGGTATAGCCAAATCGTATGAAGTTTGGGAGAATGATAAGCTTGTTGGTGGTTTGTACGGTATAGATCTTGGTCATGTTTTTTGTGGCGAGAGTATGTTCAGTTTAACATCTAACGCTTCAAAATTTGCCTTTATAAAACTTGCCGAAGAGTTAGGGCAAAAAGGGTATAAAGTAATAGACTGCCAATTACACACAAATCACTTGGCAAGTATGGGCGCCAAAGAAATACCTAGAAAGGAGTTTATGGCAATATTAAAGTGAAAAAACAATACTGTTCAAGAAAAGAAAAACGTGTTCAGTGTTTTCTGTATAGTTTTCCATTCTAAATTGAACACCTAGTTGAGCCTTTAAATGATTATTGATAGACCAACCAATTTGAGACGTAATCCTTTGGTCGTACATAGGCTTTTCGCTTTTGCCTAAACTTAGCAACGATTCTGTGGTAGCTACCAAATAAGGCTCTCCAATATCCATTTTTAAACCTTTTAAAGGCAAATCGATTGCAAAACGATATCGTATTCTGTGCACTAGGTTGCTTGGTTGTATACGTTGTTCTAATCTAAAACGGTTACCAAAGCGTATACTACCATCGCTCTTGGTGAGGTTAAACTGTTCGGTAATTCTAAGTTCGTTTTCCTTGTCATCTTCAAATGCCTCCCTAAACCGGTATTGTACGCCTAGACCAACACTGGTATTAGGGTGTATAGTCAATGCAGAGAAATGGGCTATTTCTATTTGCCTTACAGTTAATTGTGTCTTGTTGTCATTATACAGATAATTTCTGTTTGCCAAAGAAAAATTCTGCTTGAGCAAGGGGGCAACTTTATAGTTAAAAGAAACTTCTGGTTCCCAATAGGCTATCGTTTTATCTTGAGAATGTAAATTTAAAAATCCTATAACTGTCAATAGGATAAAAAATAGAAGCTTCCTAATAAAGTACGTGGTCATAATTTGGAGGAAGTGATGTTCTTATTTTTTTAAAATTTCCATCGGCATCGAACAAAATCTCATAATCTAAATATCCATCTTCTTTTCTACCTACAACCATAAGTTCATAATTATTGTCGGGTAATAATAGATTTTGAAATGCATTTTTAAAAGTTTTCTCTAAAGGATTATTTTTTGAAGTATATTGTTGTTGTAGTCTTTTGATTCTATATTTTATGAAATTATTGTTCAAATAAGTTTCTATGTTTGAATAGGTGTCATTGGGAATATCTGCAGGTTTTATCAATATTTCTATATCCTCTAGAATACCGTTCTTGTCAAATTCAATACTATACCAAAGTTTATCTTTTTTAAGCTTTGCTTCATAACTTACTTTTATGCTGTCGGTTTCTTTATAGAATTTAATACGTTTATAATCTTCAACATATTTTTCAATAGTTGATATAGCTTCTGATGGAAATTGAGATTTAAGTATACGATATTCACGTTCGTATTTGTACTGAGCATTGGTAAACTGCCAGCAAAATAATACTAAGGCAGTTATTGGTATTAGCTTTATGTGTTTCATTTTAATTATGTTGTATTACACTTCGGTATATCTAAAACAATCTATTTGATGGTCATTTACCATACCTGTAGCCTGCATAAATGCATAGATAATAGTACTACCTACAAATTTAAAGCCACGCTTTTTTAAATCTGTACTAATCTTATCGGATATTGGTGTATTGGCAGGAGCGTCTTTATAGTTGATGACCTTATTTTTAATAGGTTCGTTATTTACAAATTGCCAAATATAATTGCTGAAGCTTCCAAATTCTTTCTGGATTGCCATATATGCAATGGCATTGGTTACGGTAGCACGAACTTTTAGTTTATTTCTGATAATACCCTCATCCTGTAGTAAGTTTTGAATTTTTGATTCTGGGTATGTTGCAATTTTTTGATAATCAAAGTGGTCAAAAGCAATCCTAAAATTTTCTCGTCTTTTAAGAATGGTGATCCAGCTTAAACCTGCTTGAAAAGTTTCCAGTACTAGAAATTCGAAAAGTAAGGCATCATCTTTTACGGGTACGCCCCATTCTTGATCATGATATGCTTCGTATAGCGTATCGCCCTTGCACCAACCACATCTTACAGGGTCCATATAAATATCTTTGATAGCAAATGTATTTAAAAAGAATAGAACTTGATGTTAATGCTATAATGCAAACAAGTAATTCAAATACTAGAAAATGAATGTGATATTGTGTAATGTAAACAATTGAATTTAAGTTAATAAGTGTTAAACTATTATAAACCAATAGTAATACTATTATATTTGCGTTTTATATAATTAAAAGTAATATGGAACGGCTGTTGCAAGGGGTGCAAATAAAGATTAACGAAAAACTTTTTCTAAAGGATCCCGAATCTTCGGGACTCGGTAAAAAGATTATTCAGTTTAGTATTCAAATGATCAATGAGATTGGCTTTGAGAGTTTTACGTTTAAAAAGCTAGGTCATCAAATTGGTTCGAACGAGAGTTCTATTTACAGGTATTTTGAAAACAAACATAAGCTGCTTGTCTACCTAACTTCTTGGTATTGGGGTTGGATGGAATATCAATTGGTATTCGCAACCCACAGTATTAAAAATCCGAAAGAGAAATTATTAAAGTCCATCATAATCATTACAAGGGAAATCAAAGAAGATTCGGCATTTTCCCATGTTAATGAAGTGCTTCTGAATCAAATTGTAATTAACGAATATTCCAAAGCGTACTTGACCAAAGAAGTAGATGCTGAGAATAAAGAAGGATATTATGCTATCTATAAGAGATTGGTGGGGCGTTTATCTGAAATGATTGCAGAAGTAGATGCAGATTATGAATACCCAACAAGTTTAGCTAGCACCATTTTGGAAAACGGATTGCACCAGCATTATTTAAGAGAGCATTTTCCATCGCTTACAGATTGTAATGAGAGAGTGACACCAACACAATACTTGACCCACCTTGTATTCAATACATTAAAACAAAACTTAAATGAGTAATAAAACACTAACTGCTTGGCAGCGATTTTTAGGTCTATTAAAATTAGATAAAAAAGATATTTTTCAGGTGTTTTATTACGCCATATTTGCAGGGGTTGTCAACTTATCATTACCATTGGGTATACAGGCAATTATAAATTTAATGCAAGGTGCCCAAATAAGTTCTTCTTGGATAGTACTTGTAATTTTAGTGACTTTAGGTGTTGCTTTTGTGGGCGTGCTACAACTTATGCAAATAAGAATCATTGAAAATGTACAGCAAAAGATTTTCACCAGGGCATCTTTTGAGTTTGCGTATCGTTTTCCGAAAATTAAAATGAGCGAGTTGCATAACTACTATCCGCCAGAATTGGCAAACAGGTTTTTTGATACATTGACCATTCAGAAATCCTTATCAAAGGTATTGATAGATTTTCCCGCTGCCTTATTGCAGATTGTATTTGGGTTGTTGTTACTTTCTTTTTATCACCCATTTTTTATAGTGTACGGCATGCTGCTGCTGCTGCTGATTTATGTAGTGTTCAAATTTACCGCACAAAGAGGCTTAGATACCAGTTTAGATGAATCTAAAAGTAAATACAAAGTTGCGCATTGGCTTCAAGAAATAGCAAGGTCTATTGTAAGTTTTAAACTATCGGGCAAAACGTCTCATGCCCTCGATAAGAACGATACTTTGGTGGTCAACTATTTAAACGCAAGAGAAGGTCACTTTAGGGTTTTGGTGTTGCAGTTTATTCAAATGATCGGTTTCAAGGTATTGGTAACGGCAGGTCTATTGTTGATCGGAGGATTGTTGGTGCTAAACCAAGAGATGAACATTGGTCAGTTTGTTGCGGCTGAAATTATTATCCTTTTAGTGATCAGTTCGGTCGAAAAACTGATTTTAGGTTTGGAAACATTTTATGATCTCTTGACATCTCTAGAAAAAATGGGGCAAGTGGTAGATAAAAAATTAGAGGCACAAGAAGGTGAAAAACCATTTATGGAAAATCAAGCTTTTACGGTTGAGTTAAGTGAAATTACATATAGTGTACCACAACCAAAAAGGCAGATCATCAATAATTTAAGTTTAACCATTTCTCCTACCTGTACCATTCTATTACGAGGTAATAGCGGTTCTGGAAAAAATACATTGTTGCGTTTAATAGCGGGTATTATTGAGCCAGATAGTGGCGGTGTGTATGTTAACGGAGTATCTCTAAAAGGAATGAACTTAAATTATTACCGTTCTCATCTAGGTCAGTCTTTACCAGAAGAAACTCCTTTTGAGGGTACTATTTTGAACAACATCACCTTTGGTGATAAAGACACTACCAATGAGCAAGTTTATTGGGCATTGGATAAAGTAGGACTTACCGATTTTGTCAAGAAGCAACCAGAGGGTTTAAATACGGTGCTGTACCCAGAAGGTAAACAGATACCTTATACGGTTTCCAAGAAAATAGTATTGGCCAGAAGCATTGTTCGTAAACCAAAATTATTGATTCTCAAAGATCCTTTAGATCAATTTAATATAGAGGAGGCAGACCGTATTTTAAACTTTTTAAGCGATCCATCTAACGGTTGGGCATTGCTTGTAGTTAGTGAAAATGATAAGTGGATTAAAAAATGTTCACGAATCATAACCATGGAAAAAGGACAGATTATTAACGAAATCCAAGGAACAGATGCTTAATATATCTCATAATAAACTTAACGAAAAAGTCTCTATAGCGAGATTTAAATCGGTTACTAAAGTAAACCACAAGAGGCATTACAAGCATTTTAATAGATTTCTCTTTGCATTTGCCGCTGTAGGTATTATCGTATTGTTTTTGCCTTGGACCCAAACCATTACCGCTAGAGGCAATTTAACTACGCTGACCCCGGGGCAAAGACCACAGACCATTCAATCTCAGATACCCGGTAGAATAGAAGAATGGTATGTTCAAGAAGGGGATTATGTTGAAAAGGGAGATACCATATTGTTCATTTCTGAAATAAAATCGGAATACTTTGATCCAGATTTGGTCGAGCGCACGGGGCAACAGTTAAAATCTAAAAGTTCATCGGTAAGCTCATATGGCGAAAAAGTGAAATCGTTAGATAATCAAGTTGCCGCCTTAATCAATGAAAGAAGATTGAAATTAGAGCAGGCAAAGAATAAGTTGATGCAGGCAAAGCTAAAAGCACAGAGTGATAGCATCGATTTTGAAGCCGCAAAGACCAACATTCAAATTGCGGAACGGCAGTTTGAAAGAACCGCTCAACTACAGAGCGAAGGTTTAAAAGCGGTAACCGATGTGGAAGAAAAGCGTTTAAAGCTGCAAGAAACACAGGTCAAATTACTTTCACAGGAAAACAAGTTATTGGCCGCCAAAAATGAGATTATCAATGCCGAGGTAGAAATTAACAGGGTAGAGGCTTCGTACACCGATAAAATCTCTAAGGCACAGAGCGATAAATTTACTGCAATGTCCAATCAATTCGATTCTGAGGCACAAGTAAGTAAATTGGAGAACGATTATACCAACTACCAAATGCGAAGCGCATTGCGTTATATTAGAGCTCCACAAAATGGGTACATCAACAAAGTACTAACGGCAGGTATAGGTGAGACATTTAAAGAAGGTACCCCATTAGTAGGTATTATGCCGGCAGAGTACGATATGGCGGTAGAAACATTTATAGAACCCATTGATTTACCTTTAATTCATTTAGGGGAAAAAGTTAGGATACAGTTCGATGGATGGCCGGCCATTGTATTCAGCGGGTGGCCTAATGCTTCATATGGTACCTATGCGGGCAAGGTAGTAGCAATAGAAACCTTTATTAATCCAAATGGAAAATATAGGGTGCTATTATCTCCTGATGAAGAAGACCAGGCATGGCCAGAAGCGTTACGAGTGGGTTCTGGGGCAAATACTATTGCATTATTGGAAGATGTGCCAATTTGGTATGAACTATGGCGACAGTTAAATGGTTTCCCACCTAATTATTATCAGCCAGAAGGCGCACAAGATAAACCCGTAAAAAAATAATGATGAGAAGCATTTTTTTCTTTTTCTGTTTATGTACCGGTTTTTTTGCATCGGCCCAAAATGCAGATACTATTCCGTTGGGGTTTAAGGAATATTTGGGTTATGTAAAAAAGTATCACCCAATTACCAAACAGGCCGAAATGGTTATGAGTGTTGGTCAAGCCAATCTTATGAAGGCCCGTGGTGGGTTCGATCCCAAAATATCGGTAGATTATTCAACAAAGGAATTTAAGGGAACCGAATACTATGATCTTTTAAATTCTACATTTAAGATTCCTACATGGTACGGCATAGAATTAAAGGGGGAATTTGAGCATTACTCGGGTGAATATTTAAATGCGGAGAGAAATGTGCCGGATGATGGACTCTACAGTGCTGGGGTAGCCCTTTCCTTAGGTCGCGGTTCTTGGATCAACGAGCGTATGGCCACTGTGAAAAAAGCCAAATTTTTTAGGGAGCAGTCTAAAGCGGATAGGGATCTGTTGGTCAATCAAATATTATTCGATGCTTCTTTGGCATATTTCAATTGGCTGCAAGCCTATAGGAATAGTTTACTGTTCAATGATTTTTTAGAAAATGCCAAAGTAAGGCTAGAAGGTGTCAATAAAAATGCCTATGCAGGTGAAATTGCCGCCATTGATACTGTAGAAGCTAAGATTGCCGTGCAAAATAGAGCTTTGGAAAGAGAACAGGCGAATGTAGTTTTGCAAAACGCACAATTAGAGCTCTCCAACTTCTTATGGATGGGAGATAATATTCCGATGGAATTACAACCAGGTGTGGTGCCGGATCTGTCGTTGGATGTAGAGATAGATCAAGCGTTGGAAATTTTAGGAAAACCGTTGGATAGTTTTCAGCTAGAGAATCATCCCAAATTAAAATCGCTAGGATATAAAATAGATGGTTTGCGGGTAGATAAGCGATTAAAGACTAATAAGCTCTTGCCTAAAATAGACGTGGAATACAAGTTTATTACAGATGAGCCAGAGTATTTGAACTCTTTTGAAACGCAAAACTATAAAGGCGGATTAAATTTTGAGTTGCCTTTATTTCTTAGAAAAGAACGAGGGGATCTTAAATTGGCAAAACTGAAATTACGGGATGCACAGTTTGAAATGGATAATGCCGAGGTGCAAATACAGAATAAAATTTTGGCTATCTATAATGAGTTGGCCTCTTTTGAAAATCAGAACATATTGATTGATGATATTGTTGCCAGTTATGAAGCGCTGTTAGCTGCCGAAGAACGAAAATTCAGTTTCGGGGAAAGTTCGCTGTTCTTAATAAATTCTAGGGAGTCTAAATTGATAGATGCAGTTTTAAAGCAGAATCAGGTAGAGAACAAATATTTTAAAGCTAAAGCAAAGTTGTTCAATAGTCTAGCTGTCAATCCTGAAAATTTGTAAGTAATCTGTTTTTACTGCTACTAATGTGGTCGATCAAAATGTGAAAACATAAATATTATGGAGTTGTTACAGGAAGATAGTATTGCAGAAGGATTAAAAAATAGTTTTAGTTACATTGAATATAGGACACTGGTTTCAGAATTAGCTGAAAAAGGAGCATCTACAGGTCCTGAACAAACGGAAGCATTATCTCAATACACGCAATTGAACAATAGTCGCATGCGTAGATGGGACAAGACCTTAAAGTTTACCGATGAGGTCATTCAAAAGATTAAGGCTGTTGACCAAAAAGTTTCATGGGTAGTATTATCTGAAAGTTGGTGTGGAGATGCCTCGCCTGCACTACCTGTAATGCATAAATTCACCGAGATAAATCCTAATATTTCCTTATCAATAATTCTTAGGGATGAAAATTTGAATATTATGGATCAATTCTTGACCAATGGAGGTAGGTCTATTCCGAAATTGATAGCCATAAATGAGAAAGAAAATAAAGTTGTGGCCACTTGGGGGCCTAGGTCTAAGAAAGCTACAAAACTGGTGGAAGATTACAAGACAGCGTATGGCAAGTTAACGCCGGAATTTAAACAAGATCTTCAAATTTTTTATAATAAGGATAAAGGGCAAAGTATTATTAAAGATTTACTAGAATTACTTCCCTTGAAATAAATAGGTAATTGTGCCTTTTTGCGTGTCTTTTTCAGAACTGTTGAAACGTGCTTTTAAGGCGTATTTTATAGCGTTTTCAACCAAACATCCGTTAGATGTACCTGAGCTTTTAGCATTAAAATCAGCTTCCGTAACATAACCTAGGGCATTTACTTCAATATTAATGACAACTTTACCTCCTTCGATACACGTATATATTGGGGGTGGTAATTTATAGTTATTTCTGTCAACCAATGAATAGGATACAGATGTTCGTCTGGCTGCAAGATTATTGGTGAATTCTTTTTTCTGCGCTTCTTTTTCTCCTAAAAGCTGTTTTTTTTCCTCTCGCTTTTTGGCTAAGGCCTTAACTCTTTCAGAATATCCGGTGTCGTTATATATGCTTTCGGTAGGATCGCCGTCGCTCATTTCACTACGTTCTTCCATTAACTCTTCTAAAGTCTGTAATGGTTCTGGGTTACCGTAACTAGGTTTTGCAGTTTCGTTAAATGCTAAATGACTTTTAATAGGGTCAGATGCTACTTGTTCTTCCAAAGGTTCTTCTTCTTTCAGAATTTCTTCCAAAACTTCTGGGTCCATCACCATTTCAACAACATAGTCTTCGTGAGTCTCTTCTTGGCCGCCAAACTGAATACCATACAATACCAACACTACAATAGACAAGCTAAAGATAGTGGCAAGTAGAGATAATTGTTTTCTGTTCAGTTCCATGAATATATAACCTTAATAATACTAAAATATTTTAGAAGATCGATAAATGACAAGCAATAGTTTGTGGCTAGTTTTCTTCTGAACCTAATAATATATCGGCAAAGACCAAAGGGTCTTGAGCATTATCTACGTTAAAATCACCTATTTTGGTTCTTCTTAATGCAGTTAAATGTGCACCAGAATGTAATGCTTTTCCAAAATCATGTGCCATAGACCGTATATAAGTACCCTTGCTACATGCAATTCTGAAATGGACATTCAATTTGTCAATACTGGTAATTTCAAAAGCGCTTACATGTACTTTACGCTTAGGTATATCAACGGTTTTACCCTCTCGTGCCAACTCATATAAACGTTTGCCATCTTTCTTTAAGGCAGAAAAAACAGGCGGTGCTTGTTCAATGTCACCTATAAATTGGGCGGTTGTTTCGTAAATTAGTTCTGGGGTAATATGTTCAGTGCCGAAGGTTTCGTTGATTTCTGTCTCAAGATCATAAGAGGGTGTAGTACCGCCTAAGGTGATGATACCGGTATATTCTTTTTCTTGACCTTGGTATTCGGTAATCTTCTTCGTGAACTTACCGGTACAAATGACCAAAAGTCCTGTCGCCAGCGGGTCTAGAGTACCTGCGTGCCCAATTTTAAATTTCTTTAAACTGAATTTTTTTCTAATCGCCCATTTCAATTTGTTGACCGCTTGAAAAGAGGACCATTCTAGAGGCTTGTCGATCAATAGTACCTGACCGTTTAAATAGTCTTCTTTGGTCAAATCTTGCATGTATATGGGGTGTTTTTTAAGTACTACGGATTAGTAAATCCGTATATAACGGCAATCAATCCTACAATAAGGCAATAGATGGCGAAATAGGATAGCTTGCTTTTTCTTACCAATTGGATCATCCAAGTACAAGCGGCAAGACCGGCAACAAAGGCTGCAATGAAACCAGCGCCCATGGCTACATTATTTTCTCCATCAAAAGTTAAATCGCCACTCATAAGGTCTTTTGCAATTTTTCCAAAGATCAATGGTACAACCATTAAAAAAGAAAACCTAGCCGCCTTAGATTTATCCACCCCCAAAAGAACGGAAGTAGAAATAGTGGCACCGCTACGTGAAATACCGGGTAACATGGCTATCGCTTGTGAGATGCCAACAATAAAGGCATTGCCAAAACTTACTTTTTTATCTGTATCCTTGGCTTTGTCGGCGAAATATAAAAGCACAGCGGTAATGATCAGCATAAAACCTACAAACCTAATGTTGCCGCCAAAAAAGGCTTCTAGTTGTTCTTCAAAAAAAAGACCTACAAAAACAGCAGGTAACATGGAAACTATGATTTTAGCAGAGAACTGACTTTCTTCATTCCATTTAAACTGAAACAATCCACTTATAATTTCCCAAATATCTTTTCTAAAGACAACAATGGTACTTAATGCAGTAGCAAAGTGGAGAACCACGGTAAACAATAAGCTTTCCTCTTGCACGGAGTTGTCTCCTAAAATGGCTTTCCCCAATTCTAAATGACCACTTGATGAAACAGGTAAAAACTCGGTCAATCCTTGTATGATACCGAGTATAATAGCATCTAAAGTATCCAATTAATCTTTCTTTTTATGCGGGTTCAACAAAATGGCATATATCTCTATACCCAAGCCGATAAGTACTAGAGTTGGGGCAAGTCTAATTCTTCTAAAATTAAATATTTCAGGATTGAATACATTAGGGTCGTCACTTCCACCACCGCTCATTAAAATAAAACCTAATGCAATACAGGCAAGTCCAATGAACATGAACATGTAATTTTTCTTTTGAAAAATAAATTCCTGTTTAGGTTGCTGTTCAATTTTGTTCTTTTTACTCATGCCGCAAATTTAATAATATAATTCGTCCGTTCTAAGATTTAAGAAACGTTGGGTAGCGAAATAGGTGCTAATGAACGAAATAAGTATGCCTAATAGAAAAACACCAACAAATAAGGTGATTAAAATATAAGGTTCTTCTAAAAGTCCTAAATCCTCAAAATTGGTATTTACATAGTATACAACACCACCTATAGCTAACAATGCAATGGTTGCGCCTATCATACCTAATTTAATATTTTGCCAAATAAAAGGTTTACGAATAAATGTTTTGGTTGCGCCGACCATTTGCATGGTTTTAATGATAAATCTTTTTGAGTAGATAGATAACCGAATAGAGCTGTTGATCAACAATACCGCAATAAAAGTAAAAATTGCACTGGCTACTAAAATCCAAAATCCGATTTGTTCTACGCTTTTTGCGACCATGCTGACCAATACCCGGTCATAGCTAACTTCATCGACAAAACTTTTTTCAGAAAGTGTTGCGGCAATCTCTTCTACTTTTTCTGCGGTAACAAAATCAGCGTTTAGCTTTACGTCTATCGAGTTTTTAAGAGGGTTGTAGCCTAAGTAGTCTACAAAATCTTCCCCAATTTCCTCACTATGTTGTTTTGCGGCTTCTTCTTTAGAAACATAGGTAGAAGACTTGGTGTACTCTGACATTGCCAAAGTTTTTTGAAGTTGTTCCACTTCAATTTCCTTGGTATTTTCTTTTAAAAATACAGAAATAGTAATCTGCTCTTTAGAACGATCTGCCATTTTTTTGGTATTCAAAACCAATAATCCTAAAATACCTAATAGGAACAAAACCAAAGCAATACTCAGCACCACAGAAAAGTAAGAGGAGATAAGTTTGCGTCTTTGGTATTTTTCGAAAGAGTTTGCCATAGTGCTTAAAAGTGCAGTAAAAATAGCAAAGTAAAGTGAAATGGAACTTAAAAAAAAAAGCCTTAACGTTTTAAACTAAAGTGACCCTTAAATTGGGAGGAATCTGCCTTAATAAGATACCAATAATCATCTTCTGGCATTTGTTCACCTTGAAAAGTACCATCCCATGAAGTCGAATCTGAATTCCCGAATTTTAAGAGCTTGCCGTAACGGTCAAAAATAGATATGGCTATGTTGCTAAAGATTTCTAATCCGTCAGGTGCAAAAGTATCATTAAATGTATCGCCATTGGGTGTAAAGAATTTAGGAATGACCAAGTGATAAAAATCTTGGGTTACTACGCCACAATCTGTGTTGTCTTGTACATAAATGGTATAGAACCCACCTTCAACGGCATCGAATATGGGGCTGGGTTGAAAAGAAATTCCGTCTAATGAATATTCAAAATTACCGGTATTCATTGTAGCGACCAATATTGATGCGCCATCAGATTCAATTGTATCTATTATTGGTAGGTCTATCTGCTTTACATTAAAATTACGCATGGCAGAACACCCGTTGGTATTCGTAATCAGAACATTGTATTCGCCGGCTGCGGTTACATTGATTAGTTGAGTAGTTTCGCCGGTGTTCCATAGATAAGTGGCATCTTCCACTTCTGCATCTAAAGTTGTAAAAGAATCTTCACATAAAAATGTGCTCATGTCATCTGGTACTATGGGTAGCGGGTTGACAGTTAAGGAAACAGCTGTTCTAGTTGTTGATGCACATTCAATTGTTGTGGAATTTGCTTCTGCGTAATAAGTGCCACCAACACCGATTTCTAAGGTATTGCTTTCTGCCAATACTAAATTACCGCCAATCTCGGCATCATACCAATTAACAATATAGTTGCTTTGTGTGCTTACGGATAATGTGCCTAATTCTCCTTCGCAAATTGTGATATCGCCATTGCTTGTAGGTGCATCTGGTATAGGTAAGACGGTAATATCAAAAACATCTGAGACGACATTACAAAGGTCGTTGTTGATATTGACCGCATCTTCTGCAATTTTTGTTCTAAAATAGGTAGTGGTCGTTACGGCAGGGGTATTCAAAACCGCACTATTTTCACCTGTGATATCTGTCCACGTTTGCTGATCTGTACTTTGTTGCCATTGGTAAGCGTGGGTACTGAAAACAGACGAATCTGGTGTAGCGGTAAGGGTTCTTGAAACACCGCCTTGAGTTTCGCAGACCACTAAGTTGGCTTCATTATTTGAGGTTGAAACGGTAACATTATCTCCACAAGTTCTAAATAAAATATCATCTATGGCAAGGTCATTGCCACAACCGCCATTACTATTGTTTCTCATTTTTAAAATGACCGATGTTTGTCCTGGTTCGGTTTTGAATACCAAAGCATATTGGTCCCACTCGGTGCTGCCGGTATTGAAAATATTTCCTGTATCACCTTGGGCTAAAAGATTAGTGTCCGTTTCGTCCCAAATTTGAAAACGAACGTTAACGGGTATACTGTTGCCTTCGCAGCTATTTGCAGGTTGTAGGTTGATTAGCCAAGAAGAAAATTCATAGGTAGTATTCTCACATAATCCCGTAACCTGACGTTGATAGAACTCCCCGGCAGTAAAACTGGCATTGACGATAAATGCTTTTCCATTGGTGTCTCCAGGGGTATGATCCTGTAATGATAGCCAATCAAAGTAATTTGTGGTGCTAGAAATAGTATAATCCCCATCATTAGGGGTAAAGGCGGTAAAGTTATATGTGGTTGTGCCAGCGGGCAAAGCTGGGCCGTTATTTGTCCCGGCACCAAAATCTTCTGTAAAAATAGGGTCGCCAGAATTGCCACCGCAAAATCCTAATTGGGCTTTCATTTCTATGGAAACCAAACAGAATATGAAAAGTAAAAAGACTAATTTTTTGGGACACATTAATTTCACGATTGTAAGATACCAAATTTAGTCAATTGGCAATAGTTCTATAGTTTGTAGAAGTAAAGCTGTTAATTAGCAATATCTTTTTAACTCTCAACGATTCAACCTATTTTTGCGGCTTACAGAAAAGAAGTAAAGATCATGCAATACAATTTCAACGAAATTGAAGCCAAATGGCAAAAATACTGGGCAGAAAATCAAACATTTAAAGCGGAGAACGATTCTGATAAAGAAAAGTTCTATGTGTTGGATATGTTTCCTTATCCTTCTGGTGCAGGGCTCCATGTTGGGCATCCGTTAGGGTATATTGCAAGTGATATTTATGCACGATATAAGAGGCATAAAGGTTTTAATGTATTGCATCCGCAAGGCTACGATTCTTTTGGTTTGCCGGCGGAGCAGTATGCTATTCAAACAGGTCAGCATCCTGCAATTACTACGGCAGCCAATATCAAAACTTATAGAAGGCAGTTAGATCAATTGGGTTTTTCTTTCGATTGGAGCAGAGAAGTAAGAACTTCTAGTCCTGATTATTACAAATGGACACAGTGGATATTCATACAGATATTCAATTCGTGGTATAATAAGGATACCGATAAGGCAGAAGATATAGAAACCTTGATTTCTAAATTTTCTTCGGATGGAAACGCCAATGTGAATGCCGTATGTGATGAGGATATTGAGGCATTTACAGCTGATGAATGGAAAGCGTATTCTGATGTTAGAAAACAAGAAATACTATTACAATATAGATTAACATATTTGGCGGATACTGAGGTAAACTGGTGTCCTGCACTAGGTACGGTATTGGCAAATGACGAAATCGTAAACGGAGTATCAGAGCGTGGTGGTCACCCGGTTATTCGTAAAAAAATGACCCAATGGAGTATGCGTATATCTGCCTATGCACAACGTTTGTTAGATGGGTTGGATAAAATAGATTGGCCACAACCTTTAAAAGATTCACAAACCAATTGGATTGGAAGAAGTCAGGGAGCAAGTGCTATTTTTAATGTTAAAGACCATGATGAAAAAATAGAGGTATTTACAACAAGACCCGATACCATTTTCGGAGTGTCTTTTATGACCTTGGCACCAGAGCATGAATTAGTAGGTAAAATAACTACACCAGATCAGAAAGCTGAGGTAGAGGCATATATTGAGGCAACGGCAAAGCGTTCTGAACGTGATCGTATGGCAGATGTAAAAACCATATCAGGTGCATTTACAGGAGCCTATGCAGAACATCCATTTACCAAAGAGCCAATTCCGATTTGGATAGGTGATTACGTGTTAGCGGGTTAT
The DNA here is from genome assembly GCF_003075045.1 of Maribacter litoralis. Taxonomy (GTDB): domain Bacteria; phylum Bacteroidota; class Bacteroidia; order Flavobacteriales; family Flavobacteriaceae; genus Maribacter; species Maribacter litoralis. The sequence goes on along the minus strand of NZ_QCZD01000003.1, from coordinate 382,756 downwards.
GGAACAGGAGCTGTGATGTCCGTTCCATGTGGTGATCAGCGCGATTATGATTTTGCAAAACATTTTAATATACCAATCCCTAATATTTTTGAGGGAGTGGATATTTCTGAAGAGGCATTTGCCGATAAGGAGAAGACTGTTATTGCCAACTCTGATTTCTTAAACGGATTACCATACAAGAAAGCAATGAAGCTGGCTATCTATGAGTTGGAAAAAATTGGACATGGCGAAGGAAAAATAAACTATCGTTTGCGCGATGCCGTATTCAGTCGCCAAAGATATTGGGGAGAACCTTTCCCGGTGTATTATGTAGACGGAATGCCGCAGATGATTTCTCCAGAACATTTACCAATTGAGTTACCTGAAGTGGAAAAGTACTTACCTACTGAATCCGGTGAACCACCATTAGGTAACGCTGAGGTATGGGCGTGGGATACTGTTGCCAATAAAGTTGTCAATAATAGCGAGATAAATAATACCACAGTATTTCCGCTAGAGTTGAATACCATGCCAGGTTGGGCAGGTAGTTCTCAATACTTTAATAGGTACATGGACCCGCATAATAGCGAAGAGATATTCTCCGAGAAAGCTATTAATTACTGGCAAGATGTAGATTTATACATAGGTGGTAGTGAGCATGCAACTGGTCACTTATTGTACTCTCGTTTCTGGCAAAAGTTCATGTTCGATAAAGGTTTGGTACCAAAAGATGAGTTTGCCAAAAAGCTGATCAACCAAGGAATGATTACGGGGACTAGTGCGTTTGTTTATAAGTTAGCTCCTTATATTTCAGACTTTTATACAACGGAATCAAATGCTAAAAAAGCAGAAGTAAGAATCGAATTTGGTGATTATTTTTTGTCAAGAGGTTTGATTGATGGTAACTTGTGGGTGCAAAATGACAAGTCAATAAAAGATATTTATATAAGTCATTTAACTAAAGAATACCTGTCTAAAGGTGAGAGCTTTTTATATCAAATTTTTGAGAAAGATTCTATTCATATTTCGGCTATTAAAGGTTTAAATGAAGAAGAAATAGTAAAATACTTGAGTATTAGAATAGGGATAGGGTATGATAAGATAAATGCAGATATTGGGTTATTAAAAACTATCGAGAACGGTGGTGTAGTAAAGTATACTGATGAATTAAATATTGATGATTTTAGAAATTGGCGAGCTGAGTATAAGAATTCTAGCTTTATAGGAGAGAAACGTACGATTATTGATGCAGATAACGATATTTATTTGGTAGGTCGCGAAGTCGAGAAAATGTCTAAATCTAAATACAACGTCGTAAACCCCGATGCTATTTGTGAGGAGTACGGCGCAGACAGTTTGCGTTTGTACGAAATGTTCTTAGGGCCATTAGAGCAATCAAAACCTTGGAACACGGCAGGTATTACGGGAGCACACGGATTCTTGAAAAAAATGTGGCGTCAATACCATACTGGTACAGATGGTGCATTTGTTGTTTCTGAGGAGGAGCCTTCTAAAGAATCATGGAAAACATTGCATAAGACCATTAAAAAGGTAGAAGAAGATATTGAGAATTTTAGTTTCAACACATCCGTATCTACATTTATGATCTGTGTAAATGAACTTTCATCACAAAAATGTGTAAGCAGAAAAGTATTGGAGCCATTGGCAATTTTAGTGTCTCCTTATGCACCTCATATTGCAGAAGAATTATGGAGCAAGTTGGGTCATACAACATCTATAGCTACGGCGCCTTTTCCGAAATTCGAAGAAAAGTATATTAAGGAAAGCGATAAGGAATATCCAATTTCTTTTAATGGTAAAATGAAATTCACCATGCAATTATCTTTAGATTTAAGTAAAGATGAAATAGAAGCAGCGGTTATGGCACATGAAAAAACACAACAGCAACTTGCGGGTAGAACACCTAAAAAGGTAATTGTTGTACCTGGCAAGATTGTGAATATCGTCGGTTAATTCTTCGGTTTTGAACAAAAAAAAGAGGCAATTTTCATTGCCTCTTTTTTTTGTTTAATTATTCGTCAAAGATGTTTCTGGTTTTTAGTGTTATATTGAATGATTAGGTATGAGATTAAATATACCCCTTAAAAAATAGGGGTGTGTTAGCTGTAAAATGATAATTATATCAAGTAACCCCTATGTTTTATCGATTTATTGTTTGATATATGTATAATTAGTTTCAATTTTGCACCTTAATTTAAAATGATAACATCATGATCGTTGGTATTCCAAAAGAAATCAAAAACAATGAAAGCAGGGTAGGTATGACACCGGCCGGAGTTTTCGAATTGGTAAAGAACAACCACAAAGTATATGTACAATCAGATGCTGGTGAAGGCAGTGGATTCTTTAATCAAGATTATCAACAAGCAGGTGCTATCATTTTAGATACCATAGGTCAGGTTTACGCCATGAGTGAAATGATCGTAAAGGTTAAAGAGCCTATTGAAGAAGAATATGATCTAATCCAAAAGGGTCAAATTCTATTTACATATTTCCATTTTGCATCTAGTGAGGCATTGACCAAGGCAATGATCAAGCAAAAAGCAATTTGTATAGCCTATGAAACTGTTGAAGATGAAGAGGGTACATTGCCACTTTTAACGCCAATGTCTGAGGTTGCCGGTAGAATGGCCATACAACAGGGAGCGAAGTATTTAGAGAAACCTGTTAAAGGTCGTGGAGTTCTCTTGGGTGGTGTTCCCGGTGTTGCTCCCGGTAAGGTTTTGGTGTTAGGTGCTGGTGTAGTGGGTATACAAGCTGCTAAAATGGCAGCAGGTTTAGGAGCTCACGTTACTATACTTGATATTAATATGAAACGCTTACGATATGTAAACGATGTAATGCCACCACATGTGGTTACAGAGTTTTCAAACGAGTTTAATATTAGAAGGTTAATTAAAACGCACGACTTAATTATTGGTGGAGTGTTGTTAAAAGGAGCGAAGGCTCCCAATTTAATAACTAGGGATATGTTAAAGGAAATGCGACCAGGCACCGTCATCGTAGACGTTGCTGTTGATCAAGGTGGATGTGTTGAAACTACCAAGCCTACAACGCATGAAGACCCAATTTATATAATAGATGATGTGGTACACTACTCCGTAGCTAATATGCCAGGTGCGGTACCGTACACTTCAACTATGGCATTGACCAATGTAACCTTACCATATGCATTGAAATTGGCTAATTTAGGTTGGGAGGCAGCCTGTGCCAAAGATGCATCTTTAAATAAAGGATTGAATATTGTAGAAGGAAAAGTTGTATATCAAGAAATAATTGAAGCTTTTGGTTGGGAAGAGGTCGTAGCCTAATCTGTACAATTTGTCAGTAAAATATACCCCGTCATATCCGAAAGGAATTTGGCGGGGTTTTTGCTTTTAAATATCTAGATTCTAATTAAAGAATGAATCTTTAGTATATTTAATCGATTTAAAATTTGAAAAATTATGATGGGATATTATATATTGATCGGAGCAATAGCTTTGGTCAGCTGGTTAGTTAGTAATAAATTAAAGAGGAAGTTTAAGCATTATTCAAAAGTCCATTTGCAAAATGGGATGAGTGGTGCTGAAATTGCAGAAAAGATGTTGGTGGATCATGGTATACGCGATGTAAAAGTAGTTTCCACTGCGGGTATGCTTACGGATCACTATAACCCTGCCAATAAAACCGTAAACTTAAGCGAAGGTGTTTATAATCAAAGAAACGCTGCTGCTGCTGCGGTTGCAGCCCATGAGGTTGGTCATGCGGTACAGCATGCTCAAGCATACGAATGGTTAGGTATGCGATCTAAATTAGTACCGATTGTTAGTGTAACATCTAGCATGTCTATGTGGGTCGTATTCGGTGGATTGGCGTTAGGAGCCGCTGCCGGCGTAGGGTTTGGCTATTGGGTAGCTGTTGCCGGTCTTATAATGATGGGTTTGGCAACATTGTTCAGTTTTGTGACCTTGCCTGTTGAATATGATGCAAGTAATAGAGCATTGGCATGGTTAAAGAACAAGAACGTAGTTACTCCGCAAGAGTACAAAGGTTCTGAAGATGCATTGAAATGGGCTGCACGTACCTATTTAGTGGCTGCAATTGGTTCTTTGGCAACATTAGTGTACTGGGGACTTCAAGTATTCGGTGGCAGAGACTAAGATTAAAGTATAACAATAAAAAAGGGAGTCTACATTGTAGACTCCCTTTTTTTATTGTCGATAAAGCTATCTATTTAATACGCTCATCAATTAATTTGAGTGCAATACCTTCTCTGCCTATAACGTCAAAAAGGTCTAGAATGTCTCTCATGGTTTTTTCTTCTTCAAGTTGTTCTTTAACAAACCACTGTAAGAAGTTCTCGACAGCAAAATCTTCTGTTTTCTTAGCCTGGGAAATTATTTTATTGATCGATTTTGTTACTGCAATTTCTTGCTCTAAAGCAGTTTCAAAAATTTCCTCTAAAGAAGAAAAGTCATGGTTGATATTTGATATTTCTGGGGAAATAGCATTACCACCACAATCGTTGATGAATTTAAAAATTTTCATCATGTGCTCACGTTCCTCATTTGCTTGACGGTAAAAAAATTCTGCACTACCCGTATATGAATGCTGATCACACCATGATGCCATTGCTAAATAAGATGAAGAGGCTTTGCCTTCCATTTGTATTTGGTCATTAAGGGCATCTAAAGAAGTGACCTTAATACTCATGTTTAATCTCGCGATATCTTTCATTTCTCTTAAAATTTAGTATAAAAGTAACGACTATATAATGAAATATAGTATCTGCGCCTCAATTTGAATTTAATTTAAGACCAATTATAAATAAGATACACGGTGGGTTTATGAAGTAGTTGCAATATGGTCTACATCTAACGATATAAAACTATATTCGACCAAAGATTTTAAGTCTAACAGCTCAACGGTATTTAATACGAATAAATGTTCTTTGTTGCAAAGCATCAGTACTTCAAATCCGTGTTTGTTGAGGTCGGAATCAAAGTGTTCTTCAATTGAAATGTTTCGCACTTTGCTTCTCAGGGCCAAGAACTGGCAAAAAGATAATTTAATGGTCTTTTGGTTCATGTCAAGATAATGACACTTCTCCTTATCCGATTGATAAAGGGTATAAAATTTAGATTGAAAAACCACTTTCATGGGATCAAAGCTAAAGCTTATTTAGATTAAATCAAAATATTAAATTGTGATTTGCCTATCAATTTGTTGTGCCAAAGAAATAAAGGTTTCTGTTCTTGAGACGCCTTCTATTGCTTGAATTTCCTTGTTCAAAACCTGCATAAGATGTTCGTTGTCACGACAAAGAACTTTAATCAGTATTGACCAGTTGCCAGTAGTATAGTGGCATTCCAATACTTCGGGTATTTTTTCTAATTGCTTAACCGCCATTGGGTTGCTCATTGCTTTATCTAAATAAATGCCTATATAGGCCATTGTGGTGTAACCTAATGATTTTGGATTGACAATGAATTTAGAGCCCGATAATAATCCTGATGCTTCTAGCTTTCGTAAACGTTGGTGTATGGCAGCACCTGAAATACCGATACTTCTAGCAATTTCAAGCACAGGTTTACGGGCATCTTCCATTAAAAACCGTAAGATTTTTTTATCGATTCCGTCAATTTTAGCCAAAGAAGAAGATGTTTTCATGTTTTGTTAAATTAATTACCTCAACCTAGCGGTTAGAGGTATGTATTATTTTAAGGCAAGCCTTAAGTAATAGAATCCTCAATGAGGGATTAAAACATAAAAGTACTTATTTGCTTTCAATATGTTAGTTAAAATAACCTAGGTAACTACAGAATTGGGGTTGTAACCTAAATAGGGCACTTCATATTCCTTAAAATTAACGCCGTAAGATTCCAATTCTTTCAGAATAGGTTCGTAAACCTCCTTTGAGATAGGTATTTGAACCCCTGGTGTAGTTATTTCGCCGTTTAAAATTTTTAATGCTGCCATGGCAACCGGTAAACCTACGGTTTTTGCCATTGCGGTAAAGGTTTGGTTCTCTCCGGTTACCACCAGTTTAGAATCTATTTGTTTCTTTTCCCCGTTCAGTTCATAACCGAACTTATGGTACATAACGATCATATCTTTTTCTTCTGCCTTAAGTGTCCAGCTGTCTTCAAGAATTTTCTGTAGTGCTTGTGCAGGTGTAGCATTTGGTATGCCTATAACTCGGGTTTGGTCAAATATGTTGAGCTCTATTAATTTGTCCCATCGAATATCATCTTGATCTAATTTTAAATAATGTCTAAGCTTAAGTTCTACAGAATCGGTTGGGGAATACGGTAGAAAGAGGTTGATGAAATCTCTATAGCTCATGTTTTCTGAGTTTTCTATAGTATAGGTATCATCTGTAACTCCCAGTTGTATAAACATATTCCATGCCTTTGAAAATCCTACACGACGCATGGTTCCCCTGTAAATTGTTAAGGCATCTTGTAATTGATAGGCTTCTCGGTAGTTGAGAGAATCTCTATTGGCATAGCCTTCAAACCTTCCATAGCCTTCAATTTCAAAAAACTCGGTTCTTCTAAATAAGCGGTGGTAAGGTATATATTTATAGGTGCCTTCTTGTATAAATTTTGCGGTTCCTCCTTGCCCTGCTAGTACCACATTTCGTGGGTTCCAGGTAAATTTATAGTTCCAAAGGTTATTGTCGTGTTCAGGCGCAACCAATCCGCCACAGAAAGATTCGAAAAGAATAATTTTGCCGCCCTTGTCACGAATACGGTCAATTACTTGCATGGCGCTCATATGGTCAACGCCCGGATCTAAACCAATTTCGTTCATAAATACCAGTCCTGCATCCTTTACTTTTGAATCTAACGCCAGTAAATCAGCACTTACATATGATGCTGTAACCAAATGTTTTTTTAATGCTATGCAGTCTTCTGCTACCATGATATGAAAACGGGCAGGTAGCATAGAAATAACTATGTCCGCTTCAGCTATAGAATTCTTTCTATCTGTTTCCTTAAAGATATCCAAACCAATAACCGTACAATGTGTATGGTTCGAGATCGATGATGGTATAGTGGTCGGGTTGATGTCGCCAATAGTAATTTGCAGGTTTTCTGATGCAGCTTTGCCCAGTAGATAATCTAATAAGTAAGAAGTAGATTTACCAGCGCCTATAACAAGAATTTTTCGCATCATACGATTTCAGTATTTTTGATTGGTTAAGATTTACTAAGGTATCAAATTGTTACATTTATAAAAAAAGTTACAGATAAAGTTATGAAAAAAACAATTTTAGTCACTGCATGCTTGTTTGGGATGCTTGCGGTAGTGTTTGGAGCATTTGGGGCTCACGGGTTGAAAAAGTTGGTCGATGCACAGGCGGTAGCAACATTTGAGACTGGGGTGAGGTACCAAATGTACCACGCCTTTTTTCTGGTTGTACTAGGGTTGTTGCCTGAAGGATTCATGAAATCTAAAAAAACCGCCTTTGTATGCACGGTAATAGGGGTCATACTGTTTTCATTTTCCATTTACCTACTATCATTAAATACTTTAGTCGAGTTCGATTTTGCCGTTATAGGAATAGTAACTCCTATCGGTGGGTTGTTTTTGATTACGGCATGGGCGCTTACAGGTTACGGAATATTGAAATCTAAAATGATAAAATAGAAAGACAAATACGTCATTATAGTACTTAAATAATGTATTTTCAACCCATTAATGGCGTTGAAATGAGTAAAACTAAATTATTGGGACTAGTCTTAGGTCCCGTTTCCTTTGTTCTTATACTTTTCTTTTTTCATCCTGACGGACTTTCAGAACAGGCAAATGCTGTTTTGGCTTCTACCATTTGGATAGCTATTTGGTGGATAACCGAAGCTATTCCTATTGCTGTAACCGCATTGTTGCCACTAGTATTGTTTCCGCTGTCTGGAGGGTTAGATTTGTCGTCTACCTCTGGTTCTTTCGGGCACAAATATGTGTTTCTTTATATGGGCGGTTTTATTATCGCCATTGCTATAGAAAAATGGAACTTACATAGAAGAATAGCCTTGAACATTATTCAATTAATTGGTTCAGATGTTAGAAAGATCATACTGGGTTTTATGGTAGCCACCGCTTTTTTGTCTATGTGGATATCCAATACCGCAACTTCGGTAATGATGTTACCTATTGGCTTGGCGATCATTAAACAATTACAGGATAACCCAGAAACTGTTGAAGACGAAAACCAGACCTTTGGTAAGGCGCTTATGCTGGCAATAGCCTATAGTGCATCAATTGGTGGTGTGGCAACCTTAATTGGAACTCCGCCAAATTTAGTGCTGGCCGGAGTGGTGTTAGATACGTATGGCTATGAGATTACATTTATGCAATGGTTTGCATTTGGGTTGCCCATATCGATTATACTCATTTTTATTTGTTGGAAATACTTGACAAAGTACGCGTTTACCTTTAAACAGAAATCCTTTCCCGGAGGTAAGCAAGAAATACAGCGTTTGTTAACCAATCTTGGTAAAATTACCTACGAAGAGAAAGTTGTCGCATTTGTTTTCGCTCTTACTGCATTCTGTTGGATCACCCGTTCATTTTTATTGCAAAAGATATTACCTGGCTTAGATGATACTATCATTGCTATATTTTTTGCGATAATATTGTTCTTGATTCCTTCAAAGAAAAAAGGTGAGCAGTTGATCAATTGGGAAGAAGCGGTAAAAATGCCTTGGGGAATTATATTACTTTTTGGTGGGGGAATGGCTCTTGCCAAAGGTTTTGAATCTAGCGGACTTGCAGTGTGGATCGGTGAGCAAATGACATCATTGTCTGGTTTGCCTATACTCATATTGATTTTAGTATTGATTGCCGCGGTTAACTTTTTAACCGAAATAACTTCTAATCTAGCTACCACGGCCATGCTTTTACCGGTTTTGGCACCTATGGCCTTAACGATAGATGTACACCCGTTCGTTTTAATGGTAGGTGCGGCTGTAGCTGCTTCTTGTGCTTTTATGCTGCCGGTGGCCACACCACCAAACGCAGTGGTTTTCGGATCAGGTTATTTAAGAATACCGGATATGGTAGGAAAAGGTTTTTTTATGAATATAATTTCTATTTTTATACTGACCTTTTTTGTATATTTTATTCTCCCAGAATTATGGGATATTTCAATAAATAGTTTCCCCCAGAAATTCGAATAAATGAAACTATTATTAATTCCAGATAAGTTTGAGGGCTCGTTAACAAGTGAGGCTTTTTCTGATGCTTTTGTTTCCGGTATGAAAAAATCGGGAGTGCCCTTTAGTACGCATTATATTAAGGCTACGGATGGTGGCGAAGGCTTTTTAAATACCATCTCGAAATACAAGCCCTGTATTTCTGTGGATGTAATCAGTGAGAATCCTAAAGGAAAACCCATACGATCATATTATTTGTACAATAAGCAAAGTAATTCTGCATACATAGAATTGGCAAATGCATCTGGTTTGCAATTGCTATCATATGATGAGCGCGACCCTATGGTTACCAGTACCTATGGAACCGGACTTCAGATAAAAGATGCGGTTGAAAAAGGGGTGAAGCATATTTATGTTGGTCTTGGGGCTAGTGCTGCCAACGATGGCGGTATTGGTATTGCCAGTGCCTTAGGATATGACTTTTTAGATGAAAGGGGAGAGGTGTTGATGCCTACAGGGTCTAGTTTGCAATTGATTCAGTCAATAACGGAAACCAGGGTCTCTGATAAATTAAAAGAAGTGAATGTGTATACGGTGCATGATGTTGTAAATCCGTTATTTGGTAAAAATGGTGCTGCTTTCGTATACGCAAAATATAAAGGAGCAAGTGAAAACACCATAACCGAGCTTAATAAAGGTTTAATACGTTTGAACAGGGTGGTTTCTGAAAAATATAAGGTACAGTATAATGATTTACCTGGAACCGGAGCTGCCGGTGGTGCTGCTTATGGATTAAAAGCATTTTTAGAAGCCGAGTTTTTAGGGGCTATGGACTTTAGTACTGAGCTTTCTGGACTAAAAGAATTATTGAACCAAGAAAAATTCGATTACATCATTACTGGCGAAGGTAAAATAGACGAGCAGAATTTAAACAGTAAGTTGTTACAAGGGGTAATCATGCTAGGTGAAAATTATAATATTCCGGTTATTACTATGTGTGGTGCACTGCAAATACCAAAAGATGCTTTGAAGGAAAAAGGCGTTTTTGATGTGGTTGAGATCCAAGATAAAGACAAAGATCTTGAATATAATATGAAGAATGCTGCTATGCTTTTAGCTGCTAAAACTGCAGAATATTTCATCTAAAAATAAACAAAAAAAAACGTTTTTTTTATTTATTTCTTAAAATTTTAAGGTGGAAATAACAATAATGCAAATATTGAGCGTTATTGCTTTATAATGTGTATTAAAAAGAATAAAGTACCTGCGAATAATTTTCCTTTTTCGTCTATCTTTAATTGAATTCGTATTTCTATAGGGGCATTTGCTAATTGAGCGCTGAAAATCAGTAGTTCAGCTTTTATTTTTTTTAGTTTTACACGAACAAATTTTCTAAAGCATGAAAAGCTCAATGACAAATGCGAATACCATATCCCTAGAAAGCTACGGGATTACACACGCCAGTTTTCATTATCAAGAAACCCCTGAACAGCTTCAAAAAGCTACTCTAGAAATGGATATGGGAGTTGAAACAAGCAATGGAACACTTGCGGTCAAAACAGGTGAATTTACAGGTAGGTCTCCTATGGATAGATTTATCGTAAAAGATGACATTACTAAAGATAAGGTCTGGTGGGGTGATATCAATATTGCATTTGAAAAGGAAAAATTCGATGCACTGTACACTAAAGTGATAGACTATTTAAATAGTAAAGAACTTTTTGTTCGGGATAGTTACGCATGTGCAGATGAAGACTATAAGTTGAATATTAGGGTCATTAATGAGTACCCTTGGTCAAATATGTTTGCCTATAATATGTTCTTGCGTCCTACGGAAGCCGAATTGCAAGATTTTACTCCTGAGTGGACGGTGATCAATGCTCCTGGTTTTATGGCTGATCCTGCTGTTGACGGCACAAGACAGCATAATTTTGCAATTTTAAACTTTACCGATAAAATAGCATTGATCGGTGGTACAGGTTATACCGGTGAAATCAAGAAGGGTATTTTTTCTGCGTTGAATTTTATATTGCCGGTCTATAAAGAGACTTTACCGATGCATTGTTCTTCCAACGTTGGGGAAGATGGTGATACCGCTATCTTTTTTGGATTGTCAGGTACAGGAAAAACAACGCTATCAACCGATCCAAATAGAAAGTTGATAGGTGATGATGAACATGGCTGGACCAGTAGAAATACGGTCTTCAATTTTGAAGGAGGTTGTTATGCCAAGGTTATTAATTTATCTAAAGAGCAAGAACCGGAAATTTACGGAGCCATCAAGCCTGGTGCAATTTTGGAAAACGTTGTTTTGGACGATAACGGAAATGTAGATTTTGCCGATACTTCAATTACTCAAAATACAAGGGTGAGTTATCCAATTCACCATATTGATAATATTCAGCAGCCATCCATAGGTAAGAACGTTAAAAATATTTTCTTTTTGACTGCCGATGCTTTTGGTGTACTGCCTCCAATATCTAAATTAACCCCTAGTCAGGCTGCATACCATTTCATTTCTGGCTATACGGCAAAAGTTGCGGGTACAGAAGCTGGTGTTGTAGAACCGGTACCATCATTTTCAGCATGTTTTGGAGCACCGTTTATGCCCTTGCACCCAACCAAATATGCAGAAATGTTGAGTAAGAAAATGAAAGAATCGGGTGTAGATGTTTGGTTGGTCAATACGGGGTGGACAGGTGGTCCTTACGGTGTAGGTACACGAATGAAGCTGAAATATACAAGAGCCATGATCTCTGCTGCCTTAAGCGGAAAGTTGGGCTTATATTCCTATGATAAATACCATATACATTCCGTATTCGGTGTTGCGCAGCCAAGAGAATGTCCTGGTGTACCAACTTCGGTTCTGAGTCCTAGAGCTACTTGGAACGATGATGAAAAATATTATACCACTGCGTTTAAGTTGACAAATGCTTTTAGGGAAAACTTTAAAAAGTTCGAAAGCTACGCCAGTGAAGAAATAAGAAGAGGCGGACCACAACGGTACGCATTTTAAGACACAAAAAAAGCCTTGCAATGCAAGGCTTTTTTAATATGTAATTCTTTGCGTTATTATTTATTAACGCTCATAATATACTTTTGTAACGCCATGGTCATAGATGGTGTTTCTGGCGTTGGAGCTTTAATATCTATTCGGAGTCCTGCATCTGTGGCAGCATCAACGGTAGAATTTCCAAATACAGCTATTCGCGTATTTTTTTGGTCAAAATCTGGAAAGTTCTGTAATAAAGATTCAATACCGGAAGGACTAAAGAACACAAGAATGTCATAATAAACATTTCTTAAGTCAGATAAGTCGCTTATAACCGTTTTGTAAAAGATAGCTCTTTTCCAGTTGATACCTAAAGATTCTAAAGTCTCAGGTACAATAGGCTTAAGTACATCTGAAGAAGGAAGTAAGAATTTTTCATCTTTATACTTCTTGATCAACGGTACTAAATCAGAAAACAATCTCTTACCAACATAAATCTTACGTTTTCTATAGACCACGTATTTTTGAAGGTAATAGGCAACCGCTTCAGATTGGCAGAAGTATTTCATTGAATCTGGCACTTTAAAGCGCATTTCATCTGCAATTCTAAAGAAATGGTCTACTGCATTTCTACTTGTTAAGATAATCGCTGTAAAATCGTTCAGATCGATCTTTTGCTGGCGCACTGTTTTTGCGTCAACTCCTTCTACATGAATGAACGGTCTAAAATCAACCTTTACTTTCTCTTTGTCAATAAGCTTGGAATAGGGGGAGTTTTCCATTTTTGGCTCAGGTTGAGAGACCAAAATCGTTTTTACTTTCATATGCTGCACTATTTTAGAAAGCTTCCCATAATAACTAAGGGTGCAATTTCGAGTGCGCAAAGGTACAAAATAAAATAGAAAAAATACGTACTTATAAATTTTTGATAGTTGTTTAGAACTGCTATCCAGCCAATTGTGTTGATTGCAAAAAATAATATCAACGCGATAATAATGGTAATTTTTGAGTCTATAAAAATATAGGCTAAAAATACATTGGCAATAAATAGAATAATACCAGAATAATTAAAGTAGGTTAATTTCTTAAATATCAGCTCGTTAAAAGTTTTGTACGAATTAAAAATGAATCCGTTGAACAGTTGTGCCATGGTTTTTGCACCGATAAATAAGAAAACACCTGCAAGTAGTAAAGGAAAAATATACGGGTTTTTTGCTTCGGTAGGATTGAAGTATGAGCGCCAAATAAAAAAAATAAAAAGTGTAGTATTGATCACTTGAAAGACACTCATTAGAAAATGAAACCAATTAAATAGCTTTTCTTTCTTAGTATATGTGCTAATGTACTTGTTGTTGAACGGGAGTATAATGAAATTTAAAAATCGAGGATAATAGATACTTTTCGCAATTATTGGGAATAAAAGACTCACCACAAGTGTTATGGTGATCCAATCGGTTTGTCCAAATGTTCTTGCAATAGGTTCCATTATTTTACAGAAATTGGTTTACCGTTTAATCCGTATAACAGATCATTTTCAGATATCACGACCCTAAAGTACCCAATGTTTTCCTTTTTTGTTTTTGGTAACTGAAATTTAAATACCGTCGTATCCAGTTTTTTTAATCTTGTAATAGTATTTTGGGTCGTTTTAGGATGTATTCTTAGTGTTTCTAATGGGTGTTTGTAGTCATCCATATAGGTAATGGCGAATTTCAGTTTTTTTAGGTCAATGTCTTCTTTGTACGGGTTATACACTTCAAGGTTTAAAGGCTCATCAGTATTTAAAGTTACCTCATCGTTCTCGATAATACAGTCTAATTTTCGGTAAGATTGAAAGTTAGAAATGTATTTTCCCTTATAGAGTCCGCCACTCTCCCTTGTATAAGTAAATGTTGGGTTGTTTAAATATTTAGAAACATAGGCAACATCTTTACCCCGTACTTGTTCTTCTGCATCGTTAATTGAATATTGGTTCTTACGATACATAAAGTTGTTTAACGAAAATGTTGGTGTGCCGTTGGTGTAAAAGGCATACATGGGGGCGTTTCTGTATGAGTTTTCGAAAACTACAGGTATGTTTCCAACTTCATCTTCAATGGCTTTTGCCCATTCTTTATTGCCATGGCTTTCGTAATAGAAATTAAATAGAAGCGGTTGATAAGCAAGCCCTATTCTCAAATAGATGATCAACACGGTATTAACGAGTCCTAATCTAAAAATCCAGGTTAGCGCCTGTTTATTGTTTAGCATGTAGTTATAGGCGATAACTACCATAGGAATACAAACAATAATAATCCATTGCGTTTGCACTCTTCTATTGAAACTAGATACAAAGAAGAAAATTAACACGCCATACGTTAGGTATATCAATGCTTTATTGAACAGATCGTTCCCTTTGGTTTTAAATAATGCTTTATAGACAAACGGAAATGTTAAACCGAAAATGGCAACCAAGTTTACAAAGAAGCCTAAGGTATATTTCTCGAAACTATATGCTCCGTTCGGTCTTTCGTATAAATGATATTTTATGGATACAAAGTCATTTTCGTATAACCAGTAAAAATGCGGCGCATAGCAACATAACGCAACAATTACGGCAAGCCAAGCATATTTGCTGGTGGTTAATTTTAAATTAGATAGTAGTACAAAGAAAATAACTAAAACCGCATGGTACTTACTATACATTAGTGCAGCCATAAAAACACCCATTATTATGGCCAAGCCCCAAGTTGGGTTTTTTATAAAATGCTTGTATGTCAGTAAAAAGCAACTTGTAAAAAATAAAAGAGGGGTGTCTGGTAATGTAAAAAATCCGTAGGCATTTAGCAGCGTCATTGAAAACACCAGTACAAAAAAATGCTTGATGTAATCATTCTTTTTTGGGTTGTCGATCATTAGCCAAAGAAGAATTATGTTCACTGCAGAGAGTATACAGCTCATAAAACGTACGCCTAGCTCGCCGTTGAAAAAGAAACTACTGATCTTTACAAGTAGCGCTACCATGGGTGGGTGATCAAAATAGCCCCATGCCATATTTTGGCTATAATACCAGTAATAGGCCTCATCAAAAATGAGTTGCGTAAAACTAGATTGTAAAAGGTTTAGAATGAAAATAACAGCTAAAAAATAATAAAACTGCTTAGGTATTTTAGTCAACATTTGCATAAAGTACTAAGTGGTAAAATTACAAATTTAAGACTACCTACCTAGTTTAAATATTTCATAAAGATATTGTAGGCCATTTTAAGACGACTTTTAAAACCTTACTTTTGTCGAAACACCTAGAAATAACTTATGTCCAGTAGTATAGTAATCATACCTACTTATAATGAAATTGAAAATGTAGAGGCTATAATTAGGGCTGTATTTGTCTTGCAAAAAGAGTTTCATGTACTTATTGTAGATGATAATTCCCCAGATAAAACAGGAGATTGTGTTCGCGGGCTTCAAGAAGAGTTCAAGGGGAAACTGTTTTTGGAGACCAGATTGGAGAAGTCTGGTTTAGGTACCGCCTATATACATGGTTTTAAATGGGCAATAGCAAAAGGCTACGAATATATTTTTGAGATGGATGCCGATTTTTCGCATACTCCTTCAGATTTGTTGAGACTTTTAAAGGCATGTGAAAATGGTGCGGACCTAGCAGTAGGTTCTCGTTACAAAAAAGGGGTGAATGTAGTTAATTGGCCATTGTATAGGGTATTGTTATCTTATGGAGCCTCAGTCTATGTAAAGTTGGTAACCGGTATGCGCGTAGATGATCCCACTGCTGGTTTTGTTTGCTATAAAAGAGAGGTGTTGGAAGCTATAAATTTAGACTCCGTTCGTTTTGTGGGTTATGCATTTCAAATAGAGATGAAATTTAGGGCGTACTTAAAACATTTTAAGATAGAAGAAGTTTCCATTATTTTTAGAGATCGAGTATTGGGAAAGTCAAAAATGAGCTCTTCAATTATCAGTGAAGCTATTTGGGGAGTATTTATAATGAAAATGAGAAGTTTGTTTTTGAAAAATAAGTTTTAAAATATGGGTAAAATATTATTGAAGAACGGTACAATTGTTAATGAGGGAATAGTACAGGAAAGTGATATTCTTATTGTTGATGATGTAATTTCAAAAATAGCAAAAGATATTTCAGATGCCGATGCAGAAGTCATTGATGTATCTGGCATGCATATTATACCTGGGGTAATAGATGACCAAGTTCATTTTAGAGAGCCTGGTCTTACCCATAAAGGAACAATAGCCACAGAAAGTAGGGCTGCACTTGCGGGTGGTATTACCACGTTTATGGAGCAACCCAATACCACGCCACAAACAACGACCATAGAAAAATTGGAAGAGAAATTCGCTACTGCCTCAAATTCGGCATTCGCAAATTATTCCTTTCTTTTTGGTGGCACCAATGACAACCTTGAGGAGTTAAAAAGGTTGGATAAAAACGCCTGTTCGGGCATAAAATTATTCTTGGGATCCTCCACTGGTAATATGTTGGTTGATGACGAAAAAGTCATTGAAAATATTTTCAGTAATACAGAGATGGTCATTTCTGCCCATTGTGAAGATGAAACCACCATACGTGAGAATTTAGCGAAGTATAAGTCGCAGTATGGAGACGATATTCCTGTTGAATTGCATCCTATTATAAGAAGTGAAGAAGCCTGTTATCTTTCCTCTTCAAGAGCAATTGCTTTGGCTAAGAAAACGGGAGCCAGATTGCATGTGTTTCATTTATCCACAGGAAAAGAGACCGATTTGTTCCGTAATGATATTCCGTTGGAACAAAAGAAAATTACCGCTGAGGTCTGTATACATCATCTATGGTTTACAGATGCCGATTATGCAAATAAAGGTACATTGATCAAATGGAACCCGGCAGTGAAAACAGCAACCGATAGAGAAATGTTGTGGAATGCCTTGTTAGATGACAGAATAGATGTTATCGCAACAGATCACGCTCCTCATTTATTGGAAGAAAAAAACAATGTATATACCAAAGCACCTTCTGGTGGACCATTAGTACAACATGCATTGAATGCCATGTTGGAAAAGGTGAAAGACGGAACAATAACCGTAGAGAAAATGGTGCAGAAAATGTGTCATAATCCTGCGATATTGTTTCAGATAGAAAAACGTGGGTATATCCGTGAAGGGTATTATGCAGATTTAGTTGTGGCAGATTTAAATAACCCATGGACGGTTACGAAGGAGAATATTGCATACAAATGTAAATGGTCTCCTTTTGAGGATACTACATTTTCATCTAAAGTAATACATACGTTCATAAACGGTCATTTAGGGTATAGCAAGGGTCAGTTTTCTGAAAAAAGAAATGCAAAAAGACTTACATTCAATAGACCATGAGAAAAATTTTATATCTAATCGTAGCGGTATTGATGTTTTTTGCGTGTGCAGAAGAACTCATAGAAAAACCGGATAATTTAATACCAGAAGATAAAATGGTGACCATCATTAAAGATATGGCCATTGTCAATGCCGGTAAAGCTACAAACTTGGGTAAATTAAGAGAGAACGGTATAGATCCAACCTCGTATATATTTAAAAAGTATGAGATCGATAGCGCTCAGTTCGTAAACAGTGATCGTTACTATGCGTCAAAACCACTGGTGTACGAGAACATGTATAAACAAGTGGAAACAGAACTGGAAGATCAACGGTTAAAATTGGAGGCAGAAAAAAAGATTCGTGATAG
Organism: Maribacter litoralis; assembly: GCF_003075045.1. Classification (GTDB taxonomy): domain Bacteria; phylum Bacteroidota; class Bacteroidia; order Flavobacteriales; family Flavobacteriaceae; genus Maribacter; species Maribacter litoralis. Next base: position 364,908 of record NZ_QCZD01000003.1, on the reverse strand, counting down.
TATTAGCCAAGCAGCGAAAGTTAAAAAAGCGGTAGACCTTAAGGAGAAAGATTCAACTTCGGTTAAGAATGTTCAGCAATAAATAACTTTGAGGAAAAGACGACTTGTTTGTCAATAGGCTCAAAATTGGTTTGTATAACCTGTTTAATTTTAGAATTGTCAAAAGTGCTACGGTGTTTTAATCCATAGATCGTATTTTTTGTAATGGTTCTGGTGCCAGAGGTAAAAATAGTTTTTAGCTTATCAAATATTCTTCCAATATACAATTGCCAAAACTTAAGGGCTTTTGTAGGAGGTCTTTTTTCCATGGCCAAAGAAATTTTATGTAGTATTTCTTTGTAAGTTAGATTTTCGGCCACTAGAATATAACGCTCACTATGTATACCAGAATTCATAAGGGTGATCATTATAGAAACAACATCCAACACGCTAATAAAACCAGACCCACCAGGTGGATAATAACTATAGCCTTTTGATGCGGTTTTAAAAAAAGAACCACTACCGGAATTCCAAAATCCCGGACCAAGAATTACACCGGGATTTACAATTACCACGTTCAAATTTTCTTGTGCACCACGCCACACTTCCATTTCGGCAAGGTGCTTTGTAATGGCATACGGGTTTGCGTTCTGCCTAGTCCATTCGGTCTCTTCGTTAGCCGCTTCGCCGTTGAGTGTTCTACCAATGGTGCCAATGGTACTTACATGACATAATTTTTCTACACCCGCGTCTATGCAAATGTTAACAATGTTAGCAGTGCCTTCTCTATTAATTCGTTCCAGTTTTTTAAAATCAGACGGGTCAAAAGAGATAAAGGCAGCACAGTGGTATACATGTGTAATGCTCGTCATCGCATTTTCTAAAAAAGGAATATCTAAAATATCGCCCTTGATCCATTCAATTTTATTGAAAAGGGAAGTTGCTTCATTAGAATAATAACCAAACACTTTTTTTACCTGAGAAAGTTTGTCGGCAGATCTATATAATGCCCTAACCGGTATATTGTCCGTTGTTAATTTCAGTAGCAAATGCGACCCCACCAAACCTGTGCCTCCTGTAACTAATACCATAATTCAAATTTAGGGAATACAAGTGGATAAATTCATGCTTTAATCTACTGTGTACTGGCAAGAATTCCATTTATATTTGCAATTCAATTAAAATTAAGCAAGAGATGACAAATTTTGTCAAAGAATTACAATGGCGCGGTATGTTACATGATGCTATGCCGGGCACAGAAGAACATTTATTGGAAGGTATGCAATCTGCATATGTAGGTATTGATCCTACAGCAGATTCTTTACATATAGGTCATTTGGTTGGGGTAATGATGTTACGCCATTTTCAATTGGCAGGGCATAAACCCTACGCATTGATCGGTGGTGCTACCGGTATGATCGGTGATCCTTCTGGTAAATCTGCAGAACGTAATTTACTTGATGAAAAAACATTACGCCATAATCAAGAGGCATTAAAAGAGCAATTATCGCGTTTTTTGGATTTTTCTGGAGAAGAGGATAATGCTGCAGTGTTGGTGAATAATTATGATTGGATGAAGAACTTCTCGTTCTTGGAATTCATTAGAGACGTAGGTAAGCATATTACCGTAAATTACATGATGTCTAAAGACTCTGTAAAAAAACGTCTTTCTGCAGAATCAAAAGAAGGTATGTCATTTACAGAATTCACATATCAATTGGTACAAGGTTATGATTTTCTTCACCTATACAAAGAGCATAACTGTAGTTTGCAAATGGGTGGTAGCGACCAATGGGGCAACATTACTACAGGTACGGAATTAATTAGAAGAATTGCAGGAGGAAAAGGGTATGCCCTAACCTGTCCGTTAATTACAAAAGCAGATGGTACCAAGTTTGGAAAAACTGAAGGCGGTAACGTATGGTTGGATGCGGAAAGAACATCACCTTACAAATTTTACCAATATTGGTTGAATACATCAGATGAAGATGCCGATAAATATATAAAGATCTTTACGTTTTTAGGTCAGCAAGAAATTGAGGAACTAATTGCACAACACAAAGAAGCTCCGCATTTAAGACTGCTTCAAAAGAGATTGGCAGATGAAATAACCGTTATGGTACATTCGCAAGAAGACCTTGACAATGCTGTTAAAGCCAGTCAAATTCTATTCGGTAAATCTACGGCATCAGATTTAAAAGGGTTGAATGAAAAAACGTTTTTAGAGATATTCGATGGCGTTCCACAAGCCGAGCTTACTAAATCTGAATTAGCCGATGGTCTTGATATGATCGGGGCTTTGGCCGCTAAAACTAATTTCTTGGGATCAAACGGTGAGGCAAGAAGAGAATTAAAGCAAAATTCTATTTCAGTAAACAAAGAAAAGGTAAAAGAAGACTTTTTAATAACTGCAGATGATTTGATTAATGATAAGTTTGTATTGCTACAGAGAGGTAAGAAAAACTATTTTGTGCTTGTATTCAATGACTAATATATAGTTGTTTTTATCCTTAAGATACTATTTAAGTATCCCCTTAGTTTTTAAAATAATTAAGGGGATACTTCGTTATTAACCATAAACCCCTGAATTATGATTAAGAAGTATATCTCAATTGTTTGTCTGTTCGCCATTTTTTCTTCGTGTGATAAACTAGATGAATTAACAAAATTTGATATGGAATATAGCCAGCGTGCTACCATACCTTCTTCTGCAGGTATTGATTTACCTTTTGATGTTTTTACCCCCGAAATGGAGACAAATTCAGAATCTACTTTTGCGGTCAACGATACTAGAAAAGATCTTATTGAAGAAATTAAATTAACCGAGTTGGAAATGGTGATGATTTCACCTGATGGTGCCGATTTTAGTTTTCTAAATGCTATTGAGGTTTATATTTCTGCAGAAGATCTCGAGGAAATACGAATTGCATATCTAGAAGAAGTTCCAGAAGATGCCGGCAACGTAATAACTTTAGATACGTCTGATGCAGATTTAAAGGAATATATTAAAAAAGATGAATTTAGTTTGCGTTTAAATACGGTAACGGACGAATTGATCAGTACGGATCATGAATTAGAGGTAAATTCTACATTCTTTGTAGATGCCAAAATTTTAGGGCTTTAATTAAAAGCCTCTCTTAACGCAACTAAATAGGCATTAAGGTATCTTGTAACTACTTACAAGACTTGGTGCTATGAAAAAAATTACCGCTTTACTAGTATGTATTGTTTTACTGCTTTCTTGTTCCAGTGATGATGACTATGGTTTAGAGTCAACCCAGTTTGTGTATGCTGAACAGCAATGGACATTGGTTAAAATGACCGGTAGTTTTCAAAATTCAGAAACTACTGGCAGTGAAATGGAATGGCAAGAATATTATACTTTTTCACCAGAAGGCACTTTTATAAAATCTAGAACTGTTGATGAGGTGGTGTACGAAGCAACAGGTAATTTTGAGGTGATTGAATTTGATAATGATCCTAATCATTATTTAGAACTTACTTACCAAACCGGAAACACATTAGTAGGTAATTGTACAGGAGATGATAAAGAACTTTTAATGTACAGAAATTCTACTATAATTTCTAGCCTATGGATGGCTTGCGATGGACCAGGTTTGGATTATCAGCTTACCAAGAACTAAAGCACCATTAAATTACAACCTCTAATATCAGAATTATCAAATCTACCGATTATTTCAAAAGTACCGTTATGATTTATTTTGCCAAGATCCTGTGTGGCAATAAAAGAGCAGGAATTAATATTCGCCAGGTCAATGACATTGATTCCGCCAGATTTACCATTTTTTAGATAGGTAAGTGGGTCTTCGGTATCGCGTACTAAAATCTTCATCCAGGCTGGGCAATCAAAAACACCATTGCCTTTGGAGTACGCTTGAGAAAGTAACTCGGTCATTCCGTATTCAGAATGTATATGTTCTACACCAAATCCTTTTGAAAGTAACTCATGTAATTCTTGACGCACAATTTCTTTTCGGCGCCCTTTCATACCTCCGGTTTCCATGATTACGGCATTCTTTAAGTCTAGTTGATATTTCTCGGTAAACTCAAGCAATGCAAAAGAAACTCCTATAATCAATATTTTGGTATCTGTTTTTTGTAACTCTAACAGTAATCGGTACAGCTCTTCATATTCATTTAGAAAGAAACCACTTTTGGGGTGATTAGATTTTTTGATCAAATCATCTGCCATGTAGATCAAAGAAGACCCTGTACGTTCTAAATAAGATGGTAAAAGCGCAAGCACGCAATAATCTTCGATGTCACCATAGAAATGGCTAAAAGCCTTTAGATAACTTTTCTCGTATAAACTTAAATCGGTTACATGGTGTTTGCTCGTTTCGCTACCCGTAGTTCCGCTACTGGTAAAGGTGATTTCAGTAGCATCGGTACTGCTGAGAACATTTTTAGATTTAAAAAATTCAATGGGTAAAAAAGGTATCTGTTCTAAGGTATGTACAGTGTTTGGGTCTATATTTAAAAAAGAGCAGAAAGCTTTGTATACTGTATTGTTCTTATATTGAAACTTAAAAATACGCAGTGCTTGGATTAAAAAATCATCCGCTGTGCGTATATCAAAAATAGCATTATTGTTCATGGTTCTGACCGATTATGACAAAGGTACTGAACCAAATTATTTATATGGATTTGAGTTGAAATTATGTCGGCAAATTATTTTACTACAAGTTTACGCGTAATCGATTTATCATTTTCCGTTACCTGCACTACATAAACCCCTGGCGACAGGCGAGAGATATTCATGGCTTTGGCAGATAATTTTTCTCTCAAAACTAATTCGCCGAATACATCGTATATCCTTACATCTTTTAAAGAATTCTGTTGTGTAGTTACGTAAACAACATCTGCAATTGCTGGGTTTGGGTATAATTTAAAACCAGTAATTTCATCATTATGTAGGTTGTTGATATCTATGGTGTCTTGGGCATACAAACCAACGGAGACTGCCATAAATAGCATAAAGTAGATTTTCTTCATTTTTTATTGATTTGGGATCAACACTGTAAAGGTAGATAGAAGTGTAACTAGAACACTGAAAATGTTGTGAAAGCTAAATTTATGTAGGTCAATGAAATAGCCTTTGCATTTCGTCGTAAATATGTGTATTTAACCGATGGGAGTTTCTTTGAAAACTTGTGGGAAGTAGGGGCTAAGTTTACTTAACGATTAACTTACGTGTACACATTTTGTCTTTTTCAAGAACGCGTAACACATAAACACCGGCATCTAAATCAGATAAATTTAATTCTTTACCTAAAATGGTTGTCTTTAGTAATAATGTGCCAAAAACATCGTAAATGAATATTTCTTTAGGTGCATTTATGTTTGTGGAAATATAAACTTTACCTGTTGTAGCCGGATTTGGGTACATGCTAAAACCACCAATATCACCATTGCTTTGGGTGCTTTGCCCATAGCAGAAGGAAGTGAAAATAAAAAAGATGATTAGGTAAAGGTGCTTCATACGCTACTACAATACAAATGGTATGCCACAAATATATAAATATTGATGACTGAATGTCAATGTGGTAGACCCTTTCTTCTAAATTTTTCGATGAAATGCAAAAAAGCCCGCAATTTGCGGGCTTTTTCTAAATGAATGCATTTTCTTTTTAGAAGGAAAGGCTATATCCTAAAGAGAATGATAATCCTGGATCTCTAAAAGAAGAACGGTTTGTGATTCCACCGAAAGACTCATATAAACTTTCTCGTTCATCGCCAAGTAAGTTATTCGCCTTAAAGCTAACTTTAGAACGTTGCTCTTCTCCAAATTCTTTAGAGATATTAAAGTTTAAGCTATTAAATGGCTGAATGAAAACATCGGCATTTTGACCGAAACCGATAATTTCCAAGGTTTTACCTTGAACATTATAAAAGAGACCGGTTTCAAATCCGTTTTCTCTATTATTATAGTTTAGACCAACGTTTATCAAATAAGGAGACTGACCTTGTAATTGTCTGGTGTCATCAATAGTTTCACCATCTCTAGCAAAAATCTGTCTAGTTTCAAATTCTTGGTCTTCTCCTTTTGCCATTTCAATTTTAGAGTCGATAACAGAGATATTTAAGTTAAGACTTAAATCGTTAAGGCTTTCAGAAATAAAACCGAAGTTTTTACGTGCTTCAAGTTCAACACCAAATACATCTGCCGATGGTGCATTACGTGGAGTAATTTGGTTTGGAGCAACGTTACTAAAAGCAACTATCTCGATTGGATCTTCGAATTTTTTATAGAAACTACTGAATGCAACCATTTGTGCTCTATCTCCGAAAACTTCAAATCTAAAGTCGAAGTTATCTATATAGGTAGGTGTTAATTCTGTATTACCAATAAACAATCTACCCGTTAATAAATCTGTAATTTGAACTACGGATAATTCTTTAAAACTTGGTCTCGCTGTAGTTTTAGAGTATGAAAATCTAAAATTGATGTTCTCTTTCAGACCATAAATTAAATTCGCGGAAGGAAAGAAATCTAGTTCGTCTATAGTTTTCTCATCATCGAAAATTTCAGTACCTGTATTGTTCTGACCGGTAAAATGTGTTATGAATTGTTCGGCTCTTATACCTAAAATAGCACGGAATTTTTCTGAGAATTTAAATTCGTTAGAAAGGTAGGCAGCTGTAGTTTGTTGATCTGATTCATAACTGTTTGCAGGCTGAAAGTTACCTCTAATATAAGATCCAGAACCACCTTCTACTGTCCAAATATTCTCATCGGCTAAAATTGCATCAGGATCTCCATTTAAATCTGCAGTAGCAAAATTACGGAAAGCTATATTGTAGTTTTGAATATCGTACTCTCTTTGTTTGTAGCTGTATAGACCACCAAATTTTAACATAGATTTATTACCGAACATTTCATAGCTTTTAGAAAAGTCAACTTTTCCAACGGCATTAACTTCTTTAAGTTCTCTCCAAATTCGTTGAGGAAAACCTGCGTCTGAGCTAATAGAAAAACCATCTGGATCAATAATGAATGTTGTTAATCTTACATCCTTGTCATTTACATTTACTAAGGTTGGCGATAAACTCCACTCGGTTATAAATGAAGCATCATCAGATGTATGTTTTCCAGAAAGTAAAAGGTTAGATACTGCACGTTCGTAATATTCTAAGTTATCTTTAATTACATCAATATCATTAGAAAGCTGTGTTTCTTGATTGAAAAATGCTGCTTTGGTTTCTCCATTTTGTATGTGCAGTAAATTCAATTTGTATTTTGACCTTCCGGTTTTATAAGACAAGCCTGTTAAAAAGGAAGTCAAAACATTATTAGAGCCTAAATCTCCTTGTTGTATTCTGTCGAATCGTAATTCATTAACATCAGAATCTGGACTTTTTTGGTAGATACCATTTTCAAATCCTTCATAAAAGGTAGTGGTATTCTTGTGATCTATAGAAGCTATAAAGCCAAGTTTATTATCACCAACATCAAACTGATTTCCATAGCTGAATCCTAAGCTGAAATCTGGTTTTGAATTTTCTCTTTGGGTAGCAAGTGTTTTATCAAAAGAACGTGTAATACCTTCTAAACTTCCGTTTTCTGCTGAATTGGAAGGACTAGGAATATCAGTTTCTTTAGATATCGGTAAGTCTCGAGTTCCATCGTCAAATCCTAAAAAATCAGTTCCACCACCTTCATAGGTAACATAGTTGTCCTTAAAATGCATGTCAGGATTAAAACCAACAGAAGCTGAAATAGACATTTGTTTTTGAGTTGGGAAATCTTTTGTAACGATATTTACAACACCACCGGTAAAATCGGCAGGTAATTCTGCAGCTGCAGATTTAAGAACTATTACATTTTCTAGAATATTAGTAGGGAAAATGTCCATTTGCACCGTATTCTTATCCGGATTTAAACCAGGTATGTCCATACCGTTTAAGATAGATTTGGTATAACGATCTCCTAAACCTCTAACAAATACATATTTTCCTTCTTGTACAGATACCCCTGGTACACTTTTAATAGCGGAAGCAATATTACTTGCACCTGTAGTTTTTATCGCTTCAAGTGATAATCCGTCCATTAACGTTACCGAATTTTTCTGAAGATTTAAAACGGATGCTTCTGTGTTCTTGCTTACCGTAGTAGTAACGACTACTTCGTCTAATTGTGAAGATGCCGGCTCTAATGTTACATTGACTTCGACCGTTTTATCGGCTTCAACTACAATATCTGAAATTTGTTTTGTAGTATAACCAAGATAAGAGAATGTTAATGTATAGGTGCCTGGTTCGGCCTCAAGGGTATAAATACCGTCAAAGTCAGATGAGGAACCTATCGTTGTACCTTGTATTAATACATTGGCAAATGGGAGTACATCATTAAACTCGCCATCCATCATTTTCCCTGAAATGGTACCGGTTTGAGCAAAGGACCACTGTGCTAGTACAAGGGATGTTACAAAAAGAAATTTTTTCAACATTTTATTTAAATTTATAAGGCTCAGTTATTTAATAAAATAGTCCAAAGGCTTATTTAAAGCCTTTGGACATATTGTTTTTATTTTATGTTTTTTAGAATTATAAGCCTAATTCTGTTGCAGCCGAAGCCCATGCAAAGGCTGATAAATCGGCACCTACAGTTCCTGTTGTAACTGCAGTAGCGTTGTCTGTAAACTTAGTTTCGTCTCCTGCATTGAAGTCACCGGCAAAAACCTCACCGATTGTTGTCAATCCTTCAGGAAGAACTATTTCCCAGTTCGTGAAAGCGATACGATCTGCAGAAAGTTCAGTTGCAGAATCTTCTCCACTGATGCTTACTGTAGCTTCAGCATTGAATCCAGAAGCAAAAACATTGTTAAGGTTGGCGATAAGACCATCTCTTAAGTCAGCATATTTGCTAGAAGTACCTGCACCTATAAGAGTAATGTTCTCCATTGTGAAACCACCTTCAGTAGCTGCACTACCTTCAGGACCGTCAAGCTCAAGACCAGAACCAGACTCAGTTCCCATAACAACAACACCATTGGTAAGTGTACCGCTCCAAGCTTGATCAGTATCAAAACCGTCATCACCTTGAGACCAAACGATAGCGTTGGTTACGTTAACAGAACCACCGAACCACTCGATACCATCATCTTGGTTGGCAACAACTTCAATATTTTCTATAACTGTACCAGAACCAACACCACCAAGTGTTAACCCGTTGATTTCATTATCCTGTCCAATAGTGATACCACCGTGACGGATAGAGATGTACTTAAGACTACCTGAGTTATCTTCAGAATCTGTACCACCGTACTGTCCATAAGACTCATCAGCAGGTAAACCTTCAATCTGAGCAGTTTCAAGATCACCGTTTACAGAGATAGGAGCGTAACCTAATACGATAATACCACCCCAAAGACCAGTATCTGCAACGTCTAAAGTACCTGTAGTTTCACCTTGAGAGATACCATCTAATACAGAAGTAAAGATAATTGGCTCGGTAGCTGTACCTTCAGCTATTAATGTAGCGCCTTGATCAATAACAAGAGCAGAAGCAAGAGTTTCTAAACCTTCTTCACCTTTAATGATAGTACCTGCCTCGATAGTAAGGGTTACACCTTCGTTTACGATAACTCTACCATCTAATATGTATATGTTTTCAGCTGTCCAAGTTTCGTCTGAGTTGATTATACCTGTTTTAGTGATCGTCACACCTTCTGGTGAAACAGCAATAGCACCTTCGCTAGCAGCAAATGTCCAAGAAAAAGCATCAACATCAGCACCAACAGTTCCTGATCCTACTGCAGTAGCGTTGTCTGTAAATTTAGTTTCGTCTCCTTCATTGAAATCACCTGCGAAGATATCACCGATAACCAATCCTTCAGGAAGTACAAACTCCCAGTTAGAGAAAGCGATACGATCTGCAGAAAGTTCAGTTGCAGAATCTTCACCACTGATATTTACTGTAGCTTCTTCATTGAATCCGTAAGCGAAAACATTGTTAAGGTTGGCGATAAGACCATCTCTTAAGTCAGCATATTTACTAGAAGTGTTTGCACCTATAAGAGTAATGTTCTCCATTGTGAAACCACCTTCAGTAGCTGCACTACCTTCAGGACCGTCAAGCTCAAGACCAGAACCAGACTCGCTACCCATAACAACTAAACCGTTAGTAAGTGTACCGCTCCAAGCTTGATCAGTATCAAAACCGTCATCACCTTGAGACCATACGATAGCGTTTGAAACGTTAACAGTACCACCGAACCACTCGATACCATCATCTTGGTTGGCAACAACTTCAATATTTTCTATAACCGTACCAGAACCAACACCACCAAGTGTTAACCCGTTGATTTCATTATCCTGTCCAATAGTGATACCACCATGACGAATAGAGATGTACTTAAGGCTACCTGAATTATCTGCTGGATCTGTACCACCGTACTGTCCGTAAGACTCATCAGCAGGTAAACCTTCAATCTGAGCAGTTTCTAGATCACCGTTTACAGAGATAGGAGCTTTACCTAATACGATAATACCACCCCAAAGACCTGTATCTGAAACATCTAAAGTACCTGTTGTCTCACCTTGAGCGATACCATCCAATACAGAAGTAAAGATAATTGGCTCGCTAGCTGTACCTTCAGCTATTAATGTAGCCCCTTGATCTACAACAAGTGCAGAAGCAAGAGTTTCCAATCCTTCTTCACCTTTAATGATAGTACCAGCCTCGATAGTAAGGGTTACGCCTTCATCAACAATAACTCTACCATCTAATATATATATGTTTTCTGATTCCCATGTTTGATCTTCAGTTAAAACACCGGTTAAAGTAATTACTTCACCTTCTTCAACTACTGGATCGTCATCGGTATTAGTCGGAGTGTCATCGTCGCTGCTACAAGAGGTAAGAGCAAATGACGTAATTGTCAATAGAGAGAAAATTAATTTTTTCATTTTGTCTTTTTGTTTTATTAGTGTTGTAAGCATATTGAATATGCTGTTTATTAAACACGGCAAAGAAAGAGATGGGGTGTAATGTTCGGGTTAGATCCATGTTAAACATTTATTTTGTTAATGTTATCTAAACGTTACTACATTAAATCAATGTTAACTGAGGTATCAGTAATAGTATTATCTTTACTTTTGAGCGAATCAATCCATTTTAAAAACCATGAAAAAGAAGGATATTAGGATACTTTTAGTTGACGATGAACCAGACATCCTAGAGATTATAGGTTATAATCTATCCGCAGAAGGATACGACGTTTATACTGCTAAGAACGGTACAGACGGTGTTGCGAAGGCTAAGAAAAAACTTCCACATCTTATTATGTTAGATGTAATGATGCCAGAGATGGACGGTATAGAGGCCTGTGAAATTTTAAGAAGAACACCGGGTATGGAAAGTACCATAATCACCTTTTTGACCGCTAGGGGGGAAGATTATTCACAAGTAGCCGGTTTTGATGCCGGGGCAGATGATTACATTACCAAGCCTATTAAGCCCAAAGTTTTGGTTAGTAAGGTAAACGCACTTCTTCGAAGAATTAAAAATGAGGAAAACGCTCAAGAAGATATTACCAAGGTGGGTGATATTGTCATTAATAGGGAAGAATACAAGATCATTAAAAAAGGTAAAGAGATAATATTACCTAGAAAAGAATTTGAATTGTTGGCCTTGTTAACTTCTAAACCAAGTAAAGTATTTAAAAGAGAAGTTATTTTAGACAAAGTTTGGGGTAACGAAGTGGTTGTTGGTGGTAGAACTATCGACGTACATATTAGAAAACTTCGTGAGAAAATAGGTGAAGACCATTTTAAAACCGTAAAGGGAGTAGGATATAAGTTTGTACTCTAAATGGCTGCGCCTCTACGTTCTAAAAAATCATACCGCTTTGCATTTCGCTCTTCGCTATATATTGTAATAATTGGCATAGCCGCGCTTGCCGCATTACAATGGAAATTTAGTACCATAAATTGGGTTATTTTACTTTCTGCGGCATTGTTTTTCTTTATAATTTCATTTATTACCCTGCAGTTAAGAATAGAGAAATTCATTTATAGACGAATTAAAAAAATCTATGACGATGTAGAGTTGTTAGAGTCCAGCACTATACCCTCGTATCCTGTAACTACGGATATGAGAACCTTAACAGCGGAAATAGAAAAGTTTGCGAAAGATAAGAGAATAGAGATTGATACCTTAAAGATTAGGGAAGAATACCGCAAAGACTTCTTAGGCAATGTATCTCATGAACTTAAAACACCATTGTTTACTGTACAAGGCTATATTGAAACTTTGTTGGATGGTGCGATCGATGATAAGAACGTACGTAAGAAGTATTTGATAAGGGCGAATAAAGCAGTAGATCGATTGATTTATATCGTAAAAGATTTGGACCTGATTACAAAGTTGGAAGTCGGGGATCTTAATTTGGATAAGCGCTCTTTTGACATTATAGATTTAATACAAAGCGTATTTGACCTTTTAGAAATGAAGGCGGCCAAGAAAAACATTACGCTGACATTTGACATGGAGTATGTTGATCCAATTTTTGTTTTTGCAGACAAGGAAAAAATTCAACAGGTACTTACAAACCTTTTGGTCAATTCCATTAAATACGGTAACAATAATGGTACAACCGAAGTAAGTGTGGAGAATTTGGTTAAAAACAAGGTCATTGTAAGGGTTACCGATAATGGAGAGGGTATACCGGCAGTTCATATTCCTAGACTTTTTGAGCGATTTTATCGCGTAGATCAAAGTGGTAGCCGTCGCGAAGGTGGCTCTGGTTTGGGGCTTGCCATAGTAAAACATGTTATAGAGGCACATGGCGAAAAAATTTATGTGGAAAGTGCCGTTGAGGTAGGATCTGAGTTTTCTTTTACCTTAGAGAAAAGTATCGTTCAAATAGAGGAAGTACTATAATCGCTAACCCTTGCTTTTTTCTTAGATTTGCCGCAGTTTATATGTAAAGATTGTGGGAAGTAAGAATAAGTTAAAACGATTTCAAGAAAACGAGACCTTTTCAAATGTAATTCAACCAACCAGAGATGAGGTGGTAAATGGTTTTCCGTTAAAAGGAAAATGGAATACCCATTTCAAAAATGACAATCCTATTGTATTGGAATTGGGTTGTGGTAAAGGGGAATACACTGTTGGTTTAGCAAAGAAATTTCCAAATAAGAATTTTATTGGTATCGATATCAAAGGTGCCCGTTTTTGGAAAGGAGCCAAAGAAGCCGTTGAAGAAGAATTGCCCAATGTTGCTTTTATTCGTACTCAGATAGAATTAATAGACCATATTTTTGGGAAAGAAGAGGTATCGGAGATATGGATTACCTTCCCAGATCCACAAATTAAATATAAACGCACAAAGCACCGCATGACCAATTCGGTATTTTTAGAACGTTACAGACAGGTGTTAAAAGCAGATGGAACCGTTAATTTAAAAACCGATAGTGAGTTTATGCACGGTTATACACTAGGTCTGCTGCATGGTCTTGGTCTAGAGGTACTTTACGCCAACCATGATGTGTATAAAAATGAGGGTAGCCCTAAAGAAGTCTTGGAAATACAGACTTTCTATGAAAATCAGTATCTTGAAAAGGGAAAGCCAATAACCTTTGTTAGGTTCAGGGTAAACTAAACCAATGCAACAACTACCAACCTTATTTGTTTTTACTTTTGGTGCTGCTTTTTTTGCATCGCTACCACCGGGTCTACTTAATTTGAACGCTGCTAAAACCAGTGTCGAAAAAGGGAAGGCGAATGGTATTATTTTTGGGCTAGGGGTAGCATTGGCCGTAATGGTACAAACCTATATTGCCGTTCGTATAGCTAAACTAATATCAAGAAACCAGCATGTTATAGAAGTTCTGCTTCAGTTGGCATTGGTGATCTTTTTAATTTTGGCAATTGTATTTTTTATAAAAGGCAAGAAGCAAAAAAGTAAACCTTTAATGCTCGTGGAGACCAAAAAACGCAATAGCTTTTCTAAAGGGGTATTCTTGGCTATGATCAATTTGTTGGCCATACCGTATTATAGCGGTCTTAATACCGTATTTCATTCCCAGGGTATAATCACCTATGAAATTATAGATGAAGTATTGTTTATACTTGCTACGGGTAGTGGTACTTTTTTAGCCATGTATCTGTATGTCATTTATTTTAATAGATGGGAGCATAGAACAGAATCGTTCTCTAAAAACAGTAATTATATATTAAGCGGTCTAATGGTCCTGTTGTTTATAATTACTGCATTTAGATTATTCAAAAATTAGCATAGATATGAAACCTGAAAATGAGAATTTCTTTGAAAGGGTCTATCAGGTGGCTAGGTTAATTCCTGAAGGAAGGGTAACTTCATATGGTGCCATCGCTAAATATTTAGGTGCCGCGCGTAGTGCCAGAATGGTAGGTTGGGCAATGAACGCATCACATACTATGGACGATATTCCCGCGCATAGAGTGGTAAACAAAGCAGGCATATTAACCGGTAAGCATCATTTCGACGGTACCAACCTTATGCAACAGTTGTTAGAGGCAGAAGGTGTTCAAATAAAAGATTTACAGATCGTTAATTTAGACAAACATTTCTGGGACCCGTTTACAGAGCTTAAAGCAGAATTATAGTATTATTGAAAGGTTAGTGTAAACGTTGTTGTTTCATTAGAAGTTACACGAATAGATCCCCCGTGCAACCGCATAATCTGTTTACTTAAACTAAGTCCGATTCCGGTACCCGTACTTTTGGTCGTAAAAAAGGGAACAAATACTTCATCTAACATTTCTGGAGAAATACCGGGGCCATTATCCGTAACCGTAATGTATTTTTTACCTTGAGGCGATATGCCGGCTATGATTACTATTTTGCCGTCATCTTGTCCTTCCAGCGCTTGTTGTGCATTTTTCCCTAAATTAAGGAGTATTTGGGTCAGCTGTTTTTCATCAATATACAGCTCTAGATTGTCAGGTTCTATGGTTATTTCAAGAATTATATCATGTGCATTGGTATACTCTTGTAGCAAAAGACGAACCTTCTCTAAAATTTTAGAGGCAGGTATTAATTCCCTATCAGGTTCGGGTACACTTAAAAATGTACGGTAGGACTGTACAAAACTCATTAGGTCATTACCCTGTTCTTTAATGACCTCAAGACCTTTGGCAGAATTTTTTATTTGTAGTTCACCAAATTCTTCGGGCGTAGAAAGTTCGTTTCCTTTTTTGAAATATTTTAAAATAGATTCTGATATGGAGGTAATTGGGGTTATGGTATTCATGATTTCATGGGTAAGTACCCTGATCAATTTTACCCACGAATCCGTTTCCTTATCATCTAGTTCTTTTTGAATGTCATGTACAATGACCAATAACAGTTGTTTTCCTTCAATGGAAATGGGCGTACATTTTAGGGTCAATTCTTTTTTTCCTCGTTCATTGCCTAAAGAGTGTATGGTACTCTCAAAAGGTTGCAATGCTTCAAACAGTTCATAGAGTTCTGGGTCTATTTGCTTTAGCTGTTTTACATGGTTCAGAGGTCTATAATTAAGAAGGTCTTGTACTGTAGGGTTGGCGTATAGAATATGTCCTTTATCGTTTACTGTGAAAATACCTATATCTGCCTGACGTAAAATTTCTTGATAATATTGTTCTTGTGCTTGCTTTTTTAGGTGAATATCTTGAATCATATTGTTCAGCATATTCAGGCTATGGTTTAATTCTTCTATAGATTTTACACTTAATTTTTCAGGAAAACGCAGGGTAAAATCTTCATTTTTTATGGCATCAAAAAAATAGGCTATTTTTCTGTTGGTCTGGTTTACGTAATGTATAAGTGCGTATGTCTGTCCTATAAAAACTAAACTTAAAATACCGCCAAGGAGATAATGTTCTTTGGCAAATAAAAATGCGGTCAACAACGCGCAAACGGCAATTAGAATAATCCTGAAAACCAGTTGGTAGTATATACTTTTGCTGACCATTATTTACCCGATTTTTTAAGTTTGTTATATAGGGTTTGTCTTGAAATACCTAATTGGTCTGCTGCTGCACTGTAATTACCATCATTATCGTTCAGTGCTTTGGTAATCATTAATAATTCCATTTCTTCAAGGGTTTTTGGTCCGGTTTCCATGGTAACGGTTGGTTTTGCGTCCAGTAGAAAATCGGTTGGTTTCAGCACATTTCCTTCCGATAAAATTACGGCACGCTCCATAGTATGTAAAAGCTCCCGTACGTTTCCTGGCCAGGGGTAGCCCATTAGTTTTTCTTGTGCCGTTTGGTTTATTTTTAAACTTGGCTTACCATATTTATGGGCATATTTTTTAAGGAAATAGTCTGCCAATACCAATACATCACCATCTCTGTCCCTAAGTGCTGGTACTTGTACTTGTATGGTATTTATTCTGTATAATAGATCCTCACGAAACAAGCCATCTGCCACCATTTGCTCTAGATTACAGTTGGTAGCACATACCAATCTAATATTTACGGGAATAGGTTTGTTAGATCCTACGCGAACAACTACCCTGTTCTGAATTACAGATAATAGTTTTGCTTGCATCTGTAGCGAGAGGTTTCCTATTTCATCTAAAAAAAGCGTTCCACCATTAGCGGCTTCAAACTTACCGGCACGATCGTCCTTGGCATCCGTAAAAGAACCTTTTACATGCCCAAAGAGTTCACTTTCAAATAAATTCTCTGAAATGGACCCCATATCCACAGAAATAAAAACTTCGTTGTTTCTAGCAGACGATTTATGGAGTTCTCTGGCAATAAGTTCTTTACCCGTGCCATTCTCACCGGTAACCAAAATATTGACATCGGTTTTGGCAACTTTCTGTACAAGGCTCAATACACTATTAAGTGCTTTTGAATTGCCAATGATGTAATTGGTATTTTGGTTAATAACCTGCTTTAGGTTACTTTCTTTCTGCTTTAAGTGTTGCACTTCTTTTTGCGACTTTCTAAGTTCGTAGGCAGATTTTACGGTAGTTAATAGTCGCTCATTGTTCCAAGGTTTCAATACAAAATCGGTAGCGCCTTCTTTTATGGCTTCAACCGCAAGTTCAACGGCACCATAGGCGGTCATCATAATTACCGATATATGAGGCGCCTTCTTTTTTATTTCCCGAAGCCAATACAATCCTTCATTTCCTGTATTTACTCCCGCAGAAAAATTCATATCCAATAATATGATGTCTATTTCCTTAAGGTTGGGAAATGATGAAAGTAGATTAGGGTTAGATATGGTTTGCACACTTTTATACTCAAACTGTAGTAATATCTCAAGAGCACTAAGTACACTTTTGGTATCATCTATTACAAGGATATTCGCGTCGATCATGGGTATATGCTATTAACTCATTTAAATCTACATATAGAAGTTTGTATTTTCATACCAGTGTAAAAATATTTGACAATATCTGTACAACATTTTTACACTGATAAATTATAGTTGATTTTTATTTAATTATAATAGACTGTAAATCAGGTATTTAAAATTATGGCACGCATATAGTATAGAGAATGGCATACCAATTAAGAAATGAACAAAAAAATTAAAATAACGACACTTTTACTTTGCTCCATTTGGGCATCTGTTTTTGCACAAGAGCGTTGGACGTTAGATGAATGCGTTGCCTATGCGTTGGAACACAATTTACAGCTGAACGATTTTAAATACACCAACCAATCTAATAAGGAAACCTACAGACAATCGGTTCGTAATTTGTTGCCTTCGGTAAATGCATCATCTAGCTATCTTGTGAATTATGGTAGAGCGGAAGATCCAAATACGGGTACATTTGTGAATCAAGATTTCTATTCCAATAATTATTCTTTAGAATCTTCTATCGATTTGTTTCAGGGATTTCAGAAAATCAACGCTATTAAGGCTTCAAAATTATTGTTCAAAGCAACGGAAGAAGAAGTGCTTCAGCAAAAATATTTATTGGCATTTAGGATCATGCAAGCCTTTTACGATATTCAGTTTTTTGAAGGCTTGGTAGCAATATCAAATGAACAGTTGACCGTTTCTCAATCTAATTACAATCTAGTAGAAAAGCAAGTGGAACTAGGGTTGAAAGCTGGTACGGATTTATATGAGGCGGAATCTTTGTTACTGACCGATAAATTAAACGTAACACAAAGTGCCAATCAATTGGCATCGGCAAAGCTGACCTTGATTCAAGAAATGAATTTAGAAAACACTTCTGAAATTGAAATAGCGAAAGAATTGCCGGAAGTTGGCGTTGCGGAAATAGAAATGAAATCTGATTCAGTATACACCGAAGCCCGAGAATTTTTACCATTGATAAAAGCACAAGAGTTTAGAGCTAAAGCGGCAAAAAAGCAGGTAGCGGTTTCTAGAGGTAGACTATACCCGTCGCTTTCATTTTTTGCAGGTATTGGCACCGGTTATTTTGAGACCACAAGAGACACCTTGGGCAATACTTTACCTTTTAGACAACAGTTTAGAGATAACACTTCTCAGTACTGGGGAATAAATTTAAGTGTACCTATTAGTAACGGTTGGTCGGCAAGATCGCAGGTGAAACAGTCTAAAATAGAAAAGTTACGTGCCGAGAATAATTTAAAAACACAAGAACAAGAATTGTTTCAAACCATTCAGCAATTAGTGCAAGATTATAATTCTTTAGTGGTTGAGTTGGTACAGAGCAATCAAAAAATGGAGGCGCAAAATTTAGCATTCACCATAGCACAAAAGAGATATGAAAAAGGCTTGATAAATGCCTTGGAACTGTTTACCGCCAAAAATTTATACGCCAGTGCACAAAACGAAAATTTACAAGTAAAACTACGTTCAGAAATCAATAAAAGTACATTGGATTTTTACAGGGGATTACCAGTTTTCAATATAGATTAGTATTAAGTAAATAGTATTAAGAGGGAGATTTAATACGAACAACGAACAAACGATTACCATGGATATAAAACTAGAAAAGAAAAAAGGATTAAAACCAAAACACTACGGCTATATTGCCTTAGGCGTATTGCTATTATTTGTTGGCTACCAACTGTTATTTGCCAGTTCGGTTTCGACCTTTAGAACAGAAAAAGACAAGCTGTCAATTGCCGCGGTTTCTGATGGTAAGTTTGATGATTACATTACTATTAATGGTAACGTAGCACCAATAGCCACTATTTATATGGATGCCTATGAAGGTGGGCGTGTAAGTGAGAAATTAATAGAAGAAGGTGCCATGGTGAAGAAAGGCGATATCATCTTGAAGTTGGAGAACATGAATCTGTACGAGCAGATTTTGGCAAGCGAAAGTAACTTGGCATTAAAGCAAAATGATTTGCGTTCCACAAAATTGAATTTTGATTCTAGACAGGTAGAAGGAAGAAAATCTTTGGCAACGGCAAGTACAGATTTGCAACGCTTAAAAAGAAATTATGAACAGAACAAAGCATTATTCGATGAGGAATTGATTTCAAGAGAAGCATTTCAGTTGTCCAAAGAAAATTATGAGCTGTCCCAAAAACAGTATGAGATCGTAAAATTGCAGACGGAGCAAGATGATGAATTACGTGAAACATCATTAAGAGGCTTGGATACCGATTTGGCGCGTATGCAGAAAACTTTAGGTATGGTGTACCAAAGGTTAGATCACTTAAATGTAAGAGCTCCTGCAGACGGTCAATTGGGATTTTTAGATGCAGAAATCGGTCAGAGCATTTCACAAGGGCAACGAATAGGTCAAATCAACGTGCTGACAGATTATAAAATTGAAGCGGATATTGATGAACATTATATTGATCGTGTAAAGAGAGATTTAGTGGCAGTTTTAGAGCGTAATGGAACAGAATTTCCATTGCGATTGCGAAAAGTATATCCAGAGGTAAGAAACGGAAGATTTAAGGTTGATTTGGTTTTCACCGATAACAAACCAGAGACCATTCGTTCGGGTCAGAGCTACAATATTAAATTACAATTAGGCGAATCTAACGATGCATTATTATTGCCAAAAGGAAGCTTTTTTCAAAGTACGGGCGGACAATGGATTTTTGTTGTAAATCCTGATGGTGGAGAAGCCATTAAAAGAAATATTAGAATAGGGAAACAGAATTCTAGATACTATGAAGTATTGGAAGGCTTGGAACCCGGAGAAAAAGTAATCACCAGTAACTATGATAATTTCGGGGAAGCTGAGAGAATAGTTTTGAAATAGAGAACCAACTGTCACATCAGAGTAATCTGAGCGTCATTATAACAAACAAAAAACGCAGGAATATGATAACCATTACAAACCTAAAAAAGAGTTTTAGAACAGAAGAAGTAGAAACCTTGGCATTGAACAGTGTCAACCTAAAAGTAGAAGATGGCGAATTTGTTGCCATTATGGGGCCGTCCGGTTGCGGTAAGTCTACCTTGTTGAACATTATTGGAATGCTGGACAACCCTACGGAAGGCAGTTACAATTTTGCGGGCAATGAAGTAGGCGGACTAAAAGAGAGCGAACGTACGCAACTGCGTAAGGGAAATTTAGGTTTTGTATTCCAAAGCTTTAACCTTATAGATGAGTTAACCGTTTTTGAGAATGTGGAACTACCCTTGATCTATTTGAAAATGGGTAAAGCAGAACGTAAGGAGAAAGTAATGAAAGTATTGGAGCGTATGAAAATAGCACATAGAGAAAAGCATTTTCCGCAGCAATTATCTGGTGGTCAACAGCAGCGTGTGGCAATATCAAGAGCGGTAGTAACCAACCCAAAATTGATTCTTGCAGATGAGCCAACAGGTAATCTAGATTCCAAGAACGGTATAGAAGTAATGAATTTGTTAACGGAACTAAACCAAGAGGGAACCACTATTGTTATGGTAACGCACTCAGATAGAGATTCGCACTACGCGCACAGAGTAGTCAATCTATTCGACGGTCAAATAGTAACCGAAAGTCAGAACAGGGCAATCGGTGCTATGATGTAGAGAGTTTATTCATCAATCAATCATTTTGTTGGTACTGTTCACTGAGCGGAGCCCAAGTGAAGACAACTAATCAACCAAAAACCGAACCAACCCAACCTATCCCTTAATCACGGATAATAGAATATCATCAATCAATCACCAAGCCAATTCCCCTCCTTTAGAGGGGTTAGGGGAGGAAAAAACAAAAATCATGTTCAAAAACCATCTTAAAATTGCTTGGAGAAGTATTAAAAAGGATACGCTATTTGCCACCATTAAAATTGGTGGCTTTGCTGTTGGTATAGCGGCTTGTCTTTTAATTGCATTGTTCATTAACAATGAAGTAGGTTATGATCGGCACTATGCAAAAAAGGACCAGTTATATAGGGTAGTGTTAGAGGGCATGTATAAAGGTGAGGTGATGAAAAGCACGCACTTTCAATTGCCTTTTGCCGAAACCTTACAGAACGATTTTCCAGAAATAGTAAAGGCTGGAAAAATTAATACCATTGGTATTTTTGGCGCAGGCAATCGTGGTTTTCGTTTAGCAGGGGCATCTCAAAATAATCTGGAAACAGGTTTTGTGCTTGCAGACCAAGAAGCGTTTGAGCTTTTGGAAGTGGAATTGCAACAAGGCAATCCAAAAATGGCATTGGCAAACCCTAAAAGTATTGTCATATCAGAATCCAAAGCGGCTAAGTATTTTAATGGTGGTAAAGTAGTGGGCGAGACCATTATTTTAGATAATGACCAGACCAAACCTTATACGGTAACCGGGGTGATGAAAGATGCTCCAAAAAACTCACATCTAGCCTATGATTTTCTGTTGCCCATAGAGGATACCAATGCAAACTGGACCAACCAGAATTACTTTACCTACGTATTGGTAGACGACCATACAAACGTGCAGGAGTTAGAGCAAAAAATGGTTTCTATTGTTGAAGATTATATAATTCCCGCACAAAGAGAACGTGGGCGTGCACCAGATTTTATAGAAGTATTGAGAACCATGAAGTATAAACTTCAGCCCATAACCGATATTCATTTGTATTCGGATATTAAAATGGCAGATGGTCTTAAGCATGGCGATATTCGTTTTGTATGGCTTTTTGCTGCCGTTGCCGGTTTTGTACTATTGTTAGCGGTCATCAATTTTATAAATCTATCTACTGCAAAATCAGCCAATAGGGCAAAAGAAGTAGGGTTAAGAAAAACCATAGGTGCCTATAAAAGCAATTTGGTAACACAATTCATGACCGAATCCGTGGTGTACAGTTTTGTATCTTTTTTACTGGGTGTAGTATTGGCTTGGGCGTTATTGCCAACGTTCAATAACATGGCATCAAAAACAATAGAAATGCCATGGTCGGCATGGTGGTTTGCTCCGGTAATAGTACTATCTGCTCTTTTGGTAGGGGCTTTGGCAGGATTATATCCCGCATTTTATTTATCGGCTTTTAAACCGGTAAATGTTTTAAAGGGAAGTCTTAGTATTGGCAGTAAGAGTGGCAAATTAAGAAGCGGACTCGTTATTTTTCAGTTTACAACTTCGGTGATTTTGATTATAGCTACGTTGATTATTTACCAACAAATGGATTTTATACTTCAAAAAGAATTGGGCTATGATAAAGAACACGTGGTAATACTTGAGGGCACAGGTATTTTGGGTGATAGCGCTGAAAATTTTAAAGAACAGTTACTACAATTACCACAGGTAAAGTCGGCAACCATATCTAACTATTTACCTATTGATGGCGGTAATAGAAACGGAAATACCTTTAGAAGGGAAGATGAAGGAAATGAAGGCAGGGGCATACCCGCCCAAATTTGGAGGGTAGATTATGATTACATTAAAACATTGGGAATTACCGTAAAAACCGGAAGAGATTTTTCCAAACAATTTGCGTCAGATGCTTTGAACTCCATCATTATAAATGCCAACATGCAAAGAGAGTTGGGCTTGGAAAATGCCATTGGTAAAGAGATCAATAACAACGGACAGATGTTCAAAGTAATAGGTGTTATAGATGATTTTCATTTTAAATCTTTAAAAGAGGATATCTCTTCCTTGTCTTTGGTAATCGGTAAAGATTTAGGAGCTATTTCGCTAAAGTTGGAAAAAGGAAATGTGAATGAGGCATTGGCATCTATAGCAACGGTCTGGGATAAAAATGTCCCCAGTCAAGCAATAAACTATAGCTTTCTAGATCAAGAATTCAGTCGTATGCATGATGATGTAGAGCGTATGGGCAAAATATTCAACAGCTTTGCACTATTTGCCATTTTAGTAGCCTGTTTAGGTTTGTTTGCACTATCTGCCTTTATGGTAGAACAACGAAAAAAAGAGATCAGCATACGTTTGGTTCTAGGGGCGCCATTCAAGAGTATTTATAAGCTGCTTACCCTAGATTTTATGAAACTGATCGTTATTTCTATTGCCATTGCCATACCTGTTGGGTGGTATTTAATGAGCCGGTGGTTAGAAGATTTCGCCTACCACATTACAATTGGTTGGGGAATATTCTTTACCGCAGGATTCATAGCACTGACCATAGCTATTTTAACTATAAGCTATCAATCTATTGAAGCCGCATTGATTCAGCCGTTAAAAAGCTTAAGGAAAGAATAATTCATCATCAAAAAACGAGAATCATGCTCAAAAACTATATAAAAATCGCTTTTAGAAATGCATTTAGATATAAGGGTAATAGTATAATTAATATTTCTGGACTTGCGATTGGTTTAACCAGTGTTATTTTGATAGCCCTTTTTATAAGCGATGAATTAAGCTATGATCGTTTTTTTAATGATGCCGACCAAGTGTATAGGGTCAATTTAAATGGTAAAATGGGCGATGATGAGTTTTATGCCGGTTATACACCTCCGCCAGCGGGTGAGACTTTGGTTGACAATTTTCCTGAAATTGAAAGTTTTACACGTATATACAGACCAGGAGTTGATGTTCTTGAATTTTCTGATGGTTCTGAAAAACAAGTTTTTAACGAAGAAAATGTATTTGCTGTAGATGCCAATTTTTTAGAGGTTTTAAGCTATCCTATGTTAAAGGGTGATCCAGAAAAAAGTTTACAAGAAGGGAATAGCATAGTTGTAACTAACAGTATCGCGAAGAAATATTTTGGAGATGTGGACCCGCTTGGTAAAATCCTTTTTTATGGAAAGGAAAGAAAACCGTTGAAAGTTACGGGTGTTTTAGAAGACATGAGCAATTTACATGCCTCTGTAAACTTCGATATATTAGTTCCTGTTTCAAATTTTTCAAATGTAAAACGATTTAACTGGAGTTGGGTATGGTTACAAATGGCTACTTATGTAAAATTGACCGAAAAAGCAGCGGCAAATCCAGAAGTAATTGATCATTTAGAATCACAGTTTCCTGAATTGATTAGGTTACATGCGGCAAATGCTTTTGATAGAATAGGTCAGCCTTACGAAGAGTTTTTAGAAAATGGTAATAAATGGGATTTGCACTTGCAGCCACTAACCGATATTCATTTACATTCTGGTGAGATAGAATCGGTAATTTCAGAACAGAACAGTATTAAAAACTTATACATTTTTGCCATAATTGCTTTTTTTATAATAGTACTGGCTTCGGTTAATTTTGTCAATTTGGCAACAGCACAGGCATCTAAAAGAAGTAAGGAAATTGGTATTAGAAAAGTATTGGGTTCTCCTAGAATTCAACTTATAAAACAGTTTTTGGCAGAAGCCATTTTTTACACCGTAGTATCCACGTTTTTAGCACTATTGTTGGTTTGGGTATTTTTGCCTTTTTTTAATCAGCTAGCTGGTAAAACCATCACTTTCAATACTATATTTAAAAATGGTATTTGGTTATTTATTATCTGTCTTAGTTTACTAACCGCTCTTTTGGCGGGTATTTATCCTGCATTTTATTTAACTTCTTTTAAAGCAGCGAATGTTTTAAAAGGAGTTTCCAAAGTATCGAACAATAAAGACGGTTTCATTAGAAACGGATTAGTGGTTTTTCAATTTACTGTTGCTATAATCATGATTATAGCAACTAGTATTGTCTATCTGCAATTGAATTATACCCAAAATCGTGATTTAGGATATGATAAAGAAAACTTGCTTGTAATTCGTAATGCAGAAAAACTTGAGGGTAGCGAAGAAACCTTTAGATCAGAACTTGAAGAGTTTTCAGAGGTAAAAAATGCCGCCATTTCTTCAGGTATGCTTACCAGAGGCAGTTTTGGTGATTTTTACTTTCCAGAAGCAACTAATTCAGACGATGGAATTGCTAAAGATATCATACTACAATCTTACTTGGTTGATCAACATTTTATGTCGACCCTAGATTTAAAGTTAATAGAAGGTAGAGCGTTTAATAGTAACTTCAATGATTCGTTGTCAGTTGTAATCAATGAAGCAGCAGCAAAGCAAATAGGATGGCAAAACCCTATTGGTAGAATGATTCAGTATCCTGGAGGTAAAATGGAATCATACAAAGTGATAGGGGTTTTAAAAGATTTTAATTTAGAATCGTTGCATAGTCATATTACACCATTTGCCTTGTTTTCCAATACTTCAAAGAGTTATGAAACAGGCGTATCATACATCACTTTAAAGGTAAATTCAGAAAATATCGGAAAATTGATGTCTTCTATTGAAAATCGATGGAATGCTTATCAGCCTACTGTGCCTTTTGAATATTCTTTTCTTGATGATGATATAAACACTGCTTATATATCAGACCAAAGACAGGCAAATTTATTTGGTGTATTCTCTTTCTTAACCATATTCATAGCCTGTATGGGTTTATTGGGATTAATAGCATTTATAGCCCAACAGAAAACAAAAGAAATAGGAATAAGGAAAGTCTTGGGTGCAAGTATTGGTGAAATTGTACAGATGCTTGCCCGCGATTTTGTAAGGTTAATTGTAATTGCCATGTTGATTGCGACCCCAGTTGCATGGTACTTTATGAATAAATGGCTACAAGACTTTGCATACAAAATAGAAATACCTTGGTGGGTATTTCTATTATCCGGTGGTATGGCTTTAGTTATTGCATTGATAACAATGGGGTTTCAAGCGATAAAAGCTGCTATAGTAAACCCGGTAAAAAGCTTGCGTACAGAGTAAATAATAATCACCAATCCGCTTACACTCCTTTGTAGAGAGATAGGGAGAGGAAAATACGAGAATCATGTTTAAAAACTATATGAAAATCGCTTGGCGTAACCTAACTAAGAATAAAGGGTATTCAATTATTAATATTGGCGGACTTGCAATTGGCATGGCTTGTTTTTTAATGATCTTAATGTTCATTAACAAGGAGCTTTCCTATGATAAGTATCATACTAAAGGCGATCAAATTTATAGAGTGGTACACCATATGGGATCGAGCGATGTAAAAGACAAGTGGATTTGGGGAAATGCACCTATAGGACCTGCTCTAAAAGAAGATTTTTCTGAGGTGATTGAAAAAGTACAGTTTACGGGTAGGTCGGATGTTTTGTTGGAATACAACTCTAATTCTTTTCAAGAGAGTGATTGCTTCTATGTGGATGCTTCGGTCTTTAATGTTTTTACTTGGCCATTACTTTCGGGGAATCCTAAAACAGCTCTAGAAGCACCATATTCTGTGGTGTTGACAGAAAGTACGGCCAAGAAGTATTTTGGTGATGAAGATCCAATGGGTAAGGTTATGGAAGGTGTTGGCGGTAGAGCCAATGATGGGCAATATACCGTAACCGGTGTCATGAAAGATGTGCCCAAAAACTCGCATTTTAATTTTGATGTTTTACTCTCTATGAGTTCGTTTTACCAAACAAGACCAAATATTTTTGAGTCTTGGGGATATGTGGATTTTTATACGTATTTCTTGGTAAACAATAATTTTAATGTTGAAAATTTTCAATCAAAAATGCCTGTGTTTTTAGATAAACACAGGTCAGAGGAAGAAAAGGAATATTACTATGATGTAGCATTTGAACCGTTAAAGGATGCCTATTTGAATTCAGATGCTGTTCGCCAACCTGGTATAGTTGGCAGCCTGCCCAACATCTATATTTTTGGTGTTATAGGCTTATTTATACTTGTCATTGCCAGCATCAATTTTATGAATTTGGCGACTGCAAGGTCTATGGAACGCGCCAAAGAAGTAGGAGTTAGAAAAGTTATTGGTGCCGATAAGAAAGGATTGGTCTATCAATTTTTGGGTGAATCCTTAGTAATGGTTTTAATATCTGCTTCCATAGGGTTATTACTTGTTTTTGTGTGCATGCCTTGGTTATCGAATATTACAGGTAAGCAGTTTATAATAGATGATATCTTTAGCTCTTATATGTTGCCATTATATTTTGGTACGGCTATAATTACCGGTTTATTTGCGGGAAGCTACCCTGCTTTAGTTTTGTCGGGATTCAAACCCGCCAGTGTTTTAAAAGGACTGATAAGTTCCTCTCCGCAAGGGGTGAACTTACGTAAAGGTCTAGTAATTTTTCAATTCAGTTTATCTATTGCATTGATAGCAAGTACGGTTATCGTTTATTTTCAACTAAGTTTTATGTTGAACAAAAATCTTGGGTTTGACAATGAGCAACAATTGGTCATCGATTATAATTGGGACGGTGAAGTTTTGGATAAGATAGAAACCGTAAAAAATGAACTTAAAAGTTTGCCAGAAGTAACATCTGTAGCTAGTTCGCGCACAGTGCCAGGAGGTCATTTTCCGGCTGCCGGAACAGAGATAGAAACATTTGAAGGCAGTATGGAACATTTTGAGCCATTTTTGTATGAAATAGATTTTGATTTTATCCCGCATTACAATATTGAGGTAGTGGCAGGCAGAGCGTACTCAAGGGAATTTGTTTCAGATTCGCTAAGTGCTATGGTCGTAAATGAAGCTGCAGTAAAATCATTTGGTTATGCAGACCCTTCTGAAATTATTGGTAAAAAATTTCAGCAATGGGGTCGTGAAGGAACCATTGTAGGGGTCGTTAAAGATTTTAATTACATATCCCTACATCAAGAAGTAGCTCCGCTATCCATGCGTTACTCTCAATATGGAAGGTATATTTCCTTAAAGGTAAAGACAGATGATATGCAGCGGTCAATAGCCAATATTGAGGAAAATTGGGCAACTTTAGCACCACACAGACCATTCTTGTACAGCTTTTTAGATGATAGTTTTAATGAACAGTACCAAGCAGATTTTAGATTTAAAAAGCTGTTTACCCTATTTTCTTTTTTAGCCATATTCATAGCATGTTTGGGCTTATTTGGCTTGGCAACGTATAGTGCCATGTTGCGAACCAAAGAAATAGGGATACGAAAAGTGTTGGGAGCAGAAGTTTCTAGTATTGTCACATTATTGTCAAAAGACTTTATAAAGTTGGTGATCATTGCAATTGTAATTGCAACGCCATTTGCATGGTACGCTATGGATAATTGGTTGAATGTTTATGCTTACAAGGTAGAAATCAACTGGTGGGTGTTTGCCTTGGCAGGTATTATGGCGGTTGCCGTTGCTATTATAACAGTAAGCTATCATGCCATTAAATCTGCACGGGCGAATCCTATCAAAAGTTTACGTACGGAATAAAACTTTATTGTAAATAATTTAGACACATTTTGTCCAAATATTTGACACTCAGTATTTTATCTTTACATATAAATACCTGATAATCAATGATTTGTATTAATGGCATGAAATTAGAATTTGATGAGTCGTAATCAAGCACCAAAAAACGAGAACCATGTTTAAGAACTATCTAAAAATCGCCTGGAGGAGTTTAAAGAAGCAAGCCTTTTTCACTTTTCTAAATACATTCGGATTAGCCATTGGTATGGCTGGAGCATTAATTATATCGCTGTATATCTACGACGAACTTAGTTATGATAAAATGTTTGCCGATGCAGATAGAATTTATCGCATAGATTCTGATATAAAATTTGGTGGAGCGGAAATCAAAGCTGGTGAAGCCGCCGCACCAATGGCAGAAACCTTAAAAAGAGATTATCCGCAAGTAGAATCTACTGTTCGATTCAGAACCGTAGGTAGTGCGTATGTAAAAAAAGAAGGTGGAAACAGAAGTGCCAAAGAAAACCATATCACTTATGCCGATTCTACCATGTTTGAATTCTTTGGGATAGACTTACTTGCAGGTAATGCAAAAACAGCATTAACGGGTACCAACTCCTTAGTGTTGACCAAAACTGCAGCCGAAAAGCATTTTGGTGCTACAGATGTCATTGGTCAGAATCTACTGTTGGATAATACAGATACGTATACGGTAACCGGAGTAATAGAAGATATGCCGAAAAACTCCTATTTCAATGATTATAGTGTGTTTTTGGCAATGGCGGGCAACGTAGCATCTAGAGAAGATAATTGGGGTGGAAATAATTATTTTACGTTTATAAAACTAATACCTGGAGCATCGGTAGAAGATTTTCAAGGACCCTTGCAAGACATGTTAGAGCGTTACATGTTACCATGGGCACAGAAATATTTTCCGGGTATGACGGCAGAGTCGTTTGCAGCATCGGGCAATTATATTCGGTACCATACCATGCCCTTGACCGATATTCATTTACATTCGGATAAAAGCTCAGAAATGAGTGCTACAAGCAGTATTCAGAATATTTATATTCTTTCATTTATTGGGTTGTTCTTGATCATTTTGGCAAGTGTAAACTTTATGAACTTGTCTACGGCA
This sequence comes from Maribacter litoralis, assembly GCF_003075045.1. Taxonomy (GTDB): domain Bacteria; phylum Bacteroidota; class Bacteroidia; order Flavobacteriales; family Flavobacteriaceae; genus Maribacter; species Maribacter litoralis. The sequence continues at coordinate 335,306 of NZ_QCZD01000003.1, read as the reverse complement.
CACTCGTTAAAGAGAGCCAAAGAAGTTGGAGTTAGGAAGACTTTGGGTTCCAATAAAATGAATCTGGTTTTTCAATTTTTAACCGAATCAGGTTTAATAGCCTTTGTGTCTTTGTTAGCGGCGTTATTAATATCAATGATAGCATTGCCTTTTTTCAATAGCTTCACAGGTAAATCAATTGCAATACCGTTTACTCAGCCCTTGTTCTGGTTGGCGTTATTAGGGGCAACATTTTTACTAGGATTATTTTCGGGCAGTTACCCTGCATTTTTCATGTCAAGATTTACTCCCGTTAAAACCTTAAAAGGTAGTAGTGCAGAAAGTGTAGGTAATGGTAGGGTACGTAATGCCTTGGTAATCTTTCAATTTTCAATTTCGGTATTTCTCATCATCAGTACCTTGGTTGTATTTCAGCAATTGAATTACATTCAGAATAAAGATTTGGGCTTTACCAAAGACCAAGTATTGCTAATAAATGAAATGAGAGCATTGGGGTCTAAGACGAAGGCGTTTAAAGAACAGATTGCGAACATGGGGTATGTAGAGAGCGCTACATTAAGCAATTACTACCCAACACCTTCTTGGCGCTCAGATAGTTCGTTCTTTGAAGAAGGAGCCAGAGATCAAGAAAGTGCCATTCAAATGCAAGAATGGGAGGTAGATTCCGATTACCTAAAAACTATGGAAATGGAAATAGTTGCCGGGCGCGATTTTAATCCAGCCTATGCATCGGATTCCACAGCCATTATAATCAATGAAGCTACATTACCCATTCTAAATGTTACGGCAGAAGAAGCTTTAGGTATCCGGATTTCTGAGGAAATAGATCAGGAAAACCCTACTTACTATACCATAATTGGAGTGGTTAAAGACTTTCATTATAAAACACTTCGTACCAATATTAGTGCACTGGGAATGCATCTTAACTCAGATGCAGAAAATATGGCGGTAAGAATGAGCGGTGGTAATTATGCAAACAATATTGCAGCTATTGAGAGTACATGGAATGCTATGGCACCAGGGCAACCATTCGATTATCGTTTTATGGATGAAGCCTTCAACACCACCTATGAAGCGGAACAAAAACTGAGTCAGATATTTTTCATTTTTACTATGCTGTCCATTTTTATTGCTTGTTTGGGATTATTTGGATTAGCTGCCTTTAATGCCGAAAAACGAACAAAAGAAATCGGTGTTAGAAAAGTGTTGGGAGCTACTGTAAGTCAAATTTCTTACCGGCTTACGGTAGACTTCCTAAAATTGGTTGGGGTGGCTATTTTAATCTCCCTACCCATAGGCTGGTTTGCCATGAATAAATGGCTTGAAGATTTCTCGTACCGTATAGATATGGGTATTGGCGTATTCTTGCTGGCAGCTATTCTTGCCATTATCGTAGCAATTGTAACGGTAAGCTACCAAAGTATAAAGGCGGCAATTGTAAATCCTGTTAAGAGTTTACGGTCAGAATAAGTAAAGCATCAAACTTCATCAATCAAAAAGAACATCATGTTAAAGAATTATATCAAAATAGCTTGGCGTAATTTAATAAAGAACAAGCAGCAAACTATCATAAACTTATTGGGTCTTACGCTGGGTACCGTAAGCTGTTTAGTAATATTGTTATATGTATTTGCGCAGTTGGGTTATGATCAGCACCATAACGAGGCGTCATCAATTTATAGGGTGGAGACAATTATAGATCGTGATGGTCAAGAATCTTTTGATTCCGCCACCTCGTCGCCACCTATAGCATTTGCATTAAAAGAAGATTTTGCCGAGGTAGAAGAAGCAACCAGAGTTGTGTTGACCGATGCATTTTACAGTCCACTAATAAGAGCGACAAATAGCAAAGATGCTTATTATGAACCAAGGGTCTATTTGGCAGACTCAACTTTTTTCAAAGTATTCAATTTTAAAATACTTGAAGGTGATGTGAAAACAGCTTTAGATGAACCCAATACCGTAATGCTGTCATCATACTTGTCCGATAAGTTATTCGGCAAAACCAGTCCTTTGGACAAAACTGTGGTTTGGGGTAGTGGAGAAAGTGCGTTAACCCTTACCGTAAAAGGAGTTTATGATGAAAAGGCTTATAAAACGCATTTTAATCCTAGTTACATTGTAAGCATGAGTACCCCGGGAATGGGAACTTTTGTACAGAATTTTCAGAGCTTTGCAACCAATAATTTTGTGTACAGTTATGTGAAATTGACCTCAAATGGTAGTGGTTTAGGTCTACAACGAAAATTGCCTCAATTTATGGAAGATAGAGGAGCGCAAGATTTAAAAGATGCCGGTATGAGCAGTAAGACGCTAGAGCTTACAAAGGTTAATGATATTCACTTATACTCCAATGGCAGAAAAAATCAGCTAGACAGTGTATCTAATAGTACCTACCTTTATTTTTTATTGAGTTTGGCATTTTTTATACAATTGGTGGCATGTATTAATTTTATAAATCTAAGTACGGCTAGGGCTAGTAAAAGGGCGCGTGAAATTGGGGTTAGAAAAGTAGTTGGCGCAGGTAAAAATGCATTAATGCGGCAGTTTTTGGGAGAGTCTTTGTTACTGTCCATATTCGCCATGTTGATCAGTATACCTATAGTTATATTGCTTTTGCCATTTGTAAATGAAGTAACACAAGAATCATTGACCTATACAAGCTTATATCAATGGCAGATTTTGGTATTATTATTGGCAATAGGGGTAGTTACAGGGTTGGCTTCCGGTGTTTATCCGGCTATTGTTCTATCTTCTATAAAGCCGGTAAGAGCACTAAAAAGTTCTGCTATTTTACAATCCGGTAGTGGTACGTTTAGAAAAGCTTTGGTAGTATTTCAATTTGTAATTTCTATATGTTTAATAAGCACGGTAATTATTATAGGGCAACAGTTTAAATATGCCCAAACCAAAGACCTAGGTTATAAAAAAGATAACCTTTTAGCATTGCGGGTAGGGACCGAAGAATCATCTAATAAAATAGAATCTTTAAAAGCATCATTTTTAAAAGTACCGGGCGTATTACAAGTGTCAAGTGGAAATTATTCGCCATCGGAAATTATATTAGCAGATAACGGATTTTACTTGCCTGGCGGAAATAAGGAAAATAAAACAGTGGTAAAACGTAATGGTGTTAGCGATGGCTATTTTAACACCATGGGTATAGAATTGTTGAAAGGTAGGGATTTTAATGCTGCCGATACCGTAGACCAGATCATAGTGAACGAGGCTACGTTAAAAGCTTTTAATATTGATATTGAAAACGCGTTAAGTGCCACTTTGATGCAAAGTTATGGCGATGAAATTGACGAATTACGAATTATAGGTGTGGTAAAAAATTATCATTTTGCTTCGTTAAAAGAAGAGATTCAACCTTTGTTCTTGCATAAGGAAACCGAACCTAATTGGCTGTTTATTAAGGCAAACACCGAAAACTATGGTCAGTTGGTACAAGGTTTGGAACAACAATGGAAATCTACATTAAGTAACATTCCATTTGATTATAGATTTGTAGATAAAGAAGTAGAAAAGTTATACGAAGAAGAAAAGCGTTTAGGGTTTATCTCTGTAGGATTTACCATTTTGGCAATATTCATAAGCTGTTTGGGCTTATTTGGACTTATCTCATATGTAGCAGAGCAAAAGAAAAAAGAAATAGGTGTACGCAAAGTATTGGGCGCAAGTGTACAGTCTGTAGTTAAATTACTAACGAAGGACTTTATTAAACTGGTACTCATTGCTTTTGTTCTTGCATCACCAATAGCCTATTATTTTATCTCTAGATGGTTAGAGGGTTTTACGTATCGTATTGAAATTAAGTGGTGGGTGTTTTTAGCAAGTGGTGTACTTGTTATGGTGATTACATTTTTGACCGTGGGACTGCAATCATTAAAATCAGCAGCTGCAAATCCCGTAAAAAGCTTGCGCTCAGAGTAATTTTGAAATGAATGTTCAAAACTTGTTTTTGCCTTGATAATAATGGTGTAACATTCTCATTTTTAAGCAGTCTTTGTAAATATATTGTACAACTGTTGTCAAATTATTTTACATATTAATTTATGTGTTTTATTGTAAGCAACTGATAAACAATATATTAGTAGTGTGGCATGAATTTAGGTTTAAATTTATGGTCATCAATCAACAATCACTGTTTAGTACCAACTAAACATCAATCAAAAACCAACGATCATGTTTAAAAACTATCTGAAAATAGCCTGGCGAAATCTTCTAAAAAACAAAGGGTATACCATTATCAATGTTGGAGGTCTAGCCCTAGGAATGGCAGTAACATTAATCATAGGGCTGTGGATCCAAGACGAACTTACGTATAACAGCTATTTTAAGAATAAGGATAGTATAGCACAAGTATTTCAATCGCAAACTTTTAATGGCGAAACAGGTACGGGTCCTGCCATACCTAGACCTTTGGAAAAAGCGCTAAGAGATGGTTATAGCGATAATTTTAAGCACCTGATCATGTGCTCTTGGACCAATGACCATTACTTAAAATATGGTGATAAAAGCATATCCAGGCCTGGTAATTATATGCAACAAGCGGGACCTGAGTTATTTGGCTTAAACATCATAAAAGGAGAAAAAAACGGACTAAGGGAAATCAATTCTATAATGTTGTCCCAGTCTACTGCTGATGCTTTATTTGGTAGTGAAGACCCAATAGGTAAAACAGTAACCGTTAGCAACGAGCATAAGCTAAATGTAAGCGCGGTTTATAGTGATATACCGGTAAATAATTCCTTTAACGATACAGAATTTATTATTCCTTGGAAAAAGTATTTGGCAGTTAATGAGTGGATTAAGAACGCAGAGGATTCGTGGGGAAACAACTCCTTTCAAATGTTCGTGGAGTTGGCAGACAACACTACTATTGAACAAGTAACGGATAGAATTAAAAACGTAAAAAAAGATTTAAACGAAGATACGGCTCAGTTTAATCCGCAGATATTTCTATTTCCTATGAAAGACTGGTATTTGCGTAGCAGTTTTGAAAACGGAAAGCAAGAAGGTGGGCGTATAAAGTATGTTTGGCTCTTTGGTATTATTGGTGCATTTGTGTTGTTATTGGCATGTATCAATTTCATGAACTTAAGTACGGCTCGGTCAGAAAAACGTGGTAAAGAAGTAGGTATTCGCAAATCTATTGGTTCTCAAAGAGGGCAATTGATCTATCAGTTTTTAAGTGAATCCTTCATCGTGGTGTTATTTGCATTTATTGTGGCAATTTTATTGGTACTCTTATCGTTGAACGGCTTTAACGACCTTTCTAGAAAAGAAATTGTATTTCCTTGGGGCAACGGATTGTTCTGGGGCGCTTCACTTGTTTTCATTCTGTTTACGGCATTGCTGGCAGGTAGTTATCCTGCATTATACCTTTCTTCTTTTAAACCTGTTGATGTGCTTAAAGGCACTTTTAAAACCGGAAAACATGCCGGCTTGCCCAGAAAAATATTGGTGGTATTGCAGTTTACGGTATCCGTAGCCTTTATCATTGGTACTGTCATCGTCATGCAGCAGATAAATTATGCCAAAAATAGACCGGTGGGGTATGATAAAGAAGGTTTGATTCAAGTACCTACTTTTAGTCAGGATTTTGTGGGTAAGTATGATTTAATGCGAGCTGAATTTATAGGTTCTGGAGCGGTGGTAGAAATGTCGACCTCGAGTAGCCCTACTACCCGAATATGGTCTAACCGTGGCGGATTTGTTTGGGACGGGAAACCGGAAGGATTTCAAGAGGATTTAGCGTGGACAGAGGTATCTCCGGAATATGCAAAATCATTGAATCTTAAAATAGTTGAAGGGCGTGATTTTTCAAGAGATTTTGCTTCGGATTCCTTAGGAATACTCATCAATGAAACTGCAAAGAAGTATTTAGGAATGGAAAACCCTATAGGGCAGTTTTTACGAGATGATGATGAGGAAGACCCCAATCCGCCATTGAAAATTATAGGTGTAGTACAAGATATGATTACCCAGTCTCCTTATGAACCGGTAAAGCAAGGAGTGTATGTGTATGATAGGCAGGATAATGCCAGTTATTACAACCTACGATTAAACCCGAACCAAAGCGCAACTCAGAATATTACAACCATAGAAAATGTGTTTAAGGAACACTTTCCGGATATACCATTTGAATATGATTTTATAGATGGTGAGTATGGAGAAAAATTTGCTTCTGAAGAACGTATTGGTACATTATCGGGCGTGTTTACAGCACTTGCCATATTAATTAGTTGTTTAGGATTATTCGGGTTGACCTCATTCGTAGCAGAACAAAGAAAGAAAGAAATAGGAGTGCGCAAAGTGCTTGGGGCATCTATTTTCAATGTATGGAACATGCTTTCCAAAGATTTTTTAAAACTGGTGGTCATCTCTTGTTTTATTGCCGTGCCTATCGCCTATTTTATAATGAACGGTTGGTTACAGGAATATCCTTATAGGGTAATTCTTAAATGGTGGATTTTTGCCATAGCCATGCTTGGCGCCATGTTGGTGACCATTTTAACCGTAAGCTTCCAAGCCATAAAAGCAGCTAGGGCAAACCCCGTTAAAAGTTTACGAACGGAGTAATATTAAAGTCATCAATCAATCAAAAACAAGAATCATGATAAAGAATTACTTTAAAATCGCTTGGCGAAACTTGCTTAAGGATAAGGTGAATACCAGTTTAAATATCACTGGGTTATCGGTAGCCTGCGCCGTCGCTATTTTATTGGGAATGGCAGCCATGTTTCAACTGTCGTATGATGGTTTTCATGAGCGGGGAGAGTCAATTTATAAAATGGTAAGAACTGAGCAAACACCTAAAGGACCAAAAGCAGGTACCGTTCATGCTGCCCCCTTAGCACCAACTTTAGAAGCAGAGATGGCGGGTGTAAAGCACATTTCCAGAGTTGTTCAAGATGGTACACTTGCCTTGTATAACGAGAAAGAAATAAATATGGATATTGTTTGGGTGGACCAAGACTTTTTTTCCATGTTTAGTTTTCCTGTACTTCATGGAAATGAAAAAGAACCGCTGGCAGATTTAAACGATGTAGTGCTTACAGAAGAAGGAGCACAGAAACTTTTTGGATCAACCGATGTCGTTGGAAAAACATTCAATCTTATGGTAAATGGAGAAGAAAAACCGTTTACCGTTAGTGCCATAGCTAAAGATATAGTGCCGCAAAGTAATTTAGACTTTCAAATTGCTGCCCGCTTTGAAAGTCATAGGGAGTACAATGAAGCCAAAGAACAGTGGGATAGGCAATATCACGAAGTGTTCGTAGAGCTGAAACAAGGGGTTTTGGCGTCATCATTTGAACAAAGCAGTAAATCGTTTGTAGATCTTTATTATGGCGAAGGTATTGAACGATTGAAAAGGGATGGCGCTACTGCAGACGAAAATGGTCGTTTTATAAATCTCGAGCTAGTTCCTTTAAAAGATGTACATTTTGCAAGTTTTAAAAACGGAACTGTTGAGGTAAGTAGAAGTAGACCCTATTTAATTTTTGGTGTAGCCTTGTTGATTTTGTTCATTGCATGTATTAACTATATAAATATGAGTATAGCCAAGACCGCAAAACGTCTAAAGGAGATAGGTATGCGTAAAACTTTGGGTGCGCAAAAAAAGCAACTATTTTTTCAGTTTTGGAGCGAGAGCCTGTTCGTGTTCATTATATCTATTAGCATAGGTGTAGTATTAAGTCTTGTGTTTTTGAATGATTTTAAATCTATGTTCAACACGCAGATTTCATCAAGTATGTTTTGGTCGCCCATGTTTTTAGTAGGGCTATTATTATCCATACTTACAATTACTGTAGTAGTTGGTGGATATCCTGCACTCTTAATGAGTCGTTTAGGTACAATTCAGTCGTTAAAAGGAAAGCTCGAATCTTCGGGGAATAATCAAGTAAGAAATGTGCTGATGGTATTTCAGTTTAGTATTGCTATCATCATGATTGTGGGTACTTTGGTGTTATGGAGCCAAATTGATTACATGCGTAATAAAGATTTAGGCTTTGATAAAGAGCAGGTTGTGTCTTTTCCTTTAAACGGAAAACGCAACAGTCATGATATGGTAGATTTGTTACGCGATGAATTGAGTGGTAATGCAGAGATTGTTTCCGTAAGTGGATCGGATAGTAACTTAGGACTTGGAAAAGATGGCAGCAGATCTTCTAGCGGTATCGGTTTTGAGTATAAAGGTCGTATCGTTATGACCAATTTTCTTATTGTTGATCATGAATATGTGCAAACCCTTGGTTTGGATATGGTTGCGGGAAGAAATTTCGAAAGTGCCGCAGATAGTTTAGGTGTGGTTATCAATGAGTCTATGGCAAAAGAATTAGGCGAGCAAGACCCGTTAACTTCACAATTGGAAATTGAGGATGGAATTTTTTATCCTGTGTTGGGGGTGGTAAAGGATTATAATTTTAAAGACTTGGATAGGGCAATAGCGCCAATGACCTTTTTTATGAGTAGGCAACAAGATCTTACCTATGGATTTGTAAAAGTAGCCCCAACCAATATGGCAAATTCATTTGTTGCCTTAGAAAATGCTTGGAAAAAATTAGAGCCCAATGCAGATTTTTTAGGTTCTTTTTTAGATGAGAATATTGATAGAACTTTTAGGCAAGAAAAAACCACGGCAAAAATGATTTCAAGCGGTTCTTTACTTGCTATTGTTTTAAGCTGTATGGGCTTGTTTGCGATGTCTTTATTAATTGTGCAACAACGTACCAAAGAAATAGGTGTAAGGAAAGTTATAGGTGCCAGTGTGGGTTCCATCACCTATATTTTAACCAAGGATTTTTTGAAATTGGTGCTAATAGCTTTTATCATAGCATCACCATTATCATGGTATATTTTAAAGGAATGGTTGCAAAATTATACTTATAGAATTGACCTAAGTGTTTGGTTTTTTATTGGGGCAGGTGCTATTGCCGTAGTAATAGCCATGCTCACCATTGGTACAAGAACCATCAGGGCAGCAAGAGCAAATCCAGTAAAAAGTCTAAGAACTGAATAGTTTTTAATATTGCTAACCAACAAATCACTATTTCACTAATCAACTAATTCACTACATAAAGATGTTATTACAATTAAGAAATATTTTCAAATGGGTACAACAAGGCGGTCAACGCGTGTTTTTGCTAAAGGATATTAATTTAGAAGTACAGGAAGGCGAATTCATTTCAATTATGGGTCCGTCCGGTTCAGGGAAGTCTACTTTACTTAATGTTATTGGAATGCTAGATACGTTTGATGAAGGAGAGTATGATTTTTTGAACGAATCGGTACATACCTTAAAAGAGAAATATCGTTCTAACTTGTATAAAGAGTACATCGGATTTGTTTTTCAATCATACCATTTATTAGATGATTTAACGGTAGAAGAAAATTTAGAGATGCCATTGTTGTACAAAAAAATAAAAGGTTCTGAACGAAAAGCATTGGTAGCCGATATGTTGGATAGATTCAATATTGTAGGTAAAAAAGATTTGTTTCCAGCGCAATTAAGTGGAGGGCAGCAACAATTGGTTGGTGTGGCGCGTGCACTCATTGCAAATCCAAAACTGATTTTGGCAGATGAACCAACGGGGAATCTAAACTCGCAACAAAGTGAAGAAATCATGCAGCTTTTTAAGAAATTGAACGAAGAAGAAGGGGTGACCATCATACAAGTAACACACTCCGAAAAGAACGCAGCGTACGGTTCAAGAATCATTAATCTATTGGATGGCAGAAAGATTTAGTCTTGAAATGATGATTTATCTTAACTTTTGAAATATTAGGATAAATCATCAAATAATAACCTTATCTAAAATGTCACTTCGAGCGCAGTCGAGAACTTATATGTTTTAAGGAGATTTTCAAGAAACTTTTATTAATAAAGGTTTTCTGACTTAACTTAAAATTACATATTTCAACAACCAACAACCAACAACCAACAACCAACAACCAACAACCAACAACCAACAACCAACAACTAATCCGTATACCCGTCAGGATGCATTTCGTCAAATTCCGTTTGGTCTTGAAATGCTTTTGCTAATAAAAGAACACTAGCCTCATCGTATAAGTTGCTAACTAAGGTGATGCTGGTAGGGTGCTTTTTTTTATCTAATCCAGTAGGTATAGAAATTGCCGGGTGACCGGTAAGGTTCGTAATTATTGAAAGTCGATTACCAGAGCTTGGTGAAATAAGAACATCATAATCTTTCATGAGGTCCTGCATTTTTTCAATGAGCACTTGTCGTTGCCTATTGGCCTGTATGTATTCCACTGCAGGAATAAAACGTGCTTGACGTAAAGAATTTGCTCTAGAACGTTGAGTTTGCTCTACCATTTTATCCACTTCTTCGGCACGAACCATATCATCGAAAAATGCTCCCGCTTCTGCTCTTAGTATGACATCAAAACTGTTGTAGGGAACGTCTTTTGGTAATTCAACTTCATTAAGTGTAAGTCCCATTTCTTTAAAAGTTGCAATTGCCTTATCTAGATTCACTTTACTATCCGAAGAATCTTTTTCTATATCGTTTTTTAAATAGGCTATTTTAAGCGATTTATAATCTTTAGTAGGGTCAAATCCGTCAGGGTAATCCGTAGTCATTCCGTCTTTAGGGTCTTTTCCTGCAATAACACTATATACAATTGCGCAGTCTTCTGCACTTCTTGCCATTGGTCCTACTTTATCCATAGACCAGCTTAAACTCATCACTCCGTGTCTACTAACCCTACCATATGTAGGTCGTAAACCTGTAATTCCGTTTCTGGTACTGGGTGATAAAATGGAACCTAATGTTTCGGTGCCTAATGCATAAGGAACCAAACCTGCAGAAGTTGCCGATCCAGAACCTGCTGAAGATCCTGAAGCACCTTGAGTAGTATCCCACGGGTTTTTAGTTTTTCCATCAAACCAAACATCACCACGAGCCAATGAACCAGAAACCAATTTGGCTACTAGAATTCCACCTGCATCTTGTAATTTTTGAACCACGCTAGCCGTCATATCAATTTGTTGGTCACGGTAAGGTTCAGCTCCCCACGTAGTTTTATAACCTTCAACTGCCATTAGGTCTTTTACGCCGTAAGGAATGCCATGAAGAATTCCGCGGTAGTTTCCTGCAGCAAGTTCGGCATCCATCTTTTTCGCTTGTTCCAAAGCCATTTCTTCCGTTACGGTTATGGTACACTGTAAAATGTCATTATACTTTTTTAATCGTGCTATAAAAAACTCGGTCAATTCTAGAGCACTTATTTTTTTGTTTTTGATGAGTGATGCCAGTTGAGGTATGGAATAAAAAGCAAGGTCCGCTTTTTTTGAAGGAAGCGCTATGTTCTCTGGTATTTTCCATTCCGGGAATCCATTTTGTGGTTTTGGTGTAAAATTCATAGGTAATGGATCGAACCGAACCGCTGGTACTACATCGTAATCTAAAGTATATTTTCGTAGCGAATCATATCCTTTTTTATTTCGCTGTAAATAGGGATATAAGGTGTCGATATATTTCTTGTCAAAATCTAAACCTATTAGTTTTTGAGAACGCTTAACGTCTTTTTTGGAGAAATCGTTCTTTGAGCTCGAACAAGATGTAATTAATAAAGAGGTAAGTAGACTAAAAAATAAGAGTTGGGATAATCTTTTGATTGGTTGGTACATGTATGTTGGTTTTTTAAAAAGATTCTAATGTACGTTTTTTGAAAAGTAATAGTGAAATGCCAAATCATAAAAAAATGTGAATTGAAGATCTATTAATAAGAGGATCTGTTTATAATGGCATCTTCATTTTCAATACGCTAGCTTCATAATCTGATAACTAAGGTTTATCTTTGTAACCTACTTGCCAATAGGCAGGTTTTGAATGAATTTATACAATGAAGATAGATAAGAAGGATGTTTTAAAGGCCTTGGAGCATATTACGGTTCCTGGAGAAGGCAAAAACATGGTAGAAAGTGGTGCGGTAACCAATATTCAAATTTTCGGTGATGAGGTAGAGGTTGATATTACCATAGCCAACCCTAGTTTACAAGCACGTAAAAAGACCGAAGTGGAGATTTTAAAAGTCATCCATAGAGAGGTTTATGAAAAGGCTAAAATTAAGATCAATATTAAGGTAGATGCACCTACGGCAAAACCAAAGGTGAACGAAATAAAAGGCAAGCCTATACCAGGTATTAATAATATTATCGCTGTAGCCTCAGGTAAAGGTGGGGTAGGTAAGTCTACGGTAACGGCAAACCTTGCGGTTACTATGGCTAAAATGGGCTTTAAGGTTGGTTTGTTAGATGCCGATATATACGGGCCTTCAATGCCAATTATGTTCGATGTTGCCAATGAGAAACCATTGGCGGTAAACGTAGAGGGCAAGTCTAAAATGAAACCTGTAGAGAGTTATGGGGTAAAATTATTGTCCATTGGGTTTTTTACCCAACGTGATCAGGCGGTTATATGGAGAGGACCTATGGCGTCAAAAGCATTGAACCAAATGATTTTTGATGCACATTGGGGCGAGTTAGATTTTATGCTGATCGATCTACCACCGGGTACAGGTGATATTCATTTGAGTATTATGCAATCGCTACCGGTAACCGGTGCTGTTGTAGTAAGTACGCCACAAGAGGTTGCACTTGCCGATGCAAGAAAAGGTGTGGCTATGTTTCAACAAGACTCCATAAACGTACCTGTATTGGGTATCGTGGAGAATATGGCATACTTTACACCCGCTGAACTACCAGAGAACAAATACTATATTTTTGGTAAGGAAGGGGCGAAAAACCTATCGGAAGATTTAAACGTACCTTTTCTTGGAGAAATGCCTTTGGTGCAAAGTATACGTGAAGCCGGCGATGTTGGTAGACCTGCGGCTTTACAGACGGCAACGCCTGTAGAAAAAGCGTTCGAAGAATTAACAAAACAGGTTGTTAGCGAGGTTGTTGCTAGAAACAAAACTATGCCACCGACCGAAGCAATAAAAATTACGACAATGGCGGGTTGCTCGCCAGTTAACAAAAAATAGATATGACTGCAACAGAGCTAAAAGTGAATGTGGAAAAAGCATTGGAAGAAATTAGACCTTTCTTACAGAGCGATGGTGGAGATATTAGTCTTATTTCTATTGAAGAAGAAACGGTTACAGTGCGTTTAGAAGGTGCTTGCGTTGGTTGTAGTGTCAATCAAATGACCTTAAAGAGCGGTGTAGAAATGACCATTAAGAAATACGCTCCGCAAATTCAGAATGTAATTAATATAGAAGGTTAAATCTTGATAATTGTCATGATATTTAAAACAATAGATTGATAATTTTGAGATGTATTACAAACAATTCCAGTAATGATTAAAACCGATATATTGATAATAGGCGCAGGACCTACGGGTCTTTTTGCCGTTTTTGAAGCCGGACTCCTAAAACTTAAGTGCCATTTGATCGATGCCTTGCCACAAGCTGGTGGGCAGTGTGCAGAAATTTACCCTAAAAAACCCATTTATGATATTCCTGGTTTTCCAGAAGTATTGGCGGGCGATTTGGTAGATAATTTAATGGAGCAAATTAAGTCCTTTCAACCAGGGTTTACGCTAGGCGAGCGTGCAGAAACCATTGAAAAATTAGAGGACGGTAGCTTTGTGGTAACTACAAATAAAGGAACAAAACACAATGCTCCTGTTATTGCTATTGCTGGCGGATTGGGAAGTTTTGAACCAAGAAAACCTTTGTTGGATAATTTGTCAAAATTTGAGGATAGAGGGATTGCTTACATGATTAAAGACCCTGAAGTATACCGTGATAAGAAAGTGGTTATTGCAGGTGGCGGAGATTCCGCTTTAGACTGGAGTATTTTCTTGGCAGATGTTGCTTCTCAAGTAACCTTGGTGCATAGAAGAAACGAATTTAGAGGAGCTTTGGATTCTGTGGAAAAGGTACAGGAGTTAAAGAATCAAGGAAAGCTTAATCTGATTACTCCCGCTGAAATTATTGCTTTAAATGGTGATGATAAACTAGAATCAGTATTGATCAGAAAAATATCTGATGCCAAGGAAGAGATGGTTTTGGAGGTTGATGATTTTATCCCATTATTCGGACTCTCACCAAAACTGGGTCCTATAGGTGATTGGGGATTGGAAATCGAGAAAAACGCCATTAAAGTAGATACGTTCGATTATCAAACTAACATACCGGGCATATATGCCATTGGTGATGTAAATACGTATCCTGGTAAATTGAAACTGATACTTTGTGGTTTTCACGAAGCAACACTAATGTGTCAAAGTGCCTTTCAAAAAATTCATCCCGATAAAAAATACGTCATGAAATATACCACAGTAGGTGGTGTAAACGGTTTCGACGGAACAAAAAAAGAAGCGCCCAAAGCGGTGGTGAAGAAGATTGAATAAAGTAAATGAATTAGTTTGTTAGTGAAATAGTGCAAAAGTGATTTTGTGAAACGACGATACAGCGTTTTGAAGACTTAAAGCTGTGGTAAAAATCACAAGATTTAGCAGTTTTAGTTGCCAAAAAATCTTTAAACTTGAAGCGTCAAATATTTATAAGAAAAAGAGTTGAGTTAATTGAAGAGTCAAATGAAATTTCGAGAATATTTTACGTACTAATTTGATGGTTAAACTAAACTAGTTCACTAAAGCCTAACTACTAAATTCTATTAATGACCGATATAAAAATTACAATTATAGACCGTGACGGAGTATCTCACGAAATAGATGCCCCTACAGATATGAACATGAACCTTATGGAAGTTGTTCGTTCATATGAACTTGCTCCAGAAGGAACTATTGGTATTTGCGGAGGTATGGCAATGTGTGCATCTTGTCAGTGTTATGTGGAATCTGACCACGACTTACCAGAAATGAGCGATGATGAAGAAGCTATGCTATCAGAAGCTTTTAATGTTAGGGATAACTCACGTTTAGGTTGTCAATTACATATTTCTGAAGACATGGACGGACTCAAAGTAGAGCTGGCTCCAGAAGATCTATAAATGTCATTGCGAGGAAACGAGATGTAATCGAGATTGAAGAAGCAATCAGCTAAATGCTTGTTTTGAAAGTTATAGACAGCGTTCAAACCTCACAAATGTGTTTAATTAGTAGCTGAGTGACATTATAGAATTGAATCAAAAATAGCTTAGGTACTAGTGAAGGTTCTCGATACAAATTTTCTCATACTTCAAAAATTCACTCGAACTGACATCTTTTTTAATTTCCAATAGCCCTTATCGGAAACGTAATTCAAAGAAACGGATAGCCACGTTACACTCGCTATGACGAAGGAATTATTGTAGATGTCATTGCGAGAAGCATTTCTCGCTGAAGCAATCTGTTAAATTCGTGTTCCTAAGTTTTCGATTACCCTAATAACAACAGTTATTTTAATTTTCCAACAACTAAAAACCGTCAACCAACTTATATTCTAGCTTGGTACGTAAACAAATTATGGTATCTACCTTCTTTGGCAATCAGCTCTTCATGGGTTCCTTGCTCGGCAATACGCCCGTTTTCAATAACTAAAATCTGATTCGCTTTTCTAATAGTACTTAAACGGTGGGCAATGACAAAAGTGGTTCTCCCTTTTGTTAGTTCAGCCAAACTCTTTTGAATCAAAGCTTCGCTTTCGGTATCAAGGTTAGAGGTAGCCTCATCTAAAATTAATATTCTTGGGTTTGCCAAAACAGCTCTTGCAATGGCAATACGTTGGCGTTGACCGCCAGATAATTTTACGCCACGCTCACCAATAACGGTATGTAATCCGTCTTCAAATCTATCGGTAAACTCATCAACATACGCTGCTTTGATTGCCGCTTGTAACTCTTCTTCAGTAGCATCTGGTCTTGGGAAAAGGATGTTCTCTCTAATGGTTCCTTCAAATAGAAAATCATCTTGTAATACCACGCCTAAAAATTGCCTAAAACTGGTAAGGTCCACTTTTGATAGGTCGGTGCCATCTATGGTAATTTCTCCTGAATCCGGATTTAAAAAGCTTGCCGCCAAACCTGCAATAGTAGATTTCCCGGATCCGGAACTACCAACAAGAGCAATAACATCACCAGATTTTGCTTCAAAGCTAATGTTGTGCAATACATCTTTATCTTCCTCATATGCGAAGCTAACATCTTTAAACGCCATATCTCCTTTTATTTGAGATAGTACAATGGTTCGGTCTTTTTCGTCAGATTCGGCTACTTTGTTCATTAATTCTTCGGTACGGTCCAAGCCTGCCAATGCTTCGGTAAGTTGGCTTCCAATATTGCTCATTTGTACAATGGGCGCTACCATTAGGGCAAGAAGAAAAGTAAACTCAAAATACTCGCCCGTAGTCAATTCGCCTTGCATCATTTTGTAACCGCCAAAGCCCATCATAATTCCCGTCGTAGCCAAACCTAATAAAAAGGTGGATGAGCTGGTCATAAAAGCGGTGGCCGTTAAACTCTTTTTTACATTTTGGTACAATCGGTCTACACCTTCTTCAAAAACTTTACTTTCCTGTTCCTCGGCATTAAATCCTTTTATAACTCGAATACCGCCTAAAGTTTCTGTCAGCCTTCCTTTTACTTCAGCGTTAATTTTTCCGCGCTCCCTAAATACAGGTCTTATAATTTTAAAAGCTTTTAAAGCTATAAGGGCAAATAGAATCAAGGGAACAAATGTTAGCAAGGTCATCGTGGGGCTAATACGCAATAATAAAATTAATGATACCACTGCGGTAATTGTACCGCCAACTAGCTGTACCAGCCCGGTACCGATTAAGTTTCTTACCCCTTCAACATCGCTCATTATTCTAGAGACCAATGAACCCGATTTTGTATTGTCAAAAAAGCGAATAGGTAGCGAAAGCACTTGTTTTTGTACCTGTGCTCGTAGTTCAGAGATCATAAATTGTGCTTGTATACTTAGTACTTTTGTCAAAAGAAATGACATGACTGCCTGTACTAAGAAGGCAAAAATTACAACGGCAACCAATAATTTTAACTGATCATAATTTTTATTGGGCACAATGTCATCTAAAAAATAGCGTAAAGATACGGGTGCTACAAAACTTGCGGCCTTACTGATAACAATTAGTAATAAGCCTAATAGAACCAATTTTCTACGGGGCCATATAATGGTTTTAAAAGCTGTTAATATGCTTACTTTTTTTTCTGCCATTGGGGTTTACTCTTTCTAATTCTTGTTTAATTGTTCTGTATTTCGGTCGAGCACAGTCAAGACCGACAGACAACGATCTGCAAGTTACTTCAATTCTAAAGTTTAACCGAATCTAGAATAGGTTTTGATAGTATGGTTAGGTCTCAATAAAGGTTTTTATATTTGATTACACAGACCACCAAAGATGTTTAAAAAAACTATTCTTCTATTTCTTTTAGTAACTTTTTATGGTAATGCGCAAGAGCAATATGATGAGTTGCATGATTTTGTAACCGATAGTGCCAACATTTTTACTTCAGCTCAGGAGGCTGCTTTAAATCAGCGTTTGGTAGCTTTTGAAGACACCACTACTAATCAGTTGGTAGTGGTAACCATAGAAGAGTTGGGTTTTGATACTATAGAATCTTACGCCAACGGTCTCTTTGTGCAGAACGGTATTGGTCAAGAAGGAAAGGACAACGGACTATTGATTCTATTTTCAGAGTTGGACAGGGAAGTTAGAATTGAGGTGGGTTACGGATTGGAACCATATATTACCGATGCCGTAGCTTCAAGAATTATTAGAAATACGATGATACCTAATTTTAAGGAAGAGGAGTATTTTACTGGTATTAATGAATCTGTAGATCAGCTTATTGAATTTTTAAATAACCCTGAGGCGTTAGATGAATTTAAACAAGAAATTGACGATGAAAATGACAGGGAAAAGCTTTACTTGAATATATTCCTTGGAGTTTTTCTATCAATATTTATTGGGGTAGGTGGTTTTTTCTTTCTTAGAAGTTATAGAAATCTTATAGAGGTTTTTAGAGGGATATTTATGGGTAAATTAGGCGTGTTACCCGGTGTTTTTATGCTATTAGGCGGTTCTATTTCTACCATTTTTGGTATGGTATTTATGGTGGTGCCTCTATTTGTGGGGTATAGTATTTATACGTCCGACCAAGATCTTGCCATGCGAATTTTTGATCATCCTAAAATTTTACTATGGCTGCTATTGCCGTTTTTTGGTATAGCTGCAATCATTGCTTTTATTAAACTAAAACTATCGGGCGAAGAAGATTTGAATATATCCTGGGTCAAAAATGATAAAACGTATTACAGAAAAACTTTCTCATCATCAGGCACACACTCTTTTGGTTCGGGCAGTAGCTCATCAAGTGGTGGTAGTTCTTTTTCTGGAGGAGGCGGTAGTTCTGGCGGCGGTGGCGCAAGCGGAAGTTGGTAAAATTCAAGTACTTTTATGTATCTCAAATATTCAAAATAACTAGCATCCATGAACAGAATAATTTACTTGTTAGCATTTGTCTTGGTTTTATCATGTAAGACAGAAAAACCAAAAAACCCTGAAGTTGAAAAATGGGAAGCACAAGCTGCGAATGTTGAAATAATAAGAGATGACTTTGGAGTGCCTCATATTTATGGAAAAACCGATGCCGATGCGGTATTCGGATTATTATACGCAAAGTGCGAAGATGATTTTAACCGTGTTGAGCAAAACTATATTTGGGCAACTGGTAGATTGGCAGAAGTAGATGGCGAAGAAGCATTGTATAGCGATTTACGTGCTAAGCTATTCATGACCGAGGAGGAGGCAAAAGCCAATTATGAAAAGAGTCCTGCTTGGTTAAAAGAATTATGTGATGCTTTTGCAGATGGTATAAACTATTACCTATACACCCACCCAGAGGTAAAACCAAGATTGTTGACACATTTTGAACCTTGGATGCCCATGTATTTTAGTGAAGGTTCAATAGGCGGGGATATAGAGCGAATTTCAACAAAGAAAATCGCTGC
The DNA here is from genome assembly GCF_003075045.1 of Maribacter litoralis. Taxonomy (GTDB): domain Bacteria; phylum Bacteroidota; class Bacteroidia; order Flavobacteriales; family Flavobacteriaceae; genus Maribacter; species Maribacter litoralis. Next base: position 316,344 of record NZ_QCZD01000003.1, on the reverse strand, counting down.
TTTTTATGAAAGTGATATGGAACTGCCAGAAATGGAATTGATGCAATTAGAAAAAGAAAGAGAAGCCGAAGAACCCCAGGGTTCTAACGGGATAGCTATTTCAGGTACATTGACCCAATCTGGTAATCCGTTATTATTAATCAATCCGCATACCTCGTTTTATTTTAGGGGAGAGGTTCATGTAGTTTCGGAGGAAGGATTAAATGCCTATGGTGCGGTGACATGGGGTCAGTTTTTCGTTTATCAAGGATTCAATGAAAAAACCGGATGGATGCATACTTCAACCTACACCGATGTTATGGATGAATTTAAGGAAATTATTATTAAGAATAATGACCAGTTGGTCTATCAATACGGAGAAGAATTACGACCCGTAGCATCATCGGAAATTGTGTTGAAATATATAGACGGACAAGAATTGAAAGAGAAGAGATTTCCAGCCTACAGAACCCATCATGGTCCAATAACCCATGTTGCCGATGGGCAATGGACGGCTTCTGCCATGATGTGGGAACCGGTAAAAGCATTAGAGCAGTCATTCATCCGAACAAAACAAAACGGGTACAAAGGTTTTCGTGAAATGATGGATATTCGTACCAATTCTAGTAATAATACCGTGTATGCAGATGCAGAAGGTAATATCGCTTATTTTCATGGCAATTACGTTCCAAAACGCGATGTGCAATTTAATTATTCTGAGCCAGTTGATGGTAGTAATCCTAAAACAGATTGGCAAGGGCTGCATACGGTCGACGAAAATATTCTAGTGCTAAATCCAGATAATGGGTGGATTCAAAATTGTAACTCTACTCCTTATACAGCTGCATTGGAATTTAGTCCAAAGAAAGAAGGCTATCCCTATTACATGTCTAGAGATCAAGAAAATTTTAGAGGAGTGCATGCCATAGCGTTATTGAAAGATCGAAAAGGGTATACCATAGATAGCTTAATTCAATTAGCCCATGATCCATATTTACCGGCGTTTAAGGCCTTGATTCCTGGATTGGTAAGGGCTTATAATTCACATAGCGATAAGAATCCGAAATTAAGCGAACCAATAAAAATTCTTGAAGATTGGGATTTTACTACTGGAGAAGATCAAGTAGCCATGACTTTGGCGCATTTTTATGGAACCGCAATGGGAAGTAGGGCAAAGCATCCAAATAGAATGAGCGATATGGAACGCATGATTTATTTTGGGACGCATACGGATGAATCTTTAAGAATATTCGAAGAAGTTATAGATGAACTTTCATCTGACTTTGGCACATGGAAAATGCCATGGGGAGAAGTAAATAGATATCAAAGAGTTACGGGCGATATTGTTCAACAATTTGATGATAGTAAACAAAGTATGCCAATAGGGTTCGCATCCGGTAGATGGGGGGCTTTAGCGGCTTATGGAGCTCGTTATACAACAGAAGGTGCAAAAAAAATATATGGAACAAGAGGCAATAGCTTTGCAGCAGTAGTGGAATTTGGCGAAACCGTTAAAGCGAAAAGTATATTGGCAGGTGGGCAAAGCGGTGATCCAACTTCACCACATTTTAGTGATCAAATAGAAAGGTATAGGAACATCGATTGGAAAGAAGTACCGTACTATAAGAAAGATGTTTTAAAAAGAGCAGAAGAAACTTACAGCCCAGGTGAAAGAAATTAGTATATTTAGGTAATAATCAGTGTGTTAATCCAATTTGCACTAAATACCTAACTGTACATGGAGCTAAAAATTGAAAACCTAAGTAAAACGTATTCCAACGGAGTACACGCTTTAAAGAATATTACATTAACTATTCCACAAGGTATGTTTGGTCTGTTGGGACCGAATGGTGCCGGTAAATCCTCTCTAATGCGAACCATGGCTACACTACAACAGCCAGATTCAGGAAGTATTACTATGGGGGATATAGATATATTAAAAGATACTGATAGGGTAAGGGAGGTTTTGGGATATTTACCGCAAGAATTTGGTGTTTATCCAAAGGTAACATCTTATAAAATGTTGGATCACATTGCTTCTTTAAAAGGTGTTTCGAATAGAGGTGAACGAAAAGATTTGGTTGAGGCGCTATTGAATAAAACTAATCTTTGGCACGTTCGCAATAAAAGTTTAGGTACTTATTCTGGTGGAATGAAACAAAGGTTTGGAATTGCACAGGCACTGATCAGTTCTCCCAAATTAATAATTGTGGATGAGCCTACAGCTGGTCTTGATCCTGCAGAGCGAGTTCGCTTTCATAATTTGTTAAGTGAAATAGGGGAAAACACCATCATTATTCTTTCTACACATATTGTTGAAGATGTGGCTAATCTGTGCAAGAACATGGCTATTATTTGCCTTGGAGAGGTTGTAGCACAAGGTAATCCTACCGAAATAATATCTGGAATACAGGGTAAGATCTGGAAAAAAATGATCGACAAAAAGGATCTTGATGCGTATAAGGCAGAACATCAAGTTATTTCAACTCATTTAAAAGCGGGTAGAACAATTATTCATGTATATAGTGAAATGAGACCAGATGAAACTTTTGAAACAAGTCCTGCCAATTTAGAAGATGTTTACTTCACAGAAATTACAGCTAGATCAAACGCTGTTACCGCATAGATTTTTCTTTCCATCCACCTAAAACCGACCATCATGTTTACTGAAATATTCTTATTTGAAATAAAATATCGTATAAAACGTCCTGCAACTTGGGCTTATTTTGGAATCCTTTTTTTATATGGAATGATTATTTCCATTGGAGGATTTGAAGGAGGTTCTGAAAAAGTGTTCTTAAATGCACCTTCCAATATAGCATCAACGTTAAATGTGGTCAGTATTTTTGGAATTATGTTGGCAAGTGCCATAATGGGAGTTCCTATATATAGGGATATTGAACATGGTACCCAAAATTATTTATTCAGTTATCCAATTAGTGAAAAGGGATATGTACTGGGTAGGTTTACAGGGTCAATGTTTACATTGTTTTTAGTGAGTTTAGGTTTGATTCTTGGTTTTATGATCGGTTATGCTGTAGGTCCTTATGCAGGTTTCGAACCGGCAGAGCGCTATGCAGATTTTAATTTATGGCACTATTTACAGCCCTCATTGGTTTTTTATTGGTCTAATTTTTTCTTTACGGGGTGTATTTTCTTTGCCTTGGTTGCATTGACCAAGCGTATTATGTTGGCTTATGCCGGCGGGGCAATTTTATTTATTATTTACTTGGTGACTTTAACGCTTACTCAAGATATTGAAAATAAAGAACTGGTTAGTTTACTTGATCCTTTTGGTTTTGGAGCATTAAATAATACAATTCAATATTGGACTCCAGAGGAGCAAAATACCTTAACAGTACCTTTTAAAGATACTGTAATGTGGAATAGAATATTATGGGTTGGTGTTGGTTTTTTAATATGTTTATTTACAGTTTTTAGATTTGACTTTCAGCGCTTCTTGAATAAGAAGCTAGGTTCTAAAAAGAAAGCTGCTAAAGAGTTAGATGGTTCATCTGCCGCAGTATTAACAAAAATACCGGTAGTGTCTCAGGTTTTTAGTAGTTCACATAATGTAAAGATGCTAGGGAATTTGGCATGGATGGAATTTAGAAATATAACCAAGGATCTTTTTTTTAAAGCTATTTTAATTGCAGCTGTTGGATTTTTGTTTTTTGATGGTTGGTTTGGTAACCCAACCTATGGTACACCAATGATGCCCATGACCTATTACATGTTAGAGATTAAGGATTATAATTATGTAGTGCTCATATTTATACTCATTGTTTTTATGACGGGTGAGGTTTTACATAGAGAGCGTAGTGTAAAATACGACCAAATTTATGGTGCGTTGCCTCTGCCGAATTGGGTAGTTTACGGTTCTAAGTTTCTTGCTCTGGTTTTTGTATGTTTCATATTGGTAAACATGATTTTAGTAAGTGGATTGTTAAATCAAATACTACAGGGCTATTATAACTTTCAATTAGGTATGTATTTTACCGATCTCTATTTAATAGAATTTCCAAAATATATTTCTTACGTAATGTTGGCATTTTTTGTACATGCTTTAATCTCAAAAAAGTTTTTAGGACATGTAGTAACCATAGCGATTTGGGCAGCGTTGTTTGCCATCAGCAGCCTTGCGGATATTGACTATAATATGTATCTATATAGTTATGCACCAAGGTACACGATTTCAGATATGAACGGGTTTGGACATTTTCTTTCTGGTCAAAATTGGTTCCGCTTATATTGGTTAGGTTTTGGTTGCGTACTGGCTATAATTGGGTTGTTATTTTGGAAAAGAGGAACTGATTCAGGAGTAAAGGCTAGATGGAAAGAGGCAAGACATCGTTTCGGCTTAAAGGAGAAAGTGGCAATGGTGGTAGCTATTTTGGTCTGTATTGGTGCCGGGTGGTATGTTCATTATAATGTAAGTGAATTAAATTCTTATAGAACAATAAAACAAGGCAGGGAATTAGCAGCTAATTATGAAAAAGAAATTAGTAAGTACAACTATATAAATCAACCAAAATTTACAGATGTAAAGGTAGATGTGGATTTAGTTCCAGAAGAAAGATATGCAACAATGTCCGGTACGTTTACGATGGTAAATAAAGGAGAGACCCCCATTGATTCTTTACACTTAAATTGGGGAGATAATCAATTACTGCACACAGAGTTGTTAAGGTTGGCAGTAAGTGATGTTGATTTAAAAGAAGGTAAAGTATATAGCAAGTCTAATTATAAACTTTATAAACTACCAAATAGAATGATGCCTGGTGATACTTTGGTCATGAATTTTGCGATAAAAAGGGGCTATAAGGGTTTCCCCAATGAGGGTTCTGGGTCTGATATTGTGTATAACGGTACTTTTTTGAACAATGATTTTTTTCCAACTTTTGGGTATAATTTACAATATGAACTAACAAGTGATAAATACAGAAAAGAATATGGTTTGCCGGAAAAGGAATATTCGGCACCTCCTCAAAATGATAAATGGGGATTAAGTAATTTATTGTTTAATGATGATGCAGATTATATAACTTTTGAAGGTACAGTTAGTACAGCTCCTGACCAGATTGCTATAATGCCTGGTTATTTACAAAAAGAGTGGAAAGAAAATGGCAGAAAATATTACCATTATAAAATGGAAGGTGAAATGGATTACTTTTTTAATGTTTCCTCTGCACGCTATGATGTTTACAAAGAAGATTGGACGGGAAATAATGGGGAAAAGGTTGCTATTGAGATTTTTCATCACCCAGATCATCCCTATAATGTAAAACGATTTGCTAGAGCTGTTCGACATTCCTTAGACTATTTTTCTGATAATTTTGGGCCATATCAATATCGTCAAATGCGAATAATTGAATTTCCAAGATACCAGTCTTTTGCCCAATCTTTCCCAAATACAGTACCCTATGCAGAAAGTTTTGGATGGACCGGCGATTTTAGCGACCCTGAAGATCTGGATTATGCTTACATGGTTACATCCCATGAAGTAGCACATCAATGGTGGGGACATCAAATTACACCTTCTGCAACACGTGGAGCTAATCAAATTTCAGAATCTATGGCAGAATATTCGTCGCTTATGGTCATGAAAAAAGAATACGGTGTAGATGCCATGCAAGACTTTTTGAAAAGAGAATTGGATAGTTATTTACGAGGCAGAGCTGGTGAGAATAAATTTGAAAAAACTTTATTGGATAATGATACCCAAGCCTATGTTTGGTATAGAAAAGGAGGATTGATTCTGTATGCTTTACAAGATTATATTGGTGAAGATAGACTGAATGTTGGGTTTAAAAAATTTATTGATAGTGCTGCATTTAGACCACATGCACCTTTCGCTACTTCAAATGAATGGTATGGGTATATAAAAGAAACCACTCCAGATTCTTTGCAATATTATTTAAAGGATAGTTTTGAGAAAATAACTTTGTATACGAATAAGGCAAAAGAGGCAACTTATAAAAAATTAGATGATAATACCTATGAAGTAAAAGTTACGGTTGAAAGTGAAAAAAATTATTTTGATGGAAATGGTAAAGAGTTAGAAGCACCTGATCAACCAAATTTATTAGATATTGCCATATTTCAAAATGATACTATTATAAATGGAAAAACAAAAAAGGTGCCACTTATATTAGAGAAAAAATGGATTAAGCCGGGCACAAGTACCTTTACGTTTACTACTAATAAAAAACCGTTGAAAGCAGGAATAGATCCCTACAATAAAATGATAGATAGAATACCGGATGATAACTTGATTAGTCTAGAAGAATTGGAATAGTAAAAAATATCAAGTATATCGGTGATATGAATTAAGTTTAATAGCTTTCTACATGGACTCTTTAGTAACGATCAAAGTTGCTTTAGAGCCAGAAGAAAGCAGCCATTTGTTAGAGTAGATTAATTCTCCTTTATCGTTATAGACATCAACTTGTGCGGTATTTGGTGCTGAAGAACCATGGTTAAGCGCCTCAAAATCCAAACGGTTGAAACCATCTTGGAGATCAACATTTATACCTTTGAAAGCGCCGGTCAATAGTAGGTTGTGTTCTACGACCATATCGTTCATGTATATTTTTACACGATCACCATCAACGTATTCGTGATCTCTACAAACAATACCAATAAATTTTCCGCTACTTTTTACGTCACCCAGATATTGGTCGGGAAAATACTGTCCCGATCCATTTAAGCGTTCTCCTGGACCAACTTTGGGATCTATTTTCATGCCAGTGCCTGCCTGTACCAATTCTTCATCGGGTAACATTTTTACAGGATTTTTGGAATTCATATCTAAACTAGGCTGCTCCTTTATTAAATTGGGCATGTTAAGAAATGATCCCGAACTAGGTGTGCCACTTGAATTTACCGGATTAACTTTGTCAATTTTAAGCGGTTTTGAGGTAGGTAAATCTGTTTGGGCAGAGACCTGAGCCGCAAAAAAGGAAAACAAAACAATAAAAAGAAAATTAACTTTTCTCATTGTATCTTAAATATTGATGAAATAAAGATAACAAATACCCTGCCATGCGTACTTAAGGCTTCGTTAAAAATTAACGTATTGCCCCATAATTCGTTGAAATGTAGGTGTTAATAGTATTAGACGGAGTCTTGTTCTGCTTTTTGTTCGGTATTTATGAAATCTCCATGAATCATTTTCTCCTCTTCATAAATTACATTTGATATTCCTATCATAATCGCTGCAATATAGAGTACAACCTTTCTTTTGAGCCAAAGAATGGCTTTGCTGATATTTTTGAAAAACATAATTGTGATGATAAATTAGCAAATACTGGTTTTATCATATGTACATTGAGTACACAGAAAGTAATCTTAACGACTATTTTTATTATGCAGTTCTTGTATATTTTGAAGAGAAGATTTTAGTAAGAAATTTAGTTTGACGTAAGGATTCTACGTACGATAGAAAAAGAAAGTGTTGACCTTTTAATTTGTGATGTAATTGTTGCTTGCAAATTTTTGATAAATAACAGTAAACACCAAAAGATGTGTCGATTACAGATGTTGCAGTGTCGTTATTATACTTAAAATCAACAGTATGAAGATCAAAGGAAGTATTTTTTAGCGTTGAGGAAAATAAAGAAACTTCAAAACGTACAACCGAAATAGTATCGGTGTTTAAACTAACAAAACTTGTTGAAAGTCCTAATAACAGAAAAAATGATGCTATGTACGTATAAAAATTTCTCAATAGCTTATTTTAAATTTTTCTTCAGGAATGCAATGAAATTCCCGTGCATTACTTTCTTTATATCCTGTTCATTATAACCTCTTTGCTTTAATAAATGTACGGCTTTTTGCAAATCTGCGATGGTGTCAACATCTGCAGGTCCTTGTTCTTTTCCAAATCCGCCATCAAGGTCAGAGCCTATACCCACATGTTCTGCATTACCGGCTAGTTGGCAAATATGATCAATGTTGTCAACCATTTGCTGAAGACTTACTCCTGCAGATTGCGGGTTAGAAACACCTCTTTCCCAATTGGGTACCATCATCCAAGCATCAAGAACAACACCAATTATGCCTTTGCGAGCTATGATTTCTTTGATCTGTTCATCGGTAAATTGTCTGTGATGGTTTACTAATGCCCTACAATTATTATGGCTGGCCCAAAGAGGACCATCATAATTCACCATTGTCTCCCAAAAGCTTATGTCGCATAAATGGGTAACATCAAGTATAATTCCCAATCTTTCAATTTCTTTAAGAAGAGCTCTTCCCTTAGTTCCAATGCCACCTACGGAATTGGTGCCGTGAGCATATGTTCCAGGTCCGTAATGAGCAGGGCCAATAGCTCTTAAACCTTGATGATATGATTTTTCCAGATAAGAGATGTCAATTATGGAGTCAGCACCTTCAAGACTTAGTAAATAGCCAATGGGTTTGTTTTCCTCGTTGGTTTTCCATAGTTCTAAATGGGTATCAAGCTCTTTTTTATTGGTGATCTGAACCATTTCTCCGGCAGCTTCCATGCTTTTGTACCACGCCAGTTGTCCCTGTGTTTGCGCCCATGCTTGTTGAGGTGATTTCCATCCAGGAAGGGTATTGTCCCTATGAACATATCTTGCAATTTGTGTTGCCATGCAAAGACCAATATTTCCTTTTCGCATGGCATCAAGAGATACTGTATTATTGCCACGGTCAGGTTTATCTGTCATGCCCTGTTCAGCTTTTCTAATAGCTTCAACAGACCAAGTAAGGTCGCGGTTCCATTCCATCGCATTCATGGACAAGTCTAAATGGGCGTCAAATATAAACATGCTTAAATAGTAGATTTTTGGGTTCTTGCGCTTACCGGCCAAAAATCAATAACCTGATTGTCTTTTACAACGGTTAGGGTATCATATTTTGCTACTGTTGGGCAAATGTGTTTAGGTATGGCATAATGAACATCACCCACTTCTGGTATGGTAAGGTCATCATATTCCACCACCAAATGTTCTTCTGACTGACTTATTTGTTTGCTGTGCTTTAAGTCTAAAAATTCAATTCTAGGAAAAGGCATTTCTGGTGCAACTGACTTATGACCGAGGTCAAAACATAGAATACCTGTAGTCGGTTTGCTGAGTATGCGAGTCATTAATATTGCGGCAGGCAGAAATTTCATTTCTGGGAATGCATTACCGTATCCAGAATCCCAAAGCAATGTAGTACCAGGACTAGCATCTACATCTTTTCTTATGCTGTGATAAGGAAAAGTGGGCGAACCACCGGCTACTATTTTAGGACTAGGTATTTGAAGTTTTTCAATGTTATTCTTTAAAGATAGTACAGGTTCAAAAGCGGCATTACAATCCGCTTCTCTGGTAGCTGGATCCGTATTTCTTAAATGCCCGTCATAAACATGTAAGCCTTCGGCAATTAAATGTTCGTTTTCATACAATTCGCGATATAAAGTAAGTGCCTTGTCATCAGGACTAATTCCTGTTCGGTTCATACCATTATTAATATCTATCCAAAGTGAAATTTTAATAGCGTTTAGGTGGGCTAATTTACTTAGAACATGAAGGCTTTTGGTATTGTCAATAATCGTTGAAAATAGGGTGTTCGGATATTTTTTTATGAGCTCAACAAAGCGCTCTGCATTTGGACCTATGGGTTGCATGGCCAGCAATACGTCTTTAGCTTTACAATCTCCAAGTAATTCCGCCTCGGCAATCGTAGCACATTTAAATTTTTGAATGCCAGCATCCATTTGCATTTTTATGATATTGGCATTTTTGTATGTTTTTACATGCGGACGCAAACGATTAACATCACCCGTCATGGCAATCATCAGATCGATATTATGTTGAATTCTATCAGCATAGACCAATAATGAAGGAGAAATTATATGCTCGGGATGTTGAATGGAATACCAGTTTTCTTTTGCCATAATTGTTAGTGATGTAATTCAAAATGAGCTTCTATTTCAACAGGAATTCCTCTAGGTAAAATCATACCAACGGCACTACGTACACCAACGCCGTTATCCGGACCAAAAATATCTGCCATAAGTTCACTGAAACCATTTATGACCAAAGGCTGTTGACCAAAATCGGGAGTAGAATTCACCATTCCCAAAGTTTTTACGATTCTTTTAATTTTATCGATATCGCCAAAATGGGTCTGTATGGTAGACAGCATGGTTAACGCTACTTGTCTTGCAGCTACTTTTGCTTCTTCGGTGGTCATATCAAAACCTGTTCTACCTACAATTAAAGAGCCGTCATTTTGCATGGGTCCTTGTCCAGAAATATATAAAAAATGGTCAACGACCAATACTGGTTTATATAACCCTGCTGGGGGTGGTGCCGGCGGTAAAACCAGACCTAGTTCCTTAATTCTTTCAGAAGGTTTCTTTTGCATAATTTTTATTTTAAATGAACATGTTAATCACTAGAACACCTACTAGCCCCATTACACCTACGGTAGTTTCCATAACTGTCCAGCTTCTTAACGTATCGTTTACAGAAAGATTAAAATATTCTTTGAACAACCAAAAACCGCTATCGTTAACGTGAGATAACATTAAACTACCTGATCCAATGGCCAGAACCATTAATTCTGGACTAACACCAGTACCTTGTACTAGTGGCAATACTATGCCTGCAGCAGTTAAACCGGCAACTGTTGCCGAGCCAACACAAACACGAATAACCGTTGCGATAAGCCATGCTAAAATTAATGGGGAAATAGAAGATTGTTCTAAAATACCACCAATATATTCACTAACACCACTATCGATCAATACTTGTTTTAACGCACCGGATCCCGCAATGATCAAAAGTACCATGGTAATACCGGTAATGGCACTACCAACGGAATCCATCACATCTTTCATGCTTTTACCACGTCCTAATCCTAAGGTGTAAATAGCAACCAAAACTGCAATTAACATAGCAATTGCTGGATTACCCATAAATACCAAGATCTTTGTAAGAAAGAAATCTGCAGGTAATAGAAGTTGTGCTAGGGCGGCAACGGCAATTAGAATAACCGGTAATAATGCACTAATGATACTATTTGCCATACTTGGCATTTCTTCTTCTTTAAGCACCACGGGGTTTAAAAATTCTTTTAAGGGAGTAGCGTTAATGTTATTTAAGGTTCGTGAAAAGATAGGACCGGCAACAATGATAGCGGGAATGGCTACAATGATTCCGTATAGCAGTGTTTTGCCGATATCGGCATTGAACATTGATGCCAAAGCTGTGGGTGCAGGGTGTGGAGGTAAATATCCATGGGTTACCGAGAGTGATGCAAGCATGGGCAACCCTACATAAAGAAGTGGTAAACCTGTAGCTGCGGCAATGGTGAATACCAAGGGTACTAAAATTACAAACCCGACGGAGTAAAACATAGGGATACCAACAATGAAACCGGTTAAAACAACCGCCCACTGAATGTTCTTTTTACCGAATTTTTCTACCAAATGGGTAGTGATTCGTTGTGCGGCACCACTATCGGCAACCAACTTGCCCAACATGGCTCCTAAACCTAAAATAATAACGAGGAAACCTAAAATGTTACCGATTCCTTTTTGAATGGAATCGACGACGCTAACAGGTTCCATACCTTCTGCAATACCCACGAACAATGATACTATGATGAAGGTTATAAAGGCATTTAGCTTGAATTTGGCAATGAGAAGAAATAGGAGTAGAATTCCTAAAATAACAATGAATAATGGCATATTAAAATTGAGTTAGATAAGTTGATCATCTAAATATACCATAAAAAAAAAGCTCATCATATTTTATCTTTTTATGATGAGCTTAAACATTGTAATTCTATAATTTATCTGTTATCTCAGGCGAGATAGCTTTATAGACTAAACCTGCTATAGCAGCTCCAACGATTGGGGCTAGCCAAAATAACCAAAGTTGGTCTAAAGCCCAGTCTCCAACAAAAAGAGCTTGACTGGTACTACGAGCAGGGTTTACCGACGTGTTGGTTACAGGAATACTGATAAGGTGAATAAGGGTAAGGCAAAGTCCGATTGCCAAACCTGCAAAACCTCTAGGAGCTTTGGTGTAGGTAGATCCTAAAATAACAAAAAGGAAAATAAAGGTTAATACCAGTTCGGTAATCAGTGCCGAAGTCATATCGAATCCTCCAGGGGAGTGTTCTGCATATCCGTTTGCGGCAAAACCTCCAAGTACAAAATCAGATTTTCCAGAAGCAATAAGGTAGAGTATGGCAGCACCTGCAATACCGCCCATTACTTGGGCGACTATGTATGGGAATACGTCTTTACCTTCAAAACGGCCACCTATCCACACACCTATGGTTACTGCCGGGTTTAAATGGCAGCCAGATATATGACCTATGGCATAGGCCATGGTAACTACGGTTAATCCGAAGGCTAATGAAACACCGACAAAGCCAATGCCCATTTCAGGAAATCCTGCGGCAAGCACGGCACTACCGCAACCGCCTAATACCAGCCATAAAGTACCAATAAATTCTGCAATAAATTTTTTCATTTCAATAAGGTTTAATTGATTGTATTAGTTTAGAAACCAAAATTTTAATGAAGTCACAATTTTTTGTGAATATTATTATGTGTTTATAGGATTTTGACGTAATAAGATCTGAATAAATTAAATAATGACTAATTATAATGTATGTAAAATCAATAATCTTAAAGTGTTTAGTGATATCGTAGATTAAAGAGTTATCATGAATTACCTAAATTTTTCTTCACATTTATAATTCTTGTTGCCATAAAACAATAATAGGATAAATTCATTGAATTGAAGTGTACTGCATTGGTATTCATTGGTTTAGTTTTAATATTTTTAGAAGAGAGATTAAAAAATTAAAAACCTAGTTATTAAATAATAATGTTATGATGAATAAAAGACAGTTTTTGACCAACATGGGTAAAGCGGCTTTTACTCTACCATTTTTACCTTATAGTTCTGTGGTAAAAGGAGGGGTGCCTATAAAATCATATGAATCGAAAACTGAAGATGGTTTTTGGTCAAGAATACGAGAGGATTATCTTTTAAAGCCAGATTATATTAACCTCGAAAATGGGTATTATAATTTTATTCCGACCCCGATTATGATGAAGTATATAGAACATTTAAAAATGGTTAACTATGAGGCTTCATACTACATGCGTACCGTACAATGGGAAAATAAAGCAAGTGTGCGTGATCGGTTGGCAAAATTTGTTGGCAGCACTCCAGAAGAATTGGTGATAACTAGGAATGCAACCGAATCATTAGACTTAATTATTGGTGGTTATCCATGGAAAAAAGGCGACGAGGCCATATATGCTTTACAAGATTATGGTTCAATGAAAGACCATTTTGAATTGATGGTTAAAAAATACAGTATTAAAACTACGGTGGTCGATGTTCCAAACAACCCAGAATCTGATGAAGAATTAGTGGCTATATATGAAAAAGCGATTACACCTAAAACCAAGTTAATGATGGTGAGCCATATGATTAATATTACAGGGCAAATATTACCAATTCGTAAAATTTGTGATATGGCGCATAAATATGGAGTGGAAGTTTTGGTAGATGGGGCGCATTGTATTGGTCATTTTAAAGTAGATATTGAAACATTAAATTGCGATTATTATGGATCTAGTTTGCACAAATGGTTGAGTGTTCCTCTTGGGTCGGGAATGTTGCACGTCGCAAAAAATAAAATCACGAAAATATGGCCACTTTTTACAGATTGGGAAAATGATTCAGATCTTATTCAACGATTAAATCATACCGGAACATTGCCAGTGCATACAGATTTAGCTGTTAATGATGCTTTAGATTATATTGAGATGATCGGTATAGAACGCAAACAAAAAAGGCTTCAATTTCTACAGAAATATTGGAGCGATAAATTAAGGGACGTACCCAATATTACGGTAAACACACCAGTAGAGAAACAGCGTAGTTGTGGTATTGCAAATGTGGGAATACCATTTATGGATGCAAAGGAACTAGCAGCTCAGTTATTAAGTGAGTTTAGAATATTTACGGTAGGTGTCGATTATGCAAATGTAAAAGGATGTAGAATTACACCCAATGTATATACTACCACAGATGAGTTGGATAGTTTTGTTATCGCCATGAAAACAATAGCGAAAAGAAGCTGATTTAACTATCCATATAATCCGATAATTTCTGTGGTCCTTCCAATAAAATGCGAACCACACGAAGAGTCCCGTCATCTGTGGTATTTATCTGCCATTTGATTAAAGAGATATTGCCCTTTTCAATTTCAATACCGGTTATGCTTCTTGGGTGGACACAACTGCCATCGTTAAAAAGAGGAATGTCGCCAGGTTCGGGAAAACGGGGTCTGTGCGTGTGCCCTACTACAGTTACTTTTAAATTGTTCTTAAGTATCCACTTTTTTATACGTCGCTCGACCTTTATGAGTTCGGTATAGTTTCTAGCCGGTGATGTTGGATCTGCAATGCCCCAAACTTGAAGAGGTTTCCAGAGGATTCTCACTAAGAATCTACCAACTCGCCAAAACCGGTAGTTCCACCAATCTGCCTGGTGACCGTGGGTAAGAAAAACTTCTTGTTGGGTTTCTGTATGTTTTAGTATGATAGCTTCGTGGTACTTAATACCTTCAAAAAGAGATTTGTCCTTGTCATCAATGGGCTCAAAATAGCTCGACAGGTGTTTTTTTACATAAGCTTCATCTTTATAGACCATATCATGATTTCCCCAGATCATGTGAAGTCTTTGCTCTAAATGAAATTGTTTTAAAAGCTTAAAAACGTTCTTATGCGCTTCAAAAATAGATTCAAAATAAATGTTTTCCCAAAGCTCGTCGCCATCACCTAGTTCACAATAGCTAAACCCTTCGGAATAATAGAATTTTAAGGCGTGGTAATAAATATTTCTATTGTTGGCAAATTCATCGGCAAAGCTATTATCGCCCCTATGGCAGTCGCTAAAAAGAATGAATTTTGAGGCATCGTCAAACGGAATAGTTTTAGCGTTTTTATAAGCTCTATTAAGTCTGTTTTCCGATGACATGCAGTAGTTTTCGCTAAATATCCGAAAATCCCGTTAACCACAAGACTATAGTTGACTAAAAAATAGGGTAGGTTTTGTAACTTTACAGCAAAATTGTAGACTAACCAAAGCATGGGAAAGCACGATAGAAAGAAAATGCCGTTTAAGCACCTCATAAGTTTTGAAAAACTTCTGTCGAAGTATGATGAACATTTGAGGGGCGATGATCCATTTTTGGCTGCTACGGCAGAACGAATACTTGCTGTTGAAAAAGGATTTCCTGAATTGCGAAATGGTTTTTCAGATTTTACTTTGTTGGAGAAACATAAAGAATTGATAGAGCGTATTTTGCAAGATACGTTTACCGAGGCTTTAAGTGGTAACGAAATTAAGGTGGCAACACTGCCATATCAAGATATAATTATAAAATCATCTAAACGGTTTCAAAATATAATCAATGAAGCTGGTGAAGGTTATGAGCCTGAAATACGAAATGTAGGCGATGATCTAGATTATATAATGAGCTGTGTGGTAGTATTAAATTACTATTACGGCTATCAGTTAGATTTTAGTAGGCCTTATTTCTATGACATACCAGATGCCAATGGTGTAATGCGCCATTATCGTATTTTGTACAATGCAGATTTTATCGACATTATACCTACCGATAAGGCTAAGGAAATTACGCAAGAAGATGTCGATGAACTTTTGGCTAACCCTAATGATGCGGCACTTTGGATGGAAAAGATTCCGCCAGAAAGTTTTATCTCAAAAGGTTTTGTAATTGCAAACTTGTTCGATGTAACGATGGAACAAGCAATTTCAAACATTAAATCGAAGTTGATCTCTAAAGATACTTTACAACCTGTAAAGTTCATGAACGACTTACAGGAGACGTTCAAGTCTTTCTTTCGTCTACCTAATATTAAGGTGGGTTTTGCTTCTTTTGATGCCAAAAAAGAGCAATTTGAAGAAGTAGCCGGCATTGGTTTTGAGAGCTTTCTTTTAAGAGGCAAACATGCTGTTGATTGTAAACAGGCATTGTGTGTAGATTCTTATACCAAGCTAATTGATTATAATTCTTATTTTACCATTGCCGATATGGACCGTATGGTACAACAATCTGGCGATGTGCAACCATATAAAGGACTACAAGATCAGGGTGTGCAAAGTGCCATATTTGCACCGATAGCATATGAAGGAAATCTATTGGGGGTTTTAGAAATAGTTTCCCAAAAGAAAGGTGTGCTTAATGGTGTTAATGCACAGAAATTAGATGATGTATTGCCTTTTATTGTTTCGGCTGTTGTTCGTGCCAAAAATGAAGATAACAATAGAATAGACGCCATTATTCAAAATGAGTGTACATCGGTGCATTCTTCTGTGTATTGGAGATTTCAAGAAGAGGCCAAAAGATTCATGCTCGATGAAACAGAGGGTAGGTCACCTTCATTTAAAGAAATCGTTTTTAAGGATGTTTATCCATTGTTTGGTCAGATAGATATAAAAGATTCTTCTCATGCAAGAAATTTAGCCATTCAAAGAGATTTAATGATTCAGCTTTCCGAAATAGATGCTGTATTGAATATTGCCTTGAAAAAATGGAATTTACCAATTTACGAAGAGCTGATTTTTAGAGTGAACAATCACTTGGATAGTATAAAAGAAATGCTATATACCAATAGTGAACAGGCTATTTTTGATTTTGTTCAAGATGAAATTTCACCAGTTTTTGAACATCTTAAAAAATCCGATAAGGAAATTGAAAGCCATATACTAGCCTATGAGGCTAAGATAGATATGGGCACTGGTTCTTATTACGATCATAGAAAAAACTATGATGAAAGTGTAACACAGATCAATAAAACATTATCTGCGGTTATTGATAAGAGACAAGAAAGTGCACAGGCAATGTTTCCTCACTATTACGAGCGTTATAAAACCGATGGTGTAGAGCACAACATGTATATTGGCTCTTCAATATCAGAAAGTAAAGAGTACAATCCTTTATATCTTAATAATCTTAGGCTTTGGCAGTTACAGGTAATGTGTGAAATGGAAAATGCTCATTACTCACTAAAACCTAAATTACCGGTACCGTTAGATGCGGCTTCTTTGATTTTGGTCTATAATACATCATTATCCATTCGTTTTAGAATGGATGAAAAACAGTTTGATGTTGATGGAACTTATAATGCACGTTACGAGGTAATAAAGAAAAGAATAGACAAATCTTATATAAAGGGTACAGAGCAAAGGCTAACTCAAAAAGGAGTGTTGTCCATTGTTTATTCGCAGAAAAAAGATGAGCTTGAGTATTTAAGGTATATCAAATTCTTGAAATCTAAAGGCTATTTTACAGACAAGATAGAAATTGTTGAGCTTGAAGGACTTCAAGGGGTATCTGGTTTAAAAGCGATACGTGCTCAAATTTTATACAAAAGAGAGCAAGAGCCGGAAAAGACCTATACCTACCAAGATTTGATGGATGCCCTAAAAGACTAGTACTTGGCTCAATAGTTCTAGTTTACGATCCGGACCAAAGAATTTAAAGGATACGGCAAATGCTATGACAGATAGGATCATACCTATCATAAAAATAGTGTAGGTCCATCGTAAAAGCGAGTATTTTCTATTTAAGACTATACCAAGAAAATAAAGGTCTTTGGTTAACGAGGTATATATATAATCTTTATCCTTTAGCATTTCCTGAATGGCCCATTCGTACTCGCTCAATGCCATTTTATGAAAATTGCCAAAGAACAATAGGTTCACATTTTTGTTTTTTACATCGTCTTTGGTGAACTCGCCACTAGTTACATTTGGTCTTGTGGCCAATACGGCTAAAATCATGGATACAACACTAAAGAATACAAATATAACTGTAGGGTAAATTAGGTAATCGTTAGATGGGTTATCTAATTTCGGTATCAAATTGGACAATGCCAATGATATAATAATGGCATTTACAGATAGTAAGATATTCGCCTTGGTGTCTGCGATATCACTAAGGGTAATATGATTTTTTAATGTTACCCTGTACAAGGTTTGTATACCTCGATCCGGACTTTCACTTTTAAACTGAGCTTTTAGCTTTTCTTTTTTGGCAAGTTTCTTTTCGGACTTTTTGTCTTTAATGAGTTTTCTTAAATTTTTGTCCTTTTTCTCTAACCAATTTTCTTTGGCGTAATCTGTATAATATTGGTGGTCAGTTCTAAATACTTGTATGTTAAGCTCTAGCCATTCTTTTTGACTGTAATTTTTTAAGCCGAGTAATTTAAGTTCTTCACGTAGAAGATCAGAAGTTTCTAGGTAGCTACTTTGTGCAAAATGAGAAGAATCTGCATCACGAATAATCATTTCCATTTCATTGCTTGGCGTAGCATTCCATTTTGTAGATAGAATACACGATTTCACCTTCTCTAATTCTTCAGCATTATAACCTTCTTTGGTCAAGAAATCTTCGGCAATTTCGCAACTGCTTTCTTCATGGTTTTTAGTGCCTTTAGTGTAACCAGTATCATGTAGCCATGCCACAAGAAGCAAAACTTCCTTATCCTTATCAGATAGAGAGCTAGATTCAAGTAATTCTTTAGTACTTTTAACGACTCTTTGTGTATGTCTTAGATTATGGTATAAAAACTTATTGTCCAATTGATTGGTAAGTAAGTCCGTTACAAATTGTTGGGTACTATCTAAGATATTTGACATAGAAAATTGATAATAAATACCCAAATTACGAAATTTTAAAGAGGGCAAGGCTACTATGAAAAAGATTTATGCATATCTATCGGTTTTTATATTTATTACAAGTTGTGCAACCTATAGTACTAAATATGTAGATGAAAAATATGCCGTTGATGTTGACGATACCAAAGAAGTTTCACATACTTTTTACTTAATTGGCGATGCAGGTTTGTCTCCAATTGGTGGTATGAACCCTGCACTCAAAATTTTTAAAAATAGATTGAACAAGGCCGATAAGCATAGTACTGCCATTTTTTTGGGAGATAACATTTACCCGGCAGGGCTACCTGATCCAAAAGATTCTACACAAGCTTATAGAGAGGCAAAAAACCATTTAGATGCCCAAATTAAAACATTGGAAGATTTTAAGGGAAGGTCATTGTTTATACCGGGTAATCATGATTGGTATACAGAAGGATTGATCGGTCTAGAAAGAGAAGAAGATTATATTAAGCAAGCATTAAAGGAAAAGGAGAAAGATCCTTTTTTACCGGAAAATGGTTGCCCTATTGATGTTGTTGAAATTGGTGATGATGTCGCTATAATTACAATTGATACAGAATGGTATCTGACCAATTGGGATAAACGCCCGGATATTAATGATAAATGCGAGATAAAGAGCAGAGACAAGTTTTTTCTAGAATTGGAAGATGCCATTAAAGACTATCGTGATAGAACTACCTTAATCGCCATGCACCACCCATCAAACAGTTATGGGGAACATGGAGGGCAATATTCGCTAAGAAAGCAATTTTATCCAAAAAAGATGGCTGTACCCCTGCCAGTTTTGGGAACTTTTATTAATGTGTTGCGTAGTACTTCTGGAGCATCAATTGAAGATGTAAACAATAAACGCTATAGGGAATTGATGAAAAGAGTAACGACTTTGGCACAATATTCCGATCGAGTAATATTTGCATCGGGTCACGAGCATACGTTACAGTATATACTTGAAAATAACACGCCACAGATTGTAAGTGGCTCAGGGGCAAAAGAAGGCTTTACAAAGTTGTTGAACGGTTCTCAGTTTAGTACCGGTAAAATGGGGTATGCAACATTAGAGGTATATAAAGATGGATCATCTAGGGTTCGTTTTTATGGTGTGGATGAAAACGAAAATGAAGAGTTTTTATTTACAAATGAAGTGCTACCGCCAACAGAGGTAGCCTATGAAGCTGAACTTACCGCTAATTTTCCAGATACGGTAGAAGCATCTGTGTATACGAAAGAGGAAATCGAAAAAAGTGGATTTTATAAGGGAATATGGGGAGAACGATATCGTAAATATTACGGAACAAAAGTAAAGGTGCCCACGGTAAATTTAGATTCGTTAATGGGTGGTCTAGTACCAGTTAAAAAGGGAGGAGGGCATCAATCTAAATCGCTTCGTCTTCGTGCAAAAGATGGTAGGGAGTATGTTATGAGGGCGTTGAAAAAAAGTGCTGAACTTTATTTACAATCCATGGCATTTCAAGATCAATATGTGTTAGATGACCTTAAGGAAACCTATACGCAAGAATTATTACAGGATTTTTACACCGGTTCACACCCTTACGGTCCTTTTACAACTGCAAGATTATCTGATGCAATAGGTATCTATCATACAAATCCCGTTTTATATTATGTGCCAAAACAACCTGCATTAAATGAGTACAATGATACTTTTGGCGATGAATTGTATATGATAGAGGAACACACGGGAGATGGGCATGGTGATTTGGCAAGTTTCGGATTTTCCAACGATTTAAAAAGTACGGATAGCATGCTTGAAGATCTTCGTGATGATGAGAAATATGAGGTAGATAAGGATCTGTACCTAAGGGCGCGTCTTTTTGATATGGTTTTAGGTGATTGGGACAGGCATGTAGATCAGTGGCGTTGGGCAGAGTTTAAAGATGTGAAAAAGAACAAAGTGGTCTATAGACCTGTACCGAGAGATCGAGATCAGGTATACTCAAAAATGGGTGATGGTGCTTTAATGAATATTGCCACTCGTATAATACCGGGCTTAAGGTTAATGGAAGGTTTTAATGAGGAAATAAGAAGTGTAAAGGGCTTTAACTCTTCTCCTATGACCTATGTTTTAGATCTTACCCTATTAGGGGAAACAGAAAAAAGCCAATGGTTGGCACAAGCTAAATATTTACAGGAAAACTTAAAGGAAAGCGATATCGATGAAGCGTTCAAATCTTTTCCAGAAGAAGTAAGGGACGAAACGGTAGAAGAAATTAAGAGAATACTTTTGGCGCGCCTAAAAAATATAGATGAAACTGCCAACGAGTACTACAAAGTTTTAAATAAGTATGCCGTGGTTGCGGGTACCGATAAAGATGATTGGTTCGAGATCAATAGGCTCAACGATAAAGAAACAGAGGTAAAAGTTTTTAGAAATATAAAAGACGAGAAGAAACGACTGTTTTACTACAAGGTATTTATGAAAGAAGATACCAAAGAGCTATGGGTTTTTGGTTTAGATGATGACGATATTTTTGAGGTAAAGAATCCGGCTAATTACTCGGGAGTAAAGGTGAGGATAATCGGTGGTCACAATAATGATATCTATAGGGTAGACGATGGTAAAAAGGTTGCTTTATATGATTTTAAAAGTAAGAAGAACACCTTTGAAGAAACAGGCGGGGCAAAGGTTAAATTGTCGGATGAATATAATTTGAATACCTACCAACCATTAAAACTAAGAAATAGCTTTAATCAGATTATACCAACAATTGGTTATAATCCAGATGACGGGGTGCGTATTGGTTTTGTAAATACCTATACTTATAATGGTTTTAGGCAAAACCCATTTACCCAGCAGCACACTTTTGCAGCATCGTATTATTTCGCAACAAGCGGATTTGATTTTAAGTATCGAGGTGAATTTGCCCATGTGTTCGAGAATTGGAATGCTGAGTTGAAAGCACGATTTACGAGTCCGAATTTTGCTATCAATTTCTTTGGTTTTGGAAACAATACTGAAAATTTAGACGATGATTTAAGTTTGGATTACAACAGGGTAAAACTTAGGCAAATAGATTTTTCGCCATCATTGGTGTGGAGAGGGCAATTGGGAGCAAAAGTAAAATTAGGTCTGTCATACGAGAATATCAGTGTTGAGGAAACCAATGATAGATTTATAAATACCTTTTACCAGCAAAATGGAGAAGAGACCAATAGCGATTTTGTTGGAGCTCATGCCTCTTACGCATATGAAAACAAGGATAATGAAGCTTTTCCAACCCTTGGGATGTCAACTTCGTTAGAGGCAGGTTTTAAAGAAAACCTTTCTAAAGACGGAGGTAATTTTGGTTATATAGTACCAAGTTTAAGTTTTGATTATAAATTGATACCAAGTGGCAGGTTGGTACTGGCTACAAAATGGAAGGCGCATTTTAACATAGGTGATGAATATGAGTTTTATCAAGCTGCGAGTATTGGCGGTATAGATGGTCTACGTGGGTTTAGAAATCAGCGTTTTACCGGTAAAACATCATACTACCAGAATACGGATATTAGATTTAGCCTTAGAAAAAAACGAACAAGGTTGTTACCCACTGCGATGGGACTCTTTGGAGGGTTTGATTATGGTAGGGTATGGTTTCCAGGTATTGATTCAGGAAGATGGCATACCTCTTACGGTGGAGGATTTTTCTTAAATGCCTCAGATATTATATCCGTAAATACAGCAATATTTGCTAGCGAAGACGGAGCTAGGTTTACTTTTGGTTTAGGGTTCGGATTTTAAAAAGGTTATTTATTTATGGTGTAGGTGTAAAGGTTACCACCTTCCCCGTGAGCTCGCTCATCTGATATCAATAAGGTAGTGTCGTTTAAAAAGCATACCGATTCTAATTGAGATCGGGCTCCTAAATCAATTTCTTGAATATTGCCCTTGGTGAAATCATCCCAGGTAAAATCCGTAAAAACAAAAAGCTTCCCATAACTAAGGGCTATGATTTTATCTCCTTTTGGCGATATATCAATTGAGGTTATTCGGCACGTATTCCAATCTGTACAAGGTATAAAAGTACCTACAAGAGTAGCTTCATAAGAACCTTTGGTATCTGGTACGGAGTAGATACGGGCTTCGCCCGTAAAGGAATGAGACCTGTTTTTGGTAACTATAAATATTTTGCCATTATGATGAAAAATAGCTTCTGAATCATAAAAAAGAGCGTCTTTTTTTGGAGGAAAACCTTTTTGGTCAGGGTAGTGCAACTTTATTTTTTCGGCATCTATTTTATCACCGGGCTCAATAGTAGGATTTGGCAATTTGTAAATGACCAAATCTTTTCGTTTGTTGGTGTTATTGCCAATATCACCTATATAAATATTACCGGCACTATCTGTAGTAAGGTCTTCCCAGTCTTGATTGTCTCCATTTTTTACCTTAAGGCTTTTTATTATATCACCTTTAAAGTCCACTTGGTACAGTTCATCTTTATTGCCTCCGTCCTCAATTACCCAAACAGTAGAATCACCATAAGTGGCCAAACCAGAGTTTTCATTTAAACTACCAGGTAAATCGGCAGTGACTCTCAATTGCCCATAATTTGAGCAAGAAGTAAGTATAGAGAATAAAAGTAAAAAGCTTAGTACTATTTTATTCATCTTGATCTGCTAAGGGCATAAATATTTCGGCTTTCCAGCGTAAAGCATCACCACCCATGTTAGGGTTGTTGAAAAAGAATTCAATAGGTTTTTTCTCTATGTCAATATTCTTTTCTTCGGCATAATCCAGTAAGGTATACCATGCTCTGTCAGAGGTCATATAGTTTCCGTTATAAACCGCTTTGAGAGATTTCTTGCCAATAAATTCTTTGTATACCAAGTCCTTAATTATTGGTAAGGTATCGCTTTTAATGATAGGGTAACAAAAATTAAAACTAATGCTGTCATTTTGCATATCCCAATCTGTAGTTTCAATAAAAGGAACTCCATTAACCTTAATACCGTTACTGGCAATGACAGAGTTAATGAACGGATAACTTTCCATCATACCAAAAGCCTTTATGCTTTGAGTAGTTTTGTGTTCGACGCAGGCGCAGTAAGTGGAAGGTAAATACTCTACGCCCATAAAGGTAACTTTAAATTCCTTTCTGTGGGCATTAAGATTTTCTATGAAATCCGTCACCGTTTTTCTTGATTGTTTCTCAAAATCGGTATCATAAAACGGAACTTTAAGTTTGTTAGAGAAACTATGTTCAGCATCTTTTATATCAACGACCAATCGAGATGTAGAATCCGTAATAGGGATAATGTTCCAGTTGTAGATGTGGGTAGAATCTCCAGATACAATCTGTTGTTCTATATGATCCAAGTTATTAAGTTGGCGCACAGAAGCCTCTGGTAATGTATTGTTCCATGCTTTTAAAGCTTGGTTGATCGTACCTGTATTTGATTTTGCTACAACTCTAATCTGATAATCTTGTGGTTTAACTAGAAAATACCAAAGTAATGCAATGGAAACCACCGCTATAATTATGGTTATGCCTTTTTTCATGCGATCTAATTATGTGCTAAACTTGAGTTTTTCTTCATTTCAATTTTGGAGTTCAATAGTGCTCCAATTTTTCTTCCTTGACCTACACCAACTTCAACGGCAGCTCGGTAGTGAATTCCGCCATACATTCTACTTATAGCAGCTTCATCTGCAGCTTCGTTAAAAGAATTGAATTTTCTTATAGGTAAACCATACGGCGTTTCCGTATCGTCTTCAAAGCTAAAGTCCTCTCCGAAAATACTGGTCAACGCTGTTGCTGCTGCACCTGAAACTACACTATGCCCGCTGGTATATTCTGGGAAAGGTGGTGTTTGTAGAATAGGTTTCCAGTTTTCATCAATATGCTGATTGATAAGGGTTTCTGGCCTAATTAGATTACTTCGGTATTTTTCGTCCCAACAGCTAATGAATCCATCGGCTATTGCCATTGATGTTTTGGTATAGGCGAAAACGGTATCATCAAAATTACTGTTTGTCTTTTTAGCGGCTATTTTAGTAATACCGATCCAGTGTGCTCCAGGCGTAATTTTTTTGGTGGCGAACATGAGGTGACCTCTTGTAACGGAAACATAAGGGTTGCAATCCCAAAACTTGGCAATAGCAACTTCTTCAGACTCATCTCCGTTCTTGGTAATTTCGTTACTGATGTTATATACCTCAATAAGTTCTTTGTAGAAGTCAGAATCTTTTTCAAGAGAGAATGCTGGCGGTGGAATAGGTTTAAATTGAGAAGCCGAATCTATGATGAACGGGCGTATTTTGTTCCAATGGGGTTCTATACCATCCATGTAAGCCGGTGGTGTAGGTTGCCATCTTGCTTGGTCGTCAGTATCTACGGTAAACTTGGGCATAGTACGGGTTTGACTGTAATTGTCCTTGCTCATCCATTCTTTTATGTGCTCTGCAACTTTTAATCCGTATGCTTTAGAAGCTTCAAATTCAGGCTCGTTCATTGTCTTCCATTTTGTGAACAAACTGTCTTGTAGTACATCAAACTTGTCTTCAGAGAAGATGAGCTGCCTGCTAATGTTCATATGGGCAATTAGTGCAGATAATTGCGGATTTATACCAGAAACAGTATCAATGGCCGGTATTGGTCTTAGATCTTTTAATTGCCCGGCTAAAGATTTATAATCCGGGTTGGTTTGTGCAACGATTTCATATGCAGCTATGTTTGGGTATGCAAATATTCTACTGGCCACAGGTGGTGAGAAAATATCATGAATCATGATATCAATAACGTGGTCAATAGAATTATGTAAATCGTCTGGAGATATTTTAATGGGTTCTTGTTTTTTCTCTGTACAGTTTACAAATAAGAAAACTGCTAATAGTATACATGCATACTTTTTCATTGTACTAAGGTTTGAGTATTTGGTACACCTCTGCTGCTTCGTCATTAAAGGTGAGCAAAATATAATTGTTGTTGTTGAATTTAATGATGTTCATATTTCGAATCGATTTTCCAATTAAATCGAGTCCAATTTTATTCGCTAAGGTAATATTGTTGTTGTTACTTATCAATGCTCCGGGGAAAGAATCAAAACGACCATGATACGGTTTAACACCAAAATAATTTCCCGCTGCCAAAACTTCGGTTTTATTATCGCCGTTAAAGTCAAATTCCAAGAACGACATTATCGGTGCCAATTGCAATTTATAACTAAATGGAACAAAGGTGAATTTGCCATTTTCATTTTTGAGGAAGCCAGAATTTAATGTATGTACTTTTAGAATTTCTGCGTTTGGCAGCATATTTTCACCTAATATATCTTCCATGGATTTTCCCGCGAAGGAACTATATGAGTTGAATTTTTTACGAAGTGATACCAATTGGCTAGATAATTCTTTCAAACCGTCTACCGGGTAATCTTTACCGTCTTTATAGGTGCTGACAATGGTTTCGGTAGCTCCATTTTTATCAAGGTCTCCGTAGTACATTTTCATAGGATGTTCTTCTGACGTGGAGAATTTGGTATTTAATCCCCAATTGCCTAAAAGATAATCTTGATCACCATCACCATCAATATCAAAACTGATTACAGATTGCCATAAACCATTTAATTTTTCATTTTCTAACGGATGAATTTCTGTAAACTTACCTTCATTATTTTGAAAGAATTTGGGTGACATCCATTCGCCAACAAACAAAAGATCTTCCCAACCGTCATTGTTGAAATCGGTAACAATGGCATCGGTTATCATGCCTAATTGGTTAAAAGGATTCTCCGTGATGTTAAAATTACCGTCGGTGTTTTTTAGAAGATAACTATTTGGTCGGTTACCGTAGTCTGCACTAATAGATTGGTTGCAAACTATTATGTCAAAATCGTTGTCATGGTCATAATCTAATTTAATTAGCACCGAGGTGTTTTCAAACATTTCCGGGAATGCTTTTTTTGTAAAAACACTATCACTAGATATATAATAAGAATCTGTAAGTGGTTTCATTTCATTAAAGAAATCTGCACCACCAGTGCCTATGATTAAATCATTTTTGCCATCATTATTAAAATCGGCAATAATTGAAGTGATATCTTCTTTTATGCTATCCATTTTTATTTCTGGATATGTGATTTGCTGAAAAGTAGAGTCTTCTTGTACATAAACTTGAGAAGCAATATACTTTGAGCCACCAAAGAAAATATCATCTTTGCCATCAGCATTTAGGTCGCCTACACTTACTGCCGGGCCTCTATCAGACATTTGGTAGGGAATCAACTTTTGACGTAAATAATCGCTGTAAGAGTCCTCAACATGTATAAAGTCTATACCCAGGTTATTTAACGCCTTTTTGAACAACAATTGTTTTTGAGTATGCAGATTACTGTAATCAAAAGCTTTGTTCTGATTTGGACTAATGTATAACGTTTGGTTTGTGGCAATATTTGTTATGGTCTGGTAACTCTTGTCTGGCCATACGATCTTTACAGAATCTATATTGTAAATTTCACCGTAACCAAAATGAATTAAAGGTTCGGAAGAAGCCTGAAATCCACGTACGGTATACATTTCCTTAAACTGTTGAATACCGTTGGCGTACGAGAATACTTTGGTACCAATTCCGAATTTATTTTTTTCTCTGTAGTTCAGTTTAATTTTTAGCCAATTTGCTTTGTTATTGGTAGTGTTCTCTTGTATTTCTGCAGGGCTGTAGAGATTATTGGTCACCAAATCTAAATCTCCATCATTATCTAGATCGCTATATGCCGTTGCTCCAGATATTATCGTGTCCTGTGAAATCCAAGTTTTGGATTCATCGATAAACTGAAGGTTGTTGGAGCCTTTAAAAATCATATTGCCAATAAAACCGGAAGGCATCATTTTAAGTGCTTTTTGATCTACAAGGTTGGTATTGTTGATTTTTGACCGAATATTTTCATTTGAAATGTAATTGATATAATCAAGGTCATTTGGTCGTTTTGGTATACCATTACTTATGTAAAGATCTTGCTCACCATCTTGATTGTAGTCGCCAAATAGAGCGCTCCAGCTCCAATCGGTAGCGGCAACTCCACTTTGCAGGGCAGTTTCTAAGAATTTGCCGTTTGGTTGATTCACAGAAAGCATGTTTCTGGTATATTGATTATGATAACCAAAGGTTTCGGTCTTCAATTTTTGAATTTGGATATCATCATCACCTTCCGAGGACTTTAAGACAATTTCATCTTTACCCAACATGTCTAGAGAAATTAAATCTGGTAGTCCATCATGATTAATATCTGCGACATCGCTTCCCATGGAAAAACGGGTGGTGTGTCCAAAAGCCTCTTTAATACTTTCCTTAAACGTTCCATCACCATTATTAAGGTAATAATAATCATCTTCGTGAAAATCATTACCTATGTAAAGATCAGGGTATCCATCTTGGTTAAAATCAGAAACGGCGATACCTAGGCCGTAACCATTGACACCACCATAAATTCCAGCTTCTTCACTAACGTCAGTGAATGTACCATTGTCGTTTCGTAGAAGTTTATCGCCCGTTTCATAAATTCTCTTGTGCCTAATTTGTGCATTGCCATAAGAATCTTGGGTATGTATGGCGTGGTTAAGAAGATAAATATCTAAATCTCCGTCTAGGTCATAATCTAAAAAGGCAGCAGAAGAACTGTAAGATTCAAAATCAAGTCCGTAATCAGCAGCACTTTCCTTGAAGGTAGCATCCCCTTGGTTTATAAAAAGCTCATTGTAGCCATTAAATCCGTTTAGGCCAACAACGGCACAAACGTAAATATCTAGTAATCCATCACCATTTACATCGCCCATTATGGCACCGGTATTCCAAGAACTGTTGCCTGCTACCCCTGCGTTTTCGGTAATATCCTCAAATTGTAAATTGCCTTTGTTGAGGTATAGCTTGTTCTTTACCTGGTTTCCGGAAAAATAAATATCGGGCAAGCTATCGTTGTTGATATCGCCAATGGCAACGCCACCTCCATTATAAAAATAGAGATAGTCTAAAATGCTTAGGTCTTTGGTTTCGGTAAGGGTATTTTCAAAAGTTATACCTGTATCGTTCGCAGAGCGTTTTACAAATAATTCACCTTTATTTTGCTTGCAACCTAAGGCACATACCAAAACCAATATGTATAATAATTTATTATTCATTTAATTTATACAGTTTTGGAGTGTCATCATTAATTGCGGCAATAATAAACTCATTGCCTTTTTTATCTTTGATTGTTTTCAATTGCTTTACTTCATTTCGAATAAAGAAGCCACTTTCAGAATAGTTTTGCCATTCAAAATTTAGATTACCATCTCCTAAAAGTACATTTCCATAATTGGCATCTAGCCTAGAATATTGCGGTTTAAACTCAAAGTTGTTACCGGCCATAACCAAATCTAGGTTTCCATCTTTGTTTACATCTAAACACTGAATTCCACAAATACAAGAGAATTGAACCTGTGGAGGTAATAATTTAATGGTGAAATTGCCATTGCCTTCATTAATAGCGATTACTGATTCAGAAATATTTACTTGTTTTTGAATCGTGTTGTCTAAAATGTTCTTTGGAAAAAGTTCTTGAATAGTTTTTGATGCATATTCAGAAGCTTTAATATTCTTTTTCTTTAAAGCCAATATTTGTGTGGTCAATTCTTTTTTCTGATGTAACGGATAATCGCCATTGTCATAGTTTTGTGTTGTAATTTGCTCAATGGTACCATCGTTATCAAAATCGTTCACCCACATTTTCATAGGCTTGCCAGGTGCAGGTTTATAATGAATATTACTGCCCATATTACCAAGAATTAAATCTTGGTCGCCGTCATTATCCAAATCGTATGCTTCAACAGCTCCCCACCAACCATTTAAGCTGTCTAACGAAGTTTTGGAGTCACTAAGTCTTCTACCTGAATTTTTATAAATTTTGGGGCTTCCCCAATCAGAAACGGTTACCAGATCATCTTTACCATCTCCATCAATATCTACCCATATGGCATCGGTGATCATACCGGCATCTTTTAGGTCATAGGCAGAACGTTCTGTTACATCGGTAAAAGTTCCATCACCATTATTGGATAAGAACAAATGATCAGGATTTACGCCATATGTGCCTACTATACTTCTAGAACCTACAAAAACATCAACATTTCCATCACCGTCAAAATCTGAAGGAGCAATAACCGCAATATTTTTATTGATACTAGGAAGTTTGTTGGCACTCAAAGTGAAATTACCCTTGCCATCGTTTATATAAAGTCTAATGCCGTATGTGCCCTGCATACCTATTTCGTTGCCACCTGTGCCAACCATAAGATCAAGGTCGCCATCTTGGTCGGCATCTAAAAAGGATGCTGTAATATCCTCTAGGGGTGCTTCTTCTTCAAAAAATCGTGTTATAGGTTTAGAAAGCGACCCGTTGCCTTTATGAAAGTACAGAGCGGCAGATTGGTTTTTTGCACCACCTATAAAAACATCATCATTTCCGTCGCCATTAACATCTCCCACGGCCATCGCTGGGCCTTCTTCTGCTAAAGATTTTGATATTAATCCTTCGTTGTCAAAATCCATATAGTTATTTTCTTTATGGGTCAAGAATGTATCGTTATCTATAGATTTTAGAAGCGTAGAGTTTTCGGTTTTATTTACTTTATACCTTTCAGTCGCCTCCTCTTGATCGAAGGTTATCGTTTGGTTGGCTTTTACATCGCTAAGTTTTACAGTTGCATCGTTAGGCCAGATAATTCGAATTGAATCGATGGCTTCTGTAGAGCCTAAACCAATGGTCATAGGGTAGTCTACTGAAGACTGAAAACCTCTTGATGGCATTAAGGTCTGTTCAATAATATTGTCTGGGTAGTATAAACGCGCCACTGTGCCTATTCCGAATTTATTACCATCTATACCTTTAAACTTTAAGGTAATATAGTTGTTGTTAGATTGTGTTTCTGAATTATTCCGGTAAACAAAGGCTTCCATATTTACATTGTTGACCACCAAATCTAAATCGCCATCATTGTCTAGGTCGCCGTAAGCAGAACCATTTGATCTGCTGGGTATTTCAAAACCCCATTGTTTGTTGTAATTGCTGAAAGTAATATCACCATTGTTTCTATAAGCATAATTTGGTAATGGTGTAACCGGCATTTTGTTTATGATGGAATCTATAGATTCTTTTCTTCCGGTCAATGCCATCTTTTGAATGATTTCGTTTGCAAAGAAATCAACGAAATCCAGGTCTGTAAGATCATGGTTAATACCATTGGTGACATAGATATCTTTTAATCCGTCATTATCCATGTCAAACATAAGTCCAGACCAGCTCCAATCTGTGGCTTCAACACCGCTATAATATGCAATTTCAGAAAAAGAACCGTTTCCATTATTTAACTGTAGCGTATTCTGTATGTATTGCTGATGAAAGTCTTTGCTCTGTTTAAGTTTGAAAATATTGTAACCTTCAAATTCCATGACCGACTTTACACGTTGATCCGGTTCGGGTAGCATGTCTGTTATGAAGATATCTGTTAGTCCGTCATTATTGATGTCGGCCATATCAACCCCCATAGCGGATAAGCTTAAGTGATTGGTCCATTTTTGAACTTCTTCTCTAAAAGTTCCATCTTGGTTGTTGATGTATAAGTAATCCCTCTCATAAAAATCATTGGAAACATAAATATCAGGATATAGGTCGTTATTGATATCTACGACCATTACTCCTAATCCAAAACCAATAAGACTTCCATAAATACCGGCATCTTCACTAACATCCACAAATTTGCCATTGTCATTTCTTAATAGCATATCACCTACACCTCTGAAAATTTTAGGGACACCTTCCCAATCTTGGGCTCTTACTTCTCTTTGTTCCGCATAACCTAAGCTGCTGACAGGTATGTTACTGTTATTTAAAATATAGGCATCTAAATCTCCATCCTTATCGTAATCAAAGAAAGAAGCATGGGTAGAAAATCCTGTTTCCGCTAAATTATATTCATGGGCTTTTTCAGTGAAAGTTCCAT
This sequence comes from Maribacter litoralis, assembly GCF_003075045.1. Classification (GTDB taxonomy): domain Bacteria; phylum Bacteroidota; class Bacteroidia; order Flavobacteriales; family Flavobacteriaceae; genus Maribacter; species Maribacter litoralis. The sequence continues at coordinate 284,634 of NZ_QCZD01000003.1, read as the reverse complement.
CGCCATTATTAATATAGAGGTCATTGTCGTGATTGTTGCCTTCCATATTTCCGGCGTTACTGACATAAATATCTAAAAATCCATCATTATTGATGTCTGCCATTACGACCCCGGTAGACCAAGGTTTATTACCTTTTATTCCGGCAGATTCAGATATATCTTCAAATTTAAGGTCCCCTATGTTTAAAAAGAGTCTATTGGGTTCCATATTCCCGGTAAGGAAAACATCAGATAATCCGTCATTATTAATATCACCTATAGCAACCCCGCCACCATTGTAAAAATTACGGTATTTAAAGATGTTGAATTCTTTAGAGTTGGCAACTTTATTTATAAAAGATATACCGGTTTCTTCCGGCCCTAACAGAGTAAATAGTGTGGGATCGGTATTTTCTTTAGTAGTACCAGCATCTTCTTTAGAACCACATGATTGTAAGAGTGAAATAAATAAGCCAAGGCAATATAGCTTAAGAAAATTGGAGTTCATTCTTTTTGAGTTTGAAATAGAATTTTGAGTTAAAATGTAAGCTGTAAAAATTGAGTTAGAAACCTGTGTAATAGGTTGTTCAAAATTAATTTGCAATATAGCCAAATACCTATTATTTGTTAGGTTTATTTGCCAAAAGTAGACGTTAAAATTTAAAGAAATCGTTATAGTGTCCTTTGTAAAATACGAATAATGAGATTTTGCCGCATCTTTTTAGAAGTAATGGAAATAATCCAATATATTTAACCTTGACTTAGAAACAAACAACTCAACAAATGATAGGCATATTTTCTTTCTTAGGGTTCACCATATTGGTGGCCATTATTTCATATTTAGCAACGAGAACCACTAATGAACAGACCTCTGATGGTTATTTTCTTGGAGGACGAAGTTTAACGGCGGGCGTAATAGCGGGTTCATTGTTATTGACCAATCTTTCTACCGAACAAATTGTTGGGCTGAACGGAAGCGCATATACAGATGGCTTATCTGTAATGGCTTGGGAAACTTTAGCGGCAATAGCAATTGTGGTAACGGCAATTTTTTTATTGCCAAGGTATTTAAAAGGGGGGTTGACAACTATACCTCAATTTTTGGCAAAAAGGTTTGATGTGACAACGAAAACTATAACCTCTGGTTTGTTCTTGACAGGTTATGTAGTGGTATTGTTACCTGTTATTTTGTATTCTGGATCGGTTGCCATAAGCGGTATGTTCGATGTGCCCACATTATTAGGGGTTTCAGATAGTACGGCTTTAGTTATATGTATTTGGGGAATAGGTTTGATAGGATCTGTTTATGCTGTTTTTGGAGGGTTGAAAGCAGTAGCGGTTTCTGATTCGATTAATGCAGTTGGGTTGTTGATCGGTGGGTTGTTGATACCTATTTTTGGGTTAATGGCAATCGGAGATGGAAGTGTTTTTGGAGGTCTGGATATTCTGATAGATGCAAATCCAGAACGTTTTGATTCTACCGGTAATCCAGGGCAAGAAGTTCCTTTCGCAACAATTTTTACGGGAATGATGCTGGTTCAACTGTTTTATTGGGGTACCAATCAACAAATTATTCAAAGAGCCTTGGGGGCTAAGACCCTTGCAGAGGGGCAGAAGGGTTTGTTGTTGGCTTCATTTTTAAAGATATTGGGTCCGTTAATATTAGTATTGCCAGGCATGATAGCCTACCATTATTTTGATGGAGGATTAGCTTCAAGTGACTTGGCTTATCCAGAATTAGTACGCGCTGTATTGCCTAAACCGTTGGTCGGCTTTTTTGCAGCTGTACTTTTCGGTGCTATTTTAAGTTCTTTCAACAGTGTACTAAACAGTTCTGTTACCTTGTTCGGTATTGATATTTATAAACAACATATTAATCCAGATGCACCGGAAACTACCGTAGTGAAATATGGTAAGATTTTTGGGATTTGTTTGGCCTTGGCTGCAATGTTTATTGCCCCACTTATTGCCAATGCAGGTAGTTTGTTTAATTACCTACAGGAGATCAATGGAATTTATAGTATTCCAATATTCACTATAATCGTTGTGGGGTACTTAACGAAGAGGGTGCCGGCAATTGCTGCCAAAGTGGGTATACTTTCAGGTTCGGCATTATATATAATAAGTCAGTTCTGGTTAAAGAATAAGTTTGTGGATGCTGCTTTAGCAGATGCAAATGCTAAAGGTATAACTGATCCAATGCAATTAAAGTTGATTGAGGCAGAAGCCTATCCTCACTTTTTACATATCATGGCAATATTATTTGTCACCAATATTGTAATAATGCTGATAATAGGAGCTATTAAACCTAGAAAAGAACCTTTTGTTTTGGAATATACCGATCAAGTATCCATTACGCCTTACAAATATGTAAATCAAATGGGTATTATTATATGTTGTATTGTAATAGGTATTTACGTGTTTTTTGCGAAATAGTAAATTTTAATTTATTTATTAAAGCCACATCTAAATTTAGATGTGGCTTTTTAATTTTAAGTAAGATGGTTGTGTAATGGAGTCCTTTATAAGTGTAGTGCAAAATACGATTGTGTAAGCACCATATTCTAGTTAATACGATGAAATGATTTAGGAATTTGCGGTATATAGTGTGTGTCACTAAATAGCTTCATGGTTAGGTGAAGATTAAAAAGGTTTGTTGATGTATCGGTGTTGCTTTTGCGATATATTCTTTGGTCTAGGATTAGTTGTATAGTGAAATTTGCGGGGTTAACATAAAAAAGCCTCCAATACAATTGGAGGCCTTTTCAACTTAAACTTAAATTTATCTATACTTAGTATCCTGGGTTTTGAACCAAATTAGGGTTAGAAAGCAAAGCGTTAGACGGGATAGAAAATAAGTTTCTAGTTTCATCGCCAATTCTTTCTTCATCCATAAACTCATAACCAGCAGAGAATGTTCCAAAACGAATCATGTCAGTTCTTCTTATCATTTCTCCGTATAGTTCTCTACCTCTTTCGGCGAGAATATCTTCTAAGGTTACAGAACCAATTAAATTATTGGTTTGTCTTATCGTTCTTAGTTCGTTAACCAAAGCAGTAGCATCACCACCAGTTGCCCCACGAAGTATAGCTTCAGCTTTCATTAAATGAGCATCCGCATATCTAAATAAGATTTTGTGATTGGTAAAGCTTCCGTTTGCTGGGTGATATTTAATAACTCTTACACCTGTACGCTCGTTGTTACCAACTAATCCTGGAAAATCTTTAGTAAATACTAATGGGTTTCCTGGTCTATCGGTAAGAGGTTTTCCATCTTTATCGTATGCTTGACCAATAAAGAAACCATATGCAATACCCGTATTTTCTTCATTTGCATTAGTAGCATCAGGTACCCAACCTCTACGCTCCTCTTGTCCGTCACCAACGTAGTTTGTATTTGGTGCCCCTTCAAAAGAATCATAAAATTCAGCCAATGTGCTAAATCCGTTCCAACCACCTGTACCATCTAAGGCTTGAGTGTTGTAATGTAGACCATTAAAAATATTGTTACCAACAGACGATGGAGTCCAAAGGATTGTTTCCGTATCAGCATCTTCTTTAAAGATATCAAAATAACCAGATTGTAAAGCAAAACCATCATCGGCGATAGCATCAACAAGAGTTACTACTTCGTTGAGAGCGGCAGCATCGGCAGTACCTGTACCTAAATATGTGCCAGAATTTAAAAGAACTCTAGCTTTTAAAAATCTTGCAGCCGCTTTTGAAGCTCTGTTAAGGTTCGCTTGATCCATAGCAGCGGTAGAGGGCAAATCTGCAATAGCGTCATCTAAATCTTGTAGTATTAATGCATAAGCTTCGGGAGCGGTACTAACAGCAGGGTTAACTTCTGGACCTTCATCAACACCTCTTAATGGTACTTGACCAAAAGCATCCATAATGACCCACATTCCTAATGCACGAATAAACTTAGCTTGTGCGACCTCTTCTGCAGAACCGTTACTTCTAGGGTCTATTACCTCTGAAGCTAAGAATATAGATTGGTTCCAATCATTCCAAGCTCTAAGTATGAATAAATGTCCTGGATCCCAGTTGTGGGTATGTAACGTTCTCCATATACCATTATCGCCCCAATCGGTACCTCTTGTAGGTACAAGAAATTCATCAGAGGCAACTTCCTGCATGGCATAAAAGTTCTCTTGGTTTTCATATCTGCTTCTTAATCCGTCAAATAAATTATTTACAGATGAAGCGGGATCTTCAACTCCATCAAAAATAGAACCAGAAGCTGTACTCTGATCAATAATTGAATCAGTTTCTTCTATCTCCAAATCTGTACAGGAGATAATCGACATTGCTGAAAGTATCAGCAACATGTTTAACTTATATTGTCTTCTTTTCATGATATTTTTTTAAAATGTTGCGTTTAATCCTAAAGTAATAGTCCTAGGTCTTGGAAAGCCAGTGTAATCAATTCCTGCTGTAGGAAGGTTGTTTAATACAGAGCCGGCAGCAGCTTGTGAACTAATTTCAGGGTCTAATCCGCTATAGCCAGTAATTAAGAATAAATTTTGACCTGTAACGGATAATTTTAAGCTCTTAATAGATCCTTCGCCGCTTAATGGTACTTGGTATCCTAGACTAGCGTTTTGTAATCTAACAAAATCTCCTTTTTCTAAGAATCTTGTAGAAACATCAGCAGCCGCATTACCAGCTTCTCCACTAGTTAATACGTCTGGAGTTACGTTACGAGCATTTGCAAGAGATCCAGCGGTAAAAAATGCATTCTGCGTATTGTTATATACGTAGAAATCAAACTGTCCAGCAAAATAGGTAGAAAAGTCCCAGTTCTTATATGATGCGTTTAAAGAAAAGCCACCAGTATAATCTGGTAGGGCGTCTTTGCCTACATAGGTCTGAACATCACCAATTGGTTGTCCATTACTATCAAACCCTTCAAACTCTCTTAAGAAATAGGAGAACAAAGGTCTGTCACCAGATAGTATTTGCGAATAAGCTAACGAAAGTCCTTGACCTCTAATAGTACCTGCAGGTATTGCTCCTGCAAAGTCTTGTAATTCGTTTTGGTTATATGCAATGTTAAAAGATGCATCCATATTAAAGTTTTCTGACTGAACTAGGTCATATGCTAAGGCAAATTCAACACCTTGGTTTAATACGGTAGCGTCTAAGTTTTGAAAGAAAAATGGTTGTGGTGACGGTTGTGCAGCCTCTATATTTAATAAAAGATCAGTGGTTTCTTTTCTGTAAAAGTCAAGAGAACCTGAAAGCCTGTCATTATTAAAACCGAAATCAATACCAACACCATAAGAAAGTGTTTCTTCCCACTTTAAAGAGTTGTTCGCAAATGTTACAGTAGACGTACCAGGAACGTTCACTTCACCGCCATTCCCTATGCCAGGACTACCGAATCGTGTACGTCTTACAAAGTTACCATAACCTAACCCTTCTTGGTTACCGGTAATACCTACACCTAAACGAAGTTTTAAAGTTGATACTTTATCTCCGATGAAATCTTCTTCATTCATTTTCCAAGCAAATGCTCCAGAAGGGAAATAACCATATTGGTTGTCTGGTCCAAATCGAGAAGATCCGTCAGCACGAACAGTAGCAGTAAATAGGTATTTGTTAGCTAGTGAGTAATTAACCCTAGCAAAGAAAGACTGTAATTCATCGGTAAAATCGAATGTGTCTCCTGTAATAGCACGTACGTTTGTTCCAGATACTGATGCAATACGATCAGTAGTTACCTCTGGGAATAATCTGTTTACGAAAATATCAGAGTCTCCTGCTCCAAAACCATATTGTTGATAGCTGCCATCTATCGCACCTTCAATCGCATTCGCTGAATTTTCTAAATCAACTCCCATTTGATCTAAGTTAGTGGTAGTAAAGCCCCAACCGGAAACGTTTCTACCAGATCTATTAAAATCTTGGAAAGAATAACCTACAAGAGCATCTAAGTTTGAGTTTTCAAATTCTTTCTTGTAAGTAATAGTTGCTTCCATTAATGTATTCTCAACATCAATATCGTTTACAGAACCTCTACCATTTCCTGGTGTACCGTTGTCAAATCCAATTATATCAGCTGAAGCGGCAGAATATCTTGTCGATTCTGAGGTGTCGTAACCAAAAGTTAATTTACCGGTTAACTCAGAAGTAAAATTATAAGTTGCAGAGAAATTTCCTAAAAATCTATTGGTGTGAGATTCACTCTGTGTATATGCTAAAAAGTTAGCAGGACTCAATAATCCTCCACCCGGATCAAAACCTACAGTTGTTGGCCATGTTGGGTTTGCAGAATAAGCAGAACCTAAAATGTCGCCAGCGAAACCTGCACTAGCAGAAATTGGAGGTGAAGCATCATTAACTCTAGAAATGGTACCTGTTAAGTTTAAAGATAATTTATCATCAAAAAATCTGTGTGTCCAGTTAAGACGGCCTGTAATTCTTTCTAATTCAGATTTTTCAACAACACCGAACTGTTTTCCGTATCCAAAAGTAGCTCTTACATTTCCTTTGCCATAGTTCTGAGAGTATGATAAATTTTGATTCTGTGATGCACTTGTTCTAGTCACATATTCTTGCCAATCTGTATTTGAACCAAAATCTTGGTCAGCGGCATTGCCTCCAAATTGTTCAACACCTGCAAGAAACTCTTCTCTATTTAATAAATCATAAGAGTTGGCTGGAGTAGCGATACTTAATGATGAAGAGAATTCAAATCCGCCTCCTGATGCACCACCTTTACCACTCTTGGTAGTAATGATAACAACACCATTAGCACCTCTGGACCCATAAATTGCAGTTGCAGAAGCATCTTTTAAAACACTAATGCTTTCGATGTCAGATGGGTTTAAGAAGTTTAAAGGGTTCTTGGCAGCGCTTGTACCAAAACCTATATCTTGTCCTTCCGCAGATGTATCATCACCAGCAAGAGGAACACCGTCAACAACAAATAATGGATTGTTGTTGGATCTTACAGAGTTTGTACCTCTTATACGGAACTCTACACCTGCACCTGGTTCACCACTAGTTTGTGTAATTTGAACACCAGCGGTTTTCCCTTGAATCAATTGTTCTGGCGAAGCAATAACACCGCCATTAAAATCTTCAGATGTCACAGCTGCTACAGCACCGGTCGCATCTTTTACGGTAGTTGTACCATAACCGATAATTACTACTTCTTCCAACGCCTCAGCATCTTCTTCTAAAGTAAAATTAATAGATGTTCTACCGTTAACGGCTACCTCTTGGGTTTTGTAGCCAATATAACTTACAATAAGTACGGCACCTTCCTCTGCGGTCAATGTATAATTACCGTCAAAATCGGTCTGCGTACCATTTGTAGTTCCTTTTACAAGAACACTAGCTCCTGGTAAAGGTCCACTTGCATCTGAAACAGTTCCAGATACTTCTTGTGCCTGTATGAATCCAAAGCACAAAAATGCGCCTAGAACCAACAGACTTTTTAGGAATGTAATCTTCATAAATTGTTAATTTAAGTTGAGTTAATTTAATTTCAATTGTTAAAAATATGCAAAATGACGTGTTGATGGCAGAAAGCATTACTTAAAAAAGTTACGAAAACGGTTTCGTGTTGATAACTTTTATTTTTTGCGAGTATAATGAATGTTAAAGGGCGTTTTTATTATATTCTTAAATATATATTGGTATAAATAAGAATATACGATTAAAGTACAAATATATAAAAAATACATTTTTGAATATATTTACCATTTTTAGTCCATTGTTAAACTTTAACTTTTAGAAGAGATTAAGTTCTTATCTTAAATTTTTAAACATTCGTTTTGAAACCAAAAATCACATTAAAAGATATTGCAAAAGAGCTTGATGTATCTATTTCTACCGTTTCCAAAGCTTTAAAAAACAGCAAGGAAATTAGTAAGGAAACAAAGGATAAAATAAAGGCATTTGCAAAATTCTATAACTATCGTCCAAATAACATCGCTCTAAGCTTAAAAAATAAGAGAACAAAAAATATAGGCGTTGTTATTCCTGATATCGTTCATCATTTTTTTACGACCGTATTTAGGGGTATTGAAAAATATGCCAATGAAATGGGGTATAATGTAATTGTCTGTATTTCTGACGAATCTTTTGATAAAGAGGTCATAAACATGGAAATGTTAGCCAATGGAAGCATTGATGGGTTTATACTTTCATTAAGTGCGGAAACGCAAAAAAAGAATGATTTTACCCATTTAAAAGAATTGCTCGATCAAGGTATACCAATAGTTCTCTTTGACCGTATATCTGCTGAAATTGATTGTGATAAAGTTGTATTAAACGATTTTGAAATAGCGAGAGAGGCGGTAAGTCATTTTATAGCGACAGGGTCTAAAAAAATAGCATTGATTACTACCGAAAGATACTTTAATGTAAGTGAGAGTAGAAAAGAGGGGTATGTAGCTGCTTTAAAAGCAAATGAAATTGAAGTGGATAACCGGTTAATTTTAACCTTACCGCATGATAGGGATAATACAAATTTGATTACTGAGTTTTTTCAGCATAATGAAATTGAAGCTATTTTATGTGTTAATGAGATGTTTGCCGTTCAATGCATGAGTATTATACAGCAATTGGGTTATGCCGTTCCAGAAGATATTTCTATAATTGGTTTTACCGATGGAATTCTTTCGAGGTATTCTTCTCCTAAATTAAGTACAATAGCACAACATGGTGAGAAAATGGGTGAATTGGCTGCCAAACTTTTAATAAATAGAATGGAGTCTGTTCAAATGGTTGAAGAGCCCTTTAAAACAGAAGTGATAAACGCTACCTTGATCAAAAGGGGTTCCACAATCAATTAATAATATTAATAATGGAAAAAGTAGGTTTTATATTCGATTTGGACGGTGTTATCGTAGATACCGCAAAATATCATTATTTGGCATGGCGTAAGCTGGCCAATGAGTTAGGCTTTGAATTTACCCATGAGCAAAATGAACTTTTTAAAGGGGTGAGTAGAAAAAGATGCTTGGAAATACTTTTGGATATTGGCGGTATAGAGGCAACACAAGCACAGTTCGATACTTGGATGGTAGAGAAAAATGTAGATTATCTTGCCTATATAGAAAAGATGGATGCCAGCGAAATTCTACCGGATGTGCCTAGAGTATTGGAGTATTTAAAGAATAAAAATGTACCCATTGCACTTGGGTCCGCCAGTAAAAATGCCAAGCCAATATTGGAAAAAGTAGGTCTTTTACACTATTTCGATAGTATTGTAGATGGCAACAATGTAACGAAGGCAAAACCAGACCCGGAAGTTTTTTTGATTGCTGCAGATAACCTAGGTGTAGGGTCACAATCTTGCGTCGTATTTGAAGATGCTGTAGCTGGTATTCAAGCAGCAAATGCTGCAAGTATGGTAAGTATTGGAATTGGAGATTCAGATATCCTTAATGAAGCAAAGCATAATTTTAAGGATTTCACAGAAATGGATAATCAGTTTTTAGAATTATTATTAAATAAAAATAAATAAAGATAGCTTTATATAGTTGCTTTATTTTTGATTGTATACAACAAGAAACTCATGAATCAAGATTATATAAAACCAGATAATTGGTGCATTATCGAAGAAGGGTTCGACAAGGAAAATGTCAAATCTTCTGAAAGTATTTTTAGCATCGGTAACGGCGCAATGGGGCAACGGGCCAATTTTGAGGAAACCTATACGGGAGATACTTTTCAAGGAAGTTATATTGCCGGTGTCTATTATCCAGATAAGACCAGAGTAGGTTGGTGGAAAAACGGCTATCCAGAATATTTTGCCAAAGTGTTGAATGCACCAAATTGGATCGGAATCAAAATATTGATAAGTGGTGAGGAGTTGGATTTAGCTACCTGTAAGAAAGTTTCAAACTTTAGACGGGAGTTGAACATGAAAGAAGGCGTTTATACCCGAAGCTTTCAAGCGGTAACGGTAAATAATGTAGAAATTGATGTGGTGGTTAAGCGATTTTTGAGCCTAGATATTGATGAGGTAGGTGCCATTTCATATCAGCTAAAAGTGTTGAATACTGCTGTTTTAGTAGTATTTGAACCTTATCTAGACAGTGGTATTACCAATGAGGATAGTAATTGGGACGATAAATTCTGGAATACCACAAATATAAGCTCAAGCGATAATAGTGCTTTTATAGAGGCACATACCATGAAAACAGAGTTTAAGACCTGTACATTTATGGGGGCTTCTTTAACATTTGAAGGTGCTGAAGTAGCAGGGGTTGCATCAGAGAAGACAGATAATTTTGTTTCATTGAAATTTGAACAGAATATGGATCCCAATACTACAGTGACCTTAACGAAATTTGGCGGATATACGGTGGCGAGAAATCACCAGAATGACGAGTTGGTTCAAGTTGCCAAAAACAAGCTTAGTGAAGTTAGTGCTATCGGAATTGAGGGGCTTTTGCAGAAACAGAAGGAGGCTTGGGCGGCAATCTGGGAAATGAGCGATATTGTTATTGAAGGCGATATAAAAGCACAGCAAGGTATCCGATTTAATATTTTTCAGCTCAATCAAACTTACTTAGGTACAGATTCTACATTGAATATTGGGCCTAAAGGTTTCACAGGTGAAAAATATGGTGGTAGTACTTATTGGGACACAGAGGCGTACTGCATTCCATTCTATATGGCAACAAAAGATGATAAAGTTGCTAGAAAATTGTTGAAGTATAGATACAATCATTTAGATAAGGCTATTGAAAATGCTAAAAAATTAGGGTTTTCAAATGGTGCGGCATTATATCCAATGGTAACTATGAACGGTGAAGAATGCCATAATGAATGGGAAATCACGTTTGAAGAGATACATAGAAATGGAGCTATTGCCTTTGCAATTCATAACTATTTTAGATATACCGGCGATTATAGCTACATACCAGAAATGGGTCTTGAAGTCTTAATAGGTATTTCTCGATTTTGGCATCAACGTGTTAATTTATCTAAGGATAAGAATAAGTACGTTATGCTTGGCGTTACGGGACCTAATGAATATGAGAATAATGTCAATAATAACTGGTATACCAACTATTTGGCAAAATGGTGTATAAACTATACGTTAACCCAGCTTGACAAAGTGAAGAATGGCTACCCAGATGATTATGGTAGGGTTGTGGGCAAAACAAAACTTACCGATAGGGAATGCGAAAAATGGAAGAAGGTAGCCAATAAAATGTATTTTCCTTTCTCTAAGGAATATGGTGTGTTCTTACAGCAAGATGGTTTCTTGGACAAAGAATTGGTTAAAGTTGATGATTTGCCAAAATCCGAAAGGCCAATTAACCAAAAATGGAGCTGGGATCGTATTTTGAGGTCGCCCTACATAAAACAAGCCGATGTATTACAAGGATTTTACTTTTTTGAAGAAGACTTCTCTATTGAAGACCTCGAAAGACATTTTGATTTCTATGAGCCTTTTACCGTTCACGAGTCTTCTTTATCTCCATGCGTACACAGTATACAGGCTGCTAAATTAGGTAGAATGGAGCAAGCGTATAATTTTTATTTAAGAACATCTAGGTTAGATCTAGATGATTATAATAAAGAAGTTGAAGAAGGTTTGCATATAACTTCAATGGCAGGTACTTGGATGAGTATTGTAGAAGGTTTTGGTGGTATGCGGGTAGTTAATGATAAATTATCGTTTAAACCACAGATTCCTGATCAATGGCAAGCATATTCCTTTAAGGTTAATTTTAGGGACAGAATCATTAAAGTCAATGTAACTTCGGAAAATACAACGTTTCAATTAACCGGCGCTGAGGAAGTTTCAATACGCGTCAATGGTAAAAAAGTAGTTCTTTTACCAAATGAATTGATTACCGTTTAACGTATAGTTGTCTAAGAAATAAAAATCTATAGTGCCCCATGAACAATAAAATTGTTATTTACCATGTGTTTACCAGACTGTTTGGTAATACAAATACCAATAATAAGCCTTGGGGCACAATTGAAGAAAATGGAGTAGGTAAGTTTGTCGATTTTACTGAAAAGGCACTGTCTGAAATTAGAAATTTGGGTATTACGCATATTTGGTACACAGGTGTTCCACATCATGCGGTGATAAATGATTATACTGAAATTGGTATCTCAAATGATGATCCCAATGTGGTTAAAGGCAGGGCAGGTTCACCATATGCCGTTAAAGATTATTACAATGTTAACCCCGATTTAGCTATAAACCCTTCAGAAAGGTTAAAAGAATTCAAATTACTTATTAAACGTACTCATAAAGCGGGTATGAAGGTTATAATTGATATTGTACCTAATCATGTAGCTAGAAAGTACGAAGGAAAGACTAATCCAAAGGGTATTTCCGATTTTGGTTTTGGTGATGATACTTCTGTGGAGTATCAAAAAGATAATAACTTTTACTATATACCGGGCACAGAGTTTCAACATCCAGATTGGCGAGATGGTTATATACCGTTAGGAGGTGATACACCTAAATTTTCATACCCTAAATTGGTGGAGAAGCCGGCCAAGTGGACCGGTAATGGCTCTAGGAGTGCAAAGCCAGATATGAACGATTGGTATGAGACCGTTCGTATAAATTATGGGGTGAGACCCGATGGCGGACTCGATTTTGACATGCTTCCTAATGATTTTGGAGAAAAAGATTATCAAGAACATTTTAATTACTGGAAGAAAAAGGTTGTGCCTAGTTCTTGGAGGAAATTTAGGGATATCGCCCTTTATTGGTTAGATATGGGTGTCGATGGATTTAGATATGACATGGCAGAAATGGTTCCTGTTGAATTTTGGAGTTTTATGAATTCATCCATCAAAATGAAAAACCCAGATGCCTTTTTAATGGCAGAAGTCTATAATCCAGATTTATACAGAACTTATATCCATAAAGGAAAAATGGATTATCTGTATGATAAAGTAGATTTTTACGATGGTCTAAAACATATAATGAAAGGCTATGGTTGGTCTGATCACTTGCCTGTGGTACAAAATGGTTTACGGGATATAGAACATCATATGCTTCATTTTTTAGAGAATCATGATGAACAGCGTATTGCTAGTCCAGAGTTTGCGGGTAATGCAGAAATTGGTAGACCGGCAATGGTCGTTTCTGCTACGATAAGTACGTCGCCCACAATGATCTATTTCGGACAGGAAGTAGGTGAGCCAGCAGCAGAAAATGCCGGTTTTGGGAGTCCGTCAAGAACTTCGATATTTGATTATATAGGCGTGCCACATCACCAAAGATGGGTGAACGATAAGAAGTTTGATGGTGGTCAATCTACCCCCCAAGAAGCTTCTTTACGTGATTTTTATAAGCGTTTGTTGAATTTCACCATAAGTAGTGAAGCTTTAATGGGAGCCTATAGAGAAATACATTTTTATAATAAAGAAATTACTGAAAACTACAATCATCGCGTACTGTCGTATGTACGTTGGTCTGAAAATCAAAAATTGATTATTGTTTCAAACTTCGATGTTAATGATCATTTTTCTTTCGATTTAAAAATACCGGTAGACTTGGTGGATTTGTGGAAACTTAAAGAAGGAATTTATCCTTTACATGATGCTTTATATGGTCATAAAAATTCATTACGAATAGAAAATGGAGAAGGTCATGTTTTCATTGAGCTTAATCCTCTAGAATCCTTTATTTTTGAAGTAAAACTATAACCCATGCTCAAAAAAATTACCCTAGCTTTTATTTGTTTCACGTTAGCATCTTGTCATATGAAAGAAGAACCCTTAGTAATTGGTCATAGAGGAGCTATGGGGCACGAAACCGAAAACACGATACCTTCAATACAAAAGGCAATGGATCTTGGTGTTGATATGATAGAGATAGACGTTTTTAAAATTAAGAGCGGCGAAATTGTTGTATTTCACGATGATAAGCTAGATCGGTTAACCAATGCTCCTGGAGATATAGAAGACTATTATATTGTAGATTTAATGCAGGTAATTGTTGATGGAGGTCATAAAATACCGATGCTTCAAGATGTGTTAAAGACTATTGATAATAAGGTGGCGCTGAATATAGAGTTAAAAGGAGCCGGTACTGCAGATAGGGTCAATCATATTATGAACTATTACATTGAGAACAAAAATTGGTCTCCTGATAATTTTATAATATCTAGCTTTAATTGGGATGAGTTAAAGGAAATGCGCAAACATAATCCTAATGTTGCAATTGCTGTTTTAACCGAAGAAGACCCAGTAGAAGCCATACCGGTGGCAAAAGAATTAAATGCCGTAGCCATTAATCCATACTTCAAAAAATTGGATGAGCAGAAGGCTGATGAAATACATGATGCCGGATTTAAAATTTATACGTGGACGGTTAATGAGCCTGCAGATATAGAGGCTATGAAAAACATTGGGGTAGATGGCATAATTACCAACTTTCCTGAACGAGTAAATTAATGTACAATGTTCTTGTAATTGGTGGCGGCGCGGCAGGTTTTTATGCGGCAATTCATATTGCCGAAAGTAGACCGCAAACCAAAATTGCAATACTGGAACGTGGTAAAGAAGTACTAACTAAAGTAAAAGTGTCTGGTGGTGGGCGTTGTAATGTTACCCATGCAGAATTTAACCCGAGTGATTTAAGTAAAAATTATCCTAGAGGAGAAAAGGAACTTCTGGGTCCTTTTCATACCTATGCCAGTGGTGATACTGTAGGTTTTTTTGAGGAGCGTGGTGTTGCTTTAAAAATAGAAGACGATGGTAGAATGTTTCCTGTTAGTAATTCTTCCCAAACAATTATTGATTGTTTTCTCTCTGAGGCGGATAGATTAGGAATTCAAGTGAAAACACATTGCTCCGTCACTGGTATAGAGCACATTGAAGAGGAAGGAACAAAAAAATGGAAGGTTGCTGTTGGTGATAGTTTCATGTTCTGTAATAAGCTCGTTCTAGCTACCGGAAGCAATCCTAAAATGTGGAATTATATTGAATCATTGGGGCATACCATTGTACCGCCGGTACCTTCATTATTTACTTTCAATATTAAAGATGAGCGTATAGTTGATATTCCCGGTGTTGCAACACACGCAGAAGTTAAGGTTATTCCGAAAAAGAATATTGGGAAAAAATCATCGCGATTAAAATTAGATGCTTCAAGTTTAACTTCAGAAGGACCATTGTTGGTTACCCACTGGGGTATGAGCGGTCCAGCTATTTTAAAATTATCGGCTTGGGGAGCACGAATTTTAGAGCAGTATAATTATCAGTTTAGAATTCAGGTAAATTGGGTTCCTGAGTATCATCAAGACGGATTATTGGCATTGCTTCTTAAGGTAAAACAAGTAGAAAAGAAAACAGTTTTAAGAACCAAAGTACTTGATATACCGAAGCGATTATGGGCAAATTTGGTCAACGCCTCAGGAATTGAAGATACAGTGACATGGCCAGCAGTATCAAAACAGCAATTGACAATTTTAGCGGAACAATTAACGGCAGGCATATTTCAGGTAAACGGAAAAAGTACTTTTAAAGAAGAATTTGTAACCGCAGGTGGGGTAAATCTGAAAGAAATAAACTTCAAGACCTATGAAAGCAAAATACTGACAGGCCTATATTTCGCGGGCGAAATTATTAATGTCGATGCCATTACCGGCGGATTCAACTTTCAAAATGCATGGACAGGTGGCTTCATTGCTGCAAAAGGTGTTGTTAACGATCTAAACACAAATAGTGAATAGCATGAAAACCTATATCGCATTTCTTCGGGGAATCAATGTTAGTGGAAAGAATAAAGTTCCAATGGCTGAGCTAAAAGAGTTGCTCGTTGACCAAGAATTAAAAGAGGTGGAAACTTATATTCAAAGCGGGAATGTGGTTTTTAAAAGTGAATTGAACAATAATAAAGAATTGGAAAAGCAGATAAAAGCTGCGATTTTGAGGCATTTTGAATTTAATGTTCCTGTAATAGTGAAGACGGTAGATCAGGTGAAAGTAATTTTAAATCAAAATCCCTTTAAAACAGATGATGAAAACTTGCGAAAGCAAAATTACTATGTTCTTCTAAATGAACAACCAAAACAGGAAGCGGTAGAAAAGTTCAAATTAGAGAACTTTGTAAATGAAGAGTTTTATATTACAGGTAATTGTGTTTATCTAAAATGTAATGCAGGATATGGTAAAGCAAAATTGAATAATAATCTTGTAGAGCGTAAGTTGAAAGTTGAGGCAACTACTAGAAATTACAGGACAATGAGTAAGCTTATAGAGCTCTCCAGTTAGTTCAATTCCCATATTTTAAAATTTAAGGCCGTGGCAAAACAGACCCATAGGAAATAAGGAGTTAAAAGATACGCTGCAAATTTACTCACTACTTTAAACCATTTTATGGTTAGGGCTAGTACAATTAGAAGTGCTATTATGATCAATAAAGCCAATAAGGGTTGTTTTAACCCAAAGAACATAATACTCCATAGACCATTTAAAAGAAGTTGAAATCCGAAATGATAGAGTCCGGTCTTAACCCATTTGTGATGAAATCCTTTGGCCCAAACCCATCCTGCCGAAATACCCATCATGATATATAACACGCTCCAAACGGGGGCGAAAACCCAATTGGGAGGGTTAAAACTTGGTTTGTTCAATGTCATGTACCAACCGTTTACCGAGCTTTGTGTTACAACACTGCTCAAAAACCCTATGGTTGAACAAATTACAATGCCAATTAATATATACGTAAGCTTTCTTTTCAATTGGTTGGTGTTTAGCTCTAAAATAAGGATTTATTTTTATTGATAGACCTAAAAACTATATTTGCACAAATTCAAAATTCAATGTCAGAAAAAGATTTTATTCCAGTATCATATATAACATTGAAAGAAAAGGGTGTGGTTGGTTATTCATCACCCAGTAATATTGCATTGATCAAGTATTGGGGTAAAAGGGAAAATCAAATTCCTGCCAATCCGTCTATAAGTTTTACCCTTGCCGCTTGTATGACAAAAACCAGTGTTGAGTACCAAAAGAAAGCCCAAAAAAATGATGAGTTTTCTTTTGAACTTTTTTTTGAGGGAGAGGCAAAAGAAGAATTTAAACCAAAAATTAAAACCTTTTTAAAAAGGATAGAGGTATATCTACCTTTTTTAAAAGACTATCATTTGGTGATACGAACATCAAATACTTTTCCTCATAGTAGTGGTATTGCTTCATCTGCCAGTGGTATGTCTGCTTTGGCACTATGTTTTATGGAAATGGAAAGGTCATTTTCTGCACCTATTACAGATGAGTTTTTTAATAGAAAAGTATCATTTCTGGCCCGACTAGGTTCGGGTAGCGCATGTCGTAGCATTGAAGGTCCTTTGGTTCAGTGGGGAGAAACAGCTTCGGTTAAGGGTAGTTCAAACCTATTTGGCATTAAATATCCTTATAAAGTACATAAAGTATTCAATAATTTTCATGATACCATTTTATTGGTAGATAAAGGCGAGAAGCAAGTAAGCAGTACCGTAGGTCATGAGCTTATGCATGGGCATCCATTTGCATCACAAAGATTTGATCAAGCTCATGATAATTTAGAAAAGCTCGGCCTTGTTTTGGCAGATGGTAATTTAAAAGATTTTATAAGAATCGTTGAAAGTGAGGCCCTTACTTTACATGCAATGATGATGACCAGTAATCCTTATTTTATATTGATGAAGCCTAATACCCTTTCTATCATTAATGAGATTTGGAAATTTAGGGAAGAAAGTAAAACCCATGTTTGTTTTACATTAGATGCAGGGGCAAATGTACATGTGTTATATCCTGAAAATGAAAAAGATATCGTTTTTCCGTTTATAAAAGAGAAGTTAATTTCTTTTTGTCAAAATGGGCAGTATATTTGTGATCGAATTGGTCTGGGGGCTAAGAAGTTGTAGTTGGGTTGCACACTATATATTTGTAAAATGCGTTGATTAATGAACGGTTTTGTAATTTTGTTTAACCTTTTTGGGTAAAACGTTCAACTTTATATGTTTCTTTGACTATATTTATATAAGTATAATGTTCGCTTAGTTTTTAAAAATGAAAGGACCTTTATTTTATTCAAAAATTCTTCTCTTTGGGGAATACGGCATCATTAAAGATTCCAAAGGATTATCCATTCCTTATAACTTTTACAAAGGAGCCTTAAAATCCGATGCGGGTGTATCTAAAGAAGCATCGGCATCTAATAAAAGTTTAGAAGCGTTCGCTATTTATTTGGAAAAATTAACCACAGATGATCCTCAATTGGTTTCGTTTGATCTTGAAGTATTAAAGGCAGATGTGGCTGCAGGTATGTATTTTGATAGTTCAATACCACAAGGCTACGGTGTAGGTAGTAGTGGTGCATTAGTAGCTGCTATTTACGATAAGTATGCGCAGAACAAAATAACGGTACTTGAAAATTTAACAAGAGAAAAATTACTGAAGCTTAAAACGATATTCGGTAAAATGGAATCGTTTTTTCATGGTAAGTCTTCAGGACTTGATCCTTTGAACAGTTACCTAAGTTTGCCTATCCTTATCAATTCAAAAGACAATATAGAGTCAACAAGTATTCCATCACAGAACGCAGAAGGTAAGGGAGCCGTGTTTTTATTGGATAGCGGTATTATTGGCGAAACCGCACCAATGGTTCAAATTTTCATGGAACAAATGAAAAATGATGGTTTTAGAAGTATGCTAAAGAATCAGTTTATTAAGCATACCGATGCTTGTGTAGAAGATTTTGTTAGTGGTAATATAAAATCATTGTTCGGTAATTTAAAGCAGTTATCGCATGTTGTTTTAGATAACTTTAAGCCAATGATACCGGCAAAGTTCCATGATTTATGGAAAAAAGGTATAGATACCAATGAGTATTACCTAAAGCTTTGTGGTTCAGGTGGTGGAGGCTACATTCTTGGTTTTACCGAAGATTTTGAAAAAGCTAAAACTGCGTTAAAAGATTATAAACTTGAAGTAGTTTATAATTTTTAGGTAATTTCCAAAATGCTTAATAGAAAAAATAAACTCTTACTTTTAAAGGTATTGAGTCTGTTTTCAGTGGTTAGAGGGTATAATATTCTTGTTATAGCCCTCGCTCAGTACTTGGCATCCATTTATATTCTTGCCCCAGAGCTACCTGTTCGTAGTGTAGTTCTAGATCTTAATCTATTTGTTATTGTTTTGGCATCTGCATTGGTAATTGCGGGTGGATATATTATCAATAACTTTTATGATGCTGAAAAAGACCTTATAAATAAGCCAAGAAAAAGTATGCTAGACCGTTTGGTAAGCCAACGATTTAAGCTGACCACATATTTTGTACTGAATTTTATTGCGGTATTTGCCGCTAGCTATGTGTCTTTTAAAGCTGTTTTCTTTTTCTCATCCTATATTTTCGGTATTTGGATCTATTCCCATAAACTTAAGAGAATTCCTTTTTTAGGAAATTTTATTTCGGCCACTTTAGCAATTACACCTTTTTTTGTGGTATTCGTATATTATAAGAATTTACAAGCGGTAATATTTGTACATGCAGTATTCCTATTTCTACTGATTCTTGCCCGCGAAATAGTTAAGGATTTGGAAAATATTTCTGGAGATTTGGCACAGAATTATAGAACTATTCCTATCATTTATGGGGCTCGTACAGCAAAACTTTTGATATCGTTTTTAATTTTTTTGACATTGGTGCCCTCATTACTGTTGATTTTTAGGTTCGATGTGGGTCATATGAATTTCTATTTCGTTTTTTGTGTACTACTGCTACTGTTGTTTATAATGATGTTATTCAAGGCAAAGGCACGTAAAGACTATGTTTGGCTTCATAATATTATCAAATTGATCATTGTAATGGGCGTATTCAGCATTCTTCTAATAGACATAGACCTTGTTTTAAATAGAATAGTGTAGTTGTTGGTAATATGTTTCATATAACTATTTGAACCGCAATGCAATTTGCTACCTTTGTGCAAAATTGGTACAATTATGAGTAGGGATGATTCTAGTAGAGGTAAGAAACCGTCAGGCAGGCAAGGAGGTAATTTTAAAAAGAAGAGCTACGCCCGAGGTAATTCGCCCATTAAGAAAAATACAACGGCAAGTAAGCCGCAAGATCCAAATTCAATTCGACTAAATAAATACGTGGCCAACTCTGGGGTTTGCTCTAGAAGAGATGCCGATATTTATATAGCGGCAGGTAGCGTTACGGTGAACGGAAAACCTATTACAGAAATGGGTTATAAAGTCAAATTGAGCGATGAGGTAAAATTTGATGGTCAACTTTTGAATCCTGTTAAAAGGGAGTACGTTCTTTTAAATAAGCCGAAAGACTTTGTAACCACTATTCGTGATGATAGAGGTAAAAGACACGTTTCTGGGTTAATATCAAGTGCTTCTAAGTCAAAATTACTACCTGTAGATAAATTGGAAAAGGAACATACCGGTTTACTTTTGTTTACCAATGATGGTAATATGACCAAGACTCTAAAGAGCCCTATAAATGGTCTACGAAAGATATATCATTTAGTTCTTGAGCAAGAATTGCGTAGTGCCGATTTGAAGAAAATACAAGAAGGTGTTGTCGTAGATGAGAAAGTTGTACGTGTACAAGATATTAGTTTCATTGCCGATGCTCCAAAAAGAGAAGTTGGTATTGAAATTTACAGCTCTAGAAATAAAATTGTAGAGCGTTTGTTCGAAACCTTAGGATATAAAATCCAAAAATTGGATAGAGTAGTATATGGTGGTCTTACCAAAAAAGATTTACCAAGGGGACACTGGAGGTATTTGACCGATCAAGAAGTTATTAATTTTAAGATGATCAAATAATACATGCTCCTTGTCTATGTAAAGGCTAGAGGATATGAAATTATTTCAGTGTACCAATTGTAAGAATACGGTTTTTTTTGAAAACAATAAATGTTTAAACTGTAGTTTTAAACTAGGGTATTCATGGTATTATAATAAAATTGTTTCATTAGATCCTAGTGTCGGCTCATGGCAGGTAGAGGAGTTAGATGGCAAGACTTACGAATATTGCGAGAATTACAATCACAAGGTCTGTAATTGGTTGGTTGATGTTTCGAGAGGACGTAAATTTTGCCTGGCTTGTACTTTAAACCGAACCATACCACATCTTTTAGATGATGACAACTTAGAAAAGTGGAAACATATCGAAATTGCCAAACATCGATTGGTATATCAGCTACTACGTTTTCGGCTTCCTGTAGTTAGAAAAACAAAAGATGCCATAGATGGTTTTTGCTTTGATTTTTTAGCAAAAGATGATTTACCAGAAGAATCTAAAGATTTAAAAACCGGACATGCGAATGGCGTAATTACGCTCTTAATATCTGAAGCAGATCCTGTTGTTCGAGAACAGATCAAGCAGCAAATGGCTGAACGTTATAGAACTTTATTAGGGCATTTTAGGCATGAAGTGGGGCATTATTTTTGGGATTTGCTCATTAGGGACAACCCCGATGTTTTGGTGGAATTCAGGAATATATTTGGCGATGAATCTCAATCTTATGCAGATGCATTGGCCAATCATTATAATAATGGTCCAAAAGTGCATTGGCAGCAAAGTTATATTAGTAAATACGCATCATCTCACCCATGGGAAGATTGGGCAGAAACATGGTCTCATTACTTACACCTTACCGATGTTTTGGAGACGGCCTATAATTTCGGACTCAGCTCTGATCCCAAGATAACTGCGAAGAAAAACCTAAAAATGAACGCAGGTTTTGACCCATATAAAGTAAAGGATTTTAAAAAAATAATGGATACCGGTATTCCGCTGTTATTTGCCTTGAACAGTATGAATCGTTCAATGGGGGAAGATGATCCTTATCCGTTTGTGATTTCAAAACCTGTTGAGAAAAAATTAGAGTTCATTCATAAATTGTTAAAAGGTGTTTAATCTCTACTAAACCCTTGGCCAAAAAAATAAGATGCAGTACTAACATGGTTGTTTCCCTATTGGTGGTTAAACTGTAACCGTGGGTTGCGTTATAACTTTTAAAATTATAGTAGTAGTCTTAAGAGATAGTATTTTTTTGGATTGAATCACTGCAAAAAAAGTTTCCAAAGTATTTTTAGGAATAGTGTAAACCGATTGATGCATGTCTGCTGAACCTAAGAATAACATATCTAAATTTAAATTATCTCATCTACCTAAACTATTGGTAAAAACCTTTAAAGGGTGGATGGAAAAAGAGCCCTTTCAAATTAGTGCTGTTATCGCCTATTATGCCATTTTATCGTTACCTGGTTTACTTATTTTAATTTTAGAATTGGTAGGAGGTATATGGGGTAAGGAAATAGTACAGGGTGAGTTATTCGCAGAGATTTCATCGGCAATGGGTCCGGATACAGCGCAATCTATTCAAGATATAATAAAGAATCAAGGCAACCAGCAGACCTCTCTGGTAGCAACGCTATTAGGTGTCGGAGTACTTATTTATGGTGCAACCGGGGTGTTTTATCAATTGCAAAATGCACTAAATGATATTTGGGAAACAAAACCTAAATACTCCAATGAGTTTTTATCTACGCTGTTTATGCGCTTAAAAGGCTTTGGGTTCATTTTGATTATCGGGTTTTTATTATTGGTCAGTTTTGTATTGACCTCATTGTTGTCGGCATTTTCTACTCAACTTTCTAGATTATTACCAGAAGGTATGCTAGAACTTGGTTTTGTAATAGATTTAATTTTATCCTTAGGGTTTATTTACTTGTTGTTTGGGGCTATGTTCAAATATTTGCCGAGTACCCGTGTGCGATGGAAAGCGGTAAAAGTTGGAGCGGCGTTAACGGCAATCTTATTTTTAATAGGTAAATATGCGTTGGCATTTTATTTTGGTAAAGCAGAACCCGGCTCTACCTATGGCGCGGCCGGGAGTATTATTTTGGTAATGCTCTGGGTTTCTTATTCCAGTCTCATTGTTACATTTGGAGCACAATTCACCAAAATTTATTCAGATAAGTATGTAAAGGTTAACTAAGCTTTTTCATTTTATCATGAATTTCTTTCAAGCATAAATTACCTAAGCTACCCTCGTGGGTGTGGTGAATATCTCTCTTAGGAGTAAATGTACCTTCATTGATTTCCATTCCCATTTTTTTGTAGGCATCCCTAAATGGCATTCCACTTTGTACCAACTCGTTTAAGGTATCTACACTGAATAAATAATCATATTTAGGATCGTCTAGAATACTGTCGTTCACCTTAATTTCTTTTAAACTAAAGGTTAAAATTTCTAAACATGCTTTCATATCCTGTATTGCAGGAACAATGATTTCTTTCACCAATTGTAAATCTCTATGGTATCCACTTGGTAAATTGTTGATGACCAAGGTCAATTGATTAGGAATGGATTGTAGTTTGTTGCACTTGCCCCTTACCAATTCAAAAACGTCGGGGTTTTTCTTATGTGGCATAATGCTAGAACCTGTGGTCAACTCATCTGGAAATGAGATAAAATCAAAATTCTGACTCATATACAAACAGATATCCATAGCCATTTTAGATAAAGTCGCGGCAATATTGGCAATACCAAAGGCTGCTGCTTTTTCTGCTTTTCCTCTACTCATTTGTGCGGCAACTACATTGTACTTCATAGTTTCAAAACCCATTTCTTCGGTAGTGAAGCTACGGTCTATGGCAAAAGAACTACCATAACCAGCGGCACTACCTAACGGATTTTGGTCGGCAACCTTATAGGCGGCTTCAATAAAATAAAGGTCATCTATTAAACTCTCTGCATAGGCGGAAAACCATAGTCCGAATGAGGAAGGCATTGCAATCTGTAAATGCGTGTACCCAGGTAACATTACATCTTTATGCTCTTGTGCCTTAACCAGTAAAAGGTTGAAAAGCGATTTGGTCATCGACTTAATTTCGGTCAATTCATCCTTTAGGTATAAATGCATTGCCACAAGAACCTGGTCGTTTCTTGAACGTGCCGTATGTATTTTTTTACCGGTATCACCTAAGCTTAGGGTAAGCATGTATTCAATTTTAGAATGCATGTCTTCAAAAGAATTTTCTATAGAAAAGGTCCCTTTTTCTATACGTGCCGCAATATTGTCCAACTCATTTACAAGCTCAACAGTTTCTTTAGGAGAAATCAATCCTATTTTACCAAGCATTTTGGCGTGTGCCTTAGATGCAATAACATCATACTTTACCAGAAGCAAGTCTAGTTCCCTATCATTGCCAACAGTAAAATGATCAATCTTTTTATCAGTGCTAAATCCTTTATCCCAGAGTTTCATAATTCAAGTGTCAAATTCAAGTGTCAAGCTCAAGTATCAAGCTCAAAACATAATTGATTTTTAATTTATAATTAGCCGCACGCTTAGTGCAGAAATCCTTTTAATATTTTAATATACAAATCTATGCCTTCTTCTATTTCATTCACATAGATAAATTCATTGGCAGAGTGGGAGCGTGTACTGTCACCAGGTCCCAATTTTAACGATTGGCAACTTAACGCCGCTTGATCGGATAATGTAGGCGAGCCATATGTAGTTCTACCCAATGCAATGCCAGATTGTACCAACGGGTGATCTTTATCTATTTTAGATGAATTTAAACGTAAAGATCGTTCCTTTAATTCGCATGGCGCATCCTTCTTTAGTAAATCTGCTATTTCTTTATTACTATAAGAATCGTTTACACGAACATCTACCACTAAATCTACTTGTGCTGGTACTACATTGTGTTGTTTACCTGCGTTAATTTGTGTAACTGTCATTTTTACATCGCCCAATGCTTCAGAGGTCTTTTCAAATGTATAGTTCTTGAACCATTCCAGTACTTTAATGGTATTGTAAATGGAATTATCGTTGTTAGGATGCGCAGCATGGGAAGGAGTCCCCTTAACTACAGCATCAAAAACCACCAATCCTTTTTCTGCGATTGCAAGTTGCATCAATGTAGGCTCACCAACTATAGCCACATCAATGTGTGGAAGTTTAGGCAATAAGCCACGTAAGCTATTTTCACCGGCATTCTCCTCTTCGGCAGAGGCTACCATTAAAATGTTATGGTTGAGGTCTTCAGATTCGTAATAGGTAACAAAAGTTGCCAAAAGCGAAACCAACGGTCCGCCGGCATCATTGCTTCCCAATCCAAATAATTTGCCATCTTCTATATGCGGGTGAAATGGATCTTTGGTATAAGCAGAATTTGGTTTAACCGTGTCGTGGTGCGAGTTCAATAGCAAGGTCGGTTTTGAGTCGTCCCAGTATTTATTTTTCGCAATAATATTGTTGAGATCACGCTCGGTAGGTATGTTAAATGTTGCCAACCAAGCTTGTATGGCATCGGCTGTTTTATCTTCCTCTTTTGAAAATGATTCTATTGAAATAAGTTCTTTCAATAATGTGATAGCACTTTCCGTAAGTTCTTTTTGGTTCATCTTATAATTTTATGGTCGTGAACAGTTCTGTTTCTTTATCGAGCATGGTAACATCGCCTAAACATACTTTTGACACGCTATTGTTCAGCGCATGAAAGCAATTGTGCAGTTTTGGCAGCATTCCGTCCGCAATGATACCGTCAGATAAAAGCTCTTGGTAGGTGTCGGAATCAATGTGTTTAACTACACTGTTCTCATCTGCGATATCCATTAAAACCCCTTTTTTCTCAAAGCAATAATACAATGTTGTTTCATAGCTAGATGCCATACCAATTGCAATTTCAGAAGCAATGGTATCTGCATTCGTATTTAATAATTGTCCGGCTCCATCATGAGATAAGGCGCAGAAAATAGGCGTTAAATCGGCGGATAAAAGCTTGGTCAGTAAACCTGAATTTACACCATCAATATCACCAACAAATCCGTAATCAATTTCCTTAACGGGACGTTTATGCGCTTGTATACTATTGCCATCCGCACCACTTAAGCCAATAGCATTTGTGTTTTTAGCCTGTAGTTGAGCAACAATTTTCTTGTTTGCCAAACCGCCATAGACCATGGTAATGATATCTGCGGTTTCGCCATCGGTAATACGCCTACCATCTATCATTTTAGATTCAATACCAAGTTTAGTAGCCAATTGTGTAGCCAATTTACCACCACCGTGTACTAATATTTTTAATCCTTCAAGTTTAGAAAAAGTAGTAAGAAAAACGTCTAAAGCTTTTTCATCTTCTATGACATTGCCACCAATTTTTACAACACTTAATTTATTTTTCATAATCGGAAAATTTAAACATGAGTACCATGGCAATTATGAGAATAAGATTACTGACCGGACCCATATAGGTTTTCCAGTGCGCAGTACTATGGTCTATATTAACCATATTGGCTACAAATAGAATGAATGCAAATAAAGCGATGCCAATGTAAATCCACTTATTAATTTTCATTGCTTTCCAATATTTTCTTTAATACTAATTGGGCAGCGTACGTTCTGTTATTCGCTTGTTCTATAACCAAAGACTGGTCGCTGTCTAAAACCTCATCAGCCACAACTACGTTTCTACGAACAGGAAGGCAATGCATAAATTTAGCTTTCCCTAGTTTTTTAAGAGTCATTTTCCAATTAGTATCTTGAGATTTTATTTGACCATAATTAGTATAACTGCTCCAGTTTTTTACGTACACAAAATCTGCATTTTCCAAAGCCTTTTCTTGATCGTGCTCAATAGTGCAATCTTTTGTGATGTTGGGGTCTAACTCATAACCCTCTGGGTGTGTAATTATAAATTCAGCATTTTGCTTTTGCATCATCTGTACGAATGAATTGGCAACGGCATGTGGTAATGCCTTAGGGTGTGGTGCCCAAGATAAGACCACTTTTGGGTTGTTCTTGAAATTATGTTCTTCTAGCGTAATGGCATCTGTAAGTGCCTGTAACGGATGCCCAACGGAGCTTTCCATATTCACGATAGGGACGGAAGCATATTCTTTAAATCCGCTCAAAACTTGTTCGGCTTCATCCAGCTCCTTATCTACCAATCCTGCAAACGCACGAATGGCAATAATATCACAATATTGAGAAATTACTTGTGCAGCTTCTTTAATATGCTCAGAAGTACCTTGGTCCATAACAGTACCATTAGCATATTCAAGCGCCCAACCTTCACTGCCAAAATTCATAACAATAACTTCCATGCCCAAGTTCATAGCAGCTTTTTGGGTGCTTAAGCGGGTTCGTAGCGAGTTGTTAAAAAATAAAAGGCCAATAGTTTTGTCTTTACCTAATTCTTTGAATTTTTTAGGCTGTTTTTTAAGTGATATGGCTTCTTTTACCCAGTTGGATAGAACGTCTATGTCGTTTATTGAAAGGTAATTCATGATGCTTTAATTTTTGTAAATGTGCTTTTGTTTTTAATGGCCTCAGTAATAAAATTATCGTTTAAGCCATTGGTGATCCAGGTTTCTATACCGGCTTTTTGTGCAATGGTGGCTGCGTCTATTTTTGATTGCATTCCGCCAGTACCGTGGGTAGATTTAGATTCCCCTATTTCTTTGACTAATTCGGTTAGGTCTGAAACTGCTTCTATTGTTTTTGGCGAAGAAGTCGTTAAGGACGATTTTGTATAAATTCCGTCAGTATTCGTTGCGATGATAAGAATATCTGCGGATAAAAGAGATGCGGTCAATCCGGCTAACTTATCATTATCTCCAAATTTGATTTCATCGGTTGCCACCGTATCGTTTTCATTGATGATAGGAATGAAATTGTTGGCCACAAGAACATTGATGGTATTTTTAATATTTATTCTTGTTCGCTCTTTTTCAAAGTCGGAATACGATAATAAACATTGGGAGGTGAACAAACCCAATTCCCTAAAATTTTCTTGAAATATACGCATGAGGTGAGGCTGACCTATTGATGCCAATGCTTGTTTTACATTGATATCCTCTCCATTATGTTCAATTTTAACGAATTGCTTTGCGGCAGCAATAGCCCCTGAACTTACGATAATGAATTCGTATTGATCTTTTAATGCTGCTATTTGCCTGCCAATATCCTCAATTTTACCGCGAGAGATATGATCGGTATCTTTCGTTAAGGTATTGGAACCTAATTTCAATAAAATTCTTTTTTTCAACATGCTAATTCTAATTTTGTTAGGCTAAATTTTATTCTTTCCTAACTCCTAACTCCTAACTCCTAACTCCTAACTCCTAACTCCTAACTACCTTACCTGTCCATTCCCTTTTACATACCATTTATTGGTTACTAAATGCTGTAATCCAATTGGTCCGCGTTGGTGTAATTTATCTGTACTTATCGCAAGTTCACCGCCTAGTCCAAACTGCCCACCATCGGTAAAACGTGTAGATGCATTATGGTATATTGCAGCCGTGTCAACTGATTGCATAAAAATATCAGCCTCCTCTTCATTTTTGGTAATAATGGAAGCGGAGTGACCACCGCCGTACGTATTGATTAGCTGTATGGCCTCGTCCACATTTGGCACTTGCCCCAGTACTATTTTATAATCTAAAAATTCTTCGTACCAAACGGATTCATCTTCCATTTGTGAAGTGCCTTCCAAACCTGCAAGTTTGGCATCGGTCAAAATTTCGACCTTATGCTTTTTTAAAGTTTGTATCAAGTGATTTAAAAATTCCACCTTGCGAGGTAAATCTCTAGATATAATTACTTTGTCCACAGCGTTGCAAGCAGATATTTTGGTGGTCTTGGCATTGATGATAACATCTAGAGCCATTTGCAAGTCCGCATCTTGAGAAACATATACAAAGTTGTTTCCTCTTCCGCTAACAATTACGGAGCATTTAGCATGTTGCTTTACAAAAGCGATTAGTTTTTCACCACCACGAGGAACGATTAAATCGAGTTTTTGCGTTGGGTTTTCTAAAAATTGTTGTGTTTCTGTTCTAGAATAATTGAGGTAGCTAACCCAATCTGTAGCACAGTTACAAGATTCTAATGCCTTGTGCCAAAGATTGACCAAAACCAAGTTAGAATTTAAAGACTCTTTACCGCCTTTTAATAATATTTTATTCCCCGATTTAAAAGCAATTCCTGCAGCCTCAATAGTAACATCCGGTCTAGATTCGTAGATGATCATGATAGTGCCAAACGGAGCTGTTTTGTTGCTGATTTCCATACCGTTATCATGGGTAAATTGAAATCGTTCTACATGCAAGGGGTCTGGTAAAGCTGCTAGTTTTTTCAAGGATGATACCATTTCAGCCACCTTTGATTTATTTACTTTTAAGCGATCTATCATGGCAATGTCTCCAGATTCAAAAGAGTTCAAATCTTTTTCATTGGCAGAGATTAAAATGGATTCCTCTTGTTGAACCAATTCTGCCATACGCTTTAATACGGCATTTCTTTTTGTGATACTAAGTGTTGTTTTCATGATAAGGCAGTCTTAAGAGCTGTGAAAAACACATCTAAATCTTGTTTGGTAATGTTCAATGCCGGTAATATTCTAAGTACCGTTTTATCTTTAGCACCACCGGTAAATAAGAAGTGCTCATGAATCAATTTTTTTCGTAGATCGGCAACCTGAAAATCAAATTCAAGTCCTAACATTAAGCCTTTACCCTTTACCCGTTTTACTTGCGGAATTTCTTTTGCTTTTTCGTTGAAATATTCGCCTAGTTCTTTAGCATTGCTAATTAGGTTTTCTTTTTCAATTACTTCTAAAACCGCCATAGTGGCTGCACAAGCCAAATGATTGCCACCGAAAGTGGTACCCAACATGCCGTATTTTGCCTTGATACTTTCGTGAATTAGAATGCCACCAACAGGAAAACCGTTGCCCATACCTTTTGCAATACTTATGATGTCCGGTTGAATATTATGGTGTTGAAATGCAAAGAATTTACCACTTCTACCAAATCCCGATTGAACTTCATCAGCAATTAATAACGCATCATTTTCTTTACATAACGATGCTACTTCCTGTAAAAATTCAGTTGTAGGTTCATCTAAACCACCAACACCTTGGATAGATTCAATAATTACGGCGCAAACATTTTTAGATATTTCCCTTTCAAAACCCTTACTGTCGTTCAGGTCAAGAAAAACAACTTCATGCTGTAAATTTATTTCTGCGTTTATAGAAGGGTTATCCGTTGTTGCTACTGCAGCAGATGTTCTACCGTGAAAACCATTGTTAAAGGCGATGATTTTAGATTTTCCCGTTACAAAAGAAGCCATTTTCAGGGCATTTTCATTAGCCTCGGCACCAGAGTTGCACATAAACAGATTGTAATCTTCACAGTTTGATGCTTCCCCCAGTTTTGCAGCCAATTCTACTTGTAACGGATTCTGTACCGCATTGCTATAAAACCCAATATTGTCCAATTGATCTTTTAAACGTTTCACATAATGTGGGTGTGTATGGCCAATGGAAATAACGGCATGTCCGCCATAGAAATCTAAATAATCCTGTCCTTGATCATCTGTAACTACAATACCTTTCGCGGAAACGGGAGTTACATTATATAATGGATAAACGTCAAATAATTTCATAGTTGAAAAGTTTCAAGTTCAAATTGAACGGGTTTGGTGCGTGTTTACTTGTTTTTGAATTCGGTAATCTTGTCGTATGATGATATAATACCACGTATTAATGATGAACTAAGTCCTTGGTGTTCCATTTCGTTTAAGCCTGTAATGGTACAGCCCATAGGTGTGGTAACACGGTCAATTTCTTCTTCAGGGTGATTGCCCGATTCAATCAATAAGCTTGCGGCACCGTTACAGGTATGCATGGCCAGCTCCTGTGCTTCTTTAGCATCAAAACCTAGTTGAATGGCACCTTGGGTAGTGGCACGTATTAAACGCATCCAAAAAGCAACACCACTTGCACATATTACGGTAGCGGCCTGCATTTGTCCTTCAGGGATTTCCATTGAATGTCCCATCCTGTTGAAAATAGCTTTTGCCAGCTCTACTCTTTTTTTGCCTTTTTCATTACTACAGATACAGGTCATTGATTTGCCTACCGAAATGGCGGTATTTGGCATGCTTCTAATAATAAAGTTGTCCTTACCGATTACAGCCTCAATTTTCTCGATACTAAATCCGGTTATGGTAGAAATGATAACATGTTTCTCGGTCAATAGGTCTTTTATACTCTCTAGAATTTCAGCAAAATGAATAGGTTGTACCGCAAAAATCAAGATATCCGAATTTTCAACGGCTAGTCTATTGTCAGTAGTAACAGTTACCTTATCATACTTTTCATAGTCCGCAATAGATTTGGTGTCCCTTTTGGTAAGGTACATGCTGGTTGCACCATTACTGTTTAGGATACCTTTTGCTATGGAAAGTCCTAAATTACCTGCACCTATAATAGCTGTTTTCATGTTTTTTGTATTAAGTAATGAGTACAAAGTATATTATAATTAATTGGTAATTAGTATACTATGCTTATAATTAAACTATATTATTTTATGCTTTATCCCTTTAAATAGATTTTTTAAATTTCCATCAACCATCAACCAAAATTTTAGCTTTGCTCAATGTCATTTATGGGTAATTGAGCGTAGCCGAAGTTAAAAAACCCCCGCTTTCAAATTCAAGCCTAAATTTTCTTCTAGACCAAAAATTAAATTCATATTCTGTACCGCTTGTCCCGATGCACCTTTTAATAAATTGTCAATCGCAGCCGTAATCAATAATACATCTTCATATTTATGTAGGTGTATGTGGCACTGATTGGTATTTACTACCTGTTTTAGATTGATGGGTTCTTCGGATATTTGTGTGAATACAGCATCCTTGTAAAAATCTTGGTATATTTTTTTTGCATCTTCTAAACTACCTTCAAATTTGGTATATGAAGTAGCTAGAATTCCACGAGTGAAATTCCCTCTATTGGGCATAAAAAATAAGTTGCCCGTGTTATCTTGTAGGGAGTGCAAACTCTCATTGATTTCACCCAAATGTTGATGCGTAAAAGGCTTGTACCAGCTTACGTTATTATTTCTCCATGAAAAATGAGAAGTCGCTGACGGACTAACACCTGCCCCGGTACTACCTGTTACTGCATTAATGTGCACTTCGTTTTCCAATAACTCAGCTTTTGCCAATGGAAGTAATGCCAATTGAATAGCGGTAGCAAAACAACCTGGGTTGGCAATATATTTTGCGTTTTCAATAGCTGTTTTGAACAATTCGGGCAAACCGTAAACAAATTGTTTGTCATTAAAATTGG
The DNA here is from genome assembly GCF_003075045.1 of Maribacter litoralis. Classification (GTDB taxonomy): domain Bacteria; phylum Bacteroidota; class Bacteroidia; order Flavobacteriales; family Flavobacteriaceae; genus Maribacter; species Maribacter litoralis. The sequence continues at coordinate 252,533 of NZ_QCZD01000003.1, read as the reverse complement.
CATCGGCATGCAACCTAAAATCATTACTTAAATCGATGATTACTGTATCTGAAGAAAAATCATGTGCCTTTAAAAATGCGGTGGAGTTGCCATGACCCAAACATAGAAAAACAACGTTGACATTTAAGTTGACATCACCGGTAAACTCAAGGTCGGTAATTCCCAATAAATCCGGATGCGCGGTGGTTACTTTTTTTCCAGCCCTAGTGGTACTGAATACAAAATCTATTTCCGTTGCCGGATGATTCAATAGAATACGAATAAGTTCACCACCCGTATAACCAGAACCGCCAATAATACCTGCTTTAATCATAATTTTGTTTTTTAGTAAGTAGTATTACGTATAAAGTATTAAGTACGAAGTACCTGATTTCTAAAAGTTCTTTAACTTAATACTATGTACTCTTTACTTTATACTATTCACTTCCATTTACATGGTTATATATCTTTCCTGAATTCGATAAAATCTTAATAAATCCTTTGGCGTCATCTGCAGTCCATCCTTTATTGACTTCACCATATTTACCAAAAGCATCGGTCATTAAATCGTGTTCAGACGAAATACCGTGCAACCTGAACTGAAATGGATATAGACCAACGAATACATCGCCGGATACCGTTTTTTGTGTATCGGTCAAGAAAGTTTCTATGTTACGCATTACAGCATCTAGGTAATTACCCTCGTGCAATAACATACCATAAAAATTACCTTGTTGCTCTTTTTGATATTGTTGCCATTTGGTAAGCGTGTGCTTCTCTAATAAGTGATGTGCCTTAATGATGATCAATGATGCAGGAGCTTCAAAACCAACTCTACCCTTGGTGCCAATAATAGTATCGCCAACGTGAATATCTCTACCAATGGCGTATTTAGATGCCAAAGCCTCAAGTTTTTCAATATTGGCAACGGGAGTGTCTTTTTCTCCATCAATAGCAACTAGCTCTCCTTTTTCGAATGTAAGTTTTACCTCGGTTGGATTCTTTTCTTGTAGTTGACTAGGGTAGGCGCTGTCTGGCAACGGTTTTTCAGAAGTTAGTGTTTCTTCACCACCCACAGATGTTCCCCAAAGTCCTCTGTTGATAGAATATTTAGCTTTCTCCCAAGGATAGTCTACTCCGTTTTCCTTTAGGTATGCAATTTCTTCTTCTCTCGCTAATTTGTTATCTCTAATAGGGGTGATGATTTCAATTTCGGGAGCAATGATTTGGAAAATCATATCGAAACGTACTTGGTCGTTACCGGCACCTGTACTACCGTGGGCAATATAACCTGCACCAATTTTTTTCGCATAGTTTACAATTTCTATGGCTTGCACAATACGTTCTGCACTTACAGATAGTGGGTAGGTATTGTTTTTTAGTACGTTACCAAAAATAAGGTACTTAACTACTTTGTCATAAAAGGTTTGTACGGCATCAATTGACGTGTAAGAAGTTGCGCCTAATTCAATAGATTTCTTCTCTATTTCCTTTATTTCATCCGAAGAAAATCCGCCAGTATTTACACTAACTGCATGTACTTCAAATCCTTTGTCTTTTGATAAATGTTTGGCGCAATAAGAAGTGTCCAATCCGCCGCTGTATGCTAGTACTAATTTTTTCATGATATGATGTTCGTTTCCGGCAAGCCGGGTAATTATTATTTTGGTTTGATATGGATTAGAATAGAGAGGTAAGAAAAGAGATTTTATTAAAATCAGCTATTTCATTAGTCTCAATATTTATTTTTAACCTCTATACTCTATAGGTTATTGTTTACTTTTTTCTTCTTTCTTTCTTAAAAACAAACTTTGTTTTATACTTTTTAATCTTGTAAATGCCTTACCGTTCATTTCTTTTGTTTCTTCTGCCTTTTTCTTGGAAACCGGGTCGTATAACATACCGGTACAAAGACACATTTTTTGCTCTGTTCTAGTAAGAATATCGAAGTTTTTGCAGGTTTGACATCCTTTCCAGAATTCTGGATCATCTGTCAGTTCAGAAAAGGTAACTGGTTTGTAGCCAAGTTCGTAGTTAATTTTCATAACCGCTAAACCAGTAGTAATGCCAAATATTTTAGCATCTGGAAATTTTTCCCTGCTCAGTTCGAAAATTTTTGCCTTGATTTTTTTTGCAAGTCCTTGACCCCTGTAATCTGGGTGTACGATGAGTCCGGAGTTTGCCACAAATTTCTCATGCCCCCATACCTCTATGTAGCAAAAACCAGCAAACTTGTCTCCGTCTAAAGCAAGAATAGCATTGCCGTTAGATAGTTTTCTCTGAATATATTCTGGTGTACGTTTTGCTATACCGGTACCGCGAACTTTAGCAGATTCTGCAATGGTATCACAGATGTCCTGAGCGTATTTAAAATGTGATTCGTTAGCAACAATTAAGTTCATTGCCAGTTAGATTTAAAAGTGTAAAAAAATGTTTGATTTGCTGTGCGGAAATGGACTCACCTAATTCCATAAATATATCTTACCCTTACGGGCGACGACGGCGAGACGTGAACGGGCGCGCTAGAGCCAATGGGCTCACGGTGCTATATAAAAAGTAGTTTATTTCGTTCATTACGGCGTAAATGTACAAATTATATTTATTGAACATTGCGCATAACATATTTTTTACAAAAAGTTCACTTTTTGTTACGATGTGCAACAATTTCATAAACCAAATAGCCTAATACTGAAATATATTCAAGACCTAAAAGCCATAAACTCTCTTTAAAATCTGTCTGTGAATACGCGTAATAACTAAGAACAATAGCTGCCGACCATATAATAGAGTATCTGTAAGAAGTGAAAATGGACAGTAATACTAAAAATATAATATACCATGGGTGCACCGTGGTAGATATAAAATAATAAATGGTCAATACCCACATCATGGACCAAAGGACCCTGTTTAAGTCGTATTTTTTAGGGATAAACGTAAATAGCCCTACAATGAAAATGGTGAACAAGGGAGTGATTTTACCGTATTCCTTTATGAATTCCCACGGTTTGGCATCAAAATGTACAGCAGTTTTTTTGGCAATATTATAGAGACTTGAATTGAATTCGAAATTAGAAAACCATAGTTTAATGGTTCTGCCATAATTGTCAATAAACTCGGGAGTGTTAAAAGGTAAAAATAGTATCAAAGAGGTTATGCCTATAATAGTATAGAAAACGATGCTTTTTTTCCATCCTAAGTATTTAAAGAAAAGTGGTAAAAATAGAAGTGGTACCAGTTTTATTGATATGGAACATGCTAAAACTATACCGGCAATTTTCCACTTATCTATTGATAATAAAAACATGGCCAGAATAAAGAAAAATAACATGAGTCCTTCGAAATGAAGGTTACCTGTTAGTTCCACAATTATTAACGGGTTTAAAAAATACCAGAATATTAAATGTGGAGATTTATTAAGGTTTTTTAATAGTCTTCTACCAAAATAAAACACACCGATATCTGCAAGAATTATAATTGCCCGCATCGCAAATAGAGAGCTAAAAATACTTTTACCGCCTAATAGTGCGGCCAATGCAAAAATAAGTTGGTTTAATGGTGGGTAATTACTATAATGCCTTGCGCTTAAGCTACCCATACCTTCGTACAATTCATTGGCGTTTGGTATGATCGCAGCCATGTTTTGTATGAATTCATCTGGGGTGTGCAAGTAGGGGTTGATTCCGTTGGAAACCAAATGTCCGTCCCAAATAAATCTATAGAAATCTTGAGAAAGATTGGGTTCCGCAAATAAAAAAGCCAGTCTAAAAAGGATTCCTATGCCCAATAAAAAACGAAAGTTGTGCTTTTCAAACTGTATCAGTTTAAAACAGACGAAGAAAAGAGCAACAAACAGGGTGAGCAGTTTAACAAAATCTGTTCTTGGTAAATGATATGCGAACGTATAGTAGAATACAAAACTTAGTACCGCTAAGGACAAGGAAACTCGGTGGAGTTTCAAAAAGTTTTTAAAGCTAATTGGCATTAGGGGTTTTGATTTAGTAACAGGTCAATTTAATGGTTTTTTATTGAATAATGATTTCAACTGCCCATCAATTTGCCTAAAAGTTCCTTCATCATTTTTGCGGCCAGGTAAGCCGTCATATCTTGAAAATCACGGTTTGGGTTATATTCCACGATATCGGCACCTACAACTTCGGTATCTATACCATGAATAAGGTCTAACACTTGGCGAGAAGTGAGTCCGCCCGGTTCATGGTGAGAAACGCCAGGGGCATAGGCAGGGTCAAAACCGTCCATATCTAATGAAATGTAAAGCGGATTTGTAAATTTAGGAATCTTGTTAAGGTTCAAGTTGCGCATTTCATGTATTTCAACATTGAATTTTTCCGCTTGTGATGCTTGGTGCGGATTTAAAGTTCTTACACCTACCTGAACCAATTTTACAGCAAAACCGTTCTCCATAATACGAGCAAAAGGGCATGCATGAGAATATGGGTCACCTTCATAATCATGGTAAAGATCGGCATGCGCATCAATATGAAAAATATCTAACTTAGGGTAGTGTTCGTTAAAAGCTTTTATAATGGGAAAAGTAACAGAATGATCTCCTCCCAGCGTTAGCAGTTTAGAGCCAGATTCAATATTCTTTCTGGTAATGGTTTCAATATCAAAATACTCATTAATGATAAAATCACCTTTGTCGGTTATGTTGTCATGTTCTATGGATGTTCCAAACTCGGTACATAGGTTCATAGAATCGCTATAAAGTGCTTTTCGTATTAAATTTGGAGCTTTCGAGGGACCTTTTTGAAAAGAAGACTTCGCATCCCAATTAATTCCTTGAATATTTATTTTGCTCATAATGGTCTGTATCTTATCCTATACATAAAATTTGGGTTCTTGGCTATTTGCTGAACGGTACCCCAGTTTTTACATATAATTTAATCGTCATTGAACCTTTAGACTAATGACGTTTTATGCTTAATTTTTTTGACTTCGGATTTAATGAAAATACAATTTTCTAAATTCATTTGGGGTAGTACCTGTTTTTGCTTTAAAGTATTTTGAGAAATAGGCGTAATCTGAGAATTCAAGAGTATGGGCAATTTCGGCTAAATTGTCATTGGTGTGCACAATTAATCTCTTCGCCTCTAAAATAATGCGTTCAGAGATTAGTTCGCTCGTAGTCTTATTGATGGTGTCTCTTACCACCCTATTTAAATGTTTGGTAGTAATATTAAGTTTGTTCGCGTAAAATTTTGGCAGTTTCTCTGTATAAAAATGAGAGTTTATTAGCTTTTCTAAATCTTCAAGTATTTTTGAATAATTGCTAGAGCTCACGTGTTCAATGGTGTTATCTGCAGTATAGGCGCGTGTAAACTCAATATAGATGTAATGGATTAGACCAGAGATTTTTGCCTCCCGCAATAAATTTTCTTCGCGGTACTCTGTGTAAAGTTCTTCGAAAATAACAGATAGGCTTTTCATTTTCTCCGCTGGCAATTGCAACAATGGCGGATTCTGATTTGAGTAATAAAAAGGAAATGAACTTAAGCCGTGATCTAAAAATTTTAGCTCGTAAAATTCGTGGGAGTGAAAAAAAATATAACCTTCTGGTTTAGAAGTAAATTTCCAAAAATGGGTTTGCCCGGGTTTTAAAAAGAACACTTTTCCGGGTGCTATAGTGTAGCTGTCGAAATCAATTTCATGAATACCGCTTCCTTTTAAAAACATCACACATAAATAGAAATTATGGCTATGTGGCTTACTAATAAGTGTCTTGTTAATTTGTATGTGATCGGCAAACGAATTTACGTATAAGCTATTAAGCGTCTTTGATTTTAAAAATTGATCAATATGTAGAATGGGTATTTTCATAGTAAATGTCCTAAAAGTACAATTACTTGAGCTAAAATTACCATAATTTAAATACTAGTGTGTCTTAATTTTGCAGTATTAAGAATTAAGGTTATGAGTAAAGTTTTAGATGTTGTTCAATGTAAATGCCCAAACTGTGGAAAAGGAAAGGTATTTAGTGGTCAAGGAAATATTGTTTTGTTCAAAATGCCCAAAATGAATGAAAGATGCTCTGAGTGCAACTTTAAATTTGAAAAAGAAACAGGATTCTTTTTTGGTGCGATGTTCGTAAGTTATGCACTTGCAGTAGCACAGATGATAGCATGTTTTGTGTTGTTTTGGTACTTTGTTGATCTTTCGCCTATGCGCGTATTTTCAATTATAGCCATAATAACCATTCTGTTGAGTACTTTTAATTTTAGGGTGTCAAGATCTATTTGGATACACCTATTCTATAAAGTTTAACGTCTTACGTATAAGGGTTGTTCATTTCTTTTGCAATCTTTATAACCCTTTGGGTGATTTTATTTGGGTCGTTTTTTCTCCAGTTCATGTATAGACTAATCGTTTCGTTCAGTTCGATAAACCTAACACCTTTTGCATTGGAATATTTATATGATAACGGTAGTATTGATATGCCTAGACCTTGTGCTACCAGATTGATGATCATACCACCAAAATCAGATTCGATTATTGTTTTCGGTTCAAATCCGTTTTTTTGAAATAGGCTTCTTAAAAGGGAAGGAAAATAAGAGGTTCTGTGCAGACCGGAAATAATAAATTTCTCATCATGTAAACTTTTAAAATCTTGCATGCTTTTAGCGGTTAGCCAATGCTTATCAGAAACTACTAGGCAAATAGGTTCTGTGTATAGTTTGTAATTGGCTAAGTGAATATTTTCTATAGCATCTCTGTTAAAAGCAATGTCCGTGTCGTAATTGAGAAGTAATTTTTCGTGGTTTTCATCAATGGGTTCAGTTAATTCAAGCTTTAAATCTGGTAAACTAGCATTTATTTTATTCAAGAATAACGGTAAGAAACTGAAGGCGATTGAGCCAGGGTATGAAAGCGATATAAGACCGGTGGTACCTTGATCTATCTTTTTGGCCTGTTTATGAATATGATCAAGCTCATTGATGGTGACTGTCCATTTTTCTTTTAAAAATTTACCGGCGTCGGTAAGTTTTACGTTTCTCTTGTCTCGCTTAAAAAGCTGTATGCCCATTTCATCTTCTAGAGATTTAATTTGCCTACTGAGCGTAGATTGAGAGATGAATACCTTTTCTGCTGCTCTCCAGAAATGTAGTTCGGTGGCAAGAGTCAAAAAATATTTTATCTGTTGGGTAGTCATTTTAATGCAATTTATGCATTAAAATGACAGGAATTTGTATTTTTTTTAATGCTTTAGATTAATTTCTTTGCCTTGTAGGTTTGAAAAAAGATATGCATGGGCGTAGAAAATTTTATCACTTTTATGATATCGGCGTTGTTATTTATAATGACACCTGGTTTAGATACTTTTTTTGTTTTAAATAAGTCTATTGCGCAGGGTAAAAGATCTGGCATACAAGCGGCTTTAGGTGTAAATGTGGGTGTTTTAACGCATACATTGTTTGCTGCGTTAGGCATATCGGTATTGTTGGCGAAATCGGCTTTTGCCTTTGCTGCTGTAAAGTATTTAGGAGCGGCTTATATCATATATTTAGGGGGTGCCACCTTCAGAAAGAAAAGTGACCTAGCTGATTTAGAAGCGAGAACAGAAGACGAAAAGAATGTAAAAAGTGACTTTTGGTCTGGGTTCTTGACTAATTCATTAAATCCTAAAGTTGCATTATTCTTTATTGCTTTCTTTCCACAGTTCATTGCTGTCAATGAAATGCAGAACCCAGTACCATATGTGTTATTAGGAATTACTTATGCAATTATAGGTGTAGTTTGGTATATTATTTTAACCTTGTGCGCCAGTATTTTTTCTAGTAAGATTAAAGACAACCCCAACGCTGGTAAATTACTGAACAAAATTGGTGGTTTGGCTTTTATAGCAATGGGCATTAAAATTGTATTATCTAAATAGAAAATAAAATATACATATCATCACCACTGGTATCTTGGTGTAATAATCAAGAGAAAACCATGAATAGGGAAATTTGTACGCTAACATAATTTTATGTTCTCAGGTTACAGTGGTGATCTTTTATTTAGAAAATCTTATTTTGACGACAAGATTATGTGTTGTTGCCAATGAAGTCCGATAATAAAAGCGCAAAACGAAATAAGAAACCATGGCCAACTAAAAAGGCTATGCAACAAGTATATCAAGAAAGATTATGGGGTAGTGGTGCTTCTTCGGAGTTTTATTCTGGTGAAGGTTCTCATTTGCCGGAAATTGTTGAACCTTATGTTAAAACGGTAATAGATTTTTTATCGCAGTTTAATAAAAACATAAGCGTTTGCGATCTTGGATGTGGTGACTTTAATATAGGAAAGGAGTTGGTGAGTTATACCGAAAAATATATTGCAGTGGATATTGTTCCAGAACTTATTTTGCGAAATCAGAACCTATTTCAAATACCCAATTTAGAGTTTCAATGTTTGGATATTGCCAAAGATGATTTACCAATTGCAGATTGCGCTATAATTAGGCAAGTGCTTCAGCATTTGTCTAACGCAGAAGTGCTTCAAATTACCCGTAAATTAAAGCTGTACAAGTATATTATAGTTACAGAACACCTGCCTAGCGATGAGTTTATTGCCAACGTAGATATTATTTCCGGACAAGGAACACGACTTAAAAAGAAAAGTGGTATACAGTTGCTACAACCACCGTTTAATTTAAAAATAGTGGAAGAAAAAGAGCTTTTAAAAGTTACGGATCAGCATGGTGTCATAGTCACCAACCTTTACAAGCTTAGTTGATCAAATACATTACTTTATTTGTTTATGGTACATAACGTTTGAAAGGTATTTTGGCTGTTTATTTTTTAACGCCTTCAAAAATGGTTTTGTAATGTTCAACAGTGGGGAAAGGTTCATAGTAATGATGTAGCAGTTCTTTCCATTTAAAATAGGCGGGAGATTGACGAAAACCAATTTCGTGACTTTCAACATCTTTCCAATCTACCAGTAAAAGATATTGATTTTCATTTTCAAGAGATTTGCGCAAAGTATGACCCATATAGCCTTTTAATGAACTAATATGATCACTAGCCAACCTGAAACTCTTTTCAAATTCCTTTTGCAAGCCTGGTTTTACATTTAATACGGCGACTTCTAATATCATATTTCTTCTAAAATTGAGTTTCCTTTAGATCTGTCGCCAGAAGTCCACTCCCATGCTTCACGAAGACGAATTTTTCCATTGTCCATAACTTCGGGTATTGAAAAGCATATGCCAGTCATTAATTCTCCTTTGGTGTTTACTTGATGGTAACGCATTTCAATTGTTCCGTCTTTATTGACCAGCCCAATTAAATGACCTTCTTTAATTTTGCCACCCTTGTATGTTGAGGTTAGGATAGTGCCTTTTTGCCTATATTCAAAGATTGTTTCTTCTGAGGTTTCTCCATTTTCAGTATTGGAAACAGGTTTAAATCTTTTATTGTTATAGTTCATGGCTTTGTTCAATGATAATCAGTTTTGGCTAAGGGTCGTTAATAGGATAAGTTAGGTTTTATTTTTTGAAATTATTTACGCTACCAGTTCCAATTGGATTCGGACGTAGTTGAATCTGCCGTAATTGCTGTTATACCTTGGTGTGAAACTTTTTTATCGAATCCATATTTTCAACTTTTCATTAGATAATTCCTTATCGAAAATGCGTAAACCATAGATTTGGCAGTAACTGGTGCTATTTTTTGTATACGTTGTTAGCAATACTACCTATTAAAGACTTATTTAGTTTCTCAATATATTCTTTTCGTTTAAGTAATTGACTCACATCAGCATCAAACGTTTTGGTTTTGTTTAATTTCGGAAATGATAATTTATTTTTAGCGATTGAATTTGAAATCAAAATATTGAAGTAATTAAAAATTAGGATTATTTTTTGTAAAACATCAGTATCCACAATCTCAAACCCTATTTTTTCTGCCGTTCTTTTATTTACGATATAACTTGTCCCTCGAATTTTCATTTTCTTATTATTCTCATGCTTTTCAATAAGGTGCAAAAGTCCATCTAAATACTGCTGGATTATAAAATCGGTTCTTTGTTTTCCATTCATTTTTTTGTCAATTACGAAATGGTAATCAAATAAAGTTCCACCGTGAATTTTAATTAGTCCGTTTTTAGGTTTTTCGGCTATAAATAAAGGGGAATAATAAATCATTCTTCCACTTTTTTTTAAGGAAGGCATATCGAAGAATGGTGCAATTATAGATAGGGTTATTGCAAATGTCAAAATTCCAATGAGATATATTCCTGAATAGATTGATATAATGACTGAAAAAAATATAATAATAAGAGAACAAATCGCTAATACAATTAAGATATTATTTTGCTCTTTTTTGTTCTTATTATAAAATCTGTGGTTCAATTTTTATGAATGTGTTTTTTGTGTAATTGCTAACGGTCTCGTATAACCGTCAGTTACGGGTTAATATGCGTTAATTTTCGGTTTTGCACAGACTTTAGCAATTCCGAGTGGATTCGGACGAAGTCGAATCCGCCGTAATTGCGGTTATACATTGTTGTACAACGTTTTTTATTAAATCATTTTGGACTCTAAATATCATTATTCTAATAGTCCAAATAATTTTAGAATTGTATCAATATTACCGACAAGAACACCTCCAATGAAATATAAAAATTTTCTTTTCAAATCTTTAGTTTTTTCTTTCGTTAAATCAGTTTCAGCTTTCGTTTTTTCGATTTGCGCTTGAGTGAGTTCAAACTGCAATTCACTTATCTCAAGACTTTTATCCTCCTTAATTTCCTTTTTCGGCTCCTCTTCTTTTAAATTGTCTTCTTTTAGTTCTTGCTGTTGGACTTTATATTGTTCGTTATCAATACGTTTCCATTTATTTCTTGAACCTAAATCTAACATTTTATGCCAGTGGTCTAATTCAAATTCTCGTTTTTGAGATTCGACTACATTTCCATTACTATCAATAGGTCCAGCCCAAACAGTATTTCTTTCTATTATTTCGTATTCGGATGTTTGTCCGTTTTTTTCAATAACAGACCATTCGTTTGGTGTTACATTTCTGACTTTATCTGTTCCTTTGATTTTTATTTTCATATGGCTTGGTCAAATGTTGTACAACAATAGTATATAGTTACAAGTAACTATACACCCTATTTAAGATGAATATGATTACTATTAATCATATTCCATATTTTAAATGTAAGTTAAGCAAAATAGAAGGATAGAAATAAAAAAAGGGATAGTCCATGACCATCCCTTTTCTAAAATATCGTTTAGCTTAATTTTAAGATCTAGAAGTCAATGATTTAAAGAATACAAAACCAAACCCTAGAAATAACATAAAATGAAATGGGAACAGTCCAAAATCATTTAAAGGTATAGCGCTGTACATGCCAAACATGAAATAGACCATTAAAGCAAATTCTAAAATCATGTTAGGCGATAATTTTTTGGCTAAGTATTTATTGCCTTTCCAACTTTGTTTCAATGAGCTTATATTAAACTTAGGGGTACGTACAAATTCACTTCTTTTTCCCATGTGCCCTTCTAGTACTGCAATGGTATTATGTAAAGAGAACCCAAGTGCAACAGAGAAAAAGGTAAAGAAAATACGAATATAATCTACAAAATTGTCAAAGCCACTACCTTGTATACTCTTGTAGGTAAACCAGTAACAAACAAATAATATGATGGTACTTATGGTAAATAGACTTAATAATGAGAATACCCAGTCTAAATGCCCGTATGTATTTTTAATGTAGAGTGATGGTATGCTCAACAGGGCAACTAAAAAGACACATAAGAACATAGAGCTGTTCAATAAGTGCATTACGCCATGAAATTTGGTCTTAAAAGGAATGTTCTTTGCTGTAATAACGCTCCAAACCGTTTTTCTAAAGTTCTCTGCTCCACCTTTGTTCCAACGAAATTGTTGAGAACGTGCTGCGCTGATTACCACCGGAAGTTCTGCAGGTGTTTCTACATCTTCCAAATATTTGAATTTCCAGTTCTTTAACTGAGCGCGGTAGCTTAGATCTAAATCTTCGGTAAGTGTATCTCCTTCCCAGTTACCGGCATCAAGAATACATTCTTTACGCCATATACCTGCTGTGCCGTTAAAGTTTATAAAGTGGCCTTTGCTATTGCGCCCTACTTGCTCTAGGGTAAAGTGTGCATCTAATGCAAATGCCTGTATTTTAGTCAATGTAGAATAGTCGCGGTTTAAATGTCCCCAACGGGTCTGTACTACACCAATTTCTTCGTCCTTAAAATAGATGACGGTTTTCTTCAACCAATCTGCCGCAGGTAAAAAATCAGCGTCGAAAATGGCGATGAATTCTCCTTTGGCAATTTTAAGTCCTTCCTTTAAGGCACCTGCCTTAAAACCTGATCTATCTGTTCTGGTAATATGTTGTATGTCTAGACCGGTCTCCTGTAATTTTGCAATACTGGCAGCGGTTGCTATAACGGTATCATCTGTAGAATCGTCTAAGACCTGAATCTCAAGTTTACTTTTAGGGTATTCTATTTTGGCAATGTTCTCTAAAAGCCTGTCCATTACATACTCTTCGTTGAATACGGGAAGTTGTATGGTAACGAAAGGAATTTCCTTTGGGTCTAATAAATTAAACTTAGGGGCTGTTTGGTTCTGTCTTTTTTGAGATAGATAGTTGATCAACAGGTTTAGTTGCGCCAAGCTGTAAAAGAAAATCAACAGTAACGAAATACTGTAGATGACAAGAATAAAATATGCAAGAGCTAGTGCCATATTATTTAATACTGTATTTGAAGATCCACCCCAATATTTTTATGCCAGCAAATATACTACCTTTTACGGTTCCTGACACTTTTGATATCCCAATTCTTCTTTTGTAACGCACTGGTACTTCGGTATATGTCATTTTTTTCTTCAGAACTTTTAGTTGCATTTCAACCGTCCACCCATAAGTTTTGTCCTCCATGTTCAATTCTTTGAGTTTTTCGTATTTTATTGCTCTAAAAGGACCCAGATCCGTAAATTTTGCGCCAAAAACCAAGCGCATTAAAAATGTGGCCAACCAGTTGCCAAAAACCTGTTGCGGGGTCATAGAACCTTCTTCTCGTAATTTTTTTTCTCTGGCTCCGACAACAAAATCTATATCATTATCCAAAATTGGGGCAACTACCTTGTCCAATTCTTCTGGATAATCGGAATAATCTCCGTCAATAAATACGATAATATCCGGTTGTTTGGATTTTTTGGACACATAATCCAATCCTTTTAAACATGCATACCCATATCCTTTTCTGGTTTCTGTTAGCACTGTTGCTCCGGCAGCTTTTGCGTTTGCTTCAGTTTTGTCTGTAGAGTCATTATTAACAACGATTATCTCAGATACCGTTTTGGGTATTTCGTTGATGACATGTGCAATGGAATCTGCTTCGTTAAAAGCTGGTATAATTACCTTAATGTCTGTCATTATTTTAAATCTGATAAGCTATTTTCATGTGTGAATGCACTAAATGAGGTCCATTCCTTAATTTTTTCACCTTTACTATATTTTTCGGCAGATATGAGTTTGGCATTCTTGTACTTCAAGCAATATCCATCTTTTATACCGTTGGTCAATTGACATTTGTGGTTAATGCGACCTTGCTTGTCGTAAAAAAGCCACCAGCCTATTTCACTATTTTTCTTAAATCGCCCTTCTTTTGTTCTAATTCTGTTTTCATCAAAGAAAAACCAATACTTTTCTTTCTTTCCATAAGAATAGAAACCTTGTTGAGATTTCTTTCCGTTCGGGTGATAAAATGTCCAATAATCAGTTCTTGTATTATAACGCAACCAACCTTCGCTTTCTAATGTGCCGTCGTCGTAATACGTACGCTCATATCGTTTGTCTTCCGGATTTATAAAAGCTAAAAATCCAAAGCAAATAAGAGCGGAGTAAAAGAGTTTTAATAGCTTCATTTTTTTAATTTCAAGTTAACATTAGGTTCGTGCCTATTCTCAAAATTGTGCGATTATATAATGTTGGTAGCACTTCTGTTATTTCATTTAATGCGGAATGTAAGGGCTAATAGTGTTATGTCGTTTTTTGTGTAAAGGTCATGAAAGATTAGCTAAAACCAATCTTTCATGAGTTTTTTCCTTGCACTAGGTGTAATAGGCATGTTTTAAAATGCCTTTCTGATAAGCACTATTTTTTATTTACAAGATCCATTAAATCAACATCATTACCCAGTAATACGTCTTTAGAGTTTATGCGTCCTTTTTCTGGTCCGTTCTCTAATTTTAATACACCCCTTGGGCAAACAGCAGAACAAATACCGCAACCAACACAGCTAGATCTTACAATATTTGCTCCTTTTTGAGCATAGGCACGCACATCTATACCCATTTCACAGTACGTAGAACAATTACCGCAAGAAATACATTGACCTCCGTTAGTGGTAATTCTAAATTTAGAGAATAGCCTTTGCTGGAATCCTAAAACTGCCGCCATTGGGCATCCAAATCTACACCATACACGGTTTCCTAAAATAGGATAAAACCCCGTACCGATAACTCCAGAAAATATACTACCAATCAAAAAGCTATAGGTAGATCGTAATGTTTCAGCCTTAAAAATGAAAATATTGCCAGAATCACTAAAAAAGTGCATTCCAATAAGTACGGCTATTATGGTGAAATAACCAATTGCGCCGTACTTGGCATCTTTTTCCAGCTCTTCTCTCTTGTAGATCATTACCCATGCGAATACAGCTGTTAATATAACGGCTACGCCAGAAAGAAAGGTTGTTTTTGTAAGCCAGTATTTGCTGGTATCATTACCTAAATAAGAATAAATTACCGCTGTTGTCATTAAGGTTACAAATACCACTACACTATGTACTACCCAACGTTCAACCTTCCAGGCGAATTTAGATTTATCGCTCAACTGTCGAAAAGAATCCCCTGCGGTTTCAGCAAGACCTCCACAACCACATACCCAAGAGCAGTACCAACGTTTTCCGTACTTATAAGTTAAAAAAGGAGAAATAACGAAAATGGAAATGATACCAAATAACAACATGGTCATACCCACGCTACCAGAATCTATAAACCCGTTTACACGGTAACGCTCAAAATTGTAATAATTTAGAGGCCACATATTCTTAAGGTCATAATAGGGGAGGTCTCCATTTAACCTCGCCATAATTTCTGGAATAAAGAATGCAAATGCCGTTTGAAAGAACATAACACTAACCGTTCTTAATTGTTCATATTTATTATGACGGTATTTCCAAATAAATTTAGCGCCAAAGGCCAATATGGCAACGGTATATAAGGTGCCATATACAAACCATTGGCTAGCAGGGTTGCCACTTAAAGCTTTACTAAGTGGGTCGAATAGGGCTATAAGTCCTGTATTGTCCCCGTCTTTGACAAGACCAAGATATTCTGGATAAAAATAGAGTACAATGTAGAACCCGGTTAAGGCAACTCCTGCCATCCAGGCGAGAACACCTCTACTAGACATAGATTTGAACCAAACCCCGTCGTTTTTTATTCCTTTGTGTTTATGGGCATATGCAGCTTGCGAAAACCAGATAATACCGGCAAAAATGGCTAGTATGGCCACGGAGAGCCACAAAGCACTATTGCCCAAATTTAAGTTGAACAACTGTAGTATAAGAATGCCCATACCGGTCATTCCTGTTAATACGGCCAGTTTTTGACCCATATTTAAAGCTTTAGGTGGTTCACCCGCAAGTGACATACTTCTATCAAAATTACCCATAGTAGGTGTTTTTTATTTTAATTAATGAGTTAGGCGATGCTGAAAATTCGTTTCCAGCTTTTTTTCTTCGGATTAATATTTTTGTTGAAGTCTGCATTGTACTTGGCGACAATTTCATCTTCATGAAGTTTGTAGAACTCTGGATCGAAATTGGCATCTTTTAGATAGGTCATTACATGGTCAACATCTCTGTTTTCAGTAAGCCATTGGTCAAAGATTTCGTGTCTCATGCGAATACCGAAAGTATTTATGCCCAAAAATTGATGGCTATCTTTGTTTAACGCTACGGTTATACAGATTTTTTCTACAGGGTGTCTCCAATGAAAGTGTTGCTCGGTATCTTTTTTGCTTCGTTCACTGAACACCCACCCATAGGTTTGGTATTCCACATCTAAAAACTTGGCAGAATTAAACCAGTGACCCGGGTTGTATTTCATAGGGTTTCCACAAAGGGTCTGTGCTAATGCCTCGCCCATCATTCTACCAGTATACCAAACGGCTTCTATTGGTCTTCTACTGCCTATGCCTTCATGTTGTTCTGCACAGTCGCCTATGGCGTACACATCTTTAATATTGGTTTCCAAAAACCTGTTTACCTTAACGCCCCTGCCCAATTCAATGCCAGAATCCTTGAGGAAATCTATGTTGGGTGTTACGCCGGCAGTTAAGCCAACTACATTACATTCAATGGTTTCACCTTTGTCGGTCACTACCGCTTTGGCATAGCCATTATCGTCTGCAATTATTTTTTCAAGATTGGTATCTAACCTTAAATCTATATGATGTTCTAAAATATGTTCGTTGATCATGGCAGATTCACCTGTAGGTAAAACACCGTTCCAAAAACTTTTTTCCCTAACCAAAAAAGTGACAGGTATTTCACGAGAACGCAACATTTCGGCCATTTCTATACCAATGAGTCCGCCACCAACAATAACGGCCCTATTACAGACCTTATTATTTGGTGCGTTTTTTTCCAGCATTTCTAAATCTTGTTTGGAATATAGCCCTTGTACTCCTTTTAAATCTTGCCCTGGCCAACCAAACTTGTTGGGTTTAGAGCCTGTAGCAACGATCAGTTTGTCATATGATAATGAGGTACCATCTTTTAGAAGTAATTTTTTGGTCTCGGTTTCTACTTTTTCAACAAAACCGTTTACAAGTTCTATTCTGTTTTTTTTCCAGAACCAGTTCTCATAGGGCTGTATGTGTTCAAATTTCATATGCCCCATGTAGACATACATTAAAGCTGTACGTGAAAAAAAATACTCACTTTCAGCAGAAATAATGGTAATTCGCTTTTCTGATAACTTGCGAATATGTCTTGCTAAAGTAACGCCAGAAATACCATTACCAATAATTACAATATGTTCCATAAAATGCTTTTGTTGGTGGTTGTGTCGGTATTAAAGGTAAGAACTTAACAGCTCCCTTTTTATTTAGAAAGATTATAAACTTGTTATAACTCTGTGATACTTTTAAACGTAGTTTGCGTTTTAATTCAATTAAAACGCTTTTGTAACATTCAGATAATCAATGGGTAATTAAGGTGTAAGGGTTAAAAAAATCGATAAAAATAATATTCTTGTTTGTATGGTTTTTGAAAAATGATCGACCTAAACAAACTGAAAAGAACTTTAAATTAAGATTGCCATGAAAAAAACGATAATACCTTTTTTATTCATATTTTTTGCTTTGAACAATATATCGGCACAAGAATTAGCCACTTTTTTTAAACAGAGCGATAATTTTTTTAAAGCTAATGTTGTTAACGGCAAGGTAAAGTATGCAGCTATTAAAGATGACACAAAAAGTTTAGATGATATTTTAGCGATGGCGAAAGGGGTATCTGTTTCTAAATCTGATGCTGCACAGTACCAAGCCTTCTGGATCAATGCTTATAATTTATTGGTCATTGACGGCATTGTAAAGAACTACCCCTTAAAATCACCGCTAGATGTACCTGGTTTCTTTGACAAAGCAAAGCATAATATAGGTGGTAAGTCTATAACTTTAAATGGTATTGAGAACGATTTACTTAGAGCGGAGTTTCCTGCCGAGGCTAGATTTCATTTTGTTTTGGTATGTGCAGGTTTGGGTTGCCCACCAATTATAAACATGGCATATCAACCAGCTACTTTGAACGATCAATTGCAAAAACAAACGGTTTTGGCTTTGAACAACCCCAATTTTATAAAAGTGAATAAGAATAAGGTGCAAATTTCGCAGTTGTTCGAGTGGTATAAAGGAGATTTTGAACAAAAGGGAAATACTGTAGATTTTATAAATACCTATAGAAAAGAGCAATTACCGGAGAAAGCAAAGGTGTCTTACTATCCTTATGACTGGTCTTTAAATGAAACCAAATAATCAACTAGAATTTAAATAGCCAAAGATGAAAATTTTAACTATAAATGTATTTCTTGCAGTAGCTTTATGTGCCTTTTTTAAGGGGTATTCGCAAGATAGTTTACAGCAAAAAAGTAATATTCAACAGTATACACCTTCAAAATTAGTTGGCAAAGGTCAGTACGATGTAAAATGGTTCAATAATTTATATACCCAGACCAAAAGTACTTTTACCGATGGTAAAGAGCCTCGGCAAACATTTTTTACTTCAACATTAGAAGGGTACACGGGTGTAGGAACCAATAAAAGATGGAACGTAGGTGCCATTTTAGAATTTAGGTCAAACGTTATCGGCGATAGAAGTGCTATCGATGTTTTTAAGTTTGATGGAGAAAACAACACTGCCAGATCCGGACTCACATCAATTGCGCCATCGGTGAAATTTGTGCCAATAGCATCGGTCAGTAATTTTTCCATTCAAAGTTCATTTTTTATTCCATTGGTAGATAACGAGACAGAAAATGGAGTTTTCTTAGATCAGAAAGGATACATCTGGCAAAATAGATTCTTTTACGACTATACTTTTCCAGGTGATAAATGGCAACTTTTTAGTGAAGTAAACTCAGAGTTGAGTTTTGGGGATAAAGAGGAAAGTTTTGCCAATAATAGTCTAAACCTAACGCCAGGTTTGTTCTTGAGCTACTTTCCATCAAGCAAGTTTACCATATTGGCATTGGCTCAACATTCACAACGATTGGATTTAGGTAACAATTTTACACAAGACTTCACCGCAGTAGGTGGTGGGGCAAAATATCAGTTGACCAGTGCCTTGAACCTCGAACTGCTTTATACCAATTTTGTACGTGGTAACAATACCGGTTTGGGGCAAACATTTAACTTGGGCTTGAGAGGTATTTTTTAACTTTTTTTGAGTGTTTTTTAAAAGAGTCTGTTGTGTGAACAATTAGACTCTTTTTTTGGTTTAAAAAGTGTTGTTTTTAACTTAAATTGATTCCGCACCTAATTTGTTCTATCTTGAAAGTCAATATTTAAGATTCATATGAATTATGATTTAATTGCCTCAAATAAGAGCAATAAGATACTATTTATAGTTATGTTGTTTGTTGGTCTTTCTGTACAAGGGCAAAATATTGAGGTGGCAGAATTGCAGATAACAGGTACAAAACGTACCAAAACATCTTTTGTTGAAAAACTGGTAACTATACGCCAAGGTATGTTGTTAGATTCTGTGGTGATGAACAAAGATATACTTCGTTTAAAAAAACTACCGTCAATATCCCATGCTTCTTATAATGTTAAAGCTATGACCAATGAGCAGTGTGTAGTTCAATATGTTATAGAAGAGAATTTTACTTTAATTCCTTTTGCAAATCTCTTTAGTTCATCCAACGATAATTTTGCCTTTCGAGTAGGGTTACAAGAATTTAATTCCTTCGGACGAAATATAACCTTAGGTGCATTTTACCAATATGATAATTACAGTTCGTTTGGGGTTGGGGTAAGGGCTCCTTATTTGTTTACCGATAAATTGGGGCTTGCACTGAACTATAATGATTTTACCACACTAGAGCCCGTGTTTTTTGAAGATGATACCGCAGACTATAAATATAGCAATACCGGTTTTGAACTGCTGGCTCTTTACGAGTTCAATTTATTTAATAGAATGGAATTTGGATTCAGTTTTTTTACCGAAGATTATACCTATGTTGAAGGCGCTACAAGTACAGGCGTTCCATTAAACTTAAACGTTGATAAGCATTTATTCAAATTCATATACGACTACAATGGTTTGGATTATTACTATCATTATCTTGACGGATTTAGAAGTCAGCTGAACTTGCAGTATGTGGGCAGTACAGATGATAATTTGCCGGAATTTTTAATAGGTTTCAACGATTTTACGTTTTTTAAAAGAATTGGCGGCCGAGGCAACTGGGCAAATAGGTTGCGTTTAGGTTTGGCAAGTAATGTTGATAGTCCTTTTGCTCCTTTTACCGTTGACAACAATTTAAATATTAGGGGTGTGGGTAATACGATAGATAGGGGTACCGGTATGATAGTTTTGAATACGGAATACAGGCATACCATGGTCGAGAAAAACAATTTTGTATTACAAGGAAATTTTTTTGTCGATGGAGGTACGTGGCGAAACCCAGCGGGTGGTTTTGATGATTTATGGGAAAGTGAAAATCTAAGAATATACCCAGGTGTCGGACTCCGATTTATGCACAAGCGTATCTTCAATGCCATTTTTAGAATTGACTACGGCTTCGGAATCACAAAAGACGGAGACAACGGGATAGTCTTTGGTATTGGTCAATATTTTTAGCAATCTTTGTGTTGAATTTGAGCGTCATAACCTTTTTATGGCATAGACCTTGTATTTGCAGATAGAATGAGATACAGCAATTTTACCTTTAGCTTATGTTTATTTTTCAGTGTTTTTTGCGTAGGGCAAGATTCTTTGAAGACCGTTGTTGCCGAACCTGGTGATGGAATATTATCACTATTAAGAAAGCAAGGGGTAGACCCTTATGATGTGTTCGATGAATTTGTGAAATTGAACAATGATAACTTAAGGGATAGCGTGCACTTGATTGCGGGTAAAACTTATGTTATGCCTCATGTGAAACTAGATACTGTGGCAATTGTAGATTCGTTACAGCAACAATCTACAGAGATTAAGGAACTGGAAAGTGTCTCCTACGATATCTTTGGGGAAAAGCATAAGAACGTAATTAAAAAAAGCGACCGGTTAGAAGGTAATGTTTATTATTTGGTGAGCGGTCACGGTGGTCCTGATCCTGGGGCAATGGGCGTGTATGCGGGTAAAACCATTGCAGAAGATGAATATGCTTATGACATAACCCTGCGCTTGGCTAAAGAATTAATGGCACATGGTGCAAAAGTGTATATTATTATTCAAGATCCAGATGATGGTATTAGGGATGATTTTATACTGGAGATCGATCATGATGAAGAGGCTTATTTAGATAAGAGAATTCCCTTAAATCAAGTAGCAAGGTTAAAGCAGCGGGTAGAAATAGTAAATGATCTATATAAATCGAACAAAGGAAAATATCAAAGGTTGATAGTAACGCATGTGGACAGTAGAAGTGAAGGGCAGAATATAGATGTTTTCTTTTACCACCATGAGCATAGTAAAAATGGTAAAAAATTAGCTGAAAGTATTCACAAGACCTTTCAGGCCAAGTATAAAAAATATCAACCTAACAGAACCTATTCCGGTACGTTTGAAGATAGAACTTCTCTTTTTTTAGTGAAAAAGACACACCCGGCAATGACCTTTATAGAAATTGGTAATATTAGAAATGCGAAAGATCAAGTTAGAATTGTTGATCCAGATAACCGCCAAGCATTGGCTAAGTGGATCGGTGAAGGGGTGTTGCTAGATTTTGAAGGGGAGTAGCTTCGGGATTAAATTTCTAAAAAAAACCTTTACCGTTTTGAATATCGGTAAAGGTTAGAACAAAAATTGTGTAGGTATTGCCTAATTTAAATCTGCTACCATAATATCCCAATTTTGAAATTCTCCTTCAGCCACTTCTTCTTGTTGGCCATAAAGAATGTATATTTTTCCATTGATTACCGCCATAGAATGAATAGTCTCATTTTCAGGGCTGGTTAAATTGGTAGTCAATTCAGTAAACTCATTATTTAAAGTGTTATATACGCCTATATAGGGGTCATTGCCATTTTGCGTTAAAAAACCATCAGGGTTACCGTCGCCATCGGCATCATCTGTAAATGATTTTATTTGACCGCTTACTATAATTAGGTTTTCATATTTTCCGGTATAAGTAAAGTGTAATGCTGAAGGCATGGTTTCAGTGCTCATTACACGAGATTCAAAATCATAGATATAAATTGTGTTTTTTGCATCTTGCCCATAAAATTCTTCTGTACCACCAAAAACATATAATTTGTTTTGTACGGTTTCTGCACGGGCTCCACTTCTAGCTTCTGGCATTATGGTTTCAATTGTAAGTGATGAATTTAAATCATCCCATTTATAAATTTCATTACCAATATTTTGTGTGTCGCCAAGCGATCCACCAACAATAAAAATTTCATCGTCAATTACGGCAGAGCCATGTCTGGATAATGCAATTTGTCCATCATACGAAGCACTGGTTGGGTCTGTCTGTAGATCTAGGTCATAGGTGTTTATATATTGGCCACCGACTACCTTTAGTTTATTGTCTATGATATGAAGTTGTTTTGATACGAAATCAAACTGAAAAAATAATTTATCCGTTAGTTCTCCAGTTTCGTTATCAAATCGGGTAATTCGCTCTGGATTAGCAAATTCCGTACCTATCATTTGACCTTCTCTAGTCACTATAAAAATACTGTTACTACTGTTAGAGCCTATCATCCCCGGGGAGAAGCCACTAACGGCATTAGAAGGGTATGAAAAAGCAGTGGAAAATGAAAGTGCTTCTGTAGGTACTTGCGCATAATCATTAGCTGTTTTAGGGGTAAGTGTAATTGCGATGGTTGATGATCCTTCGCTTAAAACAGTCCCCGTTATGGTACTTTCATCTATATAGGTAAATGTAAAACCTGGGCTTTCTAGATCTGAACTGCTTTCTCCAACAAAATCAAAAGCAGATTTAAAAGGAGATTCATAATGATCGACCATGGTTTCTTCTAGTGTTGTAGCCTCGGTTTCAATGAAATTTCCCGGTCTCCATTCTAATGTGCCGTTAAAGTCTGTTTTCGAGCTTACAAACACTTCGTTAGTGAAAATTAGTTCATCATCGGTAACGTTAAAATTATTTGAAATGTCAAAAGTGCCGGAGTCATTGGTTAGAACAGCTTCGCTGATTTTCCATACTTTTTGGTCATTATTTGTCAAGGAACTCAAAACAGCCTGTCGCTCTTGTGCAAGAATTTCAGAAGGGTCTTCTGTTGTTTCTTCTTCTTCAGGTTCTACTATTTCTTCTTGTTCTTGCTCTTGTTGTTCTGTTTCAATTACTTCGGTTTCATCATTATCACAGCCAATGATAAATAATGTAAATGTCATTAATGCTAAGAGATGTAATACTTTGGTTTTCATTTTAGATTGGATTTAAAATTAACATGGCTAAATGTATGTTGGTAAGTGCCTAGTGGCAATACCCGTTGATGGGTAATTTTAAATCCGTTTTAATTAAGCTTGCTTAAATTGAAAACATGTAAAATTATCTATTATGGAAAGAGTAAAGAGTTGTCTTTGGCAATTAGTTATACGGCTATATACCTTAAATAATATTTATACAACTGATCTGGTTTGGCACCTAAATGATATTTTAAATGTATCATACCAAAATGCCATTGTAACCTAACCATACCGCGTTCTTCATATCTTCTTGCTGAGGTGGTTACCGCTGCAGAAATAACCTTAAAAGGTTTTAGTTTGTATACCCGTTGTATAAATTCATTGTCTTCGTAAATCACAAAATTTTCATTGAAACCATTAAGCTGGTGAAATAGTTTATGGGTTATAAAAAGTGACTGATCTCCGCCGCGACAAATATGGTGGTTGATACGGGTACACCAAGAAAAGAACTTTAAAAATGGACTATTGCTATTAAAGCGCATTTGAAAACACCCCACTTCAACCCCTTTTTTAAATTCTGTAATAATGGCCTTGTCAAAACCTTTAGGAGGTAAAGTGTCTACGTGTAAAAAATAAAGAATATCACCTGTTGCTTTTGTTGCACCGAAGTTCATTTGGGCTGCGCGCCCTTTTTTACTTTTTAAGACAATGGCGCCGTATTCTTTAGCATTGACTACCGTATGATCAGTGCTGCCGCCATCAACAACTAAAATTTCTTTTATGCAAGTGGTACATGCATTGTTTGAAATGGAGAAAAGCACATCTTTAATGTACTTTTCTTCATTTAATACCGGAATAATAATACTTATGGTTGGCTGTGGGGTACGCATAATACAATACTTGCTAACTTATGGTAGTCAAATACTGTTATACCTTACAGTTGCTTGATCAATTCTTTAAACAACTTTACCATTTTAGGCTCGGTTTTCTCTGCAATCGATATTATTTCATTAATATCTACAGGCTTAAGGTTGTCTGGGTCGCACTCATCGGTTAAAACTGAAACGGCAACAATGGGTAGTGATAAATGATTGGCAACTATAACTTCGGGTACGGTACTCATACCAACTGCATCGGCACCAATTAGTTTAATCATTCTGTATTCTGCCCTGGTTTCTAATTGAGGACCTACTACAGAAGCATAAACCCCTTGTTTTAAAGAAATGTCATTTTCTTTGGCGATATCGATTAATTTTTTGCGCATGTCAACATCATAGGGCTCAGACATGTCTGCAAAACGTTCTCCAAATTCGCTTACGCCCTTAAAAGCCAATGGAGATCCTCCTTGAAGGTTTATATGGTCTTCGATCAACATCATATCCCCTTTTTTAAAGTCAAGGTTTACCGCGCCGGCGGCATTTGATATAAATAATTTGGTAATACCTAGCATATGCATTACACGTATAGGGTAGGTAATATCTAAAAAATCATATCCTTCATACAGATGAAAACGACCCTGCATAACCACTACTTTTTTCCCTGAAATGGTTCCATAGACCAATTTACCGGTATGGAATTCTACCGTTGCTAAAGGAAAAAACGGAATATGATTGTAATGCGCATCAATAGGATCTTCAATACTATCTACTAGTTTTCCTAATCCCGTACCAAGTACAATACCAATTTCTGGATTATCAAAACCTTTGTTTTTAAGGTAAGCTACAGATTCTAAAAGTTCTTCTTTCATCATAATGTCATATGTTTTAAAAAAGGAGCAAAGGCATCAATATCCTTTATGTCCTCGTAATAATCAACGTCGTTTTTTGTTTCTAATAGGGCGGTAGTTTTATTTTCAAGGTCAGCTAATGTGTCTTTTAAAACGGTTTCTGTGCCCCAAGATTTATTTTTAAAAAGTTCGGGCATAAATTTCTTCATTCCCAATAGGTAATAGCCACCATCTTCTGCTGGTCCAATTACAAAATCATTTTTTTCCAGGGCTTTAAATGCAGCTTCTAAATCTTCTTGAGATAAGTCTAGCATATCACTGCCGATGATAATAATTTTTTGATATTCGTTTTGAAACCCTTCTTGAAAGGCATTGGCCATACGTGCGCCAAGATCATCGCCTGATTGTAGTTTTTTTGCAAATTTCTTGTTGTCCCAAATATCATCTTCCCAAATTTCTTCCGAATAATACACTTGCTTTTCAGCATATAGATTTTTGGTAATAGTTACGGTATGGTCTAGTAAAAATTTATAAATATTAAAAGTGGCTTGATCGCCAATAGTGGCTGCTAAGCGCCTTTTACCTTTCCCTAATTCCGGATTTCTTGTAAAAATTAGTAAAAGGTTTTTTGAATTTGCGAGGGTAAAATCTATAATCTTCTCGTCTCGCTCCGCTTTATTGTTCAGTAGTATTCCCAATGTAATTTTTTAATTTTTCCTAACTCCTAACTCCTAACTCCTAACTCCTAACTCCTAACTCCTAACTCCTAACTCCTAACTCCTAACTCCTAACTAGTATACCTTTATCCCTTCATGTAAAAGCTTGCCCCAGTGCTTACTAAAAGCATGAACGCTATCGGTTTGTATTTCTTTGTCGTTAAAAACTTGCCCTCCTTTATTTTTCCAATCAAAAATTCCTCCGTAAAGGTTTAGAATTTTGGTGTATCCCAGGTCTTTTAATTTTTCGCCGATATCCTCAGAACGCACCCCTATCGAGCAGTACACAATAATCGGTTGGGTTTTATCGGGTAATGTTTCAAGAACCAATTGCTCATTAAATTTCTTATATCCTACCCAAATGGCATTTTTTAAGTGGCTTACCTCAAATTCTTCTTTTTCTCTGGTGTCTAAAAAAGCTATAGAATCGTTGGTAGGTAGGTTGTCAAAATACACATAAGGTATGGTTCCCTGGTTCCAAGAGCTAAGCGCTTTTGATATTTTGTCTTGTCCCGTACCTTTTTGAGAAAAAGAAAGCAAGCCAAACACACAGAGTAATAACTTATAATTTAGTATTTTCATTACTACAAAGGTACTATAATTACAATTTAAGAAGTGCCGGTATAAAAGTGAATTTATGGTTAAAACTTTACAAAATAAAGGCTTAGAGGTGTTTATTTTAATATGTATTCTGTTTAATTTCAGTTGTAAAGAAAATGTAAAACAAGAAGTGTTCGTAGAAGATGAAGAGCCAACCGGGTATTATATTGAGCCGTACAGGCCACAGTATCATTTTACGCCGGAAGAAAAATGGATGAACGATCCCAATGGTCTTGTTTATAAAGATAGTTTATATCATTTGTTCTATCAATACTATCCGGATAGTACCGTTTGGGGACCTATGCATTGGGGGCATGCCGTAAGTAAAGATATGATGAAATGGGAACATAAGCCCATTGCACTTTTTCCTGATGAACACGGCTATATATTCTCGGGTAGTGCCGTAGTGGATCATAACAATACCTCTGGTTTTGGAACTGAAGATAAAACGGCTATGGTAGCAATTTTTACATATCATGATATGGAAGGGGAGCGATCTGGAGCGACAAATTATCAGACCCAAGGCATTGCCTATAGCTTGGATAATGGGGATAGTTGGACAAAATATGAGGGTAACCCGATTATTGGCAACCCTGGTTTTAAAGATTTTAGGGATCCAAAGGTATTTTGGAACAATGAGGCAGAAAGTTGGACAATGTTATTGGTAGCAGGTGATCATTTACAAATATGGAATTCAACTAACTTAAAAGAATGGGAGAAAGTAAGCAAATTTGGTAAGGATCAAGGAGCTCATGGCGGAGTTTGGGAATGTCCAGATTTATTTCCATTAAAGGTCGAAGGTACAGATGAGGTTAAATGGGTGTTGTTAATTAGTATAAACCCCGGTGCTCCAAATGGCGGTAGTGGTACACAGTATTTTATTGGTGATTTTGACGGCACCACATTTACGACCGATCAGGTAGAACATAAATGGATAGATCTAGGTCGAGATAATTATGCCGGTGTAACTTATAACGATGCCCCTAATAATGAACGGGTTTTTATTGGGTGGATGAGCAATTGGAACTATGCGCTTGATACGCCCACGGAAAAATGGCGTAGTGCCATGACCGTACCAAGAGAGTTGACCTTGCGTAAAATTGATGATGAGGTAATGTTGTTCAATTATCCTCTGCAAAGTTTTGAGAGACACGTTGCTATGGCGTACCCAGAAAGTGTTTTAGAGATTTTACCTTCTAGAAAAAGAATAATGTCACTTAAATACGGTAATCAAAGTAAAATACAGTTTACATTGTCTGTGCCAAATGCTCAAATGTATTTTAAAAATACAAACGGTGATAGCGTAAGTATTGATATCGATAGGGAAAAGAAACTGGTAACTTTTGATCGAAGAAAATCGGGCAAGGTATCGTTTAGTGATAAATTTTCTCCAGGAATTCAGCAGATGAAAATTAAGAATATACCGCAGGGACCCATAGAAATAGCCTTGCTTCTAGATCATTCTTCGTTGGAGCTTTTCATAAATGAAGGTCAGTATGCAATGACCAATCAGATATTTCCGAATGATTTTTTTAGGGCATTGACCATTGTGAACAACTCAGAAAGTGAATTAATAATAGAGGACTTCACTGAACACAAAGTTGAACGTATGTGGGATTAGTTTTATGTAGATCGGTCTCTTAAACAAGATAAATTTAAGTTGTTCCACTTATTCTAGTTAGAGGAGATTCCTTTTCTAAGATGCGTGCGGTTAAGATTTACTTAAGCTATACTGAATTTTAGCGTACTGCTTTGATTTGTTGAAATCATAAGCGGAAAGATTCCTATCCATTTAATTTTTGCCCTAAAGACAAAATATACTGCGGTATTCATTTATAGATAAACTAAGCTTTATATTTTCGTGGTATGAAAGGTAGGTATAAAAACAAAAAAATCCTTACCGTTAAGTAAGGATTTATTGTGGTGCCTCCAGGAATCGAACCAGGGACACATGGATTTTCAGTCCATTGCTCTACCAACTGAGCTAAGGCACCATGCTTGCTGTAAGCGGGTGCAAATATAATTTCAATTTTATGATTTACAAACTAAATCGTAAAAAAAGAGAAATGTTTTTTTAATTTATAATCTTTGCAACATGAATTTAATTGTTGATGCAGGTAATACAAATGTTAAGTTAGCGATATTTAAAAAGTCGGAAATAATTCATTTAGAGACTGTTGTTGTAGATTTGTTCGTTGAGGCTGTCAAAAAAATATTCAAGGAATTTCCGAAAATAGAATTTTCAATAATTTCTAGTGTAGGGTCGCTTTCTAAGGAGCAAATTAAGGTTTTAGCTCTTTTTAGTAATCTCCACGAGCTCTCTTATAGGTCAAAAGTGCCTTTTAAGAATTCATATGCCTCTCCACAGACTTTGGGTGTAGATCGTTTGGCTTTGGCCACAGCTGCATATTATCATAATCCTCATCAAAATAATTTAATAATAGATACGGGCACCTGCATTACCTATGATATGCTCAATGATTTTGATGAGTATTTGGGCGGTGCCATTTCTCCAGGCCTGCAAATGCGATATAATGCTATGCATTATCAAACATCTAAATTACCGTTACTCGAAAAAAAAGAGCTTTTAGACTACATTGGCAATACAACAGAAAACTGTATGCATAGTGGAGCGGTAAATGGAATTACGCTTGAAATAGACGGTGTCATTGATCTCTACAAAGCAAGATTTAAAAATTTAACAGTTATTTTAACCGGTGGAGACACACAATTTTTGTCTAAACGATTAAAAAATACCATATTTGCGGATTCCAAATTTCTCCTGAAAGGGCTTAATTATTTGCTGGAATACAACAAGCACTAAATGATCAGAAAAATTGTAATTGCAATTGTATACATAACCACCATTGGTTTGTACGCTCAAGATGGTACTGTTTCTCCTTATTCTTTCTACGGAATAGGAGATTTAAAAAATAACAGTACGGTAGAAAATCAAATGATGGGGGGTATTGGTGTGTATGCCGATAGTATTCATATCAACTTAAAAAATCCCGCTGCTTTTGGCAAGTTAGGTCTGGAGGTTATGGATAGGGAAGGACTGGTAACCTATACTGCAGGGGTCTCCAATAAACAATATACGCTTAAAAGTTTTACGGCGGAAGAGCAAAGTTCGGTTACTAGCTTAGATTACTTGGCACTTGGTTTTAGTGTAGGTAAAGGTTTGGGTATGGGGTTTGGTATTATGCCTTATTCTTCTGTAGGATATAATTTAGTCGATGATCGTACCGAAACTGGTGGGTCTTTGGTAAATATTTACACAGGAGAAGGTGGGTTAACACGTGCGTTTTATTCCATTGGCTATGAAATTGTAGATAATTTAAGTATTGGGGCTACGGTTAACTTTAACTTTGGTACACTCGATAGTGAAAGGCTACAACAAATAGAAGATATTCAGTTTGGTACTTTTGACAGACGTTCATCAAGGGTCAATGGTTTTGATTTTAATTACGCGCTTAATTATACTCCTTTGATTAAGGGTAGGCAAAGGCTACATACTTCTATTCGGGTAAATACGCAAGGGAATCTAGTTTCTAAGAATGATAGGCAATTGGGTTCTTTTTCTGTATCCAGCGGTGTTACTATAGAAGAGTTAGAGGTTGATTTGGCTTCCCAAAATTTAGAGAATACAGAATTAAAAATACCTACCACTACTACATTGGGTATTGGTTACGGTGAAGATTATAAATGGTTTGTGGGAGCAGAATATAGTTTTCAAGAGATGAGTTCTTTTGAAAATGTATTTTTAGGCTCTGATAATATAGTATATGAAGATGCAAGTTCATTTGCTTTTGGTGCCTTTTTAACCCCAGATCACGATTCATTTACAAGTTATTTTAAAAGGGTTACCTACCGTGCAGGTCTACGTTTAGATAAGACCGGCATGTTGGTGAACGATGTGGATATAAATAACTTTGGCATAACTTTTGGATTAGGCTTACCTCTGGGCAGAAGTTTCTCTAATCTTAACTTAGGTTTTGAGTTTGGTAGAAGGGGAACAACTAGGGCGGATCTTATTGAAGAAAGCTACTTTAAATTTAATGTAGGTCTCTCATTGAACGATCGTTGGTTCCAGAAAAGAAAAATCAATTAATAAAAATTTAGTACATTAACCATTTTAAAAAGAGAAAAAATGAAATCGAAACTTTACTTCACGGCAATTATGTTCCTTGGGATGATGGGGGTGAGCAATGCGCAGGCGCAAAACCCTGAATGTATGACGAACCTGTCAATATTTTCCGAGCATGCAAAAGTTAAAAATTATGACGCGGCCTATGAGCCATGGAAAATGGTTTATGAAACTTGTCCACAGTTAAATAATGCTATATATGTATATGGTGAGCGTATCTTAAAGGATAAGATGAAAAAAGCTACTGGTGCTGACAAAGAAAAATTCGCGAATGACCTAATGGGTCTTTATGACAATAAGCTAACACATTTCTCGTCTAAAACTAGCCCAGGTGAGACTATGGTAGATAAGGCATTGGTGATGTACGATAATAAAATGGCAGATGATGCTAAAATGTACAGCATGTTAAGTGAAGCTTTTACTCAAGATAAAGAAAACTTTACAAGCCCTAAAGCTTTATACATCTATTTCTCTAGTTTGGTTGATGAGCATAAAGCAGGTAGAAAAGATTTGCAAGAAGTTTTTGATGTATATGATGCGGTAACCGAGAAAATTGAAACTGAAAACGAAAAGCTTACAGGTAAAATTGCTAAACTTTTACCTAAAGAAGAGGCTGGTACGTTAACTTCAAAGGAAAAATCTCGTTTAAAAGCTTATAACTCTTATTCTGAAGCTTACGGTAAAATTGCAGGAAGTATCGATTCTAAATTAGGTCCTTTAGCAGATTGTAGTAACCTTATTCCTTTATACGAAAAGAGTTTTGAGGAGAAAAAAGGTGATATCGTTTGGGTAAAAAGAGCGGTAGGTCTTATGTTCAACAAAGAATGTACCGATGATCCAATGTTCCAAAAGTTATTTGAAGCTCAATTATCTTTGGATCCATCTGCTGATGCTTATGTATATGGTGGTACGTTGAAAATGAAAAACGGAGACAGTTCTGGTGCACTTGCTGATTTTGATAAGGCATTGTCTTTAGAGACTGATAACGATAAAAAATCTAAGATCGCTTATAAAGTAGCTGTGATCAATAAAAGAAAAGGTAGCAAGTCTACTGCACGTAAATACGCTCAAAAGGCTATTGACGCAAACCCTTCAAACGGTCGTGCTTATCTTTTAATTGCTAACTTATATGCAACTAGTGCCAATAACTGTGGTACCTCTGCATTTGAGAAAAGAGCAATTTACTGGAAAGCTGCTGATATGGCTAGAAAAGCTGGCAGAGTAGATCCATCTTTAAGTGGTTCTGCTAGTCAAGCTGCAAACAGCTATAGTGCAAAGGCACCAACTAAAGAGATGATCTTTAGTTCAGGAATGGCCGGTAAGACTGTTACATTCAACTGTTGGGTTGGTGGTAGCGTGAAAGTACCTTCTTTATAGAAAAAATGAAACAGATTTATAATTTTAGAGGCATTGCCGTGGTATGTACCATGGCAATGCTTTTTTTATCTTGTCAAGATAATTATAAGAGGGTTGGTGAAGAGGCAGTGAAAAAGATCTACCCAAGAGGTGTAGTTGAAGATTTTGTGCTTACATATACAGAAACCCCAGAAAAATTAGGATCTGAAGATACTGGTTCGTCAAAGATATTGTCCGTATTGTCCGGACCCCTTAGAAATGATTTTGAACAACTTTCATTTCCCTATCAGACTTTTCCAGAAGGTCTATTGATAGAAATTTTCAACGAAAAAAATGAAAAAACAACCATAGAGGCAGATTTTGGAGTGTTGTACTCTAAAACTTCTATTGTAGATTTGCGTGGTAATGTGTTGATCAAAGGTGATGACGGTAAAAAATTGGCGACCTCACAGATGTATTATGATCGGGGTAACGAATGGGCTTTTACCCAAGAAAAATTTACATTTACAAATCCTGAGGACGGCACGGTAATGGACGGTGAAGGTATGGACGTGCAAAAAGACCTTAAGTTTTTGAATGCACAAAAAACCTATGGTCTAATGTTGATCAAAGAAGAAGATAAAGAAGAAGATAAAGAGGAAAAAAATGATTAATATTTTAAGATATACAGAGTATTTATATGTTATAGTCGCGGGCTTTTCGATCTACAGAATTATAACAGATTGGAATACCGATAGAAGTATGGCGTATTTCTTTATATTTTTCGCCGTAATTTCTATAGGAATGTTCTTGTTTAGAAGAAACTATAGGAAGAAATTCGAACAGCGTAAGCGAGATAATCAAAACAAATAGTGGGTACAGCCGGTATTATCATTATACTATCCTTGATTTTTTCAGCGTTTTTCTCAGGAATGGAAATTGCCTTTATTTCTGCGAACAAAATTCATATAGAAATAGAGAAAAAACAAGAGGGATTTTTAGCTACTGTACTAACGCGATTAACTAAAAAGCCGTCAAAATTTATAGCCACTATGCTAATTGGAAACAATATAGCATTGGTGATTTACGGACTCTTCATGGGTGAATTGCTCATGAACTGGTTTACCGAGATAGTGCCCGATAACGCTATTTTACAGTTATTGATTACAGATTTTAGTTTGTTGACCCAAACGGTGATTTCTACGTTTGTTATTTTAATAACTGCAGAATTTTTGCCGAAGGTACTTTTTCAAATTTATGCCAATACTCTTTTAAAGTTACTGGCCATACCTGCATTTTTATTCTATATACTTTTCTCGTTTATATCGGACTTTATTATTTGGATATCAGATTTTATATTAAAATACGTGTTCGGCACTTCTGGTGATGAGGTTCAATTGGCGTTCAGTAAGCTTGAATTAGGCGATTATATTACAGAACAAATGGAAACGGTAGAAGAAGAGGATGAGGTCGATACCGAAATTCAGATTTTTCAGAATGCCTTAGAGTTCGCGGCTGTTAAAGCTCGTGAGGTTATGGTGCCAAGAACCGAAATAGTGGCTGTAGAAATGCATGAAACGCCTAAGAATTTGGCGAAATTATTTACCGAAACAGGCTATTCTAAAATATTGGTTTTTAATGATACTGTTGATAATGTTATTGGTTATGTGCACTCTTATGAGCTGTTTAAAAAACCAAAGACCATAAAAAGTATTTTATTGCCGGTTGAATTTGTGCCAGAAACAATGCTTATTCAAGATATATTGAATGTGTTGATCAAAAAGCGAAAAAGTATTGCCGTGGTTTTAGATGAATATGGCGGTACAAGCGGTATTGTAACCGTTGAAGATATTGTTGAGGAGCTTTTTGGGGAAATAGAAGATGAGCATGATACCACAGATTTAAGGGAAGAAAGGGTAGATGAACGCCATTATCTTTTTTCTGCAAGATTAGAAGTTGATGATATTAATATAAATCATAAGTTGAGCCTGCCGGTATCAGATGAATATGAGACACTTGGAGGACTTTTAGTACATACCCTAGGGGAAATTCCAGAGAAAGAAGTAGAGCTTACCATAGACCAATATAAGTTTACTGTGCTGGAAGTTTCCAACACAAAAATAGATTTGATTTCCATAGAAGTTTTGGAAGAGGAATAACAGTGCATCAATCAATAAATTAGGTGGCTTTTTAGTTTTTATTATTTCAATTAAAAATGGTAGTTTTGCCACCCAATAACCACAAACGATTATTTTAAACGTTAATAAGAATGGCAGTATTAGAAAATATTAGGAAACGTACAACAGTGTTGATCTTGATCATAGGTTTGGCACTTTTTGCATTTGTTATTTCTGGGGTATTTACCAGTAGCAATTTTGGAGGGGAAAAAGTAGGTTCGTCCGTGGCCGAAATTAATGGAGAAGATATTTCTATTGATGAATTCAGACAAGAGGTTGAAGTAGCTACAAACAGAGTTGGTCCTACGGCATCTTCAATGCAAGTGGTAAACCAAGTTTGGGAGAATAAGGTAAGAAAGACCATATTAGGTGAGCAGTTTGAAGATTTGGGTATTGGTATTGAGCAAGATCAGATCGTAGATTTCTTAAGAACTACAGGATATGCTCAAAATCCTCAGTTTCAAGATGAAAATGGGCAGTTCGATGCTAATATGTTCAAGCAAACAGTTGCAGATTGGAAAGTGAACAATCCTGCACAATATGAAGCTTGGTTGCAAACGGAAGCTGAGATCGTTCAATTGGCAAAAGAACAGACCTATTTTAATTTGGTTAAAGCAGGTGTTGGTGCTACGTTAAAAGAAGGTGAGCTAGATTATAAATTGGCTAACGAAAAAATGGATATTAAGTATGTAAGAGTACCTTACACTTCTATTCCAGATAGTACAATTACAGTAACTAAAAGTGAAATTGCAGATTACGTTAGCAAACATAAAGAAGAATACAAACAAGATCCAGCTAGAGATTTACAGTATGTGTTTTTTCAAGAGAAACCTTCTGAAGCTGATGAAGCGGCTATTAAAGAAGAAATTACAAAACTGTTAGACGATACGATCGAGTATAATTCGCAAACAGATCGTAACGATACAATTAGAGGATTTAGAAATACTAAAGATGTAGCGGCATTTTTAGACAGATATTCAGATACCAAGTTTGATACTATTTACAAAGCCAAGAAAAATTTACCTTCTAGTGTTGCAGATACATTGATGAACTTGAACATTGGTCAAATCTATGGACCATATAAAGACGGTGATTCTTACAAGATTTCAAAAATGATTGCTAGAAAGCCAAACGGTTCGGTAAAGGCAAGTCATATTCTTTTGGCATATGAAGGTGCTACTAGAGCCAATCCTGAAGTTACGAGAACTAAAGAAGAAGCCGAAGCTAAAGCGAAAGAATTATTGAGAGAAGCAAAAAAATCTGGTGTTGTTTTTTCTACGTTGGCTAGAGATAACTCAGACGGTCCATCTGCTCCAAACGGGGGAGATTTAGGTTACTTCCAAAAAGGGGTTATGGTGCCTGCGTTTAACGATTTCGCTTTTGGAAATTCAGAAGGGTCGATTGGCATGGTTGAAACCGATTTTGGATTTCACGTAATTAAAATTGATGATAAGGAAGATGTTGTACAAATAGCAACTGTTTCAAGAGAGATTGTAGCATCGGATGAAACAATAAATACATTGTTTACCAATGCAACTAAATTTGAAATGGAAACTACCGATGACGAAAGTGCTTTTTCAACATTGGCAAAAGAAAACAACTATGTGGTACGTCCAGTAAACAAAATAAAAGCTTTGGATGAAAACCTTCCTGGTTTACCGAATCAAAGAAATATAGTTCAATGGGCTTTTAATAGTGATACTGAAGTTGGTGATATTAAAAGATTCAACATCAATAATGGTTATGCCGTTGTTCAATTAACTGGTTCTTATGCTGAGGGTGTAATGAGTGCTGAAGATGCTTCTGTACTTGTATTGCCTAAAATCAGAAAAGAGCGCAAGGCAGCTAAAATAATTGCCGCTAATAAAGGTAAGGATATGAGTGCTATTGCTTCTGATAACGGAGTAAGCATTTCTAATGCATCTGCACTTACTGTGAAGTCTCCAACAATTCCAGGAGCTGGCAGCGAGCCGGTAGTAGTTGGTACGGCATACGGTATGGCCGAAGGGGCAACTTCTGGTTTAATTGAAGGTAATACAGGGGTTTTCAAAATTGAGATAGTGAAGAAGACTGAAGCTCCAAAGCTAGATAACTATAGCGTATATGCAAACGCATTAAAAACAGGAGCTGCAGCTCGTGTAAATTCAGCAGTATATAACGCATTGAAAGAAGGTGCGGAAATTGAAGATAAGAGAGCTACGTTCTACTAAACGTAACTTGTTTAAACATAAAAAAAGAGCATCTTATTTAGATGCTCTTTTTTTGTAGAATCATTTTTTTATAGGGTAGTATAGTGGAATAGCCTTTATTTTTAAAATATTCCATATCCTCCATTGTTCCGGTAACAAGTACAAAATCTCCGCCCCATGCTCCTAAACTTTTAATAGTATTAGGGTAGTCTGCGAAACGAATGTTTTTAATAGTTTTAATTTGAAGTGTCTGGGACAAGATGGTTTCGTGAAGGTTTAATAAGTTCTCAAATTCAGCCAATGTTGAGCATTTTAGAACCTTCTCCGTAATATTGTTAATTTGATTGATCAATTTTTCTTTATCAAAATCTAAATTTCTGTAACTGGTTATGGCGTCCCTACTGTTTTTCTTTTCATTCAGATAAATAAAGAATAGTCTATCTGAATAATTCGGATTAAAGATGACTTCCTCTACATTAGGGCTAAAACCGTTTCTTTTATAAATAATAGGTGTATTATGTTTGGCACATGCTATATCGTAGCCACTACCACCAAAAGTGGCTTCTAACAATTTATAAGGATTTACGCCAGCCCATTCAGCAATATTATTGATTAAGGTAGAAGAAGTGCCAAGCCCCCAATCTCTAGGGAAAGTAACTTTGGCATCTACGGTATTTGCTTCTATGATGCTAGGTTCAAATAATGGGTTAAGTTTTTTAGCTTCAGATAGTATATGAGATAGCCTGTAGGCTACCTCTTGGTCGGAAGTATATATAGCTTTTAGATCTTTTTTTGAAAGCTCGGCGCTAAACCATACCGCATCATTTTCATCTAAACTGTTCCACACAAAATTCTCAGAATCTGTGTAAGATAAACTCAATGATTGTCCAAACTTGGTAGGTAGGGCTAAACCCTTTGCCCCATCAAGAATGGCATATTCCCCTGTGAGCAATAATTTACCGTTACTATAAATAGTTTTGGGCATACGGTTAAGGCTTATTTTCTTATTTGGTTAAGTTGTAGTTCTACACCATGGTGGGTTACCGGGTTGGTTTTAAAGTAGTCTACTAATGTTGCCTTTTCATTTTCATTGGCACCAAGTTGGTTAAGAATATTCAAAAGATGCATTTTCATATGCCCTTTTTGAATACCCGTAGTTACCAATGAACTTACAGCTGCAAAATTTTGTGCCAGGCCTGCAACAGCTATAATTTGCATAAGCTCTTCTGCAGACGGTCGCTGAAGCATTTCAAGATTTAGTTTCACTAACGGGTGCAAGTTTGTAAGTCCGCCAACGGTACCTAGTGCCAAAGGTAATTCTATCCAGAAGGTGAAAATTCCGTTTTCAATGGCAGCGTGGGTCAAGCTACTATATTGACCATTTCTACAGGCATACGCATGAACCCCAGCTTCGATCGCTCTAAAGTCATTACCTGTTGCTAATACAACGGCATCAATTCCGTTCATGATACCTTTGTTGTGCGTTACCGCTCTGTAAGGTTCTGCATGTGCAATCTTTATGGCTTGTACTATTTTTTCGGCAGTAAGTTGTGGGGTCAATTCGGTAGTAAGTTTTAATTCTTCTACTGGGCAACTAACTTCTGCGCGAACGGTACAATTGGGTACATAATTAGATAGAAT
Organism: Maribacter litoralis; assembly: GCF_003075045.1. Taxonomy (GTDB): domain Bacteria; phylum Bacteroidota; class Bacteroidia; order Flavobacteriales; family Flavobacteriaceae; genus Maribacter; species Maribacter litoralis. The sequence continues at coordinate 214,862 of NZ_QCZD01000003.1, read as the reverse complement.
GCTCATTACGATCTCAATATCTTTTTCCTGAGCAGAAAAACCTTCAAAACTAGCGGCTTCTTTTTTTAATGTTGCGGCAAATTGCTCCAAACAGCTATTAATGAAATTGGCGCCCATGGCATCTTTGGTTTCAAAGGTGGCATGTAATTGAAAATAATGAGCCAGCTCATTCGTTTTGTTCTTTAAGATAATATCGGTAATGCCGCCGCCTCTTTTTTCCATACTAGATGTCAAAGAAGCACTATCGGCAAGTAGTATAGGTTTTAAGTAGGTGAAAAAAGAGTTTAGTTTATTGGGGTCTCCTTTATATATAAAATGAACTTGACCAACTTTTTCAGTACCTAATATTTTAGTTTTAAATCCGCCTTTGTTCAGCCAAAATTTTGCGGCCTTGCTTGCTGCTGCAATTACCGAACTCTCTTCTATTGCCATAGGAATAGCGTAAAGAGAATCGTTTATTAAAAAGTTGGGAGCAATGCCCTGGGGTACATAAAGGTTGGTAATGGTGTTTTCTATAAACTCATCGTGCAACTGTTGTATACTGTCATTTTGATTCCAATACGTTTGCAGAATTTTTTTTGACTGTGCTGCGTTCTGGGTGTAATTTGTGGTGATCCAATCTATTTTCTCTTCTTTCGAGAGTTTAGAGAAACCACTTATTGGCTGGGTCATTTAGGTATAACTTTCTTCTAATGGTTCATGTTTTGTAAAGATTGGAATACATGTAAATAAATTCCATTTTTACGCTGGTAAAGATAAGCATATTGACCTGAATCTATTTTATATGGACAAAGCGTTAAAAGCAGCTTCTTTTTTCGGCTAAAGCGTGTTTTTTTAAGGAAATAGTGGTAAACTTGAGAGATTTAACAAAATTCAATTATTTATGCGAAAAATACACTTATTTACGTTGATTTTACTTTCCTTCAACGTAATTATTTGGGCACAAGACAAACCTATTTCGGTTTCTGAAATTTATCAAGGTGCATTTAGAACGGAAGGGTTAGAAGCTCTGCGTTCCATGAACAACGGTACTCAATACACGGTATTGCATACCAACAGAATCAGCCAAGAGACGACGGTAGATAAATATGATTACAAGACTTTAGAAAAAGTAGGAACGGTGGTGTCATCATCAGATATCGCTGAAATACCTTCCTTTTCTGCGTATACTTTTAGTGATGATGAGAAAAAATTGTTGCTTTCAACAGAAATAGAACCCATTTTTAGAAGGTCTAGATTGGGTATTTATTATGTGTATGATATTGCAACAAAAAATGTCGTTAAGGTTAGTGAGTCAAAAATTCAAGAACCTTTATTCTCTCCAGATGGTAATCGGGTAGCATATGTAAAAGATAACAATCTATATATTTTTACGATAGACACAAAGAAGACCGAACAGGTTACTACCGATGGGGTAAATAATCAAATTATTAACGGTGTTACCGACTGGGTTTATGAAGAGGAATTTGCCTTTGTTCGTGCCTATGAGTGGAATGCAGACGGAAGTAAAATAGCCTTTTTGCGTTTTGACGAGACAAATGTACCGGAGTTTTCAATGGATGTTTACGGTACCGGATTATATCAACAACCTTATGTCTTCAAATATCCAAAAGCAGGCGAGAACAATTCGCTTGTTACCTTACAACTTTTAGATGTTGCTAGCGGAGATATAGCTGCGGTAGATGTAAACAATGCATACTACATACCACGTATTAAGTGGATGAACCATAAAGACATGTTGAGTGTTCAAACTTTGAATAGGCACCAGGACCATTTAACAATGTATGCGGTAAACGCGAAAAAGAATGAAGTTTCTGTTTTGTTGGAAGAGAAAGATGATGCATATGTGGATGTTACCGATAATTTGACCTTTTTAGAAGACGATAGCTTTATATGGACTAGTGAAAAAGATGGTTGGAACCATATCTACTTATACGGCGAAGACGGCAGCTTAATGAACCAGATTACAAAAGGAGATTGGGAAGTAACCAAATACTATGGGTATGACCAAAATGAGGATAAGATCTATTACCAATCTACAGAGAACGGTTCAATTAACCGTGGTGTTTATAATATTAGTAGCGCTGGTGATGATAAGAAAGCATTAGCTGTTGTGGAAGGAACAAACAATGCTTCTTTTAGTACAGATTTTACCTATTTCATCAATACATTCTCAAGTGCCGAAATGCCGCCGGTATATACATTGCACAAAGCTGTTAATGGCAAGAAGGTAAAAGATATAAAAGATAATGATCAATTGTTGCAAAGGTTAAAAAGCTATGCTGTTAGCCCCAAAGAATTTTCTACGATTTCTATTAATGGCAATGATTTGAATATGTACATGATCAAGCCAAAAGATTTTGATGCATCAAAGAAATATCCATTATTTATGTATCAATATAGTGGTCCTGGTTCACAAAATGTGAGCAACAGCTGGATGGGCGCTAATGATTACTGGCATCAAGGTTTAGTAGCCGAAGGTTACATAGTTGCTTGTGTAGATGGTCGTGGAACCGGATTTAAAGGAAGAGATTTCAAGAAAGTTACCCAAAAAGAGTTGGGTAAGTACGAGGTGGAAGATCAAATAGCTGCTGCAAAAAAGCTGAGTGAATTACCATATATAGATGAAGAAAGAACTGGTATATGGGGCTGGAGCTATGGAGGCTTTATGTCTACCAACTGTATTTTAAAGGGTAATGATACTTTTGAAATGGCTATAGCGGTTGCACCTGTTACTTCTTGGGCTTTTTATGATACTATTTATACGGAGCGTTACATGCAAACACCGCAAGAAAACCAAAGTGGTTATGATGACAACTCCCCGTTCAACTATCCTCATTTGTTGGAAGGTGATTATTTGTTGATTCATGGTACAGGAGACGATAATGTGCATGTGCAGAATTCAATGCGTATGATCGAAGCTTTGATACAGGCGAACAAACAATTTGATTGGGGAATCTATCCTGATAAAAATCACGGCATTTATGGAGGAAATACAAGAATTCACCTCTATAACAAAATGACCAATTTTATAAAAGAAAAACTATAACCAAACTAACATCAATATGACTGAAAGTACTGAGTTCTCAGACCAAAAACAGGTTTTTGGGCACCCACAGGGTTTATTTTATTTATTTTTTGCAGAATTATGGGAGCGTTTTAGCTTTTACGGAATGCGTGCACTGCTCACGCTCTACATGATCGACGTAATTTTTCAAGCATTGGCAGAAAGAGATTATGCAACTGCCGCAGTTTACTCATCATATGGCTCTTTAGTATATGCCTCTACCGTAATTGGAGGTAAATTATCCGACAAGATTTTAGGAATGCGTAACTCTATTTTTTTAGGAGGTATTCTTATGTCCATAGGTCACTTTGTTTTGGCAATAGAAGATAATATGGCCTTCTTCTTGGCCTTATCTCTTATAATTGTGGGTAATGGATTTTTTAAGCCTAACATTTCTACCTTCGTTGGTACTTTGTACGAGAAAGGCGATCCTAAAAAAGATTCAGGGTTCACCATATTTTACATGGGAATTAATATTGGTGGATGGGTTGCTCCGTTACTATGTGGATGGCTAGCTGCAACATATGGCTGGCACTATGGTTTTGGCTTGGCAGGTATTGGTATGTTAACAGGTTTGATCGTATTTTGGAGAGGTATTCAAAACAATGTGTTCGGGAATAGAGGTCTGCCTCCAAATGAGCATGTTTTGGAAAGAAAAGTACTTGGTGTAAAGCAAGGAATTCTTGTACCGGTTTTAGCAGTATTGTCAGCGCCGTTAATTGCTTTGTTATTGTCTTCCTATAAGGCTATAGCAACAGAAGGTATGTTTGCCGATCAGAATATTGTCAATGTTATTTTTACCGGAATAGGTATTGCAGTTCTAGCATACTTGGCGTACGAAATGTTCAAGGCAAATATTAAAGAAAGAAAAGAGTTGTTCGTAGCTGTTTTGCTAACATTTTTCATGACTATCTTTTGGGGTTTCCATGAACTATCGGGTAGTGTAATTACATTGTTTGCTGCTAGAAATATTGATTTAGACGGTATTATGTCCGCTGCACAGACCAATTCACTGAATTCGATGTTCATTATAATATTGGCTATTCCTATTTCAATGATGTGGACATGGTTGAGCAAGAAAAACTGGAACCCTAGAACACCGTATAAATTCGGATTAGGATTGCTTTTTGCAGGTATAAGTTTCTACGTTTTGGCTATAAGTGGAGGAAGTGCCAATGACAATGGTTTTGTACCGTTCACATACTTATTGTTAATGTATTTCTTACTGTCGGTGGGGGAGTTGTTTATGTCTCCTGTTGGGTTGTCCAAAATGACCGATTTAGCTCCTGCTAGATTAATTGCCTTTATTATGGGGGTATGGTTCTTATCCTCTGCCTTTGCGTTCCAAATTGTTGGTTTCATAGGAAAACAATTGGCAATAGAAAGTACCGATAAAAATGTAGGTGGATTTGAAACCTTAACAGTATATACAGATGGTTTTTTACTAATTGCCAAGTACGCTATTGGTGCTGGGTTAATTGTACTTGTGGCATCACCGCTCATTAAAAAATTAATGGGCAAGGTGCATTAAGATATTTTATTCTAAATAATAAGCTCCCTTTTCACCTGTATAGTGGAAAGGGATTTTATTTTTTATACAGGTTGCTTTCCATCGGTCAACATAACTATTGTAGTTGCTACCATCTACGATGATTTCGCTGGGTTTAATACTATCTATTAACCGGTCTAAGTTAATTTTGGGAGATTGTGTAAGAAGTATTTTATGGGAAGGAGATGGCGGGTAAATACCAGTGCTATCAATTATTATCAGAGGTTCATCTTTAAAAAGATAGCTGTTCTTTAAAGTGTCAAAACGAATTGTACGTACACGTTCTGCCGTAGTATATCCTGTAATGAGATAATTCGTTTGATTGTTACCATCATTCAAGATAGATAGGTTTTTTCCGTTTCTATTTAAAATATTTCGTTCTTTGGTTTTATGTAGTACAATAGCTTCTATTTTTTCATTGGCTTCATATTCTTGATATATGGTATATCCTTGAAAACAAATAATACAGGTAAAGAACAGTAGCAAACGTTTATAATTAAATTTAGCCCAAAGTTCAAGTCCCAATACTATTACGGTAAATGAGAGAATCAATTGAATAAAATCGAAAGGGATAGCTTTAAAAATAAAACTTTCTTGTTGTGCCACCCATGCAATAAGAGAATTCATTAACCAGATAATATCATTATATATCAATGCTATTTGTGATGGTAGCCAGTTTATGAGGGAGAGAAAAATTACCAAAATACCCATTCCAAGAATCAGGCCTAAAGCGGGTACGATAACCAAATTAGAGATAAAGAAAAGACCGGGAAATTGATGAAAATAGAATAAACTTATTGGCAGAACCCCAAGTTGGGCGGCAATGCTTACACACAGTAATTGCCAAAAATATCGAACTATTTTATTCTTCGGATACCATATGTTTTTCAATAAAGGGAAAATCCAAAGTATGGCGAAAACCGCAGCATAGCTCATTTGAAAACCAACCTGAAATAATAAATTGGGGTCAATAAATAATAGGATGAAAAGAATCGATAATGCCAGAATGTTAAAGGTGTTGCTAGGTCTATTTAAGTATAGTGCATAGGCTACAAATGTGAACATGGTAGTAGCGCGTATAATACTGGCAGAGAGCCCTGCCAAAAATGCAAACCCCCATAATAGTATCACTGATAGCAACAAAATAATTGTTCTGCCTTTGGGTAATTGTTTTATAGGGCTTAACAAAAATTGTATTAATAATAGTAGTATACCAATGTGCAACCCAGAAACGGCTAAAATATGTATAGCTCCGGCTTTTTGGTAATTAGTATAGTTCTCTTGCGATATTTCTGATCGTTGCCCTAATAATAGGGCTTGAATTACACCTAGTTCATCCTGCCCAAAATTTTCATTTTTTAGTTTGGCGATGATATGGTTTCGCGCCTTGGCGGCAATGCCTTTTAAAGAGGTTTTAGCGGTTGGAGTAATTGTAAATTGCCTAGGTTTTATTCTCATTTGATGATAAATGCCTAAACTTTTCAAGTAATTTTTATAATCGAATTGATGTGGATTTAAAGGTGACTCAATAATTTCTATTTTGGAATAAGTCATTATTTCGTCATCTATTTCTAAACTGGCAATAGATGAGTCATTCGGTATACTAATTAAGATTGTACCGTTTGTTGGGTGCGTACCAATACTTTTAACCGTGGCGTAGTACCGCGAAGAATACTGGGTTGGTTTTAAAACTTCTTTGATTTTTAAGTTCCGAATGTCATAATCTGAGAAAGTACGTTTGGTATAATGATCTTCATGATTGATAGGTTGGGCATTAGTATAGCTGTAAGTGCCTATGGATACAAACAATATGGCGGAAACTATTCCGAATAAAATCGATTTCGTATTCTTTTCAAACAAAAAGATTGCCGCGAGGACAAGAAAAAGAACGATGATGAATATCTGTAGATACTGTAAGTTGAACGTAAAAAAATAACCTAATAAAATTCCAAGAATGAGTAAAAGCGTTAATCTAATAGGAATAAACGCTAAGAGCTTCATGTTATAAAATTCTTGTAGCCTTTACAAATGCTTGGTTCCAGAAACCGTCTCTTAACGAAGAAACGGTAACACCACGTGATGTTGATGCGTGAATAAAAGTAATTTCATCATTATCTGTATCCACCACCATACCAACATGATTAATACGTTTAGATCCTCTGGTAGTCTTAAAAAATAACAGATCTCCCTTCTCAATATGCTTAACCGCTACTCTATGGCCTTCTTCCGCCATATGAAAAGAGGTACGTGGTAATTGAACATCATGCTCCCCAAAAGAAACATATAAAAGTCCAGAACAGTCCATCCCTTTTCTAGTGGTACCTCCAAATTTATATCGAGTTCCCGCAAATGAAAGTGCGGTATTGATAATTTCGTCAGCTTTGGTATTGGCAGTCTTAGTTGTTGTAACTCTGCGTGTATCTGTATTAGAAGGTTGCGTTGTGTTACCTGTTCGTTCATTATTTGCGGCAGCAACAGATATTGTTCTTTCTTTATCAGAACTAGTACTCTTTTTAGCCCCACAGCTGGCTAAAAAGCAAATAATAAGAAAGAATGGCAGTTTACGCATATAAAAAGGTGTACACTATAGTACGAGTAACTTCAAAATTATAGAATTATTTTCTAAAATATATAAACCTAAGCACTTTTGGCATTTTCAATGATCAACGTGGCAGCATTCGAACTAGCTCCAGAACCCCCTAATTTTGCAATAAGCTCATTATAAGATGATAGTTGTTCAGTTCTTTCTTTGCCATTCAAGATAGAGGCAAGTTCCTTTTTTAAATTTTGTTTGGTAAAATCGTCTTGTATCAGTTCTTTAACGACTTCTTTTTGCATAATCAGGTTGACCAAAGAAATATATTCTAGTGTAATAATACGTTTTGCAATTTGATAAGAGATCCAATTAGCTTTATAACAAACTACCTGTGGCACTTTGAACAGGGCTGTTTCTAGTGTGGCCGTACCACTAGTAACAAGGGCGGCTTTAGATACCGAAAGCAAATCATAAGTTTTGTTTTGAATGAATTTTACATTGGCATCATTTAAAAACGTATCGTAAAAATCCTTTTCAAGACTAGGCGCACCTGCAATAACAAATTCATGGTCCGCAAAATCATTAGTAAGTGAAAGCATTAAGCTAAGCATTTTTTGAACCTCTTGCTTTCTGCTTCCGGGTAGTAAGGCAATAATAGGTTTTTTCGGGTCGAGATTATTTTGAGACCTAAAATCACTTTCGTTTAATACCGGCCTATTGGCAATAGCATCCAGTAAAGGATGGCCCACAAAGTGTACTGGGTAATTATGTTTCTTTTGGTAAAATTCTTTCTCAAAAGGCAGAATAACGTACATGTGGTCAATTGTAGCTTTGATTTTTTCTATTCTACCTTCCCTTGATGCCCATATTTGCGGAGATATATAATAATTGGTTAAGAAATTATGCTCTTTTGCCCATTTGGCGATGCGTAAATTAAATCCCGAATAGTCAATAAAAATAATGGCATCAGGTTTAAATGCTGCAATATCGTGCTTACAGAACTTTATGTTTTTAAAAATGGCGTTCAGGTTCATGATCACCTCTAGGAACCCCATAAAAGCTAACTCTTTATAGTGTTTTACCAATGTTCCGCCAGCTTGCTGCATTAAGTCTCCGCCCCAACATCTTATCTCGGCATCATTGTCTTGTTCAATGATCGCTTTAATTAGGTTGGATCCATGTAGGTCACCCGAGGCTTCACCGGCAATAATGTAGTATTTCATTCTAGAAGATTTTATAATATAAGATTATAAAAGCGGTTAAAATGGTGGCAATCAATACACCTTTTGCCCTATGGTCTCTTTTAATTTTTAAAAACCCGAAAAAGGCAATTAAGTTGAGAATGGCACCTAAAGCTAAAAGACTACCAATATGTTCTTGTGCAACGGCTGCTTCAAAAGTTTCGGTTATACTTAAATCGGAAAATAAAAGAATGTATAATAATGTGCCAATGGTGTTAGCAATTAGACCTACTATAAAACCGATTATAATTTCTTTTTTGGTATTCATTTAAAGTGTTTCTTCTAAATAATTTTATACGTTAAAGACTCCAAGTATTTAATTCTTGAATAACATGGTGCGCTGTTAAATCAAATTGAGTGGGTACTACAGAGATATAGCCGTTTGCCAATGCCCATTCATCTGTATCTTCTCCTTTGTCCAAAAGCTCAAACTCTCCCGTAAGCCAATAATAATCTTTGCCCATTGGGTTGGTGCGCTTATCAAATTTTTCTTTCCAATTAGCTTTTGCCTGTCTACAGATTTTAATTCCCTTGATATCCTTCTTTTCAAGTTTCGGAATATTGACATTTAAAACCGTTCTTTTAGGAATTCCATTTTCCAAGGCTTGTGTAACTATGGTAGCAATATAATCTTGTGCATGGGTAAAATCGGCATCCCAATTATAATCGCAAAGAGAGAACCCGATTGCAGGAATACCTTCAATACCGGCTTCTATAGCTGCACTCATAGTACCAGAATAAATAACGTTTATAGAAGAGTTGGCCCCGTGGTTGATACCGCTAACACAGATATCGGGTTTTTTTGGCAGTAGTTCTTGTAATGCCAACTTCACACAATCAGCGGGTGTGCCACTACAGCTATATTCATCAATATCGTCATTGTCAAGGTCTATTCTCATTTTTTTTGAAAATAGGGCGGTATCTAAGGTGATGGCATGGCCCATACCAGATTGCGGACTATCTGGTGCAACCACCACAACATCTCCAATTTTTTTCATGATGGTAATCAACATGCGTAACCCTGGTGCGGTTATACCATCATCGTTGGTAACTAAAATCAATGGTTTTTCCATAGCGTATACTTTCTGTAGTAAAAATACGTTTTTAAATATGATATGTTCCGTTGGCCGTTTAACAAAAAATTAATTCCAACCCCATTAAATGGCATGGTTTTTTCTTTACCTTAGAGGTTTAAGTGGCTTTTACTGCTACTGTAAACCCTCAAATTCGGAGATATTGAAAAGGAAAGTAAAAGATAATTTTATGAAAAGAAATTTAGCCTACGTACTGTTATTGATGTTAGCGGCAGTGGCATCGTGCAGTTTTACCAATAAGAATTTTGAAAATGATGACAAGGATAAATTGTTGTTAGATTTAATAACCTATGTACTTGAAAAAGGGCATTATGAGCCTAAATCTCTAAATGATGATTTTTCGGTACATGTATTTGAAGACTTCATAGATGTTATTGATCCCACCAAAAGATATTTTTTAGCTTCGGATATTGCGGAGTTTGAAAAGTATAAATATCAAATTGATGATGAGATTAAGAATACCGATATCACTTTCTTTAATGTAGTGCATGAAAGATTGATACAGCGTATGAACGATGCGAAGGAAATTTATAAAGAGGTTTTAGAAACACCTTTTGATTATTCTGAAAATGAAAGCATCAGTATAAAATATGATGAAGAACCTTTTGCCGCTAATAGAGAAGAGCTTAAAGAACGTTGGAGAAAGCAATTGAAGTATGCAACCTTGGGTACTTACGACTCTAAGATTTCTAAAATAGAGAATGGTGAAGTAGATGGTGTAGAAGGGGATGATAGTAAAGTGGCAAAGACTCCAAAAGAAGCCGAAGAGGCGTCAAGAAAGTCAACAGAAGCAACGTTAGATGAGTTTTTTGATTTTGTTGGTGATTTAGAACGTAAAGATTGGTTTGTACAATATATTAATACAATTGTAGACGAGTTTGATCCACATACATTTTACTTTGCTCCAGAAGAAAAAGAAAAATTCGATACCAGCATGTCTGGTAAGTTTGAAGGTATTGGGGCAAGACTTCAGAAAAAACCTGAAGGTGCAAAAATCGTTGAAATCATTTCTGGCGGACCAGTTTGGAGAGATCAACGATTAGAAGTAGGTGACGAAATTATAAAAGTTGGTCAAAATGGAGAAGAGCCTATCAATATTGTTGGTATGCGTTTAGACGATGCAATTAAATTGATAAAAGGAGCTCAAGGTACTGTAGTAGACCTTACGGTAAGAAAAGTAGATGGTTCTCTAGATGTGGTTTCATTGACAAGAGATGTAGTTGAATTGGAAGAGTCTTATGCAAAATCTGCAAATATTATTAAAGGTCAAGAAAAATTCGGAATCATTAATTTGCCGAAATTCTATGTTGATTTTAATGATTATAGTGAAAGAAATGCAGCTACCGATGTTGCAAAAGAAGTTGAACGTTTAAAGGATGAAGGCATGGAAGGCCTAATTCTTGATTTACGTGATAATGGAGGTGGATCATTAAAAACGGTTGTTGAAATGGCAGGTCTTTTCATAAAAGATGGTCCTATTGTTCAAGTTCGTTCTAAGGATAAGGGTAAAGACGTATATGATGATAAAGATGAAAGAATACAGTGGGATGGTCCATTGGTAATTCTTGTAAACGAATTATCGGCTTCTGCTAGTGAGATTTTGGCAGCTGCTATGCAAGATTACAAAAGAGCTGTTGTAATTGGTAGCAAACAAACTTTTGGTAAAGGTACCGTACAGAACGTTATACCATTGAACAATATGTTGCGTAGTAATGAGCATGGCGATTTGGGTGCAATTAAAATCACTACTCAGAAGTTCTATAGAATAAACGGTGGATCTACCCAGTTAGAAGGTGTAAAGAGTGACATTATTGTTCCAGATAGATATAGTTATATTGATTTAGGAGAAAGAGATCAATCCAATCCGTTAGGTTGGGACAAAATTACCCCAGCGGATTATAAGCCTTGGGATGGTTATATCGATTATGAGAAAACGATTGCCGATAGTAAAAAACGTATGGCAAACAGTCCTCAAATTAAGTTGATCGAAGAAAACGCCAAATGGTTAAAGGCCGAGCAGGACGAAACAGAAATTTCTTTGAATTATGATACGTATAAAGAAGAGAAAATCAAGGATAAAGAACAATCTGATTATTTCAAAAAGTTAACCGATTATGATTCTAAACTTACCTTTCAATCTTTAGGTTATGAGGAAGAATTGTTTACCAAAGATTCTGTCTTACGTGAAAAACGTAATAGATGGCATAAGAATTTGGCAAAGGATGTTTATGTAGAAGAAGCGGTAAATGTTTTAGAAGATTTAAAGATGAACAACATTAAGCAAGGTAAACTAGCTAGTGTAAAAAATTAATAAAGTATTGTAAATACAAAAAGCCGCTACATGAAATTGTAGCGGCTTTTTTGTTGATTTGAGTTAGATATATTTAACGAATTCTGGCTTGCCAAATGCTTCTAGTTCATTATTCGTGTTTCGTATTTTTCTACTTTGAATATAGGTTACGAACAATAGTACAATACATACTACGGCAGAAGCACCATTACCATCTTTTATAGCTAAATGAGCCAAAGCGCCAAGTGTATAGTTCATGAAAAAGCCTGCATATACCCATTCTAATACCCAGTGAGATTTGTTTATTAAAATCATTGCTAAGCCTATAAACTGGCAAACGCCTAAAACGTATATAAGATATGTTGGGTAACCAAGTTTTGAGAATGTATCAGCAACTGTCTCAAAATTTATGATGGAGTTGATTATGGATCCGATTACGGCTATGCTAAAAAGACCTAAAGCAATATAATAGAATGTTTTTTGAGATTTCATAATAAGTAGGTTTTAAGATTATTATGACCCAAAAATAAATTCACCTATGAATCTTTAAAGATTTCATAGGTGAATGGAAAATTGATATAGATGAATTGAATTTCGTTAAAGGTAGACCGAAATGCAATTTATGATAATAGTTTATCGGCGTGTAACTGTCTAAGTTTGGTCAATTTCGGATTTATGACCACTTGGCAATACCCTTGTTCAGAATTGTTCTTGTAATAATCTTGGTGATAATCTTCTGCGTCATAGAATATACCTAATGGACTTAATTCTGTTACAATAGGCTTGTCGTAAACCACTTGCATTTCATCAAGTACTATTTTTGCTTTCTTCTGTTGTTCGTCATCGTGGTAGAAAATAACGGATCTATACTGAGTGCCGGCATCAGCACCCTGTCTATTGAGTGAAGTTGGGTCGTGTGTGGTCATAAAGATGATAAGAATATCTTCATAAGTAATGATGGATGGGTCAAAAGTAACCTGAACCACCTCTGCATGACCGGTTAGGCCTGAACAGATTTCTCTATAGGTGGGTCTTCCAGGAGCTTTTCCACCAGTATATCCAGATACCACGTTGTGAATACCTTTTACCTCTTGAAATACCGCTTCTGTACACCAAAAGCAGCCACCACCAACAGTTGCAATTTCTAGATTTGTGTTATCCATGAGTTTCCTCTTTTTCTAATTGCATAGATTCAGAATTTATACAGTAGCGTAATCCGCTTGGTTCCGGTCCGTCGGGGAAAACATGACCCAAATGGGCATCGCAAGTATTACACATTACCTCTACTCGTATCATACCATAAGACGTATCCTTATGATACTTTATGGCGTTTTCTTTTATGGGTTGCGTAAAACTTGGCCACCCCGTACCAGATTCAAACTTTATGGTAGAATCGAATAAAGAGGTGCCACAACAAATACATTCATATTTGCCGGCATCGTGTACTGTGCATAATGCTCCGGAATGCGGTGCTTCCGTACCTTTTTTACGGGTAACTCTAAATTGCTCAGGTGTTAGAATTTCTTTCCATTCCTGTTCTGTTTTTTCAACCCGTCTGTCGGGCTTTGGGTTACCATTCACTGAAAAATGAATAACATCTTTCCAAGTTAACATCATAATTATCCTTTCGTTTAGACTTTATAATACTGGTTTTATTGGTCGGTAAAATGCCTTAGTTCTTACAAAATTACGGTAATTTTGGCGCATGGCATACCGTAAAAAAAATAGCACTATTTATAGTATTCTAATTCTTGTGTGTATTGTAGGCTTTTGGTTGTTTGAAAATTTTTATACTCCGGCTACCTATTCAAATAACGATAATGAAGTTGGTTCTAATAATTTTCCAAAAGAACTACTGCCCGAGTCTACGACCGGTGAAATTGTAAATCATTCTTTTTTTACCTTATCGTATAATGAACCTTTTGAACAAGCGGAGTGGGTAGCCTACGTTCTCGATAAAAGCCATTTAACCTATGACGACAGAAAGCGACCCTATTTTATAGAAGATCCATACGTATCTTCCAAGTCTGCGGATTGGCGTAATTATAAAGGGTCTGGGTATGATCGTGGTCATTTAGTGCCGGCGGGTGATCGCAGGTTTTCATTGCAGGCATACAATGAAACCTTTTATACAAGTAATATAAGTCCGCAAGATAGAGAGTTCAATTCCGGTATTTGGAACGACTTAGAGCAACAAACAAGGCGTTGGGCAAAGCAATACGGTACTTTGTATATATTTACTGGCGGAGTGCTCGAAAGTAGCTTAGAAGAAATAGGAGATGAAGATGTTGATGTTCCCAATACATTCTATAAAATAATAGTTAGAAAGAAGGGTGATAAGATTTATAGCCTTTCCTTTTTGATACCGAATAAGCCTCAATTTACATCGCTTAGAAATTTTGTCGTTTCGGTAGACGATATTGAACAGGCTACAGGAATCGATTTTTTTAATCAATTGCCAAAAGAGAAGCAAAAGGTTTTTGAAGGAAGTAAAAATACTGTGGGTTGGAAGTTTTAATAACCTTCTTTTAGTCTGTTGGTATCTAGTCTCAAGAAAATAAACAATAGAATTGTAAAGAATAGTAGCCCAGAGCCACCATAACTAAAGAAAGGTAGCGGAATACCAATGGTTGGTAGAATACCTATTACCATGCCAATATTTATAAAATAGTGAATAAGTAAGATTGATATTACGCCATAACCGTACATTCTGGCAAAGGCATTCTTCTGCCGTTCGGCCAATGAAATCAATCTTAAAAATAAAACCGAGAATAAAATGATCACGGTTGAGGTACCTAAAAATCCCCATTCTTCACCAACGGTACTAAATATATAATCGGTGTCTTGTTCAGGTACAAAATCTCCCTTGGTACGGGTACCTTCAAGAAATCCTTTTCCCCATCGCCCACCAGATTCAATAGCTTTTTCAGATTGATAGGTGTTGTATCCAATAGACTTTCTAATTTGCTCTAGCTTTTTAGGGTCTTTTTCAAGTCTTAGCCAAAGACTAAAACGATCTCTATGGCGTTGTTCGAACACATTGTTGAATACAAAATTTACCGACAGGGAAAATAGTATTACAGCGGCAAAGGTAAGCCCAAGAGGTATAACCGGAATTTTAAAGGTTTTTCTTTTAAGGGCGAACAATATAATGGTAAGTAATACAAGCCCAATAATAAGCCAAACTGTACCGAACATTAGTGTTGTAACAAATACGAGTATTAAACTTAATACTACAACTAAATAATATAGCGGTAAACCTTCCCTGAAAATTACAAATATCAAGGCAAAGAATACCAGGGCACTACCGGGATCTGGTTGAGGTATGATTAATAGAGCGGGTACAATGATGATCATTAGGGCGTAGAATTGATCTTTTCTCCTTTTAATATCGGTTTGTATATCGCTTAAATATTTTGCAAGTGCTAGCGCTGTAGTTACTTTGGCCAACTCTGAAGGTTGTAGGTTAAAAAAACCAAGGTCGTACCAAGAAGTTGCGCCTGCAATGGTCTTACCGAATACGAATAAGCCAAGTAATGAAACCATTGAAATGAGGTAGAACAAGCTAGAAAACCTTTCGTAAAAGTTAACCTCCAAGGCGAGGATTACGACAATAGTAACTAAGCTGACGCCAATAAAAAACAGTTGCTTGCCATATCTGGTACTAATATCAAAAATGGAGCTGCTATCATCGGTAAATGTGCTGGAGTAGATATTTACCCAACCTATGAGTACCAGTGCTAAATAGATAAAAACACTTAGCCAATCTATTCTTTTAAGTATACTTCTACCAGACACGCTCATTTATTTTGAACTCTTCCCCACTGTAGGGTTTCGCGTATTCAGCTTCTAATGTTTTCTCAAGCATTCTCTTTTCAAGGGTCTTCAATGTGATTTCACCTTTAAGGTATTTTTCAATCATTAAAGTAGCGATATGACCAGCATATCTAGATCCAAAATATCCGTTTTCAATATAAACGGCGATGGCGATTTTAGGGTCATCTACAGGTGCAAATGCTACAAAAACCGAGTGATCTGTTAATTGTGTACGTACCCCGTTAATTTTAGTAAAATTTTCTGCGGTACCGGTTTTGCCAGCAACTTCAATTCCGGGTATTTGTAACCATCTTGCAGTTCCACTTTTATATACATCGGCCATACCCTGTACCACTGGTTCAAAATGTTTTTTATCAATTGTAGTATGTTTGGCCTCTGTAAATTTAGGCTCTGTAATATCTTTCCCTTCAATTTTCTTTAAGATGTGAGGGGTAAAGTAATGCCCTCTGTTAGCAATAGCTGCGGTCATATTCGCCAATTGAACAGGTGTTGCCAATATTTCGCCTTGTCCGATAGAGTTGGAAATAATATAAGAAGAGCTCCATCTATTATCGCCATACCACTTATCATAGTATTCTTTACTGGGAATACGGCCTTTTTGACCAAAAGGTAAATCGTATCCTAAATAATCGCCCAGACCAAAGCTACGCATGTGCTTTTCCCAAACGTCCATGCCTTCATCGGTAGTTTCGAATTTTTCGAATATTTTTCTGAATGCACCCGCGAAATAAGCATTACATGATTGTGAAATTCCACTGTTCAGGTTTCGTAAGCCACCACCACAGTGACAGCCTCTTTTTTTTCTGCCCACATAAAATCCGTGATAACACTGTATAGTAGTATTTTCATCTAAAACACCTTCTTGTAATGCAATAAGGGCATTTAGTGTTTTAAAAGGAGAGCCCGGTGGTTGTTGTGCGTGAATAGATCTGTCCCAAGTTGGGTTTGCTATTGTATCATTATAAAGTTTGGTATAATTTTTTGAACGTTCTCTTCCGACCAATAATGCTGGATCATAGGTTGGTCCGGAAATCATGGAGAGAATTTCACCGGTAGCGGGTTCAATAGCTACAATACCACCTCTTTTACCGTGCATTAAGGTTTCGCCATACTCCTGAAGTGTTTTATCAATAGTAATGCTGATTTGCTTTCCTTGTTCAGGTAAAGTATCTAAAGCACCGTTTTTGTACGGACCAATATCTCTATTAAACCTATCTTTCTGAATATACTGTACACCTTTTCTGCCTCTCAACAAATCTTCATAATAACGCTCTACACCAGTTCTGCCCTTGAGCTCACCTTGAACGTAGTATTTGTTAACGGCAAGGTCACCTTCGTTAACCTCACTAATATAGCCAAGTACATTTGCTGCGCTTGGAGTGTCATAATAGCGTAAAGATCTTTTTTGAATATAGAAGCCTTTATACTTTCGCATTTTCTCCTGTAGCTTGGCATAGTCTTCTTTGGAGAGTTGTGGTACTAAAACTGAAGGAAGACGAGGGGAATAAACCCTAGCTTTTCTTAGTTTTTGAATGAATTTCTCTTTGTCGATACCCAATAATCCACAGAATTCTAAAGTGTCTAAAGGTTTTACTTCCCTTGGGATAACCATAACGTCATAGGCAGGATCATTACCTACCAATAACTCACCATTACGGTCATAGATATAACCACGTTCAGGATAATCATAAATTGCCTTAATAGCAGGGTCATCTAAAACCTGATCTGCAGAAAAACTGAATATTTGCAAATAGGATAGCCTTCCCAAAAAGGTAATTGCTATGACAATGATTATAGTTGATAAAAGAATTTTTCTCATTCTTTTTTAGAGCTGAATAACGTACTGAACAAAATGGCTAATATCAATGTGGAAATACCCACTACTACTGTTTTCTGCAAAATTAACAAGCTGTTCGAAAAGCTGAAAATTTCTAAAGTGAAGTATACCAAGTGATGTATTATAATCAATAACGCTAAAAACGTAAATTGTTGTGCCTTTGTGCTATTGTTTAACTTAAAACTTTGAAATTCATAATTGACACCAAAAACAAAACGCATAATGGTTGGTCTAAGATAAGCTATGGTTACTGTAGCTGCGGCGTTTATGGCAAGTGTATCAGAAAATGTGTCTACGCAAAGTCCTAAGAAAAAGCATAGTATTATAAAAGTAGTTCTATTTTGTTTAATAGGATACCAGTAAAGGAAAAGAATATAAACAAGAGGGTTTATATAGCCAAAGAAATTCAGTTTATTAAAAACCAGTACTTGTACCAGCACCAATAAAATAAATCGGAGCACAATTAAAAAAGACGTACTATTGATCATTGGCTTCTGTTTCTGCTTCTAATTCTAAAACTTCCTTACGGTGTAAATTTCTAATAATATATACATTGCCAATATTGGTCATATCATTGAACAGTTCTACGTTAATAAAATAGAAACTTTTAGAATTGTCCAAGTCAAAACTCTTAATGGTTCCAATAGGTATGTTCTCTGGGAAAATACTGCTCATTGCGCCCGTAACTATGGTGTCGCCTATGGTTAATGGAACTAATCTCGGTATATCTATAAGCTGAACTACATTGTAGTCGGTGGTGTTTTCCCAGACCAAAGACCCAAAGTGATTGGAATTTTTGATTTTGGCATTTATGGTAGACTTATCACTTAAAATACTTTGAACGGTCGCAAAATTGTTCGATGTATTTTCTACAATGCCAAGAATACCTTTATCGGTAATAACCCCCATATCTTGGGCAATACTGTCATTTTTGCCCTTGTTGATAGTTATATAATTACGCTGATCGGCATAGCTGTTATTGATGACACGCCCCCTTGTTACTTCATAATCTACCGAAGTGGAATCTATTGTAGACGAGGGTAGTAATACGTTATTGAATAGCCTATCTCTAAGTCGCTTATTTTCTTCAACGAGTCTTTTGTTTTCTTCCCTTAGACCAAAATAGGAAGTTATATTATCTGAAAATGTATAAATGCTTCCGGTGATGTAGTTAGAAGAGTTTAAAAATTTAGATTGGTGGTATGAGTGCGACTGAAAGGTAAAAATGAAAGAAATAAAGAGCAAAAAAAGGTATAGCAAGAAAATCTTATACCTAATTAAAAAATTTATGATCTGCTGCATTCACCTCTAAATTTTTACTCTATAATCGAGATTTAAAATTAACTGTTATAAGCTAAGTTCTTTCAAGATTTAACTTGAAAATTCATCATTTAATGACTTATAAATGGATCTTGAACTTTGCTAAAGGATGTTTACCATGAAGTTAAAAAGTTATTCTTTAAAAAAGAACTTCTTACTTGATCAATATACTTTTATAACGTTCTAGATTTTTTAAGGCAATACCTGTACCGCGAACAACTGCACGTAACGGATCTTCTGCGATATACACAGGTAAATCGGTTTTCTGAGACAATCTTCTATCAAGTCCGCGTAGCATAGAACCACCACCTGCAAGATATATACCTGTATTGTAAATATCGGCAGCCAATTCTGGTGGCGTCTGAGATAAGGTTTCCATTACCGCATCTTCTACACGTAATATAGATTTATCCAAGGCTTTAGCTATCTCTCTATAAGAAATCTGAACCTGTTTTGGTTTTCCGGTTAAAAGATCACGACCCTGTACAGATTTTTCATCTGGTGGAGATTGAAGATCTTCTGTTGCAGAACCAATTTCTATCTTAATTGCTTCAGCCGTACTTTCACCAACGTAAAGGTTGTGCTGTGTACGCATGTAATAAATAATATCATTTGTGAAAACATCACCTGCAATCTTTACAGATTTGTCACAAACAATACCTCCAAGGGCAATTACGGCAATTTCAGTGGTACCACCACCTATATCAACGATCATGTTACCTTTTGGTTGCATAATGTCTAGGCCGATACCAATAGCTGCCGCCATTGGTTCGTGGATCAAATACACCTCTTTACCATTAACACGTTCTGCAGATTCTTTTACCGCACGCATTTCCACTTCTGTAATTCCACTTGGTATACAAATTACCAAGCGCAATGCTGGAGGAAACCATTTCTTCTTTAATGCAGGAATGTTCTTAATGAACATCATCAACATTTTTTCGGAAGCATCAAAATCTGCAATTACACCATCTTTCAATGGTCTAATGGTCTTTATATTTTCATGGGTCTTTCCTTGCATCATGTTGGCTTCTTTACCAACTGCAATAATTTTGCCGCTAATTCTATCTCTGGCAACAATTGACGGACTGTCAACAACTACCTTGTCGTTGTGAATTATAAGGGTGTTCGCTGTACCTAAATCTATAGCTATTTCCTCGGTCAAGAAATCAAAAAATCCCATATGTGATGTTTAAATTTTAGATAAAAGGGTGTATTTCATCGACAAAAGTAATGAAATTAATGCTTGAAATGACGTGTACCTGTCATCACCATTGAAATTTTGTGTTCGTTGCAATAATCTATACTTAATTGGTCTTTGATTGATCCGCCAGGTTGTATTACACTGGTGATCCCGGCTTTGTCCGCAATTTCCACACAGTCAGGGAAAGGGAAGAAAGCATCACTTGCCATAACCGCACCTTTAAGGTCGAAATTAAATGATTGCGCTTTGTGTATTGCCTGGTTTAATGCATCGACTCTACTGGTCTGTCCGGTACCGCTTGCACAAAGTTGTTTGTTTTTGGCTAAAACAATGGTGTTGGATTTTGTATGCTTGCAAAGTTTAGAAGCAAAAATTAAATCTTCTAACTCTTGATCTGTTGGCTTTGTATCTGTTGCATTGGTCAAATCTGCAACCGTATCTGTTTTATGGTCTTTTTCTTGAAGCAACATACCGTTTAAGCAAGTTCTTACTTGCATTTCTGGCATTTCAACTTCATTTTGAATTAGGATGATTCTGTTTTTCTTACCTTTTAAGATTTCCAATGCTTCTGCATTGTAGCTTGGTGCTATAACAACCTCACAGAACAATTTGTGAATTTCCTCTGCGGTAGCCTTATCAATTTCTTTGTTGCTGATAAGAACACCGCCAAATGCAGATACGGGATCACCGGCCAAAGCGTCAACATAAGCTTGGTGTAATGTGTCTCTTTGTGCCAATCCACAAGCATTGTTGTGCTTTAGAATTGCAAAAGTGGGTGCGTCGTTCTTAAATTCTAGCATTAGGTTTACTGCTGCATCAACATCTAATAGATTGTTGTATGATAGTTCTTTACCGTGCAGTTTAGAGAACATAGCATCAAAATCGCCAAAGAAGAATCCTTTTTGATGAGGATTTTCTCCATAGCGTAATACCTTACCAGAAGTTTCGCTGATTTTTAAAGAAGCTAAATCGTGATTCTGGTTGAAGTAGTTGAATATAGCAGTATCGTAGTGAGAGGAAACATTGAATGATTTAGCGGCAAAACGCTTTCTGTCCTCTAAGCTGATATTTCCGTTATCTGCAGATATAACCTCAAGAAAATCTGCATAATCTTCCATTGAAGAAACACAGGTTACATCTTTAAAGTTTTTGGCTGCTGCACGTATTAGGGAAATACCTCCTATGTCGATTTTTTCAATGATATCTTGTTCTGGTGCACCACTAGCTACTGTTTTTTCAAACGGATATAGGTCAACAATAACGATGTCTATCTGTGGAATTTCAAACTCGGCCAATTGGGCAACATCACTTTCGTTGTCTTGTCTGTTTAAAATACCACCAAATACTTTTGGGTGTAAAGTTTTTACTCTTCCTCCTAAAATAGAAGGGTAGCTTGTTACGTCTTCTACGGGAACAACGTCAATTCCTAAGTCAGTTATGAATTTTTCGGTTCCTCCGGTGGAGTAAATAGTGATTCCTAATTCTTGAAATTTTCTTACTATTGGCTCTAATCCGTCTTTATGAAAAACTGAAATTAAGGCTGAAGACGCTTTTTTTACACTGCTCATTGTATGATGCTTAAATGTTTTTAATAAGCAAGCAAAAGTAATTTTTTTGCAGTTATAAAATGAGCTAGTTTATCAACAAAAAGGCTAAAGTTTTAAAGAATTTTGGCTACTTCAAAATTTACGAATTCTAAAAAGGTCTCATCTGCCTTGGTAAAAGGGTCGGGAGTATTAGAATCAATGTCTATTTGACCAATATTTTCGCCGTTTAAAAATAGAGGTACAACTATTTCTGATTTTACGGTAATACTACAGGCAATGTAGTTGTCTTGCGCCTGTACATCTGGCACCACAAAATTTTCATTACTTTCGGCTACTTGTCCGCAAATGCCTTTTCCGAAAGGAATTATGGTATGGTCAGTTGGGGCACCTGCATACTGCCCAAGTTTTAGTTCTCTTTTGTCTCCATTTTTAAAATAAAAGCCTACCCAGTCATAGTGAGGTATTTCAGCTTTTAGAAGTTCACAAATGGCTAGCATTTTGGCATCTGGAGTTTTGTTTGAATCTATTATGGAACTTACTTGAGGGCGAAGTGCTTCGAACATTACTTTTTTTTACAAAAATACATATTGTTGTAATGTGACGGTGTGTGCTAAAACAAAAAAAAGAGAATGTTTTTAAACATCCTCTTTTTAAATCTAAAAATTATGATTTGCCATTATGGTTGGATCTTAACATCGAATTCAATGAAATCGTTATTGTTAAAACCTGGTTCAATGGCGGTAATTTTAATTAGGCCTTTTTTGCCGTAGTTATCAACGAACTCTACAATATCACCTACACTTAGGTTGGTTATGTTTTGCGAGCTTGAGCTTGCAATGAAGTCTAATTCACTATTTAGGGTGATAGCATCAAAAGCGGCAACATCTATAGTTGTTGAACTTGCAAAGAACATTTGGTTCAATGTTTCTGTTTCTGCATTTTCTTCGTCTGCGCCAGGTTGAAGTCCTTCTACTGCAAATCCAAAAGAATTATCATATTGTTCCGTAGAAGCAAAAGAAGCGTAATCACCAGCAGAATTACCAGAAGCTCCGTAGTAGTATCCAAAATCCCAAAATGCTCTAAACTCAGGGCCTACATTAATTCTATAAACGGTTTCGTTCAATAGCGAAAAGAAAGATTCTGTTGTTCCATCTTGTGCCGGGGCAAATAGTTTTATATCTGCAAATTCCCTAACGGCAGCAACAGGATTGGTGCCCGTACCTACTGTAACCGTAATTTGACCCACACCTAAAGCCAATCTTTTTGAGCTATCTCTAAAGTCACCTTTTCCGGTAGTTGTCCAGAAGGAATATACAATCTCTCCATTTTCAATATCTGGCACTGGAAGAGGAAAAGAAAAATCGATTTCTTTCTTAGTGGCGCCATCTAAGTCAATAGAACCATCGGCTTTTAAAGCTTTGGTTAAATCATCACTTACCAAATCAAAAGAACTAAAAGGCATTTCTCCTTGTCCTAAATAATTTTGGGTAATGTACATTCTACGTTGTGTGGTAGCGTCTGAAGTAAAAATAACTCTACCGGTAACATTCGTGCCGGCTTCTCCGCTAGCAGAGGCTGTTGTAATATTTGAAGAAGGAACAGCTTCGTTAAAAACTATTGTTGCCACTTCTGGCTCATCAGCGTCATCGGTGCCGTCATCTCCTGTAGTGTCATCTGGTAATGGAGTATCAAAAATTGATCCGTCGTCAGAACTACAGCTCCCTATAAAAAGAGCGATAGAGCATATTAAAAATGCGTGTCTTACATGTTTTTTCATGATTTTAAATTTAGTTAATGGTTATAATGTTAATGTGTTTAACATTTTTAACTTAAAAAGCGATGTAATCGTATAATTGGTGTTCGGTTTTTTCGATTTTAGCACGGTTTGCATAGAGAACACTACGTGATATCGTTAAAAAAGTGGATTTTAAACATTGGAAATTTATAATTGTTAACTTTGCAACAATGAAAAATTTGCTACATAGGGTTTTTTCAATTACGATGGCTTTGCTATTGTTGCTGTCTACGGTTTCGTGGACTGTTGAAAAACATTTGTGCATGGGGCGGGTAATGGATGTCGCCTTATTTACCCATGCAGAAGATTGTGGTATGAAAGCCGGTTTGTCTTTATTGGGTGATGATGCAGCAGAAGTAAAGAAAACATGCTGTGACGATGAAGCTTTTACTTTGCAAGGGCAAGACGATTTATCTAATCATAAATCGGATTTAGATTATTCTCAACAACTATTTTTATACTCCTTTACAACTGCTTACTTAGGCTTGTTTGTTGATATTGCAGAAAAGGAAATTCTTCATAATTTTTATCCTCCACCAATACTGATAAAGGATTTAAATATTCTTAATCAAGTATTTCTAATTTGATTTAAAGCGATTGTGTCATTGGGTTGTACAATACGATAAATCAAGGCTGTCCTTTTTAAACTTATATAGGAATTTATTTTACAAGCACTTATATGTGCTGTAATATCTGATTAGTTCATTTTCAGGGTTTGGATTTTTTTTCGATTGTAAATCATTGGCAAAGAGTTAAAAACACTTACGTGCTTTCTTGATTTTTAAAATTATTTACTTAGATCGAATAAAAAATAATGAATAAATATATAATTATACTTGTAATGGCAATGCTGCCCCTTTTTGGCTTTTCGCAAGAAAAAGTAGAGGGTGTGGTGTTAGATTCTGAAGGTGCAAATGCTTTAGGATTATCTGGTGCCAGCGTTTACTGGCAAGACTCCCAAACGGGTGTGGTCACTAATTTTGACGGTGAATTTTCTATTCCGTATACAAAGGAATTCAATACATTAATAATTAGTTATATAGGGTTTCAATCGGATACCTTAACGATTAATGAGCCTAAAACTATCCGAATTGCTTTGAAATCATCGAATGAATTAGATGAGGTGGTTGTACAGCAAAAGCGTGATGCTATACAGAAGACCTATTTTAGTCCACAGAATGTGATAACCGTAAATAGCGATGAACTGTTAAAGGCGGCTTGCTGTAATTTGGCGGAAAGCTTTGAAACGAATCCGGCGATTGATGTAAATCTTTCAGACGGATTAACAGGTACAAAACAAATCGAAATGCTGGGTTTAACCAGTCCATATTTATTGATAACCCAAGAGAATATCCCTATGGTTCGCGGGGCATCACAGGCATACGGACTAACGTTTACACCGGGTACGTGGATAGAAAGTATTCAAATTACAAAAGGAGCGGGTAGTGTGGTTAATGGCTATGAAAGTATCTCTGGTCAAATCAATACCGAACTAGTAAAACCTTTAACCGATAAAGCTGTTTTTGTAAATGGTTATGCCAATCAAAATGGCCGTTATGAATTAAATACACATTTCAATAGAAAGTTAACCGACAAGTGGAGTACAGGTTTGTATATTCATGGAAATAAGCGGACGCAAAAAGAAGATAATAACAACGACGGATTTTTAGATGCCCCTTTGGCAAATCAATTAAATGTGATGAACCGCTGGCAATATCAAGACGTTGAAAAAGGATGGGTAAGTTTCTTTAATGTTCGTTTTCTAAACGATGAAAAACAAGTGGGTCAAGTAGATTTTAATCCCGATACGGATAAGTTTACCACTAACGCCTGGGGTAGTGAAATTGATACCCGTCGTTTTGATACCTCTTTAAAACTGGGCTATGTTTTTCCAGAATTACCCTTTCAAAGCTTAGGGTTTCAGACATCGTATAGTTTGCATAAACAAGACTCTTATTTTGGGTTTAGAACCTATGATATCAACCACGAGAGTCTTTATAGTAACCTGATATTTAATTCCATTATTGGAGACACCAGAAATAAATTTAAAACCGGAATTACTTTTGCCTATGACGGTTATGATGAAATGGTATCTTCGACGGATTATTCTAGGGTAGATAGGTCTGTGGGTGCTTTTATGGAGTATAGTTACGAGAATTTAGAGAAAGTGAGCCTTACTGCAGGTTTGCGAGTAGATAATCATAATAGATTGGGAACTTTTGTTACGCCTAGATTTCATATTAGGTATACCCCCTGGGAGAATGGGAGTTTGCGAGGCTCTTTCGGTAGAGGTAAAAGAGCTGCTAATATTTTTGCCGAGAATCAGCAATTATTTGGCTCTGCCAGAACAATCAATATTGCAAGTACAGATGGTGAGGTTTATGGTTTAGAGCCAGAAGATGCCTGGAACTATGGAGTTAGCTTTTTACAAGGATTTAATTTTTTGAATAAAAAAGGGGATATTACCTTAGATTACTACATCACCGATTTTAAAAATCAAGTAGTCGTAGATTGGGAAAACCCTCAAGAAGTTTCTTTTTATAACTTAGATGGTGACAGTAGTGCCAAAAGTTTTCAAGTTGAGATGAATTATGAGTTGTTAAGTAGGTTGAATTTAAGAACGTCATATAAATTCTATGATGTTTCAACAGATTATAATAGCGGAAACCTTCAAAAACCCTTACTGGCACAACATAGATTTTTTGTTAATTTAGGATATGAAACAGAGGCTAAGGAGAATGGGTCGCAATGGAAGTTCGATTATACTTTACATAGAGTAGGAGAGAAACGATTGCCAGATACAACTAGTAGTCCCGAGCAATATCGGTTAGGGGAATATTCGTCACCTTACAGCCTTATGAATGCTCAAATAACCAAAGTATTTTCAAAAAATGTAGAGGTATATTTAGGTGGTGAAAACCTATCTGAAGTACAACAAGACAACCCTGTTTTAGGAGCTAATGATCCTTTTGGTCCAAATTTTGATACAACAATAGTGTTCGCTCCCATTATGGGGAGAATGTTTTATGCGGGCTTCAGATTTAAAATTTAATACATGATAATAAATACAGATATAATGAAAACAACGATTTTATCAATTGCAATGATGTTGATTGCCGTAGTTACCTATGCGCAAGACAAGAACAAGAAAATGACTTTTGATGTAAATGGTAGATGCGCAATGTGCAAAGAGCGAATTGAGGAAGCTGCCTTAAACGTAAAAGGAGTGAAGTACGCAAATTGGAGTATACCTACACATCAATTGGATATTATAATGGATGAGCGTAAGACCGATGCCATGAAGATCAAAACGGCTATAGTTGCGGTCGGTCATGATACCAAAGAACTAAAGGCAACAGAGGAAGCTTATAATAGTGTTCATCCATGTTGCAGGTATAGAGAAGACAATTCCGATGATGGTATGCATCATGGTAATGAGTAGTAAAACTCTGTGCTTCAGTGCGATTATGGATTAATATGGGTTGGAGAAATATTATAGTTAATATTTTGCCAATGAAATAATCACGGATCAAAATCTGAAATACATTAGCTATAGATTTATCTTAAATTCTATAGCAATGGCACAAGCAAAATCAGCGGGGAAACCAGCTGCGAAGCCTGCACCGGCAAAAGCTGGTAAAAAGGCTGCTCCAAAAGCTGCTCCTAGAAAGAAGTAGTTAAGTTATTGCCTTTAGATGGCGATACCATTTGGACAATAAAACCACCTTCTGTAAATAAAGAAGGTGGTTTTTTTGTTGCTCATATTTGAAATAAAAAAAACCGCTCTTTATATTTCAAGAGCGGTTTTAAATAATATAAACTGTAAGAACAAGCTAATAATTGCTTGTCGACGCTGTCGACCTACATCATGCCTGGCATTCCGCCACCGCCACCCATAGGAGGCATTGCCGGAGCATCTTCTTTAATGTCGGTTAAAGCACATTCGGTAGTTAAGATCATACCAGAAACAGAAGCTGCATTTTCCAATGCTACTCTAGTTACTTTCTTAGGATCAATAATACCTGCTTTCATCATTTCAACATACTTTTCAGATTTGGCATCGTATCCATAATCGCCTTTTCCTTCTAAAATTTTAGCGATTACAACAGAACCTTCGCCACCTGCGTTAGAAACGATAGTTCTTAAAGGAGCTTCAATGGCACGAGCTACGATTTGTAGACCTGTAGCCTCATCTTCATTATCTGTAGATACTTTTGAAAGAACAGATTTAGCTCTTACCAAAGCAACACCACCACCAGCAACAATACCTTCTTCAACGGCAGCTCTTGTAGCGTGTAATGCATCATCAACTCTATCTTTCTTCTCCTTCATTTCTACTTCAGAAGCAGCACCTACGTAAAGTACGGCAACACCACCGGCTAATTTAGCCAAACGCTCTTGAAGTTTTTCCTTATCGTAATCAGATGTAGTTGTCTCTATTTGAGATTTGATCTGGTTAACTCTTGTTTTGATATCTTTTGCAACACCACCACCGTTCACGATAGTCGTATTGTCCTTATCTATCTGTACTTTTTCGCAAGTACCTAACATGTCTAAAGTAGTGTTGTCTAAAGAGAAACCTCTTTCTTCAGAAATAACGGTACCACCAGTTAAAATTGCGATATCTTCTAACATTGCTTTTCTACGGTCACCAAAACCTGGAGCTTTAACAGCGGCAATTTTTAAAGAACCTCTTAATTTGTTCACAACCAAAGTAGCTAAGGCTTCACCATCTACATCTTCGGCAATGATCAATAAAGGCTTACCAGATTGAGCAACAGGCTCCAATACCGGTAATAAATCTTTCATTGAAGATATTTTCTTATCGAATAATAAGATGTATGGATTTTCTAGGTCAGAAACCATTTTTTCTGAATCTGTAACGAAGTATGGAGAAAGGTAACCTCTGTCAAATTGCATACCTTCAACAACGTCAACATAAGTATCGGTACCTTTGGCTTCTTCAACAGTAATAACACCTTCTTTACCAACTTTTCCGAATGCTTGAGCGATCAAATCGCCAATAGTTTCGTCGTTGTTTGCAGAGATAGAAGCAACTTGTTTAATTTTTTCAGAAGAATCACCCACTTTTTTAGCTTGTTTTGCTAAATCGGCAACGATAGCTTCAACAGCTTTGTCTATTCCTCTTTTAAGATCCATTGGGTTTGCACCTGCAGCAACGTTCTTTAAGCCTTCTTTTACGATTGCCTGTGCAAGAACGGTAGCGGTAGTAGTACCGTCACCTGCTAAATCATTGGTTTTAGAAGCAACTTCTTTTACCATTTGCGCACCCATATTTTCTAATGGGTTCTCCAATTCAATTTCTTTTGCTACGGTAACACCATCTTTAGTTACTTGTGGTGCACCAAACGATTTGCTGATAATAACATTTCTACCTTTTGGGCCTAATGTTACTTTTACCGCGTTTGCCAATGCATCAACACCTCTTTTAAGACCGTCTCTAGCATCTATATCAAACTTAATATCTTTTGCCATTTTTATTTGTTGTTTAAATTTTGACCTGGTGATGTTCTCCTTGGGTCATTAAAATTATTAATTATCTATTCCGTGAAAATTAAAAAGCTATTTTAGATAATAGCTAGAATATCACTCTCTCTCATCATCAAGTAATCAGTACCTTCTAATTTTAGCTCGGTACCTGCATACTTTCCGTAAAGAACCGTATCTCCAACTTTAACGGTAACACTGTCATCTTTTGTACCAGGACCCACGGCAACTACTTTACCTTTCTGTGGTTTTTCTTTTGCGGTATCAGGAATGTAAAGTCCAGACGCAGTCTTAGTTTCAGCTGCCATTGGCTCAATAAGAACTCGGTCTGCCAATGGTTTGATATTAACTTTAGCCATAATTATTAATTTTTAAATTGATTTTTAGTTTCGTGCGTTCATAAAGGCAGAAATTATGCCATAGCCTTTTTACTGACAAATTGTAAACAAAAAATGCCAGCTTGTCATAAGCTGGCATTTTAAAATATATTGTAGTGTATCTTCTATAAACTATCTGAAGGTGTAGCTTCATTTGTTACTGGTGGTGTTACCTCTTCTGGCAACGTTTCAGGAACAACTGTTTCAATATCGTCACCTTGTAATAATTTAGAATCTGCATCGCCAAAATTACCTTTAAGGGCAATGTTAGATGCTAATATTAAAACTATTAATAAACCAGCTAGTGTCCATGTGCTCTTATCTAAGAAGTCACCTGTTTTTTTAACTCCACCAACTACTTGGTTTCCACCTCCGCCAAAGGAAGAAGAAAGTCCGCCACCTTTTGGGTTCTGTACCATGATCACCAATACTAACAATAAGCAAACGACAATGATAAGTATCAGGAATATTGAAAATGTACTCATTCTAAATTATTTATTATCTTTTCGTAATTTTTCTACCGCCTTAATTCGGTCTGCAAAGAAACTACTTTTTTCTGGATATTTCAAACTTAAAATTTTGAATGCCTGAATAGCCTTTTTATACTTTTTTTGCTCAAGATAAACCCTTGCCAAAGTCTCTGTCATAAGCTCGTTTTGGTCAATAGTCGAAGACTTTGAAATATCTATTATAGCACTTTGTTCTGTAGGTACAATTTTAGGATTAGTGGCTATGAACTTGTCAATACGGTCATATTTCTTTTTAATAGCCTCGTTTTTAGGTCTTGCTTTTTTTATAGGTTTGCTCTTAGCTTCCTTTGTATTGGCAATTTCTGTTTCTTGCCTTTTTGTGTCGGCCCTTTTTTCGATAGAAGCGGTTGGCGCCTGGTTGATTTCTTCCTCCAGTTCTTCTTTTGCAGCTGCGGGAGATTCATCGCCAGATTTTTCCAATGGTTTTTTAGACGCAAGGCTTAACCATTCTGAGAAAGAATATTTTTCCTTGGCATCAAAAGTTAATGGTTTACCTATATCAAGGGCATCTTCTTCTTCGGTCGTTTCCGGATTTTTAGACTGAAATAACTCAGGATCTAAAATCTGTTCCGCATCTTTTTCATCTTGTGGTAAAGGACTGTCTTCTGAAGGAGTGATTAAAGTTGCGGTTGAAGTTTTATCAATTTCATTGGATTTTTCTTCAAGTTTTATGACCTTAGGTTCGGAGATGGGCTCCTTAAGACTGTTGGTGTCTTCAGGTGTATTGGTGTCTTCGGTTATATTGGATGTATCTTCTTTTTCTACAGATACAATTTTGTCTATTTCGGAAACTTCTTTAGTATCTTCGGAAACTTCAATAGCATTATTGACCTCTATTTTGGCAATTTTTTCAATAGGGGCATCGTACTGCAAGAAGTCTTTTGATGTAATGAATTCAAAAAGTACATCTCTATCTGTGGTAAAAGCAGCTGTTGTTTTTAGCGCTTTGTTGTATTTGTAGCTATTTAAATTTTTAAGTCCTTTTAAGTGAAGGGCACGTGCAGCTTGAAAATATGGATATTCGGCAATAATATCTTCTAAATGTTTTGTGTGAATAGGTTCTACCACTTTGGTAGGGTTTTCTAGAAAATATGTAAAGTCCTTAACGTTCATAGTTTTACCAATCTGCGAGAGAAGCGTTAAAAATATCTTGTGTTAACCTTTCAAAAATGGTTTCGTGTGCTTCACTTTTAATTGTTGCCAATTGTGTATCTGCAGGGTAGTCATAAAAGAATGAAAAACTTTGGTCGAAACCGGCGTCTTCCTTCAATTGATTGTAAAACCTAACTTTAACCCGCATGGTTAATCTGTTTTGGGCAGCGGTTTGATCTGCAGTTGCAGACATAGGTGAAATTTTATATTCTGTTATTTCACCTTCATAAAGTAAATCTGGGTTGCCGGTATTGATCAATTCTAAACTGGTTTGGTTTTGAATTCGATCCTGTAACGCTAATGTAAAGTCTCTATCTACACCAGGTTCAAAAGTAGATCCAGGACTTTGGGTAGCATAATTTTGGAAATAGGTTACTTTAAATGTTTTGGCCTCACCAACGTTACCTCCTGTGAAATTATATACACCACAACCTAAAAACAAGGTGATCGGTAAAATGTACAGTAGTACTTTTCTAAAATATTTCATTAAAATGTTGTTCATGTATTTAAAGGTCGTATTGCTTTATTTTGCGATAAAGGGTGCGCTCAGAAATACCAAGTTCTGTTGCCGCGGCCTTTCTTTTACCTCGGTTTCTTTCTAATGATTTTTTGATCAATTCTATCTCTTTCTCTTGTAAAGATAGGGTTTCTTCCTCTTGAATTTCTTCGGCAAAATGATATTTGTCTTCGTATGAATCTTGTATTATGGCAGCCTCTTCTTTCTTTGGTTCAGGTAAGTGTAGAACGTTTAAAGGGCTGTCATCTTGAGTGTCATGGTCGATATCTACATCTTCATCATCTTCATTGCCGTAGATTTTTCGAATAAGGTTTTCGTTCTCCTCTTGCACCTTTTGAGAGTCATTGTTCTTAAGCAGTTCCATGGTCAACTTTTTAAGATCGTTGAGGTCTCCTTTCATATCGAATAAAACCTTGTATAGAATTTCTCTTTCGTTACTGAAATCACTTTCAGATTTTGAATTTGAAACTACCGCAGGTAAATTACTTGTGGTATTGTTAGGTAAATAACCGTGTAGGGTAGATGCGGTTATAGATCTATTTTCTTCAAGCACAGACACTTGTTCTGCTATATTTCTTAACTGGCGTATGTTTCCCGGCCATCTGTATTTGGTAAGTAATGAAACGGCATGGTCATCTAGTCTAATAGTAGGCATTTTGTATTTCTGACTAAAATCTGATGCAAATTTTCTGAAGAGTAAATGAATGTCATCTTGGCGATCCCGCAAAGGCGGAATGTTAATTTCAACGGTACTTAATCTATAATATAGATCTTCTCTAAAACGTTCTTTTTTGATTGCCTCGAACATATTCACGTTGGTCGCCGCAACAATTCGTACATCGGTTTTTTGTACTTGCGAAGAACCAACCTTTAAAAACTCGCCATTTTCCAGCACACGTAATAAACGAACCTGTGTGGTTAAAGGCAGCTCACCAACTTCGTCTAAAAATATGGTTCCACCATCGGCAACTTCAAAATATCCGCTTCTTGTTTGCGTAGCCCCTGTAAATGCTCCCTTTTCATGACCAAAAAGTTCACTGTCAATAGTGCCCTCGGGTATGGCACCGCAGTTTACGGCAATGTATTTTGCATGTTTTCTGTGAGACAACGAATGAATAATTTTAGGAATAGATTCCTTACCTACACCGCTTTCTCCCGTAACCAATACAGAAATATCGGTTGCGGCAACTTGCATCGCTTTTTCTAATGCACGGTTAAGCTTGGGGTCTTGCCCTATAATTTCAAAACGTTGTTTTATACTTTGTATGCTTTCCATATAAAATGGCTACTAAAAGTTAATTATTGTCAGAATACCCAACTGCAATACCTTTTAAGGTAGCAGAAGTGCAATCATTTATTTGAACATTTACAAAGTCACCAACTTTGTAGTCCTCCTTTGGGAAAACGACAACGGTACTTTGAGAGTTTCTGCCCATCCACTCATCTTTGGATTTTTTGGAAGTACCTTCGATCAATACTTCTTGTATTTTGCCTACGTGCTTCTCTGTTCTAAACTGACAGTGGCTTCTTTGTAAAGCGATAATTTCAGACAGACGCCTCTTTTTTGTTGGCTCAGGTACGTCGTCTTCCATTTTTCTGCCAGCTAAAGTGCCCGGTCTTTCTGAATATGCATACATGTAACCAAAATCATATTTTACATATTCCAATGCTTTTAAGGTGTCGGCATGGTCCTCTTCTGTTTCGGTAGGAAAGCCACTGATAATATCTTGTGAAATGGCACAGTCGGGTATAATTTTTCTGATATTATCAATAAGTTCAAAATACTCTTCAATAGTGTGCAGGCGGTTCATTTCCTTTAAAATACGATTGCTACCACTTTGCACCGGTAAGTGAATGTGGTTGCATATGTTTTTATGCGCCGCCATGGTTCTAATTACATCTAAGGTCATATCTTGAGGGTTAGATGTAGAAAAACGAATTCTCATTTTTGGATAGGCAGTGGCAACCGTATTTAAAAGTTTAGAGAAATTAGTTGCGGTCGCTTTCTGCATTTCAGAAGCATTGTCAAAATTTTTCTTGAGTCCGCCACCATACCATAAATAACTATCTACGTTCTGTCCTAAAAGAGTAATTTCTTTAAAACCTTTTTCAGAAAGTTCTTTAATTTCAGCTAAAATCGATTGAGGGTCTCTACTACGTTCACGCCCTCTTGTAAATGGTACAACACAAAATGTGCACATATTATCGCATCCTCTGGTGATGGAAACAAATGCCGTAACTCCGTTTGTATTTAATCTTACAGGTGCAATATCGCCGTAGGTTTCATCCTTTGAGAGAATTACATTTACGGCATCTCTTCCAGAATCCACTTCTTTCATCAGGTTTGGCAAATCCTTATAGGCATCTGGGCCAACCACCATGTCAACTATTTTTTCCTCATCTAAAAGTTTGTCTTTAAGGCGTTCAGCCATGCAGCCGAGTACACCTACTTTTAAATGCGGTCTAGATTTTTTTACCTTGTTATATTCGGTTAATCTTTTACGAATGGTCTGTTCTGCTTTGTCTCTAATAGAACATGTATTTACAAGTACTAAATCGGCTTCCTCTAATGTTTGGGTTGTGTTAAAACCTTCGGTCGCTAAAATAGATGCTACAATTTCACTGTCTGAAAAATTCATGGCGCAACCGTAACTCTCAATGTAAAGATTACGTTTGTTCGTTTCTTTTCCTTCAACTACCAAAGTTGTGCCCTGCACATTTTCGTCTATGGTTTTCTCCATTTTTGTAATACGTTGCGTATAAAATAATTTGGATGGCAAAGATACTATTATAATCAAAAATATGACAAGATGACATGATTATTTAGCGATAGTTTAAGCTTTCCTATTATAAATTATTTAGTTTTATCCTTAATTATAACCACCTATACCAATGAATTCAGAAAACCTAACTCAACACATTAAAAATAAGCCAGATTTAGATTTTGGTACCATCTTTAGTAGATCTATAGAACTTTTTAAAAAGGTATGGCTTCAGGGCGTTATCATTTTGCTTTTGACATTTGTTGTCATTTTGCCATTCTATATCATAATGTATATCCCCATGATCGCAATGGGAATAACCGACCCCGAAGCACTTCGGCAAAACGAGTTACCGCCTATGGTGGCAATTGCCATGGCTATTCTTATTCCGGTTTTTGCAGTAGGTATAACCACATTTGCGTTAGCGTTGAATGCTGCGTTTTTAAAAATATGTAAGCAAAAAGACCTAGAGGAAGTTGCTAGCGACGATTATTTTTACTTTTTCAAGGAAGGTCGATTAGGTAAGGTTTTTATTTTGTCACTCTACTTGCTAGGTCTCTCTTTACTTGGTGCACTTGCTTGCGGGGTTGGGGCTTTTTATGTTATGGTGCCTTTGTCGCTACTGCCGGCTTTTTTGGCTTTTTCAAACCATTTGTCCCCGTTAGAAATGGTTAAGGCAAGCTTTACGTTAGGAAACAAGAACTGGCTGGTTATTTTCGGGTTGGTGTTTATAATGTCTTTCGTTGCACAATTAGGAATTATTTTATGTTGTGTGGGTGTGTTTTTTACTGCAATGCTAAGTAAAGTGCCAACTTATTATATGTATAAGGACGGAGTAGGGTTTGATGAGTTAATTTAAATTTAACCTCTTGATAACGCAACTATTAGCAGTTGCATTAATCTATAGGGTACAACCGTTTAAATTTGAAAACCATGAGAATTTTCTATTTTGTTTTATGTGTAATAGCGTCATTTGCTTTAGTCTCTTGTGATGACGACGGTCCATATGAAGATTATCTTGTAGCAAGGCCTATTTTGCAAGATGCCGTTTCTTTTAAGGCTGAAGCAGTTGCGGTTACTGAACCTGTGCCTATAGTTTCTTCGGGTAAAATTTATGCTTATGGAGATTATATTTTTGTAAATGATGTAAATCAGGGTTTTCATGTTATAGATAACCAAGACCCTGTAAATCCAGAAAGTATTGCTTTTATCAAATTAGAAGGAAACAATGATATTTCTATAAAAGATGATAAAATTTACGCAGATAGCTACGGTGATCTGGTCATTATAGATATATCGGACATTAATAATATTACTATTTCTAGTCGAATTGTAAATGCTATTTATAATAATGATGTTTGGTTGTATGATACCGATTATCCCGAAGCAGATTTTTATGAATATGGAGATATTGACTATGATAAGGATATCGTAGTTGGTTGGGAGGTGAATACAGAAAGAAGATCGGTAAAAGAGTATGAAGCCAGATTTGATTGTAGCGATTGTGTTTTTGAAAATGTCGCCGAAGATTTTGATAATCAGTCACCAACAACTGGACAGGGTGGTTCTTTGGCGCGATTTAAAATAATAGACGATTATTTATATGTGGTAGACTACAGTGATATTAACATTTTTGATATTGCCGATGTAGAAAATGTAAAGGTGTTGGATGATGTGCAAGTAGCTTGGGATATTGAAACAATTTACAGTCAAGGAGATATTCTTTTTATTGGAGGTGCCCAAGGCATGTATATTTACGGAATAGAAAATCCTGAAAAGCCAGAGTTTATTTCAGAATTTAGACATGGCACCGCTTGCGACCCCGTAGTCGTTGATGGTGATTATGCTTATGTAACGCTAAAAGGCGGTAATTTTTGTGGCACTGCGGAAAGTGGTCTTTATATTGTTGATATATCCAACCTGGAAAATCCAGAATTAAAAGTGATTTATCCAATGGTCGGTCCAAACGGTTTGGGAATAAAAGGAGATACCTTATTTGTTTGTGACGGTACTGCCGGTTTAAAAGTGTATGACAAGAGCAATGCTCCTAATATATCTTTAATCAACACTTTTGAAGATATTGTTGCTTATGATGTTATACCATTGTCATCATCTCTTTTAATGATTGGTGAAGGTACCTTGTATCAATACGAATATGTAAATAACGATATTACGTTATTGAGCACTTTACAGTTGTAAAATTACCAAATGGTTAAAAAATAGGGGAGGCAGATTCAGTCTCCCTTTTTTTATAGTAGCCACTCAAGGTTTATAGATGGAGAAATGATTCGTTTATATCTATGAATTTCACGAAATTATGAATGAAACACTGTTGAAATATGGGAAAAAATAAATTCCTGAAATTTCAAAGTATAATTTTTAGTATACATTTGTAAGTATAAACAAGGTTGATGGCGAAAAATTTAGTAATTGTTGAGTCTCCTGCAAAGGCCAAAACTATAGAGAAGTTTTTGGGTAAGGATTTTAAGGTAGAATCGAGCTTTGGTCACATTGCAGATTTACCTTCTAAGGAGTTGGGAGTAGATGTTGAGAATGATTTCACCCCTAAATATATAGTAGATAAAGAAAAGAAAGCTTTGGTAAAGAAGCTCAAAGGTCTTGCCGATAAAGCAGAAACTATATGGCTTGCGAGTGATGAGGATCGCGAGGGAGAGGCTATTTCTTGGCACTTGGCAGAAGAGCTAGGTTTAGACAAGAAGAAGACAAAACGTATTGTTTTTAACTCAGTTACAAAAGCAGCTATTCAAAAAGCGATTGAGAACCCAAGGGAAATCAATTTCAATCTTGTAAATGCACAACAAGCTAGACGAGTATTAGACCGTTTGGTAGGTTATCAACTATCACCTGTACTTTGGAAAAAAATTAAACCAGGTCTTTCAGCTGGTCGTGTTCAGTCGGTAGCCGTAAGGTTGATTGTAGAAAGAGAAAGAGATATTGAGGCTTTTGAGCCACAAGCATCTTTTAAGATAGCAGCAGAATTTAAAACAGAGGCAGGAAGTGTTTTTTCCGCAAAACTTAATAAAACCTTTTCTACCGAAGAAGATGCAAAGGCATTTTTAGAGAAAAACAAAGCAGCTGATTTTTCAGTAAGTAAATTAGATAAAAAACCGGCTAAGAAATCGCCATCTGCGCCGTTTACCACTTCTACATTACAACAAGAAGCATCAAGAAAATTATATTTTTCTGTAGGTAGAACCATGCAGGTAGCCCAACGTTTGTATGAAGCGGGTTTAATAACCTACATGAGAACGGATAGTGTTAATCTTTCTAACGAAGCATTAGCATCTGCCAAGGAAGCTATAGAAAAAAACTATGGTAAAGAGTATAGCGAGACAAGAAACTTTAAAGGGAAGTCTAAAGGAGCTCAAGAAGCACACGAAGCTATTAGACCTACGGATATGGGGAATCAATCTCCTTCGTTGGAGCGCGATCAATCTAAATTATATGATTTAATATGGAAACGTACCGTTGCATCTCAAATGAGCGATGCGCAATTGGAACGTACCAATGTTAGAATAAAGGCCAACAAACATACAGAAGAGTTCACAGCTAATGGTGAAGTAATAAAGTTTGATGGTTTCTTGAAAGTTTACATGGAAGGTGTAGATGATGAAGATGTTGTAGAAGAACAAGAAGGTATGCTGCCGGCAATGAAGCAAGGTGAGCGTTTGTTGAACAACTTTATTTCAGCGACAGAACGTTTTACAAGAGCACCATATAGATTTACGGAAGCATCTTTGGTTAAGAAGTTAGAAGAGTTGGGTATTGGTAGACCGTCTACATATGCGCCAACAATATCTACTATTCTTAATAGAGGTTATGTTGAAAAAGGTACTATTGAAGGTAGTGAGCGTAAGTATCAACAATTGATATTAGCTTCAGATAAAATAGAAACAAAGAACCTAACCGAAAATGTTGGTTCTGATAAAGGTAAAATGGTGCCTACGGATATTGGTATGATCGTAACTGATTTCTTGGTAAGTAATTTTGCCAATATATTAGATTACAATTTTACCGCTCAAGTAGAAGAAGATTTTGATGAAATAGCTTCCGGTGATGAGGATTGGAAGAAAATGATGAAAGATTTCTACAAAGATTTTCATCCTAATGTAGTAGATGTAGAAGAAAATGCAGACCGTGCCAGCGGAGAAAGAATATTGGGTAAAGACCCAAAAAGTGGAAAACAAGTATCTGTACGTTTAGGTAGATTTGGACCAATGGTGCAAATAGGTACCGTTGATGATGAAGAAAAGCCAACATTTGCAAGTTTATTACCAGAGCAATCTTTAAACACCATTTCTTATGAAGAGGCAATGGATCTTTTTAAACTTCCTAGGAAATTAGGAGTTTATGAAGGAGAAGAAGTATTGGCCAACGTAGGTAGATTTGGACCTTATGTGAAATTTGGTGAGAAATTTATTTCTATGGATAAAGGCGAGAGTGCTTTTGAAATAGAGATGGATAGAGCTATAGAACTTATTGTTGCTAAGCAGAAGGCCGATGCGCCAATTGCTATGTACGAAGATTTAGAAGTTACAAAAGGTACAGGTAGATTTGGGCCGTTCATTAAATGGAACGGTATGTTTATTAACGTAAACAAAAAGTACGATTTTGATAATTTATCTAATGATGACATTATAGAGCTAATCGAAATCAAAAAACAAAAAGAGATCGATAAGGTTATTCATAACTGGGAAGAAGAAGGCATTCGTATAGAGAAGGCTAGATGGGGACGGCATAATGTAATAAAAGGTAAAATCAAGGTAGAATTGGCCAAAACGGTCGATGTAACTAAAATGACCTTGGCAGAAGCTCAAAAATTAATTGAACAAAAAACACCAAAGAAAAAGACAAAAGCTAAGGCTAAGAAAAAAAAGTAATCTATTTTTAGGTCTCAATACGAGTGTAGTATTTTTATGATTTCTAAACATATTCTATAATGGCCTTTGATTTTCTAGTTCCTGTATCGGACAAAGTTTTAGCCCATAATGAGTTATTGCCAAGTCAGTCTATTGGTAAAAACACCTATATACATACTGAGAAAGATGGTTTGCCTGTATTGGCAAACGCTACAATAGCGCTATTAGGGGTAAGGGAATCTAGAAATGCCTATGAGAAGAAACACGAAAAGCTCGATGTTTCCGCAATAAGAATACAGTTCTATAAACTCTTAATAGGTAATTGGAACGCTACAATTGTCGATTTAGGTGATATTGAAGAAGGAGCTACCGTTGA
The DNA here is from genome assembly GCF_003075045.1 of Maribacter litoralis. Taxonomy (GTDB): domain Bacteria; phylum Bacteroidota; class Bacteroidia; order Flavobacteriales; family Flavobacteriaceae; genus Maribacter; species Maribacter litoralis. The sequence continues at coordinate 175,443 of NZ_QCZD01000003.1, read as the reverse complement.
GGATACCTATTTTGTGGTAAAGGAAGTAGTTGCCGGTTTACTTGAAGAAGATATAATTCCTATTATTTTAGGGGCTACACAAGATATTACCTACCCTGCGTATAGGGCTTTTGATGGTATCAGGGAAATGATCAACCTGGTAGCTATAGACAGTAGGTTTGATTTCGGAATAGAAGACGAGCTTATCTCTTCTCATTCTTATATGAGTAAGATCATCACCGATAAGCCAAACAATCTGTTTAATTTTTCAAACATTGGTTATCAAAGCTATTTTAATGCCCAAGAAGAAATTGATCTTATGGAGCGTTTATTTTTTGATGCTTATAGACTTGGTGAGGTCGCAAACGATATTTCTTTGGCAGAACCTGTGCTTAGAAATGCCCATATGGTAAGTTTAGACTTACGATCGGTAAAAGCAAGTGAAATTTCTATGTCGGCAAATTTCTCTCCTAACGGATTTAATGGAAGAGAGATCTGTGCAATATCTAGATATGCCGGTATAAGCGATAAAGTATCTGTATTTGGATTGTATGAAATGGAGAATACCGTACAATCACAACAGCTTATAGCGCAGATAATATGGTACTTCATAGAAGGAATCAATTTTAGAATAAAAGAATCTCCGTACACCAAAACAGATGACTTTGTTAAGTATAATGTACCTAGCGAAGACGAAGAATTGGTATTCTACAAAAGTTTATTAACAGAAAGATGGTGGACAGAAGTGCCATCAATTTTTACTTCACATACTAAAGCCAATACACCTGCGTTATTACCTTGCACCGAGAAGGATTATGTAGACGCATGTAATCAACAGATTCCTGAAAGGTGGTTCAAGGCCTACAAGAAAGGCTTTAATTAACATAATTTTTTTTAAAGCATTAAAAGACTTTAATACAATATTTTATATAAAACCTAGTTTTAGTTGTTAGAATAAATTATTGTATTCTGAGTTTAAACCATAATCGAAATTTAACCTAAAGTATGAAGAAGCTATTGTTATCCTCTATAGCGTTTGTTTTTTTACTCACAAGTTGTGGGTCTAAACAGAAAGGTGAGCTAACCGGAGTCCAGGGAAAAAAGTGGTATCCAGAAAAACCATATGGTATGGAACTTATCCCTAGGGGTTCTTTTATCATGGGTAAGAGTGAAGAAGACCAAGGAAAATTATTGAATGCACCTACTAAGACAGTTACGGTACGTTCTTTTTACATGGATGATACCGAAATCACTAATAGTGAGTATCGTCAATTTGTTGAATGGGTAAAAGATTCTATTGTTAGAACCAAGTTGGCCATTTTAGCAGATGAGTTGGGTATTGGCCCAGAAGAAGGTGGTATCGGTGATTATGCATTTAAAGATGCGGATACTACAAGAGCATCTGTTTATGACAAGTATATGTTAGATAATTATTCCGGGATGGGCGAAACAGGATACGAAGGTAGAGCGTTGAGCAAAGACGAAGAACTGATTTGGGATACGTCAGATTATCCAGATGAGTATTATACCGAAATCATGGATTCTATCTATTTATCTGAAGAAGAGTCTTATAACGGTCAACGTACAATCGATGTTAAGCAATTAAAATATAAATATAGCTGGATGGATATTGAAGCTGCGGCAAGAGCTTCTGTAAAAGGAAACACAAGCCGTAAAGACTTTATCAAGACAGAAGAGGTAGAAATTTATCCAGATACAACGGTATGGATCAGAGATTTCTCTTACTCTTACAACGAACCTATGCATAATGATTACTTCTGGCATGATGCTTATAGTGAATACCCTGTAGTCGGTATTACTTGGCAGCAAGCTAAAGCATTCTGTAACTGGAGAACAAAGTATAAAAACGATGATAACAAGAGTCGTGGTAAGCAATTTGTAAACCAATTTAGACTTCCAACAGAAGCAGAATGGGAATATGCAGCAAGAGGAGGTATCGAAGGTGGTACGTACCCTTGGGGTGGACCATACGTAATTAGCGATACAGGTTGTTTTATGGCAAACTTTAAGCCACAACGTGGAGATTACGCGGCAGATGCAGCATTATATACTGTAGAAGCTAAATCTTACGAACCAAACGATTTCAATATGTACAATATGGCCGGTAATGTTTCTGAGTGGACAAACTCAAGTTACGATCCAAGTGCTTACGATTATGTTTCGACCATGAACCCTAACGGAGGTGACCAATCTAATACGAGAAAAGTTATTAGAGGAGGATCTTGGAAAGATGTAGCATACTTTTTGCAGGTAAGTACAAGAGACTTTGAGTACGCAGATTCAGCTCGTAGTTACATAGGTTTCAGAACAGTACAAGATTATATGGGTGAGGAAGACTCAACACAATAAATAATAATATTAACAGTTTTATAATAAATTCAAATTCATTTTTTAACCAAATCTTTTTTATTAAACCTTAAATTAAATTAAAATCATGGCACAGTCAAAATCCACAAAAAAATTATTTAACATGGCCTACGGCCTAGGGGCATCAGTTGTAATTATTGGTGCATTATTTAAAATTCTTCACTGGGAGTTAGGTCCATTAAACGGTGGTATTCTTCTAGCGATAGGTCTTATTACAGAGGCACTTATTTTTGCGATCAGTGCATTTGAACCAGTAGATGACGATTTAGATTGGTCATTAGTATACCCAGAATTAGCTGGTGGTGAGGGCAAAGCTCCTAAAAAAGCACAAGCTGCTACAGAAATAAAAGAAGCAGAAGCGTCTTTATCTAAGAAATTAGATGATTTATTGAAAGAAGCAGGTGTTGATGCAAATCTTATGGAGAGCTTAGGTTCTAGCATTAAGAATTTTGAAGGTGCCGCTAAAGGTATCGCTCCAACAGTAGATGCTATGGAATCTACTAAGAAATATTCTAGTGAAATGGTTCAGGCTGCCGCTCAAATGGAGTCTTTGAACAGTCTTTATAAAGTACAATTAGAAAGTGCTAGCAAGCAAGCTTCAGTTAATGAAGAAGTTGTTCAAAATGCAAGTGCACTTAAAGAGCAAATGGCTTCTTTATCTACAAACCTTTCTTCATTGAATGGTGTTTATGGTGGTATGTTATCTGCAATGAGCAAAAACTAATTTGGATTTTTACCGACCCGAATCAATTATTAATTAAAAATCTAAATTAAAAATCCATGGCAGGAGGAAAACAATCACCACGTCAGAAGATGGTCAACTTAATGTATTTGATCTTCATCGCAATGTTGGCATTAAACATGAGTAAAGAGGTGCTAGCAGCATTCGGTATTATGAATGAAAAGCTAGAGACTTCTAACGAAAAGACTACAGCAAGTAACAATGCGTTCTTGGAAAGTCTTGGAACTAAAGCATCTGAAGATGCTGCGAAGTACGAAAAGTTATATCAAGATGCTCAGAAGATCAAAGCAATGTCTCAAGAGTATTATGATTACCTAGAAGGACTTAAAACAGGTATGACTGAAGGTATAGAAGATCCTAAGGATTATGCTCGTATGGATATGTCTGATTATTTAGATCAGAAATTATTTCAAGGTGAAACTTTATCAGAAGATGGTAAAAAGTTCATGAGCAACCTAACTGGTTATAGAGACCAAGTAGCTGCAATTGTACCAGAAGCTTTAAAGCAATCTGTTATCGATCGTTTCCAAACTGGTGACGAAAATGGTAAAGTTGAAAAAAGAGACGGTACTAAGCAAGATTGGATCAACTACCACTACGAAGGATATCCTTTGGTAGCATCTTTGGCAAAATTAACTCAGTTACAAGCTGACGTTAAAATAACTGAAGAAGCAGCATTAAAATCAATGTTGGCAGGTGAGTTGTCTAACCAGGTTTCTTTAAAGAACTTTGCAACTTCACTTTCAGCTACAAAATCTGCATACTACGCAGGTGAAAAGTATGATGGTAAAATCATTATTAGTAAAACTGATAATTCTTCTACTCCGGTAAGAGCAGAATTGACTTTAGACGGAAGAAAATTATCTGAAGGTACTGATTACAAATTAGAAGCAGGTGGTGTTAAAATGTTGATTGGTTCTGGTTCAGCCGGTGACCATGAAGTAAAAGGTACAATCTACTTTAAGCAAGACGGTGAAGAAATTCCTGTTGAGGTTAATAACTCGTTCGCAACTATATCTAAGCCAAACGCTGCTTTGATCGCTGCTGATAAAATGAATGTTGTTTATAGAGGTGTTGCTAACCCAATGTCTATCTCAATACCAGGTATACCTAACAATAAGGTAAGAGCTTCTGCTCCAGGTCTTAAGAGTGTAAGTGGTAGTAAATATGTAATGACACCAGGTACTGGTAGAAATGTTACTATTACGGCGTCAGGTACTTTGCCAGATGGTCAAACAGTATCTTCTAAGTCTGAATTCAGAATTAAGGATATTCCAAGACCTTCAGGTAGCATAAGCAAGCAAACAGGTAGTCTTAAACTTCCAAAGAGAAATGTTGAGATCGCTACTATAGGTGCTGGTTTAGAAGACTTCGATTTTGATTTGAACTTAGCGGTAAGCGGTTTCAAATTCAAAGTACCAGGTCAACCAACAGTTTCTGTAAGAGGAAACAAAATGAATGCTAAGGCTAAACAAGCTTTAGGTCGTGCTAAAAGAGGAGATGTTGTTCAAATATTTGACATCGAAGCTTATATCACAAATAATAAAACGTACAAGTTGAAGAAAGTATCTCCAGTAGTTGTGGAGATTACAAACTAAATAAATAGAATGATACCGGGTAAGCCTATTGGTCTTGCCCGGTTAATTTTAAAGTGTAGCAAACATGAATTGGAAAAATGTTTTAGTAATGGGAGTGGTAACAATGTTACCTTTATCAATGATGGCCCAAGCAAATGTATTGAATGCTAAAAAACCAGAAGAGGTTGGTATTCGTACAGAAGCACAGAAAGCTGTAGATAATGATGCTCCGTTAGAATATGGTTATGTAGATGATAGGGATATACTTTGGTCTAAGACTTTATGGGAGACCATAGATTTAGATGAGAGAGTAAACTTCCCATTATACTACCCAACAGATACAATGGATATAGGTCCTGATAGAAGATCGTTATACCATGTACTGGTTAAAAATTTAAAAAGTGGAAAATTAGATACCTATACAGATTCTTATTTTACACAAAAAAGAACTTATGCAGATTTAAAAGATGCATTGCAAATGGTCGATACTCTAGATTATGGGTATGAGCAAATGAATGCAGGTGAAGCTGTTTCTGAAGAGTATATTACCCGTAGAACTATATCTGCAGCAGATATTGAAGAGTATCATATTAAAGGAATATGGTATTTTGATAAGAGACAAGGAGAATTAAAATACCGTCTTTTAGGTATTGCTCCAGTTGCTCCAGATGTTAACTTTATGGATGATGAGAATCCTGATATGGTTGAGCTTTTTTGGGTATGGTACCCAGATGCTCGAGAAATGTTACACGAGGCAAAGCTGTTTAACTCTCAGAATTCTGCACAGCCAATCTCATTTGATATGTTGTTGAATGCACGTAGATTCAATGCCGTTATTTATAAAGAGGATAACGTACAAGGAGATAGAAACATCGATGATTATATTTCTGATAATGCTTTGTTCCAGTTATTGGAAGCGAAGAGAATTAAAGAAACTATTAGAGATAAAGAACAAGACATGTGGGCTTATTAAGCTTGCTGAAAATCCAATTCACATAAAAAAGACCCGATCGACAGATCGGGTCTTTTGTTTTATATGGTTTCATACATTGTAAGTACATTTGTGCTATGGTAGATTATATAGTAGTAGGGCTTGGTTTGGCAGGTACTGCTTTTTGCGAGAATTTGCGTAGAAATAATAAAACGTTCGTAGTGTTTAACGATCGTTCGCAAACATCGTCTCGTGTTGCTGGCGGCTTGTATAACCCTGTAATTTTAAAAAGGTTTACCCTTTCTTGGCGTGCAGATGAGCAACTTCCTATAGCTACTCGGTTTTATACTGATTTAGAGGAATTACTAGATGTAAGGTTTGATAAAAAATTAAGTGTTTTTCGAAAATTCGCCAGTATAGAAGAGCAAAATTTATGGTTTGAGGCAGCCGATAAAGTAAAATTAAAACCTTATTTGGATACTACGTTGATTGCTAATGAGAATGCCGCATTAAAAGCTCCGTTTAAATTCGGTAAAGTATTGCAAACAGGTAAATTGAATACAAATCTATTATTTGATAGTTATGAGAATTGGCTGCGTGACAATGATAAGCTGATGCTGGATACTTTTGATTATGATCAAATACAGTTTGAAAAAGATTGTATTACTTATCAAAACATAAAAGCAAAACATATAGTATTCACCGAAGGTTTCGGGTTAATGCGTAATCCGTATTTTAATTACTTGCCCATGCAGGGCTCTAAAGGAGAGTATATAGTAATTGAGGCAAAAGAACTAGATGAATCGAATATTATTAAGTCATCAATATTTTTAATTCCACTAGGCAATGATCTGTACAAGGTTGGTGCAACATATAATAGGAATCAAAAAGACAATATAACTACAGAAGAGGCTAAAAATGAGCTTGTAGATAAATTAAAAAATCTTTTAGATTGTTCCTTTACCGTTGTGGACCACGTAGCAGGTATGCGTCCTACGGTTAAAGATAGAAGACCTTTGGTGGGGCAACATCCAAAGCATAAGAATTTATGGGTGTTAAACGGTTTTGGTTCCCATGGTATTACCATTGCCCCTTGGGCGGCACGATCACTTTATGACTATATAGAATCTAAAATACCGCTATTGCCAGAAATGGATATTACTCGTTTTGCTGAATATTAGTTTTTTTTTGACTAACCTTTGGCTCATATTTTACGAACATATTGATCCAAATGTTTCGTGAAATCCTCATAATTACAGGCATAAATACAATGAGGGTTCCAATAATGGCAATGAAAGTTGTAATGAGATCGGCACCAAGAAAAAGATTCGCGATTACAAATGCGGCAACGGCGAAAGCAATTCCCACGGCATAGCTTACATACATAGCTCCGTAAAAGAAAGAAGGTTCAATCTTATATTTTAGGCCACAATGGCTACAACGTTCGTGCATTTCAAAGATTTTACCCATATGATATGGGTTTTTATCTAAATACATGCTTTCTTTATGGCATCTGGGGCAACTTCCTGTTAAAATACTGTAGAGTTTGTTTCCTTTTTTTAACATTTGCAAAACTTTATACTAAGGTACGATTTTAAGGCATTTTTCTTGTCTTATATCTATATCAAGAAAAGATAATTAAGTACAAAAGGTATGGGTATATGTTATACACACCTTAGGTCAACAAGAAGAATAAGAATTTATGTTAAACGTTCACAACCTATCTGTCTCTTTTGGAGGAGAATATCTATTTGAAGAAATTTCATTTCGTTTAAATGCGGGTAATCGAGTAGGACTAGTAGGTAAAAACGGAGCTGGTAAGTCAACCTTATTAAAACTGCTCAATAAAGATATGGCTTTGGATACCGGTGTCATTGCGGTTGAAAAAGACATTAAAATTGGCTTTTTAAGGCAGGATATAGATTTTGTTCAAGGTAGGTCGGTTTTAGAAGAGGCTTATCAGGCTTTTGAAGAGATCAAGGCTTTAGAATTAAAGTTAGATGAAATCAATCATCAACTTGCAGAACGAACGGACTACGAATCTGAATCATACAATCAATTAATAGTAGATTTAAGTGATATCACCCAACATTATGAAATTTTGGGCGGTTATAATTACCAAGGTGAAACAGAGAAAATACTTCAAGGTTTAGGTTTTAAAAGAGAAGATTTCGATAAAAAGACCGAAACATTCTCCGGTGGCTGGCGAATGCGAATAGAACTGGCAAAACTTTTACTACAAAGTAATGATGTACTGCTTCTCGATGAGCCTACTAACCACTTGGATATTGAATCCATTATTTGGTTTGAACAGTTTTTGAACAATTATACCGGTGCAGTGGTAATTGTTTCTCACGATAGAATGTTCTTGGATAACGTTACCAATAGAACCATAGAAATTTCTTTAGGTCGTATATACGATTATAATAAGCCATATACCGAGTACTTGGTTTTAAGAAACGAAATCAAGCAACAACAAATTAACGCTCAAAAAAATCAAGAGAAAGAAATTCAACAGGCAGAACGATTAATAGAAAAGTTTAGAGCTAAATCTACCAAAGCTTCAATGGCGCAATCATTGATAAAAAAGCTCGATAAAATTGAGCGCATTGAGGTAGATGAAGATGACAATAGTGTTATGAGCTTGCGTTTTCCTATTTCCGTTACGCCAGGTAAAGTTGTTGTAGAAATAGAGGAGCTTTCCAAATCTTACGGTAGTAAATTGGTGTTGAACGATATTAATCTACTTATAGAGCGTAATAGCAAAACCGCCTTTGTAGGTCAGAACGGACAAGGTAAATCTACTTTGGCAAAGATTATAGTTGGCGAACTAGAACATGAAGGTCACCTAAAGCTGGGGCACAATGTTCAAATAGGATATTTTGCTCAGAACCAAGCAGAATATTTAGATGGTAACAAAACCATACTAGATACTATGATTGATGCGGCAAATGAAAAGAACAGAAGCAAGGTAAGAGATATTTTAGGATCGTTTTTATTTAGGGGCGATGAAGTGGATAAATACGTAAAAGTACTATCTGGTGGTGAACGTAACCGTTTGGCTTTAGCTAAAATGCTTTTACAGCCCTTCAATGTGCTTGTAATGGATGAGCCTACCAACCACTTGGATATTAAATCTAAGAACGTATTAAAGCAGGCTTGTTTAAATTTTGAAGGAACCCTAATATTGGTTTCTCATGATAGAGATTTTTTACAAGGACTTACCAATAAGGTCTATGAATTTAAAGATCAAAAAATTAGAGAATATTTGGGCGATGTTGATTTCTATTTAGAGCAAAGAAAAGTAGAAGATTTTAGGTCTATTGAAAAAAAACAAACAGTAATTGCAGAGAAGGAAAAACCAAAAGCATCCACATCTTTTCAGGATCAGAAAAAAATTAAGAGTCTTAAAAATCAATTGAGTTCGGTAGAAAGTAAGATCGGTACTTTAGAAAAAGAAATTAAGGAAATTGATCATAACCTGCTTGTAGATTATGATGCCACTATTGCGGAACCTAATTTCTTTGATGGTTACCAAGCCAAAAAGAAGAAATTGGAGACGTTAATGCAAAAGTGGGAAACCTTAACCATTGATATTGAGGAGTTAACGTAAATCGTAATTTTCTTACCACAGATTTCAGGGGTTTCACAACATATTTTGGTAGTTTCACAACAAAGCAGGGTAAATCAACGATAAACTTTCAGTTTTCAACGTTATTAGTTCAAATTTGTAGGATAATTCTTAGTTGAATACGAATACCAAACCACCATCATATGAAAAAACTATACTATTTAAGTTTCAGCTTGTTGTTTCTAACAACCGTTTGTTTTGCAGAAGTTTCTAAAAAAGAGAAAAAAGCATTAATTGACCTTTATGAAACTACCAATGGTATGCATTGGGTAAAGAAGTGGGATTTAAAAGCTCCGGTTTCTTCATGGCATGGCGTTAAGGTTGAAGATGATAAGGTAGTTGAAATCAACTTGTTCCATAATAATTTAATGGGGTCGCTATCCTCAGAGATTGGTGATTTGGAGAATTTAAGAGTTTTAAACCTTGCTTTTAATTCATTGACAGGTAAGTTACCGGTAGAAATAGAAAATCTCTCCAATTTAAAAGTATTGAAATTAGAAATGAACAGGCTAAATGGTGAGCTGCCAGAAGGTATTGGTAGTTTGTTACAATTAGAGGAGCTTTCTGCATTCAATAATTTTTTTACAGGTGAAATTCCTGCTTCGGTAGGTAATTTAAAAGGTTTAAAGGTGTTGAACCTTTCTAGTAATGAGTTGCACGGCGATATTCCTAGTTCATTAGGTGCGTTGTCTCAATTAGAGACCCTTGGTCTTTTTGAAAATAGACTAGAAGGTACTATTCCAAGAGATATGGGTAACCTTAGTAAGTTGAAAGAATTGGTATTGGCAAATAATAGGCTTATTGGTGATATTCCGAATGAATTTTCACAATTGGCGAGTTTAGAGGTTTTTCAAATACAGAATAACAATTTCAGTTCATTTAAAGCTTTAGAACTTTTGGAAACTAAAGAGTACTTGGTTTTTGATTATGATAAGGAAGATGAGAAAATTGAATTTAAGGATATTAACTTCAGTAGAACCAGAATGGCAGATACGAAGTTTGAAGATATAGAAGAGTAAGAGTAGTTTACACTTTTAGTTAGTTTGGTGAAAAAAAGAGATGTTGAACAGCATCTCTTTTTTATTTTTCTACAATTTAAAATACCAAACTATCATAAATGTAATTTTCGCACGTTATAATAAAAGTACTTTTTACACCAAAGTATTCTAAATGATGTTTTTAGGTGTTAATTGTACGAATTGAAATCCCCCAAAATCTAATTTTTTCAGTATGAAAAATAATATCAAACAAACCTGCTTATTTATTCTTCTGGCTTGTAGTGTTTTGGTGCAAGCCCAAATACCGGCAAGTGAGAAACAGTATTTAATAGAATTCAACCAAAGTACCGTTGGTGAGCAATGGCAACAAAAATGGGATCTTAAAGCCGATCCATCTAGTTGGCATGGTGTTGAGGTAGTAGATGGTCATGTGGTTGGTTTAAAATTGTATCGTAATAATCTAACGGGAGCAATCCCAGACGGTATATCTGCCCTTACTCATTTAAAATCGTTGAACCTTGCTTTCAATGTTCTAGAAGGTAATTTGCCTAAGGACCTTTTCAGCTTAGAAAATTTGATATCATTACGTTTAGAAATGAATAAGATCTCGGGTACATTACCGCAAGAGTATTCAAAAATGAAACAATTGGAAGAGCTTTCTATGTTCAACAACTTGTTTCAAGGTGAAATTCCAGAAGGCATTGGTGAAATTCCTAATCTTAAAACGTTGAACCTATCCAGTAATTACCTAGAGGGTAATCTACCTAGGTCGTTAGAAAAACTTCAAAAATTAGAGCGTTTAGAGTTGTTTGGCAATAAGCTTGCAGGAGAAATAGAGGTTGATTTAGGTCGCTTGGTGAACTTGAGAGAATTAATTCTTTCTTATAATCAGTTTGAGGGAGATATGCCTAGTGGTATGGCAACCTTAAGTAATCTAGAATTTGTTCAATTACAGGGAAATGATTTTAGGTCGCTTAATTCGTTGTTACGAATGCAAAGCACTAAACTAGCCGTTTTTGATAGTGATGACGAATTTTTAAATATGAAATTTGGTACAGGAGAAGCAAATAGAACACGTATTGTGGATACCAAATACGAAGATGTAAAACGAAATTAAATCAGTGTAGAATATATGGTAAAAGGGATGCGAAAGCATCCCTTTTTTATTTTATAGCGAACGTAAAAGTCATATTTTTTTATGATTACTTTAACCATAAAGGCTTTCAATGCCAGATGTGTTTTTTTGTAGTTTCGCCAAAGATTAATTGATTTCCAAAAGTTTCTAGTTAAAGTCTGTTTAAAAATGCAGCTTGTTTTAACAATATTTTGATTGTTGTCTTAGACGGTAATAGTTTTTTAAACGTTGATGTTAAATGCTCTTTAGGGAAATGGTGATGAAAAGATTACGGTGCTCAAAGCTGAGAATGTTTCAAAGTCGTTTCAGGTTTGAATTTGGTCGTTTCATTTAATCGTCAGAATGATAAAGGATATTTAAAAGTACTTTTGATCCTGTGTTTTTTGAAATACGCTTATAAATTATAATAAAATGCGAAAAATTATTTTTACCGTACTAGGTATTTTACTAATTGTAGTATCCATTTTTCTTGCGGGTTATATTATTGATAGTAAAAAAACATTCAAGCCTAAATCTGAGAAGGTAGTAAAAACTGTTTTTACCGAGGTGGTTGAAAATGGTACGGTGCCCATTGTAGTATCTGCAAATGGTAATTTAACTGCCAAACAGCGTGTAGAGTTGTTTGCAGAGGTTCAAGGTGTTTTCAAAAAAGGTAGTAAATTATTTAAGGAAGGTCAAACTTTTAGAAGGGGGGAGACCATCATTAATATAGACGCAGATGAATATGCAGCAAGCGTACAGTCTGCCAAAAGTAATCTCTTTAATCAATTAACGGCGGTAATGCCAGATTTGCGTTTAGACTACCCGGATATTTATCCAAAATGGCAAGAGTACCTAGCAAATTTTGATATGTCAAAAAGTACTCCGGCTTTGCCGCAAATGGGTTCGGAGAAAGAAAAGTTCTTTATCTCGGGCAGAGGTATTTTAACGAGCTATTACAATGTTAAGAATTTAGAGCAGAGGCTTGCCAAATACAGAATTACGGCACCATTTTCTGGGGTACTTACCGAGACTTTGGTAACAGAAGGTACTTTGGTAAGATCAGGTCAAAAATTAGGGGAGTTTATTAACCCAGAGGTTTATGAACTTGAAGTGGCCATAAGTAAACGGTATACAGATTTATTGAAAGTGGGGGAATCTGTAGAGTTGACCAATCTAGATGATAATAGTACGTATAAAGGAAAGGTTACCAGAATTAACGGTAGTATTGACCAATTGACCCAAACCGTTAATGCCTACATAGAGGTAGAGGACGGGAATTTAAGGGAAGGCATGTATTTAGAGGCAGATTTAGATGCTAAGAAAGAAGAAAACGCTATTGAGGTAGACAGAGGACTTTTATTGGAAGGCAATAAGATTTTTGTTGTAAGAGATTCTGTACTTGATGTTATAGATGTAGAACCTGTTTATTTTTCAGATAAACGTGTAGTGCTTAAAAAAGTACCTGATGGCGTAACGATCGTGTCCAAACCTATAAGCGGTGCATATACCGGTATGTCAGTGAAAATTTATGGTGAACAACCAGAAAATACAAAAGGATAATGCGTAAACTTATTGAATATTTTATTCGGTATCACGTTGCCGTTAATGTCGTAGTAATTTCCTTTGCCCTTTTTGGTATTGTTGGCGCAAAGGCTTTGAAATCTTCTTTTTTCCCACTTACCGATTCTAAGAATATTTCCATCACTATTACCTATCCAGGAGCTTCACCACAAGAGGTAGAAGAGGGTATCGTCTTAAAGATAGAAGACAACCTAAAAGGCTTGGAGGGCGTGGATCGTGTAACTTCCACTTCAAGGGAGAATAGTGGTACGATCAATGTAGAAATCGAGAAGGGAGAGAACATTGATTTCATGCTTTTAGAGGTCAAGAATGCGGTAGATAGGGTGCCAACTTTCCCAACGGGCATGGAACCTTTAATTGTTGCAAAGTTAGAGACCGTTCGTCAAACCATAGCATTTGCCATTAGCGGTGAAAATATTCCGTTGGCAACATTAAAAAGCGTGGGTAGGGAGATCGAAAATGATCTACGTGCCATGGATGGTATTTCTCAAATAGAACTTTCTGGCTTCCCAGATGAAGAAATTGAAATTGCTGTAAACGAGAATGACCTGTTGGCCTATGGTTTATCATTTACAGAAGTAGCGAATGCAGTTGGTAATGCCAATATACTAGTTACCGGTGGTAATATTAAGACTGATGCCGAAGAGTATTTAATTCGTGCAAATAACCGGTCTTATTATGGTAGTGAACTAAATAACCTTGTGGTTAGGGCAGATCAATCTGGTAACGTAATACGTTTAAAAGACGTTGCTGAGGTAAGAGATCGTTTTGCCGAAACACCAAATGCAAGTTATTTTAACGGTAACCTTTCTGTTAGTACTACAATTACAAGTACAAATAATGAAGATCTTATTTTAGCTGCGGATCAGGTGAATGAATATGTTGATGATTTTAATGAAAAGTACAACAATATAAAGTTAGATGTTGTTTCCGACCAATCTATCACGCTAAATCAAAGAACACAGTTGCTAACCGAAAATGCCATAATGGGTATGGTATTGGTATTAATATTCCTATCTCTTTTCTTGAATACAAGATTGGCGTTCTGGGTGGCCTTTGGGTTGCCAGTAGCATTTTTAGGAATGTTTGTTTTTGCGGGATTCTTTGATGTTACCATTAATGTACTGTCGTTATTTGGTATGATTATCGTAATTGGTATTCTGGTAGATGATGGTATTGTAATTGCAGAGAACATCTATCAGCATTATGAAAAGGGTAAATCTCCTGTTCAAGCAGCTGTAGACGGTACTATGGAGGTATTGCCTCCAATTATTTCCGCTATTATAACCACTATTTTGGCATTCTCTATTTTCTTGTTTTTAGATAGTAGAATTGGGGAATTCTTTGGTGAAGTATCCGTAATCGTTATTTTAACATTGGTGGTGTCATTGGTAGAGGCATTGGTCATATTACCAGCTCACTTGGCACATTCAAAAGCATTACAGCCTATTGATACCAAGCCAAAAAGCGGATTCGCAAATGCATTTGCCAAACTTAGGGTAATCAATGAGTTTGGAGATAGATTAATGGTATGGATGCGTGATAATCTTTATACTCCCGTATTGAGATTTTCAATGAATCATAAAATATTTATGTTCGCCGTTTTCGCTTCGGCATTCATATTAACGTTAGGTTCTGTTGGTGGTGGTATTATTAGAACGGCTTTCTTTCCAAGAATTGCCAGTGACCGTGTGGGTATAGAGCTAGAAATGCCAAACGGAACCAATGAGAAAATAACAGATTCTATTATTTCATTTATAGAGGAGAAAGCAATCATAGTAAATCAAGAACTGTCCGATAAATATTTTCCTGAAGGCGATAAAATGGTTTTTGAAAATATGATCAGAAGATTGGGACCAGGTTCTTCATCTGCGGTATTGACCATTAACCTATTACCAGGCGAAGAAAGACCTAATGAGATTTCTGCGGATATGGTTACCCGTAGATTGGAAGAATTGGTGGGACCGGTTTTAGGCGTAGAAAGTTTGATCTATGGTTCTGGTGGTAATTTTGGAGGATCGCCTGTATCGGTATCCTTATTAGGGAATAATATAGAGCAATTAAAGGCTGCAAAGGTTGAGCTTAAAGAAATTCTTACTAAAAACCCAAGATTAAAGGATATTGCCGATAATGATCCTGCCGGTATTAAAGAAATCAGATTGACCTTAAAGGAAAATGCCTATTTACTTGGCTTGGATCTTCAAGCTTTAATGACCCAGGTTCGTGCCGGTTTCTTTGGTGTACAGGCACAACGTTTTCAAAGGTCACAAGATGAGATTAGGGTTTGGGTGCGCTATGATAGAGAAGAGCGTTCTTCAATTTCCAATTTAGATGATATGAGAATTGTAACTCCATCTGGTGAGCGTGTGCCATTAAGCGAGGTTGCAGATTATACTATTGTTCGTGGAGATGTAGCCATCAACCGTTTAGAAGGAAGGCGAGAAATTCAGGTATCCGCAGATATGAAAGATGTAAAGGATAGTCCTACGGAAATCATGACAGAGATTCAGAACGTACACATGCCGGAAATACAATCTAAATATCCAACGGTAAGTGCTTCTTATGAAGGGCAAAATAGAGAATTGGAGAAGTTGACAGGGTCTTTAAAACTGGTTGGATTTACGGTAATCCTTTTAATATACATCACAATTGCATTTACGTTTAGAAGTTTCAGTCAGCCGTTAATGTTATTGTTATTGGTGCCATTTAGCTTTACCGCAGTTGCTTGGGGTCACTGGATTCATGATTTTCCTATAAACGTACTTTCTATATTGGGTATCATTGCATTGATCGGTATTATGGTAAATGATGGTTTGGTACTCATAGGTAAGTTCAATTCTAATTTAAGGGAAGGTATGTCTTTTGACAACGCCATTTTTGAAGCCGGTAAATCAAGATTTAGGGCAATTTTCTTAACATCGGTAACCACGATCGCCGGTTTAGCTCCATTAATGTTAGAGACCAGTAGACAGGCGCAATTCTTAAAGCCAATGGCAATTTCCATTGCTTATGGTATTGGTATAGCTACGGTACTTACTTTATTGATGCTGCCGTTGTTCTTATCCTTCAGTAATAATTTAAAAGCTCAGAATTTATCATTCGCTTCCGGACATAAGATTACAAAAGAAGAAGTAGAAAGAGCCATTAAGGAAAAGAAAGAAGCCTCACATTTAGAAGGCCATTCACACGATATCATTGAAAATGGTTCAGAAACACATAAGAATCTAGATAAGTTATAATGAGTAAAGTAAGATTCATCACAATATTGGTATTTCTACCGCTATATACTATTCTGGCACAAGAGACCACGCTTTCTAAAGAAGAAGCGGTAGCCAAGGCATTGGAAAATAATTTTGGAATAGAGATCGCAAAAGGTCAGGTAGAGATTGCAGAAAATAATGCTAGTGTCCTAAACTCAGGTTATCTTCCAACATTAACGGGTACTGCCGCTGCCACATATAACAATAACAATACTACGACCGAGTTTCCTGGGCAGGTTAATGATGACGGTAGTCCAAGGGATGATATTTCTATTGATGGCGCAGAGAGTCAACGTTATAGTTCAGGTTTAAGTCTTAATTATACCTTGTTCGATGGTTTGGGAAGGTATTATAATTACAAAAGACTAAAAGAGCAATATCAGCTAAGCAGCTTACAGGCGCGTGAGACAATTGAGAATACCATGATCCAGATGTTTACGGTATATTTTGAAATTGCCCGTTTAACGGAAAATAGAAATGTACAGAAGCAAGCCTTGGAAATTTCAAGGGATAGGATTACCAGATCAGAATATTCATTTGAGTATGGGCAGAATACCAAGTTGGATATTTTGAACGCACAGGTAGATATGACCAATGATAGTATTGCTTTATTGAATACCGAGCAGCAACTTGCCAATGCAAAGCGAGATTTAAATGTGGTACTGAATCAGGATTTAAGTGCGGAGTATATGGTAGATACCACGGTAATATTTATACCTAAGTTTCAAATTGTGGAATATATGGATCAGGCCATAGCCAATAACGTGGCGGTTCTGCAGACAGAGACCAATCTAAATATTAATGCTTACGATATTAAAGTGAACAAATCTGGTTACCTGCCTACTATTGGGTTAACAGGTTCTTATGGATGGAACAGGAACCAGAATGCACCCTCTGCTTTCTTGACGGGTGCCGTTTTTCCCGGTACCAATTCCAATTCTGGCAACTACGCGCTAGGAGCTAGTTTAACGTGGAATTTGTTTGATGGCGGTAGTACAACGGTAAGTGTAAAAAATGCCAAAATTGCGTATGCCAATCAAGAATTGTTAAGAAAACAGGTAGAACTGGAAGTAAATAGAGATATGCAGAATGCCTTGGCATTGTATGAGAATTTGCTGAAAATATATCGTATTCAGGAACAGAACGTATTTACCAACCAGAATAATTTTGAACGCTCAAGAGAGCAGTTTCAATTGGGTAGTATTACATCAATAGAATTTAGACAGGCGCAGATCAATTTACTGAACGCGCAGACCAATAAGAATTTGGCAAAGTATGATGCTAAGTTGGCAGAGCTACAATTATTGCAGCTTACCGGTCAATTATTGAATGTGGAATTATAAGCAGTAGACCTTTAAGTTTTTAATCTCGGTTATCGAGTAAATTAATTACAAAAGAACATGTATAGCAATAGAACAAATAGCGAGCTCATAGCAATAATGAACCAACATTCATTGCTCACGTTTGAAGCACAATTAAGTTTACAAGATGAGTTGCAAAAACGTGCTGTTGTTGTAGATATGAGCGATTTAAATGCGACCATTGCCAACAAAAGGGCGCAGATTCAGAATTTGGAATACTTAAAGGATTTTGGGTTTCAAGCCAATAGAACGGAAGACGGACTAACCGTCACCAGAACTAACAAGGCTTTGTTTACTGATATTTTAGCGGTAATAGTAGGTCTATTGGTATTCTTGTTGGGTATTTACGGTTGCATTAATTTGGTTTATACGTTTATAAACGGTGATGAGCTAGATGTGTTTACCTTGGCATATAAATTTGCCATGGCCGGTTTACTTTTTATAGGCTTTAGCTTTTTTAGTGGATTACAACGCCTATTCGACTTTTACGGCTTTGAGTTGAGAAAATCGAATAGCTCCGTTACTTTAAAAAAACGATTTGATGTAAAATTGGAAGAGATCAACATTGATCCGGCAGATGTACATTTAGAGGAAGACGAAGATGTCTTGGCTTTAAAGCTGGGGCGTGAGACCATTTTCACTTCCAATAGCGGAAACTTGATACAAACATTTACATTACAAGATTTGGCAAAAGAACTGAAAGCTTAATGTATAGCTATGTTCGAGCATTACTTTCAATGTCCGTATTGTTGGGAAGAAGTATCCATGCTTCTTGATCCATCTATTTCACAACAAACTTATGTAGAAGACTGCGAGGTGTGTTGCAACCCTATTGAAGTTACACCACAATTTCAAGATAATGAGCTTATAGCCTTTGATGTTCAGAGTATAGAACAGTAGTTATTCCACAATGGCAATTTTACCACCAAAAGTATCGTCTTTATCAACAGATGTGGGGTTTCCGTAAATGGTAATGGCTCCACCGGCTTTTACCTTGGCAATGACCGCTTCACTGGCATAAACTTCGGCGCTGCCTCCCGAAAGTACAATCACAGTGCTGCTTTTTGTTTTTAATCCTTGGTTCAAAAGTTTTCCACCGGTATTGATCATTACCTCTTGGTGACTACTGGTACCGGACAGTTTTATTTCACTTCCACTAGTGCTTTTGGCGGACACGTTATTATAGGCAATGTTTAAGGTAATGGTACTGGCATCTTGTGCTTCAATGGCTAAATCGGTACCTATTACCAGTCCCGTAGAAATAATCCTAGAATTTTTGTTGGCATCAATAATGGATAACGCCTCGGTATAGTACAACTTTAAACTTAGAATGGTATTCAATACAGATTCCCCTGAACACATTTTTAAGCGTAATCGCCCGTCGTTTTCGGTAATGCTAAGGTCCTTTTTATCGCTAGCAGGTATTTCGATCTTATTCTCATCACCTTTTACAAGGGTAACACTAATTCTATCATATACCTGTAATTCGGTAAAGTCTTCTAAAGGTATGGTTGCATTGTTTTGGGCGGCCAATAGGTAAGTGCAAAAAACAAAGGTTGAGAATAGTACTGATTTCATGAAGCGTTGGCTATTTAGTACAAAGTTAAGGTAGAAATAGCTTATTACCACAACAGCTATGGTTTGCAACTCTATTTGCGTAAGTATCAGGTTGGGCTTCATAGTATTGATAGTACGGTCAATTACAGGTTTGGGTATACCAATGTCCTTTTTTTAAGTTAAATAATGCCTTGTTCGGCATTAGGTTTTGCAGTTTTGCTATCTTATACTGTCGTTTAATTCTCATTAGGTCCATGAACAGGAAATATCTATTGGTAGTCTTATTTGTTATTGTCGGTATCGTCGGCTTTGCCGGAGTGCAGTATTTACCAACAGCTGAAAATGAGGGTATTTCGATAGGTCTGGATTCTGTTTCCTCCAGAAGGGATTTACGCAGAACTTTTTTTGATAAAAGAGAGATTTTGGTGGTTTATGGAGCAAAAGACCCAACATTACAGCAGCAGTATAAAGATTTACTTCACGAACTTTCTAAAAAAGAGATCACACGTTCACGGCGCAGTGTTAAAGTAAGCTATAAGGCTGTTGATGAGGTTGATGATAGTAGTTTTAAAAATTCAATTGTCTTTTTGGTAGGTACGGTAAATGAGAATCCGTTCATTAAAAAATATATGGGCAGTACACCGTTTCAGGTGTCGGAAACGAATATTACCATTGGTGCTAAAGAAGTACCTAATAACAATTCCATTCTTGGCGTGTGTTTTTATCCGAGTCCCGTAGATCCAAAAATTCCCTTTGCCTTTTTAACGGGTACCAATGCCAATGAAGTTTTTGAGTTATTTGCAGAAAAGGTGGCAGAAAAAGGACAGTCGTTCTACCGTCAGAATTTGGAATATGAGGTTTATGAGCAAAAGGAAAGATTGGTCATGGGCGATTTTAATGCTCAATGGGGGATCGAGGGTTCCACGTTCTTCAATTTCGCCACAGGTACGGAAATAGTATTGGATACCGATGAGTATAAGTTTATTAACCACCAACAAGCTCTAGATGCTGCAATGGTGGACAAAAAGGTAGCGGAGGTAAAGGCGGCCAAGGCTAAGGTTGTCGGTTTTGTTGGTAGAAACAATGTGCCGAAAATCACCTATAATTTCTACACCTGTACAGAAGAAAAAGGTCTAATGACGGGCAATACCGACCACTCTACTTTTGATGTGGCAACCAACTCGGTTCACACCATTATTAATAATATATATGCGAATAATTATATTGGTAGAGACAATGCTTTAATGCTGTACAACCTTATAGGGGAAAGTAATAAAACCATTTTTAATGTGGGGCTACCTATTTATTTTACCGATACTTGGCAGATGAAGGGCTATAAATATTGGGCGGCAAGATTGGTGGAGTCTGAAAACACGTATACGGTGGCAGAGTTGCTGAACAACACATTTTTGGAGATGGAATCGTCATTGATCAGGGATTGTATGGCGGGTGCGTTCGCAGATTTTCTAATTAATACGTGGGGCAAAAACAGGTACTTGCAACAGTATAAGAATGTATCGCTTTCTAGCGGAGAGATAAAAAGCCTTGATCTTAAATGGCAGCAGTATTTAAAATCCTTACCAAAAGCACATCCGAAGGAAAAAATGGAGACCAAGAAACTACCTTACCTAAAAGGCTTCAATTTTGCCCATGAAGGTTATAGTATTTACAATGGTTATGGTTCGCAAAAAGCTACCGAAGCATTATTGAAGCAAAAGAATATGGGCAGTAATGCTATGGCCATAGTACCGTATACGGGCATCAATGACATCAACACCCCTACGCCTTTACATTTTAGTGATAATGCTGGTAGTGAAAATGATGACGCCGTGGTACATGCTGTTTCAATGGCAAGTGATATGGGCATGTATACCTTATTGAAACCTCAAATTTATGTTGGTGGTAGTTGGCCTGGCGGTATAGATATGCCAACGGATGCACAATGGGATAAATTCCACGATTATTATTATCGGTGGATTCGACACTACGCATTTTTGGCAGAAATTCATGAGATGGATGCGCTCTGTATTGGTGTGGAGTTCACCAAGGCAACATTGGCCCAGCCAGAAGCTTGGCGTGAGATGATTAAAAAAACAAGGGCGCTGTATTCGGGGCAACTAACGTATGCAGCCAATTGGGGTGCCGAATTTGAAAATATTACGTTTTGGGACGATTTGGATTTTATAGGACTTAACTCTTATTATCCTTTGAGTAAAAAGGATAACCCTACCAATGAGGAGATGAGTTTACAATTCGATACGGTAAAAACCAAAATTAAAAAAGTATACGACCATTTTAAGAAGCCTATAGTTTTTACTGAAATAGGGTTTAGAAGTATTGATACCCCTTGGAAGAACCCGCACGCTGAGGCAGATGATACCATAAACGAAGAGGCACAGCAAAGGGCATACGAAGTTATTTTTAAAGGTATTGAGAACGAACCATGGTGCCAAGGCATTCTATGGTGGAAATTTCCCAGCTACATAGAATACCGTGGTGAACATAATAATGCCTTCACCCCAAATAACAAATTAGCCGAAGAAACGGTACGAGATTGGTTCACTAAGTAAATATGCATCCGTAAAAACGAATGTTAGTTAATTGTTTGACAGCATCAAAGTAGTAGTGCTCAAATACTATTTTCTTCAAAATTATTCCCGCTACATATCCACCGATAATAATTCATAACTGTCTAAAGCTGTTTTAGATGGCAAATTCGACAGTTGGGTCACTAATATTATCCGAGAGCAGTATTGCTCAATATCTTTGGGGTATAGAAAAACAATTCTAAAAACTTAAAAATTATAAAATCATGAAAAACATTAAAATTTTATCAGCCGTGGTCGTAGTGGCCGTCACCTTTATATCATTTAAAGGAGTACAGAAACAAAAAGAAGCAGAGAAGGCAGAAATCACTGCTATTTTCGAAGATTGTAGTATTGATTTTGAAGCCCAATTAAAAGCTTCTTTAGAAATGGGCAATTTAGACGCCAGTGAAATAGAAGTGGTAGAGATTGAAGAAGAAGTAAACCTAGGTTTTGACACCTTTGAATATTTACCCCTTGATTTTGATCCCTACGCAGGTGCCAATTTATCCGATATAGATTTTGAAATTTTTGAAGAGGAAGAAATAGTGGAATTAGGTTTTGATACAGCGGCATATTTACCTGCCGATTTTGATGCCTATGCACTTTAAGAAGTTAGTGTAGTTTAATTGTAAGTTGGTCTTTACTTAGTAAAGGCCGGCTTTTTTGCGTATTGCAAATTCAAAGTTATTATTACGGTATATTTGAGAAGTACCATTTAGAAAAGAGGTTATATGGCATTGACAAAGGTTAAACAGGGCGAAGTAGTTAAAACGGCCCTACTTATAGGTATTTTGGTATCACTGCCAAAAACAATCTATCTATATAATGGTATTATGGAGGGGAATTTAAACTTCTCTATGTCTTGGGTTACCGATTTTTTATATAGGTACCTATTCTTCTTTTGTTTTTCATGGTCGGTAATTCAGTTGAATGCCAATATAGATTATGATGCATTAAAATGGCCGCCAATAGTAAAGTGGCTATTGATATTGCTCATCAATGCTTTGTCACTTTTTGCCGTGGTGAAAATCA
This sequence comes from Maribacter litoralis, assembly GCF_003075045.1. Taxonomy (GTDB): domain Bacteria; phylum Bacteroidota; class Bacteroidia; order Flavobacteriales; family Flavobacteriaceae; genus Maribacter; species Maribacter litoralis. Next base: position 152,701 of record NZ_QCZD01000003.1, on the reverse strand, counting down.
TAATAGCGGTTTATCCTTTGGTAAATGGTAGAACGTTGGATTCCCATGAAGAAGGCTGGGTCAATTTTACTTTTATAAATTTGTCCATAGTGCTATTTTTTATTGCCCGTTTACTGCGGGTAAGTACAGATAAGCAAGAAAGTAGAATAGAGAACGAGCAGCTAAAACAACAAAATTTAGAGAATGAGCTTGCGGCCCTTAAAAATCAGATAGACCCACATTTCTTGTTCAATTCCTTAAACTCGTTATCCTCTTTAATACGAGAAAACGAAAAGGCGACACAATTTGTAAATAAGCTTTCGTACATGTACCGCTATATTCTGCAGAGTAGCGAAATCAATTTGGTACCCGTAAAAGACGAAGTAAAATTTTTACGCAGTTATATCTATTTGATGGAAACCCGGTATCGTGATCGCCTACGCATAGAGGTGCATATAGCTGAAGAACTGTTAGACCGTAAAGTGCCACCATTGGCATTGCAGTCATTGGTAGAAAATTCGGTAAAACATAACGAAATATCATCTACCAACCCGTTGACCGTAAAAGTATATTCAGTAGAAAATTCGTTATTCGTAGAAAACCCTATTCGTACACGTACAACCATGGCAGAAGGTATGGGCACGGGGTTGTATAATTTAAAGAAGCGGTATTTACTTTTGCTAAAGAATGAAGTTAAGGTAAGTACCCAAAATGATATATTTAAAGTAGAATTGCCCTTAAACCGCCCGGCATGAAAGTAATTATTGTTGAAGATGAACTTGCTGCAAGTGATAACTTGGCATATTTGCTCACTAAGATCGATCCGAATATTGAGATCGTTAAGTTGTTAGATACCGTTAAGGCCGCCGTAGATTTTTTCAGTAATCCGTACGAAGGTATTTTGGTGTTTATGGATATTCATTTGGCAGACGGTATATCTTTCGAAATTTTTGATCAGGTGACCATCAATATTCCTATTATATTCACTACCGCTTATGATCAATATGCGTTAAAGGCTTTTAAAGTGAATAGTATTGATTATCTGTTGAAGCCTATTGATCAAGAAGAACTGTCTGATGCGTTGCAGCGTTTTAAGACCCAAAACCAAAAGCAAGGTATAGATGAGATGCAAATGCAAAGTCTTTTGCATTTAATACAGACCAAGCCCAACAATTATAAACAGACATTTTTGGTTGGTATGGGTGAACAGTTGATTCCTGTAAAAACTGCCGATATTGCCTATTTCTTTATAGATACGGGCGTGGTAAAAGCAGTTACGGTGCAAGAGCGTTCATATGTATTAGATGCCAAATTAGAGGAAGTGGAAGAGGCTTTGGACCCATCACTTTTCTATAGGGCCAACCGTCAATTTATTTTGCGTAGGGAAGCCATTGTTACCATAAAACTTCATTTCAATAGCAAATTATTGGTAGAGGTGCATCCGCCGTGTAGTGAGCGTATTATAGTGAGCAAGGCAAAGGCGTCGGACTTTAAAAGTTGGGTAGGTAGGTAATAAGGTTTATTAGGGGATGGTGCCGATCTCGTTTAATTTCCATACATCATCTTCATTTTTCACAAAAGAAAAAATATGTTGGGCGCCTTCAAAAAATGCAGTAGGTAGGGTAGTGGTTACCAGTATATGGGCGTATGTAACCCCATTGGTTTCTTCACTGGAAATTATCGTTTCATTTTCCTGAAGGATTTTTACAAATTTAGGATTGAATAGGGTGTCATAATCATTGGCGATAAAACTATCTATAGGAATATAAATAAGGTCTTCATAAATTTTAGAGTACCAGAGCGAATCATTTTCTCGTAACAAGTTCATGTGTTGCACTTCGGATGGCGTATTCTCCAAACAATCATAACAACGAATGGTCTCAGCAGATGCCTCCTTAAAAGCTTCTTTATCCTCAGCCGCTAAATCAGATAAAAGGGATGCCCACATAACAGTAACATCGTCATCTGCTGCTCTCTTTTCTTGCTGGCATGATACGGAAGTGATAGTGAGTAGTAAGGCTACCAGAATGTGAATCAGTTTCATGAGAAGTTTTTTCTGCTTTTTCATCAAAACATGTAACAATTTGCACAAAAATGCTACATATAGGTGTAATTAGTTATCAAAACTGTCCAAAAGATGCAAAAACACATTCAGCCCGGTACAATGAAAATTTTAAAATATTTTATTCTTACCGTTGGTGTTTTAGGTTTAGTAGCAACACTTTTAAATGTGTTTTATTTTAAAGATACATCAAGTAGCAATTTCGGTAGTTTTATTAGCTGTGCATATTTAATATTTATCTCCTTTAGATTTGAAAAGATGATAACATGGCTAAATTCCAAACTAAAAAGAGCTTAGCGCCCAACGCTAAACGCAATGCGTGGCACGCTTAGTGCATAATTTATTAAGGGCTTTGTGCATAGCGCAAAGTGAAATTCATTATTTTACCAACAACCAACAACCAACAACCAACAACCAACAACCAACAACCAACAACCAACAACCAAAAACTAATCGTCTATCTCCGCATCCGGTAAATCAAGGATAGTAGAGGTAGATAGGGAGTTGCCGGCAATACCTTTAATAGAGCCGAAAAGAACGTTTATATTCTCCTGTACGCCCCATATTTGCTTTTCGCGAACCGCAAAATTCTTGTAAGCGGCTTTCTTTTCGTAGTTCAATTGCTTGATCATAGAATCATAGTTTTCAATAATTCTATTAATGTTCTGCACAAACTCGTTACTGGTTAAATAAGAGTACAGCAGTTCCATTTTTTCGCCCTTATTTTCATCCGAAGATTTAATGGATTGTGTTTTTAAGAGTAGCTCACGCAATACGAGCGATACACTTTTTACTTCATTGAATCCGCAGATCCAAACACCGTTTTTCTCACCAAAACGATCCATATCTGGCGGAAAAGTTTCCGTAACGATCACCGCAATATCTGCCTTGCAATTGATCTGGTCTTGTTTAAGTTTATTGATCCAGTCGTTACTGAAATTTTTGGTACGCTTACTCTCGTATACTATAGAACCGCAGGTCTGCTGAAGCGAGTTCACCACAGTCTGTATACAGTCCGCCCCACGAATACCCTTGCCCACTTCCTCAATAGTATCGAAGGGGTAGGTGCTGCGCAACAATTCTTCTAATGCCAGTTCTTGTATTTCGCCCTGCATTTGCATAGAACCTTGCTCAGCTTTACGCTTCATTTCATCAATAAGCTTCTTTTGGTCGTCTAGCTGTTTTTGGTATTCCTTTTCTTTAAGTGCCATGGCTTCGCGCTCTTTCGCCTTGGCTTTTTCTTCAATGACAGATTGTTTCTCCAACAATTCTTTCTGCACGTTCATTTTAAGCTCTTCGGCTTTTTCCTTTAATTCGTTCTCACGCTTTAAAAGGTCGATCTCTTGTGCACGCAGCGCCCTGTTCTCCTCTTTCTTTTTTTCGTTCTCTTGTTGCAGTGCACGTAGCTGTTGCTCAAAAGATTCGTTCGTCTGCTTCTGTATTTTCTCCGACTCTTTAGCAAGGCGTTGTGCCAGTTTCTCTTTAAAAAGTTCGTTCTCTTTTTCTTTCTTCTTTTCGAACTCTTCTACCTCAAGCTCAAGCTTTCTACGTTCTTTATTGAATTTCTCTGCCTGCTCTGCTACTTTACGTTCGTATTCAGCCTTAAAATGAGCCTGCATTTTGCCAGAAAGCGCCTCTTCAACATCAAACTCATGCGCACAATTCGGACATTTAATTTTATCTACCATTTTCAAATATCATTTGTAACTATAAAAATACAGAACCCAAATAAGGCATACAATCTTTAGGCGATAATCCAGGTACAAATACATTGTCTATTTCGGTGAGCTGACAATTGTCATAGAATAAACAGCCGCTAGAAATTACATTTACGGCAATTAAAATGACCAAACTATGATAACAATGAATCTTCCCTTGGTAAACTGGAGCAATGGTGTTGTAATGATCGCTGTATTTGCCGGTGTTTGTATTGCCCTGGTAGGTATTGTAATTTCTATTATGAATACCGATAAAAAGAAGCAAGAATAGTTGCTGGCTTCGCTCTATTGATAAAGCACATATCTTGGTGGCGTTAACCCGTTAAGGCGCATGGCAACCAGCATTTGCCCTCTGTGGTGCGTAATATGGTCTGCCAACAGCATGCAAATTTGCCTTTTGGAACGGTCTAGACCAAAATAATCTAAATGATCATCTAAGGCTTTAGGGTCAAAATCTTGTAAAAGGGTAATGGCCTCGGTAAAGGTTTGGTCTATACGCGCCATCATTTCCGCTTTGGTTTTATGGGCGGGTTTAAAAACGGTATCGGTTTGGTACACGCGAGCATCACGACCCCCTAAGAGCGACTGGCTATGCCAATCTAGCGCGAAGCCAATATGCATTAAATTCTCGGAAAAACTTAAAGATTCGGGCGTTACTTTATAATCGTATTTTTCTTTGGGCATCATATCTGCCACGAGCAGAATATACTGGCGGGAGTTCTCTAAGCGTTCAATGGAATCTTCCAAAAATGCATTTTGCTGGGCAAGTAGTGGAGTTGTAGTAAATAGAATAAACGAGATAAGAATAATTGTTGTTTTCATGATGATTGATGATGAGGTGAACAACTAATTTACTCCATTTGGGATAAAGCACAGCCATTTTCACGTTCTTCTTGAGTTAATGTCCAAACATTGATGACCGTTTGTGCTAAGTTATTTTCTTTATTTGGGGCTACCAGTTCCACTTCTGCAATGCTTTCTGTAGCAATGGTATACGTGTTATGCTCCAATAAATAACCGTTTACATACACTGGATTGTTTTCGTCCAAATCTAAAAAGATGTTCAGTTCAGCTTGTGTTTTATTGGGTATTTCCTTTTTTAGTTTAGCAAACAGAATACCGTTTGCCGTAAGATTATAAAAATGCGTTTCGCGGCTAGGTTTATCTTTTATTACTCCTATTTCTTCAATATCTTCCTTTGAAGTGATGATATTTTTATTGGCGATGATATGTTCGTCAACTAATAGCATTGGGCAGTTGATTTTTGCTGCTATTGGGAGTTTGTTGAAACTGTCTTGGGCGAAAGCACCTAAGAAGAATAAGGTAAATATTAAGAGAAAGAGGTTTCTGCTCATATTTAAAGTTCTTTATCATATGTACTTATTGAATAAAAATTGTTATGTAGAATGATAATCACCAAAATCTTCCTCGTTTCTTAGATGACAAATTACCAATTTGTCAGAAAATTAGAAAAATCCTTCGACTAATGGGTATTAGTTATTAGAAAAAATAAAATTATACCGGGAACTAGCATCATCGCTAAATATATTAATCTCGTATTAACAAAATACATAAAAGGTGTTTTAATCCATTCATGCCATTTAATAGAATAGTAATCAGGATGTTTTATCCTAAAATATTTATTGTCAATTGGGTCATGATTTTCGTATCGCCGTAAAATGTTTTGATATTCCTTTTGAAGGTTTTTGCAAAATTCTAATTTATCATTTTCAGATGCATCTATCTCATAAGACTTATAATTTTGCAGTTCGTTATATAAATCAGCTAAATCTAAAGCGCAATCGTGAAAATTTTTAGCTTTTACTGGGTAATTTTGAGCGTTTTCTAATAAGGAGAAAACCAAAACTAAAATTGATAAAGCGGTAATTGTGAAAGCTATTATATTTGGATTAATTACGTTAGGATTAAACAAGTTATAAACAGAAACTAATCCAAAAATCACAAGATAAGCAGAAAGAAAACTAATACTTAAAGTTGAGTATTTTGCAATAGTTTTTAGTCGACTATCAGCAGTAAATCTAGTTCCTTTTGTAGACCAGATCTTATGTTTTAATTCTTCAAGGAAGTCTTTGTCTAAATGTTCTTTACCTTTTCCTTTTTCAAAACTTTTTGCCATTATTCAATTGTTAATTTATATAATACATAAAACATAGTTTATTTTAATTTGAAATTGATTTTATCTAGTTTAAGATAGAAAAATCCAAATTTAAATTATTCTATATTCAGTTCGTGTCTGACCCTTAATTGCTTTGTGCACCCAGAACATTTTCCACATGCTAAGTTAGAAATATGACAAGAATGGGCTAATGTTATTAATTCAATTGGCACTTTGTATTTAATAACAAGTTGATGACTATAGAAATCTAATGTTGGACAAATTATTTTAATGTTTCCTTCTTGATATGATACAAGATTATTTATTGATTTATAAAAATCTATTGTACCATCTTTGTGAAAATTATCAGACTTTACTGAAGCTAGGTAAATCTCATTCACCGAGTCTTTTATTGATTGCATAGCTGCAAGTGTTACAAGAAGTTGATTTCTAAAAGGCCACCACTCTTCAGAGGGAGAAATACTCGAAGTTTTTGAGTTAGCTAACGTGCCAGAACCTAAATTTTTACAATCAACTTTAATTGTTTTATGTTTTATGTTCAATTTATTACAAATAAATTTTGAAACATAAATTTCTCTTTTAGAAACTGTTTGACCATAATCAACTGTATATGCGATATCAGGTTTGATTCCATATGTTAAACAAATTGAATCTATACCGCCAGACAATAATACAGCTTTTTTTACATACTCCATATTGTCTTATATATAGCTGTTGTTAAATTTTTATAACATTCAAAATCACCAGGTTTTAACATTAATAAATTAGCTTCGTCACAGGTTCTATGATAGCCGATTATTTTTTTTCTTTGGATAAAGAATATCCTGATTCTATTAAGGTACCCGAGTCTAAATTATCAAAAACACAAAAGATAATATCAGAATCCTCAATACCTTTTATATCTTTTTTAGCAGTTGATATATCATTACCGAAACCTATATCATGAAATGGCGAGAAAACCTTAACGCCAAAAGCTAAAAATGCAGAACGTATTTTGTCAATTAGAATTAATTCTGCTATTGAAAAAAAAGGAGAGGCTAAATAAACCTGTTTTTTAGTTAAATCTATGTAGTTGAATTCCTTATATTTAAATTTTGTTTGTCTTGAGCAATCTACATAAGCTTTTTTATCACAGTAAAGTGAGGTAGATTTAGAAGCATTTATCGCTGATTCTTCAAGTGAGAGATTTTTTTCCATCCAATAATAGCCAAAGCTTGAAGTAAAAATATCACCAGAACCAATTTTACTTACATTTTCAGTTACATAAGCCGGTATATTATATTCGTTTTCACCGTAATATAAAGTAGCTCCAAAAGGACCATTTTTTATTATAAATGCCTTCGCACCCTCTGATTCAAAAAAATAAGTTTTAATATTTGTAATATTCTTACTAGAAGCTAGAGAATATGCCTCATTTAAATTTATTATATAAACAAGTTCATTTGCTTTTCCAAAATCACTGTATTTAGTCGGTTTTAAGGAAGTTTGAGGGTCATAAACTACTTTTTCTGCAATAATATTAAACTCGGTTTCTAGCATTCCATATGCTATAACGTTTATACTGTTAACATTAATGTTATTGGTTTTGGTAATCCTTAGAGGGTTGGGATAAATATCGGGCTGGTCTAAAGCAAAACTGTATTTAAATGTAATTAGTTCATTGTATTTATTAAATTTAATTTTAAATTTTTTATATACTTTTTGATTTTCTTTTAGAAAAGTTAGTGTTTCGCTATTTCCACTAGTAAAGAATTGCACATTGCAATCGTTTTCTAATAAAAATTTTGAACACCTGAATCCAGAACCAAATAATTCTAACGAAATATCATCATAATCAATTTCTCTATACGTACCCCCAATAACATTTATCATATTTAATTTCTGCTAATTTTCACTTTACAAGTTGGAGAATTTATTGTTGTAATTTCGGCCTGGTAGGTAGCACCTTGTTTCATGCAATTTATTATGTCGGAGGTGTTGGAATGAAGTATAGCACCTAGAATTTCACCGTCACCATCTTCAATTAATAACTCTTCATTCTCTCCAATCATTAAAAAAAGAATTTGACCTACATTGTGTTTTTCAAGGATAGTTAAATTAATTGAAGAAACTGTTGAAACAATAATACTTGTCTCACAATCAAATTTTGTTCTTTGTGGGGGTACATAACCGCCTCCTCCTGATCCACTCATTATTTGCTATTTTTTAATTTATTTATATTAAAGTAGTAGGGGGAGTGTACTTTGTTTGCTAATGCAATATAAAGAAGTTACGGTATATTTTCTTACGGGTTTCCGTAAAACTGTCAGAAAAATATATGGGGTGTAAAGAGACTATAACGAGCTGCGTTTGTAGTTAAAACGAGTACACCGTAGCACCCACCCCTTTGGTCCCCTCCCAAGAGGGGAGAGTTGCGTTTTTGATTGCGGGTTTGTTGGTTGTTGGGGAGATTCGCTTTTATAAGAGTTACTTCGTCTGTTTTATCTACAAGGTTTATTTTAAGTCAGAAACTATTCCCCTCCTCGGAGGGGCTAGGGGTGGGTCCTTTTGAGTTAGCGTGTGTAATGAAACCTTCATCACCTGTAGCACCCACCCCTTTGGTCCCCTCCCAAGAGAGGAGGTTTTCGTTTTTGGTTGCAGGTTTGTTGGTAGTTGGGGAGATTCGCTTTTATAAGAGTTACTTCGTCTGTTTTATCTAAAAGGTCTAATAATAGTCAGAAACTATTCCCCTCCTCGGAGGGGCTAGGGGTGGGTCCTTTTGAGTTAGCGTGTGTAATTAAACCTTCATCACCCATAACACCCACCCCTTTGGTCCCCTCCCAAGAGGGGAGGTTTTCGTTTTGTTTGCGGGTTTGTTGGTTGTTGGGGAGTTGCGTTTTTAAAAGAGTTATTTCGTCTGTTTTGTCTAAAAGGTCTAATAATAGTCACAAACTATTCCCCTCCTCGTAGGGGCTAGGGGTGGGTCCTTTTGATTTAGAATGTTCAAAGTTATCTGCATCACTCGTAGCACCCACCCCTTTGGTCCCCTCCCAAGAGGGGAGGTTTTCGTTTTGGTTGCGGGTTTGCTGGTTACTTTGGGGTGGCGTTGTTATAAGAGTTATTTCGTCTGTTTTATCTAAAAGGTCTAATAATAGTCAGAAACTATTCCCCTCCTCGTAGGGGCTAGGGGTGGGTCCTTTTGAGTTAGATTTTTGAATGCAATCTTCATCACCCATAGCACCCACCCCTTTGGTCCCCTCCCAAGAGGGGAGGTTTTCGTTTTTGTTAGTGGGTTTGTTGGTTGCTTTGGGAGTTGTGTTTTTATAAGAGCTACTTCGTCTGTTTTTATCTAAAAGGTCTAATAATAGTCACAAACTGTTCCCCTCCTCGGAGGGGCTAGGGGTGGGTCCTTTTGAGTTAGAATTTTGAATAAAACCTTCATCACCCGATTCTTGAACAAATTACTTTACCGAAAAATTGGCTTTTTCTACCATCTGCAATGTTTTCTGAACGATACATGAAATTTTGATTTAAAAATTTTACTATGAATCGTAAATTAATAGTTCAACCATCACATTATGAGAACATTATATCGAGTGCTACTGACTTGTATAGCACTAACAACCTTGTTTGGTTTTATGACCGTTACTATCGATATTCCTAAACCGTACATTAAAAAATATCTTGAAGGGGTGTATGTGCCATTGGCAGATAGTACAATCAGAATAAACTACGTGCCAGAAGATCAGTATGAAAAACTGGCAACCCAAGAAATATATAAATCTTACCCTGTTTATCTACCAGGAAGAGAACCTGAGGGATATTATGAGAGCTTATCACAATTAGAGCCAGAAGTAGTATTTAATGAAGATGAATTGACCTCTAATGAAGATTGGGTAAAAGCGGGAGAATTGGTTTTTGATTATAGCTTATCGCTACGCCCTTTAGACTCCACTTTTCTAACAAGGTTGACTTTATTGCACGATAAAGAAAAGTTACCGGTTGGTAAAGACGGTATTATTCCATTTTATAAATTGGTAGTTCCGGAAAAAGGGGTGTTACTAATAACAGGGCGTTCTTGCGTTATGTGCCATACTAAAGTAATGCCCGATAGTTCTATAATTAAAGGCGCACAAGGCAATTTTCCTTTCGATCCCGATTATGCGGAAGATTTAAGAGGTTTATTGGATAATGCTCGAAGTCATAATGTTCCTCAAGAACAAATTATGCAGGGACTCTTAGGAGATAAAATGTTTCTATTTGGAGCACCGTGGATCAAATCTGTGGCACAGCAACGATTAATGGATATGTCTCCCGAAGATTTTATAGAGAATATTGATAGAGCCTCTAGCGGTGTAGTACATAGGCATGGTACAAATATTGGAACACCGGCCAGTATACCAGATCTATATAATTTACAGGATAGGAAGTACTTGGATCATACGGGGCTCATGCGCCATAGATCGATCGAAGATCTAATGTTGTATGCCACATTTAACGAAGAAACCGATTTTATGAGCAAGTACAATAAATACAACATGCTGCGCCCTTGGCCCAATGAGCAAGAAAATCCGATGCAGGCGGGTAGGCGATATTCCGACGGACAGTTGTATGCCCTTGCCAAGTATATTTATAGTTTGAACGCACCTAAAAGTCCTATTTCACAACCCGAAGAACAGGTGAACAAAGGGCAGCGTATTTTTGCTGAAGAAGGTTGTGTTACTTGCCACGCTCCGCCATATTTTTCCAATAATATGTTATTGCCGGTAGATGGTTTTACGTTTCCTAAATCATATAAAAGCGAGCTTGATATTTTTGATATATCTGTAGGTACCGATCCGCAATTGGCAATGAGTACCAGGCGTGGAACAGGGTTTTACAAGGTGCCATCTTTAATTGGTGTTTGGAATAGGCAGGCCTTGCTACATGATGGTAGTATTACCAGTTTAGAAGAACTGCTGAGCAAAGAGCGTTTACAGGATGATTTTGAACGCACAGGGTATAACGCAACTTTTAATACAAGTCAAAAAGTAGAAGGCCATCCATTTGGGTTAGAACTTTCTACCGAAAATAAACAAGCATTAATTGCCTACGTCAACAGTCTATGAAAAGCTGCTATTTTACATTGATATTTATTGTTCTATGTAGTGGTACCGCTATTGCACAAAAACTGGTGCTGGAAGAAGCCACTGTAAATTTTAAGGTTAAGAATGCAGGATTTTGGGTAAACGGATATTTTGATGAGGTAAAGGCAGAAATGGAATTACAACAATCGAAATGTAGTATCAAAAAACTGAACGGAAAGTTAAAAGTAGCTTCTATACACACAGGTATTTCCCTTAGGGATGAACACCTTAAAAATGATGATTATTTCGATATAGAACAGTATCCAGAAATCTCGTTGGAATTGCTTTACTGTGAAGCCCAAAACGGAAAGTCTTTAGATACGGTGTTTAAATTGATTATAAAAAATGTAGAACGGGAAATACATATTCCATTAACTATGGAGCGTGACTTAAATAGAATACTTATATCAGCAGATTTTGAAATTAATAGACAAGATTTTGGTATTGGCGGAGACAGTTTAACACTAGCGAACGAAGTTTTGGTAAATATTGCTGCATCTTTTAAGTGAGCTATTTGATTTTGAGAAGTATTTTTAGAATATGTGAGAACAGCGTTAGTATTCACCCACCCCTTTGGTCCCCTCCCAAGAGGGGAGGTTTTCGTTTTGTTTGCGGGTTTGTTGGTTGCTTTTGGGTTGCGTTTTTATAAGAGTTACTTCGTCTGTTTTATCTAAAAATTAATTTCAGGTCAGAAACTATTCCCCTCCTCGGAGGGGCTAGGGGTGGGTCCTTTTGAGTTAGATTGTTCAATGCAATCTGCATCACCCGTAGTACCCACCCCTCTATCCCCTCCTGAGAGGGGAGGTTTTCGTTTTTGTTTGCGGGTTTGTTGGTTGCTTTTGGGTTGCGTTTTTATAAGAGTTACTTCGTCTGTTTTATCTTAAAAAGTTTGTTTCAAGTCACAAACTATTCCCCTCCTCGGAGGGGCTAGGGGTGGGTTCTTCCTTGTTCTAATTCTTCAATATATCCTTTAATTTCTTCTAATACACTAGATAGATTATTCTTAACATCAGTATCTGAAAACCTGAGCATATGTACACCTAAAGATTCTAAACGTTCTTGCCTTATTCTATCTTTTTCTTGATGCCCTTCTTTAAAGTGAATACTTCCATCTACTTCAATGGCGAGTTGAAGATTTTTGCAATAAAAGTCTACGATATATTGGTCAATAGGAATTTGTCTGCTAAATTTCCGTCCTAATTTTTTGCCTTTAATCTCCCGCCACAGAGCAATTTCACCTAAGGTCATATTATTCCTTAGCTTTTTAGCCAGTTCTACTAAATATGGGTGGTATGGTATTATTTTTCTCATCGTAGCACCCACCCCTCAATCCCCTCCCGAGAGGGGAGATTTACGTTATTGATTGCGAATATATTAAGTACTGAGTGTTCTGTTTTCAAAATAATGATTTCGTCTAATATAATTAAAATGTTCTTACGTGTATTATAAGTTGTTTGTCCAGGGGAAGCATTTTAAATGTGATTTTCATCACCGTAACACCCACCCCTCAATCCCCTCCCAAGAGGGGAGGTTTTCGTTTTGTTTGCGGGTTTGTTGGTTGTTTTGGGGAGGCATTTTTATAAGAGCTACTTCGTCTGTTTTATCTAAAAGGTCTAATAATAGTCAGAAACTATTCCCCTCCTCGGAGGGGCTGGGGGTGGGTCCATTTGAGTTAGTATTTTGAATACAATCTTCATCACCCGTAGCACCCACCCCTTTGGTCCCCTCCCAATAGGGGAGGTTTTTGTTGGGTGGTCTTTCTTTTTGCGCTATTCATGATTGGTATAATGTTCCATAAAAAAGAAAGCCCCAAAGAAAATTATTTCTTTGGGGCAATCTCCGTTGTTTGGTATTTAAACTTATTATTTGAACCCTATTTCTTTGAGTCCGTCGTGACTTATTTTGATAGCTTCCAACGGTTTTAGTCCGTCGAAAGTCATGTCTTGTTCTACCATATAGTATTTCATGCCAGAAAGTTCTTTGTTATCGAGGATGTTTTCGAAACCGATAGAACCTTGCCCTACAGGTGCAAATCTTCCTTGTTCATCCATATCCTTAACATGCCATATTTTAAAACGACCTGGGTATTTGTTGAAGTAGGCAATTGGGTTGGCACCTGCTTTCGTTACCCAGTAAAGATCCATTTGAAAGTTTAACAATTTTGGATCAACATGTTCTAATAAGTAGTCGATCGGTACTATACCTTCTGCATTTTTTTTGAATTCAAAATCGTGATTGTGATACAATAATTTCAATCCTGCTTTATTAGCTTTCTCACCTAGGGTAGTTAAAATAGCTGCTAAGTCTTCTACGGTACCTGTCATGCCCATGGTCATATTCTCTTGGTTAAAAGTGAACATGCCCATTGGTGGAATAGGAACTACAAAATATTTAAAGCCTGCCGCCTTGGCATCTGCCATCATTTTATCAGCATTATCTAGGGTAACGGCACTTTGATGCGTGCTAATTGGCTTTAGTTTTAAGGATTTTAATAAACCCTTGAAATCAGCCGGAGTCATACCATAATACTTACCATCTTCATAACCCGCCGCTTCAATATTTTTGTATCCGGCATCAGATACAGCTTGTAAGGTTGCTTTGGCATTGGTACCCATATCGTCTCTAACGGTGTATAGTGCCAATCCGCCAAATTTCTTTTGGGCGTAGGTAGTAACCGTCCCCAGCATAAAAAGGGCAATTACGGAGCATTTAAAAAAGTTGTTAGTTGAAATTTTCATTGTTGTTGTATTAATTGAAATGTTAGTTGTTATTGTTTAAAACTATAGAGAAAGGGAGCTTTGTGTGCCTTACCTTCAAAAAGTTTTTCATGTCGCTCTAAAATATCCATGGACAGCATTTTTCGTTGAAAGCTTGTGCGTCTTAACTTTTGGTCTAATATGGCTTCAAAGACCTGTTGTAATTGTTTCATTGTAAATTTTGGAGGCAACAAATTCATTCCTATTAGTTTCTCGCTAATGTTGTTACGAAGTACTTCTAGTGCTTTTTCCACAATTTCATTATGATCCATCATTAATTGAGGTACATTATCAATGTCGTACCAGCCAATGCTGTCTGAAAGATGGTCTGGTTTTGGATCTACCTCTTCATAATTGATCAGTGCGTAATGGCCAACGGTCAAAAAGCGCTCCATCATCCATTCATTTTTCTCTAGATCTTCATTATTTCCATCTAAAATACGACGCGTAGCAGCAGGGTCGGACCTATCTAGTTTTCCGAAGATTTGAAATTGATCCATGAAAACATTCGTTAATCCTGTGCGGTCTTCAACACCTTTGTTGACTGCGTCTTTTAAACTTTGATTTTTTTTTATAAATCCGCCTGGGAGGGCAAACAAACCAGTGTTGTGGTATTCAAGAATTAGAATTTTAAGTGTCTTGCCATTGAAACCAAAAATGACACAATCATATGAAAGGTTAGGAATGTAATTCGTATTTTTTGAGCCTTTCATAAGTGAAATTGATAAAAATCTATATGGTTTTTCAAATAAAGCACAAAATTGAATACAAACAAAGGATTATTGTCATAAAGTGAGACAATACATAAAAAGTGTTGATTTTGTACAATGATGAGTACAAAACCAACACTTTTAAATATGAAGTATGTTATAGTAATCTAAAGTGCCGATACACTAAGAAAATAGTTGTTATCGGTCATTTTTAAAGTACCAAACATTCATGCTTTCCATGGCATCTCTAACTATACAGTTATTGATTAGGGTTCCTGCCAATATAAAACCATGTTTACTGAATGTAATATTGAGCCCGTATGAAGTAGACCTCACCATTGTATAAATGGTTTTACAGCCCAATTTATCCATTTTGTTTTTAATGTCCTGCACCAAAAAATAAGACAGGTTCTGTCCTCTATAATCCGGATGTGTAACAAAATCAACAATTTCAACATTGGATTCGCTGGAATTTACCGCTAGAATTGCCGATACCAACAATTCTCCATTCTGAAAAAGCCCATAAAACTGATGGTTCAAATTTTTCAATTTAGAAAAATATGCAGCATCTTTAATTTGATGTGGGTGATATTTATAAGCCTTTTGGTGCAACTCTTCAAGCAAAGGAAAATCTGCAGAAGAAAGCTCTTTAATATCCAAATTTTCGGGCATCAGAAAATGTGAATCGGTATTGGGTTTATTGGCAGCTTCTGCAATCGTCTTTACCGTTGCAATGGTTTTCATGATTTTTTCATCATTAGCATGACGTTTTTCATTCGTATAATCTGCGAGAAAATACCCATCTACGCTACCATTGTAAAGACCAGGAATTTTGGCTTCCACTATAAAACCTTGTGACTTTAAAACGTTCAGGCCTTTTTCAGATGCCTTGCCAAGAATTTTCTCATAACGCTTTTTTTTGGCTAGGTCTTTCATTTTTTGAAGCAGATTATCTAAGTTAACATTTTCTGCTTCAGAGAAATAGATGCGGTTGTGCATATTGCCATGGTAGACCAATGCACCGTCTATATTTTCAATTGTTTCGAACATTATTTCACTTTTTGGGGGAGCCTAATTTGTTATTCACGAATTTGTCCGTTACCAAATATATAATATTTATTGGTTACCAATTGTTTAAGACCTAATGGTCCGCGGTGGTGAAGCTTATCTGTGCTAATTGCAAGTTCTGCACCAACCCCCATTTGACCACCATCGGTAAATCGCGTAGATGCATTTTGATATACTGCGGCACAGTCCACCTCTTCCATAAATTGTATGGCGGTATCTTTATTAGACGTCATTATGGTAGCTGAATGCCCTCCAGAATTATCGTTTATTTTTTCGACCGCTTCATCGAGAGATTCAACCGAGCCTAAGCAACATTTCATGGCAAGGAACTCTTCTTTCCAAATAGCGTCATCTTTTATTTGCTGGGCGTCTTTTAGAATATTATTTACATCGGCATCTACCAAAGTTTCTACCCCTTTCGCATTTAAAAGCTGATAAATATCTGTCAATTTCTGTTCGTAGTTTTCAATATTGGAATTGATCAATATTTTATCCAATGCATTACATGCCGATATTTTTTCGGTTTTTGCATTCATGATGACCTTTACGCTTTTCTCCCAATCTGCTTCTTTGTCTACGAACAAGAAGTTGTTACCTCTACCACTAACGAGAACGGCACATTTAGCATGTTCCTTTACAAAATTGATCAGTCGTTCACCACCTCTAGGTACAATTAAATCGAGTTTTTCGGTAGGATTTCTTAAGAATTCCTGCGTTTCTTCTCTATTCATGTTCAATTGTTGAATGTACTCTTTTGATAGTCCATTTTCTTCAAGAGCTTTGTGCCAAAGATCAACAAGAACGGTATTGCTATGCAATGCCTCTTTACCACCTTTTAAAAGAATTTTATTGTTCGCTTTAAAAGCAAGAACCGCAGCCTCAATTGTTACATCGGGTCTTGATTCATAAATGATCATAATTGTACCAAAAGGAGCTGTTTTATTGGTGATATCCAATCCGTTTTCCAAATTTTGGGTAGAAATGGTCTTACCTACAGGGTCTTCTTGAGACATTACTTCTTTTATGGAACCGATCATACCATCAATTTTGGCATTGGTGACGATGAGTCTATCGTACATGGCTTGATCATCCTTTTTAAAGAGGTCTAGATCTTTTTTGTTCGCATCGAGAATGCTACTTCGGTTTTCATCCAAAAGTCGCATCATGCTATTTAAAACCTTATTTTTTATTTCCGTTGAAATTATCTTCATTATGCTTCTGCTTTATCTTCTAGGGTTACTTTTGTACCCACATTTTTTCCTTCTATAATATCAATTATCGTACGGTCTTTTTTACCGTTGGCGATGAATGTTGGTATGTTTTTGGCTGCTGCCTGTTGGGCGTAATCTAATTTAGATCCCATACCACCACGACCTTCACCGGCTTTTTTATTATTATCTTGAATAAACTTATCTAAATTCTCTTCAGGATTTACATGTGCTATAAGATCACTACTCTCTGCGTTAGGGTTGCCCGTATATAGTCCGTCAATATCCGTTAGAATAATAAGTTTATCAGCATCAATAAGTTGCGCTATTAAACTAGCGAGCTCATCGTTGTCTGAGAACATACTCATGGTAACCGATACGGCATCATCTTCATTTGCAATGGGTATAACCCCTTCAGACAATAAACCTTCTACGCAATTGATCATATTCTGTCTGTGTACACCGGGTGTAAAATCTCTTTTTGTAGGTAATACCTGGGCACATTTCATACCATAATCATGAAAAATGTTATAGTATAAGCGCATCATTCTGGGTTGCCCAATGGCGGAATAGACCTGCCTACGCTGTGTGTCATTTTCAATAGTTGATGCACCTAAGACTTCGCGCCCCGCAATAACGGAACCCGATGAAACAAGCACGGTCAAAATATCCTGTTCGTATAATTCTGCTATTTGCTGTACCAAATTTCGTAATACCGGCCTCACGATACGATTGTCCTTATTGGTCATTACGTTGGTGCCTACCTTTATTACTATTTTCTGTTTATACATTTACTTTTTCTTTTCCAAGTTCAACTGCACGTTCAAATGCTGCGAACGCGGCTTCTTTAATTAATTCTCCTACATTATTATTTTCCATAGAATCTAATGCTGCACGTGTGGTGCCACCTTTGCTAGCTACTTTGTCCATCCAAGAATTTGGCGAAAGCTCGTTCTGGTTAAAAAGCTCTATTGCCCCTGTAAATGTCTGTGCTACCAAAACTTTCGATACACTTGGGGTAAAGCCCATTTTTAACGCAGCTTCCATCATACTTTGCATAAAGTAAAATACATAAGCCGGTCCACTACCTGAAATACCTGTAGAGGCATCGATAAAATTCTCATCACTTACCAGAATGGATTTTCCTGTAGTATCCAATAAACTTTCAATTGTCAATAGTTCAATTCTTGTTACATCATTAGAAGCAACAAAAGATGTTAGCCCTTTACCGATTTGTGCCGGTAAATTTGGCATGGCACGTACTATTTTCGTTAGGCCAGTTAGGTTTTGAATCGTTTCCATAGTAACCCCTGCCATTATTGAAATAACGATCTGGCCAGGTTTAACCAACGGATTCAGTTTTAAGAACACACTTTCTGCATGATATGGTTTAACGGCTATAAAAATGATATCGGCCTGTGGAGCACAATTTTTAAGGTCATCAAAAGCATCGAACTGAGGGTTCTCACGTAACTCTTCCAATTTATCTTCGGAAGTGTCGAGCACCATTATGTTTCTTTTCTTAAGTAATTTTGATTTGGACATGCCTTCAGCATAAGTCAATCCCATGTTGCCGGCTCCTATTACTAATATCTTCATGAATTCAGTTTAAAAAATGGATAATATGTATTTGTTATTGAAATTATATAAATAGCATTTTCTCAATAGCGTTATTCTTACGCCCTTGATAAATTTGTTTGTACGTATGTATTGTTTTTACTGGTATTCCCATAAAGTACTTGGTGATCGATGTTACTTTCGATTTCATTAGTCCCGTACGGGTTCGGTATAATTCTTTGATATTGCTTTCTCTTTTAATGTAGATTAATTTCATGTAGTAATTTTTTTTATATAGTAACATAGCATATGCATCGCCAATTACAAATTAGCGATGTTAAGCTTGTGTTATACTATTTTTAACGGGTGTTAATAATAGGTTGTATATGAGTTTATTAGCTGTTTTTTTTAGCTGTAGATTATAGATAGGCTCGTAATACCTCGGTATTGGATGCCCGGCGTAAAGATTTAATGCCTTTATCTTTAATTTGGCGTACTCGCTCTCTAGTGACATCAAAAACTTCGCCTATTTCAACCAAACTCATTGGAGGTTGATTGCCAAGACCAAAAAATAAGCGCAAAACATCGCCCTGTCTTTCAGGAATTTTATTCAATACTTGGTTGATATCGGTTTCTAAAGATTCGGCCATAACTTCCTTATCCGGTTTGTCTAAAGTGTTAGACGCTATAACATTATATAGGTTAGAAGATTCGCCTTCTTTAAAAGGGGCGTCTAATGAAATGGATTTGCCCGAGTTTTTCATGGAATTTTTCACCTTTGAAACACTCATGTCCAATTCTTTTGCAATTTCTGCGGCACTTGGTGATCTTTCGTTTTCTTGCTCTAAAGTTGAATATACCTGATAGATTTTTGAATTGACCGCAATTTTGTTCTGAGGTATGCGAATCATACGCGATTTTTTAGAAAGCGCTTGTAAAATAGATTGGCGGATCCACCATACGGCGTAAGAGATGAACTTAAAACCTCTGGTTTCGTCAAAACGTTTTGCTGCTTTAACCAGTCCTAAATTTCCTTCGTTAATAAGGTCGGTAAGGCGTAGTCCTCTATTTTGGTATTGTTTGGCTGCAGATACTACGAATCTAAGATTCGCACTTACCAATTTATCCAATGCCTTTTGATCACCCTCACGAATTTTACGTGCCAATTCTACTTCCTCGTCAGCAGTGATCAAATCGATCTTGCTGATTTCCTGAAAATATTTTTCTAATGATTTGGCATCTCGGTTCGTAATTTGTTTTGTGATCTTTAATTGTCGCATAGAATACTTTTGGGTTAAAGGGTAACATAGTAAAATTCAGTTAAAATGCAAGAATTTGACACGTTTTATGATTTATTTGACTATTTTGAAGGGTTTTTTACTTGTTTTTGAGTAAAAATCGGCATTTTTTAAATCGTTCAATTTTGTGTTTGTGAACAAGAATTGAATGATTCCTTTCCTTTTCTAAATACTACTGCGATTTTTTTTAAAGAGCAATTCTATTTTATTGAGTTAAAACTATTCTCTAATTATTATTTAATTTGTAGATACGGGTTTTAATAAACTATTCTAATTAGTTTTTTTAAAATAAAGTTTAGAAATAGCTTGTGAACCCTTAATTTAGAATCTTCAACTTTACAATCCTTATGAACAAAAAATTCCATTTTCTTGATGATGGTGGCGAGATGGGCAGGTTAATGCGAGAAAAAGATTGGTCTTTGACACCATTAGGTGAGCCAGATGGTTGGCCTCAAAGTTTAAGGACTACCGTTAATATTATATTGAATTCTCCATTCCCAATGTTTCTATTTTGGGGAAAGACATTAAAAAGTTTTTATAATGATGCTTATCGACCAATTCTAGGTAATGATGGCAAGCACCCAAAAATACTTGGACTAAACGGTAAACAGGCTTGGGCTGAAATTTGGGAAGAAATAGAGCCAATGCTCAAGGTGGTGACCGAAAAAGGCGAGTCTATTTGGCGAGAGAACTTATTGATTCCCATATATAGGAATGGTAGGATTGAAGATGTCTATTGGACGTTTAGTTACAGTCCTGTTAAAAATGAAGATGGTGGTGTTTCTGGGGTTTTGGTTGTCGTAACCGATACTACAGAGGCAGTATTGTCTGAAAGGAGATTAAAGGAAAGTGAGAGAAGATTCAGGGAACTTGCAAATTTATCACCGGTATGGATCTGGATAACCGATAAGGATATCAATGTTGAATATGCCAATCGTGCACTATTAGATTATATAGGTTTTCAAAAAGAGGAAGATTTTACAGGTCATGTTTGGAAACAGGTTGTACATGCAGATGATATTGATGTCGTTAGTGCGGGATTTGCAAATGCAGCAGAAAAGCAATCTGAATTTGCATTGGAGTATCGTGTTAAAAATGCCGCTACTGGAAAATTTGAATGGTTTAAGGTACTTGGTGTACCTAAATTTGAAGAGGGCGAAATGGTTGGTTTTATAGGAACCGGAACAAATATTGATAAGCAGAAATCGTTTGCCGATCATATGAAAAAGGAGGTAAATCTTCGAACCAAAGAGTTAGCGAACAGTAATACGAAGCTAGAGGCTATGAATAAAGAGTTGCAATCTTTTGCCTATATCTCTAGTCATGATCTTCAAGAACCGCTACGTAAAATTCAAATGTTTTCCGAAATTCTGTTAGATAAGGAATATGATAAGCTATCAGATTCTGGTAAGGTAAAGTTTGAGAAAATACAATCGGCGGCCAATAGAATGCAGTCGCTTATTAATGATTTGTTGTCATATTCCAGAACAGATACCGAAGAGAGGGTTTTTGAGGTCATCGATTTACAAAATTTGGTTGACGACGTTAAAGGTGATTTAAGTGAAGAGCTTAAGAAGAAAGACGGTAAAATTACATTGCAACAATCACGTGAACTAGAAGTGGTGCCTTTTCAATTCCGTCAACTGATGTATAATCTCTTATCTAATGCCGTAAAGTATTCCAGAAGCGATGTTCCGCCAGTAGTGACTATTGAAACGGAAATAATTACCAATGCAAAAACTTTTGATAGTAGCTTGATCAATAAAAAAGAATATGTGAAAATTACCATTACCGATAACGGTATCGGATTTGAGGAGCATTTTTCAAAAAAAATATTTGAGGTTTTCCAGCGATTACACACAAAGCAGGAATATGTTGGTACCGGTATAGGTTTGGCAATCGTAAAAAAGATCGTAAAAAATCACTCTGGGTTTATAAGTGCTACTGGAGAGCTGAACAAAGGCTCGGTATTTACCGTAATTATTCCTAAGGAAAAATAAAATAGGCTTACTTTTTAAAAGTTTAATATCGATTGGTTTTTCGGTAAACTTTAGAATACCAGTACGTTAGAGGTGTTCGTGTAAAATTCTAAATAAATTTTATTGGGTTAAAGCATATCCTTTTCAGGTTAGCACTAGTGGGTATTGCCATCTATTTTTGGCATATGAATACTACTATAACAAAATCGGCAGGTATGGGTGCTATTGTAAGTGATGGCACCGTAACCTTTAGAGTATGGGCGCCTAATGCAGAAAAGGTCTTTGTGGCAGGGAGCTTTAACAACTGGTCAGAAAGTGAAATTCCTCTTGAGTTAGAAGAAAATGGTTATTGGTCTGTAGAAACCGATATGGCATCACCAGGTGATGAATACAAATATTTTATTGAACATGAAGGCAGTCTTTTGCCTAGAAATGATCCTTACGCTTTTGAGGTAACCAATAGTAATGGGAATTCCGTTATACGAACATTAGATTTTGATTGGGATGATGATGATTTTAAAATGCCCAGTTGGAATCAATTGGTAATATATGAGTTGCATGTAGGTACTTTTAATAGGTCTTCGCCAGAGGCCGTTGGTACTTTCGATGATGTAATTGAAAAGCTGGATTACTTAAAAAATTTAGGTATTAACTGTATTGAATTATTGCCGGTTGCTGAATTCGCTGGTGGTATATCGTGGGGGTACAATCCAGCTCATCCCTTTGCAATTGAACAAGATTATGGTGGTCCCGAAGCATTTGCCAAACTGGTGAACCTGGCTCATAAGAAAGGTATAGCGGTAATAATGGATGTGGTGTATAATCACTTCGGTCCGTCAGATGTTGATCTGTGGCAGTTTGATGGCTGGAGCGAAAATGATAAAGGCGGAATTTATTTTTACAATGACCATAGAAGTGATACCCCTTGGGGCGATACCAGACCCGATTATGGTAGGGAAGAAGTACGACAGTATTTGCGTGATAATGCGCTGATGTGGATAGAAAAATATCATTGTGACGGATTGCGGATGGATGCCACTTCTTACATTCGCTTTGAAGGTGGCGGTATGGGGTATGATACCGAAATAGAAGAAGGGAATATTCTAATGAGAGACATCAATATGGAGCTTAGGGAGAAGTACCCACATGTGTTAACCATTGCGGAAGATCTTAAGGGAGATAGCCGGGTTACCGATGCTGTTGAACATAATGGTTTATTGTACGGTTCTCAATGGGATATGAATTTTGTGCATCCAGTAAGGGAGGTTATTGAAGATACGCATGATGACGGTAGGGATTTAGAAAAAATTGTAGGTGCTCTAAGTTATATGTACAGTAACGATGCCTTTAGCCGCGTAGTGTACACAGAATCTCATGATGAAGTGGCAAATGGAAAAGCAAGAGTGCCGGAAGAAATACAACCTGGAGATGCAGAGAGCGATTTTGCTAAAAAAAGAGCCATTTTAGGGATGGTTTTAACATTAACTGCGCCAGGCATACCAATGCTTTTTCAAGGGCAAGAGTTTATTGAAGATGAATATTTTAAAGATACCGAAGGCTTAGACTGGAATAAGGAAAAAAAGCATAGTGGTATTGAAACGCTAATAAGTGATATCATTAAATTAAGAACAGGTGAAATTTCGGGCGGTAAAGGTTTAAGAAGCCAGCAAATAGAATTTCTGCATGTTAATAATAATACCAAGATATTAGCATACAAACGTTTTGATGTCAACGATAATACAGAGCCGGTATTGGTCATTCTTAATTTTAGTAATCAGGCATATGAAGATTATGGAATTGGTTTAAACGAGAACGAACCTTTTACCTTAAAAATTAATGCAGCCAGCGATATCTATGATGATGCATTTTCAAATATGGAGGTGACCGATATGGAAATTAAAGATAAAACGACAGATGCAAAGCAGTTAACAGGCAAAATGAGCATACCTGCATATACCGCA
Organism: Maribacter litoralis; assembly: GCF_003075045.1. Classification (GTDB taxonomy): domain Bacteria; phylum Bacteroidota; class Bacteroidia; order Flavobacteriales; family Flavobacteriaceae; genus Maribacter; species Maribacter litoralis. The sequence goes on along the minus strand of NZ_QCZD01000003.1, from coordinate 129,163 downwards.
TTAATTTATACAAAAGCTTAACGGCAGGGCTGTTATTCATTACTAATGCACCGAAAAAATGAAATCTTTACCTTACAATTATAATTAATTGGTAAAATGGCTCAATAGTGGTCAATATTTATTGTATTTTGTTATGTTAAATTTTATTTAAGTAATATTTTTACATCTTAAAATGTTGCAAATTAATTGTAGTCTTTAAATGGAATATAGTTTCATAGTCGACCCTGAAAAAATGGTTAGTGAAGTATTTCGAAGAACAATGGTTGCAGCGGGAGTTGATTTTGAAATTTTGAAAGATGGTACTATTAAGCTTCCTGAAGATTTAAGCAAAGTAAAGCTTGAGTCTATATCAAAAGAGCTTAAAGACTTTGGAGTAAAAATCCAAACAAACGACAATAAGGATCTCGTTGAGGAAATAAAGATATATATAAAGAAAATGGTGTATGATGGTAATATTAGAAATGTAAAAATATCAGAATTACTTTCTAATAAATTGGGTTTTAGTTATCCATATCTATCAAATCTGTTTTCTAGTAAAACATTTACCTCAATTGAGAATTTTTATATCTTAGTGCGCATTGAAAAAGTGAAGGAGTTAGTACTTTTAGAAAATGCAAGTTTAAGCGAAATTGCTCATGACTTGAATTTTAGCAGTGTACCTCATTTATCGAATCAGTTTAAAAAAGTAACGGGCTTGACGATAACCCAATACTTGAAGTTTAGAAAAAAGTAAGAAGAACGGTTCTTCTCTAGAAACATGAAAAGTGAAATGGATAAATTAAAGATACTCCTAGTAGACGACGACGAAGACGACAGACAGTTTTTTGCAGATGCGTTAGAAGGGATAGAGCTTAATACAGATTTACATCAATTGGAAAATGGTAAAAGCTGTATGGAGTTTTTGCTAAGTGATGAAAAAAACACTCCAGACTTGGTGTTTTTAGATTTGAACATGCCTATTATGAATGGGTTTGAGTGTTTAGAGGCCATTAGAAACACACCACATCTAAAAGATTTGTTGGTTGCTATTTACTCCACTTCTTCCGCAGAAAGAGATATTGAAGAAACTTTTGAAAAAGGGGCAAATATTTATATTAAAAAACCTTCAAGTTTTAGTGAACTTAAAAAGTCATTGAAACAGGTAGTTAAAATGAATTGGGCATATCACCTAAACGATTTTAAAAAGGAAAATTTCTTATTGAAAATATAGGTTTTCAATGTACTTTATATAAAAAAGTTGCTTCGTTAGGAGCAACTTTTTTTGTTTTAGCACTATTCAAATCGTAATATAAACCCTTACTTCGCAATGCCTTAACCCTAGGGTGGTAAAAGTATAAAATAATGATAGACAGCGCAGCAGGTAGTTTTTTTGAGAAAATTGTTGATAATTGCAACGTTGCTATGCTGTTTGTGGTTCAAGAAATTGATCCTTCTTCAAAAAATAAAGAATACCTAGTTAAATATGCCAATAAGAAAGCGCATGCCTTTTTTTCTGGTTCTATAAAAAATATTAAGAATATAACCTTAAGTCAACTAGCTAATTGTGATCAATTGCTGGTTGTGGCGAACAAGGTTTTTGCTACGCATGAAAAGGAGAGTTTTATAATTCCTGGAAAGGAGAATGAAAACCTAGACCATCAAGTTGAGGTAAGTTCGTTAAATGCAGGTTTATTGGTCACTGTAACAGAAATAAAGCAGGAGTATATAAAGGATAAAGAATCTAAGTTACCAATTGGTGATGCAAAATCTAGATTGCGCGAACTGGAGATTTCGAGTCTTTTTGGTATTAGGGTGTTAGATAGCAATGACAGTATTATTTGCTATTTAAAACCAATATTTAATGACCAAGAGGAAATTATTGATTTTCATATAGACTATATGAATAATCGAATGGATGAAATTACCAATGAAGAAGCTAGCAAAATAGTTGGAATGACCGTTTTGGAATACTACCCAAAGAACGCAGACAACGGAGTATTGGAAATATTGGTAGAATGCTATAATACTGGCGAAAATAAAGAGTATACCAAAGAATTCGTTTTTAATGATGAGCCGTATTGGTTAAGTACACGTGCCGTAAAAATGAATGAGGGCGTAATCTTGTTCTCGAAAGATGTTACCCAAGAGAAAAGATATGAGAACGAATTGTTCATTCAAAATAGATTACTTTCTGAAGCAGAACATGTAGCTCATATCGGAAGTTTTAGATGGAATTTAGCAAAAGAACAAATAAAGTATTCTGATAATGTTTATAGACTGTTCGGTTATGAGCCGAATGAGTTCGATGACAAGTATGATCGTTTGTTATCCTTTCTTCATCCAAATGATATAGAAAAGGTAAAATTTAGCTTTAAAGAAGCCAAGAGGCTGAAGACAAAATCTGATCTTGTGTTTAGGGTGTATACCAAGTCTAACGAGCTTAGGTATATGAATACCATTGGCGAGTGTTATCAAAAAGAAGGTAATTGGTACATGGTTGGCGTTATTAGGGATGTTACCAATCAAATAGAATCAGAATCGATACTTCAAATTAAAAATGCCGAATTAAAGCGAACCAATGCCGATTTAGAAGCTTTTAACAGAGTTGCAAGTCACGATTTACAAGAACCCTTACGTAAGATTCAAATGTTCGTTAGTCGCTTAGATGAGGAAGAAGCGGGTCGATTAAATAAACGTTCGCAAGGATATTTGGATAAGATTAAATACTCATCCGATAGAATGCGCAATTTAATAAGTAATCTGTTGTCGTACTCTAAAATTGATGAGGTCAATGAGCAACCCAAACGTGTAGATCTTAATGATGTTTTAAATAATATTTTAGATGACCTTGGTGAACGCATAAGTGAATTGGACGCTAAAATAGATGCAGAAAACTTACCAGTGGTTAACGGTATCCAATTTCAATTGGAACAACTATTCTCTAACCTTATCGGCAATTCCTTAAAGTACGTGCATGAAGGTGTGCAACCACATATAAAAATCATCAGCAGTATAATTAGTGGTAAAAATGCCAATGTAAAAAGTCTGCTACCAAGCATAAACTATGTGAAATTACAGTTTATAGATAATGGTATCGGATTTGATAAAAAGTATCAAGAGAAAATTTTCGAGATTTTTCAACGCCTACATGGTAAAACCGAATTTACCGGTACGGGTTTAGGACTGTCCATTTGTAAAAAAATAGTGCAATCTCATAATGGAGTCATACACGCTGAGGGTGAAATCAATAAAGGGGCAGAGTTTACCGTTTATCTTCCTACATTGCTCTAAATGTCTTCCATTAGTTACATAAACCCCTCTTTCTTAAAATTGTGTAACAGCTTCTAAAAATCATGTAACAGATTTACCCTTCATTGGCTGCATCTTTGTAACAACAAGAAATGCAAGTCCCTATGAATAATTTTCAATATGCTAGAGTAGGTAACGTAAGACGAAAAAGTTCTTATGACCAAACGTCAAATGTAAAAGGTAGCACTCCTGGTTCATCAGATGCTTTTGAGGCACAAGAGGCTGCATTAAATAATAACCTTCAAAATAATATATCATGCAAATAGTTCATAATCAATTAAGTTATTTCAATAATGTTTTAGGCGGAAGTATTTCTAGCTTTCAAGGCGATCGTATACTTCAGTATGATAATGATAAAGGAACCGGTAGAATACAAACTGTTTCTTTAGGATCTGGAATATCTTACAGCGAATATGATATGGACTTGAACCAAGATTTCAATTTCGATTTAAAACTAGATCAAAATCGTAGTTTATATTTTATTTACTGTTTAGAAGGTAACTTTAGATTTACAAAAGGTAAGGAGTCTCAGAAAGTAGAGGCATTACAAACTGTTGTAGTAGGTGGGTCTAATGAAACGATCAATATAAAATTAAGAGAGGCTACCAAGTCTAACTTATCTATAATTAAGGTAACCCAAGATGGTGATGCACCAAACAATAACAATCAAAAGTTATACGAGCAATTGTTCGCTACGTTCCTTAGTGAAGATGGAAATGCACACATAGGTACATTTAACTTAAAGATTAAAGAACAACTTTTGCAGATAAGAGCTATTACCCAAGTAGGTTTGGTGAGAAAGCTTCTTATTGAGGGTATCGTAAACTTTACCCTGGCTTTAGAGATTTTACATTGCAAGGAAGATATGGAGAACGAAGGTCAAGTTTCGACCATGTTGACCAAAAAAGAACTTCTGAGAATAGAAGAGGCGGTAAATGCAATAAAGAGAAAACCTGAATACCCCTATACGGTAACCGATTTAAGTAAGGAATATGGTCTATCTCCAACGAAGCTTCAAGAAGGTTTTAAAGTAATGGAGGGTACTACGGTAACAAACTTTATTAGAAATGAACGTTTAATTCTAGCTGAAGAACTAATTAAGACTTCTGATATGAATATTTCTGAAATAGTATATTCTATAGGCTTTACCAGTAGAAGCTATTTTTCTAAAATATTTAGAAATAAGTACAACTGTACACCAAAAACATACCTAATGAACATTAGAAATATGTCTATTTCAGCATAAGAAAAAATATATGAAAAAGATGAAGCCAGCTCAATTGAGCTGGCTTTTTTAGTTTTATTGATGGCGATTTAGTAATTTTTAATGTTGCTCACAAAGAGATAAGTATACCCATATTATAAAGGGAATAAAGACCTAATTAGGGTCAGTATTAAGATGTATCGATTTTCTGTAGCTACTAAATTAGTCTAAATGGATATTGAGGATGCGTAGTAGAAGGGAAGGTTAAAAGGCTGTAGTAGGGTACTTTTTTAAATGGAGATAACAAATTCTTTGTCTATAATATTTCCGTCAGCATTATTTACATAACGAAGACATTTGTGTAAAAGCGTTTTTAATTGATTGTACGAAGACGGTTTTTGTAAATATAACGATGCACCCATTTCATTAAGTCTGTCTATTTCTTTTGGGTGATAAGAAGTAGAATATATAATTACAGGTGTATTTATATACTGTTCCAGGTCTCTTATGTCTGCTAAACACTCAAAACCATCCATCATTGGCATTTTTAAATCCAAGAATATAACATCTGGTTGCTCTGCCGTATTAGAAAGTAACTCGGCCATTAAATCTACACCATTGTTAAACTCCGATATTTTGGTCTGTATCGGTATCTCGCGCAAAGCGTCGGAGAAGAAAGTTCTATCGTCGCTGTCATCATCTGCGAGAAAGACATTTAAAATTGGTTTGCTCATGTTCAAATATTAATTTGTACGCTAATATTATCTGGTTTGTAGTCTAATAATAGGTGAAACTTCAACAGCAAGGTAGTTATTGCCATACCCATGCAATAATGCGATTGATTTTAAAAATAGCTCAATACCTAAATATTGAATTAACCTTTAGAGCACAAAACGCAACTAAATAACTGTTATTCTACGTAGTTTATTATTGCAGTACCGCCCAAAGTGTTGTTTTTAATAGATTCAATTGTTCTTTTTAATGCATAAGTCAATGTTTTAAAAGAATTGGGCTTATGAAGATATCTATTGGCGCCATTTTCAAATAAATTTGAAATACGGTCAATATTATATTCATTGGAGAATATAACTACGGGAATATCATCAAAAGCTTCAATGCTTCTAATTTTAGCCAATGTCTGCTCTCCATTTAATTTAGGCATAAAGAGATCTAGAATAATAACATTGGGGCTATCGCTACTTGTATGCAATGCTTCCATTAAATCGATACCATTTAAGAACATGGTAACCTTTAAATTACCACCGATATTTGCTATTGCCTCTCTAAATATTTGTTGATCTTCTAGATCATCTTCAGCCATAAATAAATGAAACTCATCGTCTTCCTTCATCGTCAAAAAATTAATTAACCACCAATGACTTCACCACCGTTTACATGAAGTACTTGACCGGTCATGTAACTACTGTCTTCACTTGCCAAATAAACGTAAGCGGGTGCAACCTCTGCAGGTTGGCCTGCTCTTCCTAACGGTACGTCCTTTCCAAAATTCTCCAACTTTTCACCATCGAAAGTAGCGGGAATTAAAGGGGTCCATATTGGTCCGGGTGCTACGGCATTTACACGAATACCCTTCTCTGCAAGTGATTTTGATAAGCTTCTGGTAAATGAAACAATGGCTCCTTTGGTACTGGCATAGTCAATAAGGTGTTCTGAACCTCTATATGCAGTAACAGACGTAGTATTGATGATAGTGTCTCCAGCTTTTAAATGCTTCATTGCAGCCTTTACAATGTAGAAATAAGGGTATATGTTGGTTTCAAAAGTAGTATGAAGATTTTCTATTTTAATATCTTCAATATGTTCCGTTGGAAACTGCATAGCTGCGTTATTGATAACACAGTTTAAAGAACCAAAATTAGAGATGGTTTTATCTATGGCCTCTTTACAAAACTGTTCATTTTTTACATCTCCTTGTAGTAAAAGACACTGGCCACCTTCATTTTCAATTTCAATTTTTGTCTGTAGTGCATCTTTCTCTTCGTTCAAATAGATGATAGCTACTAGCGCGCCCTCTCTGGCAAAATGCACGGCAATACTTTTGCCGATGCCACTATCGCCACCGGTTAGCAAAACAACTTTGTTTTTAAGTTTATCACTGCCTTTATAGCTGTCACGTATGGTAACCGGTTCCGGATTCATGTTAAACTCCTTTCCTGGTTGTGTTTTTTGCTCTTGATTTTTATCTATAGTTATATTTTCCATGTTCTTCGTTTTAATAATTACTGATTACGCTGCAAGCTTTCTGCATTCTTCGGCACATGCCAAACAAGATTCTGCACATTTTTTGCAATGTTCATGTTCGTGTTGTTGGCATTGTTCTGCACACCATTCGCAAATTTCAGCGCAAAGTGCTGCCTGTTTTGAGATAAAGGGACTATCTGCTATCAATAATTTTATAGTATTTAAACAAGCGTCAACACATTGAATGCAACAATTTGGGCAATCGTTCATACTTTCTAACTGAGCCATATTGACAACGCAGTTTTGACAATCGACAAAACATTTTTGACAGGCATCTAAACAACTTTGATATTTTGAATTCATAATTTTAAATTTTTAGGGTGAAAAATTTCCTTATCCTGAAATTAAAGTTTGAACTCAGAATTGTTTTGCTCTTTTCATTAGAAGTTGTGCGTTATAACTATGAGAGAAATAATGGTATTAAAATAGCACATAAAAAAGCTGTAAGATGAATTGATGGCTGATAAATAGTAAGTTAATTATGATCTTTTTACATCTTTCATTATCCATAAATCTAAAGGAGAATCATCTTTTTTATGTAGAACAGATATATTACCGGTTGTTTCAAAAACTACTGCTTTTATCTGACTAAGTTCTGTAACATTTGCTTCTCTCAATTTTGATCTTAGGTCGCCCTCGGTTACTCTTGCCTTTCTTAAGTTAGATGAGATAATTTCCTCCCCATCCATTAACAGTAATGGTGAGTTGTCTACAATTTTTTGCACCGATTTATTTCTTCGCGCTAATGCAACGCTTATCTGTAAAAGATATACTATGCCTAAACCAACGATGCCTTCGATCATTTTTACCGTAGATGATAGTATGGTACTAGCAACGATAGACCCTACGGCTACGGTCATGGCAAAATCAAAACTCGACATTTTTGAAAAACTTCGTTTGCCCACAATGCGGGTAAATAGGATTACTGCTATGTAAATTCCAAACGCGCTGACCGAGATCAGCATTACGGTTTCCCATGAAGTTTTGAATAGTTCTTTCATATCACTTTTTTCTAAATTTAATAATGAGTATGAGCATGGTTATGTTTAAGATGGTAGAAATACCGTTGGTAATAATAATGGGAATATCTTGTTTCATTGCACCGTAAACAGTCCATAGCGAAACGCCTATGGTAAGTACCAAAAACATTTTTGGGGAAACGTCATCTACTTTTTTTGTTTTCCATGCTCTAAAAATTTGTGGCACAGCGGCAATGGTCGTAAAAATTCCTGCTAAAATTCCAATAATTTCTTCCATCAGTCTGATCGGTTTTTTTAGACGTTAGATTTTTATATCATTGGTATTTCTACATGTCGTCTTTCACACCAATGAATTTAAGGGGGTTCGGTTTTAAAAAGTAATCCATTAAAAACTATTCTTTGTTCAATACATTTTAGATAGATTTCGAAGCCAAAAATTTATTTAATTTTCTATATCCTAACGATTTAAATAATATTCAGATATGGAGATTTTGGCGATATTTTTCTCTGGCATTTTGGGTACCGCCATAATGACCGCGTTCAGCCATGTTGTAGAATCAGTTACCGGTCATAAGTTTAATGAAGCTCATTTGTTAAACGGACTCATATCAAATTTGAAGTCCGTTAATTCAAGTATCGGGGATAACCATTACCTCGGGTGGATTATTCATTTTGCCATAGGCATTTGTATGGCAGCTATACTGTATTGCTATTATGTTTATATAGCTGGCGATATTTGGGTTTGGACAGGTTTGTTCTTAGGTTTCATTTTGGGAATAATAGGTGTTGCAGGATGGTCAATAATGATCAGTCTTCATAAGGATCCGCCAAAAATAAATTGGACATATTTCTTTTTGCAATTGATCATTGCACATATGATTTTTGGTATTACCGTTACCTGGGTGTTTGTACGGTTTGTAATGCCATTTTAGAATTTTACAAGTAATTAATTTGTATTAGATAGATGAACATTAAAGTATCGGGGTATACAAAACGAGCAATTATTGGGGGGTTAATTTCATTGGCTTTTATTGGTTTAGGTACCTTAATGCTCGGTAATTTAAGTGGCTATGAAGCTAAGGTCTTGATAAAATCTAGCTTAACAGGGTTGAACACACTGTGTAATACCATTGTGTTGGCATCAGCAACAATTTTGGCATTGATGTTGACTTTGCTGGGTGTTAGTTCGGGTACAAATTCAAAGTTGAAGAACGATCATTATATGCACATAATGCAAATAGCAAAGCTAGATACTGCAATTTTTATAGCTTCCTTACTGTTCTTTTTGGTTTTTAATTTACCGGTTACTGAAAGTGAAAATATACCTTCAAGCTATTTTGATGCCATTTATTACATTACGATCGCAGTAAGTGCCATATTAAGCTCGGCATTAATAGTGGTGGTATTAATGTTATATAACACCATTATCAATATTATTAAGATAATCGGTTTAGGTAGAACAGATCATCCGTTAATTAAGGACAGTGATGATGATAAGAGTGATGAAGAAAATGAAAATTCAGAGGGCTAAATAAATTACTTAGGTGGCTCGGCTATCATTGTTTTTGTCTTTATCCAAAAATGTTTGGCCGTTAAATTGGTGGGCTCAATAAGATCGGAAAGTAGTATTAGGTTTCTTTTAAACTGTTCAAGTTCATATTTATTTGGGTGTTCATCATCCATCGGGTAGTATGCCATACCCCAATTAGGGAAAGTTCTGTTTGCAATCTCATCCTCAGAAAATAAAGTAACTTTTTTATGGCGTGGATCTTCGACTATTCTATCGTAAAGCTCTTGTACTTTCTTTTTATCACCTTCCAATAGTTGTACAAATTTTCCTTTATAATAAATAAGGCAGCCGGTAATGTTTTCACTTTTGTTATGGGTTCGTGCTTTTTCAAGCAAAGACTCCATTTCTGCACTGGTTAAGGTTTTAACGGCTGTAGATTCGTAAGTGAGTGTATACATAGTGGTTTGATGATGGTCTTGGTATCTCAAAAGTAGTAAAAAGCTTAAGATTAATAGACTAACATAATATTAGAATTATTCGAATAAATAAAAGGTACAAAAAAGCCCCTAAAAAGGGGCTTCAGAGTGATCGCAGGAGGATTCGAACCTCCGACCGTCTGCTTAGAAGGCAGATGCTCTATCCAGCTGAGCTATGCGACCGACACCATTTTTTTCAAATGTGGGTGCAAACTTAGTGATTTTTATAGACTGGTAAAACCAAAATCAATAAAAAATTAATTATTTCTTCAATTGGTTTAAATATGGCTATGAACGACCTTCGTATTGGTCAAAATTTTCCCATAATTGATCAAGAACTTTATAAAAGATTTCAAACTCTTCTTCGGTGATTCCTAGGGTACTAACTTTCCTTAAGTCAAGAATAAATGGCATTACCTGCTTAATAAGAGCAGAACCTTCTTCTGTGATCACCAGTTTATATCTTTTCTGATCATCCCTAAATCTAGACTTTCTTAGTAACCCTTTTTTGCATAATCCGCTAATGACCCTAGATGTTGTAGCCCTATTTCTAAAATTAGATTTGGCAATATCTGCCTGTGAGGCATCTTTACCTTGTAGATGTACACGTTGTAAAATTACCCACTGCTCAATGGTTAGGTCAATGTTATTTTCTGCAAAAACCTGTAAAAATGTACTCTGTACTTTTTTTAAAGTACGATCAATATATACACCAAAGCCCTCCGTCCTGTCCATAATCTCAAAGTTATTCTTCCAAAAATACAGGAGTTTATCGTTAAAATTGTTGTTAATGCAACAATATACAAAATATTTTGTATTTTTACTTTGTCCAAACAAGGTATAAAGCAGAAGAATATGCAACTAGGTTTCAAGAAATATATATTAGAAGACAGCACCTATAAAGGTGGTGGTAAGAAAATTGTAATGCCAGATGGTATTACGGTGCACAAGCTTTCATCTAATGAGAATCCGTTAGGGTATTCACCAAAGGTAAAAGAGGCATTGTCTAATGCACTTGAAGATTTAAGCCTATATCCAGATAATACGGATATTAGGTTGCGAGAAGCTTTGGTAAAAGATTTTGCCGGAGCTTTAGTTGCAGATAACTTTATAACTGCAAACAGTGGTTCTGAGATTATTGATATGATTTCAAAGGCATTTTTAAGCGAAAATGATGAGGTAATCGTTAGTCAGCCATGTTTTCTTCCCTATACCGCTTTTACCCGTTGGATGGGCGCCAAGGCAATCAATGTGCCAATGACTGAGAATTATGACTATAATTTAGATGGAATTCTAGCAGCTATAACAAATAGAACAAAGTTGGTATTTCTTGCGTCACCTAATAATCCGTCAGGGAATTATATTCCAATGGCAGATTTAAGAAGCTTTATTGAAAAATTACCGGCACATGTAGTATTGGTATTAGATGAGGTGTACAGACATTTTGCAGAAGCAGAAGATTACACATCAGGATTACCCTTTGTGGTAGAAGGTAAAAATGTTATAGCTATCAATAGTTTTTCAAAAACTTATGGTTTGGCAGGTTTACGAGTAGGGTATTGCTATGCACCGTTAGAAATAAGTAATTATATGCGTAAAATCTGTAAGCCCTTTTTACTGTCCACTCCCGCTTTGGAAGGTGCCATTGCCGCATTGGAAGATGTAGGTTTTGTAAACAAGACCGTAGCATTGGTAAAGGAGGAAAGAAGGTTTGTTTTGAACGGACTTGATGCTTTACAAATCAAATACTGGCCTACCCAGGGTAATTTTGTACTAATAGATCCGCCTATTAATGATATGGAGTTTACTACATTCTTAGAGCAGCGTGGTATTATGGTTCGCCCGGTAGGCAATTTTGGAGCTCCGGGAAAAGTTAGAATTTCATTTGGAGTAAGAGAAGCGAACAAAGCACTTTTAGCAGCGTTGGAAGTAATGATGAAATCGCAAACGACCACAGCTTAAAAAATTTTAATACATATGTTGCAGAAGCAACAATAAACGAAATAAAAATATAAAACCCAGAACTATGTCAACAGCAACAGTAAAACAAAACGATCACAAAGAGGCACAAGATTTTATGCCTATTAACGGTACCGATTATTTAGAACTTTATGTAAGTAATTCTAAACAAGCGGCACATTATTATAAAACGGCATTTGGTTTTAAATCTTTGGCATATAAAGGTCTTGAAACCGGTAGTAGAGATTTTGAATCTTATGTGGTAGAACAAGATAAGATCAGGTTGGTATTGACCTCTCCGCTTAAAAGTGGAACCGATGTAGGTAGACATATAGATAAGCATGGCGATGGTGTTAAGGTAACTGCCCTTTGGGTAGATGACGCTACATATGCCTATGAAGAGGCTATGAAAAGAGGTGCTAAAAGTTATATGGAGCCTAAGACGGAAGAAGACGAACACGGTAAAGTAGTAAGTTCGGGTATTTATTCTTACGGTGAGGTAGTTCACATTTTTGTGGAGCGTAAAGATTACAGTGGTACATTTTTACCAGGATACCAAAAATGGGAAAGCGATTATAAACCAACTTCTACAGGATTAAAATTCGTAGATCACATGGTAGGTAATGTCAACGAAGGTAAAATGAACTATTGGGTAGATTTCTACGCAAATGTTATGGGCTTCAAGCAAATAATGTCTTTTGATGATAAGGATATTTCTACGGATTATACCGCGCTAATGAGTAAGGTGATGAGTAACGGTAATGGTCGAATCAAGTTTCCGATTAACGAGCCGGCACCTGGTATGAAAAAATCTCAAGTAGATGAATATTTGGAGTTTTACGAAGGAGAAGGAGTTCAACATATTGCGGTGGCTACGGATGATATCGTAAAAACGGTTTCTGATCTAAAAAGTAGAGGGGTTGAGTTCTTGACCATACCTACAACATATTATGATGTATTGACCGAAAGAGTGGGAGAGATAGACGAAGATATTGAGTCTTTGAGAAAACTGGGTATTTTAGTAGATCGTGATGATGAAGGATATTTATTGCAGATTTTCACCAAAACGGTACAGGCAAGACCAACGATGTTCTTTGAAATCATTCAACGAAAAGGAGCAACTTCTTTTGGAAAAGGAAATTTCAAAGCATTGTTTGAAGCTATTGAGCGTGAGCAAGAATTAAGAGGGACGTTATAAGTTCAACAGATTTCTTGACAAGCACAGAATAGCTTAATTTTAATAAAATAGTAGTAACTAGCAAAACGAACGTATATGCCTATTTATCATAAGCAGGGAGCGTTGCCACCTAAACGGCATACGCAGTTTAGAAAGCCAAACGGAGAATTGTATTCAGAGCAATTGTTCGGTACCATTGGCTTTGATGGTATGTCCTCTTTACTATATCATCATAACAGACCAACTATGGTCAAAGAGATAGTTAAGAGTACAGACGTTTCTCCTAAAATTGCTTTGGAGAAGAATATACGTTCGTTGAAACTAGTGAGTTTTAACGCTTCGCCGCAAGATGATTTTTTGGAATCAAGAGAGCCACTTTTGGTCAATAGCGATATCATTATTGGGGTAGCCGCACCAAGAAAATCGTTGCGTGAGTATTTCTATAAGAATACCGATGCCGATGAAATGTTGTTCATTCATAAAGGCTCTGGTACCTTAAGAACTATTTTTGGACAGATTCCTTTTGAATATGGCGATTATCTGATAATTCCCAGGGGTACAATTTATCAAATAGATTTTGATAGTGAAGACAATCGCATTTTGTATGCGGAATCGTACTCGCCTATCTATACTCCAAAGAGATATCGTAATTGGTTTGGTCAGCTATTGGAGCATTCCCCATTCTGTGAACGCGATTATAAATTGCCGCAGAATTTGGAAACCTTTACAGATACTGATGAGCACTTGATAAAAGTAAAAAAGCAAGGGGTCATGCATGAAATGGTGTATGTTGGGCATCCTTTTGATGTTGTTGGTTGGGATGGTTATAATTTCCCATACGGATTCTCTATTCACAATTTTGAACCCATAACCGGTAGAATTCACCAACCGCCACCAGTGCATCAGACTTTTGAGACGAATGCCTTTGTCATTTGTTCTTTTGTACCAAGATTGTACGATTATCATCCGCAGTCCATACCGGCACCATACAATCATTCTAACATAGATTCTGATGAAATGCTGTATTATGTTGACGGCGATTTTATGAGTAGAAACGGAGTGCAGCCAGGTAATATTTCTTTGCATCCCGCAGGCATACCCCACGGTCCGCACCCAGGAGCGGCAGAACGTAGCATAGGTCAAAAAGGTTCGGAAGAACGTGCTGTTATGATTGATACTTTCAAGCCTTTAATGGTTACTGAAAATGCCCTAAAATTAGACGATGGAGACTATTATAAATCGTGGTTGGATAAATAAAGAAAAAAACATTTGACAACATTGACTACATGGGTCTCAGTACCTCAAAATTCGGATTTTTCTATCTATAACCTTCCTTTTGGAATCTTCTCTTTAAATACAGATGAACCAAGAGCAGGTATTGCTATTGGAGAACAGATTGTTGATTTGGCAGCAGTGTCAGAATTGGGTTTGTTAGACGTAGATGCTACTTTTTTTACGCGGAAAACGTTAAATGAGTTCATTGCCCTAGGAAAGAAAACCACCAACAAAGTTCGGTTAGATATTCAGAAGCTATTGGTAATAGAGAATTCTCCGTTAAAGAATCACCCAGAAGTTTTTGTGTTGCAGAAAGATGCCCAAATGCATTTACCAGTACATGTAGGCGATTATACAGATTTCTATTCTAGTATAGAACACGCTACCAATGTGGGTAAAATGTTTCGTGATCCAGAAAATGCTTTGTTGCCCAATTGGCGACATATTCCTGTTGGTTATCATGGGCGTGCATCCTCAATTGTGGTGAGTGGCACGGATATTTACAGACCTATGGGGCAGGTTAAGACCAATGAAATGGAAGCACCTGTTTTTCAGGCATCCAATCGTTTGGATTTTGAATTGGAAATGGGGTTCGTAGTAGGCAAATCTACACAGCTTGGTGAGCGAATATCAGTTGAGAATGCAGCGGAACATATTTTTGGTCTGGTATTGTTCAATGACTGGTCTGCCCGCGATATACAGAAATGGGAGTATGTGCCTTTAGGTCCGTTTTTAGGAAAAAGCTTTGCATCTTCCATGTCACCCTGGATTGTAACCTTAGAAGCCTTAGAGCCATTTAAGGTTCCAGGTCCGGAGCAAGAACCGGCAGTACTTTCTTATTTAGAAGTTGAAGGAAAGCATAATTATGATATTCAGTTAGAAGTAAGCATGGCATCGCAAGCATCGGAAGAAACCATAATTAGTCGCTCAAACTTTAAATACATGTATTGGAATATGATGCAGCAATTAGCACACCATACCGTAAATGGGTGTAATGTAAATGTTGGCGATGTCATGGCATCGGGCACCATATCGGGGAAAGATGAAAGCTCTTATGGATCATTGCTAGAGATTTCTTGGGGCGGTAAAAAGCCATTTCACTTAAAAGACGGAAGTAAGCGTACTTTTATAGAAGATCATGATACCATAACCTTAAAGGGCTTTGCAGAAAAAGAAGGCCTAAGGGTTGGTTTTGGTGAAGTAACCGGCACTATATTGCCCAGTAAATAATTAAGAATAATAGAGCACAATGTCACAACACGAAGAAATAAACACCATAGATCCCGCAAATATTTCACAACAAGAATTACACGGTTATTTACTGTCTGCCGTTGCGCCAAGACCTATTTGCTTTGCCAGCACAATTGATAAAGACGGCAATGTAAATTTGAGTCCGTTTAGTTATTTTAATTTGTTCAGCGTTAATCCACCGATCATGATTTTTTCACCATCTAGAAGAGGTCGTGATAATACCACCAAGCATACCTTGGAGAATGTATTGGAGGTTAAAGAAACGGTAATCAATATCGTGAATTATGACATGGTAGAGCAAATGTCGTTATCCAGTACCGAATATGGTGACGGGGTAAATGAGTTTGTAAAAGCAGGTTTAACGCAAGTGCCAAGTGATAAGGTAGCCCCACCAAGAGTAGGAGAAGCACCCGTGGCTTTTGAGTGTGTTGTAGATCAAGTAATAGCATTGGGTGACGGACCGGGAGCAGGTAATTTAGTCCTTGCCAAAGTGGTACAGATTCATGTAAAAAAAGCGTTTCTAGATGCGGAAGGGAAACTGGATACCCCCAAGTTAGATTTAGTTGCCCGTATGGGGGGTAATTGGTATTGCAGGGCTAATGGCGATGCTTTGTTTGAAATTCCTAAACCTATACGAACCAAAGGTATTGGTGTAGATATGTTACCGGAAGCCGTGCGTAATAGTACCGTTTTAACAGGTAATAATTTAGGGCGATTAGGAAATTTAGAACAATTACCTACCAAAGAAGCAATCGTTATCATTGCTGAAAATGCAGAGGTAAAATCCATATTGAACAGAGGTGAAGATAGTACGGCATTGCATAAACTAGCGCAACAGTGGTTGGCAGAAGGTAAAACGGAGGATGCTTTGGCGTTGTTGCATTTGTAGTTTTTGCTACAAATCATCGGGTTCAATATGAATTAATATATGACCTAAGTTCGGAATTTCATGATGTAGATGGTCTTTTAGTAAATGTGCAATATCATGACCTGTTGTAACCGATATAGTACCATCTACCATAGCATGTAAGTCAATATGGAATTTCATTCCCGCTTTTCTTATAAAACATTTTTCGGTACCGGTAATCCCTGAGACCTCTAGTGATTTTTGACGTATTTCTTCTAGTAGTTCGTCATAGCGTTGCTCGTCCATTATTTCACCTAAGGCAGGGCGTAAAATTAAATAGCTATTGTAAAGAATAAAACCAGAGGCAATTAGGGCAGCCCAATCATCTGCCGTTTCGTAGCCCTTGCCAAAGATTAGGGCAATTGATATACCTATAAAAGCCATGATTGAAGTAACAGCATCACTTCTATGGTGCCAAGCGTCTGCTTTTAAAGAGGAGCTTTGTGTCTCATTACTTTTCTTAATAACAATACGATATGAGATTTCTTTCCATACAATTATCAAACCTAACACAATTAATGTCCATGCTTTTGGAACTTTATGGGGAGTCTGAATATTTTCGATGCTTTCATAGGCAATAACCGTTGCCGATATCACTAGAAAAGCAACAATTAGGAAAGTGATGATGGGTTCTATTTTGCCATGACCGTACGGGTGATTTTCATCTGCTGGTTTCTCTGCATACTTAAATCCTAATAATACTAAAATAGAGGAGAAAATATCGGTTGTTGATTCTATGGCATCGGCTATAAGAGCGTAAGAGTTACCGAAGAATCCAGCTAAACCTTTAATAAGAGCTAAAAGGATATTTCCAATAATACTAAAATATGTGGTTTTTATAGCAGTCTGTTCAATACTCATGGGGCAAAGGTACATTGCCATGAAAAAGTATGATAGCTTTAAGTAATATAATTAATATGTGTTTGGTTAACTAGCCTTTTCATAAGCTTCCTTTAACCAATCAATTAATTCAGAGTCCACTTGAGAAACCTCGGTGAGCTGAACCCTATGTGTACACATAGTGCCAAACGGACCAGAATTTTGTAAGCGATCTGTTGTTGGCTTATCCTTTATTTTTATGCCCAGGTCAATTCTAGTTTTGGTTGCCGGTTTGATCAAGGCAAATTGTTTTTTACGAATAAGACTTACTGTAGTTTTCTTGGGCGTTATAACAACATCATTGCCAAAGGTTTTTACGGCATTGAGAATAGCTTCATAAATAGGAAAAAGGTTTTCTTTTCCTTTATACTGCTGATCTACCAAGTTGGTAGGGGAGTTGTTTTCTTCTTTTGATAAGGTGACGATAGTGTTGGCAAACCCATGTGTTACTCCGTGTTCCTTCTTTAAAAAGTTTACTCCTTCAGAATGTTTGGCAAATGATTTTTCTTTGAGAATGGTTTTCCATTCATTTAAAGATTTTCCCGTTTTTTCGGGCATATTATCAATCATGGTCTGTAGTGCCTTTTCCATATGTTAAGAGCTTTGTGCAAGTTTCAATTTACGAAAAAATAGATGAGTCTATAATGGATAAGGTCAATATCATTATGGTTCTTCTTTTGTTCTATCCAAAAAAAGTCAACAATTATACCCTCGCATTAAGAATCTATCAATAAAAAACGTCCCAACTCTAATTTGTATAAAAATTTTGTGATTAAGGTGTAGTTGTATTCATTTGGTGATTTTAGTGCTTATATTAGGTATTACCGAAATCCCACAACCGTATGGCACTAAAAGTAGCAATCAAACACAAGACCAAATACATCTATGACAGAAGTATAAATTTGTCACCACATATTTTTAGGTTACGCCCGGCACCACATAGCAGAACTCCTATAGAGGCATATTCAATAAAAATAAAGCCAGAGAATCATTTCTTTAATTGGCAGCAGGATCCTTTTGGTAATTATTTGGCTCGAATTGTTTTCCCTGAAAAGACGACAGAGCTTTCTGTTGATGTAGAAATCATAGCGGACTTAAAAACAATAAATCCGTTTGATTTTTTTGTTGAGGAATCAGTGGAAGAATTTCCTTTTGAATATTCTGAAGAGGCTAAAAAAGAATTATTGCCTTATTTGGAAAAGGTGGAGAGTGGTCCACTTTTAAAGGAATGGTTATCAACGATAGACCTAACCCCAAAACGAAGTATTGATTTTCTAATCGAGTTGAACGGCAAGCTTTATGACCATTTGAATTATACCTTGCGAATGGAGCCCGGTGTGCAAACCTGTGAGGAAACTTTAGAAGCGAAATTAGGTTCTTGTAGAGACTTTGCTTGGCTGTTAGTTCAAACACTTCGCCATTTGGGCTTGGCGGCACGTTTTGTTTCTGGGTATTTGGTACAATTAAAATCCGATGAAAAATCATTGGACGGTCCGTCTGGTCCTGAAGAAGATTTTACGGATCTTCATGCATGGGCAGAAGTATATTTGCCCGGAGCCGGATGGATCGGTTTAGATGCCACATCTGGACTTTTTACCGGTGAAGGTCATATTCCACTAGCGTGCACGCCATCGTATGAAAGTGCGGCACCGGTAAGCGGATTCAGTGATTTTGCGGAAACCACTTTTGAGTTTGAAAATTCGGTAACTAGAATATTCGAATCGCCACGAGTAACAAAACCATACACGGAAGAACAATGGAATGCCATTTATAATCTTGGTTTTAAAGTTGAAGAAGAGCTACAGGCAAATGATGTTCGTTTAACAATGGGCGGCGAGCCTACTTTTGTTTCCATAGACGATATGGAATCTGAAGAGTGGAATACCGCAGCAGATGGGGAACATAAAAGAGAACTGGCGAGCAAACTATCCACAAGATTATTAGAGGTGTTCGGTAAGGGAGGTGTTCTGCACCATGCGCAAGGAAAATGGTACCCTGGTGAAGCATTACCTCGTTGGTTGATCGGTATTCATTGGCGAAAAGATGGAAAACCAATTTGGAACGACCCTAGCTTACTCGCATCTTTTTCTGAGGAATACAAAATGCCCAGAAATATCACCAAGCGATTTTTAAAGACTTTAGGCGGATTTTTGGGATGTAAGACCAATAGCGTAATGCCTGCTTATGAAGATGCATTTTACTTTTTATGGGAAGAAGGCAAACTACCGGCAGATGTAAACCCTAAAAAATATAATAAAGATGATAGCCACCTTCGCAGAAAGCTAGGTGAGATATTGGAAAATGGTATTGGAGAAGTTGTGGGTCACGTGTATCCTCTAACTAAAAAGAACAACAAGTGGCTCACGAATAAATGGAAATTTAGAAACAAGCATTTGTTTTTAACACCCGGTAACTCGGCTATCGGACTCCGTTTGCCCTTGGGCGCATTGCCTCAAGACCCGCCTATACCTTCTGAACCAACGGCAGAGGTTGAGTTATTTGAACCTTCACCAGACTTGCCCATACCGGGCGAAGCATTGCAGAACCGCTTGAAAATGAAGTCAAATGGTCACCCAAGAAAGCACCCTTATGTACGTACGGCTATTTGTGCTGAGGCAAGGGAAAATAAATTGTTCCTTTATCTGCCACCATTAGATAGTGCCGAAGACTTTTTGGATCTGGTAGCGAGTATAGAAGCAACCGCAAAAGAGCTGAACGTTCCTGTAATTTTAGAAGGTTATGAGCCACCTAGGGATAATAGGCTAGAAGTACTGAAAGTAACTCCTGATCCTGGGGTTATTGAAGTAAATGTGCATCCGGCAAAAAATTGGCAAGAACTAACGGATAATACGTTGACACTTTACGAAGAGGCAAAACAAGCCCGTTTAGGTACCGAAAAATTTATGTTAGATGGTAAGCACACCGGTACGGGTGGTGGCAACCATGTAACTTTGGGTGGAGTAACTCCGGCTGATAGTCCGCTGTTACGGAATCCACAGTTATTACGAAGCTTATTGACCTTTTGGCAACATCACCCAGGCTTATCCTATTTATTTTCCGGGGCATTTATAGGACCAACGAGTCAGGCGCCACGTGTAGATGAAGCTCGGTTGGAAAATCTGTATGAGCTAGAAATCGCTTTTTCTCAAATACCCGATGATGAAGAAGTACCATTCTGGATCACGGATCGTTTGTTCAGGCATTTGTTGACAGATATTACGGGTAATACCCATAGGGCAGAGTTTTGTATAGATAAATTATACTCGCCCGATTCCTCATCTGGGCGTTTGGGTATCTTAGAGCTACGTGCCTTTGATATGCCACCACATGCACAAATGAGTTTAATGCAAATGTTATTGGTGCGTACGTTGGTATCATGGTTCTGGAAAAAACCTTACAAGCATAAATTGGTGCGTTGGGGAACAGAATTGCATGATAAGTTTTTATTGGAACATTACGTAAAAGAAGATATTAAAGACATTGTAGAGCAGTTGAACGAAGCGGGTTATCCGTTCAAGTTAGACTGGTTTGACCCTTTCTTTGAATTCCGTTTTCCATTATATGGTATGGTCGACGTCAATACCATACAAATGGAACTACGTATGGCCATAGAACCTTGGAATGTGCTTGGGGAGGAAATGACCGGTGGAGGTACATCGCGTTATGTAGATTCTTCGCTGGAAAGGGTACAGGTAAAAGTCAATAATTTTAATGAGAAACGTTATTCATTGACATGTAATGGCGTAAAAATTGAATTGAGCTCAACGGGAACAAAGGGAGAATATGTAGCGGGCGTTCGCTTTAAGGCCTGGGAGCCGTGGTCTGCATTGCATCCCACCATTGGTGTAGATACGCCGTTGGTATTCGATATAGTCGATGATTGGAACGGTAAGTCAATTGGTGGCTGTACCTATTTTGTGGCACACCCAGGTGGTCGTTCGTATGATACATACCCGGTTAATAGTCTTGAAGCAGAATCGCGCAGAATTAATAGATTTTGGGATATTGGTATGACGCAAGATGAAGTGACACCTACAGAATTGGTCGCTTCAACAAATTTTACGGGCAGAATGGTAGAACCTAAGAAAGGTTCAAATACATTTGTATACAAAGAGATGCCGGTCAATCCGGAATATCCACATGTAACAGATTTACGTAAGAAGTAATTGAAGAGGTAATGCCAACAACAAAAACTACCTGGTTTAATAATTATGATACCCAACGTGGCAATGATGAAATGTATTCATTGAACAATGGTATGAAACCCTATTGGAGTAAGTTATTTTCCAGTTTTGATACATTAGGAATTACAGGTTTATCAGCACGTCAAAAAGATATTGACTGGTTGTTATCTGAAAATGGGGTCACATATAACGTCTATAACGATCCTAAGGGAATGCATAGACCTTGGAACCTAAATGTAGTTCCATTTATGTTACACCAAAATGAGTGGGCAGAGGTTGAAGCAGGATTAAAGCAAAGGGCAGAACTGCTCAATTTGGTATTGAAAGATGTTTATGGTGAGCGAAAACTAATAAAGAACGGCATAGTACCGTTTGAGGTCATTTATGGTCACAGAGGTTTTCTTAGGCAATGTTCTGGTATGGAACTTCAGTTAGAGCAGTATTTATCTATTTATGCTGCAGACCTATGTAGAGGTACAGATGGGCGTTTATGGGTGGTAAATGATAGAACGGAAGCACCTTCGGGCATGGGCTACGCTTTAGAGAATAGATCCACGACCAGTAGAATTCTATCAGATTTATATGCCGAAATGAAAGTAAAGCGTTTGTCGGGTTTCTTTCAAGAATTCAATCAAATGCTTATTGATGCAGCACCGGGTAAAAAAGAAAATCCCAATATAGTAATTCTTACCCCCGGATCACATAATGAAACCTATTTTGAACATGCCTATATGGCTTCTTTCTTGGGTTATCCATTGGTGCAAGGTAATGATTTGGTGGTACGTGATGGGTTTCTTTGGATGAAATCCTTGCAAGGATTAAAACAGATCGATGTAGTATTGCGCAGGGTCGATGATGCCTTTACCGATCCTTTGGAACTTCGTGAAGATTCACATTTGGGCGTTGCCGGATTGTTAGATGTGGTACGTAGAAAAAATGTAGCTGTCATTAACCCTATAGGGAGCGGAGTAATCGAAAATCCTGGTTTAATTCCTTTTATGCCCGCTATTGCCAAGTTCTTTAAAAACGAAGAATTAAAATTACCCCAAATAGCGTCTTGGTGGTGCGGTCAAGAAAAAGAAAGAAACTACGTTCTTGAGAACATATCAAAATTGGTAATAAAAAGGATTGATCGCACCAATAGGGAAAGTATTTATTTTGGTGAGCAAATGAGCACTGAAGAGCTAGAAGAATTAAAAAAAGTAATTAAAGAACGGCCGTATCGTTTTGTTGCACAAGAACGTATCAATTTTTCTACCGCACCAAATTTCACCAACGACCAATTGGAGCCAAGAAATGTGGTTGCAAGAGCTTTTTGTATCGCTTCAAAACAAGAGTATTCGGTTATGCCGGGTGGTTTGGTAAGGGTAGCGCCAGATGGGGAAACGGTACGTGTTTCAAACCAGAGAGGAGGTACCAGCAAAGATTTTTGGATACTGGACGATGAACCTATTAAAGAAGATAAAAGCAGACATTGGCAACGCAAATCATCTGTTGCCATATCAGGATTAAATGACCTACCGAGTTTAACGGCTGAAAACTTATACTGGGCAGGGCGCTATGTGGGTCGTACATTGGTAAATGCACGTTTTTTACGCACCGTAATGCGGCAAATGGCGATTGTTCAACATAGAGATGAACAGCCAGATTCAGAGAAATTGAAGGTGTTGTTTAAAGCAGTGACCCAGTTGACAGGTACTTATCCTGGGTTTGTAGATAAGGATAAAGATGGCAAGTTGGCCATGGACAATCCATATGAAGAAATGCTTTCGGTTATCTTAGATAAGAATAGAGTAGGCAGCTTGGCACATACCATAAGTATGTTCGGTAATTCATACTATTCCATTCGTAATTTGTGGTCCTCAGATATGTGGCGGGTTTTCGAGAATATCCAGAAAATTTGGAATTCGTTGGTTGAAGGTGAGGATCACTCCATTAATAAAATTCTGAAAGTATTAAACCAGTTGATTACTCGCTTAATTGCTTTTATGGGGCTGATTGAAGAAAGTATAATGGTACAACAAGGTTTGTTGTTATATTTTATAGGCTTGCAATTAGAGCAAAGTACCTTGAATATTACTAAGTGTAGAGCCCTCTTAACCATAAAATATGATGAGCAGGTAGAGTATGATCTGTTAGAATATTTGTTGACCAGTCATGAAAGCCTTAATATCTACAGATACAGTTACCGTTCTCATATAGAATTAGCGCATGTGTTGGATTTAGTAGTGTTGGACTTGGACTATGCCCGTTCTTTGACTTTTATGATCAATAGATTGCAAAAAGATATCGCAAGACTGCCGCACTCCAAACATGATCATCAATTAAGCAACTATCAGAAATTTGTTTTTGAAGCATTCTCAAAATTAAGGTTGGCGGAATCTATTGATTTAGCAAAAACCAAATCAGAAACAGATTTTAAGCGAGACCAGTTAGATACCCTTTTAAAGGAGCTGTCAGATTTGTTGTATAAAACATCGCAATCAATATCTAATACTTATTTTAATCATACAGACAAGCAAACTCAATTGTTTATTCAGTCTTTTCCTATTTAACAATGATATTCAACGTTACACATATCACCCAATATGATTATAACGCTCCGGTAAGTTATTGTCATAATATTGCTACGTTACGCCCAAGAGCATCTAAAGGGCAAGAGCTGTTAGATTATGTTATAGAAATTTCTCCCGAGCCTGCAGAAATTACCGAGCGTAGAGATTTCTTTGGTAATTACATTACCCGTTTTTCTATACAAACAGAACATAGAAACTTAAAGGTTACTACAAGAAGTAAAATTAAAAGGGAATATGCAAAGTATCATGAATCTTTCAACAGCGAAGCATGCAAAAATTTTACGATGAACGATGCCCTTGCTGCTTTACAGGGTGTTGATGCGGAAATTCTTGATGCCAAACAGTATGTTCTAGAATCGATTTTCATTAGACGAACAGATAAGGCGATACGTGATTATGCAGAATTATCATTTAAAGGAGATAGGTCTGTTTTTGAAGCGGCATACGAATTGATGCAGCGCATATATACCGATTTTGATTTCGACTCAGAATTTTCTACCATTTCTACACCAATTGAAGAAGTGATGAAGGAGAAAAAAGGTGTTTGTCAAGATTTTGCCCAAATAGCTATTGCCTGTATACGATCTGTTGGTTTACCGGCAAGGTATATAAGTGGTTATATAGAAACCTTGCCAGCTCCGGGTAAAGAAAAGTTAATAGGTGCCGATGCGTCTCATGCCTGGTTTGCCATTTACATACCAGGTTTTGGTTGGGTAGATTTTGATCCAACAAACAATCAGATTCCAAAGGATCAACATATAGTAGTGGGTTGGGGTAGAGATTACTACGATGTGCCGCCTTTAAAAGGGGTTGTTTATGGAAGCGGGCAAAGTAAACTAAAGGTTGCAGTTGATATTGCCGCGGCTGTTTAACTTATTTATTCTTCAAAAAAGAATTCATGCAATTCAATTAGACTACTTCTTTTAATTTGTACGAGGTCTCTTGTATCTTTCAAGAAAATACCTAAGGATCGTTCGTTATAAATAAATTTCATCTCATCAGAATAGTCGGTAACAACATACATGTCACCGGAAAGTTGATAAAATGGTATGGTCATTTTATTTTTGATTTTGACACCTTTGTTGACAATACGTCCCTCTTGTAAAGTTGATGCTACATTGAAATCACTAGAGACACCAGATGCAACCTTAACATAAGATACCATCATGTTGGTCCATTCCGCTTCATCAATTAGAAACCATTTTATTTTATTGAAATCAATACCATATTCATTTATCCAACCGTGACTTGTAAAACCCAGCAATACTTGTTTCTTACCATTTAACTCCGGTTTATCGGCAGGTATAAATTCTTGTATTTTAAAGGTGATGACAGAAGCAGAAGACATGTCTTTTAATTTTTTACCTTCAAAATCAATTGTCTTCAATGAAAAGCTGGTGATGTTCGGGTTGTTCGCCAATAACCATTCCGTAGCGGTCAATTCGGCACGTTCTTTCATTTGTTCTACTGCAGCTACACCTGCTCCGATCGCGGCTAGTGCACCAACTGCACCGGCAACTACGGCACCATTATCTTGAGCATTGTTTGTATTGGGAATTAGAATTGAAAAAAGAAATAATAGGGTAATTAGTTTACGCATAATTTTTTGTTGAATGGTTTAATTTATTAAATAGGCCATACCCGCCAAATCGGTCAGTTCCCCCGAAATACCTTTTCAGCAGGATGGCCATGGTAATACTTGTTTAAATTTATGGTCAGTGTGCCTATTGCTAAGCAACAACAAACCTAATATCATTATGGGTAAGAGTATTACGGTTTTCCGTAAGGTTTCAATATATTATTAAATTAGACCTAAATCTTTTACAATAGCCACAAGGTGAATGGCATTTTTGGCATTGAATTGAATTCGTAATTTATTCAGTCTTTTTTCGATAGAACTTAAACTTGCAGGTGAAATATTCTCCTTTCTGTATAATGCACTGATTTCATCTTGAGATAAGCCCTTACTTAGATGATCTAAAAGTGAAATGTCATAGTCATCAATTTCAAGCTCGTTTTCGGTACTAAATGCATTTGAAACCTCTGGAGATAAAAATTTGTTGCCTTGGGCAATTTCACTAATAGCCTGTGTTAAATTTTTTAGTCCTGATCTGCTCTTGCAAACATAGGCATCGATATGATGTTGGTTAAACAGTGTACGAACGGCCTGTAGGCGGTCTTCTACCGAGTATACGATTACTTTTAGGTTTGGGAAATCAGTTTTGAGTTTAGCGACCAAATCTTGCCCAGATGGGTAGGTTTGCGATCTGTGGTCTACTATAAAAGAAAGATCAGATATGACTAGATCAAAAGGAACTGAATCCAAATCAGCTCTTTTTATCTTTAAATAGGCATCATCACAATATTGTACCTGATCTATTTGTGTTACACCCAATTCGGTCAGTAATGAAAACACACCTTTGTTGATGTCTTCCATATCCTCCGCAATTAAAACTTTTTTGAACATGCATTAAATTATTACTGATGCCTTAAAGCCATCACCTTGCTTAGTTTCAAAATTAATAGTTCCATTTAAAGAAGCGATACGGGATTCCGTATGTTGAAGACCATTTTTTTTAAAAAGATCACATCCTACTCCGTTATCTCGATAATTTATGTGAATTTTTGAACCTTCTTTTTGAAAAACCAAAGTGACGAATGTGGCTTGACTATGTTTGCGCATGTTCGTCATCAGTTCTTGTAAAACCCTATATATAGCGGTCTTTTTAAGTTCAGGAATATTCTCCCAAGGCATTTTAGAAAGATTTCTGGTAATTACTTTTACTTTATCATTCTTATAACCAAGTAACAAATCGTTTAATTGAAGTCCGAAATCTTGTCTTAGGTCAATTGCACTATTTTCTCTGGAAATATCTCGCGTTTTGGTATAAATTTTTTCCATTTCGTCCAAAACCTTACTATCTATGCCCGAATTATTCTCTAGAGAGGTCATTACTTTATACATATCATTTGCAACTTCATCATGTACCTTTTTGGCAATTCTAGTCTCTGTTTTATAGACTTCTTCAATTTTTGCTTTTCGGTATCTATTTCTATAAATGAAATAAGACCCAATGAAGATTAAAAAAATAATTAAAGCAAGTGCTTGGTAGGCTAAACGTTTACGTGATTCTATTTCTTGCAGTAGTATGCTGGCTTGGGTTTTCTTTTGCTCTTCTGCGACATTGTATTTAAGGTAAGCATTTTTATTTTCTGCCATTTGTTTGGCATTCGAAATACTATCGGTCAATTTCTTATACTCATGAATTAATGGGTTTTTGTTCAAGTTCATCAATTGTGAAATAGATTCTAACTTAAAAGAACTACTATTGAGTTTATCTGATAGGGCAAGGGCTTTTTTAGCATATAACAGAGCTTTTGTAGTATCCTTTCTGTCCAAATAATACTCAGACAAGTGAGTGTTGCTAGCATGTTGGCCAATTATATCGTTATTTTTTTGCCTTAGTTTTAAAGCATTCCTTAGGTTTTGTAAACCCTCTGGTATATTAAGTTTTGATTGTACAAGTCCTAAATTATCGGTTACCAATGTGGTTTGATAGTCATTTGAAAAATGAGAACGTTTTTTAAATAAGAACGAATAAATACGTAATGCATTCTTATAGTCTAAAAGGTCTTTGTAGATGTTGGCCTTGTTATTTAAGATAATGACACTGTCATTTAATTTATTGGCAATGAGCAATGCTTTGTCAAAGGTTTTAATGGCTTCGGCTGAATTGTGAGAAGCTCTATAAATACGCCCTAATTGGTTATAAAGACCAACTCTTGAATTGATCAATGTGTCTTTTGTCTGCATAGATTCAATAAGATTCAATGCTTCAACAATGTGATTTTCACTACTAAAATTATTACCTATTTTAAATTCGGCGATAGAAAGAAGCCTTAGATCATAAATTGCGTTTAAGGTGTCTCTTAAGGCTAAATCTTGATTTTTTTTCTTGGAGAAATAATGTACTCCCGAAGCAAGGTCTTGAGGTTGAGAAGGGTTTATGATAGCTTTTCTGTACTGCAGGGAGCTGTCAATTGAAGTTTGCGATTTTGAGCTAATAGGCAAAAAAAACACAAAAATAGCCAGTATTAATTGTAGCCTGTACATGGTGCTTAAATTGCATTTCATGCTTCTAAAATATAAACTAATTGGGTAATAACTTTGTTAGAGGTCGTATTAATTAAGTTATCATTATGTATTGTAATAGTAATATTAACCTATTAGGTTGATAGCCAATAATCTATTCATTGAGCGTAGACTTTCTTTCGGTTTAAAATAAAAAGGGCACAAAATCTGGCGTATTGCCATGATTTTAATGCCCTTTTCCAACTAACAACTTAAATATGCACTTTTAAAAGACAGTTCTAAATATAGTTGTGATACTTAGTGTGCTGCCTCTATACTTTATGATCTTAATTTTTTAATCGTTGCTAAGGTCTCTTTAACCAAAGCTTCTAACCCTGCGTAATCTCTATTAGCTAAAATATCTTTGCTAATTAATTTTGATCCCATACCAACACAGGTTACACCGGCATCGAACCAACCTTTTAAGTTATCCTCATCTGTACTTACACCACCTGTTGGCATAATACTTGTCCAAGGTTGAGGTCCTTTAATTCCTTTTACAAATCCAGGTCCGTAAAGAGAACCAGGAAATAATTTTACAATCTCACAGCCCATTTCTTCGGCTTTGTTGATTTCGGTCAATGAACCACAACCAGGAGACCATAATACTTTTCTACGGTTACAAACAATTGCAATATCTTCTCTTAAAGATGGTGTCACAATAAAATTTGCACCTATTGACATGTAGTAAGAAGCTGCCGCAGCATCGGTGATAGATCCTACACCCATAATCATACCAGGTAAGTTCTTAATAGCGTACTTGTTCAATTCAGAAAACACTTCGAAAGCGAAATCGCCACGAGCGGTAAATTCCATTAAACGTGCACCACCATCATAACAAGCTTGTAAAATCTTTTTACCTAACTCAATGTCTGGGTGGTAGAACAAAGGTACCATACCCGATTCCTTCATTACATTTGCTACTTCAATTCTTGAATATTGTGCCATTTGTTTTTTATTTCTCGGTTAAAATTTTGTTGAAATCGTAGTCTGAAGGGTTGTCAACATATTTTTTTGCATCATCATAATCACCTTCGCCTACATAAAATAAATTTTGAAAGCATAATTCTGCCAATTCTGAATTAATTTTCACCAATCTAGGGGCAATTTTACCATTTTCATCTTGTATTTCAGACAAGAACAAAGGGGTTATTTCACCTCTAGAATTTGCAGTGACCATACAGCCACTTTTGCCTTCATCGAATAATTTTTTTACGCCTAGACCTAAAACCGTACAAAGTGTAAGGTCAAAACCAATAGGTCTGCAACAGCGTAATTCGTAACCCAGTTCAACGGGTCTACTTTTAATATGAATACCTAATTCTTTTAATTTTTTTTGAACGAGCATATTAAAAATATGCGCTTTGCTTACATTGCCTAATTCTGGGTGCCCGTGGTCATCATATGTGAAATTAATATCGCACTTTTTTAATTCTGAATCGGGCATATTGTGAAATACACCTTCACTTATTAGGGCAACGCCGTAATGGATATTTTCAATTTTACGTTTGATCATTGAAGAAATTACCATTCGTACCACTTTATCAAAGGTGATAGAAGTACGATCGAACATTTCTGGTATGATCATCATTGGAAAGTGGCAACTTGCCGCTATTCCAAAAGCCAAGTGCCCTGCAGACCTACCCATGGTAGACATAACAAACCAGTTTTGGCTTGTACGTGCATCTTCATAAGTAGTGTTCCCTATACGTACACCTTCATCTTTTGCAGAATGAAAACCAAATGTTGGGTTTCTATCCGGTAACGGTAAATCGTTGTCAATGGTTTTAGGTACGTGAATATTAGCAATAGAAATACCTTCTTTCTCTAAATAACCAGTAATTCTGTTGGCGGTAGAGGCGGTGTCATCACCACCTATACTTACCAACAGCTTTACATTGTTATCAATAAACAGGTTAGTGTTTAGTTTTTCATTTTTAGGTTTAAAACGACTCATTATTAATGTTGAGCCGCCTCTACTGAAAATCCTATCTGCATGGAAAAAGTCAAATTCCTTTATTTGCGGATTTTCATTAAAAATTCCCTTAAAACCTTCATGCAAACCTAAAACGCGATAATCATCTTTTAAAAATGCCTTCGCAACAGTACTAATAACGGTATTGATACCGGGAGCAGGACCACCGCCACAAAGGATTAAAACAGATTTTTTCGACATTTTTTTGGTTTTAGAAGTATAGGTTATGTTCTATTTATCTTGCAACTCTACCAGAGGCATCACCACCCATAAGTTTTTCAACTTCAGAAACGGTAACTAGGTTGGCATCACCTTTAATAGTATGCTTTAAACAAGATGCTGCAACTGCAAAGTCAAGTGCGTTTTGATCATCTTCTGGGTATTTTAATAATCCGTAAATCAAACCTCCCATGAACGAATCTCCACCACCTACACGATCAACGATATCGGTAATTTGGTATTGGCGGGTTTCGTACATTTTATTTCCGTCCCAAAGAACACCTGCCCATGTATTATGAGAAGCAGATATAGAACCTCTTAATGTTGTAATTACCTTTTTCGCTTTAGGGAATTTCTTCATCATCTGCTTACATACAGATAAAAAAGCTTCCGCTTTAACATCGGCACCATCTTTATGTACGTCAAGTCCTTCTGGGTGAATTCCAAAATGCTTTTCAGCATCTTCTTCGTTCCCTAAAATGATATCACAATACTCGGTTAAACCAGCCATTATTTTTTCTCTATGTGCATCATCACAGTATGTCCAAAGTTTAGCTCTATAGTTTAAATCCGTTGAAATCGTAATACCTTTTGCACTTGCAGCTTTAACAGCTTCTAAACAAACATCTGCGGCACCTTGTGAAATGGCCGGTGTAATACCCGTCCAATGAAACCACTCTACATTTTCAAAAACAGCATCCCAATCGATCATTCCAGATTCTATCTCTGCAATGGCAGAATGAGCTCTGTCGTAAACAACTTTACTACCTCTAGATACCGCTCCCGTTTCTAGGAAATAAATACCTAAACGATCACCACCGTATACAATTTTATCTACACCAACGCCTCTTTTGCGCATTTCCATCATGGCACATTCACCAATGTCATTCTTAGGTAAACGTGTTACGAAATCTACAGGAACACCATAATTAGCTAATGAAACAGCAACGTTAGATTCTCCTCCACCATATACTACATCAAAATTATTGGCTTGTGAAAACCTTAAAAATCCTTGTGGTGCTAAACGAAGCATTATTTCACCGAATGTTACTACTTTTTTCATGTTGTTTATTAAGTTTTATATGTACTAAATTATCGTTTGTTTAATCGATTAACCACTTTAGGTAAAAAATAACCAAAATAGACCTTTTTTGTTTACTTCAATTAAAGTCTTACTTTTGGTTAATCGATTAAACAAATATATATAAAGTAATTGAATAAAAAAAGAACAACTTTAAAAGACATTGCTAATGTTTTGAATATTTCTACCGCAGCGGTTTCCAAAGCTTTAAATGACGATGCGCGAATAAGTATAAAGACGAAAAAAGCCGTTAAGCAAGTCGCTGAAGAATTAAATTACCAACCTAATCATTTGGCAAGTGCCTTACGAAAAGGAAAAAGTAATTTGGTAGGGGTTATCGTGCCAAGAACGAATAGTAATTTCTTTTCGTCGGTAGTCGAAAATATGGAGGAAGTTCTTAATAAGGCCGGGTATAATATTATTATCACCCAGTCTAACGAGTCATTTGAAAAAGAGTGTAAGAATATTGATGCACTTTTATATACTCAAGTTGATGGCATCATTGCTTCTATGGCCAATGAAACCGTTGATCTTTCTTATTATGAGAAAATTAAATCTAAGGGTATTCCGTTGATCTTGTTCGATAGGGGTGAGAATGACCTAAATGTGGATTATGTTGGTATTGATGATTATCAAAGTAGTCATATGATCGTGGATCATTTAGTCGGCCAAGGGTGTAAACGCATTGCACATATAGGCGGATTTAGAAGAACAAGAATTTTCAATAACAGAATACGCGGCTATGTCGATGCAATTAAGAAACATAAGTTACCTACAGAAGACGAATTACTTATTGAAAGCGGTTTAACTTTGGATGATGGAAGATTGCAAATTGAAAAGTTATTAGCTCTAAAAAACAGACCGGATGCTGTGTATGTTGCCAGTGATTATGCTGCTTTGGGAGCTTTGCAGGTTTTAAAGGAAAAAAATATAAAGGTTCCCCAAGATATAAAACTTGTAGGTTTTGGAAATGAACCGTTCACATCTTTGGTGACCCCTTCCATAACCAGTGTTAGTCAACATAGTGCACAAATTGGAAGGTTGGCTGCCGAAACATTTTTAAGCTATATTGAAAAAGAAGTTGTAAAGCAGACGTTGAATAAAATTATTTTAGAATCTCAATTGATCGTTAGGGATTCATCTAAATTAAAAAGCGTCATCGTAAATAACGATAACGCTTTTGATATATAAAAAAATAGTTTTCCTATTAAATTCCTAATGCTTGACCACCACCAATTTGAATAGTTTCTGCGGTGATAAAAGAAGCATCTTTGCTGGCCAAGAAAGAAACAACACCAGCAACATCTTCTGGTTGTCCTAATCTACCTAACATGATATTGTTTGCCCATGAAGCAAATACTTCTGGTTTAGTAGCTTTGATCTGTGCATGGAAAGGAGTGTCTATAGTACCAGGAGATACTGCATTTGCTCTAATACCATATTCTGCCAAATCTTTTGCCAAGGCTCTAGTTATTGCGTGAACTCCTGCTTTAGACGTACCGTAGATACCAGCTCCAGGTCCACCAGCAGTCCACCCTGCATTAGATGTATAGTTGATAATTGATGGGTGCTCACCTTTTTTAAGATAAGGAATTGCAGCTCTTGAAGCAAAGAAAGTAGAATCAAGATTCAACGCCATAACTGATCTGTAAAATTCTGTAGTCATTTCTTCAAAACGAGATCTACCACCTAATCCACCAGCATTGTTAACCAATGTGTCTATTTTACCATACTTTTCACCAATTGCTTTAATGTTTTTGGTTACAGCTTCTTCGTTGGTAACATCGAAACCTAAGTATTCTGCGGAAATTCCTTCTGCAGTAAGTTCTTTAATTCTTTGAGCACCGGCTTCGTCATCTATTCCGTTTAAGATAACCGTATACCCATCTTGTCCTAATCTTTTAGCAACTTCAAATCCGATACCTCCAGTTGCTCCTGTTACTACTGCTATTTTTCCGTTTGACTCACTCATTACTTTTGTTATTTACTTTAATTAAAATTATATGCTTAGTTATTTTTGTTTTAAGGGTTCTATTTTACCACATAAAATCCAGATACTTGCTAGGGCAATTATTGCCATTGTTGCTCCAATGACGAAAGCTGGTGTGTAATTTCCACCTGACGTTAACCATGGTACAAGGTAAATTAGCGCTGCAGCTGTTAATTTTGCTGCCATACCGGCAATACCAGATAATGTTCCTATTGTTTTACCTCCAAAGAAATCACTTGGTAAAGTTTGAACATTTCCGATAGCAGTTTGAAAACCAAATAATATTAGCGCCATTATGATAACAGCTGTGGTAGGTCCGCCTGGATTTGCCATTGCCAATAAGCTTGGTAACATAATAAGACAACCAATCGTAATAATAATTTTTCTTGTTTTATCTACGCTCCAACCCGCTTTTAATCGATTCTGTGCAAACAAGCCGCCGAACCATGCGCCTAGCATTGCTCCAACATAAGGTACCCATCCGTAGATACCAATTGTCTTAACATCCATACCGTATACTTCGTTAAGGTATATTGGAATCCATACTACGAACAACCACCAAATTGGGTCAATTGCTGCAGAGGCTATAATTACACCCCAACTTTGTTTGTGAGATAGTAATTTTCCGGTATCTGGGTTATATCCTTCATCATGAGTACCATCATTATCGATATCTTGGTTTTGTTGACCTGTTAAAATATAATTACGTTCTTCCTCTGAAATCCAAGGATGTTTTTTTGGAGGAGCTTTTACTAAAATCAACCAAGGTATTAACCATAACAATCCTAGGAGTCCAACGATTACAAATATCATTTGCCAGCTAAAGTAAACCGTCATAAAAGCTATGGCAGGTATTGCAATTATACCACCTACAGCAGCACCAGAATTAAATAAACCTTGTGCAAATGCTCTTTCTTCGGTAGGAAACCATTCTGCGTTGGCTTTTGCAGCTCCTGGCCAGTTACCGGCTTCAGCGATTCCTAGAATGGTTCTAAAGAAACCAAAACTTAAAACTCCTCTTGCTAAAGCATGTAGGGCAGTTGCAATAGACCAAACTCCAATGGATAATGCAAAGCCAATACGAGTACCTACCCAATCTAAAATTTTACCGAAAATAGCTTGACCGAATGCGTATGCGAACATAAACACCACCGATATGGTTGCGAAAATTTCTTTGCGTTCGTCGTTGGTGCTTTCAGGAAAAAGGTCTTCGGCTATATCCGGCCAAAGTACACCTATAGATTGTCTGTCTATATAATTTATTATAGTCGCTAATGCAATTAAAGCGATAACCCACCATCGTAAACCCCTAATTTTCATAATTCTTTATTTTAATTGGTTATTGCTTGTCGATGATAATATTTAGCCTTTTGAGGGTGTTGCTCAAATGCCCTTGTATTTTCATTCAGTTGGTTAAATGGATAAATTGTATCCTTTAAATATTGTAACAATACTTATATAGCTCGTTGAAATGATCTTTCATCATTTGTTTTGCTAGTTGAGTATCTTGTTCTTTTATAGCATTAAAAATATTTTGATGCTCTTTTATTCTTTTTGGACCTTGATCCTTATCACATACATGATATTTTTCAAAGTTGTTGATGATTTCTGGTGTAATAATCAACATCATTCTATTGATGGTACTATTTCTACATGCTTGTGCAATAGCTAAATGAAAAAGCAAATCTTCTTGTACGGCATCTTCGTTATTCAGTACTTTTTCTTTGTATGATTCTAAAGCTTCTTCCATTTTTGCCAAATCATCATCAGTTCTTCTTTTAGCGGCTAATCTTACTGTTTTAAGTTCTAAGAGTATTCTTGTTTCTACCAGCGATTTAAAATCTGGGTCTTCTAAAGCAAGAATATCGTTCATCATACCTTTCATGGCCACGGGGCCAATGTCTGCCACAAACGTTCCGCTTTGTGGTTTTGATTTCAGTATGCCATAGAATTCTAGTTTTTGTATAGCCTCACGAACATTGTTTCTACTTACTTCAAATTTTTCCGAAAGCATTCTTTCAGAAGGCAACTTGTCGCCCGGTTCAAGATTTTTAACAATTATTAAATCTCTTATTTTGGCAATAATTGTATTGTGAAGTTCCTTATGCTCATTTCTTGTTAAGATTTCTATCTTCATAGTTCACATTATTAATTACGAAAAAATTGGTTAACCAGATTGGTTTATCAAATTTATAAAAATAACTGTATAAACAAATTTTTCGTCGGTCTAATGTTCAGAACTTCTTTAGTTTTAAAGGAAAAGATGGGCTGGCTATCTCAAAAGCCAGCCATCTTTAAAAAACCAACTCAAACAACTTCGTTAATTATATCATTTAGTACCCTGGGTTTTGTGTAATTACACCATCACTAGCAAGTATTTCAGACGGTGGAATTGGAAATACATAATAATTACTATCAATAGTTTGTCCCATCGTGGCATCAACAGTGCCAGTTCTAACTAAATCAAACCATCTATGGCCTTCAAAAGCCAATTCTAATCTTCTTTCTTGAGCAATAACCGCTTCAACCTCGGCTTGAGTGGTTGCTGTACCTGTTAAACTAGTTAGACCTGCTCTTGTTCTTATAGGGTCTAACAAAGGAAGAACTGTAGATGCTGGTGCTCCAGTTTTATTTAGTGCTTCTGCATACATTAGTATAACATCAGATAATCTCAATTCAATATAATCTTGGTCAAGACCACCTGCATATTTTACACCTTTTCTAGATGCAACATCGATTGTTAATTCCTCTCTTAGGTCTGTGCCGCCACCAGTGTTACTACTTGCTTCAAATGCATCTATTAAACTTAAGGTTACATTCTGTTCATCTGCTTTTGTGTCACCACCTTGAAACCATCCGGAAAAAATAGTTCCACTTGCAGAATTGGTAATAGAGCTTGATATCTGAGTTGCAAATAGAATTTCAGAACTTTCATCTACAACAACATTGGCAAAATCAGGTTCTAATGTAACCCCTGCACCGGCAGCTGCATTTATTGTATTTTCAAGTGCAGTTTTTGCATTTGGGTAATCATTGAGATACAAGTATACTTTTCCTAATAAGCCTTGAGCGGCAATTTTTGATGCACGTCCATTAGCCAACCCAGAATTGTCTAAACCAGCTGCTGCACTAGTTAAATCGGGAATAATTACTTCAGAATAAATTTCTTCAGCCGGTTGTCTAGTTAAAAGCGATAAATCAGCAGAATCAGGTGAAGGAGATAAATTTAAAGGAACATCGCCAAAGGCAACAACTAATTTAAAGTATGACAATCCTCTCAAGAACTGAGCTTCTGCTACTTGAGTAGCATCGTCAGAATTGTCAATTACATTATTGGCACTTAAAATTGACTTATACAAATTGCTGTAAAAAGGGCGAAAAAATATTTCTGATACTGCCAACCCTCCCAAATCAGAATTGTACGTATGAAAATCTGGATATGGCGGTTCGTCATCAAAAGTAATATTATCAGCTCTAAATTCTCCCATTACCGCTTGTGGTGTAACTACACCTGTATGATAATAATAAGCAGCATTTAAAACCCCTTCAAAATTTGTTAAAGCACTAGATTCAAGTTCTACAGGAGGTGTTTGATCTAGGTCATTGTCGCATGATATCATCAACATCATGGAAATGGCTATTATAGATATAGATTTTATATTTGTCATCATTTCTTTTTTAAAAATTAACATTAAGACCAAGAGTGAAACTTCTTACGATAGGGCTTGCACCTTCTTGATAACCATAAGTAGTTGGACCTGCATAGCCAGAATTTTCAACTTCTACACCTTCTGGGTTAAAGGAAGTGTAATTATCTGCCATAATATAAAGTAAGTTCGTTGCTGCAGCATAAACCCTCAACGAGCTAAGACCAACTCTTTCTGTTAAATCTGAGCTTAGAGTATAACCTAAGGTGAGGTTTCTTAATGCGATGTATGAAGCATCTTGAACAAGTGCACCATGTGCATTTCTCGTTTCAACATAATGCTTTCCTGCGTTAGGACCAATATCGGCAATTCGGTCACCATCAGGATCAAAAGCATCTGTTAATCTACCACCAAACTGCGATTTCCAGTATATTGGGTCAAGGTTATAAACCTCTGCTCCTTGCGAACCTTGAAACTGGAAAGCAAAATCAAAATTCTTATAGGTCATGTCACTGGAAAGTCCCCAGTAAAAATCTGGAGTAGCAGATCCTAGTTTAACATAATCTCCCTCGTAAGTAATTTCGCCATCACCGTTTTGATCAACAACATACCATTCAGAACTACCAAAACCTATATTTCTTGAAGGGTCATTAATAAATTGGGTTTCAACTTCGCTGGTTACAGCATAGCCCCACATTTCACCAATTTCGCCACCAACGTAGTTTCTGAACTCTGCACCTCTACCACTTGGACCGCCATAAACTTGTCTTGGTAATTCATCTAAAGCACCTAAGCTTGTAATTTCTGAATTGACCGTAGAATAGTTGGCGCTAACATTCCATGAGAAATCATCAGAAGTAATTAGTCTA
The DNA here is from genome assembly GCF_003075045.1 of Maribacter litoralis. Lineage (GTDB taxonomy): Bacteria > Bacteroidota > Bacteroidia > Flavobacteriales > Flavobacteriaceae > Maribacter > Maribacter litoralis. Next base: position 91,322 of record NZ_QCZD01000003.1, on the reverse strand, counting down.
GTAGTTAATTCTAATTCTAAACCTGAACTTGTAACATCACCACGATTTAAGGCGATAGAGGGAGTTCCGTTAACTTCAGATATACTTTGATTGATCAGCATGTCATTAACATCAGAAGTATAATAATCTGCACTTAACCTAAAACGGTTATTAATAAACCCAAGATCAACACCATAGTTTGTCTCTGTGTTAGTTTGCCACGTTAAGTTAGGGTTGGCCACATCCTCTGGAATTAGAAACCCTGTACCGAAGGCGGTTGGGGAAGTACCTAAGATACTTAATGATTGGTAAGAACCTAAGAAAGCTGCAGTGCCTAAAGAACCTGTGCTAAATCGTAATTTTAAGAGACTTAATTTGTCGTTATCTTCTAAGAAAGATTCGTTGCTTACATTCCAACCCAATGAAAGAGCTGGGAAAACCGCATACTTCTCATTTTCACCAAAACGTGAGTCACCATCTCTTCTTAAAGAAGCAGAAATTAGATAACGATTATCATAGGCATAAGCAACCCTACCAAAGAAGCCTCTTCTTGACTGCTCTTCGTCAATTGTAGTTGTGTTAACGTCTTCTGGGCTTACAAAAGAATAATTAAGAGGTAAACCAAATGGTAAATTCGTAGCATTTGATGAAGTACCTTTATAATAAGTGTTGACAAACTCCATACCTATCACAGCAGTAATGTCGTGCTTTTCTGCAAATGTTTTTGCGTAACTTAAGGTTGTTGTGCTTAAAACAGTAGATTTTTTAATACTAGAATTAGATAACTGAGAGCGGTCTGATCTTTGTTGACCATCTGTTACTTGACCATGATATTCATAAGTTTGAGTATCTTGAATATCAGCTCCAAAAATAGTCTTTAAATTCAATCCTTCTAATAGTTCATATTGTAGATATGAACTTGCATTAGCAAAATAGGTCTTTTTAAATCTTCTAGATTCGTTAAATTTTGACCCTACACCAGCATCACCAGTTCCACCAATTCCGTTTTGGTTTCTTCCATATTGCCAATCGTGAACTACATCGCCTGGTTGTAGATCATAAATACTTGTTGGGTCTAAACCAATTCCTCTATAGCCACTGTCAAATGAGTCGCTAAGTTGTTCTATTGGTTCTCCTCTTAAAACACTTGCGTCGTAAACAGATTGTCTGGTTTGATCTAATTGCTGAATGAAGTCAATAGATTCTTGAGTATGGTATACTGGGCTAATACTGTAAGCTCTTAACAAATCTCTCATTTCCCAAGGCACAATTTCTTGGTCTCCTACAAACCCGTTCATGCTTAATCCTGCTTTCAACTTTTCGCTTAAGTTAGCATCAACGTTCATACGGCCATTATATCTTTCATAACCTTGACCTCTAACAATACCATCGGTATTTAAATATCCTAAAGAAGCAAATGCTTTTATATTTTCAGAACCACCGCTTATGCTAACATCATGGCTGGTAGAACTACCATTTCTAAAAAGCCAATCTTCCATGCTAATAACATCAGGGGCATTAGTGTAGGCATCTAATCTATATTGTAATAAAGCAGGGTCTGTATTAGATAGGTCATAGTCACCAGATTGTAAATCCTCAGCCCATTCACCTGCGGTCTTTAGCATTTCAATATCCTTAACATATTTACTAGAAGTACTAGTGTAGGTGTTATAGCTAAAATTTACTTTCCCTTTTTTTCCTTTCTTGGTGGTAACCAAAATTACACCATTAGCACCTAAAGAGCCATAAATTGCAGCTGATGCTGCATCTTTTAATACTTCTAAACTTTCTATATCGTTAGGGTTTACTGTTGCCAAATTACCTGAAATAGGGAAGCCATCGACTACAATAAGCGGGTCAGAATCACCAGAAACCGATGAAGCTGCTCTAATTTGAATTTTAGGAGCAGAACCTGGCTCTCCACTTTGATTTTGAATTCTTACCCCAGGTAATTTACCTGCTAATGCGTCATCTACACGAGCAACTTGAACACCGGCAACTTCTGCGCCATCAATTTTTGCTACGGAACCTGTAAGATGAGATTTTTTAACTGTACCATAACCTACAACAACAACCTCTTCAAGTTGGCTGGCATCTTCTGCAAGAACAACGTCTAAGGTTTGCTGTCCGTTAATAGTAACTTCTTTTTTGGCATAACCAATTGATGAAAATTCCAATACATCTCCATTAGAAACTGTAATGGAGTAATTACCGTCAAAATCTGTAGAAGTACCTGTCGTCGTATTTTGGATAACAACGTTAGCACCAGGTACTGGCATACTTGTTTCATCAGTAACCGTACCGGTCAAAGTATACCCTTCTTGTGCGAATAAGGAGATGTTTAGGAGCAACATCATCACTAATGCTAATTTCGTTTTTAAATTCATTTGTAGTCTTGTTATGTTAATTTAAGTTCGACTTATTGAAGTCAGGTTAAAGCATTTAAAAATTGAAAATCGAGTTAATTTCCATTTCTACTTATTTTACGAGCCCACGTTGCTTCCAGTTATGTATAACTCTTGCTGTGGAAGAAAGTTAAGCGGTAAAATAATTCGTTGTAAAAAACTTTTTTTGCTAGATTGTTGAAAGTGATATTGGTGATTTGTTTTTAAATTTTGATCATAGGGTTTAGATTAATTTTAAAGTTCGATACTAATTTAAGTCTAAGTAAATTTTGGTTTTCCAAACTGGTTACCCAATTTGGTTTACCAAATATATGTTATTTAATCGTTAAAAAAAGAGATTTTTATATTTTAACAACTTTTACTGTGTTGAAATCTTGTAATTCCGCTTTTAAGCCCTATAAATATTGAGGATATGGGTATTTTGTTAACAAATACATCAATTTCTTGAAAAGGATTCTTTTAAGCTCAATAAGATGTGTTTTTCGCTTAAAATTCATTGATAATTCGTTAAATTTGAGTGGTTTTCCTCTCTGAAATTTCAATTAATTTTCGATTTTTATAAATTCTCGATGAATTCAATACGTTGATTTTCATTGTTTTTTTGATATTTCTAAACATTCAATAATTGCATACCTATGAATACTAATTTTCAGCAATACGCATATATACCCCTAAAACAATTTTCAAACCGGGTTTGGAGAACTTATGAAGGTGGTGCCTTAATAGATAAATGGAAAAAAGCCGCACTCGAAGTTGATGGTTGTATGCCCGAAGAATGGATTATGTCTACTGTAACGGCCAGAGGAAATGGAAGACCGGAGAATGAAGGTTTGTCTATGGTAGAAACTCCTTCAGGTATTTATTCCTTAAAAGAATTAGTGTCATCTAACAAAGAACTTTATTTGGGCAAGGCATTGGCAGATAAGTTCGGTACTACAGGTGTATTGATCAAAATGCTTGATTCAAAAGAACGATTAACGATACAGGTACACCCCGATAAAGCGTATGCTAAAACTATGTTGAACTCCACTTTTGGAAAAACGGAATCATGGTATGTGCTGAACAAGAGGGAGGTTAATGGTGAGAAGAGCGTTATCTACATGGGTTTTAAGGAAGGGGTGACCCGTAAGCAGTGGGAATCCTTATTCGTAAATCAAGACATAGAGGGTATGCTGAATTGCTTACATAAAATAGAGGTGCATCCTGGTGATGCCTATATGATTTATGGAGGAGTGCCGCACGCCATAGGTAGCGGGTGCTTTTTGATGGAAGTACAAGAGCCTACCGATTATACTATGCGCGTGGAAAAAGTGACTCCTGTGGGATTAAAAATTTCAGATGAACTTATACATCAAGGTGTTGGTGAGCAAAATATGCTTGACTGTTTTCATTATGATGGCTGTTCTTACGAAGAGGCGTTGCGCAGGTGGAAAGTTACCCCTCAAGCTGTTGATTCGTCTGAAACACACACTTTGAATAGCATATTTAATGAAACGCACACAGACTGTTTTGGGTTAAGTGAATTAGACCTAAGCACAAATGCAGAGCATACGTTGAAAGCTAATGGTAGTTTTTTTGTAGCCGTTATTTATTATGGGGAAGGAACTATAATTTGTGGAGGTAAGGAGTATAGCTTTTCTCAAGGAGATGAAATATTCTTTTCCGCTGCTATAGAAGAGGTGAGTTTCAAATCAAATATAGAAACGAAAATACTTTTGTGTTACCCTCCAAAATAGATAATTGTATGTAAAAATAGCAGCTTAGGCCATAAGTACTTTAATAAAGGATTTTTAGTTTTTGCTGCTCTTCAACCTTTATTTCACCTGTATTGATAAAAGTATTATTAGTGTGGTGATTATTCTTTTCTCCCCATAATAAAGCTGCAAATCGCACAGGATTGTCCTTAAATGTATTGTTGGCGAGTAACACGTTGATAATGCCCTTTGTTTTTAAAAGTATTTCACTTTCTTCAAGCTTTCCACAAGTTATGAAATTACTGTTGGTGATGGTCAAATGTCCGCCAATGGTAGACTCGTCATAACCATCTCTAAAAAAATGAATTATATTTTTATTGATATTTTCAAAAGTACATTGATCTATATTGACCATTTCAGCATTGTAATCTCCTTTTTCATCTGCAGACAAAACAATACCGTTAAGGCAATTTTTAAAGAAACTGTTTTTAATATTAATGGTATTGGCAAATGAACCTTTATAGGCTTTAAGTATATATGCAAAATTTTCTACGTCACAATTTTCTAAATCTAAGGTGTAGGCAGCCGACATATTGGCTTGTAAAGGAGAAAAGGCTTTAGTTTGTAATGAACCTTTTATGCTGATGTTTTTCAATGTTAGATTTCCTTTAGGATGCATTTTAAAAGCTATACTGTCCGTAATACCGTTAAAAATCACTTGCGCTTTATTAATAGTGTCTTTTGAAAGTAATGTGATGTTTTTGTCGATGTCAATAGAATTTTTAATTTGATAAGTAGCATCTGTCAGTTCAATAATATCGCCAGAATGAGCTTGCTGAATTTTTTGAATTAAATCACCTTTTGCTGCAGTTGCCTTAATTGTTTTAGGCTCGTACACTTCATCTTCAGGTGAGAACCAATCTGGTCCATATTCAGATTTATTGATCTCAAATTTTTCTGCTGCTGATATTTGGTTGATGGCACCTATGTTATTTGTTTCTTTTCGGATAGCACCAAAAAGGTCGGTGTCGATATTTTCAACATCTTTCCCTCGATATGTATTACTTAATACTGAATCATTTAAAACGGTGGGGACATATAACCATTCATTGATTTTATTCATTTTTATATTACCATTCCGAATTACTTCATATTTAGTATAGGTAACATTACTGTTGTCAATCAGATTATTCTTGAATTTAATACCATCCATTTCACTATGATTGATAATAGGGTTTTCATCAATACTGGTGTTGTAAATAAGATTATTGGCAATTATAGATCTAATAGGTGGGGCTGATCGTATTTCGCTTGGGGGTAATACACTTGCGCTTTCTACATTTTGTCCAATACCAATTTGCCATGGAGATGTACAGTCTATCCATGTATTATGTGCTATAACCACATCAGAAACTTGGAGGTACCTGTTTAATGGTGTTATGGGAATGCCGTTCATAATCGCAAGAGGAGACCTAAATTCCTCCCCTTTAATTTTGTAGAAATAATTGTTGGTGATCAAATGTCCAGAATTTACAACTCTTACTCCGCCATAAAAATCAGAGTCATCTCCACCAATAAAAATGTTACCGTTTACTTTGGCATAATTGCTATGTCTTAAAACAAGCGACCCTTCAGATTTGTAAAAGATATTATGATTGAAAAGATTAAAATTGGTCTTGTCTGAAATAATTTCGACCTCACCGTTACAAGCTTCAAAATAATTATCGGAAACATTTACATAACCGGGTGCAAAACGGGTCTTGCTATCACCAATACGAATAGTTTCAGCTCTTGGTCCACCTTTCCTTGGGCGTGGTCCAAAATAGTTATGTACAATCTGATGATGGTTATTTATATGTTGGTTTCCGGTAAAGAAAACACGTAAGGTCTCTCCATCATTTGATTTACCTGAAATATAATTGTGGTCAAAACTATTATGCTTGCCATAAAGCTCTATCCAACGATCATTGGTATATCTGTTGGGTTTATTAAAGTCTTTAATCACCGTATTTGTAACTTGGCAATAGTTGGCAACACTGTCTTCATTGATCATATATCTAATCACAGATGATTTTGGTGAGTGCCCATTGGTGAAATATAATCCGGTAACGGTTAAATATTCTCCTCCTAATTGAAGATATGAGTTACCCTCTAAAAAGACTTTTCCTGGTGTTTCGGCTTTTAGAATTATAGGTTGTTCTTTTGTTCCCTTACCATAGAATTTTATAGTAGCGTTTTCCCAAATTCCATTTGAAAGTATAATATGATCACCTGCAACGGCTTGTTCTATAGCATTATTAAGTTGTGCCATATTTTCGACACGAATACCATTGACACGGTTTTTTTCTGTGCAGGATATTATTAGAAATACCAAAACGAATACCAGCAATACGTTTTTCATATAATTAAATCTTGATGGTTGTAGAAGAATTACAGCTACGATATAAAATCGATAAAACCGTTTAGGGCAACATATAGCATATAGCAATTGAAAATGAATGTTGCGCCTAATGCCAAATTCATCCAAAGTCCTATTTTATGTGATTTCATGACGCTTTCTTTGTTCAATAGTATAAGCAGAAAAAGAGTGATCAGTGGCATTACAAACGGACTCAAGGCCTGGGAAGCAATTAAAATCCAAACCGGTTTTCCTCCTAAAATGGGAACTATTAAACCCGATAGGGCAACTAGTACCACTATAAGTTTGTAAAGAGGCTTTTTCATATCGCGTTCTGTACCGGTATAGTCGGAAACCAACCAAGGAAAAAGTAGTAAGTTGGGAAAGATCGATGAGAGTCCCGCTCCTATAATTCCCAGAGTAAATAAGGTAAGTGCGAAATCTCCTGCCCATGGTCCTAAAGCGTGCATCATATCGGTGGCGTCATCAACTTTTCCTCCTTTAAAGTATAAAGTTCCAGTTGCACTGATCATAATGGCGAGGCTAATAAAGAAAGTCATGATCATAGATGACATGGCATCTTTATTTTCTGTTTTTAAATCTTTTAATCCCCATTTTTGTTCTTGCACCAAAATACTTCTTGAAGCTAAGCAGACACCTGCCATTGTGGTGCCCACAATACCGGCAATAACCAATCCATTATTATCGCCTGAAGGTAATTCAGGAAAAAATGAGGCGATAGAAGTACCTGCTTCTTTGACCACCATAAAACTGGTTACAATAAAAGCCAAGGCCATAAACCCGACCATTATACTCATGGCTTTTATAAAATTTTCGTGCTTTCCAGTCCAAAAAAGTGCAATTAGTAATGCTATGAAAAAGACGGCTACAATAGGACCATTAAGAAAAGAAATATTTGTCTTCACCGAAATCCATTCCATGGTTACCTCTGCGACAACGCCCATAACCCCTATGCAAGATGAGACTATGGAGACCAATAGGGCGGTAATTATAAATATTGTTAATGGCTTACCAAATGTCTTTTTGAAATTGAACATTAGGGTTTCACCAGAAACTATGGTCAATTTGCTAATGGCGACCAAAAGAAAATAGGTAAAAAAACAAGACAACAGTAGTGCCCATGAAAGGCTAAGTCCATACTTTGCCCCAGAAACTACCATTGAGGTAACGCTGCCAGTACCTACAACATAGCCTATGATAAAAAATGCTGGGCCAAAATTTTTAAGGCTTCTTTTAAATTTTCCTATAGCGGATGTATTTTTTGTTGCCATATGTATTGGTCCAGCATTTAAAGTGTTATTGAAATATGTTTACATCAAGTAATTTTATGTGTTGATATAATACATTTGTTAATCCCTACAGTCTAAAACAAGACTCGGTTTACTTTGTTAAGATTTGTCGCCAAAGTATGATACTTCGCTACCGCTTAAGAAATCTTCTCTAACAGGGCTAAAAGTGTCTATAAGCATACCTTCTTCTAAACAAACGGCACTATGTAACAAGTTAGGTTCAATGTAAACACCATCACCAGCTTCTACTATTTGTTTTACACCATCAATTTCAAATTCGAATTTACCCGATACACAATATGTGGCTTGCGTATGAAAATGCTGGTGAGGTGCACCTAGAGCCCCTTTTTCAAACTTTACCTTAACCATCATAATTTGATTGTCATATCCTAAGAATTTTCTTGATACTCCGCCACCAAGTTCTTCCCATTCCATGTCTTTTGCTATGACATATTTTTCACTGAATCTTTTCATAATCTATTTCTGTTATTGTTTATTAAAGTAATAAGAACCAGACCATTCATAGTCCTTATCGTTTATTTTTAATTTATGATTAGCGTCTTTAGATGCGTTTGTATTTGCTAAAATAAAAATGCTTGTTCCACCTTTTACATCTTTAATTTCAATTGCCGTATATGCAGCACTATCAAAAATAACCTTTAGCTCTTTTATGCCGCTATTGGAATTTAAGGCTAACTCTGAAACCGGACTATAACTACCATGAGATTCTACTGTGGATACAAAAAGTGTATTTTGGGTATCTTTTCTGCGTAAAATTAAACCGGCTTCCCTTCTTAAATTAAACTCGGGATCATTTGCACCTATTCTTACGAATTTAAATTCGTCATTGTTATTGGTTGCCGATGTTAAGGTGTAGAACCTGCCATTTTCTAACCAACTAAATTTGGTGTTTTCATCTTCAGTTGTACCTGAACCCTCTAGCCATAAATGCTGGTATCCATAGCCGTCTCCTAGTGCCTCTAATGTTTTAGGAGCTTTATAATCAATATTGGTACTTACAACTTGCCCCATGAAATAGAAGGGGAGGTCGTATTGATTCGTGCTATCTGATGATATTTTTAAAATATCTAGCATAAAGGGCTTTTCAAAACCGTCTTGCTTAATTATAGCCATGGTCCTGTGCATTTCGGTGCCTGGGTAAGCATTTGTTTCTTTAGCGCTTACAATTTGAATATTTTCTTTAGCGCTATCAAAGACATATAAACTAGGGTGGTACTTGCTGCCAATATCATATTTGCCTTGGTAATGAGATTGTTCATTTAGTACTACGGTATTATGAGCTATGGTCTGCTTTGCCCAAGTTTTATTTTCTTTCAAATAATTTCCACCGCCTTTTTGTTCAATGTTTACAAAACGGGCCAATCCGTAATCTTGTAGCACTTCATCGCCGTTTTCGTAGAAAGAATAAGATAACTTATCGTAATGGCCGTGGCTAGATCCTTGCGAGGCATATTTAAAAACAAGTTCTAAACCTTCGCTTCTTAAAATACCTACACCACCTTGTTTGCCATTTGGACCGTCAGATAGGTTGATCGATTTTTTTTCAAATGGTTGTGCTTTCCCATTTTTAACCCCTAATGCGACTGCCAGACCAGAGTCATCTAACAAGACTTTATTTTGCTTAGCGGCTATGCTAAGTAGACCAGGGTCTTGGTTGCCAAAATAATAGGAAATATCTACGGCTGTAACCAATGCCTTATTATAAAATGACATTCCTTTTTGCCCATCGTTAAGAGGAAAAAAGTCGCCATCGGCATCAGATAAGTTTAAAAGGGCATCTATGGATTTTAATAGCACGCCATCTTTGTATTCAAAAATTTTAAGTTCAGGTTTTACATTGTGCAATCCTTCAGCGAAAATTAGAAATGGATACATGGCATAACGTTGGTAGTAAGGACCTTCGTTGTAATAACCATCTGGTGAAAAAGGCTCTTCGATATTAGCTAAAAACCCTGCCTTACCATCTTTATTTAAAAATCCACCATCATCATCTTTGGCGGTTTTGTCTAAATTAACTCCTTTTATACCGTATAATGCCCGTTCAATCAATTCTTGATCGTTCATGACCAAACCAATCATACCTACAGCGGCATTTCCCCAAGTACTGTGATTGTGAACCCTTTGGTAAAATTGCGGACTGTCTACCGATATGTGGTCTGCAAAAGGTCTAAATAGATTTTTTTCAAGCTTTTTTCTTTCCGCTTTATCCAAATAATCATAAATACAATCATAAGCTTGGCTAACGTAAACCAGCCAATTAGAGTCATTTAAACATTGCCAAAATAATTTACCCCTGGCATACGATCTTGTTTTTGGATGCAGCGGTAATGTCTTATACATAGCTTCATATTGCATAAGCATATCCTTTACATATTCGGCATACTTTTCATCTTCCAGTATTTGGTAGAGAACACCTGCTTGTTGCATAACTACCATATTACGTTTATGGCGTTCATGTGTATAGCCGCCAGAATAATCTTTGGGTACGGGTGTATCTATACCTAAGTTTATTTCTGCATCTATTTCTTCTCTTAGCTGTTGTAGGGTAGCATCGAATAAAGGCACATTACCTAATTCTGCCCGAATTTTTTGTACACCTTTCTTTGTAAGGATCAAACTAGGGTGTTCTTGTGCCATAGTATTTAGGCAAAGAAAAATACAGCAAATAAGTATTTGCAATGTTGTTATGTTTTTGGTCATTCTTGTAGTTAATTTTTAATTAGACCTAAGTCTTTGCCATCGGTACCTTTACCCTTTAGAGGAGAGTCTGTACTCAATAAATAATTACTGCTTTCGTCAAATTCGGGGGCAACTTCCCATTGATTGTCCACTTCATATTTTTGGTCGCCGGTAACAATTAGTTTTTCAGAATTGCTTAAAGCATTGTTAAGAACCTTTACAATAGGTTCACCAACTACCAAATGCATATTTATAGCTTTGCTGTCTTTAAAAATATTGTTCTTGATGTCAATTTCCTGCACACCATATAAAGAAAGGGCGGCGTCATATTTATTTTTTTTGCCATAACCTACATGGTCGAATACATTATGCTCTACTTCTAAAAACGGACCAAATGTGCTCTCATCTTTACCACCTCTGTATAGCCTTAATGCAGCACCTTGCAAATCATTGATGGCATTGTTCTTCATTATAAAATATTCTACATTATAAGCGCCTATATCGTCTGTTTCTTTATCCAATGCAGCAATACTTCCAGAAATATTTTTAAAACTGGAGTTCTTAATGCTTATGGTATCGGCAAATGTTCCTTTAGAAACCCTAAGAACATCAAAGGAGTGGTTTACTACCATGTCCTTAAATTCGCAATTTTCAATAAACAGTTTATAATTGTCTATCATACTGGTTTTACTGGTGCTTATAACAGAATTGCCGGCGTAATCAGGAGATTTGGTACCGTTAAAACTAATGTTCTCTAAAGACAAACTACCTCCGTTCTGTATTTCGAAAGCCATCATTCTTTCAAAAAGGATGGTCGCTTTTTCTTCGCCGTTAGTTTTAAAAGTTAGTGGATGGTCAATCTTTACCGCTTTGGTCAATAAATAGGTGCCTCCCTCTTCTAAAATAATAATATCTCCAGGTTTAGACACTTTTACGACCTCATATAAGGTATTGATGCCAGCATTCGCCTTTATAGTGTTGCCAGAGTTTAAAGCTATATAGTTGTCGGCTTTTGAATACCAGCTTGTACCTGTATTTTCTTTGGTCGCAATTTTAGGGCTGATAGATACTTTTGATTTAATTTTACTAGAAGTAGGAATCAATAATCCGTTCTCGTCTTTTACCAGTTTTATTTTTGCATTTTTAAACCCTTCTTCTATTGTGGTTTCAGAATTTTCACCCAGAATGTTATTCTTAAATGTAATACCGCTAATATCATCATCAATGGTGAATACATCTTTTTTGGTTTCGTTATAAATAATGTTTCCTGAAAATTCTGAAGTTTTGGGAGCCTGACTTCTTTCCGCATCGCTGCCTGCCCCAAAAAGAATGTTGTCGCAGTTTACAAATGTGTTGTTGTTCACCTTAGAGTCTATAACAGGTACATATCTATTAGGAGGTGAGTTGGGTACACCGTTCATCATAACAAAAGCACCTCTAAAACGGTAACCGGTTAAACCAATATGGTAGTTGTTTATTACTGTTTGACTTTCATTGATTACACGAATACCACCGGTACTTGGTTTGTTGTTTCCAATGAATACATTACCATCCACTAACGTTTCATTGCCGTGTCTCATGGTCAATGTGCCTGTACATTCAAAAAAAGTGTTGTATTTAAAAGTATTGTTACAGGCTTTGTTCGATATAATCTCATGCTCGCCATTGGTTCTGTCAAAATAATTGGACTCGACCAAAGTGTTCGATTTTTCCAAGGCATGATGGCTAGTGCCAATTCTTAAGGTTTCTCCACCATTATTTCCGTAGGTAGGTCTTGGTCCAAAATAATTATGGTCTATTTTGTGGTTGTTATCTCTACTTTCTTCAGTGTCCAAACCAACGATCATGGTAACGCCCAAATTCTTTTTGCCAGCTATATGGTTGTGGTCAATTCGATTGTTTTTTCCGTAAATAGTAATCCAGTAATCTTGTACTTGGCGTTCTGGATTATTATAATTGTCAATGACACATTCGGTTAAACGAGAATTATTGGCTATTTTTTCCCTACTTTTTCTAAAGGATATTACCGCGTTGGTAGGCGTATAGCCATTTTTAAAAACAAGCCCCTTAACTATTAAATGGTCTCCTGCAATCCTTAAATTCGACTCTCCAGATAAAATTACTTTTCCCATTTCTTCAACCGTAAGGGTTATCGGTTTTTCTGAAGTACCATTGGCTTCAAAAAGTAATTCAGCGTCCGTCCAAACTCCATTCGCTAGAACAATGCTATCACCGGGCTGAACTTGTTTTAGTTTGGCCTCAAACTCTTCTACTGTATGAACTAGGTTAGGTGTTGTTGTGTTTGGAGCAAAAGAAAATATTAAAAGACACAACAATGAAAATAATAGGTGATGAGGTTTCATAAATCAAAACTGGTTAACCAAATTGGTTTACCAAAAATAAGGATATTTGTAAGACTTACAAATATTTAACATAATATCGGTCGTTTTAATTATATAATCATAATTAAAGCCCTGAGTGGTTACTAATTTCGTAAAATGTATAATGTCGTTATTCCTATATAAAATCCCTTAGATTATACTGAATTTTGTGTTTTCTAAGTACTTTATATTAAATTGATTAGCGGTTATGAGCCTAGTGATTTAATGAGTTTAGAATTCCCAAGTTTCACCAGGTGAGAGGGTTTTGCTAATTTTCTTAGATTTCGGTTTTGAAATGGTAAAAGTGATTTGATCGGTACCAATTGCCGTTATTCTAAAATTGTTTTCTTCATATTGTATTAGAAAATCTGCTTTTTTAGAAGAGGTTATCTCAACTTCTTTAAATGTTATGTTAGATGCATCAAAAAAGTAAGCCGTGTTTTCTTTTTTAATACTGGTGAAATTTTCACCTTGGGAAGAAGATGTACTTATGTTCCAACCGTTCAAGATTGATGCTTCGCTTGTTTCATCTATTCTATTATCATATCCTTTATAGGGATATATAATCGTTAAAAAACTAAAGTCTTTCTCGTTAAGTTTAGAAACTTGGCTCCAATTCTTACCTCGGCTACCTGAAGTGGTTACGCTATCTGTAGCGTTTAGTTGTAAAATATCATGTCCACTAGCATCGGGAGCATTAGCTCTTATTAGATTGGAGCCATTTTCAGTGGTATAATGGCCTTGCCATATTTGGGTATACTCATGTTGCTGATCAGATGAAAAATTATCTTTCACAATCCAAAAGTCATTTTTAATATAAATAACCTGTCTTGAGTAACTAACACCTACGTTATTAAAACCATCGTGTTTTCCAATAAATAGGTCATAATCTTTGTTCTTGGTCCAATTAATAACTGTTGGGGTAGGTAGTTTGCCAAATTTACCAAAACCACTTCCACCTTTATTAGAGGTCCATTGTTTACCTTGCAGTTCATTATCAACCAAAGCCACGTTTTTAACCAGTGAGTTTTTAAACAATTCAAAATCTTCAAGAGAATATCTAACCTGGTAATTTGGCAGAATTGCATGACCGTTTGCCATGGCCTGAATACCTAACATATCTCCATGTTGGTGATCTGGTTTGTCCTTGTCAAGTCCGGCACTAATGATCATCATTTTGTCATTTGCATTCCATCCTTCACGCATAACGTAATAGTTAGTGCTGGGCAGGGAGAGGGACTCGTAAGAAGGTTTTTTACGTTCAATATTTTGAAGTAGATCGAGTTGTTTTTGATTTAAAAACCAATACATTCTTTCTTTAACATTATCTGAAGCAAAGTATCCGAACTCGGGATCTTCAAATAACAAATACCCTAGGGTCATTATTTTCGAAATATCATTTGTTTCTGCCCAAGGTATTTCAGTATCGTCTTGCAGTACGGGAGCGCTTTTATCTGGATAAGCTATTTTTGCCAAGGTGGTAAATAATCCCTCCAGTTTATCTTTCCAGGCCTTATCAATGCTAATATCATTGATCTTTGCCAATTGGTAGACGTAATAGTAGTTATTGATATCGCTCATATGATAATGAACAGAGCGTTCAAATTGAAATCCGTCATCATTGATTTCCTTGTCTAAATGCTCCCCTAGGCGTTGCATGGCTCTATCGTACCAAAGGTCGGTTCCTTCAAAATCGCGGAATAAAATCGACAACATTGCCAAAGCCGACATACCTCTTGTTTGATGGTTGCCGGGTTGAAATTCTTGATTTCGTTCGTAAAGATGTTGCCCATGTTGAAGTAGGGTGGCTATGGTAGTAAGCTGATCTTTATCTGAATATTCCTCTTCGTTTAAAATTAAATTATGGATCCATAACCAATTGAGTATTCTATACCCAGATCTAAATACTTCGTAAACCCCATTTCCGTCTTCAATTTTCTCATAAGCTCCGCTTTCAAGTGCAGTATTCAAAGAACGCATTTGAGTTTCAAAGTACTTGATGTATTCAGGATTTCTGTCTTCATTAAAATAGGTTAGAATAACATCCGCCATTTTATGTTGTCTTGCCAAGTGACGTAAAGCGTAGGCATTGACCGGATCGCCGCTTAAGTAGTTAAAGGGCAGAATCCATTGGGTAGAATCTTTAAATTTTGAAATATGGTCTTGAGCTCTATTTTTATGCTCCTCAGAATTCTTATATTTTTCGTTGTAGAACTTTAGTCGTTGCCCTACAGTTCGGTAATCAAAGAAAAAGCGTTTTGTGAAGCTCTCTCTGAAATAGGCGGCCAATTGCTTTTCGGTGATGTTATTTCCCTCATTTATTTTTGCTTTTGTTTCAGGTTTAAGAACAGATACAAGCTCGTTAAATTCTAAAACGGTATTGGAGGGTATGTGCTGTGCGCAAAGAACTGTTGAAAAACCTATCAAAAATAAGATTAGCGTATTTTTCATGTCTATTTGAGTTAGTACATTAATTTCATAGGTAAGTTTTCTTGCACAATCAATTCCCCAGAATTTTTTATGACATTATCTTTTGCGCTATTGTTTTTGGCACCCCATAGGCGAGCTACAAATTTTACGGGGTTATCAATGAATTCATTGTTTGTTAGATTAACATTGATAATGCCATACGTGTTAAAAAGCAAACCGCTATCAGCTTTTGCGCCACAATGGGTAAAGGTGCTATTGGTAACAACAAGGTTACCCCCAACGGTAGATTCGTCATAACCACCCCTATAATAATCGATCACATTACGTGCCACACTATCAAAAGTACAGTTGTTGATAACGATGTTTTCTGCATTGTATTCACCTTTGTCCTCCATTTCTTCAGAAAGTTCCAAGCCATTTGCACAATTTAAAACCGAGGTAGATTCAAAAGTGATGTATTCAGAGAAAGAATATTTGTAGGCTTTTAAGACGTAATCGAAGTCGGATATAATACAATCCACTACGTTTAAATTATATAAGCTAGACATGTTTTCTTTTAAACTGGCAAAGGCATATAGCTCTTTTTGCCCATTTAGATGTACATTTTGCAGGCTGAGTTCACCTTTAGGGTGCATTTCAAAAGCAGGCGTTTCCTTTGGGCCATTATACACTATAGTGGTTTTTGAGTTCGTTGAGGTACCCAATATCGAAAGCTTTTTATTGATTTTTAAAGGGTTGTTTATTTCATAGCGTTCGGCTGATAAAATAATGGTATCTCCATTTATGGCTGATTCTAGTGCAGTAGTAAGTTCTTTAGTCGTAGCAGCGGTATGGGATTTAAATGTGGTATTTTTTAAGGAATTTTTATTGAACCAGTCTGGTCCGTACAACGAAGTATTCATCATATCGGTTTTACCGGTTGGTGTACCCACCACGGCACCTACCATATTTTTATCGCCTCTTGAGTTACCAAATAGATCCGTTTTGATCTGGTCAAACTCAAAACCATGATACAGTTCAAAGTCCGATAAAGGTTGTTCTGGCATTAAAATATTGCCTTTAGCTACGGTCATGGAGACATCTTCTTGTATAAGTCCGTCAACGGCATTGAAAATACCGCCTTGGTTGTTGATGATATTACTTTTAAATAGAATACCATCTATAGAATCGTGTCTAACTATTGGCTGTTTGTCAGCTGTTTCGTTATAGATAAGGTTATTGGCAACAATTGTTCTTATTGGAGTAGCCGACCTAATTTCAGATTTTGGTAGAATATCTTTTTGGTCAATATTAGAGCCCACTCCAAACTGCCACGGAGATACACAATTGACCCACGAATTGTTTGCAACAACCACATCGGTAACCTGTAAATACCTGTTCAAAGGAGATTTTGGAATTCCGTTCATAACGGCTAGGGGGCTCCTAAATGTTTGTCCGTTTAAATTATAGAAGTAATTGTTGGTGACCCAATGCCCTGTCCCTATCAACCTAATTCCACCAATTTGATCAGAGTTGTCATCACCTATAAACACGTTGCCGTCTACAATACAGTAATTGCCATGTCTTGTAACTAGAGATCCCTCACTTTTATAAAACACATTGTTTCTAAATTCATTAAAGTTGGTTTTACTTGAAATTATTTCTACTTCACCGTTACAATGATCAAAAAAGTTATTGGCTACCAGAGTGTGGCTAGGCGCCATTGAGGTAAAACTGTTGCCCAATTGAATGGTCTCTGCACTTGGCCCACCCTTTGGAGGTCTTGGACCAAAATAATTGTTGGTAATTTTATGGTAGTTTTTAATACTATTGTTTCCGGCAAGGTCTATTCTTACGGTAGGGCCTCTATTTGATTTTCCGGCGATGTAACAATGATCAAGTTCATTATGGCGACCTCTAAAGCGTACCCATAAATCGGTCATATTTCTTTGGGCTTTATTAAAATCGGTTATAACACTGTTAATTACTTTAGTATGATTGGCTACAGTATCTTGAGAAATGCCGAAATCTATAACTGCCTGCGATGGCGATGCACCGTTTGTAAAATGTAGCCCGTTAACTATAAGGTGTTCTCCACCTAATTTTAAATTAGATGAGCCTGTTATTTTTACTTCACCGGCCGTTTCGGCACGTAAGGTAATTGGGCTTTCTTCATTTCCATAGCCTACAAACTTAATGTTGACATCCTTCCATTCGCCATTGGTCATGACTATTTCATCACCGGGACCGGCATTTGATATGGCCGAATTCAATTCGTTTATATCTTTTACCGTAATGGTATTGGTATTTGAAGTTTCTCCGCAGGAAACGAATAAAAAAACAGAAGCTAATAGAAAAATATACTTATTCATTGTAATCGAGTTAAACTGATTTGAACTTTTTTTTGATGGATTAGTTAACATCATCAACTACATTTCGCCTATACATAGGGAAGCATAAGGATTTTAGTGAATTTCAAACACTAAACTGGTTAACCAATTTGGTTGACCAAAATTACATATATTTGTAAGACCTCCAAATTTTTAACATTTAAACTGGTATAAAAATAATTTTAAGCAAGGGAAAATGAGAAATGATGATAAAATGCTGTCAAGGCGACAATTCACAAAACAAACGACTACCGTGCTGGCTGGTATACCGTTACTACATATTAATGGTGCTTTTGCGTCATCATTTTCTACTGCTAATGATGAATTGGAGATCAACCTATTCTCCAAGCATTTACAGTTTTTAGATTATAATGAAATGTCTGCACAAGCTACGGAAATAGGTTTTGATGGATTGGATGTAACCGTAAGACCAAAAGGTCATGTATTGCCAGAAAGAGTTGTTGATGATTTGCCCCTTGCGGTAGAAGCCATGAAGAAATACGGATTGAAACCTCAAATGATGACGACCAACGTATGGGACATAACCAAACCAGAGGAAAAACAAGTGCTAGAAGCTGCCAGCAATGCCGGATTCAGTCATTATCGTACCGGTTGGTTATCGTATCCAGAAGATGTCTCAATAGATGCGAGTCAGGCACAATTTGCAGCACAAGCTGTTAAGTTGTCAGAAGTTAATAAAGATTTAGGGTTGGTTGGCTGTTATCAAAACCATGCAGGAAATCATGTTGGAGCACCAATATGGGACCTGCCTCCAATTTTTGCCAATGCCAATAGTAATTACTTAGGATGTCAGTATGATATAAGACATGCAGTTGTGGAAGGTGGAAAAAGTTGGGAGCTAGATTTAAGGCGTATTCAACCGTTCATAAAATCGTTGGTCATCAAAGATTTTAAATGGGGATTAAAAGATGGGGTGTGGCAACCGATAAATACACCGTTAGGTGAGGGCATGGTAGATTTTACACATTATTTTTCCTTGCTTAAAAAGTATAAAATAAACGTGCCAATATCATTGCATTTAGAATATGACCTTGGTGGGGCTGAGCATGGTGCAACTAAAATTACCATGGATAAAAAAGAAGTATTCGCTAAAATGAAAAAGGATTTAACCTTTATCAAAGAAACCTGGAAAAAAGCTTAACAATACAATTTTTAAAAGAAATTATGACCAAAGTATCTATTTCTACTAAAGAGAAACTTAAAAAAGTAAGTACGGCAACAGTTGCTACTTGCCTGTTTAAAAAAGGACTCAAAAATCAATTTATACAAAGTGTAAAGCCATTAAAGTCAGGTAGACCAACCATGGTGGGTGAGGCATATACGCTTCGCTACATTCCTGCTAGGGAAGATTTAAATCCTATTTCTGTTTTTAGAGACCCAAAACATTTGCAAAGGGTTGCGGTAGAGGAGTGCCCAGAAGGTGCTGTTTTGGTGATCGATAGCCGACAGAATGGTAGGGCAGCTTCGGCAGGGTCAATTTTAGTAACCAGACTTATGGTACGCGGTGCAGCTGGAATTGTAACCGATGGAGGGTTTAGGGATTCTGCCGAAATAGCAGCGTTGAATTTTTCATCTTATCATAACAGACCATCGGCTCCTACCAATCTTACTTTACATCAAGCTATTGCCATAAACGATCCAATTGGTTGTGGTGATGTTGCTGTATTTCCTGGAGATATTATTCTTGGAGATGATGATGGTGTAATAATCATTCCGGCACATCTAGCAGATGAGGTAGCCGATGAATGTATTAATATGACATTGTACGAAGAATTTGTCATGGAAAAGGTACAAGGCGGTACACCAATTATTGGTTTATACCCAATGGTAAGCGAAGAAGCAAAAGCATTGTTTCAACAATGGAAAGAAGGCAAAGTTTAAAAGAGGAGTACAATAGTATAGCGCATAAAAAAAAAGTGATTTGTTTCGTTCGGAAACAAATCACTTTTTAATATTTCAGACTACCTGAAAAGTTGGTCTTATTCACCACCTCTAGCGGGGTAATCATTTTTTGTGACATAATCTATTGCATTTAAAATATCGTCCCAATTAGGTCTTGCAAACGGCATAGTTTGTATTGCACTTGCATACAAAGTATTATCGGGGCGAATTAAAAATAAACCAGGTTCTGAAAATTCATCAGGTTCTTTATCAGATGTTTTTTTAGAAACATATAAACCCCATTCTCGAGCTGTTTCTATAGGTAAATCATATCCTACGGGTAGCTCTGGTATATTCCATTCTTCACCAGCTTTTTTTGCTCTCTCTTCACTGTCACTGCTTATCGCAATTAAATGAACCCCTTTGTCGCTAAAATCCTTTAACTTTTTAGTTAAAGCTTCAAGATAATTTTTACAAACCGGGCAATGTAACCCTCTATAAAAAACAAGCATTGTAAAAGTTTTACTGTCTTGGTCATATAGACTCCACTGCGTATCGTTTATCAATGGCAGTTTTAATTCAGGTACTTTTGATGTAGGTTTTATCATTGTAATATTATTTTATAATTAGTAAAGTATAAAGGTACAAGGGGCTGCTGCCATAGGTTTGTTGAATACCTTTTAGAATTGATGCAATACATTATTAAACAAAAAGAGTTAATTATTGGTTATTAGCTAGCCACTCTTCATACTTGGCATATTGTCCACTAGAAAGAATTTCTTCTAATTGGCGGGTACGTTCATTTTCAATACTACCCAACATTTCACCGCTTGGCATATTCGCTTGTTTAGTTTTGAACCTGTTCATAGCAGAAGTAAATGTGCTAATTTGTTCATCGCTCATTTCTAACTTTGAGAACATTTCAGCATACTCGCTAGCTATAGTTTTTGAAGAACCTTGTGCCATTAAGTTATTCATGGTCCCTGTGGATCCATTTGCCTGTGCTGCCATATTTTGTTGCGAAATAGCAGACGAATCTTCAGCGTCTATCTCAGAAGAAGAAGAAGAAGAAGTGGATGTGTTTTGAACAGTACTTACTTGTTCTGTTGTAGTTTCAGTATTATTTGTTGATGTTTTTTTTGTGCTTGAACATGATGCTAATATCAAGGTCAAAGCTGCCGTTAGAACTATTTTATTTTTCATAATATTCATGTTTTAAGTGTGTTAATGAAATTTATGAGTTATATGTAAATTCTGTAGTCGTTATCAAATATAAAATTGACCCTACAGGTTCGTAGCTGGTATTTGGATTGGATTGGGAATTGTATTATTTGTAAGAAAAATATGTCTTTTTGTTCGATTGATTTGTTAAAAGATGCTATATTGAATTCTAAATAATTTCCAAGTAGTTTTCAATGTATAATTTGGTCTACAAATCTATAGCCAAGACACTTAGTACTTCGCAGATAAATGAAATACTGGTAAAATCAAGGGATTTTAATTCTAAACATGATATTACGGGTTGTCTCATATATCATGAAGGAGTATTTATTCAATATCTCGAAGGAGTGGCAAAAGATGTATTGGATCTGTTTGAAAGAATTAAGGTTGATGATAGACATTACGAAGTAAAATTACTGTCTAACGGAAATATATATTCTAGAGAGTTTGACACTTGGAGTATGGCATTTTTATCTGAGGAAATACCAAATGAGGCCTTTGAGTATATTAAACTAATGGTAAGTTCTGATGATGGAGAGAATGAGGATATGTCGGTAATTCCGAACCCTACTACCAAAAAATTTTGGTTAGCTGCAAAGAATTTGGTGAACAGGTTAAAGCACAAAACCTAGTTAAAAGTAGCCGGTGTTCCTCTAAGTCTTTCAAATTGTTCGTACGCTCGATCTACTTTTTCTTTCGGTGCTGTTTTAAACTCAGACTGCGTAACACCGTAATGTCTTTGAACACTATCTAACTTAATATGCATTTCATTTAAAATATTGGCATATTTAGAATCCATGATCAAATTTGTTTTTTCTTTTTGATCCCTTTCCAGATCATATAATTCCCAAGTATCTATATCATCATAAAAATGAATTAGTTTATAACGTTTGGTACGTATTCCATAATGTTTTTTCACCATATGAAAAGCTGGGTAATCATAATAATGGTAATACACCACATCTCTAAAATCTTCTTCTTTTATAGTGCCGTTCAGTAACCCTACGAAAGATTCTCCTTGCATATCGGTACTTAAATTAGAAAACCCGGTGAGGTCTAAAAACGTTGGTGCAAAATCTAGGTTTTGAACCATGGCGTCAATTTTGGTTCCCGATTTTATTGTACCTGGTAATTGCATTAATAGGGGAGTTTTAAAAGATTCCTCGTACATAAATCGCTTGTCGAACCAACCGTTTTCACCCATCCAGAAACCTTGGTCGGAAGTATAGACCACCAACGTATTTTCATCGAGACCGCTTTCTTCCAAATAATCCAGAATTTTGCCTACACCTTCGTCTACAGCTGCAATGGTCGCCATATAATCTTGTATGTAGCGTTGCCCTTTCCATATAGCAAGTTCTTTATCGGATAATTTAGCTTCATGAAAGGCATTGTTTTTTTTCAAGTATGCCGCATCCCAAATTTCACGTTGATCTGGAGTCATTCTGTCAAAATCTGTTGACCATGGGTTATTCAATAATTCTGTACTGCCATATGCTGTTGTCATTTTAAGATCATGACCTTCGTACATGTCTTTGTAAATGGTCTGTAGTTGTTCTTTAGCGGCCCATTGCTTGTTGAATTCAGGAAAATAACTATCCGGAAGCGGAAACTGCACCGAATCGTAAAGGTTTGTATGTCGTAGTGCGGGCATCCAATTTCTATGAGGTGCCTTATGCTGTACCATTAAAAAGAACGGTAAGGAGTCTGTTCGGTCTTGTTTTAACCAGTGTAAAGCATCTTCGGTAATAATATCGGTAGCGTAACCTTCAATACGGGTAGTGTCGCCATTGTCGATAAAATCTGGGTTATAATAGTTCCCCTGGTCAACAATAATTTTCCAGTGATCAAACCCTTCAGGGTAGCCGTGTAAATGCCATTTGCCGAATACGGCGGTTTCGTAACCAGATTGCTGCAGCATTTTCGGTAATGTTGGCTGACTGCCATTAAAATGATCGCCATTTTGCCTAAATCCATTTATATGACTATGCTTTCCTGTTAAGATAACAGCTCTACTGGGTCCGCAAATAGAATTGGTAACGAAACTATTTTGAAAAATGGCTCCGTTTTCGGCAATTCTATCAATATTTGGTGTTTTTGCTAATTTACTAATAGGATGTCCATAGGCACTGATCGCTTGAATAGCATGGTCATCTGCCATGATAAATACAATATTTGGCTTCTGGTCAGTATTCTTGCCCGATTGTGAATTAGTATTACAAGAAATAGAGATCAACCCAATTAGTATAAGAATACCTATGCGCATAGTCAATTTGAATTTTGTTCTAATTGTTGGTTTAAAAGATTATTCGAGCTCAAATTCGGCTGAAAGCTCAGCATTGGAGTTTCCACCAACGAACACCATAAATTTTCCTGGTTCTGAGACAAATTCTAATTCGCTATTGTAGAATTTTAAATCATCTGCAGAAAGGGTTATGGTCACTGTTTTCGTCTCGCCTTTTTTAAGGAATACTTTTTTAAATCCCTTTAGTTGTCTTTTGGGTGGTGTTATACTACGCACCTCATCTTTTAAATATAGTTGTACCACTTCTTCACCATCGTAGTTGCCAGTATTTTTAACGGTAACAGACACATTTACACCTTCGTTTTGTGTTATTTTTTTCTTGTTGACAGCTATTGAACTATACTTAAAAGTGGTGTAGCTCAGTCCATATCCAAAAGGAAAAAGGGGAGATGTTTCACTATCGAGATAGTTAGATTTAAATTTTTCGAATTGATGGGTTGGTGCTGGTCTACCTGTATTTTTCATGCTGTGGTAAATAGGAATCTGACCTACATTTTTAGGCCAACTTGCGGTAAGTTTCCCTGACGGATTATAATCTCCGAAAAGTACATCGGCAATGGCATTACCGGCTTCAACGCCGGGGTTCCAGACTTGTAGAATGCTTACTGGCAGGTTAAACTCATCGGAAATGGTCAATGGTCTACCGCTAAATAAAACCAATACTACCGGTTTTCCTGTTTCTACTAAAGCATTAATTAATTTCTTCTGACTTTGTGGTATCGATATTTCAGTTCTGCTTGCGGCTTCCCCGGCAAATTCTGAAGCTTCACCCACAACGGCTACGATTACATCTGCATTTTTACTGTTTTTCAAAGTTTCCGCTAACATAGTCTCAGGCGTTCGTTTATCAATATCTACCCGTAGTCCAAATACATTGGCACGCTTGGCAAGCTCAGTGTCATTAGTAATATTGGCGCCTTTTGCATATGTGATTTTAGCTTTAGGGGCTACATTTTTTAACCCTTCCAATACTGGTATTGATAGTTGCGGGTCTCCAGTAGGAGCCCATGTACCCAACATATTATTTTTGTCATTCGCCAACGGACCGACCAATGCAATATTAGCATCCTTTTTTAGTGGAAGCACATTGTTTTCGTTCTTTAGCAGTACAAAAGATTGTGTGGCAATTTTTCTTGCAGCCGTTCTGTTTTCTACAGTTAAGATATCTTTTTTTGGTCTTGAAGTATCGGAATATTTATAGGGATCATCAAACAGTCCTAATTGATGTTTTGCGGTCAAAATTCTTCTACATGCAATAGTAATTGCCTCTTCGGTTACTTTACCTTCTTCAACAGATTTTTTTAACGTGGTCAAAAATCCTTCGCCTACCATATCCATATCCAATCCTGCATTGAGCGCTTGAGCAGATACGGCTTGTAGATCTCCCAAGCCATGAGCGGTCATTTCATTTACGGAGGTATAGTCGGAAACTACAAACCCTTTAAATCCCCATTGCTTTCTCAATAAATCTGTAATCAGCCATTTGTTTCCTGTAGCCGGTATACCGTCAATATCATTAAAAGAAGTCATGGCACTACCAACACCGGCATCAACTGCTGCTTGGTAAGGTGGTAAATACTGGTTGTACATTTTTACCTTGCTCATGTCAACCGAATTATAATCGCGCCCAGCTTCCACGGCACCATAAAGCGCCAAATGTTTTACCGTAGCCATCATGGTATAGGCATCACTTAAATCTTTTCCTTGATACCCTCGCACCATCGCTTTGGCAATAGCCGAACCTAAGAAAGCATCTTCCCCAGAACCTTCTGAAATTCTACCCCATCTTGCATCACGAGAGATATCGACCATAGGTGAAAAATTCCAATTGATACCATCTGCGGTAGCTTCTTTAGCCGCCATTTTTGCCGCATTTTCAATGAGCTCCATATTCCAACTAGAAGCCACACCAAGCGGAATGGGGTAGGTGGTCTTGTAACCGTGAATAATATCGGAACCTATTAATAACGGAATTTTTAACCTAGAATTCTTAATGGCGATTTCTTGGGCCTGTCTTACTTTTTCAGGACCTGATACACCAAATAGTCCGCCTACTTGACCAGCTTTAATTTTTGCTTCTACATTTTCGCTAACAACGGAGCCAGTAGCAATACCACCACCGGGAGTCAATAAGTTTAACTGCCCTATTTTCTCCTCTAAGGTCATTTTGCTCAATAGTGCTTCAACCTCAGGAATTTTTTCTTGGGCAACACTATTAAGGCCTGTTAAAGTCAATAAAAGTAAGGGGAGTATTTTATATGTTTTAATCATAGATGTCAGTTTTAGCGGCTTTTACTCTTTGTTCAAAGTATTCGAGAAAAGCCATGGTAATAATTCTGGTTCTGCAAATGCAGGGTCCCAACTATTATGGTTGGCAAAATCGTATAAGGTAAGCCGGGGGAAAGCTCCCTCGTTCAATAGTGCGGTAACCATTTCCATAGAATGTTTTGGTGCAACAACATTGTCATGAGCACCATGAAATGCCCATAAAGGAATTTTTTTTGCGTAATTGGATACGTAAGCTGGGTCGCCCGCACCGCATATTGCTATGGCAGCAGCAAAACGATCTGGTTGTCTTGCCAAAAGTTCATACGTTCCCATACCGCCCATGGAGAGACCCATGGCATAAGTTTGATTTTTATTTACAAAGCTTTCTTTTTGATAGTTTTTCAGTAATTGCAAGACCATTTCCATTGCTTTGGTAGGTCCTTTTTTAAACTGAAAATCTAACTGTACGGGGTAATTTTTGCGATCTACGTCTACCTGTGCCCAATAATCATTAGCAGGACATTGGGGCATAATTACAATTGCAGGAAAGTTGGTTCTATTGTTTTTATTTAAAAACAAAGAACTACCATGGGTTAGTTGCTTTTCGTTATCATTTCCTCTTTCACCTGCACCATGTAAAAATAGTACTAACGGATATGTTTTTACGGTATCAAAATTTTCTGGATAGAGAATTCTGTACCGCAACGTATCTTTTGCAATGATCAATTCTTTTTTTTCAAATAGATTGACATCTTGCGCTGTACTTATAAAGTTGCCAATGACAAGTAAGGCAAGAAAAAGGAAGTGTTTATTTTTCATAGGTAAATCCAAGTTTATCAAGTCCGTTTTGAACGTCTTCATTTTGCATAAAAAGATTCCAAAGTAGACCACTTCTGTAATTTTCTATCATAACGATTTCAGGGCCTTGGTCTATAGCCAAATATGCTTCTGCTACCCAAAAATTGTTTTGCGGACTAAACGCATCATAAAAACCTGCAGGCCCTAATAATTCATCTTTGTTCTGATAAAAATAGCGTAACGCTTTTAGTGATTCTTCGGGAGTATACGGTATAGAACTTATGGCTGCCGTTGGCGAAACCACACCTATGTCATTACTTGGGCTATGTGCATTGTAACCTAAAGTACCATCGGTATTTCTAGAATAGCTTGCCGTTAATCCCCAGCAATTTTCACCATAATCGATGTAGTTTTTAGGATTCTCAACGCAGTACAGGTAGTTAATTTTTGAATGGTTTACCGCTGCGTCCCAATAATTGACGAAGCCGTCACTTAAATTGTTCGGGTTAAGACCTAAAAAAGAATAGTGCGAAAAAAATAAAGGTCCGCCCTTTGGGGAATTTCCTGCATGATCCACCACCAACGGAATATTATATGCACTGGTTGCATCTGTAATAGACCCGTTTGATGCCCAACCATTGGTATAAACCTCTTTATCAATTGAAAAATCTGGTGAAGCGGCAGCCATTACATAAGTGATCATAACCTCATTATACCCCTTTAGCTCTAAGTTGATGTCAAAACCGTAATTAGGGCTCCAGTGCCAGTAAAGGCTATTTTGTTCTTGGGTATACCAGTTCCATTCAACACCTTTCCATAGGGCATCTGCCTTATCTGCCAGTGATTTTTCTGCATCGTTGCCATTCTTAAAATATTCTTTTATACAGATTAAGCCTTGTGCCAAAAATGCGGTTTCAACTAGGTCTCCTCCATTATCCATTTCGCTAAAAGGTCTAACCGTACCGTTTGCTCCATCTAACCAATGAGGCCACGCACCGTGAAAACGGTCTGCAGATTCCAAGAAATTTAAAACCTGTTCAATACGTTCTACGGATTCGCTACGCGTGATAAAGCCTCTTTCTACACCAACCAACAGCGCCATTAAACCAAAACCTGTGCCTCCTATACTTACCGTATTTGGATCGTTAGAAGGTTCGTTAGGATGAAAACGTTCGCGGGCTGCACCAGAATTTGCCTCAGCATAATCCCAAAAATATTTGAAGGTTTCTTGCTGGGTTAAATCCAAAAGTTCTTCGTCTGAAATTTCTGGTACTTGAGGATCTGTTTCTGGTTCGGTAGGAGTTTCCGGAAGTTCAGATTCACCCGTTGGGGCATCAGGTTCCGATGATGAACATGCCATCACCGTTACCGTTAAAATTCCCAAGAGTACTACGTACGTCTTTTGGAGTATTTTCTTTTGATGCCTTTGTTGGTTTCTGCCATTCATTGTGGTGATGCTACTGAAAATCCTAATTTATCCAAGCCCTTTACTACATCTTTATTGGTCATAAACAGCATCCAGAATAGTCCGCTTCTATGATTTTCGATCATTACAGGAATAGGACCTTGGTCTATAGCCAAATATCTGGGCAATACCCAATTTTCCTCTAAGCTGAAAGCATCATATGGACCATATTTACCAACAAGCGTATCGTGATTGGTATACAGGTTTCTTAAAAATGCCATACTCTCTTTAGGTGCATACGGCATGGACGAAAGAGCTGCAGTTGGCGAAATAACACTGATATCCCTATCTGGTCGATGCCCTGCATATCCTTTCATGGAGTAACTAGAAGTAAGTCCCCATAAATCTTCGCCATAGCCTTTAAAATTCTTCGGATTATCAACGGCATACTTGTATTGGATCATTGTATGGTTTTTGTTCAATTCCCAATAATCTGCATACTGGTCTTTTAATCCTTTAGGATTTAATCCCGTAAAGGAATAGTGTGCCCAGAACATTGGACCAACGGGTGAAGCATCACTTTCATAATGGTCTAAAACAGTTGGTAGCCCGTAAAAAGTAGTGTCATTTGTGATTGCTCCGTCTCTAGCCCAACCTTGGTCATAGACCTCTTTGGAAATAGGATGTGTTGGAGAAGCTGCTGCCAAAATATACATGATCAATGCTTCGTTGTAACCACCAACAGGGAAATTCATGTCCCACTCATATTCAGGTGACCAGTGCCAATACAGTACATTTTCACCTTTGGTGTACCAATCCCATTCTACTTCTTCCCATAATTGTTGTATGTGTTGGGCAAGTTCTTGTTCACGTTGGTTACCATCTTTAAAATATTCTTTAACGGTCAATAAACCTTCAATAAGAAATGCGGTTTCTACTAAATCACCGCCATTATCTTTTTTGCTGAATGGCGTCATCTTTCCGTCAGGAGTTAGCCAATGTGGCCAAGCACCATGAAAACGATCGGCATTGTCTAGAAAATCTACTGCTTTTTCAAGTCGCTCAAGACCCATTTCGCGAGTAATAAAACCCCTTTCAATACCTACTAAAATTGCCATAACACCAAAACCAGAACCACCAATTGTAATGATATCCTTATGATGAGTTGGGTAAATATCGTCTAAATGAATTCTCTCCCTTGCGAGTCCCGAAGTGGGTTCTGCACCTTCCCAGAAATAATTGAACGTCTGCTTTTGAACGGAGTCCAATAGCTGTTCATCTGTAATTTTAATCTGTTCTACATTCTGGCTCTGTTCTCTAAGTTTGGACTTAGAGGATTGACCATTGCACCCCACTAACAAAGCTGCAATGGTCATTGAAATTAAAAATAACCTCATAAAAATCTACTGCATTAACTAATTTAAACTAAACTATTATCGTATTTAAAGACCTGCTTGTCTTATATCTTGAATTTCTTGTTGTGTCAAAGCCTTGTTATATAATCTAAGTTCATCAATAAAACTAAGATCAAAGCCATGACCCCATTCGGTAAATCGTGGAGCTCCCGAACCGATGGATAAAATATCGCATCCTGTCCAATCTACTCCTGTGAAATCCCCTTGTGATACAATTTCACCATCAAAATACACAACACACTCGGTGCCGGAGATGGTAAATGCCAAGTGTACCCAATCTGTAGCGGTAGGGTCTAACGCAGCTGCATCGCCACCGTCAAACCAAGATTCACCTTCACCATTACCAACATTCAATTTGAAAACCTGTCGTGTGGCATCGCCCTCTCTAAAGAATCGGAACCCGTTGGTACGTTTGTTCTGTACATCGGGGTATCCTGCATTATCCACATCTTCAGGACCCATTACCAGAATGGAACCTCTTGTCGGATCGGCGTTTAATTTGTACCATAAAGTGGCACTGAATTCTTCGGTAGTTAAAGCTCCGGATTCATTTGTTGGAAATGTCAAATAAGAATCTGTTGCACCTGCGTAGGCATTATCACCATCTACACTTTCACCGGCAAAACCTGGTGTACCTACAACGGTAGCGTCAATGTTTCTAAAACGTTCATTGTAACTACCATCAAATGGCATATAGAACATTTCACCGTCAAAAGTAGGAGGGTAGGTAGAAACAAATTCACCTGAATCGTCAGCCATTATTTGTTGAATTTCTTCTTGAGAAATGGCTCTATTGAAAATACGAAGCTCATCTAATAAGCTTTCGTCCGATAAGTGGTTCCACGCTGTAAAGTTAGGTGCGCCCGACATAATGGAAAGTACGTTAACGTCTGTCCAGTCAATTCCGTTAAAAGCACCTTCACTTGCAATTTGACCATCTATATACACAGCTGCTTCAGAACCGGAAATAGTAAAGGCTAGGTTTATCCATTCTCCGGTCGTTGGGTCTACATCTGCAGCTTCGCCACCGTCAAACCAAGTTCCAGCATCACCAGAACCGGCATTCAGTTTAAAGCGCTGCTTACCATTGGCATTTTCACGGAAAAATCTAAATCCTTTCGTAAGGTCATTATCGGTACCATCGATCAATGGGGCACTTAAGGTTAAAATACCTGCGCGATCAGGAGTACTGTTTACCTTCATCCAAAAAATAGCACTGAATTCGGCATTTTTAAAACGTTCTGAATCTAATGTCAAATAAGTATCGGTTGCACCTTGGTATGAACCATCGCCCGCAATATTATCTTCGCTTATGGACGGACTTCCAAATTCTTCAGCTTCTTCAAAACTGATCAAATCAACATACGCACCATCAAAAGGCATGTATAAAATTTCACCTGGGTATTTAGAAACATAGGCAGGTTCTTTTGTAAAGTTGACCATACCGTTCGTTGTTTTACCATCTAGATCAGTTGCGGTAACGGTAAGTACATGCTCACCATCTGCAAGTTGGTCGTAAACCAAATCATCTACTACCAATCTTCTATAATCTAGAAAATCTGAATAGCTTTTAATTGTGGTGCCATCTAAGGCTACACTTACAGAAGCCAATTCGATATCGTCTTCGGCTTCAAATTTTATGGTAATCGTTGCTAGTTCTTCGTTTACTTTTACCGCCAAACCTTCGGTAGGTGAAGTAATGGTGATATTCGGTGCAGTTTCATCGGCACCTGGATCAACCTCGGTAAGAGAATCTATACCATCTTCGCAGGCAACCATAAAAAAGGCGGCCAACAAGAAAGTAAATATGTGTTTTAAATGTTTCATGGTAGTTCGTTTTTAGTTTGCTATTTCACCTAATATTGGAAACTCGTCTATTTGATCTTGGTGATAGGTTACAAAAGCCTTGTCTTCGGTAAATGTTCTTCCGTCAAAACTTAGTTCATCGTATCTGCCCAATCGCACCATATCAAAAAAGCGTTTACCCCATTCCATTGAAAGCTCGGCAAATTTTTCATCAACGATTTGATCAAGCGTAACACCACTTAAAGGAGCCATGTTAGCCCTTGCGCGTACTTGGTTTACTGCCTCATCTGCTGTCATAACAGAATTATTGGCACCTTGAACCAAGGCTTCTGCATACATTAATAAAGTTTCAGAGTAACGAAAAACAATATTGTTTTTGTTACTGCCATATTCGGTTCGCCCAGGTATTAATTGATTGGTTGGTAAATAGTGCTTACCACTTGAGAATATGGAACGAACGGTAGACGTATTTTCATCACCATCTCTAGTTACTGGCGATACGAATGAAGGCAAAGTTTCTGCCGTGTAAGGTGTAGTGGCAATTAAGCTGTCAATTCCTTTTTGGCTAAAGAAAACAGAAGTTTCCAAACGGTCTGTCTCACCTCTGTCCAACATAAATTCTATAAACTTTAAACTAGGCTCAAAGAATCCCCATCCGTTACTGGAACCATCTACTGCCGGATTCCATGAGTTAGGACCATAGGGAGCGTATAAGTGACTGACCCTATCGCCTTCGCCATTACCAAAATCGGAATATTGGAATTCAAATAAGTTTTCATCGCTTAATTTTCCCGGAGTTTTGAATAACTCATAATAATCTGGGAAAAGACTGAATTTTCCAGAAGCTATGATTTCACCTGTAGCATCTGCAACAGCTTGGTAATTTTCAAGTTCTTGATTTGCTTCCGCCTTGATCATCAAAGCGGTGTATTTGGTAACTCCGCCAGGTAAATCTGTACGTTCATTAGGTCTTAGGTCAAGTAAGAATGGAATAGCTTCATCCATTTGATCAGAGATATGCTGCATTACTTCATCTTTACTTGGTACCGAAGTAACATCTGCAAAATCATTAAGATTCGATGAGGTTGGTATAAATACCGAACCGTACACCTGTGATAATTGAAATAAAAGGATAGCTCTCAAAACTTTAGCCTCGGCTATATATTGGTTACCTAAAGCGATACCTTCATCATCTGCAAATTCCATATATCTTTCAATCTGCTCCATACCTGTATGGGCGCCGATGATATCGCCATAGTAGGTTTCCCATAAGGTTCTTGATCCAAAGAAAGAATTATCATACACGTAACGATCTTGGTTTTTTAACCCTTGTTGGTCACCTGCGGCATTAACATCATCACCTCTTGTGGCAACCACCAAAGGTTGTTCCCAACCTCTATCGGCTACAGATTGATATACACCGATCAAGGATAAAATCATATCATCTGTCTGTGAAAAATCTGTTCCTCCGGCAAAATTATTGTTCAGTTCAGGTTGGTCCAGGTCATCGGAACATCCTATTAGTACAGTACCTAGAAAGGCTAAAAGCACTGTTAGTTTATTTACTTTTATATATTTCATAGCTGTATTTTTAAATTTTAATATTTACGCCAAATGTGTATACACCAGGTATAGGATAGGTTTGTGTATCTCTACCATCTGAAACTTCTGGGGTAAAACCATTATAGCTGAAGAATGACAATGGACGTTCTGCAGTAATGTAGAATCTAATATCAGGATTAAATTTTCCATTTAGCTTTGGAAGTGTATAGCCCAAGGTTACGTTCTGTAGTCTAACATAATCTCCTTTTTCAACAAAGAAGCTACTTAAGAACTGGTTGCTCCAAGGGTTTCTAATACCTCTGGCAGATGGGTAGCTATTTGTACTACCGGCACCGTTCCATCTATTTACTGCAAAATCCCTATCAATATTGGCATCTGGAGTCTGACGGATAGCAAAACGCTTTTGGTTTGCGATTACATTTCCACCTTGCCCAATAACATTCAGGTTAAAATCCCATGCCTTGTAATTCATTCCTAAGTTGAATCCGAACGAATAGGTTGGAAGGTATGAGCCAAGATCGACTCTATCTTGAGCATCGATCACCATATCTCCGTTCTGATCTACAAATTTTAAATCTCCAGGAGCAACGGTCAGTCCGTCTGCAATGGCAGCCTGTGCAGCGGGGTCGGATTGAATTTCCTCATCGGTCTGGTATACACCGTCTACTTTTAATCCGAAGAACGGACTAATAGTACCACCAACAACAGTACGCTGGGCAGTGTCACCACCTGTAGTAAGGTTTTCTTGACCTGCTAGATCCAATACTTCATTTTTAAGAGTAGAGAAGTTACCGCCAACACTAAAACTAAAATTGTCGGACACTCTTTGGTTCCAATTTGCAACGATTTCAAAACCGGAGTTTCTAATTACGCCCACATTTTGTCTGGTTTCCCCTGGTACCAATAATCTTGATACCGGTATAACCGCATCTCGAGTTTCCCTAACGTAGTAATCAGAATCAATGGTTAATTTATTATCGAATAATCTGGTGGTTAAACCAACGTTGGTTTCTGCAGTAACCTCCCACTTTAGGGCTTCAAAATCACTACTGGTTACTAAGCCCGGATAGCGAACATCACCAAAGGCAGCATCTACGGCATCAGATGTAATTCCGCCGGTACTTGAGTCTACATTGGCATTACCCAATTCTCCCCAACTGGCTCTTAATTTTAGAAAGTCTATTACGTTGCTGTTCTCTAAGAAAGATTCTTCAGATAGTACCCAACCCACACCAACAGTAGGGAAATAGCCCCATTTTTCTTGGTATTTACTAGTACCGTCGGCTCTAAATGTTCCGTAGATAAGGTATTTGCTGTCATAGTTATATGCAACACGACCAAAGTAAGAGAAGAAATATTGTCTAACTCCGTCATCACCAACACCGGCGACATCAATAGAATTGGCAAGATCTAGATAATAAGACTCATCACCAATACCTGTACCGTTAGGGAAGTTAAGACCTTTTGCCTCCAATTGCTCATAAGAACGATCCCTGTAAGAAGTACCTACCAATGCTGTTAGATTATGTTTACCATAGCTGTCATCATAGGTTAATGTATTGTCCCAAGTTTGCTCGGAGAATGTGGCATTCTTTTTTACCAGCTCAGCATTTTCCCTAAAAGCATTACCATTTCCGAAAAAATAAGGTAAGTCAACCTCTCTAGTTTCGGTGGTTTCGAAATTGTGGTAAAAAGCAGTTTTTAGTGTTAATTTGTCCGGAACTAATTGGTAGTTTAAATCTACCGTAGTCAAGGTGTTTCTGATTTTATCCCTGTTTTCGGTATTTTCCATTATTGGAAATGGATTCTGCGTACCTCTATACCCTAAATCTTGAGCATTTGCATAAGGTCTTGGGTATGCCTCAGTTTTTGAAGGGTCAAGAACAGGCATTGTAGGGGTGGCATAGTATGCCAATGCAAAGGCTGTCTCTTCTGGTCTGTATGTTGTTCCGTTACTGAATAGTGTTGAAATACCAATATCTAAACGATCGGTAATATCTACATTGATCTTAGAACGTATGTTGAATCGCTCGTAATCATTTTTCATATTCAAGATACCTTCTTGCTCAAAGTAGTTTAAACCTAAAGAATATGTTACGGATTCCGTTCCACCGGCAACGCCTATACTGTGATTCTGTTGTAACGCATGGCGAAGAATTAAATCGTACCAATCTGTATTGACATCTGGTACATTAGGGTTGATTCTACTTCTACCATAACGTTGTATGGCATTATCTATAGACTGTGCTTCTGCAGCAGATCCAGATTCCCTTGCTAAAGTTGCAAACTGTTCTGAATTTGAAAGTGTTACCACATTTTGGGCAATCTGTACACCTTGGTAACCATTATAGGTTATTTCTGGCTTTTGGTTGATCTTACCCGATTTGGTTTCGATCAATACCACACCGTTTGCGGCTCTTACCCCGTAAATTGCAGATGCAGATGCATCTTTAAGAATAGAGATGGTTTCAATATCCTCTGTATTTAAAAAATCGATATCATCGAAGAAAGTACCGTCCACTACGTATAGTGGGTTAGAGGCACCGCCCACATAAGAGCCGATACCACGAACACGAATTGTTGGTCCAGTACCCGGAGCCCCGCTACTCACTACTTGGAGTCCCGCTACTTTTCCTTGTAATGATTGCATGGCGGCACTGGTAGGGGTTCTAGTGATATCCTCAGTTTTAATTGTTGTAATTGATCCCGTAAGATCAGCTTTCTTCTGTGTTCCGTAACCGACTACCACAACTTCATCTAAAGCTTGTGAATCTTCAGATAATGAAATGTCTATGGTTGTTAGACCGTTAACAGCGATTTCTTGAGTAGAGTAACCGATGTAGCTAATTACAAGTGTACCATTGTTGGGTACATCGTTTAATGCATATAATCCGTCAAAATCAGTTTGGGTTCCTGTTGTAGTACCTTTTACTATGATACTAGCGCCTGGTAAAGGTTGTCCACTATCATCGGTTACAGTTCCCGAAACCGAAATTCCATTTTGCGCAAAAACCGTCAAATGGGTCAGTAAAATGCAGAATGTTAAAATTTTGATTCCTATTTTCATAATTGTTTAAAAATTGAGTTGTAAAATTATCAAGTTGTTAATTTCAGTAGCAAGTTATCAAAACAACTAGCCCTTACTTTTTATTAAACTACATAAAAAGTACATCAATAGAGCGTGTAGCGTGAAAACCCTTAAATATGGGCACTTGCAGTAGTAGATGTGTTAATTTAAAAGTAAAAATTAACGTAATGATGTAGTAATGATGTAGATAATTAACGCATTCTTAATACGGGTAGTAGTTCTGAATACGGTGAATTATTGTTTTATTTAAATTTTATGAGATAGTTTGATAGGTTTTGAGAGCTGTCTATGTTCAATTTTTTACGCAAACGATACCTATGTATTTCAACACCTCTTACCGAAATACCCATTAAAGGAGCTATCTCTTTTGTAGTATGATTCATTTTTAGATAAGCGCATAATCTGAGATCTTTCGGAGTTAGTTTTGGGTACTTCTTTAAAAGGTTTTCAAAAAAGTCTTCATGCAATTCTTTAAAACTAACCTCAAAATGTTTCCAATCTTGATCTTCGTTCATTGAGCTGTCCAGTTTTTTAGATAGAGATCTAAAACGTTGTTTGTTGGTAAATGCATCTTGATTTAGCGCAATAAGGTCTTTAAGTTCGATAATCAATTCATTCTTTTTTGCGACGCTCATTGTCGTTCTTGCCAGTTCGGTCTGTTTTCTTTTAATTTCTTTTTCTAGCTTCTCCTTCTCTATTTGTGCCAAGCGTTCATCTTGCTCTCGTTGCATCTGAATTTTTAACAGGTTATGTTTTTTGGCTAATTTCTGTTTGTTGTACCAACGTACGAGAATTATACTGGCAATAAATAACAGCAAATACCCTAGTAAACTCCAATTGGAAAAATACCATGGTCTCAATATTTTGAATTCAATGGTTTTAGGTACTGAAAGTTCGTTGCCGATACTTACCGTATGTATTTTTAAAGTATAATCTCCAAATGGTAGGTTTTGAAGATTGATTGTGCCATTGTTTAAGTAATTAGATTGATCAATAGGTCCCTTAAGCTCATAGAAATAAGTATACTGTTTAAAACTACCGGCAGATACGTTAACAAGTAAAGATTTAGACTTGTTAAAGGGTATTTCAAATGAGTCGGTGTTTAATAAATAGTTTTCATTGTCTTCAACCTTAAAAGAGCTTAATCTTGGTGTAGGTAGTTCTACGTTCTTTAGTTCATTCTCAAATTTATTGAGGTTAAGTTTTCCAAAGCCATCTGTAAGTGTAAAGTAATAAATAGAATCATTGTAATTAACTATGGTTTCGGTTTCTATAGCCAGTCTTTTTTTAAGTAGTGCGTCATCTAAAGTGAATTGATTATTCGCCAAATCTGTATGGATCAGCTTCTTCTGGTTGTCATTATCAAAAAACCAATAGCTAGTGTCATTGTAGTTAACAAGATTCATGTTTACATAATCCTTGAATTCTTCAAATTCTGAAATAACATCTGATATAGGGTCATATTTAAACCATTTACCTTCACTTGATAGAATTATCTGATTCTTAATGTTGTATAATTTAATGTTATATGTATTGGGTATTGTACCCGATTCTATTTCTGTTATCGCAAGAACCTTCGTGTGAGAATCGTTCATTTTTATTTTGAAAAGCCCTTTGTATGGGTGAGCAGCCCATAAGGTTGTTGCGTTTTCAAAACATAATTGCTTCACCGGAAAATCAATACCCGTAACCCGGTTAGATGTCCAATTCCCATTTTTATCTTTCTTGTAATTCGCTAAACCGGTATATGTTCCTTGAATATATGAGGATTGGGTTTCAGGTACTTTGGCTATCTGGTAGCCTCCAGAAATATCCGAGACTTTATTCAGTATTCCGTTTTTTAATATGAAAGTACCAGTATTGTGTCCGCAAAAAAGGTCACCGTCTATAATTTCTAAATCCCAAACATGACCTTGTGAACCTGGCACAAATTGTAATTGGTCATCTTTAAAATAATAGATACCCGTGTTACTGCCCAAATACAGTTCATTGTTGTAATCAACAAGGTCATACACCGTACCCAAAACACCCGAATGGTCAGTGTAATAAGTAATAGGGTTTTTTAATTGAATCTTATCTATACCGTTATCAAGACCTAACCATAATTGATCTTTAAACTGTAACATTGCCAAAACAGTATTGTTTTGCAGCCCTAAAGATTTGTTGAGGTTTTGAAAGGTGTTGTGTTTAAAATTATAAGTATAAATTCCGTTTTTGATAGTGCCAAAAGCAACTGTATTTTGGTCTACTGATAACACCTTGTTTAATTGATGTTCCTTCAATTCATTATTTATGGAATCGTCGAGTAATTCAACCCGACCGTCTATAAGTAAAAAACAGCCGTTGAGTTTGGTGCCAATTAATAGATGATCTCTAAAAGAGACCATATCAACTATGGTTTTACCTTCTAAGATATCTTGTGATTCTAGAGGGATAAGCTTATTGTCATCTATCCAGTATAATCTTTTTTGCTCTCCGGCAACTATAATTTTATTTTCATGCTTTGCTATGTTGGTGACAACAAAAGGAGCATCTAAAACCGTAATTTTTTCATTCTTGTAGATATAAACGGTGGAAAATGATCTAAAAATGATTTGGTCATCAAGCGGTATTATTTGCCAGAATTCTTCGTTCGTAAATTCATGGTCGGTTATTAAGTGTGTTAAAGATGTGTACTCTAAAGAACCATACGGGTTCATTTTCCAAAACCCGAATTCTTCATAAGACCCGGTGAAAATTTTGCCCTTATCATGGGTGACCGAACGAATAATAGTTTTGTTGGGTAATTTGTTGAGTGTCCAGGTTTCTCCATTAAAATGTAGCAGTCCGTTGTTATTAGCTACATATAACTCTCCGTTCTCATCAATGGACAGTCCCCAATTTTTACTGGCAGCGTTATACTCATAGCTGCTATAATTTCGTATTGGGGGAGATAAGTTTTGACCAATACTCCAAAATGGCAGCATACATAAGGTAATGATAAGAAGTAAAGCGGTTTTCATCTTTTGGAAAAACATTTTTTAAAAAGAGACGATAAAGGTAAGTTAAACCATCATTCCTTAAAACAATGGTTGGAAAAACATAATTATCACTAGTTACACAAGATGGAAAGATTATATCATAAAGATAATTAACTCTAAAAATAAAGACAGGCTTGGGAGTAAATTAACTCAAATAGGTTTTTGAAATGAATTGGGCTAAAATAAAACATTTGCTGCTTTAGCTTATTTACCTGAGGAATTTTGGCTTAATAATAAAGGATTTGGCTGATAATTTTAAGAATACGAATCATGTTGTTTAGGGCTTATTTTTAGATGTTCGGCTAAATTAACACATATGCAATTAGGTTAAATGGGTAAATTGAAAAGGATAAATAGCCATGAGACTGGGAGTTTTAATTTAGAACTCGATCGCAAAATTAAATTAATGCTGTGCAATCAATACTAATAAGGAGGTCTAAAAAAAAAGCAGCGTTTATGGCATTTAAGATGATGGTATAACTTAAAATATGGATGAATGGAAGTTTTAGATACGTTGTATAATGAAGTAATAGGTTTTTTGGGAATATCGCAGGCGTGGGAAATTTTACAATCTGGTAATTACAGTACATTTACAACATATGATGGCGTGGTATCGTTGATCTACCCAATAATTCCTTTGTTATTGATTTTGGAGTTTATACTGGGGTTAGTTTATAAAAAGCCGGATACTAAGGTGTATAAAATCAATTTTCTGATTTATATATTCAATAGGTTTATAGGAAGGTTTATAGCGATAGCCATGATTACGATATGTATTGGGTTATTTCAAAAATATGCGCCATTTCAGACAGAGATGACATGGTATTGGTTCGTTTATGCCTACATCATTTGGGAGTTTGCACATTTTCTATATCATTATTGGGGGCATAAAGTCCGTTTGTTTTGGTGTCTACATTCTACACATCACGCACCGGAAAATATGAATTTGTCGGTAACACATGCGCACTTTTTTTTAGAAGCACCATACGCAGATACAATAAGGACCACAGTATGTATTCTTTTGGGAGTACAACCAGAATTATTGTTTTTGATAATGTTTATCGATGGTACCTACGGTGCGTTTATTCATATTGGGGAAAACGTAATTAAAGATGCGCGTTTTGGTCCATTGAATAAGATTATGTTGACCCCGTCTCACCATCGAGTACATCATGCAAGAAATCCTTTATACATGGATACCAATTTTTGTAACCTCCTAAATATCTGGGATCATGTATTTGGCACCTATCAAGAAGAGGAAAATGAGGTGAAAATAGAATATGGTATTACAAGAGAGATGGATTCTGGTAATTTTATGGATGTTTATTTCGGGGAGTTTGTGGCATTATTTAAAGATGTAATTAAAGCACCGGGTATTAAGAATAAAATTCTCTACATTTTTATGCCACCAGGTTGGAGTCATTTAGGAGACCATAAAACCTCTAAAGTAACTAGAGCGGCATATTTTAAGGAAAACCCAACTTTTGGTTCTAAGAATAAATGGAAACTTACCAAGAACTTAAAAGGTGGGGTTTAAGGTGTTTCTTTTACGATTTTGTCTTTCTAAACATGAAAATATATTTCAAAATGAAGTTTATAAAAAAAGCCACTGAATTTTCAGTGGCTTTTTTTCTTAGTAGCGGGGACTGGACTCGAACCAGCGACCTTCGGGTTATGAGCCCGACGAGCTACCTACTGCTCTACCCCGCGATATGGGTTTTTTATCTCACTTGTTTTGCAACTTCAGGTCATTAAGCTGACGAGATAAAGGTGCGCTACTATTCGTAGCGGGGTGCAAATATACAACACATTTTCTCTATATTCAAAACTTATTTAAAGAATATTTTTTAGGAGCATTATCTTTTAAAAAACATTAAATCCATAACTTCGGTTTTTTACAATTCTATGGATACAATTAATGACTTTATAGCAAGCGCACTACCTTATACGGAGTGGCCA
Source organism: Maribacter litoralis (assembly GCF_003075045.1). Classification (GTDB taxonomy): domain Bacteria; phylum Bacteroidota; class Bacteroidia; order Flavobacteriales; family Flavobacteriaceae; genus Maribacter; species Maribacter litoralis. The sequence continues at coordinate 50,906 of NZ_QCZD01000003.1, read as the reverse complement.
ATGTTTCTTTTATTAATAGGTGGCGGGCTATTTCTGGTTTTCTATTCTAAACTTATGCCTTACCGGTTTTTTGGTCATGCCATTGCTATTACTGCGGGCAAATATGACAATTCAAAATCAAAGGGAGAGGTTAGTTCTTTTCAGGCACTGTCTGCAGCCGTAGCTGCCACTGTCGGACTTGGTAATATCTCAGGGGTTGCCATTGCCATACATGATGGAGGTCCGGGTGTAGTTTTTTGGATATGGATGACTGCATTGATTGGTATGTGTATAAAGTTTTATTCCTGTAGTTTGGCGATTATGTATCGCGGTACTGATTCTGACGGAAAAATGCAGGGAGGTCCTATGTACTATATCACAAAAGGTCTGGGTGAAAAGGCTAAACCTTTGGCTGTTTTTTTTGCAGTATGTGGTCTATTTGGCTTTTTAGGTGTGTTTACTGCAAATCAATTTACGGAAACCTTTATGAGTGTTGTTGAGCCGGGAGATACTATTTTGGATATGAGTGATGAGAATTGGAAATGGACCATAGGTCTTATATTGGCCGTAGTAACTTCGTTTGTAATTTTCGGCGGATTGACAAAGATTGCGAAAGTGGCTTCTGCAATTGTACCATTTATGGTGGCTGTATATTTAATTGCCGTAATAGCTGTCATGGCAATGAATTCAGATCAAATATTACCAGCTTTAAAAATGATATTTACAGAAGCTTGGAACTTTAAATCTCTAGCAACTGGCGGATTTTGGGGCTTGGTTATTATTGGTGTTCGTAGGGCGATGTTCTCTAACGAAGCTGGTTTGGGTAGCGCACCAATGTATCATGGGCAATCTAAAAATGATGAACCTATCCGTGAAGGTTTGGTCGCAATGTTGGGTCCGTTTATTGATACTATTCTGGTTTGTACTTTTACTGCCATTGTAATTATTTTAAGTGGGGCGTATACAGAAGATTCCAGTGGAATAGTTATGACACTATCGGCATTTGAAACCACATTGTTTGGATGGGGGGATATATTGTTGATGGTAATAGTTACCGCATTTGCGTTATCGACCTTATTTACTTACTCTTATTACGGAGTAAAATCGTTGTCTTTTTTAACCAATGCTAAAGTGGGTAAGTTATATAACTGGTATTTTGTGATCATGATCGTCTTTGCCGCGGTTGCATCCTTGGAATTAGTGAAAAATTTAATCGATTTGTCTTATGCCTTAATGGTGATACCTAATATGATTGCCGTACTTTTGTTGGCTCCAAAGGTTAATGTAGAATTGAAGAAATATATAATAAAGTTGAAGGATGGCAGATCATAAAGCAGGCTTCGTAAATATTATTGGTAATCCTAATGTTGGCAAATCAACATTAATGAATGCTTTTGTGGGTGAGAAATTATCTATAATTACATCAAAAGCACAAACTACCAGACACCGTATTTTAGGTATAGTAAACGGAGATGATTTTCAAATGATTCTTTCCGATACCCCTGGAATAATTAAACCGGCATACGAGCTGCAAAGTAGTATGATGGATTTTGTAAAGTCTGCCTTCGAAGATGCCGATGTATTGCTTTACATGGTTGAAATAGGGGAAAAGGCATTAAAAGATGAAGCTTTCTTTGAGAAAATTAAAAATAGTAAAATTCCTGTTTTGTTACTTTTAAACAAAGTGGATACTGCTACGCAGGACTTGCTTGAAGAACAAGTTCAATATTGGCAAGACCTGTTGCCAACGGTAGAGCTACATCCTATATCAGCTTTATCCAATTTTAATATAAAAGGTGTTTTTGAGCGTATTGTAGAGTTACTTCCAAAGTCGCCTGCCTATTATCCTAAAGATCAATTAACAGACAAACCAGAGCGGTTTTTTGTTAATGAAACTATCCGCGAAAAAATCTTATTAAACTACAAAAAAGAAATTCCCTACGCTGTAGAGATAGAAACTGAAGAGTTTTTTGAAGATGAGGATATCATTCGTATGCGTGCGGTAATAATGGTTGAACGCGATTCACAAAAAGGAATCATTATCGGGCATAAAGGTGCAGCTTTAAAACGAGTAGGGGTAGAAGCCAGAAAAGATTTGGAGAAATTTTTTGGCAAACAAGTTCACATAGAACTTTATGTAAAAGTGAATAAAAACTGGCGAAGTGATGCGCGTCAATTAAAGCGATTTGGCTACAATAAATAAAAGGATTGAATCTTCTCAGCTTAAACTATCGAATACTTTCTTTTAAAATAAAATTACTGAACCACTAAGTATCAAGTATTTGGTTTTATAACCAGCCTATTTATTGACTTTTTCGAATTAATTTTTACCTCAATTTCATTTTTGATTCTTTAGTTTAAAAAGAATAGTTTATTTTTGATTCATCGACAAAGTGTCATAAAACCCCGATGAAATGCAAAATGTGATTATTTTTGGAGCCTCAGGTCATGGTAGTGTTGTTTTAGACTGTCTGGAAAAAGAGGCTAAATATAATGTAATTGGTTTTGTAGATTCGTTTAAAGAAAAAGGCACAAAAATTAACGGGTATCAAGTACTAGGTAGTGAATTTGATTTGCCATTTTTAATCAATAGGTTTAATATAGTTGGGGGGATTATTGCTATTGGAGATAACTGGATTCGTAAAAAAATTGCTGATAGAATCATTAAGGTTGTTCCTAATTTTAGCTTTGTAAATGCTGTTCATCCAGAGGCGGTAATTGGTAAAGATGTATTGTTAGGTTGCGGTAATGTATTTATGCCTGGTGCAATTGTCAATGCAAATTCAATTATTCATGATTTTTGTATAGTTAATACGAATTCGTCTTTAGGTCATGATGGTATAATGGATTCTTATTCGAGTTTAGCCCCGTCCGTTTGTGCTGGTGGTAATCTTAAATTGGGTAGGTTTTCGGCTATAAGTCTTGGGGTAAATATTGTTAACGGCATTGAAATTGGTCAGCATACGGTAATTGGAGCTGGTTCTTTGGTTGTTGACCATTTTGGAGACAACGTAATAGCATATGGGTCTCCGGCTAGAATTGTTAGACAAAGAACTATAGGGGAACCTTACCTATCTACTCCTAAAAAGAAACAACTTTCTAAATTAGAGTCTTTTAAAGAGATTGAATCTAATCTCTCTATTTAACTTATGGTGTAATTGACGGTATAAATATTACCTTTGCCCCAAATTTAAGCTATGGGTGCAATTGTTGCCATTGTAGGGAGACCTAATGTAGGAAAATCAACATTTTTTAATAGATTAATTCAAAGGCGTGAGGCTATTGTTGATGCCGTTAGCGGTGTTACTCGTGATCGCCATTATGGTAAGAGTGATTGGAACGGTAAAGAGTTTTCAATTATTGATACCGGTGGTTATGTAGTTGGCAGTGATGATGTCTTTGAAAAAGAGATTGATAGACAGGTAGAATTAGCGATAGAAGAAGCAGATGCCATTATTTTTATGGTAGATGTGGAGACTGGTGTTACCGGTATGGACGAAGATGTAGCGAAATTACTTAGAAGAGTTAAAAAGCCGGTTTTTTTAGCGGTCAATAAAGTGGATAATGCCAAAAGAGCGGAAGATGCCGTAGAGTTCTATTCATTGGGTCTAGGTGAATATTTTACATTATCAAGTATAAACGGTGGTGGCTCAGGTGAGTTGCTAGATGCTTTAGTAGAGAAATTGCCGGATGTTGTAGAGGAAGAAAGTGAATTGCCTAGGTTTGCGGTTGTTGGTAGACCAAATGCTGGGAAATCATCTTTTATTAATGCCTTGATTGGCGAAGACAGATATATCGTCACTGATATTGCTGGAACTACTAGAGACAGTATCGATACAAAATACAATAGATTCGGATTTGAATTTAATCTAGTCGATACAGCGGGAATTCGCCGTAAAGCTAAGGTTAAGGAAGATTTGGAGTTTTATTCTGTAATGCGTTCTGTAAGAGCGATTGAGCATTGCGATGTTTGTATTTTAATGTTGGATGCAACAAGAGGATTTGATGGTCAGGTCGAAAATATTTTTTGGCTTGCTCAGCGTAACCATAAGGGAATCGTTATTCTTGTGAATAAGTGGGATTTGGTTGAGGATAAAGAGACAAATACTATTAAGCACTATACTCAAAAAATTAAAAAAGCAATAGAGCCATTTACAGATGTGCCTATTCTTTTTGTGTCTGTGCTGACCAAACAGCGTATTTTTAAAGCTATTGAAACCGCTGTAGAAGTGTATAATAATCGTAATAAGAAAATCATTACCCGAAAGTTCAATGAAACTATGTTGCCTATCATTGAAAATTATCCGCCACCGGCGTATAAAGGTAAATTTGTTAAGATAAAATTTTGCACTCAATTACCCACTCCATATCCGCAGTTTGCATTTTTCTGTAACCTGCCACAATATGTACGAGAGCCATATAAGCGTTATTTAGAGAATAAAATTCGAGAAGAATACGATTTCTCTGGTGTGCCAATCACTGTATTTATGAGAAAGAAGTAAGAATAAGGACTAAGGTTCTTGGTGTCAAATATAAAATGATCAAATATTTTGCGAAGCAGAATTATTTGATCATTTTTTTTTAGTGTTAAATCGACAAACAAGAACCCACCCCTGACCCCCTTCCTGGAGGAGAATAGTTTGAGACTTGAATTAAACATTTTTGATAAGACAGCCTAAGTAACTCATATAGCAAAAAAACTCTCAGTTGATATTAAATCCACAGATATAAACGTAATCCTCCTCTCTTGGGAGGGGATAAAGGGGTGGGTGCTACTATGATGAAGATTGTAATAAATTCACAAACTAGAACACGCCTGTAAATACTTCCGAAAGAGTAACAGTTTTTCTGACTTGAATTAAAAAAAATGATAAAACAGATTTATAATTATTTGGAAACAAAGCTACCATCCACCAGAAGCGCCGCCGCCGCCAAATCCGCCGCCGCCGAAACCTCCTCCGAATCCGCCACCACCGAAGCTTCCGCCTCCGCTGCCAAATCCGCCGCTAGAACCACTAGAACGACCCATATTGCTAAGAATAATCATGTCCCAAGGACTTAGTCCTCCACGTCTTCTTCCGCCACTACCATTATTGTCATTGTTTTTACGACTCCAAAGAATAAAGAGGATTACCAGAAATATGATAAAAGGTAAAAAAGATGAGAAGGGAGATCCACTGTTATCTCCAAAGGTTCTGTCTTCTTCAAACTCCCCGTTAAGTACTTGAAAAATAACATCAGAACCTTTGTTTAGTCCCGCATAGTAATTACCGGTTCTAAATTCAGGTAGAATTACGTTTTCGATTATTCGTTTTGAAAGGGCGTCTGTTAGTGAACCTTCAACGCCGTAGCCGGTACTTATAGCTACTTTTCTGTCATTTTCGGCAAGTATTATAAGTATGCCATTATCTTTGCCTTCCTGTCCTATACCCCATTTTTGCCCCCAATTGGCACCTAGATAATTAATGTTTTCGCCATTTGTGCTTGCAATTATGGTGACAACGATTTGCGTTGAAGTACTATCTGAATAACGAACCAATTTATTGCTTAGTGCTACTTTTTGTTGATCAGTCAATAAATTGACGTAATCGTAAACACTGGTCTGTAATGCGGGTTTCTCAGGAATTTCAAACTGACTCCATAGCGGTGCGCACCAAAGAAAAAGAATTATAAGGCTAGCCTTTAGATATTTCATTGCTTAATTCATTGGTGTCATCAGATTGCCACGGGAAATGACTTCTTAATTCTTCACCGGCTTTTAATACTCCGGCAACAAGTCCATCCTTGAACGCTCCTTTTTCAAAATGTGTTTGAATACTATTTCTGGTAGTTTGCCAAAAGTCTTTTGGTACGACCTTGTCGATACCTTTGTCGCCACAAATAACAAATTTTTTATCATTAACGGCAACATAGATCAGCACACCGTTTTCTTGTTTGGTGTTATCCATTTTTAATAAATGAAAAACTTCTTTTGCTCTCTCGTAATGATCCTTGTCGGTATGAGCTTCAATGTGCACCCTAATTTCGCCAGAAGTATTTTTTTCTGCTTCAAGAATAGCGTTAACTATATCTTGCTCCTCTGATGCTGTTAAAAATTCTTCTACCTTGGACATAAAATATCAATCAAATTCAAAATTTACATCTGGGGCATTTTCAGAACCTGCATCTGCTTTGTAGTATGCCAATTCATCAAAATTAAAAACACCTGCCAAAATTGAATTTGGGAACTTTTTAATATGGAGGTTATAGGGTTCTACTGTGGCGTTAAATCTATCTCTAGCCACATTAATTCTATTCTCGGTACCTTCTAATTGCGTTTGAAGTTCTAAAAAGTTCTGATTTGCCTTTAAATCAGGATAACGCTCAACAGTAACCAATAATCTACTTAGTGCACTGCTTAACCCGCTTTGCGCTTGGTTGAACTGAGCTAATTGCTCTGGGGTAATGTTTGTTGGGTCAATGCTTACGGATGTTGCTTTAGATCTTGCCTCGATTACATCGGTTAAAGTACCTCTTTCGAAATCAGCAGCACCTTGTACCGTTTTTACTAAGTTGCCAATAAGGTCATTTCTACGTTGATAGGCACTTTCAACATTTGCCCAGGTTTTTGTTGAGGTTTCCTTCAATGCTATGGCAGTGTTGTTAAAACCTACTCCCCATTGGTACAAGCCAAATGCAATGACTACGATGACGATTAATGCAATAATTCCTTTTTTCATAATGGTTGTGTTATAATTGGTCTTTAATTTTATTCAGTTCCGCTTTTACACGTTCCAGTTTTTGGATAATGTCAAAGTTAGAAAGTGTTTTTTGTTTCTCTTCTTTAAGGTGAATTTTAGCACCGTCTAGCGTAAAACCCCTTTCTTTTACCAAATGGTAAATAAGCTGCAGATTTTTAATGTCTTGGGGTGTGAATTTTCTATTGCCCTTGGCATTTTTCTTTGGCTGAAGTACATCGAACTCTTTTTCCCAAAAACGAATTAATGAGGCATTTACACCGAAAGCACGGGCTACTTCACCAATACCATAATATCTTTTTTCTGGGAGGTTTACCTGCATTAATCTAATGATTGATTTTCTTGATTAGCAAATTTAAGCATGTTTTCAAACTCTTCAGGTGATAAACTTCCATAATAGAAGTTAATAGGGTTTATACGGTCTTTGTCCTTCCAAACCTCATAGTGTAAATGTGGTGCTTCTGATCTACCGGTACTGCCTACGAAGCCAATTAAATCGCCACGTTTTACTTTTTGTCCTTTTTTGACATTGTATTGGCTTAAATGCGCATAAAGGCTCAAATACCCATAGCCATGTTCAATACGAATATGCTTGCCGTATCCAGATGAATTATTATCTGCACGAACTATTTTGCCATCGCCAGCTGCGTAAACAGGGGTTCCTTTAGGTGCTGTAAAATCCATTCCATAATGCATTTTTCTTGCCTTTGTAAATGGATCTGAACGCCAACCAAAACCAGAGGCCATACGGGTAAGGTCTTCATTGTTGATGGGCTGAATTGCCGGAATGGACATTAATAATTTTTCTTTTTCTTCGGCAAGTTTTGTGATTTCATCTAAAGATTTAGATTGAATGGCCATTTGTTTTTTTATAATATCCAGTCTTTTTGTGGTAGATATTATCATCTCGGAATTGTTGAAGCCTTCTAGCGATTTGTATCGGTTTATACCACCAAAACCAGCTTTTCTTTGCTCGTCTGGTATTGGGTTAGCTTCAAAATATAATCTGTAGATGTTATTATCGCGTTCTTCAATATTGCCTAGAACCTCTTCAATTTGTTCCATTTTTTTATTCAACAGCTCATATTGAAGTTCGTAGTTTTTTACTTCACGAGATAAAGATAGTTCTCTAGGGGTATTAACAAGGTTGGTGTTGAGCAATAAAATTAAACCTAGCAGTCCAAAAAGGCATGATCCCAAAATAAAGAAGGTTATATTTCTATAACGTTTAGATTTTTGGGGTTCTATTTTACGGTACGACAGCGTATCTGGGTCGTAATAGTATTTTACCTTAGACATGAATGTTATTTATCCTATTTTTGTTTTTTAATTATTAGGGAACAAACAAATATAAAAATAGTTTTATATAAACCGTTAAAATTTGTAAAAGCTTAGCATTTTAGATGAATTCCAAAGAAACAAGAACTCAATTTCTGAATTTTTTCAAAGGTAAAGAACATAAAATAGTGCCTTCTGCACCTATGGTCATTAAAGATGATCCAACCCTGCTTTTTACAAATGCGGGAATGAATCAGTTTAAAGAATACTTTTTAGGCATAAGTCAGCCAAAAAGCTCTAGGGTAGTAGATACTCAAAAATGTTTACGTGTAAGTGGTAAGCATAATGATTTGGAGGAAGTAGGAAAAGATACCTATCACCACACCATGTTTGAAATGTTGGGTAACTGGAGTTTTGGTGATTATTTTAAAGAAGAAGCTATTTCTTGGGCCTGGGAGCTATTGACCGAAGTTTTTAAAATAGATAAAGACAATCTTTATGTGTCTGTTTTCGAAGGAAGTAACGATGCGGATAAGTTGGCGTTGGATGAGGAGGCTTTTGATCTATGGAAAAAAATTGTACCCGAAGATAGAATCATCTTGGGGAACAAGAAAGATAACTTTTGGGAAATGGGAGATCAAGGACCATGCGGACCATGTTCTGAAATTCATGTTGATATTCGATCTAAAGAAGAGAAAGCAAAAGTATCTGGGGCAAGTTTGGTAAATCAAGACCACCCACAAGTAGTGGAAATATGGAACCTTGTATTTATGCAATATAATCGTAAGGCAGATGGTACATTAGAAAATTTGCCTGCAAAGCATGTAGATACCGGTATGGGTTTTGAACGTCTTTGTATGGTTTTACAAGGAGTGCAATCTAATTATGACACAGATATTTTTACACCGCTAATTCGTGAAATAGAGACCATAACCAATTCCGATTATGGTAAGAATGAAGAGATCGATATAGCTATACGTGTTATTAGCGACCATATTCGTGCGGTAGCATTTTCTATTGCAGATGGGCAGTTGCCAAGTAACACTGGTGCGGGTTATGTAATACGTAGAATTTTAAGAAGAGCGGTACGTTATGGCTTTACATTTTTGAATACCAAAGAACCTTTTATGTTCCGTTTGGTAAATGTACTTACCGATTCGCTTGGGGCGGCATACCCAGAATTAAAAGAGCAAAAGCAATTAATTGAAAATGTTATTAAAGAAGAAGAATATTCTTTTTTAAAGACTTTAGATCAAGGGTTATTGCTGTTGGAGACGATTATTAATAATACAACGGGTAAGACTGTTGATGGCGGTAAAGCATTTGAGTTATATGATACATTTGGTTTTCCTATAGATTTAACTGCCCTTATTTTAAGTGAAAAGGGATATAAGTTAGATGAAGCCGGTTTTAATGCCGCAATGCAGCAGCAAAAGAACAGGTCTAAATCTGCATCGGTAGTATCTAAGCAAGACTGGGAAGTTTTATTGGAAGACAACGAGCAAGAGTTCGTTGGTTATGATATGCTCGATGTTGAGGTAAAGATTACCAAATACAGAAAGATAGTTTCTAAAAAGGAGGGAACTCAGTATCAATTGGTGTTTAATCTTACACCGTTTTATGCAGAAGGTGGTGGTCAAGTAGGAGATAAAGGCTATTTGGAAGATTCACGTGGAGGTGTTATCTACATAACTGATACCAAAAAAGAAAATAATGAAATTATTCATTTTACAGAAAATCTTCCAGAGCATTTAAATGAAAGTTTTAAAGCGGTTGTGGACAAAAAGCAACGAAGTAGAACAGAAGCCAACCATACAGCAACGCACTTATTGCATCAGGCATTACGAGAAATTCTTGGACCACATGTAGAACAAAAAGGTTCTTCTGTTCACTCTAAATATTTGCGATTCGATTTTTCTCATTTTTCTAAATTGACACCAGAACAATTACAAGATGTTGAGAATTTTGTGAACGCAAGAATTGATGGTCACCTTCAACTTCAAGAAGAGCGAAACGTGCCAATGAAAACCGCTTTGGAAAATGGAGCCATGGCACTGTTCGGTGAAAAATATGGCGATGCGGTACGTACCATACGTTTTGGGCAATCTATAGAGCTTTGTGGAGGTACCCATGTTAAGAATACGGGAGATATATGGCAGTTTAAAATTAAATCTGAAGGTGCTGTAGCGGCGGGTATAAGAAGAATTGAAGCAATTACGGGCGATGCCGTTAAAGATCTACATACCGATAATGATAAGTTACTGTCAAAAATTAAACACGTTCTTGGTAATAGTCAAGATCCAGTTAAATCCGTTTCAAGTTTACAAGAAGAAAACAGTAGTCTAAAAAAACAAGTAGCGGAGTTGTTGAAAGACAAGGCAAAGAATCTTAAAGGTGATCTGTTATCTGAACTTAAGGAAATAAATGGTGTTCAGTTTCTTGCTAAGAAAGTAGATTTAGATGCTGCAGGAATAAAAGATCTTAGTTTTGAAATGGGCGGTAATAAGGATAATTTGTTTTTACTCTTTGGAACTAAGCAAAATGGCAAAGCATTGTTGTCTTGCTATATATCTAAAGAACTTGTAGCTTCAAAAGAATTAAATGCGGGTACTATTGTTCGTGAACTTGGAAAATATATTCAAGGCGGTGGTGGCGGACAACCATTTTTTGCAACTGCGGGAGGTAAAAACCCTGATGGTATAGCAGAGGCATTGGCTAAGGCAGAGGATTATTTAAAATAAAACTGTCTTTTAATAATGGCTGAAATTCGATTGTAATTCGATTGAGGCTATGTAATATGATAGTTTTATGAGAAAGTATATTTTTTTATTATTCATTATTTTTTCCTGCAATATTGCAACTAAAGATCAGAATGATTTAAATAATAGTGCTGAGGATACAAAAGAAAAGCTCTTAACGGAAATTGATTCAACGCATCTAAGAGAGTATATAGAGAAATCTTTTCAGAACCCTATACATTCTTTGGAGTATCAACAATATTTGGATTCTGCACTTAGAATTGTGCCAGAGAGTGCTTGGCTATGGCAACAAAAGGCAATGCCTTTGTACAAAGCTAGAAAGTACCAATTAGGTAGACCTTTTTTAGAAAAGGCTGTTGAGCACGCTCCGGAAAAATATTTAGATTACAGCGCATTTATGAAATGTATTTTTTCTAAAGATTATCTAAAATCCATATCTGAATTTATGAGAGCTAAAAAAGAGTTTGGTGATGGTTATGTTATGGACCATACCTATAACTTTTATATTGGTTTAAATTACTTACAAATGAATAAATTCTCTAAAGCTAAAGAATTTTTGTTGTTGAGTAAAGAACAGCAGTTTAAAGATTTTCCTAAGGATTCTCCTCAAGAAGCTTGTCACTACTTAGATTGGTATTATCTAGGAATAGCAGATTTTGAATTAGGTAATTATAATGAAGCAATAGCATCATTTGACTTGTCTTTAAAGGTGTATGAAAATTTTGCAGATGCACTTTATTTTAAAGGTAGAAGCATGACAAAGTTGGGAAATGAAAAAGGTGCGGAATGGGAGAAAAAAGCTTTTGAAAATGGTGATAATACCATTAACGAAGATAATGTCATTTATGAGATTTACCCATATCAAGTTTTTCATAAGTTAAACAAGAGTGTACGACCAAAATGAATCTCTTAACCAAAATACCATTATTGAAATCTAAAAATCCAATTGACTATTCAAGTCAGTTATTGATTTTGGGTTCCTGTTTTTCTGAGAATATTGGGGCAAAATTAGAATACTATAAATTTCAAGGGTTACAGAATCCGTTTGGGATACTGTTTCATCCCTTGGCAATTGAAAAACTGATTAAAAAGTCTGTTCATCAAGAGGTGTTTACTGAAAAAGATGTGTTTAATGAGAATGAGCAATGGCATTGTTTTGATGCGCATTCTGGTTTAAGTAACCCATCCAAAGAACAACTGGTCGTAGATTTAAATACGGCATTAGATCAAACTGCTGAGCAATTAAAAGTGGCAAGTCATGTATTAATTACTTTAGGCACGGCTTGGGTGTATCGTAATAAAGATAGCGGTGAAATTGTAGCAAATTGCCATAAGGTACCTCAAACCAATTTTACAAAAGAGTTATTGAGTGTTGATGATGTGAGAGAGAGTTTAAAGCGAATTATTGCCATAATACAATCTGTAAATTCAACAGCCCATGTCATTTTTACGGTTTCTCCTGTTAGGCATTTAAAAGACGGCTTTGTAGAAAATCAAAGAAGTAAATCGCATCTTATTTCGGCAATTCATCAGATTATAGAAACTTCAAATTTTTCACCTCTTGCTTCGTATTTTGAAAGCTATGAAATTATGATGGATGAGCTTAGGGATTACCGCTTTTATGCCAAGGATATGATCCACCCAAACGAAACGGCAATCGCTTATATTTGGGAAAAGTTTGTTGAGGTGTGGATCAACGATAGTATTACCGATGACATGAAAAAAGTTGATGAGGTTCAACGCGGTTTGCAACATAGACCATTTAATCCAGAAAGTGAAGCACATCAAAAATTTTTAACATCGTTAAGTAAAAAGATTGCGTATATACGGAAAGCATATCCTTTTATAGACTTCGAAATTTCAAAAGCATGAAAAAATTTATAGCTGGCGTTCTAATTACTTTAGCGGTTGTCTTGATTATACGTTCCTGTAATGATGGAAAAGAGGATCAATCTATTCTTGAGGAAAATTCCATGCTTATTCAGCAAGAAATTACCAATGTATCCAAGCTAATAGTTACAGAGGGTCATTTTGCCGAGGTATATAATTATAAAGACTCGAAAGAACTTTTTGGTCCGTTATTACGAGCAGAGAAAAAAGCGTTAGTAGTAGTAAATGCAGATGTAACGGTAGCTTATGATTTAAGTAAGATTGAATTTGAAGTGGATCAAGCGACCAAAACAGTGAAAATTAATAGCATACCGGAAGCGGAAATTAACCTAAATCCGGATTTTGAATACTACGACGTTACTGCAGATTACCTGAACCAGTTTGATGCTGCCGATTATAACAAGATCAAGAAAACCGTAAAAGCTTCTTTAATGAAAAAAGTAGAAGCGTCTGCACTGCGTACGAATGCAGAAAACAGGCTGATCAGCGAATTGCAGAAATTCTATATTCTTACCAATTCTATGGGTTGGCGACTAACGTACCAAGAACAGACTATTGAATCTTTAGAGGGTTTGCAAGCGATCAAACCAGCGATTTTACCGTAGCTAATTCTAGTCCGTCATCAATTAATTGTCCTAAATTAGGTTGGTCAAGTTTAATGTTTTCCAGGTGTTCTTCAATACTTTTGATTAATTTATTTTCATTGCTTTTTACGGCAAGCTCGTAAATTTCAATGGGCAATAACCAGTCCGTAGGGTACTTTTCCTGTATTTCTTGAAATACTTTTGTTCTTGAAATAATGGTGTTTTTTTCCTCTCTAAAATCCCTTATCATTTTGTAATAGGATTCTAATTCGCTCAGGTCTTCTGTACCTTCATTTGTGGTATTGGTACTTAATGAATGGTCTAAGAGGTCAAAACTCTTTAAATCTGCCGGGCCGTGATAGGCAGAAACAATTTCTTCCCCAATCGCCATATTGTACAACTCGTTATTAGATTCAAAAAGAATGGTTCCCTTGTGGGTTACTTTGCAATTTTCGAAAGTGATCAGAATGATACGACCTTGAAGGTTACGTGTGCCGGTAACTATTTTTCCGGTAACATTGATTCCGCCGGTAAAATCTAAAGAAACAATTTCTCCCTCATATATTTTATAGGCTTTAAGATCGCGCGGACTCATATCTTCTATGGGAATATTGATGCCTTTAAGTCTACCGATAGGGGATCCAAAACCAGCTCCATGTTGATTTGCATCTTGGCCAACCAATTCTTTTTCTCTGTAGGCAAGCGCAGATTTTCCTTTGGTCTGAAAGTAAATGGGTTTTCCGTTGTGTTCTATAAGCGACTCAAAATTACCGGAAATCTGTAACCCCGTACTAAGCTCAATAGTTCCCAATTCCTTTGAGTTGATGAGTTTTTGCAATCCAGAGAGTCCCCCAGTACGTAATGCCATGGTATTGGCAAAATCCTCCAACACCTGACTCAAAAAAGCGAAATCTGGCGTTACAAATAGTTGAGGTTGTGGTTTGGTAATATCAAAAGATGTTCTTGCCGCTTCAATAGAGTAAGGTAGTTTTTTAACATTATCAGTCATGCACCATTGGCTTTCTCCGATAGAAGAAAGTAGTCCCGCTCCATAAATCTTAGGGTCTTCTAAAGTACCTATAAGTCCGTATTCAACCGTCCACCAATGTAGGTTTCTTATGAGTGCCATTTCGCTGGGTTTACCCATGTTTTCTTGTAAGTGCTCAATATGCTTTTCAGCCTTTTCAATTTCTATAAGCGATGTGCCTTTGGCTTCTTTTATGATGGATAAATGACGAACAGCTTCGTACAGCTCAAAATCTTTTGCACTGGAAATGGCTTTACATCCAATTTCTCCAAAACGTCTTAAGTATGCAGCATATTCTGGGTTGGCAATAATAGGAGCGTGACCGGCACCTTCATGAATAATATCTGGTGCGGGGGTATAGGCAATGTTTTCTAACTGTCGAATATCTGAAGCGATGACCAGTACATTGTAGGCTTGAAATTCCATAAACGCAGCGGGTGGGATAAAGCCATCTACGGCAACCGCAGCCCAACCCAAATTCTTAAGAATACGGTTCATACCATACATGTTGGGTATGTTGTCTATGGAGATTCCGGTTTTGCGTAATCCTTCTGTATATGATTTGTGCGCAACCCTGCTAAGGTAATCTACATTTTTTCGCATAACATAACGCCATACGGCTTGGTTAATGGGCGTGTAGTCCTTATAATTTTGGGGCTTAATATACTGCCTTAAATGCTTAGGAAGTTTATCTAAAATAGGATTGCTTTCATACGTAGTATTGCCCTGCTTCATAATCGTTAAAGCTTAAATTAATTCTATTAAATATATAATTTATAGATCAATTATTTGTTAATAATATTTAATTTGGTGAAAATCACTTTTTAAATGTATTAATAAAGGAAATAATACTTTTTAAGGATGAATTGAATTGTGTATTAAGGAAAAAGTTATGATGGAAAAATTAGATTATATAGATAGGGAGATTTTAAAGATTTTGCAGAAGGATGCTAAAACAGGTGCTAAATCAATAGCGGAACAGTTAGGACTAACAAAAACACCGGTTTATGAACGGGTAAGACGGCTTGAGCAAGATGGGTTTATACAAAACTATGTAGCTATCTTGAATAAGGATAAAATTGAGGATAGCATTACCGTTTTTAGTTTTGTGTCTTTGGAAGCACAAAAAGGCGCCATGATGGATGATTTCTTTGAGCAGGTAAAAACATATCCAGAGGTTGTAGAGTGCTTTGTGGTAGGTGGGGAGTTCGATTTTCTGCTTAAAGTAGTCGTTAAGAATTTAGATGCCTATTATGATTTTGCTAAATTTAAGATAGCTTCATTACCTAGTATTGGTGGCGTAAAAAGTGCATTTGTGCTAAATGAAGTGAAAAACAGTACATATTTTCCATTGTTATAAGGGTTATGATACAAAAACGGACTTATAGAAACTATAAGTCCGTTTTTTAATATCAATAATGTTTTATTTCATTGCCACAGCGTTAGGTGGATATTGTTCTAGTATCTGAGAAACAAATTCTTTGATGCGTTCTTCTTTTTTAGCAATATTACTGGTATTTGATAAGGTTCCTACGCCTTTACCTTGCCAAACCAGCTCATTGGTTTTGTTGTCAATCAAATCAATATATAAAGAGCCTTGTGTGCTAGCGCTTACACTAGTGCCTCCCCAGCCAAAACCAGGTCCCCAGGCCCAAGGGTTATATCCCCAGCCCCAAGCTCCGCCCCAGCCGTAATTGTTATTGTAAACATCAACGCGTTCTTGTTCTTTGGTGAAAATACTTACCAATAGATCGGGGTTTTCAGATTTTACAAATCCTCTAGTGCTCATTTCGGTTTCTATGGCACGTAGAATACGCTTTTTATCTAAATCGGAAATCTGCGCTTTATCTATACCTGTTTTATAAAATGCATATGATTTGTAGCCGTTAAAATCAGCTTTTTGGTCGTAATCGGACAGAACGCTTACCGATGAGCAAGATGTAATAAAAACTAAAAGTAGCAAGGGTAAGCCAAGTAATTTGATGTTTTTCATAACGTTATATCTTTATAAGTACTTATTTTTTCTATTGAAAATATTAACAAATATCATGCCGAGCTATGTTAAAAACTTATTGTGTGTTGGTTTTCGCGTCATAACCATATGGGCAATGCCTACAGCCACTTTCACAACAATAACCTCTCTTTAGGTGGTATTGCTGGGTGAAAACTCTATATCCCTTCTCAGACCAGTAAAAATCTCCCTCCTCGATCGGAATTATTTTTTTCATGCTCTTTGTTCCTGTTTTGGAATATAAAGTTACTTCTTTCTGTTGATAACGTTGCTCTTGATATTGCTGAAGTTAGTGTTAAAAGTGCTTAAGCCAAGGTTGAACCTTTAATCGGTTTTGTTGGCAATAAAAACTAGTATTCTTTAGTTGAACTATTTTTGGCTTTATCTTTGTATTTCTATTGTCAAAGTATTTCTATGATTCTGGTATTTAGACATTTCTTCTATAAAAATTATGTGGGTCTTTCACTATGGCCGTTCATATTTCTAAAAAATGGAAGTTTAAAAAATGACGATGTACTTATAAATCACGAGAAAATTCATTTGCGTCAGCAGCAAGAATTATTGATTCTTCCTTTTTACGTTCTTTATCTAACAGAATGGGCAATTAGAACCATTTGTTATTTGGATACTTATAAAGCATATCAAAACCTAAGCTTTGAGAGAGAGGCATATATGCATGAAAATGATATGGATTATTTGTCTAATAGAAGAACGTTTAGCTTTATTAAATATCTTTGGCGCTAAAATTCGCCCTTTTTGCAAAGCATAAATCAATTTGTTGAACTACGGTTATTCGCAGAAAAAAATATTACAGTAGTAATAAAGCGCGAAGATTTACTTCATCCGTTTATATCAGGTAATAAATTTAGAAAACTCAAGTACAATATTTTTGCAGCCCAAGCACAGGGTAAAAGCACTATTTTGACCTTTGGTGGAGCATATTCCAATCATATTGCGGCAACCGCTTATGCTGCTAAAGAAAATGGATTGAAAGCTATAGGGGTAATACGTGGTGAAGAACTGCAGAATTCATGGCAGAAGAATACTACATTACAAAAAGCCCATGAAGATGGTATGCGGTTTAAATTCATTAGCAGGGAAGCGTACCGGCAAAAAGAAGAAGAGATTTTCATTGAACGGTTAAAAAATGAGTTTGGAGAATTCTATTTGGTTCCAGAGGGGGGGACAAACAGTTTGGCGATTAAAGGCTGTGAAGAGATTATTACCCAAAATGACGAACAATTTAATATTATCTGTTGCAGTGTAGGTACTGGTGGTACCGTTTCTGGGGTAATTAATGCTTCGGCTCTTCAACAACGCATCATCGGGTTTTCGGCTTTAAAAGGTGATTTCTTAAAAGCTGAGATACAAAAGATGGTAAAGAAAGAGAATTGGGAAGTAAACAATGATTTCCATTTTGGGGGATATGCCAAAGTAACGGAGGAATTGGTACGGTTTATTAATGATTTCAAGCAAAAAACACAAATACCCCTAGATCCTATTTACACCGGAAAAATGATGTTTGGTTTGTATCAAATGATCAAGCTTGATACTTTTGCCCCGGGAACCAAAATTTTGGCAATACATACTGGAGGACTACAAGGTATTACTGGTATGAATAGTATACTGAAAAAGAAAAATTTACCTTTGTTACATATATGAAAAAGATAATTTTATTGGTTTTGTTGGCGGGTGTTGCACTAACCTCTTGTAAATCTAAAAAAAGATATTCGGATCAATTACGAACCAAGAATGTTCAAAATGAACGAAGAAATTCTAATAAAGATATTTCAAAAAACTCCGACAATGCAGAATTACCAGCGGAGCCTTCTAAGTTCATAAGGTTTAAGATAGATTCACCTGCAGAATATATAGAAACATTTGCCGAAACTGCTCAGCTAGAAATGATGGGTTATGGTATTCCTGCCAGCATAACTTTAGCTCAAGGACTCTTGGAAAGTGGTAATGGAAAGGGCGAATTGGCTATGAAGACCAACAACCATTTTGGTATAAAATGCCATAAAGGTTGGGAAGGCGATTATGATTTTCATGATGATGATGAAAAGGGAGAATGCTTTAGAAAATACAATCACCCCATGTATTCATTTAGGGATCACAGCATATTTTTGACCACTAGGTCTAGGTATGCTTTTCTTTTCGAATTAAAACATACAGATTACAAAGGTTGGGCTAGAGGTTTGCGTAAAGCGGGTTATGCCACAGACCCAAGATACCCGCAAAAGTTAATTTATTTAATTGAAAAGTATGACCTGCATAAGTATGACAAACAAATAAAAAAGGCGGGCTATACAGATAATACGGTTGTAGTTACCGGTGCGGATAATATACATACGGTACAAAAAGGAGACACGTTGTACTCTTTATCAAAAAAATATTATTTAAGTGTTGATGAACTCATGCAAATGAATAATTTGCGTAGTTCTGATCTATCTATAGGTCAACCGCTTAAAGTAAAAAAGTAGTAAAAATCAATAGAGCATATGATTTATCAAAGAAGTAGTGCCTTATTTGCTGAGGCAAAGAAATATATACCCGGTGGTGTTAATTCTCCGGTGCGTGCATTTAAAGCTGTTGGCGGTGATCCAATTTTCGTTAAAAAAGCAAAAGGAGCGTATCTATACGATGAAGATGGTAACAAGCTTATAGATTATATAGCATCTTGGGGACCGTTAATTTTAGGACATGCCCATGAGCCGGTAATTAATGCAGTGGTAGAAAAGGCTCAAAATGGAACCTCGTTCGGTATGCCTACAGAGATTGAGACAGAGCTAGCCAAGTTGGCTATTTCTATGGTTCCCAATATGGATAAGATCAGATTTGTTAATAGTGGTACCGAGGCTTGTATGAGTGCTGTTCGTTTGGCTAGAGGGTTTACAGGCAAGGATAAGATTATAAAATTTGCTGGTTGTTACCATGGTCATTCAGATTCGTTCTTGATACAAGCGGGTAGTGGTGCCGTTACCTTTGGTAGTCCAAATAGTCCGGGTGTAACTCAAGGCACAGCAAAAGATACATTATTGGCTGTTTATAATAATCTTGACAGTGTAAAGGCATTGGTAAATGCCAACAAAGGAGAACTGGCAGCCATTATAATAGAACCTATAGCAGGTAATATGGGTTGTATTATACCTTCGGATGAATTTATAAAAGGACTTCGCGATATATGTACCCAAGAAGGAATTTTGTTGATTTTCGATGAGGTGATGACAGGCTTCCGTTTGGCAAAAGGCGGAGCACAAGAAGTATTGAATATTAAGGCGGATATCGTTACCTATGGTAAAGTTATTGGAGGTGGATTACCAGTAGGAGCTTTTGCCGCAAGAACTGAAATAATGGATTTTCTAGCGCCTGATGGTCCCGTGTATCAAGCGGGTACCTTAAGTGGAAATCCGCTGGCAATGAGCGCAGGTTTAGCGATGTTGACAGAGCTGAACAATAATCCCGAAGTGTTTGATAGTTTAGCAAAGAAAACTGAATATCTTCATAAAGGTATTGCTGAGGTTTTGACAGAGAAAAAGGTAACACATCAAATTAATAGATACGGTAGTATGATCTCTGTTCATTTTACTGATGAGCCAGTTGTCGATTTTGCATCATCTGCAAAAGGAAACAACGAAACTTTTAAAAAGTATTTTCACGGCATGCTAGAGAAGGGAATTTACCTGCCTCCAAGTGCATTTGAAAGTTACTTCTTAAACGATGCTTTAAGTTATGAAGACTTAGATGCAACCATCAATGCCCTTAGAGAAATAGAGCTTTAAGGTTAATAAAATGATAAAAAAAAGAGTCCTCTATTGAGGACTCTTTTTGTTTAAACGAAGATATCTTTTATTTAAAATTATATTGAATATTTATTCTTTGGCAGAGCGTTTTTCTTTTCTATTCTCTCTGTTTTTGCCCTTGCCGCGCTTTTTTCTTCTATGGTCCATTTTTTCCCAATTTTCAAATTGCTCATCATTAAGAATAGATTTCATTTGCTCTTTACGTGCAATTTGATGATTTAAACGCTCAATCTCCATCTGGTACTTTTCTTCGGAAGTCAAAAGTTTTTTACTTTCTTCTTTATTTGCCTTTCTTTCTTCCATTTTTGCTTTACGTGCCGTGGCATCTTCCGTTAAGATCGTTTTAATCTTTTTCTGTTGAGACTCGTTCAGATCTAAGGCCAATGTCATTTTTTTTGTCTGAATAGTAGCTACTTGTTCTGGGGTCAAATCTTTCATGTCACGTCTTTTTCCTTTTCTTTGGTGATCTTGTGCCGTTGCAGTTATGCCTGCCATTATTAATATGGCCATTACTAATTTTTTCATGTTTTATTTTTTTATGTATTTGTTACTTTGACATGAATTTTACAGATTGGTTTAAGCGGTAATGAGTATTTAATAGTTTTTTAACGGAAAAGCAAAAGTATTGATAATTAAAAAGCGCGGCTTTTGGGCCGCGCTTTTAAGTAGGTTTTGTTCTGAAATTTTTTTAATTCGTCTGAGTCCTTCCCTCCATTGTTTTGTAAGGGTTAATGACTATATCAGCTTCTTGTTCGTAAGTATTGGTTACGATTTCTTCTTGTGCTGTTTCGTTTGTGCTTTGATAGTATACTACAGAAGCACAGATGAAACAAGCTAGGTAAATAAGACTTTTTATTTTGTTGGTCATGATTTGGGGGTTTTAAATTCTTTACTAATCTAAAAAAGATTAACGCATGAAAAAGCCCATTGTTGTGTAATGGGCTTTTTTTGATGTCTAGAATATTTAATGTGTGGTATATACATTTCATTCATCGATGATATTGGTTTTTCATCGATATGATTGAAATATTAGCGCTACCAGCAGCTAATTATTTAGGGTCTAAAATATCGTTAATACGCTCAGAAACATCGTCGTAATGATATTTTGTCATCATATCTGAAGTTCTATTACGGGCATTTCTAATATCTCGTTTTAAAATGTTCAATTCTGCCCTTGCAATGGTGCGTATATCAGATTGACTAGTGTTGACAACTGTTGATTTTCTGTAGCCACCAAAATCTGAAGCTTTACCTTGATTTTCTGCTGTCAGTAAATATGCTAAGCGGTCAATATGGGCTTTTTGAAGGTTTCTTCTGTAAGTATCAATGGCTTTACCAGATCTGGCTTCAGACCAAATTCCTTTTCTTAATTCGCTCATCATTTGTACCAAAGAATAAGAATTATCTTCGTTTACGGTCTCGTTTTCAATTAAACGTGCCATTTTGCCTAAACTAAGTACATTATTAAGCGTACGAACTTGCATAGAGCGCATTTGCTCTAAGAAGCCCGAATACTCCGTACGTTCCAAAATTTCTTTGTCTAGCATCCACGTAGGAGTTTCAAATAACTGTTCTTGAAGAAAAGTCATGGCTCTTTGTTGACGTTCTTTAGGTACTGCAGTATACACTGCCCCTTCTTGGTCGTAAGTCTTATGGTTTTCATAGACGCCACCAATATTATTGGAAACATGCCCCATATATCTATTGAACTGGGCAAAAACTTGTCCATACAGTTTATCAAGGTCTTCGTAGTTTTTACCGTCTTCAGCGGTCCATTCTATTAATTTGGGTACAATTCTTTTTAAGTTGGCAATACCATATTCACTAGCTTTCATGGCATCGTCTCCCAAATCTTCGGTCTGTGAACTTGGGTCTACTATATCGCCCACTTGTTGGTGTCCAAAACGATAAAGAGGGTCACCGGCATGTTCTAGGATCCATTTATCCAAAATTGCTTTTTCCTCTTCAGCCGTAGTATTTAAAATGGGTTTATAGCCCCATTGAATGGCGTATTTATCATAAACTCCAATATCTGGCATAAGGGCTACACCTTCATCACCAGGTTGAGCTATGTAATTAAAACGCGCATAATCCATGATCGATGGAGCCGTTCCATATTTTTTGGTAAATGTTTTAGAACGTAGGGAGTCTACAGGATATGCAACACTACTACCCATATTATGCGGTAGGCCTAAGGTGTGTCCTACTTCATGAGAAGATACAAAACGAATTAAGCGGCCCATTACTTCATCATCAAAAGAAACGCCTCTAGCCGCAGGATTAATAGCAGCAGTTTGTACAAAGTACCAGTTTCTTAGTAAGGTCATTACATTATGGTACCAGTTAATATCGGACTCTAATATTTCACCACTTCTTGGGTCACTAACATGAGGGCCGTTCGCATTAGGTATTGGTGAGGCTAAATAACGTACTACGGAATAACGTACATCTTCTGGAGACCATTCTGGATCTTCTTCCTCAGTAGGAGGTTCTTTTGCAATAATGGCATTTTTAAAACCGGCAGCTTCAAAAGCGGTTTGCCAATCTTCGATTCCCTGTTTTATGTAAGGCACCCATTTTTTAGGTGTAGCTCGGTCTACATAGTAAACAATTTGCTTTTTAGGTTCGACCAGTTCGCCATTTTTAAATTTCTCAACATCTTCATCTTTCACTTCTAAACGCCATCTATCTAAGAATTTAACGGTTTTACTTTCTTGAGCGTCCAGACCATAATCAACTTGACCCCTTGCAAACCAACCAACTCTTTCGTCAAAATATCTGCGCTTCATAGGTTCTTCGGGAAGAAGTACCATAGAATTATTAATTTCTACAGAAATTGATCCTAGGGTAGAATTGCTTGGCGGATTACTGGCTAAGTATGTTTTTACGTGGCGTACCTCTACATTTAATGGGTAACTTTTAATAGACTCTATGTATCCTCTACCTTCGTCTAACCTAGATACCTTGTATCTTTTTCTGTACCTGTTAGGCATACCAAAGGCTTTGGTATCCTTTGTGAACATATCATTGACTTCAATTACAGTTGCAGGGTTAACTGAATCTTTCTTTATTGCTTTTATATCGAAAGAGAACAGTACCGGCTCAAAATTAGAGTTGACCACAGCCTCATGGACGGGTAATGAGTCTGCCGCTACCACATCATGAGAAACCACGCGAAGCAATACTTTTTTGTCTTTCTTATCCCAGCGTAGTACTTGGGTATTTATTTTTCCGCCACCAAAACCAATGCCCGAAGCAGTTTTAGATATACGGCTTACCATCAACATTTCTTTATTGAAGAGAGAATCTGGAATTTCAAAAAAGTGATTTTCATCGACTACGTGGGTAGTAAAAAGTCCCGTATCACTTAAGGCATCTTTAGTAATGACCTTATTGTAAGGTTGAATTTTGTCTTTTGATGATTTACTGGCTTCTTGCTCAGTATTTTTTTTCTTCTTTTTAAAAATTTGTGCTTCGGCATTTTGATAGCCAAAAACACAAATTAACAGTACTAATTTTACGAGTAAATTTCTTTTCATTTGTGAGTTAGTTAGGTAATCTTCCAAAGATTGAAATAATATCTGGAACAAATAGTTAATAATTTCTTAACCCTATATGTAACAATTGAGAACTATTGGCGTCTTTTAAATAGGAATAAACATTTTTTCATTCTGAATTAGTCGATTATAAAGCCTTTGCTATTCGCAAGGGCTTTATTTTTTGGTAAAATTTACATTAGAATAACAGCGGAAGCACGAATTGAAATAATAATATCAATAAGAGTACGGCTATAAGATTAAGAATAACACCGGCACGTGCCATTTCATGAACTTTTATAAAACCACTGGCAAACACAATGGCATTTGGGGGTGTAGCCATAGGAAGCATAAAGGCACAACTACTGGCAATGGTGATAGGAATTAGTAAATAAGTGATGGGTAGACCCAAACCTATGGCAATACCGGCGACAACTGGGGCTAGTACGGCTACCAGTGCAACATTGCTCATTATTTCTGTCATGAATAGCATTAAAATAATCAATAACGATGCGGTGAACAAAATACTAAGGTTGCTTTGCCCAATAAGTTCTGCTACCAAATCAACAATACCCGATACTGACATGCCATTGGCAAGGGAAAGTCCGCCGCCAAACAATATAAGAATTCCCCAAGCTAGCTTTTGGGTGTCTTTCCATTCTAAAATAAAATCACCCTTTTTTAGATTATAAGGTAATGTGAATAGTGCAATAGCCGCAAACATACTTATGAGCATATCAGAAAGCCCTAAGCTGGGAAATATGGAGTTAATCAAAGTTCTAAATACCCATAGAAAAATAGTAACCTCGAATATTACCAAGACCATTTTTTCTTTGCCAGAAGTAGGACCCAGTTTATGCAATTCATCTTGGATAATGGTTTTAGAAGCTCTGAACTTTAAATTCTGAGTTGGAAAAAACACCTTTACCAATACAACATAGCAAATGGAAATCATAATAAGGGAAAATGGCAATCCTATGACCATCCATTTTAAGAATGAGATTTCAATGTTATATTCGTTTTCCAACAAGCCGATTAAAACGGAGTTTGGTGGGGTTCCAATAACTGTTGCTATACCTCCTGCATTAGCGGAGAAAGCAATGCCCAGCATTACGCTTAGGGCAAAATTACGGTCACGTTTGGTAAAGCCGTCTTCATCTTCGATCAATAAGTTGATGACAGACATGGCTATGGGTAGCATAACTACCGTACTTGCGGTGTTGCTGATCCACATGCTCAGTACCGCGGTTGCAATCATAAAGCCTAGCACCACCTTATTGGCAGTGGTTCCGGTAAGTTTAATAATGTTAAGGGCAATACGTTTGTGTAGGTTTACCTTTTCTAAAGCTAGGGCCATTACAAAACCTCCAAAGAATAAAAATACAATTGGGCTACCGTAGTTAGCGCCAACATCGCCAACGGGCATAATTTTTAAAATTGGAAATAGTAGCAGGGGTAAAAGTGCGGTTACGGAAATGGAAACCGCTTCAGTAACCCACCAAATAACCATCCAAAGTGCAACGGCGATTACTGCATCTGCATTTTCTGAAATGAATACATTAGGTAAAAGAATGATAATAAAAAATACGATAGGACCTATTATTAGACCTATTTTATTACTTAAATTCATGCTGGTTGGTTTTGCCAGCTTCTAAGCTACTATTTTTTATTCTTCCTGTAAATGGCTATTTTAAGATTTCAACAAAAAGAACATCTTCTTCCCTGTAGATTTTGGCTAATTGCTGTTTTATAATGCCTTTAATACCTTTGTCCCAAGCCTTATTACTTAAATCGGATTTCGTTTTAAGTACGGCAAGTTCCATTTTCTTTTCGCCCTTTAAAATATCGAAAATCACCTTTTCGTTATCAGACAATTGTAGCTGTTTTTTCTCTGGTCTCATTTGAGGGAAGAACAATACTTCTTGTATTGAAGCATTGTTGGTCATTAACATAACCAAACGATCAATACCAATGCCAATACCGGAAGTTGGGGGCATACCATATTCTAAAGCTCTAAGAAAATCTTGGTCTATGAACATCGCCTCGTCATCACCTTTTTCAGAAAGTTTCAATTGCTCTTCAAAACGTTCTCTTTGATCAATTGGGTCATTAAGCTCAGAATAGGCATTTGCCAACTCCTTACCATTTACCATAAGTTCAAAACGCTCGGTCAATGCTGGGTTGTCTCTATGTTCTTTGGTCAACGGACTCATTTCTTTCGGGTAGTCCGTTATAAATGTTGGTTGCACGTAATGGTGCTCACATTTTTCACCAAAAATTTCATCGATGAGTTTACCGATACCCATGGTTTCGTCCACTTCCAATCCTAACTTTTTAGCGGTTTCACGAAGCTCATCTTCGGGCATTCCGGCAACATCAACACCTGTATGTATTTTTATGGCTTCAAGAATCGGTACACGTGCATACGGAGCTTTAAATTCAATTTCATGGTCACCAACGGTTATTTTAGTAGTTCCGTTAGCATCCATAGCTATTTTTTCCAGTAATTTTTCGGTAGTATCCATCATCCAGTTGTAGTCTTTATAGGCTACATACAGTTCCATTACCGTAAATTCTGGATTATGGGTACGATCCATACCTTCGTTTCTAAAATCTTTAGAGAATTCATAGACACCATCAAATCCGCCAACAATCAATCTTTTTAAATATAGTTCGTTGGCAATTCTTAAGTATAAAGGAATATTTAGGGCATTATGGTGCGTTAAAAACGGACGAGCAGTTGCACCGCCAGGTATAGGTTGTAAAATAGGAGTCTCAACTTCTAGGTAACCTTTATCGTTATAGAACTCACGAATACTATTGGTGATTTTAGTTCTTTTAATGAAGGTTTCTTTCACCTTTGGGTTAACTACCAAATCAACATAGCGTTGACGGTAACGTAATTCAGGATCATTGAATTCATCGTATACCTTACCTTCCGCATCTTTTTTAGGTAATGGTAAAGGTCTAAGCGATTTGCTCAACATGGTAAATTTCTTTACCATAATGGTTTTTTCACCAACCTGAGTAGTAAAGAGATCCCCTTCAATACCTATGATATCACCAATGTCCAATAATTTTTTATAGACATCGTTGTACAAGGTTTTATCATCTCCTGTACAGATTTCATCTCTGTTAAAATAAACTTGAATACGACCGGTACTATCTTGAAGCTCGGCAAAAGAAGCCTTACCTTGAATACGACGAGACATAAGTCTACCGGCAACAATTACCTGTTTGCCTTCTTCATAGTCAGATTTAATACTTTCTGATGTAGAATTTACAGGATATAAAGCAGCAGGATAAGGATTAATACCCAGCGCTCTTAATTTTTCCAATTTTTCTCTTCTGATAAGCTCTTGCTCCGATAATTGCATGCCGTCGTTTATTTAGCTGGCAAATATAATCGATATGTATTAATCTTTCAATCTTGTAGACACTAAAGGATAGAGTCTTTCAACAAATTTTTCATAAGCTAGGGCAGAAGGGTGTAAACCGTCGCTAGCGACCAGTTCAGGTTCCTCTATTCCTTTTCTGGTGATATCAGTAATATTTAGAAAAGTAATGCCTTTCTCTTTCGCCGTAGATTTGGCAAAATCATTATATCTATCAAGTTCAACAGAAATTCGTTCACTGCCATTGCTTTACCCATAAGGTGTGTAGTAATAATCAGGTATAGACAGCACTACTACTTTGTTGGGGTCATTGCCAGCCAAGCTGATAGCTTTGTTTAAAAGTTCGGTAAATTCAGATTCATATTGTGAAAATGGTCTAGATTGAAATTGGTTGTTAACCCCTATGAGTAGCGTAACTAAATTATAATCGCCAGATTCACGACCACCAATTGATGACACTAGTTGATCGGTTCTCCATCCTGTTTGTGCAATCACCGTTGTATTGACTTTATAGTTTTTGTTTTCTTCAATTTTAGCACTTAGTTGAGCCGGAAAACTACTGCCATTAGTAACACTTTCGCCAACGGTATAACTATCTCCAAGAGCTAAATAAGTTATCGTTTTCAGATTGATAGTGTCTTCTGCTATTTGTTCAGATCTAATTTCTTCGTTCTGGCTACAAGACGGAATTATGGTAAAAAGAAAAACTAGTAATGGAATTATAAAAAACTTGTTGGAATATGTCATAGTTATCTAACGTAATAGAGATATAAATGGTTTTATTTAAACTATAAAATACTCAATTATCCTCAAGTTGTTTGTTATGGAGCTCCTTAATCAAAATGTAATGATGAGGCATAATTAGGAATGTATTCTTGTTGGGAAACAATTTTCAAGATATCATCCTCTAAGGTTCTAATGGGTGTTTCAATTATTCTATTTATTTCTCGTCCGTTTTTGTAAAATATAAAGGAGGGAACTCTTCGAATGTTCAATCCCCATTCTTCGCCCTGTGGGCTTTTTTTATAATTTTCTTTCCGTTTGTCAAGAGCAACTATTTTTAAATGTTCTTTTGGGTAATCTATAGATTCTAGAATTTTTATAAATCTGGGTACTTCACGTTTACTATCGCCACACCATGTTCCCATAAAAATTATAATTCTGAAATCGTTTATCTTGTTTTTAATGCTATTAACTTTCTCCTCATCGGTTTTATAATCATTAAAATTAGCTTGAAACCATGTTTTATAGGTGTTTGATGAAAGTGCATCTACAGTAATTTCTCCAAGTAAAAATGGTTGTTGATTATCGATTTTTACTTCTTGAATGGTTTTTTGAGCGCGGATGTTACTGGTGTAGCTAAAACATAAAGTAATAATTAGAAATGATAATTTCATGATTTTCGGTTTAAGATTAGACCGGAAAATTCTTAAAATTATTAACGAAAGCTTGTTATATGTGGGTGGAAATAGGTACTAGACCCCAGGTGGAATTTTAAAATTTATTGATAGCGCTGCTTTATTTCTTCTCTTGAAGCCACTTCTAATTTCTTGTAAATGTTGTTGATATGGGTTTTTACGGTACTAACACTTATGAACATGGCGGCAGCTACTTCTTTGTTGGTTTTGTTGTCTAGAATTTGTTTTACAATGTTGTTTTCTTGTTCTGTTAATTTAGAAAAAAAATCATTTTGTGCTTTTTTTGCATTGCTTCTATGTCTTATTATGTAATAAACATTTAAGCCTACAGAAAACGCCAATAATAAAGGAAGCAACCACTTCCATAAATTGAATTGAGCTGTGTTTTGTTGGGCAATTTGTTGGTCGATGTTTAGTTCATTGAGGTATAGTTCAGTAAATGGCGCATCTGCATATGTAGCAGATAACCGTTCAGCTAGGTCATTATAATAGTTTGAATTTAAAATATCTTTAAGGTAATAGGAATATGTTTCATTTCTCTTATCTGACAAAAAGCTGAAAATGTATAATTCTGCCAGCGGTTCGTTTGTTTTTTTGGAGTAATCCTGTAACGTGGAAAACCATTTTTTAGAATTTAATCTATTGTTGGCACTACTTCTAAATTCATTAAAGTCGTAAGCCATTTGCTCTTTTAATACATCTATATCTAAAAAGACAGAAGATATAGTATTGGTAGACGTAATTTCGCAAAGTGCTTCGTTATCAAATGAAGTAGGGAAAGTAATGGTATCGGTATTTTTGGCAATAAATAAAATTCTTTTACTGAACTCGCAACTGCCAAAAAAATGAGCAGTATTAGCGTTAGACTCAGAGCAATCATCAATATGTATTCTATAGACCCTATTTTGATTCAATAAGTTGTCTCCACTGAAATTAAAATAGCCCAATGAGTCTGTAGTGGTTTTTTTTAATATCTGTTCCATCGATATTTTATCAAACTTTCTGTAGTCTTCTATGATAGAAAGGTAAATGGTTTTGCCAGGTTGTGGTTCTGCAATTTGACCTTTAAAATTGTATTGTGCTGTACCTATGGTTAAAGAAAATAGCAGACCAATAAATATTAAGTTTCTAGGCATTGGTTGAATAATGAATGTTTTTAAGATCGATTTTTGTAACAAAGTAGTTATACTTGCGACGTATAAGGTACATCAATCAATCAAAATTATAATCAAATGAGTTTAATTCGCGTATTGCTCGCCATATTTTTTCCTCCTTTAGCCGTTTTAGGTAAAGGTTGTGGGTCATTTCTAATTGTTTTACTTTTAACTTTTTGTGGCTGGGTGCCGGGTGTAATAGCTGCACTGGTCATTTTAAACAATCCTAATTAGAAAAATCTTTCATGAAATTTTCAAAAATTTTCACAGCTGTTATAATAACGGTACTTTTTGTTGCCTGTAATTTTACAGAAGAAATTTACTTCAACGAGAACGGTTC
Source organism: Maribacter litoralis (assembly GCF_003075045.1). Lineage (GTDB taxonomy): Bacteria > Bacteroidota > Bacteroidia > Flavobacteriales > Flavobacteriaceae > Maribacter > Maribacter litoralis. The sequence goes on along the minus strand of NZ_QCZD01000003.1, from coordinate 20,995 downwards.
AGGTAAAATGAGTATAGCTTTTGATGGCGGTGAAATGCTACAAATGTTGCCAGAAACCGACTCTACTAAATTAGAGGAGGTAATAGATTCTACGCTGGTATTTAAAGATTTATTGATAGAAAAGAAAGATAGTATAGCTAAACTGTCACCAGAACAACAAGCAAAATTAAAAAGGTTAGAGCCTTTTAAGCTGCATATGAAAGTTGATGCAGAAAACGGAATTATGAACTTTGATATGTATACCGATTTTAAGAACGTAAAGGAAGTTAACGATGCTTTTAATTCTTTTCAAAGTGCAAGTGCTATTGGTCCTATTGCCGGAGGTAAGTCTATGCCAGGTGGAGCTACCGAAGAAGCAACACAAGTGAAATATAGTTTTAAGAGGAATAAATTTAAGCGTGAGACTATAATTTTGGATCAAACTTTGTTCGCTAATAGTATAGATAGTTTAGCGGGAGCAGAAATGTTCTTGTCAGGTTCGACCTATACCTTTAAATATCATTTTCCAAGGCGTGTAAAATCGACCAATATAGAAGAAGCTACATTTTCTATGGATGGTAAAACTATGGTACATGAGGTAAATTTCTTGGAAATGATGAAGGATCCAGAATCTATGGTCATTGAGGTAGAGTTAGAAAAATAGCCTATTGCTTTTCGTATCTTTGCAAGATGAACAAGAAGGTGCAAGTACAAGATTTAGGTCTTAGAGATTATAAGGCAACTTGGGATTATCAAGAACAATTGTTTCAAGAGACGCTAGACCTTAAAATACGGAATAGGAGAGAGGGGTTGAATTTAGATACTCCCAATCATTTTCTTTTTGTAGAACATCCACATGTGTATACTTTAGGTAAAAGCGGAGATATTTCCAATCTTTTGGTAGATGAAAAAGTTTTGGCAGCTAAAGGAGCTACTTTTTATAAGATAAATAGGGGAGGGGATATTACCTACCATGGTCCCGGACAAATAGTGGGTTATCCTATTCTTGACTTGGATAATTTCTTTACCGATATTCATAAATACCTTCGTTTTCTGGAGGAAATGGTCATTTTAACTTTAGCAGAGTACGGAATAAAATCTGAACGTTCACCAGGTGAAACCGGTGTTTGGTTAGATGTCGGTACTCCGTTTGCGCGTAAAATATGTGCTATGGGCGTGAGAGCGTCGCGCTGGGTGACAATGCATGGTTTTGCATTGAATGTAAATGCCGATTTAGGATATTTTGATATGATGATCCCTTGTGGAATAAAAGGTAAGGCAGTTACTTCCTTGAATGTGGAATTGGGCAAGAAGGAAGTGGATATGGATGAAGTGAAGCAGAAATTGCTTAAACATTTTGTAATACTGTTTAAAGCTGAAATGAATGAAAAAACCGAGGTGTAAGCCTCGGTTTTTTATGTTTTGACATTAATCTATTTGCTGTGTGCGGTAAGCATGGTACTGCTCATTAGATCACCGTTCTTCTTATATGTTTCTTGTTTTACCATGCCTATACCTTTGGCAAGCCATACTCTAGATGGGTACACTTGGTTTGCCATCATCATTTTGGATCGGTTTTCACTGTAGAGTACAAAGCAATCGTACGTACCGGCAGGGGTAGTAACACTTTCTTTTTTTTCTACATTTCTGTTGGTCATATCTACGGTCATATTCATATTAATGCCGCTCATACTAATTTTCATTGCAACATTGGCGTCATTAAGTTGTTGGCCAACGCTAAGCTCATTGGGTATTTCAATATCATTGCCCGATATTTCAATATCCATATCACCGTATTGCTGCATCATTTCAGACGGTAGTAGAGATTCGTAATCCAAGGTTACCATATTTCCAGAACATGATAAATTATAAGTAGTGCTATAGACGTCTTTTCCTTTCTGGTCTTTCATGTCTATAGCCATTGTTGCATTGGTTGTTCCGGCAGAATTAGTTGCCTCTACAACTTTGTACGTGCTTACGCCTTGAACCTTTCCTTTTTTGTTATAATTGGTGTATTCCATTGAAACACCTTCGTTCATAGGGTAGAAAGTGCTACAATTGTCTTGGGCTATAATAGCGGTAGAACAGATTAAAAAAGTAAATACAAATAATTTAGTTTTCATTTTATTATAGTTAAGGTTCTGATTAATAACTATTTGAAAATATGAAAATCTATTGATCTATTTGAATCAAATGTATAATCGGTCAGTATTCACTTGCGGAGATATCATTTGTATGTACTATCGTATTTTGTATACATTAATGCTGTTCTCTTGGTCTTTAAAAACAAATTCGGGCTTTTTGTTTCTGTTCATATCTGCCATGTCAATAACTGAACTTCCAAAAACTGGAAAATTAGGTATGGGTTTTGCCTGGCTATCATACACATATATTTTCTGATTCTGAATGTCGGTGACAGCTACGTATATTTTATCATTGAGATAGAAAATAGTAGGTTTGGAGTATACACCTAACTCTAGTTCGATTTTTTTATCGCGTATTTGTAGGATATTATCGTTCATTATCGCTAAAGTTCTAGATGTAGCATCCATTCCATGTTCTTTAGCCAGGTTTAAATTACTTGACGAGATTTTACCTTGCGAATCTATTTGGTATAAAATTCCATCTATAGTAGTAAACGTAAACTTGTTTTGATAAAGTCTTATGGCATTGTCCGAAAATGAAAATGTGTCTTTTACATTTATTCTTGTTTTGCCTATCCTGTTTAAAATTTTAAGTTTCCCGTTTTCCAGCTTAAAAACAAGGTAGTCTTTTCTTCCAATTCTAAAGTGCTGCGGAGAATCTATAATGTTAGCTTCTGCTGTATCATAAGTAAACCCTTTTACAATATCGCCTTTACTGTTATACATGTCAACTTTTTTACCTTGAGTTACAACAAATCGATAGTTTTTATTGCCTTCGTAGTCAAATACAGATAGCGGGTTAAGGTTGCCGCCTGTGTAATTATAGGTAAATGGTTTGACCTCTTTTCCATTTCTGTCTAAAATTATGAATTCGTTGTTTGTGGTAAATGCCAACTGTAACTTGCCATTTTTAAAAAGATCAACTTGGTGTATTTTGCCTTGTATGGTACCGTTCAATTGCTTTTTCCACAGTATTTTACCTGTATTGGAAATCAGATATAGTGTATTTTCTTGGTCTTGTACCACTATTTCTTTTCTGCCGTTGTTGTGGTTGGTTACAAATTGGGGCAAAGTTGCAAGATCGGTGTTGAATTGGGTTTCAAAAGCTTGCGAAACCGTATTTTGTACCTCTTCTTTTGTAACTTTTTTAATTAAATAATTAGTGTGGTAAAATCCGTCATCGGCAATAATTTGTGAAGCGAAAACATAATCTTTTAAATTACTTTTACTCACTGAATTTGCGAGGGTATTGGATACAGATTCGTTTAAAAGTGATGAAACACCATTAAAGTTTGACACGGATAATACACTTGATGTTTGAGTGAGATTGGTTTCGATGGTTTTAAACAAGGAGGTTTTGTCAAAGGTGTCACCATTTTTAATTTTAGAAATAACCGTAGTCAAACTATTTTTAGATGTTGTGAAAATAAAGGTGTTTTCAGTTATGGTAGCATAAGGGAATTCAGTCTCCCCTACTAATGGTTGAAGAGGAACTGATATTGTATTATCTGCCTTTAATTGCCATATGTCGTTACCGTTAAACTCTTCCGAATCTACTTTTTCATTGTTAAGGTAATCTAGTAGTGTAGCAGTACCATAAGTTCTTAAAAAGAGAACTTTTTCATTTTCTATTTCGGTAAAACCTATTTCTTCAACCGTGTTTAAGAGGGAGTCTATTGTTTGGGTGGGAGTGTTGTTTAAATCCTTATTATAAATGTATTTTTTAAATTCATCAAACCCAAAAGAAGTTATATGGTTGCTGTTACTAGGAGCCAGCCTCCAAATTTTGTTCTCTATGGGTTTTGTGTTTTCAAACAACGATAAATATTGTTGATTTTTTGTATTCGGCTGTGCTATGCCGCTTAATATAAGCTCAGTGCCATGTAAAGTGGCATCGAGTGTTATCCAACTTGCAAAATCGGAAATCTTATGGTCTTTGTCTAGAAGGTGGTTAAGTAACGAATTGCCCTTGTCGATATCTAACCATATGTTTATCATTTTCTCATTATTCGCTACATCATAAAACTGTTTAAAAGAACTGTTTTTATTGGGTGTATCTATTGAGCTAATATTTTCTTGAAGTAATTGTTGAGAAGAACAGAGTACCCAATATTCTTTAAGGTTCGTGGTGTAAAAAGTACTTTCGTCAATGGTATATGCTGTAATCGTATAATTATGGTATGTAAGGCTCTCTTTACTTTTGTTAGGTAATTGGTTCCATTTATCAATGGAAAGACTATCGTTGGTAATAAATGTATAGTCTAGGTTTACGCTATCTACAGTTAGTGCAAGTAGCCCTTGTTTTATATTGGAAAAATAATTTAAACTTTTGAGAGAGGTCTTAATTTCGGAGAAAGGTTTTTCTGAACCTAGGTTGTTCAGAATTTCATTAGTTGAAAGCTCGTTTTTGACCGATTCAAAATCATTTATCTGTAGAATTAAACTGGCGTTTTCGGGTATCACTTCTAGCGGCGAGTTTTCGTTCTTTTTTTTAGATGTACAGCTAAAACATAGCAGAGCAATAACTACATAAACAAGTAATGGCCTCATGAAAATTAAATTTCTGTAAAGTTATACTATTTGAAAAATTTTTTCACTTGTCTGGTAATAGTTTAAAAGATGTTCTGTGATACTTTGTAATGCCGTATTTTTTAATTGCTGCTCTATGCTCTTTAGTGGGGTAGCCCTTGTTCTTTTTCCAATTGTACATGGGGTATTCATCATGTAGTTTAAGCATATAGGCGTCTCGTGCGGTTTTAGCTAAAACGGAAGCAGCGGCAATACTCATGTACTTAGAATCACCTTTGATTATGCACGTATGTGGTATTTTTTGGTAAGGTTTAAATCTGTTGCCATCTACAATGATATGACTAGGCAATTGTGATAAGGATTTAATGGCAGTTTGCATAGCTAAGATAGAGGCGTTTAAGATATTGATATCATCAATAGTTTTTGGTTGAATATGAGCTATGCCATAGCATATGCAATCATTTTTCAACAATGGCTCAAGTAGCTCCCTTTTGCTTTCGGTTAAGAGTTTCGAATCTGTTAAAATTGAATTCTCAAAAGTTTCTGGCAGAATTATTGCTGCGGCGGTCACAGGTCCCGCCAAACAACCTCTTCCGGCTTCATCTGTACCGGTTTCGTTAATATTTTTATAAAATTTAAGAAGCATTATGTTTTTTTTAACTTAAAATTTTGAATTTTAAATATTGATTTATTGTTAAATAATTGTTTTATTTTCAACAAATTTGTCGATTTACAGAAGAAAAAATAATAATAAGTGTTTTTTTAACATATAACTTTTTTGGGTTAAGATAGCTTTTGGAATACTAAGCAAATTTTTGGACTTTTGGCGCAAGCTAATTCAAAAACAAATTTTATGAAACAGAAGTTGACGTGGATGTTGACACCTTTATTGGTGTTCTTCATGACATTTTCCTTTGCACAGGAAAAAACAGTGACCGGTGTTGTAACCGATCAAAGCGGTTTGCCTTTACCGGGAGTGTCTGTTGTAGTTGTAGGTACAACGAACGGATCTCAAACAGATTTTGATGGTAACTATGCCATTAATGTAAATCAAGGTGACAAACTAAGATTTTCTTATTTAGGTCAAAAAACAGTGACAATGAATGTTGGTGCATCCAACACCATTAATGTACAATTGGAAGAAGATGCTGAGGCATTGGAAGAAGTTGTTGTTGTAGGTTATGGTTCTAGGTCAAAAGAACTTTCTACATCTGCAATATCTACCGTATCTACCGAAAAGATAGAGGCATTTGTTCCTTCTACCAGTATTGATAACATTTTACAGGGTCAAGCAGCCGGTGTACAAGTTACGGCAGCGAACGGTAGACCTGGTAACACTGCATTCGTTCAAATTAGAGGTGTAGGGTCTATTAATGCGCAGACTACCCCATTATATGTAATTGATGGTGTTCCAATTCCTATCGATACGGAAAGAGACTTTAATCCTATTAGTAACTTGAACCCGAGCGATATTGAGACTTTCTCAATTTTGAAAGATGCGGCTACCGTTTCTAAGTATGGTTCTCGTGGTGCGAATGGTGTTGTATTGATTACCACTAAAAAGGGTAAAGCAGGTGATGCAAGAGTTAAATTCTCTTCTTCTTATGGTTTCGGTGAAATGATTCCAAACAACTTCGATTTAATGAATACTACTCAGAAACTTGAGTTAGAGCGTCAGTATGCTGCTTTGGGTGTTGGTGCTGCTACTAGCTTGCCAGGTGCTACTGCAACTCCTGAGGAAATTTCAAGATTAAATGCGTTAGATACAGATTGGCAAGAGGCTTTGCTTAAGAATTCTATAATTCAGTCGAACAATCTTTCTGTTTCTGGTGGAGATGAAAAGTTGACATACTATTTATCGTTAGGTTATGATAAGAATACAGGTATCATTGAAAATATCGATGGTTTTGAAAGAGTTTCAGCTCGTTTGAATACCAATTACCAAGCTAAAGATTGGTTGAATATTGGAGCAAATGTTTCAGTATCACGTAGTACAACAGATTTGCCAAGGGATAGAAATAATGTTCAAAACCCATTTAGGGCTATGTATGATTATAATCCTTATGAGCCTTTGTTTTTAACGAATGATGATGGGTCATTGGTGACTGATGATCAAGGTAATAATATATATAACCCAACTAGATCAGGTTTTTCAGTTGCGAATGCTTTAATTACTGAGCCAGAGGATACTAGAAACTTGTTATTAATTGGTAATATTAGTGCTGGTATGACGTTCGGAGAGAAATTTTCTAACAATTTCAGTGTAGGTTTAATCAGTAATAGATATAATAGAACATCTCGTTCAATAGCGGGTGGTGTTTTAAATTCAATTGTCGGTTCTGCTGCTTTTCCAGGTACTCAAACAGATAATTTGAATGTTGATTTCGAATACAACGTAAATAACGTATTTACGTATTCAGATACATTTAATGGTCTTCATAACCTTTCTGCGAGTTTCTTGTTGGAGTATAATGAGAATATTGCTACGAGTATGTTTGCATCAGGTAGAGGTTTTCCTTCTCCAGATATTCCATATTTAAATGTAGCTGCAGAAGCAACTTCTGTAGGTTCAAATGAATCTAGAAGAATTTTATTCTCTCAAGGTTTATTCGTTGATTATGACTACGATGGAAGATATATTGTTTCTGGTTCTGTAAGACGTGACGGTTCTTCTAGATTTGGTCCAGATAATAAGTACGGTTATTTCTATAGTGGTAGTGCTGCTTGGAACATTGCTAATGAGAGCTTCATGGAGAATTCTATTTTCAATACGTTGAAATTAAGAGCTTCTTACGGTACTTCGGGTAACCAAAACATTGGTGATTTCCAATATTTAAACTTGTTAGATTTTGCAAATACGTATAATGGTCAAACAACTGCTTTGCCTGTTGGTGTGGGTAACCCTCAAATTCAATGGGAGTCTCAGGCTATTTTTGATGTAGGTGTTGAATTTGGTTTGTTCAACAACAGATTAAATGGTGTTGTGGATTACTTTAAGAAAAACTCTCAAGATTTATTGTTAGATCGCCCAATTTCTTATACTGTTGGTGATGAAAACAACTCTATTTTCTCAAATATTGGTGAGCTAGAGAATTCAGGTATTGAAGTTTCTTTAAGCGGAGATGTTATTAGAACTCAGAATTTTAAATGGACTCTAGGTGGTAACATTACATTTATAGACAACGAAGTTGTTGAATTGGTAGATGGTGAAGATATCATAACAGGTACATTTGGAGATAACATTTTACGTGTTGGTGAAGAGATTAATTCTTACTACGCAGTAGAATATGCAGGTGTTAACCCTGCGAATGGTGAACCTTTATATTATGATCTTGATGGAAATGTAACTAATGAATTTAGTGATAGCTTTCAACAAATTCAAGAGGGTAAATCGCCAATAGCCGATTTTGAAGGTGGTTTCTATACTGCGTTTTCTTATAAAGGTTTCGGATTAAGAGGTGATTTTGTTTACAAGGGAGGTAATTATATCTATAACTTCCAACGTTCATCAGGTATTTCAATAGGGAATATTGCTTCTAACCAAAGAGTTGAAGCGTTTAACTATTGGAAGCAGCCAGGTGATACTGATGTATTGCCAAATCCAATATATCAGAGTAATGCAGACCAAACTTCTACTAGATTCTTGGAAAAAGGGGATTATTTAAGATTACGTACTGTAACGCTTGATTACAATATGCCTAGAGATATGATAGATGGTATTGGATTGAATTCTTTGAGGTTCTTTGTATCTGGTCAGAATTTATTTACTATCACAGAATTCAATGGTGACCCAGAAGTTGGTTTAGGTTCTGCAGAATCTGGTGAGCCTGGAGATACTGGTTTTGTGCCAGGGTCATTTAACCTATTTAGCTATCCAAACACAAGGTCTTATACTTTTGGTGTTGAAGTAGGATTTTAAAAACAAAAAAAAAGTTAGAAATGAAAAATAACATAAAATTATTAGTTCTTTTATTTTCGTTCGGGTTCTTTTTGTCCTGTGACGATGAGTTAAATGATCTACAACCTTTCGTAGAAGGGAATCCTGAAACATTTTTCAATAGTGTTTCAGCCTTTCAAAACGGTGTTGATGGTGCTTATAAGCAGTTGTGGAATTATTATTCAGATCCTGGTTCAGGATTACAGGGTATACCTGACATCCTTGCGGATAATGTTATCCTTGTGAGAACAGGTAGAACTTCAAATAGTAATTATTTTGACTATAGATATGTAGCAAGTACAGGAGGAGCAATAGATTATTATTGGAGTGAAGCTTATGAGGCTGTGAATGTTGCTAATTTGGTAATAGCTCAAATCGATAATTTAGGTGATGGTGAGGATAAAGACAACATTCTAGGTCAAGCATTAGCAATTAGAGCTTGGGCTCATTTTGATTTAGTTAGAATATATGGTAAAATACCTACACAGTCTGCAGATGCAAACTCTTCTTTAGGGATTACTTATATTAAAGTCGAAGATGGTGACACCGAAGACCCGTTTGCTGAGCCTACAAGAGAAACAGTTGCTAGCAACTATGCTGAGATTATTGGCGATTTAGAAAGAGCTAGTCAGTTAATTGGTGAGGACAATGGTCAAGGTAAATTAAATACTGAAGGTGTTTATGCATTATTATCAAGAGTTTATCTTTATAACGGTGAATACCAAAAAGTAATTGATGCTGCGAATGAAGTAAGTGTGCCACTTGCTACTGCTGAAGAGTTAGAAGGTATGTATACTGATGCTAATGAAGCCGGTATCGTGGTTAAGTTAGCTATAAATACTTCATCTGAAAGTAGTGGTAATAATGTTGGGGTACTATACAGCCAAACTACATCTACTGCAGATGTTTTAGAATATGCTTTTGATTTTGATTTTTACAACAGTATTGATGAAGATGACCAAAGATTAGGTGTAATTTCTTATATCGGTGAAAATAGTGGTAATCAATACAATGCTATTAATAAATTCTTAGGTGAAACTGGGGAGGTAAATGGTCGTGTTGATGTTAAGGTAATGAGAGCTGCAGAAGTTTTGTTGAACAAAGCAGAAGCTCAGTATGAGTTAGGTCAAGATGCATTAACTACATTAAATGAACTTAGAGATTTAAGATATGTATCCTATGATGGTGGCGAATCAGGTCAAGATTTGGAAGATGCTATTCAATTTGAAAGAAGAGTTGAATTGTCTTTTGAAGGGCATAGATTCTTTGATTTAAAGCGTCGTGGCGAATCTGTACAGCGTTCAACTATGGGAGATATTATCGATGGTTCAGGAACACCTCCAGATTTCCCAACTTTAGATGCTGACAATTTCAGATTCCAATTGCCGATTCCTATTGCGGAAATCAATGCTAATCAAAACATGGTTCAGAATCCTGGATATTAAAAACAATATAATTATGAAAAAATATATATTAATAATTGCGGTATTATTTGCTTTTGTTTCTTGTGAGGAAGAAAACATAGTATTCGACAAAGAAAACGGACAAACCGGTGTCTCTTTTGCTACCACAGCATATAATGTTTCTGTCCCAGCCGAAGGCTTAACGTTAGAAGTGCCTGTAAATGTTACTACGATTTCCACTTCAGACAGGTCATTTAATGTTACGGTTGATGATGCTACTGTAGGTGATGCAACTAATTATGCACTTGGTACTGTAACAATTCCTGCAGGGGAATACAGTGGTGTATTGAATGTTTCTTTAAATTTTGACCCATTAGTCGATGGAACAGTTTATAGTTTAATTGTGAATTTAGAAGCACCTGCAGACGGAGTTGCTTTTTCTGAAACACTTGAAGTCGAATATTTTAAAGAAATCATTTGTAATGATATTGTTGTTACTGTCGTTACGGATACATATGGAGGTGAGACTACATGGGAGATTACCGATGTCGATGGAACCGTTGTAGCATCTGATGGTCCTTTTGTGAATGTTTCAGGAGGTGATACATATGTTCAAGAAGTTTACCTAGAAGACGGATGTTATACTTTTACAATATTCGATGAATATGGTGACGGTCAATCAGATGGTACAATTACTGGTAATTATACAATTACATGTTCAATTTTGAATGTATTAGAAGGAGGAGGAGCTTTTGGTTCTTCTGAAGCTAAAGAATTTTGTATAAACCAATAATAGACTAAGAAACTTCATTATAAATTATATTATAAATCAGGCTGAAGCAATTTAGCCTGATTTTTTTTTACCTTTTGATAAAGATTAGGCTTATCGTACGACAAAATATTAAACCAACTATAACTTGTTATGAAATGTAAATTATTTATCGGTGTTTTAAGTTGCCTTTTGTTAAATATTGCATGTTCTTCGGATAATGAAACTGTTGATAATTTTGAAGAAAGGGAAGAAGAAGTTGTGGAAGAGGAGTCGGTACCACAAAATCCTGTTCAAACCGAGTATCCAATTTTAGGGAAAACAGGTAGTATTTTACTATATGATAATTCTTCTTCAAAAGAAGGATATGTTTTAATCAATGAAGCTACTGAGGATCGGGTGTATTTAATGAAAAAAGATTCTGCCCAGATTATTCATGAATGGCAATTGGAATTTGGGTTGGGCAATGATGTGGAATTAATGTCAGATGGTAAGTTATTAGCTTCTTTAGGAGTAGAAAGTCCAGATTTTAGCTTTGGAGGTTTTGGTGGTATTATTCAATTAATTAATCCCGATAGCTCAATTGATTGGGAATATAGTTTGGCAAACGAAGAGCATTTAATTCACCATGATGTAGAAATGTTGCCTAATGGAAATGTATTGGCTATTGTATGGGATTTAAGATTGCCAGATGAATTAAAAGCTATTGGTTATTTAGGTAATGAGGAAAGGGTGTATACCGAGGCTATAATTGAAATCAATCCTGCATCGAATGAGACCGTTTGGAAGTGGGATTCTTGGGATCATATTGTTCAAGACGTGGATAATTCTAAACCATATTTTGGCGTTGTTGCTGAAAACCCTCAAAAAATTGATATCAACTTTATAGATGTTTTAAGGGAAGAGACAGGGCCAGATGGTGATATTATGCATGCCAATGGATTAGATTATGATCCAAATACCGATTTAATTTATTTGAGTGTCAATCAGTTTAGTGAGGTTTGGGTAATTGATCATAGTGCAACTGCAGAAGAAATCTTAACGGATACAGGTGGTAACTTTGGTAAAGGTGGCGATTTAATTTATCGTTTTGGTAATCCCACTGCTTATGACAATATGAATGGTGAGCGTTTATTCTACAACAATCATTTTCCAAATATTTTAAAAGATGGACTACCCGGTGCAGGTAATATTTTAGTGTATGGAAATGGAAATGGTGATAGCAAACAATCTGTAGTTTATGAGTTTAGTTTACCGGCGGAATTGAATTTAAGTCCAAATGAAAATAATGAACCTGAAGTTGTATGGCAATATACAAGAGATAATCTCTACTCTGCTAAAGTATCTGGAGCTCTTCGTTTGGAAAATGGTAATACATTAATTACCTCTGGTTCAATTGGGGTGATTGAAGTAACCAATGAAAAGGAAGTAGTTTGGGAATTTGAAGGAACCGGTTTTTACTGGCGATCATATCATTATGACCTGGATAGTGATGCTCTTTCTTTCTTAAACAATTAAATGGCATAATTGAATAAAGCAAATAAGAGGTGTGTTATATTTCTTCGGTTTTTAAGTTTTTAATAACAGTTTTTAAACACTCCAATTCATAATAAACAATTAAATTGATCTAAAATCAATGAATCAAATGAATAAATATTTAATGGTAATTTTCGTTGCCAATTTTGCAATTAGTAATATAAATGGACAAAATGCGTATTCGCCTGTTCCAGAAGAAGGAATAGTTAATTTCGTAACTAGTAGTTCTGAAATAGAACCAAGTAAGGCAAAAGGAAGTCCATACTTGAATGAGGAATTTGTTCATGGTGAAGTAATCGTAAACGAAAAAGTTGAAGAGGTGGGTAAAATGAGATATAATGCCTATCGCAATGAAGTTGAAATTTTAGATAATCTTTCAAAGGATTCTTATTATTCGCTTTTAAAACGGGCTTATATTAAGGTAGAAATAGAAGGCAAGTTGTATCGTATTTACACATATGTTGACAATGATAAATCTATCAAAACTAGTTATTTTACAGACTTGAATGAAGGAGGTTTAAAATTGTTGTTTAAGCCAGAAGCCTTGCTTAAGCAGGCACGTAGTCCTAGTACTTCATATGAAAAGTATTCTCCTCCAACATATGTTTGGAACAGTTCTTATTATATTTTAGACAATAGAAATAAGGATAAAGAAAATCATGCAGTTAAAATACGATTAACTAAAAATAATATTTTAGATTTTACTGGTTCCAGAAAAAATGAAATGAAATTATATATAAAGGAAAATAAGTTGAATCTTAGAAAAGAGCAAGACGTTATTACTTTCCTTAATTATTATAATTCTTTATAAACTTAGTAAATGGTAAAAAAAAGCCATAGACATGTACATGTCTATGGCTTTTTTTTACTCTACCCTAAACTCGAACAATTCGGAACTGGAGGTGTTACCAAAAGAATCTGTTGTAATTACTTTCCAGTAATAAGTATTACCCGTCATAATTGTAGCTTCGATATTTGGTTCTATGGTTGTACCTAAAGATGTTGTTGGGGCATCAATATTGTCAAATAAAACTTCATAAGATATTATGTCATCATCTACATCTGAGGTAGACCATTCTAAAGTTACTGTTGTATTCGTGTTTGAAATTGTTGCTCCTCTTTGCGGATTAATTGCTACCGCGGGAAATGGAGCGTAATTTTCAATTCCTGGTCCTTGATTATAAAATGTCCAGGTATCACTTGTTGCGGTAGACGAAGCTCCGTTGGCAAGTGAAATTACATACCATTCATATGGAGTTCCTCTATTTATTAAAACATCTGTTTGATTAGTTGATGAAATGGCCGTTGTAACACTTCCAGTATCCAGGTTTTTAATTTTTATTTCGTAAGAGTCTGTATTTTCAGAGGTAGACCATTGAAAATTTACGGTGCTTTTAGACTCGTCATTTGCATTTATTATACCTTCATTGCATTCCGTGTTGTCATCAGGGAATATAAGGGTAGCAGCACTAGGGTCTAGTACAACTGGCACAACAGGATCAATAGGGGGTTCGCTGTCGGAGCCGCCCCCACAAGAAATTAAAAGTATACTTGTTAAAAGTGTACAGCTTATGTATTTTGATATTCTCATTTTCTTATTATTTTGTAATTAGATAGCGTATTGCCAGATGATATATTTAAGATATAGACACCTGTTGCTAAATTATTTACACTTAATTTAATTTCATTATTATTAGGTATCATGGTTTTAGAAAATACGCTAATCCCATTAAGTTTATATAGGGAAATAGTAGCTTCTTGTTCTGAGTTTGAACCCAGTTGTATAGTTAAATCTCCCTCTTCGATTGGGTTGGGGTAGATAAATAATTTGTCACTTAATACAATCTCTTCAGAGTAAACACCTTGGCATTCTAAATTCGTTTTAACCGAGATTAATGTTCTAACGCTATCCAATGGTAAGGTTATCTCTTTTGCTGTAGTGGAATACATTTTTTCATTTAAAAATATGGTGTACAATTCTCCACCTTCTAAACTAAGTGTAACCTCGTTGTTCAATGAATTTATTTTAGCGGATACTAATAATGAACTGGGTTCAGAAATAATTAAATCATAACACACTTCATAATCTGCTTGATTTTCTACAGTTATACATAATTGATAATTACCGGCAGATAAATTGCCAAATATACTTTCATCTGTAAAACTATTGGTAACAGAAGTCGCTGTACTAGTTAATACCGCGTTGTATGTAAATGATGTATTTGCGGTCGTAATTATTATACTTCCATTATTACTGGCATTGCATGATCCACCTATAGTTTGAATTTGAAAGTTAGTATTAGGTAATGAAAAAACTTCGCACCCAGTTGTGTTGACTATAGTTCCATTTGGTGTGTCATTACATTGGTCAATATCATTTGGTACCCCGTCGTTATCACTATCGTTGTCGCAGAGATTTCCAATTCCATCTAGGTCATCATCTTCTTGATCTGCGTTTGCAATTAGAGGGCAGTTGTCATCGGCGTCTAAAATTCCATCGTTATCATCATCTGTATCACAAACATCACCAATTCCGTCATTATCGGTGTCCAACTGGTCAGCATTTGCAATTAATGGGCAGTTGTCGTCAATATCCAAAATTCCGTCGTCATCATCGTCTTCATCATCGGGTAAGCCATCAACAACTAAGTCATCAATTATTACCCCTTCTTGAGTAACTGAAGGGTCAGACTGAAAAACTATTCTAAATACAACATTACTTTCACCTGTTAGGTTGCGCTCACCATTGGCTGCGTTAAGATTAAAGTCATAAGCATATTCGGTCATTTCGGTATTCTCCCCGGTCCATTGTGCGCCCGGACAATTTTGACAATCATCGTCTTCTTCAGATAAGGCATTGGTTCTATTGCTATTATACCAGTTGGGTTTACTTTCTATATTGCCTAAAATATCCCATTCCAAACCACCGTCAATAGAATATTCTACATAGACGATATCAAAATTAAGTTCTAGGTCATAAGCCATGTTGAATTTAAGAACGGGGGCAATTATTGTTGACATGTCATAGCAGTTGCTGAGTAAAATAGCCTTTGTGCTATTAGGGTGTTCGCCACTTAAATTTGTTCCATATACGTTTGTACCAGAAGTGGTAGTGTTAAGTTTTGTTCCCGTGGGGGTTCCTCTTTGCCAAACAATTTCAGAACTACCGTCATTATAGTTAATTAATGATTGTTCTTCTGTCTCAAACGTATTGATTTCGCCACCAGAACCTGGTGTATTTATAAAAAATCTATTTTCAAGAGTATTGTTATCGTCATAACTGTCATTCGCAATAGTAGCTGATATTGATATATTCGAAGTGCCAAAAGGAATTGAGTTTTCAATTGGTAATTCAATTGTCTCTGTTTCATTACTCAGTAGATTACCTGTCCAAGTGTAAGTTTTAGAGTTGTCGTTAATAATGTAAGTGATGTCAATTTGTGTTATTGGGTTCAAACCTTGATTTTCAACTGTTGCAGTAGGTGCAAATGCCTCGCACAGAACTTCGTTTGAATTCGGGGTTATAGAAACGAGTCTAACTTCATTATTTGGTATTTGTATAGGTATGGAAGATTCCCAAACACCCCTTCCATAAGTAGAAGCGATTATTTTTTCTCCATCTAAATTAATTTCAAGATCACTAATTGCAACATTTGGTAAATTGGCATAATATTCTTCCCATTCTGTAATGGTGTCGTCTAGTCTATAAACACCTAAACTGGTACCAACATATATTGGGTTTTCGGTGTGTCTGCCTTGGTGAGCTATTGAGAAAAATGCTTGATCGGTTGGAATATCGAAGGTGATGTTTTCTGAAATTGTTTCTGATTCACCAATAGTAACCTTAAAAACTCCTCTTTCTGAAGGTTGTTCATTCTGTGCAATGCCCACTCTGTCAGATGTGGTAAGATAAATAATATTACTATCATTTGAGTTAATAGCCATATCTGAAATTTCAGAATCCATTACCTTAATAAGGCTAAAGGTGGCACCACCATTTCTACTTCTGTAAAGTATATTACTTTCAGCCGCAAATATAGTTTCAGGATTATTGGGGTCAACTTCAAGGTCGTCAATATTTCCTGTTCCAATTGAAGAGGAAATTTTATTCCATTGGTTATTTTCTAATTTGTACAAAGCATCAAAGCCGGCATAAACAGAACCGTCTGAGCTTATGGCTAGAGGGGTAATCCAATTTCCTTGTATGGTGTTGCCATTGGCATCTGTTGGTGCTGCAACAACTCCAACAGATTGTCCAGAATCTGAAGAGATAAATAAACTTCCTCCAAACTGAACAAAACCATAGACTAAACTACTATTGTTAGGGTCAATTTCATAATCCATACCATCTCCGCCGGTAAAAACATGCCATTGTTCTTGGTTTCTAATAAATCCGGCGTTGTCCTGTAGTCCACCTGTTATTTTACCAACATCGTTCTTTGCAACGGAAATTCTGTAGAATTGACTTATACTAATACCTGCCGTGTAATCGGTAAAAGAACTACCTCTATTTTCAGACATATAAATACCACCATCACTACCAACATAAAGTTTATTGTTGAATATTTTAATGGTATGTATATCGGCATGGGTATATCCTTGGTCTGTAACGTTCCACCTATTAATTCGAATAAAAGTATCTCCGCCGTTGGTACTTTTCCAAACATTTAGGCATCCTGTGTAAACCTCGTTAAAGTTTGTGGGAGAAACTTCTATGGCAAGATCAAACCAAGCTTGGTTCGATTCGAAAATATCTTGCTCGCTAGCCGTTCTAGTAAAAGACTCTCCACTGTCCAGTGATTTGTACAATCCACCAAAAGCAAAGCTATTACCTCCTGTTAGTGCTCGTAAAACATATACTCCAGATGGGTTTGCTTCACTAACCCCTATAGTAAGTCTACCTGAACTTGAAGGAATACCATTTGTGATTTCAACAAAATTTTCTCCGCCATCTGTGGATTTGAAAAAAGTATTTGAGGATACTGCATATATAGTGTTGGGGTCATTGGGTTTTAATTTGAAATCTTGAATATTACCACCTCTTTTAACTGTCCAAGTAGCTCCTGCATCTGTAGATTTTTGAAGACCAGCACTGGTGCTTACCCAAATGATATTCGAGTTGGTTGGATCTATGGTAATTTCGCTCATTAATAAGTTAACGTTGGAGTTGCTTGGGTTTAACCCAGTTTCATTCCAGCTATTTCCTCCATCAGTAGATTTAAAAACACCAACACTATATGAATCTGCTGCATCATCATCACCGGTTGCTATATAAACAATTTGTGAATTGTTTGGATCTACTGCTATACCTGAAACTCCTATCTGTGGAAAATCATCAAATAAATTTACCCAAGAAGAACCACTATCTGTTGATTTCCATATACCACCTGCAGGTGCACCCACATACCATATGTTTTCATTGTTTGGGTCTACGGTAATAGCATTAACCCTACCTTGCCCATTTAATGCTCCTGAATAAGTGTCGTGGGTAAAGGGACCTATTGAGTTCCAGTTGGCGATAGGGTTCGTTGCCTTACCTGTGCTTTCGTGTTTACGTTGCCAAGATTCCCATAATTGACTTGAAGTGGGGAGGTTACCATTCTTGTCGATATAATGCTTCCAATAGTTCTCCCATCTTTTGTAAGGTTTAAATCCACTGCCTTTTTTAGAATAATCCTTATCGCTCCAATACTCGTTAAATGCTTTGGAGATTTCATATAAAGAATTAGTAGAGGTAACGGTTTTGGATGTTTGTTGATTTGATTTTAATTCTTTCATCCACGGCGCATTTTCATTGAATTGCGCACTAACAGTTATAACTGCAAAAAGAGCAGCTATATTAAGAAATACTATTTTCATTAACATTTTTTTATAAAAATCAGAAAAATATTTCTTTTAATTATAGACAACGTAGTTAAATTTTGATATTAAATTGTTCGTCGATTATAGATAGGCTCATAAAGTCCTTTAAACTTTCACATTTACTTAGCAACAAAAAAATTAACTTTGCAAGGGTAATTATACTTCATGAAATATATAATTCTAGTTTTATTGTATTTGACTACTTCGATTGTTTTAGGACAAAACCCAATCGAAAGACCAGAGAAAAAGAATGACTCGCTTTCACTTGGTAAAAAGACAAAGCCAATAAACCCAAAAGAAAAAATGGAAAACGACTCTATAACTTTGACTATAGAGGATTATAAGATTATTTCTTTTGAAAGGGATACAACTTATTTAGATACCACCCTAACTATTCAAAAAGAATATAAGTACAACTATTTACGTGAAGATGATTTTGAGCTAATGCCATTTGGTAACATTGGGCAGGCATATAATGAACTTGGTGTGAATTTCGAAAGAGTAGGTAGTTATCCAAGTTTAGGCGCATTGGCGAAAGACCGTAAATACTTGGAAAGAGAACAGGTCAAATATTATAATGTTGCCACACCAATGACAGAGTTGTTTTTTAAGACAACATTGGAAGAAGGGCAATTGTTAGATGCGAATTTAGCGTTTAACACATCAAGAAGGTTAAATTTTTCAATTGGGTATATTGGGTTTCGATCTCTAGGCAAATATAATGATACACAAATAGAGTCTGGTAACTTTACTACAACAACTAATTATATATCAAAGAATGGGAGGTATACATTAAGAGCTCATATAGCTGCCCAAAATATCGAGTCGGAAGAAAATGGGGGTCTGTCAGATAGAGAGGAGCAGTTTGAGTCTGGTGACGAAGATTTTATCAATAGACCAAGAGTCGATGTATTGTTGGATGATGCCAACAATAAAATTTTAGGTAAAAGATATTACTTAGACCATCAATATAAATTGGTAAGAACACAACTCGATTCTACACGATTTGAAAAAACCGCTCTTTCCATAGGGCATAGTTTTGAATATGAGACCAAGTATTATCAATTTTTAGAAAGCAGTAACGATACTTTGTTTGGTGACGCCATATTGAGCGAAATAGATGATAAGGCTATTTTAAAAACATTTTACAACGAGGCAAATATTCAATTTTATAATAAAACCTTGGGTAAGTTGGTTGGTGGTGTTAATATGTATAATTACGACTATTACTTTAATAGTGTATTTATTGAAGAGGATGGTACAGTTATTCCTAATAGGCTTAATGGAACTGAGATTGGTTTAGTAGGTGATTATGAAAAACGAATAGGTGGTTTTGATTTCAAAGCAGATCTACGGTATAATCTATCAGGTGAATTGGCTGGCAATGTATTCAACGCATCTGCTTCATATAGCTTGAATAAGAACAACAAAATAAAATTCTCGCTGCATACATCAACAAGGTTGCCAAATTTTAATTACTTGTTATATCAAAGCGAATATTTAAACTATAACTGGAATAATAGTGAAGTTTTTGAAAAGGAGAGGGCAAGTAGCTTAAAAGGAGAGCTGTTTTCTAAAACATGGGGTAACTTAATGGTCAAATACAGTAATTTGGATAACTACACATATTTTGCTCCGGTCTCAGATGAAGAAATTGCTGATGGTATGGATAATGCTTTTATAAAACCATTGCAAGAAGGTAATACGGTATCTCATTTAAAAGTGAAGTATCAAAAGGAATTTAAAGTCGGTATGTTTGCTTTGAACAATACGGTAATGTATCAAAACGTCACTCAAGATTCTCAAGTGCTTAATGTACCTCAATTGGTGACTAGAAATACATTGTATTTTTCTTCCGATGTTTTTAAAAAAGCAATGTATTTGCAAACAGGAGTCACTTTTAAATATTTCACTGCGTATAATATGAATGGTTATAATCCTGTTCTAGGTGAATTTTATGTGCAGAACAAAGAAGAGTTGGGTGGCTATCCTTTGTTAGACTTCTTTATTAATGCAAGAATTCAGCAAACCAGAATTTATTTAAAGGCAGAACATTTCAATTCCTCTTTTTCTGGGTATGACTACTATGCCGCGCCTAATTATCCTTATCGTGACTTTGTTATACGTTTTGGGTTAGTGTGGAATTTCTTTTCTTAATAGTTAGATATTTCCATTGAAAACTATAAGTAGTAAGAGAGGTTTTAGTCTGGTTATTGTATCCCCATCAATAATCTTGTTATTTTCTTTGTATGTAAACAACGTTGAATCAGCCCGGTAGGTATCGGTTTGGAAAGTCTTCCGATTTTTTATGTAAAAAGTCTTGTGTAATGGAAAATAGGTTGTAGATTTGCACCCCGCAAACGAGGAAGATGCGAGTCGGAGTCGTTAGGGAAATAGGTTCATATATATGTTGTTTTGGTTTGGCGAAAAAAAGAAAGATATTTTTTTTCGATAAAAGTTGCCAGGTTAAAAAACAGTTGTATATTTGCAGCCGCTTAGGGAAACACCTAAGGGAAACGAAGCGAAAATGTCGTAAGATCTTTGGAGCGGAGTGGATAGAAGTTCATTGAAATATTGTGGAGATTTAAGAATCGAGTTCAGGTGAGGACCTGGGCGAGAGGAACACGAATTAAGAAACATACGAATATAATATATCGCGAGGTATATATAAGGAATTGAATCGAGAGTCGGGGCCGGGAAAGATTTTGGTTTCGTTGGGACGAATATTTACAAAACAACGATGAAGAGTTTGATCCTGGCTCAGGATGAACGCTAGCGGCAGGCCTAACACATGCAAGTCGAGGGGTAACATTTGTGCTTGCACAAGATGACGACC